>NZ_STGY01000086.1 GCF_004912275.1 Glycomyces buryatensis
GCCCGGGGAGCCTCCCGGACCGAACCCGCCTGCACACCAGAGGGGGCACGGGAGGGAAGCGGCCAGGACACGGTCGGACCGGCCGGTGAGCACGCCTCGATGGCGGGGCTGCGCTCGACCGGACCGGCCGGTGAGCGGGACGCTCGTTGAACGGCACCGTGCCACCGGAACAGGGCCGGTCAGCGGAACGGACCGGTGAACGGGAGCCCCGTCAGCGGGATGCTCCTGGGCGGGCTTGACGCGCTCCCGGGCGAACCGGCGAGCGGGAGGCGCCCCGGTGGGCTTCACCGGGCCGGAACGGACCGGCCCGGGCCGCGAAGCCCCTGAAGAGAGAGGGGCGAGCAGGTCCGAGCAGGTCCGAGCGGCACGAAGACCGAGGGCCGATGTGTGATGCCCGAAGCGGGACACGGGAAGGGAGGCAAGATGACCATGACAGCCATGCAGACCATGACAGACTCGAAGCCGACTGCGCCTCGCCCCTGCCCCCGCCGGCACACCCTCACGCAAGGACCGGCGGCAGAGGCCACCGGCACCGGCCAGCGCCCCCACCACACCCCACACCGGCTCCGCCCGGCCCAATCCGGCCCGGCCCCGGCAGGCCACCCCGACCGGCCTTCCCCGTCCCCCCGTCGCTGCGAGCCTGAACGGCAAGGGAAATGCCACCCGGCCTCGGCGGCGCACCAATGCCCAGCCCGCCACCACTCCATCGTTGACCGCCTGAACCGCAAGGGAAGCGCGGGCCGACGCCGCGACGCATCGGCGACAGACCGGCCACCTTGCCATCGCTGCGAGCTCGAACCTGCACCGACGGCCAGCCCCACCCCGGCAGGCCACCCCGGCAGGGCACCCCGGCAGGACCCTGACCGGCCATTCCTACCCCCCGCTCGTTTCGGCCGCCGCTAGCGTCCCCGCTTTTCGAGCATTCCCGCTAGGGCGGTGGCGGTGCGGGCCACGGTCCGGTCTTCGTCGTCGGCCAGTCCGTGGAGGACCTCCAGCGCGATGTCTGTCGGCAGCTCGGCGACCGCCTGGACCAGTCGCATCCGCACCGCCGGTTCCCTAGCAGCGGCGTCGAGCTCATCGACCAGTGCGCTCCTGATCCGGTCGGCCCTTTCGGGATCGGCGGCCATCGCCCCCAGGACCTCGGACGCTTCGACGTCGTTCGCCCCCTCGACCACCATGCCGACGAGTCGCGGCACCGCTTCTGGCCTCCCGCGCGCTCCGAGCGCCAGGGTGGCGTGCCCGCGGACCGTCGCGTCCGTGTCCTCGAGCGCCCCCGCAAGGACCGCGGCCGCCTCGTCACCGGGGATCTCGGCCAGCGCCAGTGCCGCGCTCCGCCGGACCTCGACGTTCTCCGATTCCAGGCCGGTTGCCAGGCTCGCCACAACGTCGTGGTCCGCCCTGGCGAGCGCCCACCGCAGGGCCCCGGCGACGTGCGGGTCGCTTTCGGCCAGGATCGCTTCGGTCAGCAGCTCGGCGTGGACCTCGGCCGCCGGCGCAAGCACGGCCTGCTGTCGACGGGAGGCGCTCGGCGAGCCCAGACCGTGCAGGAGTTCGACGATGCGCAGGACGTCCTCCCAGCCGAACGGCTCCGACGCGTCGACCGCGCGGAGCCGCTTGAGTAGTTCCCGCTCCCGGCTCAGGCGCACTTCGGCCTCCCGGATGAGGTCGCCGATGAGCGTGGCCGGTGCGAAACCCGGGTCTTCCAGCACGAGTCCGATCTGACGCAGCGACAGGCCCAGGGTCCGCAGGCTCTCCACGTGGAAGATCCGCCGGATGTCCTCGTCGGCGTATTCGCGGTAGCCGCTCACCGTACGGTCGGACGGCCGCACCAGTCCGAGGGCATCGTAATGCCTGAGCATCCTGGTGCTCACGCCCGAGCGGCGAGCGACCTCCCCGATCAGCACGGTTCACGCCTCCCGTTCCCCGCCGAGCGCGAAGATCCGCTTCGCATCGGCAATGGCCAGCTCGAAACCGGCGTCCGGGTCTCGCAGCAGCCGCTCCGTGGCGCTCGCATGCGCGCGGACGCCCGGATCGTCACTCGCCATCGCCGTCCGCAGCACCGGCTCGATCACCGCTCCGAGCGCGACGAGGGCGCGACTGAGGCTGAGCTGGGTTTCCCGGTCGCCGCGACCGAGCGAGGCGGCCAGTTCCTCGGCCAATTCATGCTTCTGCCCGTCGGGCACGAGGACGGCGGCGGCCCGCCAGGCGCTCCGGGCGACCTCGTCGTCGGCATCGCGCAGCAGGGACCGCGTGATCGCGGGCCACACACTCGCGTCCCCGATCTTGGACAGTGTGTGCAGGGCCTGGCTCCGGGCCTGAGCGCGCTCCGAGCCCAGCTCCGCGCGCAGTCTCGGGACGGTGAGGTCCGACGGGAGCTGGGTCAGCGCCCACGTGAGCATGTCGCGCACGAAGAAGTCGGGCTCGATCGCACACCGCGCCACGAGGGTGTCGACCAGCGCGGGCTCGGGATGGGTGCCGGCAGCGAGAGCGGCCTTGAGCCGCGTCGAGGAGTCGCGGGCGGACAGGGCCGGGATCAGGTGCGGGTCCAGCGGATTCGCGTGCGCGGTATTCATGGGGACCACCTCCGCCATCAAGTAAAGACCTTGTCACCGTGTCAATGTCAAACTCGTGGGAGATAGCTCTCTGAGTCGTCGGCGCCGTGACCGGCTGGCGCGGCCTGGCCGCCCTGGCCGCGGACTCGGTTCGGGAGTACTGCCCGGCTACCGCGGGGTCTGGCGGGCGATGCACCTCGGCGGCAGGCTCCGCCGGGCCGACGCCGACACCGCCGGCGTCTGGCCCGGCTGGCTCGACAGGACCGAGGATGAGGAATCGCGCCCACCTACCTGAGCGGCGTTCCTGCTACTTGCCGTGCTCGCGGTCCCAGCGTTCCATCATCGCCGGGATCTCCTCGGCGAGCCACGAGAACAGCTCGTGCATCTCGCGGACCCGCTCGGTCTTCTCCGGAGGCAGGTCGCCGAACGAATCCAGGCCCTTGGCGAGGACGTCGGCGAATCCGGCGTACTGGCCGCTCTGGGCTTTGACCAGGTCGGCCATGGCGCCGGGTCGGACGGTGTAGTAGTCCTTGCGGTCACCGGGCTTGGAGCTCTTGGTGACCCAGCCGGCGGTGGTGAGGAACTTCAGCGCCGTGGAGATCGAACCCTTGGAGGCCTGAAGGACATCGGCGATCTGCCCGAAGGTCTGTTCGGGAGGGTCGCACACGAGAAGCCAGCCGATGGTGCGGCCGGTCATGCGAACCAGACCGAGACGCTCCATGGCGAGCGCGAATTCTTCGACGAAGGCGAGCTCCTCGGGAGTCGCGCTGATGTTCTCTTGCTCTGAGCTGGCCATCGGTTCAGTATTCCTTCCTTAGTGTCAAAACGAGCGATGCGGGGTGGGCCCAGTAGCTGGGCCCACCCCGCGGTGGGTGTTCATACAGCAAGGTCTCTGCGGTTGAACGTCGACAGTGACAGCGCCAGGGTCGCCATCGGGAGGATGACCAGGACCGCGATGAGTCCGAGGTTCCAACCGTTGGTCAGCGGCGAGTCGCCGGTCGCGTAGTAGAACGGCGACAGGTATCGCAGCCACTCGGTGTCAGGGTCCATGCCACCGAGGTTGTTGGCGAAGTAGCCGGCGACGGCGATGATCGCGGAGATCCCGATCGCGGAGGCCCGGTGTCCGGTCAGGGCGCCGACCATCTGCGTGATGGCGCCGAAGGCCAAGGCCAGCAGGCCCGTCCCGACTACGGCGGCGAGGATATTGCCGGCCGGGAGGTCCATGTTCCCGGCCGAGGCCCCGGCCAAGATCGCCGCGCCGAAGACGCCGGTGACGATTGCGGTCTGGACGGTCAGGGCCGCGAAGCGCTGGGCGAGGACCTTGGTGCGGCTGACCGGTTGGGCCAGGATCAGGTCGAGCGTGCCGCTCTCCTCCTGGGACGCGGTGCGGGCTCCGAAGGTGATCGCGAAGATCAGGAGTAGCAGCGGGCCCATCAGGGAGAACATCGTCGAGTCGAGGTAGCCGGCGGCAGTGTTGAAGTCGCCCATGCCCATCGCGTCGTAGATGCCGCCGCCTTCCATGTCGAGGGCGCCCTGCTCGGCGAAGGACTCATAGGACGGGACGTACATCATCGGGACGGCGAACAGGGCGATCGACCAGCCGATGAGGCCGCGGCGCTGTTCCTTCAGGGTCTGGGTGAAGATCGAACGGGTCATGGCGGTTGCTCCTTCTCAGTCTTTGCGGGGGTGGGGGCTTCGGTGTCGGGTCTCAGCGGCCGTAGAGGCTGAAGAAGATCGCTTCGAGGTCCGGTTCGGTCGACAGGACGCTCTGGATCCGGTGCTTGGCGGCGGCCTTGAACAGGTCGTCGACCTCGCCTTCGGTGGTGCACTTGAGGGTGCGGCCGTCGACGTGGAGATCGCGCAGCCCGGGCAGCCCCGCGAACTCGGCCTCGTCGACCGGTTCGGCGAAGACCAGCTCGACCGACCGCGGCGAGCGTCGGCGCAGGTCCTCGACGTTCTCGGTGCCCAGGAGCTTCCCGGCGCGCATGATCACGGCCCGGTCGGCGGTGTCCTGGACCTCAGAGAGGATGTGCGAGGACATGAAGACGGTCTGTCCATTGTCGGCGGCCTCGCGGACCAGGCCGAGGAAGCGCTGCTGGAGCAGCGGGTCGAGTCCGGAGGTGGGCTCGTCGAGGACGAGCAGGTCGGGGCGGTGCATGAAGGCGGCGATGATGCCGACCTTCTGCTTGTTGCCCTTCGACATCTTGCCGACGTGCTTGGCCAGGTCGAGGTCGAGCAGCTCGGCCAGTTCTTCGATGCGGCGCTTCGCGACGGTGCCCCGCTGGTCGGCGAGGAAGCCCAGGAGTTCGCGGGCGGTGTTGCGGCCTTCGATCTCGAGTTCGCCGGGCAGGTATCCGATGCGCTCGCGCAGGGCGGCCCCGCCGGTGCGGGGGTCGGTGCCGAGGACCTCGATGCGGCCGGCGGTGGGGCGGATGAGGTCGAGCAGGATGCGGATCGTGGTCGACTTGCCGGCGCCGTTGGGGCCGAGGAAGCCGAACACCTCGCCGGGCTGGACTTCGAGGTTGAGGTCCGTGAGGGCGACGTGCTTTCCGTAGTTCTTGCTGAGGCCTGCGACGCGGATGGCGGGGGCGGTCATCTCGACCCTCCTTTGGTCTGTAGTTACGGGATGTTCCGCAATTGCGATTTGTTCAGTAAACACTGAACTTATGGAACAGTCAACGCCCCGACCAAGAAAAATGACCGCCATCACAGTCGGAAATCGAGAAATGAGCCTGACCTGGGGTTCCGTGACCGACTTCGGGTCGCGGACCCGGCCACCGAACCTTCAGCCGCCCGGGACCGGCCGCCCGAGAACCGTCAGGTGCCTTCCTGGCGGCGGACTATTTCGTCCGGGCCTTTCGGAGCTATCCCGAGCTGATCGCCGATCAAGGCCAGGTTCTGGATGGTGGCGAGGCCGCACTGGGCCGCGTCGTTGGTGTACAGCGAGCGCGTCTCATCCACAGGGGACAGTACTTCCGGCGGCAGGATCCGCACCGCGCGGAAGGCGTCGCCCATGAATTCGCCGCCCTTGAAGTACGCCTCCCACGCCCGCTCGGCCAGTGCGTCGTCGCCCGTCCGGTCCGAGGCATAGGCCGCGAGCCTCGAATGCGCCTGCTCCAAGTGGATGCCCGAGGGTGCCACTCCCAGTTCCGCCCGCTGCTCGTCGGGCGACGCGAGGTAGAGCCGGCAGTACTGGAGCCAAGCCTCCCGGAACCCTGGGGCCTCGATCTGGCCGGAGTCGATCAGGCTCACCAGCTCGCTGCACACCTCTACCAGTCCGAACACGGCGGACAGGTGGGAGACGTTCACGCGGTCGCGCGCGGTGTCGAACCTGCCCGCGTCCAGGTCGTACAGCGCCTCCCCGGTGAAGAACCCGTGTGGCAGTGCGCCGATGTCGCTCATGGTGCCGATGAGTCGGTCTCGGGAGCGTTCGTTCCCGGTGATCTCCCAGTCGGCCAGCCAGGTCGCCGCGAGCGCGCTCCAGTCGGTGCCGAGTCCGACGGCCAGGGCGTGGCGCTCCGGCTGGTACGTGGCGGCGTCTTGTCGCACCTTGCGGGTGGGGTCGATCGAAAGGAAGGTGGTGTCGGAGTCCCGCAGCTCCAGCATGAGGTCGCGCGTGTGCTCGTCTCCGGTGAGGAAATAGTGGCACCGCCGGTACGCGGGCGTGGAGATGCGCAGTTGCTTTGCGCTGCAACCCCAGTGCTGGACATTGTGCCGAGTGCCGAGCCCCTGCCACGGCCCGGAATGGTAGACGTCCACATCCCCGGTATGGCGGGTCATGCGTTCGGCGAGGCGGAAGACGTCCGCGCGGCCGGTGCGCAGGAACGAGGTCCACAGCCACAGATCCGGCGACAGCTCGGAGTTGTCCCACGCGTACCCGCCGACGTCGTAGCGCCAGGTGTGCCGGTCGGCGTCGTAGGCGTGCATGACGTCGCCGAAGTTCCAGAACCCGTACCAGGAGCGCTGATCGACCTGCCCGATGTAGTAGTCGAGCATGAAGTCGAGCCGGTCTTCGAGCGCGGCGCGGCGCGGATCGGCGCGGTCGGGAAGATCCCAGTCGCCCATCACGCCGGCCGCGTGCAGCGCCTGTGGCGTGGGCACAAGCTGGGGACGAACGGCCGTGGCGCCGGCGATGCGTGCCAGCTCGTCTACCGGAGGCGTTGCGGCGAAAGGAGTCACGGTCAGTTCGTGGGTGCGGCCGATGCCGTGTGCCGTGCCGAAGCCGGGCTCGTAGTCCTCGTAGGTGATCTCGAGGGCGTCGAGCTGGTCGGCGTAATTCTCCTGACCGAGTCCGTCGTGGTAGAACCGCAGGTCCATCGGGGCGGCGTCCGGCGACCACAGCCAGGTGGTCAGCGTCGCCGCGTCCGAGTCGGCATCGCGCACATCGAGGCCGGTTGGGTGGGATTGCCAGAATCCGGTCAGTCCGACGGCCAGCCCGCCGGACGTGTCGCCGACGTAGGCGAGTCCGTCCGCGCGCGTACCCTGCGCGACGTCGATCCAGGGCCGATCGGCGGCCGTTCGCTTGTGGATGGTGTAACCGTTGGCGGTGAGCTGACGCAGCGAGTAGTCGCCCCAGCAGGGGATCCAGCGCGCGAGATCCGCTACGGACCCCGCCCAGTTCGGCGGGGGAGGAGTGGCCCGCCCTTCGATCTGCGCGGCGCGCACCTCGGCCCCCGGGTCGCGGCGCAGCCCGGTCAGCCCGCGCACGGCCTCCCGCAGGAACCCGCCATCGGCGCCCGCCAGGCGAACGTGCCGGTCGTGTGGGTCCGCCCGCAGCGGCACGGTGAACCGCAGGCCGAGCGACGACAGGAAGTCCCGCTCGGGGTCGCCGTCCCAGACGAAGGAGTGGATCAGCCTGAAGGTCGGCGCTCCGGCGGCGAACACCAGCCGCACCGTGAACGGCAGCCATTCGCGGCCGTCGCCCGCCTCGTCGCGGTGGATCCCGTCGACCCGGAGGACGGCGCGCAGCGGCCCGTCCTGCTCCACGACGCAGCCGGTGACGTGCCCGACGGCGCAGGCCCGGCCGCGCACGTCGGGTTCCGGATGGTCCTGCCGACTGGAGACCAGCCGACCCGAGACCGCGACCTCCGCGCCACCGACACGCATGGACCGGACAATGTCGTGCCCATTGTCGGGCACGCCTACCCGGCACGCGCCGGTGTCGACTTCGAAGCCGTCCTCGAGCGCGGTCACGGTGACCCGGTCCGCCGAATCCTCGGCGCCTCCGCGGTCGCGAACCACGACCCGGTAGCCGTCCGCGGGCTCGCGGCCCGCGCCGAGCGCAATGCCAGCCCACTTCACGCTGCCGTCGGGCCAGGTGGCCAGCGGCCAGGTTTGGGCGGGCACCGGTGTCCCCGCAGAATCGACGACCGCCAGTTTCGCCGTATCGGCGACGGCGCCGCAGGCCAGCGGGACGCCGCAGCTGACACCGCCAACCGAGAGGTCGGGCCGGGCGTCTTCGAGCCAGCGCAGGGGAACATCGACAGTGGCGGCGGTCTTCATGACAGCGGATTCACCTCAAGATTGCGGTAGTGGGCCGCGAGCGGGGACATCTGGCGGAAGCCGATCCGTCCGGCCCCCAGCGGCTCGTCGTCGTGGAACGTGAACAGCTCCAGGCCGTCGATCGCGAACGACACCTCCGGGCCGCGCTTGGTGACGCGCACGCGGTAGTGGCCGTCGGCGTCCTCCGCTCCGGGCAGGGGGTCGGCGCTCTGCGCGACCAGGTGGAACCCCGGGCTCTTGCGCAGATTGCAGGTGCGGAACCGCCGCTCGGTGGGCCACTTGCGGCGCAGATAGGACACGTGAAACGCCGACACGTCGCCCGAGTGGTACTGCGGGTAGTACCCGGTGCGCGGCGCCAGCGACGGGTCGAACAGGTCGCGTCCGCCGGTGCCCGTGGCGGCGAAGAAGAGCATCGCCAGGCCCTCTCCGGACAGCGGCCGGAAGTCCCACGAGATCTCGACGTCGGCGTCGAACACCTCGGGGCACCAGAAGGTGAAGTGCGCGTGGTCGCCCCGACCGGCGGCCACCAGGGCGGCTTCGTCCGCGGTGCTGGACAGCACCATGCCGCCACCCGAATGCTCGACCCCGGCCGGCCCCTCGGCCACCCAGCCTTCGAGATCCGTCGGTGCGGCGAGCGGGTTGCGGTACGAACTCAAGGCCGCACCAGCCACTTCCCGAGGGGTTCGACTTCATCGCCGCCGCCGTCCAGGGCCAGAAGCTGCTCCGCGACGAACCGCGCCACGGCGGCGGCGCCCGCGGTCGTGAAGTGGGTGTTGTCCTTGGCCAGCGCGGGATCGACGTCGATGCCGCGCGCCGCGGCCGCGCCGTGCACGAACAGCGCGGCCGACTCCGCCTCGCCGAGCCAGGTGTAGAGCCACCGGGTGAACACGGTCAGGTCGATGACCGGCACGTCGAGCTCGTGGCCCAGGGCGCGGACCGCGGCCGGGTAGGGGCCGTGCGAGTACTGGAGCTTTCCGGCCTCGTCGAACATGCGGCGTTCGACGCTCGTGGCAAGGATGGCCCGCCCGCCCGCGCCTCGGACCTCGGTGACGAACTCGGTGAGGCGGGTGCGGTATCCGCCTGACGCGGCAAGGAGTTCGGGCTCCTTCTGGTCGTTGTGCCCGAACTGGATCACGACGGTGTCGCCCGGTCGGAGCACCGCAGTGACCTTGCCCCAATGCCCCTCCTCGCGGAAGGACTGAGTGGTGGCGCCGCCGACGGCGTAGTTGCGGACCTCGTCGTCGATGAACTGGTCCAGCTCGTCGCCCCATCCCAGGAGCGGCAGGTCGGCGCGGCCGGAGGTGGCGCCATTGTCGGTGGGGGCGACCGTGGAGTCGCCCGCGAGGTGGATCGTCATCAGCCCTTCACACTTCCTATGAGCATGCCTTTTGCAAAGTGTTTCTGGAGGAACGGGTACGCCAGGAGCACCGGGATCGTCGCGATGATGACCACCGCGAACTTGATGCCCTGCGCCGGAGGCGCCACATCGGAGTTCATCTCCTCCGCCGACAGCGACGCCGCGGCCGTCACCTGGCGCAGGATCATCTGGAGGGTCCACTTGCTGGTGTCGGTCAGGTACAGCAGCGGCGACATGTAGTCGTTCCAGATGCCCACGGCGTAGAACAGCGCGAACGTCGCCAGCACCGGTTTGGACAGCGGCAGGATGACGTGCCGCAGCACCTGGAGTTCGTTGGCGCCGTCGATCTTGGCCGACTCCTCCAGCTCGACCGGCAGCTGCTGGAAGAAGTTCTTGATGATGATCAGGCTGAACGGGTTGATCGCCATGGGCAGGATCAGCGCCCAGTACGTGTCGAGCAGACCGAGGTCCTTGACCACCAGGAACGTCGGGATCATGCCGGCGCTGAAGACCATCGTGAAGATGACCAGGCTGAGGATGGTGCGGCGGCCGGGGAGGTCCACCTTCGACAGCGGATACGCCATGAGCGCCGTCAGCGCCAGTTGGATCAGCGTGCCGACGAAGGTGACCAGCACCGTCGTGACGAAGGCGCGCACGAATACGTCCGAGGACAGGATCGACTCGTACGATTCGGTGGAGAACTCGTTCGGCCACAGGAAGAACGGCCGGGTGGTGATCTCGTACTCGGTCGCGAAGGAGCCGGCCAGCACGTAGGCGAACGGCAGGATGGCGAGCAGCCCCACCGCGATCAGCAGCACGATATTGAGGACGTCGAAGGCGCGTCCGGCGCGGGTGTTGAACCGCTTGTAGTCGGAGGACATCAGAAGATCCCCTGCTGGTTGAAGCGCTTGGCGAGCCAGTTCGTACCGAAGATGAGGACGAGCCCGACGAGCGCCTTGAACAGCCCCACGGTCGTGGAGTAGCTGTACGCGCCCTGCTCGATGCCGGTGAAGTAGACGTAGGTGTCGAAGACGTCCGCGACGTGTCGGTTCAGGGAGTTCGACATCAGGTAGATCTGCTCGAATCCGGTATTGAGGATCTGTCCGGTCTGGAGGATGAGCATCACCACGATGGTGGGGCGGATCGACGGCAGGGTTATGTGCCAGACGCGCTGCCAGCGTCCCGCTCCGTCGATGATCGCGGCCT
Source organism: Glycomyces buryatensis (assembly GCF_004912275.1). GTDB lineage: Bacteria > Actinomycetota > Actinomycetes > Mycobacteriales > Micromonosporaceae > Glycomyces > Glycomyces buryatensis. The sequence goes on from NZ_STGY01000086.1 coordinate 10,618, forward strand.
GGTACTGCTCCTGGTCAACGCCGGCCAGGGCCGCGAGGAAGATGATCGTGCCCCAGCCCGTGTCCTTCCAGACCATCTGCATGAGGATGAGCGGCCGGAACCAGTCGGGGTCGGCCATCATATTGGAGTCCGTGCCGAGGAGCCCGTTGAACAGCGTCCATATCGGCCCGTCGCCGATGGCGAAGAGCAGCGCGGTGAGGGAGACGACGACGGTCCACGACAGGAAGTGAGGGATGTAGACGAGCGTCTGCACCGTGCGTTTGAGGATGTTCAGGCGCAGCTCGTTGAGCAGGACGGCCAGCACGATGGTGAGCGGGAACGCGATGAACAGGCTGAGCGCCGCGACGATCAGGGTGTTCGTCAGCAGCCGTGGGAAGTCGGGATTGGTGAAGAACTCCTGGAAGTGGGCCAGGCCGACCCACTCGCTGTCCTCGATGCCGAGGAACGGGATGTAGTTCTTGAACGCGATCTGGGCCCCGTACATGGGCCAGAACCGGAACAGGGCGAAGTACAACAGGCCCGGCAGCATCAGGAAGAACAGCCATCGGTACCGCACTACGCCGTTGAAGAACCTCCGGCGGCGGGCGGGCGCCTGCGGGGGCTGGGCGTCCGGCGCCTCACGCTCGACTTCGACGACGGTCGTCATCGAACTCTCCTAGGGGATCGGGGTGTCAAGGGATTTGGAAGCGGGTGCGGGACCCGTGCCGCGGGTCCCGCACCGGAGCGTTACTGGAGTTCGGCGTAGAGGTCGTTGATCTCCGTCTCCACGTCGCCGCCGCCGCTGGAACGCCACTGGTCGATGGCGCTCTGGAGCCCGGCATCGTCGATCTGTCCGTCGATGTACTGGATGCGGGCGTCGGCGATGATGGTGTCGAGCTGGCTGCCGCTGGTGGTGTAAGTCGGCGACACGAGCGCCGCAGCGGGGTTGAAGACCGCGTTTCCGAGATCCTCGGCCTGCAGGTCGAGGCGGAGCTGGAGCAGCTCCTCGTCGTATTCGGAGGCCGGCTTGATCGTGTAGGCGTTGTAGCCGGCGACGGCCGTGCCGAGCTGGGCCCAGGCCCCGGTCACCTGGTCGGTGAAGTCCTGCTTCTCGGGGTCGTTCACGGCAAACTCGCCTTCGACCGTGAAGTTGTCGCCCTCGATCCCGTTGTTCAACAGGATCTGCGCCTCGGTGCTGTTCAGCTTGTCGAGGGCCGTCAGCACCTGGTCGAGCTGCTCCTCGGTCTGCACCCCGGAGCGGGGGATCGCCAGAAATCCGGCGTACCCGGCGGTGGGCATCGCATAGGTGCCGTTCGGGCCTTCCAACTGGCCGGCGAGCGCGACGTACTGGTCGTAGTTCTCGGGGTCCTGCTCATTGAACAACTTGACGAGTTCGCTGGCCCGAGATTGGACGTCGATGATGATGCCGCCCTCGCCGTTCAGGAACGGCTCGTTCCAGGTCTCCGGTGCCATGGTGGCGTAGTCGGGGTTGAGGTAGCCGTTCTCGACCAGGTCGCGCTCGTACTCCACGGCCTGCCGCCACTCGTCCGATTCGAAGGAGGGGGTGAGCTCGCCGCCCTCCTCCTGCCAGACGTTGCCGGCGCCGTGCCAGACCTCGATCGCGTCGTACGGGCTGTTGGTGCCGATCGCGGCGGGCCACTCGACATTGATCATGCCGTAGGTGTCGTTCTCGCCGTTGCCGTCCGGGTCGTCCTCGGTGAAGGCGCGGGCGAGCTCGTAGAGGTCGTCGGTGGTCTCGGGCAGGTCCATGCCCAGGTTCTCGAGCCAGTCCGCCCGGATGATCACGCTGTGCCGGATGACGTCCCGGGCGCGGTACACGCCGTAGACCTTGCCGTTGACGCTGGAGGCCTCCTGCACCTCGGGGTTCTCGGTGACGAGGTTGGGGTAGTCGCCGGAGGCGAGGTGCTCGGTGAGGTCCCAGAATCCGCCCGCTTCGGCGGTCTGGACGAAGGACTGGTCCTTGCCCCCGATGACCATGACGTCGGGGATGTCGTCGCCCGCCAGGACGGTGTTCGTCTTGGCCGCGTAGTCGCTGTTCGGCACCCATTGGACGCTGAGGTCGAGGCCGGCGACCTCGCTGAGCGCCTTGTCGATCGGGTCGTCTTCCTCGGGCGGCACCTCGGAGAAGTAGGGGGCCATGATGTCGAGGGACTCCAGCGGCTCATCGCTGCCGGAGTCGCCGCCGGAGCAGCCGGTCAGCGCGAGGCTGCCGACCGCGAGTACTGCGGTAGGGATCGCTGTCTTTGGTTTCATGGGGGCCTTTCACCAGGGGATTTCGTTGGTCACTCGTGCGGTTGGGTAGGCGGGGTCGCCGGCGGGGGATCAGGGGGCGGCCGGGAGGTTCCGGTCGTTCGCGGCGTAGAAGGACAGGCAGAGTCCGGTGCACAGGTACGCCCATGCACCGATCGAGAACACGGGCAGCAGCCCGGGTATGAAGGCGGTGATGGCGATGACCAGTGCGGTCGTCGCGATGAGCAGCAGCGGGGCGCCGGGGAATCGCACCAGGAAGGCCCAGGCCAGGCGTATGCACTGCGCGCGCCGCAGGTCGTAATGGGCGTCCATCGTCAATGCGAGCACCAGGTGCGCGAGGCACACGGCGGCCGCCGCGATGAGCGCCCAGTCGAGCCATGCCGGACCGGACTGTCCGCCCAGTGCGACGAGGCTCACGCCCAGGCACGCGAGGGCGGCGGCGGACGGGGCGGCGAGGAGGTTGGCGCCGACGAAGCGCTGGCACCACTGGGTGGCGAAGGTCCGCACCAGCCGCTGGCTGTCGCCCCGCAGCCGGGTCCGGCTGCACGAGGTGGCGGCGGCCAGCGCCGGGGCCCAGCCGAAGAGGAGCCCGCCCGCCAGGGAGAACGCGATCACCAGCAGGTTCAGCAGGCCGATGAATGCGAAGGCGTCGGCCCATCCGTACCAGCGCTCGACCCGCGCGCCGCCGCGGGCGGAGCGGTCCGGCGTCGGTTGGCGAGCGCTTGCAGCGATAGTCATACGGTGTCCAGCGTCATGCGTACTCCCACATCTCCATTGATGCGACGGGGCCACGCTTCCGTCGGCCGCGCATCTGCGGTGCCACATGACGGAAGCACGGATCTCATCTGCGATTGAAAGGATTCAATCGTGAGGGAAACAATAGTGAACGATCAATATCGCGTCAACCGGGGCAGGTCAGATTTTATGAAAGGTTGATTGGGCGGGTGCCCCCTACGCAGGGGTTCGGCCGCCCGACCTCGCAGTTCTTCGGCCTCGAAGGGCCGCGCTGGCCGGCTCCGAGGGCGGCTCGCGGGCGGGTCGTGACGCTGCGTGACGGACCCCGGGTCCTCGGATCGCGTCAGCCAAGGGGCGGGTCCGACGTCACACGCCGACGATGGGCCGGGATCCGTCGGGGCGGATGAGGGTGGTGTAGGGTGGACTAGGCCCGCGGAAGTGGAAATCCGCGGCCGCACTGGAATCTTGATCGCTATATGCGACGGATGCGTGCTTATGGCACGCCATCACTCGGAATTCATCGAGTTTCTAACGCCTCCGTTCACAAGGCGGAGCAACGTTTCCTTACACTTCTACGAATCAGGCAATCATTTCTTCAGCTTCACCAAACACCGCCCCGCAGAGCAGAATCCTCTGGAGGCAGGCCGTCGAGGGCCTTCACGCCGCTACGCTCGACGGGGAATTCGCCGGATTCGTCGCTGTTTCAGGACCCCTTCACACACTTCACGGACCGCACGCGCAGATGCTCGGTGTCTACCGATCACTTGAAGACGCGTCATCCGTTCTCGAACTCGAGCTCTCCTTCGCAAACGATGCGCCGGAGCTGCTCAACACCCCATAGTTTTCCGCGTCGGAACATCGGCACGGACAAGGGATTGCCTCGGCGATCCATCAACAAACAGGAGTAACACAATGGCAACTGGCACCGTCAAATGGTTCAACGGCGACAAGGGCTTCGGCTTTATCGCCCCCGACGACGGGTCCGCCGACCTGTTCGCGCACTTCTCCGCCATCCAGGGCTCGGGTCGCCGTGACCTGGAGGAGAACCAGCAGGTCGAGTTCGACGTCGAGCAGGGCCAGAAGGGCCCGCAGGCCTCGAACATTCGAGTCCTCTAATAAGACCGACCACTCCGGAACTGCGGTTCGCCCGTAGGACCGGAGTGGTCGACACGAAGGCCAGGGGAACTGATTCCCCTGGCCTTTGTCATGCCTTCAGCAAGGATTCACCCTGATCGCCAGACCCTTACAGCCTTCCGGCTCCCCAGGCCCGCTATAGCCGCGCGGCGGTTCGGCTCCGGGGAGCCGTGGCTCAGGACGCCGGTCGGAGCGTGACCCAGGTGAACGGCTGGATGAGGCCGGCCGGGGTCAGGTGCTCCTCGGAGCGGGTGGTGACGAGGCTGAAGTGCGGGGCGAACAGCTCGGCCAGTTCGCTTGCGCTGTAACGCACCACAGGGAGACCGGAGCAGTGGGTCGGGCCGTGGGCGTCGAAGGTGGCGATGATGACGTGGCCGTCCCCGGCTATGCCGGAGCGGAGGACTCGCAGGTAGGACTCGCGCTCCTCCGCTTCGATGAGGAAGTGGAATACGGCGCGGTCGTGCCAGAGGTCGAAGCGGCGTTCGGGCGTCCAGTCGAAGATGTCCCGATGCAGCCAGTGCACGCGTTCGGCGGCCGCGCCGAGGCGGGATCGGGCGTCCTCCATGGCCACCTTGGACACATCGAGGACCGAGACGTCGGTGAACCCGCGGTCGAGCAGGTGATCGACGACCACCGAGGCTCCGCCGCCCAGGTCGATGATCGACGCGTCACGGCCGATGTCCAGGGCGTCCAGCAGTTCGAGCGTGATGGTCGGGGTCGCCTGAAACCAGCTGACGCCGTCCTCGCCCTTGGTGTCGTAGACCGTGTTCCAGTGGGCGGCACGGTCTCCGGGTGTCGTCGGCCGATTCATGCGCATCGGAATGCCTTCCTGGTGTTGTCCTGCTGCTCCGCGGTGACCTGGAGGATACGGTCCATCTCCGCGATCGCGGCGCGGATCGGGAGCGGTGCGTCGGTGACCCGCAGGGCCGGGTCGGTGATGCCGACCGGGTGCCACCAGATGCCGTCTACGGCCACCGTGGGCTCGGGATACAGGTCGTCCCGGGTCAGCACCACGCCGTCGTCGGCGAAGCCCTCCCGGGCGATGCGGCGGATGATCTGGTCTTCGGGCGGAACGCCTTCGGTGTCGAGCAGTTCGCGCAGCGCGGCCACCTCCTCGGCGTCGGCGGCGTCGATGGTGGCGGCGATTCTGACCCGGAAGCCCAGCGACCGGGCCAGGGCTATCCCGGCGCGGGCGCGGTCGTAGGAGCCCGCGCCTCGGTGGCGGTCGTGCAGTTCCGGGGTGGCCGAGTCCAGGGAAATCTGCAGCGTGACCCGTTCGCGGTCCAGCGCTTCCAGGGTGCGGCGCCGATTGCCGCGGTGGAACACCATGCCGTTGGTGAGCACGGTGACCGGGACGTGTTCGATCGCCGCGTCAATGAGTTCGCCGAGCTCCGGGTGCAGGAACGGCTCGCCGCCGGTGATGATCACCTCTGCGCCGCCGCCTGAGACGAACTCCGCCACCGCCGCCCGGACCAGTTCGACCGGCAGTTGCCGGGCGCTCGCGGCGGGGGAGGACTCCGCGCAGCAGTAGTCGCAGGCGAGATTGCAGTTGAAGTTCGAGTACAGCCACAGCCGGGTGCCGAGCTTCGGCGGGTCGGGCTCGACCTCCACCGCGCCCTTCCTGACCTGGAGCGGTCCGACCAGGGCATTGCCGGTGAGCACGCACCAGGCCGCCAGGTCCTCCGGCACCGACGGGGCGCCGCCGCGCACCTCCAGGATCTCCTCGGCGTTCAGCTGCTCCACCGCCGCATGCAGCTTGACGAGCAGGCCGCTGCCGAAGTCGGCTCCGTCCGCGTTCAGGACCACATCGGATCGCACCATGGTCAACGTCCCCTTCGTACGAAGTAGCTGGACTCGGACCCATTGCGGGCCACCAGTTCCAGAGGGTGACCGGCGAGCTCGCACCAGGCGGGCAGGTCGACCTCCACCGACGGGGCCTGGCTGCGGATCTCGAGGATCGCTCCGACCGCGATGCCGTTCAGCGCCCGCCGGATGGCGATGAGCAGTCCGCCGTTGCAGTCGAGCGTGCCGCCGTCGCACACCGCTGCCGGAACCGGTGCCGCCGAGGTCATGACAGCACCACCAGCAGGCCCGCGCCCGCCAGGCCCAGCGCGAACACGGACGCGCCGGTCGCGGCGATCACCGCGGCCGGGAAGGCCCGCCGGATCATGAGCATCGACGGCAGCGACAGCGCCGGGAGCGTGAGGATCAGGGCTCCGACCGGGCCCAGCGCGACCCCGGCCAGGGCCAATCCCTGGATGATCGGAATCTCGCCGGCGGTGGGGATGACGAACAGCGTCCCGACCACCGCGAACAGGAGCACGGCGAGCACGCCCCACTCGGATGCACCCGCCGGGAACAGCCAGCCGCGCAGCCCGCCCAGCAGCAGCACGATGACCACGTACTCGGGGATCAGGACCACCGACAGGCGGCCCAGCGTCTTGAAGAACCGACCGAGCGCGTCGCGCACACTCACGGGCTCATCGGAGGCGGCGGAGTCGTCCTCCGGCAGAAGATCCGGGTCGGAGACGGCCTTGCGGGCGCCGGCCAGCCTGGCGACCAGCAATGTCACGCCGAATACCAGCAGCACTCCGGTGACGACGCGGACGGTGACGAACTGCCAGGGCAGCACCACCGCCATGAACACCAGCACCACCGGATTGAGGACCGGATTGCCCAGCCAGAACGCCAGCGCCGAGGACATTGGCACGCCCCGCTTCCTGACGCTGGCCGCGACCGGTGCCGCGCAGCAGGTGCACATCATCGACGTCGTGGACAACGCACCGCCGGCCGCCGTGCTCACTGCCGCACCGCGGTGCCGCGCAAAAAGTTTCAACAGCCTACGGCGCGGCAGGAAGGCCTCCACCGACGCGGCCAGCAGCAGGCCGGCCACCATGGCGGGCCAGATCGCCAGGCCGTAGGCGACGGCATAGTCCACCGCCGCCCGCCAGGAGGGGGCCGGCGGGGCCGACTCCTCACCGTTCACGATCGACGTTCCAACGGTGCCGCTGTCGATCACGGCGGGAAGTCGCTCCGTATAGGGCAGCCATTTGGCCCAGGCGAGGGCTGCCACGGCGACCGCGGCGAAGCCGATCGTTCCAAGCAACATCGCACGACGTGAGGGGGTGGCCGCTGGGCTGGCGGTCTCGGTCGTCGCCATCACTGCATTCCTTTCGACGACTACGGGGGGCATGTTTTCGAGTGCACCACGACCGGCCCGCGCCGTTCCTTACAAATCGTGAAACTCGGCAGGTCGAGCGCATGGTGAGGCGGACTAATGCGCCATGTGTTCGCTCCCGTCCCAATGCGCCGAGCCCCCGCCGCGGTTTCGTGATTTGTAAGGTCCGCGGGCGCCCTATCCATGCTGTACTCGGGAAATGAAGGCAGCAACCCCAATCGCGCCGTCGCGGCTGAACGTCTGGCTCATCGCCGTCGTCCGCGTCGGCGTGGCGCTGATGTGGATCGACAATGTCTCCTGGAAGGTCCCGCCGAACTTCGGCGAGGGAACTTCGAGAGGGCTGTACCGCTGGACGCTCTACGGCGTCGAATACGAGGTGCTCGCCCCCTGGGCCTGGTTCGTGGAGACCGTCGTCGTCCCGAACTTCCTCCTCTTCGGATGGCTCGTCCTCGCCATGGAGGCCTCCCTCGGCGCGTTCCTGCTCATTGGACTGTTCACCAGGGCCTTCGCGCTGCTCGGGGTCGTCCAGAGTCTCGCGATCACCTTCTCGGTGCTCAACGCCCCGCACGAGTGGTACTGGGCCTACCTGCTCATGATCCTCATCCACCTGCTGCTCTTCGCGGTCGCGGCCGGGCGCTACGGCGGCATGGACGGCATCCTCAGGCCACTGTGGATACATCGTAATGGTCGCGTCTACCGACTCATGAAGGCGGCGTCATGACCCACATCCGCACGCTCGACCGCGCCGCGACCGTCCTCGGGCTCGCCTCGATCGCCAGCGTCGTGTTCGCCTGGGAGGGCCTCGACAAGTTCCGGTTCATGACCATCGGCGGCGTCGCCATCGCCGTGGCCCTGGGCCTCGGCGCCCTCGCCGTGGCCGCCGGCCTCCTCGGCATGCGCCTCCTCGCGCTGGCGGCCGGACTCGGCTTCGCCGTCGCGGCGCTCCTCCAGCTCATCGCCACCGCCTCCGGCGACGACTGGCTCGGTGCCGACCTCAGCGCCATGTCGTTCTGGATCGGACTCGCCATCGGCCTCCTCATCGTCGGGACCGCACCGCGAACCGCCGCAAGGGAAACCGCACCCGAGAGTCCTTGAGATCGGGCTCAGCGCACGCAGGAAGCCTCCTCTCGAATCGAGGTCACGGGCGACCGGATCGGGCGGCTCTGGGCCGTCCGCAACCCCGAGAAGCTCCGCTCCTGGATGACAGACACCCCTAGGGCGTGACGTGCGTCCACGGCAGGCGCCGAGCGTGGCCGGTGCGAACCGCATGTGCTACGGTCGCCGCATGTCTACGACAGTTCGTTGGTATCAGCGCTTTACGCTGGCTCCGGGTGGAGCCCGTAGTCGCACGCGCTGACTGAACGAACACCCGGAGCCAACAAGGCAGAGACGACCGTCTCTGCCTTTCGTCGTGAAGGCGGGCCGGCACCGGGGTGGAAATCCACGAACGGACGCGGACCCGCTTCAGCCAGAAGATGGGAATCCCGCGAAATGACCACGCCCGCCGAGCACACGCCGCAGACCAACGACCTCCGTGTCCTCGGATTCCAGCCCCTCGTACCCCCGGACGTGCTGCTCGCCGAGCTTCCGCTCGGCCCCGACCGCGCCGCCCTGGTGAACCGCAGCCGCGACGAGGTCCGCGATGTCCTGGCCGGCGAGGACGACCGCCTGCTCCTGGTCGTCGGCCCCTGTTCCGTGCACGACCCGGCCGCCGCCAAGGACTACGCGCAGCGCCTCGCCGCGGCCGTCGCCTCGCTCGCAGACGACCTGTGCGTGGTCATGCGCGTCTACTTTGAGAAGCCCCGCACCACCCTCGGCTGGAAGGGCCTGATCAACGACCCGCACCTGAACGGCACCCACGACGTCGAGCTGGGCCTCCGGCTCGCCCGCCAGGTCCTGCTCGACGTACTCGACACCGGCCTGCCCGTCGGCTGCGAGTTCCTGGAACCGACGAGTCCGCAGCACATCGCCGACGCCGTCTCCTGGGGCGCCATCGGCGCGCGCACGACCGAAAGCCAGGTCCACCGCCAGCTCGCCTCGGGTCTGTCGATGCCGGTCGGATTCAAGAACGCCACCGACGGCGACCTGACGTCCGCCATCGACGGCTGCCGCGCCGCGGCCGGCGACCACGTCTTCTTCGGCATCGACGGGGAAGGCCGCGCGTCGATCGTCTCGACCAGCGGCAACCCCGACTGCCATCTCATCCTCCGCGGCGGCCGCGGAGGCCCCAACTACAGCCCGGAGGACATCCGCGACGCGCTGGCCCTCCTCTCCAAGCACGGCATGCCCGAGCGCCTGGTCGTCGACGCCAGCCACGCCAACAGCGGCAAGGACCACGTCCGCCAGGCCGAGGTCGTCAGCGAGGTCGCGACCCGGATCGCCGAGGGCGAGCAGGGCATTGCGGGCCTGATGATCGAGAGCTTCCTCGCCGAGGGCCGCCAGGAACCGGGGCCGCTGGAGACCCTGAAGTACGGCCAGAGCGTCACCGACGCCTGCGTCGGCTGGGAGCGCACCGAGCAGCTCCTGGGCGAGCTGGCCGCCGCGGTCCGCCACCGCCGCGCCTCCCAATGAGCTAAGGCAGCGGGCGGCGGGCGCTGAACGCGAGGACGAACGGGATCGCGTGCTCGCGGGGTTCGCGGACGCGGGCCAACGCGAGCCCCGCATCGAGCACGCCGTTGAGCAGATCGCTGAGTGGCAGGTGCCGCATGCCGAGCTGCCGGCGAACGCCGCCGCTGCTCCACCAGGGCGCATCCTCGTGCCAGCCGGCCTCCCGATAGACCGGGTGGATGATCCGGGCCCCATCGTCGCGATTCTGGACGTGGGGCCCGTTGAAGCACGGGTGGACGCCGTAGAACACGAACAGCCCGCCGGGCCGCAGCACCCGGGCCGTCTCCCGCATCACCCGGCCCCAGTCGTCCACATCGGTTGAGGCCCAGAGGGAGACAACGGTCGGGAAGGTCGCGTCGGCGAAGGGGAGGGCCGCCGCGTCGGCTTGGAGTACCGCCCGGTCTCGCCGGGACGCGATGCGGAGCTGGTCGCCGGAGCGGTCCAGGCCGACCGGAGTTCGGCCGGTGGAGCGGATCGCGTCGAAGTATTGGCCGGTGCCGCAACCGAGGTCGAGGCACCAGCCCTCCCCGCGCCCGAGGAGTTCGGTCAGTGCGCCCCGGTTCTCCTTGGCGGCCTTGGCGTTGTAGTCCTCGTACCACGTCGCCAGCCCGTCATACCGGGGCTTCGTGCTTTCGGTCATGACGCCTCCTGACGCAGGGACGGGGATTCGGTTCAGGCTGTCAGTTGTCGGTGCCGGTGCCGGTGCCGGTGCCGGTGCCGGTGTCGACGCCGACGGTCAGGGCCACGGTGTAACCGCTGGTGACATCCCCGGTGACCGTCGCGGTCTGGCTGGCGCCGCCGTCGTCGCTGAAGACCATGTCGGTGTCGAGCGCGACGTCGGCGAAGGTGGTGACCGACTGCTCGTAGCCCGCTTCGGCGTACACCGCGTCGCAGGCCTCCTCGGTCAGGGCCACTTGCGAAGTGGCGATCACGTTGGCGGCGTCGGTGATGGAGTCGGCGTCCGGGTAGACCTCGAAGTGGATGTGCGGCCAGCGCCCGTCGTAGCAGGCGGGGTAGATGCTGGTGAACGTCACCTTCCCGGCATCGTCGGCGATCTGGACGCCGCGCAGGTAGTTCTCGTGCTCCACGCCCTCGGAATACATCGAGTAACCGCCCTCGCGGCTGCAGTGCCATACGTATACGGCCACGCCCTCGAACGGGGCATTGCCATTGGCCATGTCGATGATCTCAAGCTCCAGCGTCATGAGAACTCCCTTGGCGGTGGTGGTGCTGTCGCCGACGCTGGAGCGGATGTCTCTGCGGATTACCCCGCTCTCCTCAAGCACGTCCGCGCCGTTGGAGCCATCGCCCGGGAAGGGGCCGGTGGTCTCCTCGGGAATCTCGGACAGCTCCGAGGAGTCGGCGGCCGAGGGGTCGCCGTCGGGCGTGGACTCGCCGCCGCAGGCCGCCACGACCGCCGCCGCGGTGCCCGCCCCCGCCAGGCCCAGCATCCGCCGACGCGAGAAGATCGTGTCGATGTCGAAACGAAGTCCCTGGTCGACGACCTCCTCGTCCGGGTGGTCCAGCGGACGTCCTTCGTACATCCGTTCCGTGCTCTTGAGTCCTGGCATCACTGCTTCTCCTATCGGTAGCTCCCAGTGATCAAAGCCGGGAAACCTCGGAGCCAGCTGCGGCTTGGATTGGAGCCGGCTTGCGATTGCAGTGGAGTTCTCTCATCACCGGATCTCGTCGGCCCTGCAGACGGCCCTGGCGATGCGGCGGTTGGCCGCGCGACGGTAGGCCGAGTCGGTGCCCCAGTCGCGGGTCGGGTGGACCCGGTTGGCGAGCAGGACCGAGACGATGCTGGTGACCGGGTTCAGCACGATCGACGTGCCGGTGAATCCGGTGTGGCCCACGGTGACCGGGGAGCTTAGTTCGTCCATGTACCAGCTCTGGTCGAGCTGCCAGCCCAGGCCGCGCGCCGCGCTCGGGTCAAGGTCGGCATTCTGGTTCGTGAAGACGAGCCGCGTGGTCGTCTCCGAGAGGACGCGGGCGCCGCCGTAGCGTCCGCCATTGAGGATCATCTGGCCGAAGACGGCCAGATCCCAGGCGGTCGAGAAGACTCCGGCGTGGCCGGCGACCCCGCCGAAGCTCCACGCATTCTCGTCGTGGACCTGGCCGCGGATCATGCCGCGACCCGTCCATGGCTGGTACTCCGTTGCCGCGCAGCGCGATCGCAGCTGCGGGGGTGGGTTGTAGCCGGTGTCGCGCATGTCGAGCGGTCCGGTGACGAGGTCGGCCACGAGCCGGTCGAGTCCCTTGCCGCTGACGCGTTCGAGGGTCTTGCCCAGGACGATGAGGTTGAGGTCGGAGTACTCGTAGCCGGTGCCGGGCGCGCGCCGCAGCGGTTCGGCGAAGATCGCGTCCATCCGCGCTCGGTTGTCGGCCAGGTCGTAGACGTGATTGAAAGCGATCATCCCGGAGGTGTGGCTCAGCAACTGCCCCAACGTGATCGGCGTCTTCTCGGGATCCATCGAGTCGAACTCGGGGAGGTAGTCGACCACGCGCGCAGCCAGGTCGATCTCGCCGGTGTCGATCATCGCGCCGGTCACCGTGGCGGTGAACAGCTTCGAGAGCGAGGCCAGGTCGAACACGGTGTCGACGGTCATGGGCTCCCACTGCTCGCGGAGGAGTTCGATCGGCTCGCCATGCTTGTCGTCCCAGCCCGCATAGCGCACCCGGTGCCCGGCGGCCTCGTGCTTGACGACTATGCCGTCGCGGGCGGCCAGGACCACGAAACCGGGCATTGAGGGGGCCGGCCCGGTCATATAGGCGGCCGTGTCGCCGGTGATGAGCTCGACCTGCTCGACGTCCATGTCCGCCAGGAACGACGCCCCGTACCGCAGCCGCCGGGGCGTGGAGCGGAAGACCACGTCCTCGGGCCCGACGGCCGACGCGGCGGCCGTTCGGGAGGCGACGGCGAGCGAGGCTCCGGCGGAGACGCCCAGCAGGTATCTGCGATTCATCCTGGTCCCTTGCGACGCGGTAATGGCAACAGCGGTACTTCAAGTAGGTTGCCAGTTACGCGTCGGCGTCGCCGGGGTTCCAACCTGTAAGGGGTCGGGAGGCGATGGGTGACGTCCCCGGGGCGGTTATGACCCCTTCGGACCATCCTGGCAGGAATCGCCAAGGGAAGGCAAGATGCGCGACACGGATTCAGGTGAAGAATCGATAACGGTAAGTAAAGGGCGGGCGTGTCGAATTGGAGCGTCCCGGCGTCGGCGTCGAGGGTCGCCTTGAGGCCGAGCGGGATCGTGAGGGATGGGATGCAGTGCCCGAAGCCGAAGTCCTCGACCACCGGGACGCCCAGGTCTCCCAGGCGGTCGAGGAGGGTCGCGCGGATCTCTTCATACGGGCCGCAGTCCACCCAGGACCCGAGGGCGATGCCCCTGACGCCGTCGAACCAACCGGCGCGCCGCATCTGGGTCAGGTAGCGGTCGAGCCGGTACCCGGCCTCCTCGATCTCCTCCAGCAGCAGGATGCCGCCCTCGACGTTCAGGCGGGATTCGGCGGTGCCGATGCCAGCGGCGAGGAGGCTGATGCAGCCGCCGAAGGTGACGCCGGAGGCCTGCCCGGGCACCAGGGTCCGCGCCGAGGCCGGGGTCAGCTTCTGGGTCAGCTCGGGCTCGAAGAGCGTGCGCCGCAAGTGCTCCTGGCTCTCGGCGTTCGCGATGAACTTCCGCCACGCGGGCATCGGGCCGTGGAGCGTGGACACTCCCAAGCGGAGGGCGATCGCCTCGTGCAGGGCCGTGGCGTCGCTGAATCCGATGTACGGCTTCGGCTCCGCCGGTGCCATGGCCGACCAGTCGACCAGGTCGAGCATGCGCTGCGTCCCGTAGCCGCCCCGAGCCGAAATGACGGCGGCGTATGCGGGATCGCTCCACGCGGCCTGGAAGTCCTCGGCCCGCTCCCGGTCCCCGCCCGCCAGATATGACAGCGCCGCATGGCGTTCGAGGGCGTGCGGCATGGCCTCGGGCTCGAGGCCCCAGCTGCGCAGGACCGCCATCCCCGCCTCGAGATCCTCGGGCGGAAAGGGCCCGCTCGGGGCGACGACCGCGACCCGGTCTCCGGCGACGAGGCGCCTGGGCCGGCGCAGGGGCTCCATCACCCCTCCAGCTCCAGTTCGAAGCGCTCGGGGCCCTCGAATCCGAAGACCTGGGCGTAGAGCGCGTGCTCGGCGAGGACCGCGTCCATGATGGTCGAAGCCTTCCGGAAGCCGTGCTGCTCGCCCTCGTAGGTCCGGTAGGCGTGCGGGATGCCCTTGCCCTCGACCGCCGCCAGCAGCTTCTCGCTCTGCGAGGGCGGGCAGATGGCATCCTCCAGGCCCTGCAGCAGGATGAACGGGGCGGTGATGCGCTCGGCGTGGTTGACCGGCGAGCGCTCCCGGTAGCGCCCCGGCACCTTCAGGCTCGGACCGATGAGCGATTCGAGGTACTGCGACTCGAAGTCGTGGGTCTTGTCGCCCCTCCAGTTCGACAGGTCCAGGATGGGGTACTTGATCGTCGCGCAGGCGTAGAGCCGTTCGGATGCGGGCGAAGTCAGCGACGCCGCCGCCGTCCAGCCGCCGGCGCTGCCGCCCCGGATCGCCAGGCGCGCCCGATCGGCGGTGCCCTCGTCGGCCAGGGCCCGCGCCACGGCCGCGCAGTCCTCGACGTCGACCACGCCCCACTGCTCGCGCAGCCGATTGCGGTACTCGCGCCCGTAGCCGGTGGAGCCGCCGTAGTTGACCTCGGCGACGCCGATGCCGCGCGAAGTGAAGTAGGCCAGTTCGAGATCGAGCACGGCCCGCACGTGGCTGGTCGGGCCGCCGTGCACCCAGATCACGTACGGCGGCAGTTCGCCTTCGGGCGCGGCGAAATCGGGATTGCGCGGGGGATAGACGTGGGCGTGGACCTCGCGCCCGTTCGGCCCGGCGAAGGTGCGGTGCTCGGGTACCGGGTAGTAGGTGGGATCGACCTTGTCGACGTGCTCGGTAAATACGCCGTCGACCTCGCCGGCGAGCGAGTCGTACGAGACGATCTCGTACCCCGAGGACGGGCTCGCGCCCAGGGCGTAAACCCAGTCGTCGTTGGCGATGATGCCCGTCCAGTCGGTCCACGGCCCCGGCGCGTAGTCCGTCGACCCGCCCGCCCAGCCGTCGAAGAATCCGAGCCGGCTCTCGCCCTTGCCGTGGATCGCGGCGAACTCGCCGCGGGGGAGGAGCTGGAACCACCGTTTCCCCAGCGTCCACATCGGGCCGCCGTATTCGGCCTCCTGAGTGGAGCGTTCGAAGAAGGGCCCGGTCTCGCCGCTGTCGGGGTCGATGCGGTGCAGGTTCCACCAGCCCGTCCGGTCGCCGGCGAACACCAGCGTTCCGTCCGGGGCCCATTCGACCTGGACGATGGACTCCCCGTCGCCGCCCGCGATGGTCCGCTCGCCGCTGAAGGCGCCGGAGTCGGTGATCTCGGCGACGCGCAGTTCCGTTTCGTCCCAAGGCATGTTCGGGTGGTTCCACACGATCCACGCGGCCCGCTTCCCGTCGGCGCTGACCCTGGGGCCGGTGGTGAAGCGGTACTCGTCGGACGTGAGCGGGCGGACCGCCGTCCGGTCGGCGACGGCCGAGCCGTCCAGCGGGACGGCCGCGATGAGCCGCCGCAGCTCGGTCGGCCGCTCCCCGAGGAAGTCCTCCACGACCGCCCAGACCTCGCCGCGCCCCTCGTCGATCACCATGTCGCACCAGCGCAGCCCCGCGGGGAAGCGCGGCGAGGGCGTCAGCGGCTCGGGGGCGCGCCCCGAATCCGGCTCGAACCGGTAGAGCCGCTGGTCGGCGTAGTTGGAGAACACGATGAGCGGGCCCGATTCGGTCATGGTCCCCACCCACGGGGTACCGCCGTACTCCAGGACGCGGTTGCGCGGATTCCACGGCTCGGGGAGGACCGACTCGGTGGACCCGTCGGGGCGGCGGCGGATCAGCGCCCGCCGCCCGCCCTCGGCCGGGCGCGGCTCGGTCCACCACAGCTCCTGACCGACCATGCCCAGGTGCGCGGGGCTGCCGTCGCCCTCGGCGACCAGGTCGACGGTGATGGGCGAATCCCAGGTGCCGTAGGGCAGTCGCTTCTGGTCCATATTGGTTCCTTCATCGTTCGTCGTTGCCGCGCATTGCCTATGCCCTCTTGAGGAAGGCGTCGAGTACCCGCACCCCGAATTGCAGTCCGTCGACGGGGACCCGCTCGTCCACGCCGTGCGCGAGTTTCCCGTAACCGAACTCGGCGGGCAGACGCAGCGGCGAGAAGCCGTACCCGGTGATTCCCAGGCGGGAGAACTGCTTCGCGTCGGTGCCGCCGGACATGCAGTAGGGGACGACGTGGCCCTCGGGATCGAACTCGAGCACCGCAGCCCGCATGGCCGCGAACGTCGGCGAGTCGACCGGCGCGCCCAGCGGCTCGGTGCGGTGCTGGAACTCCCAGGCCACGTCGGGTCCGCACAGCTCGTCCATCACCCTGCAGAACTCGTCCTCATAGCCCGGCAGCATCCGCCCGTCCACCTGCGCCGCAGCGTGTTCGGGGATCACATTGACCTTGTAGCCGGCCTCCAGCGCCGTCGGGTTCGCGCTATTGCGCAGCGTCGACTCGACCAGTTGCGCCGCGGGGCCCAGCTTCACCAGCAGCCCGTCGACATCGTCCAGATCCGCCTCGGCGCCGTAGACGGCCGCGAGCTCGGTCAGCGCCGCCCGCACCGTCGGGACCAGCCGCACCGGCCACCGGTGCGCGCCGATCCGGGCCACGGCCCCCGCCAGCATGGTGACGGCATTGCGCGGGTTCGCCTTCGAACCGTGGCCGGCCCGGCCCCGAGCCGACAGCCGCAGCCACGCGGTACCGCGCTCGCCCGCCCCGATCGGATAGATCCGCAGGCCCGATCCGCCGTGGAAGGTGAAGCCGCCCGATTCGGAGATGCCCTCGGTGCAGCCCTCGAACAGCCCGGCGTGCTCCTCGGCAAGGAAGCCCGCTCCGTACTCGGCGCTGGCCTCCTCGTCGGCGGTGAACGCGATGACTATGTCGCGCCTCGGGCGCACCCCGGCCCGAGCCCAGGCCCGGACCGTCGCGAGCACCATCGCGTCCATGCTCTTCATGTCCAGGGCCCCGCGGCCCCAGACGATCCCGTCGCGGATCTCCCCGGAGAACGGGTCGACGCTCCAGTCCGAGGCCTCGGCGGGCACGACGTCGAGGTGCCCGTGGACGAGCAGCGCGTCCGCGCCCGGGTCGGTCCCGGCGATGCGGGCGACCACATTGGATCGGCCCGGGGCCTTCTCCAGGATCACCGGGTCCAGACCGGCCTCGGCCAGGTGCGCGGCCGCGTACTCGGCGGCCGCTCGCTCGTTCCCGTCCCCGCCGCCGTGATTGGTGGTGTCGATGCGGATGAGCTCGGACGTGAACCGCACGACCTCGTCGAGCGCCTGCTCGTCGATGCCGTGCTCGCCGGTGCCCGGCTCAGCCATACTGCTCCTCCATTGCCGCCGAGGCGATCGTGGTGACGGCCTTGAAGCACCGGATGGCCTCGTACATAGTCGGCGCCTCGAAGGTCACGCGCCGCTCCCCGCCCGGCTCGACCCCCGGAATGACGGTGACCGCCTCCGCCAGGTGACTCGCGTCGAACTCGATGTCGATGCGGTGCGGGCGGACCACCGGGTCGTGCCGCACCGCCTGCGCGACGGCCTCGGACGCGCCATCTGCGATGGCCCGGCTCGACGCCCCCGGCGTGAGGCAGCGGGCGGCATAGCGCGAGACGCACTCCTTGACGATCACGCCGACCGCCTGGGGCGCATAGTCCTTCGCGTCCTCGATGGTCTTGTCGTCGCCGGTCACCATGATCACCGGGACGCCGTACTCGGCGGCCAGCGCCGCGTTCAGGCGGCCCTCGCTCGCGCGCACCCAGTCGAGCCACACCCCGGTGATCGAGTTCGCCAGGTAGGTGTGCGCGAGCACGCCCTCGGTCCCGGCCCCCGCGTGGTAACCCAGGAAGACCACCCCGTCGACGTCGCCGTACTGCACACCCTCCATCATAGACAGCGCCTTGTGCCGCCCGGTGATCATCGACGCCCGGCCGTCGAGCTCCTCGAGCAGGAGATTCCGCATCGTCCAATGCGCCTCATTGACGACGAACTTCGCCCGGCTGTTCATGGCGTGCAGCCCCTCGATGACGGCGTTCACGTCACCGGTGAACAGCGGGCGCATCCGCTCCCACTGCGCCGTACCCGGCAGCACATCGTCCGGGCCCGTCACACCGGTCGCGCCCTCCATATCAGCGCTGATGAGAATCCTCATGCGGCCTCCTTGACCTGCAGTCGATGCAGATGGCACGCCACAGCATGATCCACAGTCTGGGCGCCCATCACCTCCAGGTCCTCATGTTGACACCGGGCCGCCACCGCGGCGGCCCGACCCGAGGAGAACTCCTGGCAGCGAGGTCTGAAGCGGCACCCGCCCGGAATATTCGCGGCGTCGGGCAGTTCCCCGGTCAGCACGATCGGCTCGCGCACCGGCGACTGTGCCTTCTGCAACGACCCTGGCAGGACCGACACCAGCGCCTGCGTATACGGGTGCCGCGGGTCGGTCAGGACCTGCTCGACCGTGCCCTGCTCCACGATCCGCCCCAGATACATGATCGCGATCCGGTCGGCGATGCTCCACGCCAGGCCCAGATCGTGCGTGATCACCAAGGCGCCCAAGTCCATCTCCTCCTTCAACCGCAGCAGCAGCGCCAGGATCTCCCCGCGCACCGACGCGTCCAGGCTCGCGACCGGCTCGTCCGCGACGATGATGTGCGGGTGGAGCACCAGCGCCCCGGCGATGACCACCCGCTGGCGCTGCCCGCCCGACAGCTCATGCGGATACGACAGGAAGAACCGCTCCGGCGGGCGCAGCCCCGCCCGCGCGAGCGCCTCCGAGACCCGCTCGGTCTCGTTGCCGGTGATCCCGTGGATGCGCAGCCCCTCGGCCACCGCGTCATAGACGGTGTGGCGCGGATTCAGCGCCCCCGTCGGATCCTGCAGGATCAGCTGCACGCGCCGACGGTAGGCCTTGAGCGCCTTGGACTTGTGGCTCAGCGGCACCCCGCCGAACGAGACCTCGCCGCCCGTGGCCCGCTCCAGACCCAGCAGCGTGCGCGCCAACGTCGTCTTGCCGCAACCGGACTCCCCGGCCAGCGCCACGATCTCACCCGGCGCCACATCCAGGTCGACCCCGTCGACCGCCCGCGCCACCCGCCCGCCGGGCAAACCGAACTCCACGCGCAGATCCCGCGCCGACAGCAGCTGTGCGGACAATCGCCGACCTCCTTCATCCTCAGGCGACAACGGGCCTCCCATCCTGTGCGACGAAACAGGCACTCAGCCGGCCCGCGTCCCCCGGCACCGGCTTCAGAGCGGGAGTCTCCTTCGAGCAGTGCTCCACCGCCACCACGCACCGCGGCCGGAACTCACACCCCCGCGGCAGATCGGCAGGATCTGGAGGATCACCCGCGAGCCCCGCCGGGCGCAGCCGCGCCGCCGCGTCCCCGATCACCGGGAACGCCGCGCCCAGCGCCGCCGAATACGGGTGGCGCGCCGAGGTGAACAACTCGTGAGCCGGGCCGGTCTCCACCACGCGCCCCGCGTACATGACCGCGACCCGGTCGCACGTGGACGACAGCACCGACAGGTCATGGCTGATCATGACGAGGCCGACGCCCCGCTCGGCCACCAGCCCTGAGATCAGCCGCAGCACCTGCGCCTGCACCATCACGTCCAGCGCCGTGGTGGCCTCGTCCGCGATGACCAGATCCGGGTCGCACGCCAGCGCCATCGCGATCATGACCCGCTGGCGTTGGCCGCCCGACAACTCGTGCGGGTACGCCCGCATGCGCGACGGAGGCAACCCGACCCGGTCCAGCAGCTCCTCGGCCCGCTTCATCGCCTCGCGCTCCGACACCTTCTCGTGCAACAGGATCGGCTCGGCGACCTGCCGCCCGATCCGGTGCACCGCATTGAGCGAGTGCATCGCGCCCTGGAACACGATCGAGGCGCCGACCCAGCGCACCGCCCGCAGCCGGCCCCAGCCCATCGTGAGCACGTCCTCGCCGTCGAGCAGAATCTCCCCGGTGACCCTCGCGCTGCGCGGCAACAGCCGCAGCACCGCCATCGCCAACGTCGACTTCCCGCAGCCGGACTCCCCGGCAATGCCGATCGTCTGCCCCGCCTCCAGCGCCAGGTTCACCCCGCGCACCGCCGGGACCTTGCCCCTCGAACCCGAATACGTCACGTTCAGGTCGCGGATCTCCAAGAGCGTCATGACGACTCGCCTCGCAATCGGGGATTGAAGACCGCCTCGAGCGCCCGGCCGCACATCATGAACGACAGCACCACCAATAGGATCGCCAGGCCCGGAGGCAGCAGATACCACCAGGCGCGAGCCGAGACGGCACCCTGGTTCGAGGCCTCGTTGAGAATCGAGCCCCACGAGATCACGGTCGGGTCGCCCAGACCCAGCCACGCCAGGGTCGACTCCATGAGGATCGCTGAGGGGACCAGCAGCGTCGCGCTGGCCAGGACCAGCGGCAGGACGTTGGGGAGCAGGTGCTTGGTCATCTGGTGCCAGTCTCCGGCGCCGAGGGCGCGGGCCCGCTCCAGGTAGGGCCGGGACTTGACCGTCAGGGTCTGGGCTCGCACCAAGCGGGTGGTGCCCGACCAGGAGACGATCGCGATGACGACGATGGTGGTGACGACGCTCCGGCCCATGACGGCCAGCAGTGCGATTGCCACGACCAGGCTGGGCAGCACCATGAACCAGTCGGAGAAGCGCAGCGTGAACCAGCCGTACCAGCCGCCGTAGTAACCGCTGGTGAGGCCGAGCAGCGTGCCGATGACGATGGCGACGACCGTGGCGGTCAGCCCGATCACCAGGGACAGGCGCGAGCCCCACAGGACCAGCGCCAGAACCGACCGTCCGTTCGTGTCGGTGCCGAGCGGGAAGCCGGCGCTGGGCGGGTCCATGCGCCCGCCGGTGGCCTGGGTGACGCTCAGGTCCGCGGGGGACACCAGGAGCGGTGCGGCAATGGCCAACAGGACGATGGCGCCGAGCAGCACCAGTCCGACCATCCCGGAGCGCTGGACACGGTAGGCGTCCCACGCCCGCCGGGTGGCCTGCCTGCGGCGCGCCCAGGTGACGGCGCGCGGAGAGAGGGTCTTAGCGTCGGTACTCATTCCCCGCCTCATGACGATCGCCGGATTCTCGGGTCGATGAACCAGTAGAGGATCTCCGCGCAGAACACGGCGATGATCGTGGAGGCGGAGAACAGCACGAACAGGGCCTGGAGGACCGGCCGGTCGGGATAGAAGATCGCGTGGACGAACATGCTCCCGAGTCCGGGCCAGCTGAAGACCGCCTCGGTCACGATCGAGCCGTTGACGACGTTGCCGAGCGCCAGGAAGACGAGCGTCACCGACGGCAGCAGCGCGTTGGGCACGGCGTGCTTGCGACGGACGTCGTCGTCGCGCAATCCCTTGGCGCGGGCGGTGGTCAGGTAGTCGGCGCCGACTTCATCCAGAATGGATGATCGCATCACCAGGAGGTATCCCGCGTACACCACCGCGGTATAGGTGAGCACCGGCAGGACCAGGTGGTGGGCGATGTCGAGCGCCTGCGGCCATAGCTCCGGCGGCGTGCTCGACGAACGCATCCCGTTGACCGGGAACAGGCGCAGGTACCTCGCGAAGACCAGGATGATGATCATGCCGAGCCAGAATGTGGGCGTCGAATACAGCAGCAGGCTCGTCCCCACCTGGGTGCGGTCGAACCGGCTGCCCGGCTTCCACCCGGAGCGGGCGCCGATCCAGAATCCGAGGGCCACGGCCAGCACCATGCCGGTGCCCGACAGGAGCAGCGTCGCCGGGAGCCGTTCGAGCATGAGCTCCAGGATGGGGCGCCGGTACTGGAACGATTCGCCCAGGTCCCCGGTAAGCGTCCCGGTGATGTAGTCGGTGAACTGGTTCCACATCGGCTTGTCGAGCCCGAGTTCGGCCCGCATGGCCGCGCGCTGTTCGGGGCTGACCGGCCGTTCGCTGGTGAGCTGGTCGATCGGGTCGCCGCCGACGAGGCGGAAGATGAAGAACGAGGAGAACAGCACCAGCAGCAGCGAGACCGCGGCGCCCCCGGCGTGTTTGAGGACGTAGCGGGCGAATCCGGAGGAGATGCGGCCCGAGGGCCCGGCCGCGCGCTTGTGGCGCACGGCCGGGTTCCCCTGCGAGGCCTCGTCCCCGGAGGACGGACTATCGGTCATTGAGGACGATCACTCTCGTTCGTCGGCGGTGCTCCTGCGCCGCATGAGGAGGAAGCCTCCGGCGGCGAGGATGACCACGACGGCGGCCCCCACCGCGATCCACACCCACATCGGGGTGCCGCCTTCGTCGGACTCCGCTGCGGGCTGGGCGGTGAGGTAGGCCCACATGAAGCCCTCCTGGCCGGTGACCATGCCGTCGGTCGGCTGGGTGGTCATGCCGGAGATCTTGTCGCTGTTGTAGGCCTCCATATTGTTCTGGTAGTACAGCCAGATCACGGGGTTGTCGCTGTAGAGCAGCTGCTGTTGCTGCCGGACGAGCTCGGCGCGCGCGTCGGGGTCGGACTCGACCTTCTGCTGCTCGTGCAGGGCGTCGAACTCCTCGTTGCAGTAGGAGTTCTCGCTGGACCGCTCCGAACCGTCGGTCAGGGTCGGCAGCACCGCGCAGGTGTGCATGCCCAGCTGCTCGGTCGGGTTCGGGCCCACGCCCCAGCCGGAGAAGGCCACGTCGAACTCGCCCAGGTAGGCCAGGTCGTTCAGGGCCGTCTGCTCGATCGGCTCGGGAGTGATCTCCAGGCCGATCTGCTTCCACCACTCGGACACGAACTGCACGACGGTGGCGTAGTCGGTGTTGTCGGCGTGCTGGTAGAAGCGGAAGCTGAGCTTCTGGTCCGAGTCGGGCATCGTGCGGATGCCGTCCTCGCCCATCTCGTAGCCGGCCTCGTCGAGGATCCGGTTGGCCTCGTCGATGTCGAATTCGACCAGGTCCTCCCCGCCGTCCCAGTGCCACTGCTCGAAGATGGCGGGGATGAGCGAGGTAGCGGGGGTGCCGCTGCCGTCCAGGACGGTGTCCACAAGCGCCTGCTTGTCGATCGCGGTGTGCATGGCCAACCGCACCGCCGGGTCCTTGAGGGCGGGGTGCCCGTCGCCGAACTCCTCGCCGTCCTGCGTGACGGTGCCGTGGTTGATCGTCAGCGAGACGTACCGGCGGCCTTGGGTGTCGTTGACGGTGACGTGGTCGTATTCGCCGAGGGCCTCGGCCTGCGCCGGGTTGAGCGCGCCGACGATGTCCACTTCGCCGGTCTCCAGCGCGGCGACGGCCGCGTCGGGCTCGGAGTAGTAGTCGTAGACGATCTCGTCGAAGCCGGGCGCGCCGTCCCAGTAGTTCTCGTTGGCGTCCAGGCGGATGAACTCGTCGGTCTCGTACTCGCTCACCCGGAACGGGCCGGAGCCCACCAGCGGGAGCTGGTCGTTGGCGTCGTCGGCCGACGGGTCGGGGTAGGTCGACCAGATGTGCTCGGGAACGATGTAGATGCCCCGGTTGATGACCTCGGCGGGGGCCGCTTCCTTGAGCGTGAGCACGAACGTGGTGTCGTCGGGGGCCTCGGCGCTGACCAGGTTCCCGGCGAAGTCGATGTTCCAGTCGCGAATGGCCTGGTTCTCGATGAGGAGGTTGTACGTGTAGGCCACGTCGGCCGCCGTCAGCGGCTCGCCGTCGGACCAGGTCGCACCCTCGCGAATGGTGAACGTCCACGTCAGACCGTCGTCGGACTCCGTCCACTCGGTGGCCAGGCCGGGGACCGGCTCGTAGCCGTCGGCGCCGATCCTAATGAGAGTGTCGTACGTCATCAGGTTGGTGTTGTAGGTGATGACGTAGCGCGCCTTGAACGGGTTCCACGTGTCGACTTCCTGATCGGTGGCGATCCGGATGGTGTCGGTGTCCTCGTCCTGGGCGGCGGCGCCGCTCGGCGCGGCGGCGACCAGCGCGGCCGACAGCGCCAGCGTCGCGCCCGCCGCGAGTAGACGCCAGGCTTTCGAAAGCTTGCTCATGGGGGTGACTGCGCCTCGCATTCGGTTCCGGGTGCGGATCGGGCATCCGCCGTTTCCGGTCGGTTCACCGACCAGAATGACGGAATTCTTCGCGTGTTGTCAATGTTGTGGAGAAAGTTTTCAAGTCCGACACTGAACTGGAACGCGCCGCTCGGCCGAACCCCCTGATCGAACCAACCTAGAGGGTGGTCGCCCGCGAGGGAAACCAGGGTACAAGAGGGAAAAATCGGTTAGATTCACAGCCAATGCAGTGAGTGAGTCGGGGGTCACTGTGTGGAATCGACCGAGTGACGCGCTCGTCCCCAAGCTCCTCGGCTACGCACCTGGCTGGGGCGCGGTCATCGTGGCCTTCCTCGCCTGACCGATCGAAGGAGTTCACAATGTCCGACCAGCACACCGGGCGTGCCGAGCAGCGCCGTCTCGAATCGCTCAGCCCGTTCGAACTCAAGGGCAAGCTCATCGAGCTCGCCGACTCGAACCAGAAGCGCGAGGCCATCGCGATGGTCAACGCCGGTCGCGGCAACCCCAACTGGACGGCGACCTCGCCCCGTGAGGCGTTCTTCCAGCTCGGACTGTTCTCGGTGGAGGAATGCCGTCGCGACTGGGACGAGTTCGCCGATCTCGGCGGCATGCCCCAGAAGGACGGCATCGCCGCCCGGCTCGACAGCTTCCTCGGCCAGAACGCCGACGCGCCCGGCGCCGCGCAGCTGCGGGCCTCGGTCGCCTGGGCCACCGGCAAACTCGGGCTCGACCCCGACGAGTTCGTGGGCGAGTTGTCGGACGCGGTCGTCGGCGACCACTACCCGATGCCCGACCGGATGCTCGTGAACTGCGAGAAGATCGTCCATGCCTACCTGGCAGAAGCGATGGGCGGCGCACCCGAGGGCGGCTGGGACCTCTTCGCGGTCGAAGGCGGCACCGCCGCGATGTGCTACCTCTTCGATTCGGCACAGGTCAACGGCCTGCTCGCCAAGGGCGACAAGATCGCGATCATGACGCCGATCTTCACGCCGTACCTGGAGATCCCGCATCTGGACCGCTACGACTTCGAGGTCGTGGAGCTCAAGGCCGACAAGTTCACCGACAACGGCTTCCACGCCTGGCAGTACTCGGAGGCCGAGATCGACAAGCTCCGCGACCCGAGCATCAAGGCGCTGTTCTGCGTCAACCCGTCCAACCCGCCGTCGGTGAAGCTCACGCCCGACACCATGAACCAGATCGCCCAGATCGTCAAGGACGACAACCCGAACCTGGTGATCATCACCGACGACGTGTACGGCACCTTCGTGGACGGCTTCCAGTCCCTCATGTCCGTCATCCCGCGCAATACGCTCGGCGTCTACTCCTTCTCCAAGTACTTCGGCTGCACCGGTTGGCGCCTCGGCGTCATCGCCGTCGGCAGGAACAACATCTTCGACCCGGCCATCGCCGCGCTGCCGCAGGACCACCAGGTCGCACTCAACCGCCGCTACTCCACGATCTCGCTGGAGCCGGAGAACCTGAAGTTCGTCGACCGGCTCGTGGCCGACTCGCGGGACGTGGCGCTCAACCACACCGCCGGTCTCTCGACCCCGCAGCAGGTCCAGATGGCCCTGTTCTCGCTGCACTGCCTCATGGACGCCGAGGACCAGTACCGAAAGGACTGCCAGGCCATCATCGCCCGCCGCATGCAGGCCCTCACCGAGGCGCTCGACGTCGATCTGCCCGACGATACCGACGCCGCCCGCTACTACATTGAGCTCGACCTGCTCAGTTGGGCCAGTCAGCACCTGGGGGAGGACTTCGCGGACTGGATGCGGGAGACCTACGAGCCGACCGACCCGATCTTCCGCCTCGCCGAGCAGGCCTCGGTGGTGCTGCTCAACGGCGGCGGCTTCAGCGGTCCCGAATGGTCGGTCCGCGTCTCGATGGCGAACCTGCCCAAGGACGCCTACACCACCATCGGGTCCTGGCTTCGCCGCATCGGCGACGAATACCAGGCCGAATACGCGAACCGCGGATAGGGGAGACGGCGATGGACTGGATAGCGAACGAACTGCGCTCCAACCCGGAGATCGCCCTGTTCGTGTGCCTGGCCCTCGGCTTCGCCGTGGGCAAGGTCCGGATCTGGAAGATCTCCCTGGGCGGCGTCGCGGGCACGCTGGTCGTGGCGATCCTCATCGGCATGATCGGGGAAATCCAACTCAACGACCAGGTCAAGACCATCGCCTTCGCCCTGTTCATCTTCACGCTCGGATACATCTCCGGGCCGACATTCGTGGCGAGCCTCAACCGCAAGAGCCTCAAGTACGGCACGTTCACCGTCATCGAGGTCGTCTCGGTCCTGGTCATCACGGCCATCGCGATCGTGATCATGGGCCTGGACGTCGGCACCGCCGCCGGACTGCTGGCCGGCGGGGCGACCGAGTCGGCGGCGGTCGGCACTGCGACCGACGCGATCGCCCGACTCAACCTGCCGCAGAGCGAGATCGAGACGCTGCAGAACAATGTGGGCACCGCCTACTCGATCTCCTACATCTGCGGGCTCATCACGATCGTGCTGCTCGCCAGCCAGATCTTCCCTCAGATCATGCGGATCAACCTGCGCGAAGAGGCCACGAAGCTGTGGCGCAAGATGGGCGGCGCCGAGGACGAGGAGACCGCCACTCCGGCGGCGCCGAGCGTGGTCGGACGCGAGTACGAGGTCACCGCGGCCGCCGACCAGTCGGTCGGCACGCTCCAGGAATCATTCAACGGGGATGTCACCGTCGAAGCGGTGTACCGGGGCCGTCAGAAGCAGATCCTCGACGACGAACTGATCCTTGTGGAGGGGGACAGGATCCTGGTAGTCGGCCGGCGCGAGGTCCTGGTGGGCGGCGCGAGCCAGATCGGCGACGAGGTCGCCGTCGAGGAACGCATGGAGATGGACCTGGACGTGGCCGAGGTCGTGGTCACCGCCAAGGGCTACAAGGCCACCACGCTCGGAGACATCCGCCACGACTTCGCCGAGGAGCGGCAGGGCGTGTTCCTGCAGAAGATCCAGCGGGGCGACCACGAACTGCCCGTGGAGCCGCAGACCGTCATCCAGCACGGCGACACGGTGCGCCTGGCCGGGTCCGGACGCGACCTGCGCCGCGTCATTCCGCTGGTGGGCTTCCGGCTCGACCCGTCGGTGCGGATCGACTTGGTGTTCATCTCGATCGGCGTGGTCGCGGGCTTCCTGGTCGGTCAGCTCGTCTGGCAGATCGGCGACATCCCGCTGACGCTCGGCACCGGCGGCGGTTGCCTGCTCACCGGTCTGCTGTTCGGGTGGCTGCGCTCCAAGCGGCCCACCTTCGGGCAGTACGACTCGGGGGCGGCCGACGTCATCAAGACGCTCGGCCTGGCCGTGTTCATCTGCGCGGTCGGCCTGTCCTCCGGGCCCGAGGCGGTCTCGCTGGTCAAGGAGTTCGGCGTGGGCCTGCCCATCGCCGGCGTCGCCATGACGCTGATTCCCGCCTGCATTTCGCTGTTCGTGGCCTGGAGGGTCATGAAGCTGCCCGCGCCGCTGGCGCTCGGCGCGATCACCGGACAGCAGTGCTCGACGCCCGGCGTGACCGCCGTCCAGCAGGCCGCGGGCAATGCGACTCCCTTGATGGCCTATACGATCGTCTATGCCTTCTCCAATGTGGTGCTGCCCTTGCTGGGCCCGGTCGTCGTCGCTATGGCCCACGCCATCACCGGCTGAGCGTCCGTGCCGGTGTCCGCGCTCACCCTTGCGGGGCGCGGGTGCGGATGATTTAATGGGCGCTGTGCCACGTGGCGCCGACCGAGAAATTCGAGGCAGGTCGGGCGCCGGGCGAGCACAATTACCTGAAGGGTCGTGTCATGAGGTCAAACTCCACGCTCATCATCTGACGCCTTAGTCGCGTCGTCTTCTGTCCCCGGGAATCAACTCCCGTGCCGCGACAGCTCTGAACCCACCGTCCCCAGTGGATGCGGCCTGGTGCCGTCTCCCGTGACGGTCGCTTCGCGTCCGAATGCAGATTCGGCGCGCCCCCAATACTTTCCGCGTGCGCGGAACCCTATTCATGGAGTCAGACCAATACCTATGCACGAAACCAAGACCATCGACAATATGGGCGACAAGCTCATTGAAATCCACGACGCGCTCCGCGAGCAGTTGGACCGGGTTCGCAGTGAGGCCGACGCCCACTTCGCCGCGGCGGCCGAGTCCGCCGAGCCACCGAAGCCCGGGCTCGGGCTCCAGCTGCGCCAGCACTGCCTGACGTTCTGCGAGTTCCTGACCTTCCACCACGACAGCGAGGAGAACGGCGTGTTCCCCTCTCTGGCCGAGCACCACCCGCACCTGCGGGAGCCCATCGACCGGCTCCGCGAGGAGCACAAGGTGGTGAACCGCCTCAAGGACGAGATCGCGGCGCTGGTGGGGGACATCGAGCTGTTCGACGCCGCCGCGTTCGCCACCGAGCTCGAGTCGATGACCGACCGGTTGCACGCGCACCTGGACTACGAAGAGACCGAGCTGATCCCGGTGCTCGCCGAGATCCCGTTCCCGCCGGTGGCACCACCAGACACCCCCTAGCGTTTTCGGAAAACTCCCCCAGTGGGGCCGTTGACCAGGCCCGAAGTCCGATGTGTCCGACTGATCACGATCAGTGGCTTGTGCCCAGGATCATACCCGCCTAGCGTTTCTATTGCGAATATCACACGCGGCCGGGGCTTCGGTCCCGGTCGCGGCGACAAGATTGGAATCGATATGGGACCGGCACTCCCAAAGCGACGCAATAGAAAGCGCACCATCCTCGCGGCCATCGGCGCGACCGTCATCGCATTCGGCACCACCGCCTTTGCGCTGACTTCCGCCGGGGCCGAAACGACCGGATCGGATGCCGGTGCGGCCCAAGAGGATTGGAACCCGCCCGCGGAGCTCGTCCAGCCGCTCGACGAGGTCTGGGCGCACTACGAAGACACCTACAACATGGACTTCCAGAACTTCGGCTGGGACCAGGTCATGGCCACCGGGGGGACGATCAATTACTGCGTCCGCTGGGATTCGACGCAGCAGGCCTCGGCCGAGCTGCGGGACGGCATCGAGGCGAAGCTGGCCGAGCAGTACCAGCTCTGGTTCGACCAGATGGCCGGGTTCAGTGACTGGCCGTTCGAGACCATCGAGGTCAATGTCGTCGGCTGGGCCGCGACCGATCGGGCCCTGCTCGATTGGGACGACGACTCGGTGGACGTCTACATCGGGGACATGAACGAGGGTGCGCCGCAGTGCTCCGAGGACTGCGGCCGATTCTTCAATCAGGACGGTGACTACTCGAACTGTCCCGGCGGAGCCGACCATCATTACGACCAGAGCCTGTGGCTCACGGACGGCATGGGCGGCGGCGCCGGCGGCGACTGGGGCCAGCGCATGGGCCAGGAGTACTTCACCGGCGCGCTCGATCAGGAGCAGATCACGATCTACCTGCACGAGCTCGGCCACACCTTCGGGCTGGACGACTTCTACGACTGGACCCCGACGGGCCAGTGCTGCTTCATCATGAACGCCGGCTCCTCGCCGACCATCACCGAATTCGACGAGTGGATGCTCAGGGACTGGTGGTGGCACCTCAAAACCCGCTACGACCTCTGATCCGGCACCGGTGAAGCGGAGGCGCCCATGAGCAACCGCGAATCCTATATTATATATCCTATATGAAATAGGATCTGCCGAAACGCAGGGCGGAGGCCCCGATGGGGCCTCCGCTTTCGTCTGCCCAAAGCGACATTCCGGACCCGCATGGACACCCGGGCAACCCTGGTCGCGAAGAGCCGATAGTGTTTAGCATTGTCGAACGCGGAACGCATTTGGAACGGAGGCGCCGCCATGGCCCGGAACATCCAGTCGCTGGAGCGCGCGGCGGCCATGCTTCGCCTGCTCGCCGGCGGCGAGCGCCGCCTGGGCCTGTCCGACATCGCCTCTTCATTGGACCTGGCCAAGGCCACCGCCCACGGCATTCTGCGCACCCTCCAGCACGAGGGCTTCGTGGAGCAGGACCCCGACTCCGGCCGCTACCAGCTGGGGGCCGAACTGCTTCGCCTCGGCACCACCTACCTCGACGTGCACGAACTGCGGGCGCGCGCCCTCGTGTGGACCGACGACCTGGCCCGCGCCAGCGGCGAGGCGGTCTACCTGGGGGTGCTGCACCAGCAGGGCGTCCTGGTAGTCCACCACGTCTTCCGGCCGGACGACAGCCGCCAGGTGCTGGAAGTGGGGGCGATGCAGCCGCTCCACGCGACCGCGCTGGGCAGGGTCTTGGCCGGCTACGATCCGGTGGCGCACAGCGAGATGGTCGACGGGAAGCGGGAGCCGTTCACGGCCCGCACCGTCACCGAGCTGCCCGCCCTCGAAGAGGTCCTGAATCTGACTCGGGCGCAAGGGTATGCGACCGATATCGAGGAGACTTGGGAGGGCGTGGCCTCGGTCGCGGCCCCGGTCTTCGACCGGCGCCGCATGGCGGTCGGCGCGGTCGGCGTCACCGGCGCGGTCGAGCGGGTCTGCTCGGGCGGGGAGCTGCGTCCCGAGCTCATCGCGGCGATCCGCGATACCGCCAGGGCCGTCTCCCGGGACCTGGGCTCGGGCCCCTTCTAGCGGCTTTCTGAACGCCCCCGGCCGCCTCGGCCCGTCCGCGCTGAAATTTCTTCGTCAATCTGACCGATTTCGTTGACATGTTTACTTCATTGCGGATGTACTGGGTGATCCACTCCTGCAAGCCACTTCATCGCATCCGGTGGTGCCCGCGCTGTCGCGTGGGGTCGCCGGTGCCACGAGGTGCCGGATTGTCTATGTGTCGGTAGTCACAATTGGCTTGACGGTGTAGTAATGTAGGAGAACACTTTGCGTACGTCGGTCGACATTGTCGAACACCTAACGGATTGAGTGTTCGGCAGGACTGCCGGCTGGCGCAAGCCCTTCCAATGGGGCGGGAACCCGGCCACCTCCGGGAAGCCCACCCCAGACCAATGACAAAGGAGTCACGGGTGTCCACTTCAGATATCCTCACCGGCGAGATCCTCGGCACCGCCATGCTGATCCTGCTCGGCGGCGGCGTATGCGCGGCCGTAACCCTCACGAAGTCCAAGGCCCAGAACGCCGGATGGCTCACCATCACGTTCGGTTGGGGCTTCGGCGTTCTCACCGGCGCCTACATCGCCGCCGGCGTCTCGGGCGCGCACCTCAACCCCGCCGTGACCGTCGGCCTCGCCATCCAAGGCGGCATCGAGTGGTCCCAGGTCCCCGTCTACTTCCTCGGTGAGATGGTCGGCGCGATGCTCGGCGCCTTCCTGGTCTACCTCGCCTACTACGGGCACTTCAAGGCCCACATGGCCGACCTCGCCGTCCAGTCGGGACCCGGCGCGCAGGCCACCGCCGACGCCACCCGGGAGAAGGCCGGACCGGTCCTGGGGATCTTCTCCACCGCCCCCGAGATCCGCAATACCGCGCAGAACCTGACCACCGAGATCATCGCGACCTTCGTGCTGGTCATCGCCATCCTCACCCAGGGCCTCAACGACGAAGGCAATGGCCTGGGCACCCTCGGCGTCCTCATCACCGCCCTCGTCGTCGTCGGCATCGGCATCTCCCTCGGCGGCCCCACCGGATACGCCATCAACCCCGCCCGCGACCTGGGCCCCCGCATCGTCCACGCCCTGCTGCCGCTCAAGCACAAGGGCGCATCGGACTGGGGCTACGCCTGGATCCCCGTGGTCGGACCGATCGTCGGCGCCGTGATCGCCGGTGGCGTCTACAACCTGGCCTTCGCGTGATGCACCATGACCCCGTGTAACGAAGACACCTCGACAACGACGTTCAGGAGCGCACTATGACCGACACGCACACCGGCCCGTTCATCGCGGCTATCGACCAGGGCACGACCTCCAGCCGCTGCATCATCTTCGACAAAGACGGCCGCATCGTCGCCGTCGACCAGAAGGAGCATGAGCAGATCTTCCCTAAGCCGGGCTGGGTCGAGCACAATGCGGCCGAGATCTGGAACAACGTCCAGGAGGTCGTCGCCGGGGCCATGGTCAAGGCCAAGGTCTCCAAAGAGGACATCCTCGCGATCGGCATCACCAACCAGCGCGAGACCACCATGCTGTGGGACAAGCACACCGGCCAGCCGGCGCACAACGCCATCGTCTGGCAGGACACCCGCACCGACACGCTGTGCCGCGAACTGGGCGGCGACATCGGCCAGGACCGCTTCCGCCAGCAGACCGGGCTGCCGCTGGCCGCCTACTTCGCCGGCCCCAAGATCGCCTGGCTGCTCGACAACGTCCCCGGCCTGCGCGAAAAGGCAGAGGCCGGCGACCTGATCTACGGCACCATGGACTCCTGGGTCATCTGGAACCTCACCGGCGGAGTGCGGGGCGGCGTCCACGTCACCGACGTCACCAACGCCTCCCGGACCCTGCTGATGAACCTCGACGACCTCAAGTGGAACGAGGACATCGCCGCCGAAATGGGCGTCCCGATGCAGGTGCTGCCCGAGATCCGCTCCTCCTCGGAGGTCTACGGCGAGGTCAAGGGCGGGGCCCTGGGCGGGCTCCTCGGCGGCGTCCCCGTCGCCTCCGCGCTCGGCGACCAGCAGGCCGCCCTGTTCGGACAGACCTGCTTCAGCGTCGGCGAGGCCAAGTCCACCTACGGCACCGGCACGTTCATGCTCATGAACACCGGCGAGCAGCTCATCCACTCCGAGTCCGGGCTGCTGACCACCGTCGGCTACCGGATCGGCGACGCCGCACCGGTGTACGCCCTCGAAGGCTCGATCGCCGTCACCGGTTCGCTGGTGCAGTGGATGCGAGACCAGATGGGTCTCATCAGCACCGCCGCCGAGATCGAGACGCTGGCCTCCAGCGTGGAGGACAACGGCGGCGCCTACTTCGTCCCGGCCTTCTCGGGGCTCTTCGCCCCCTACTGGCGAAGCGACGCGCGCGGCGTCATCGCGGGGCTCACCCGCTACGTCACCAAGGCGCACATCGCACGTGCCGTCCTGGAAGCCACCGCGTGGCAGACCCGCGAGATCACCGACGCCATGACCAAGGACTCCGGCGTCGAGCTCGCCGCGCTCAAGGTCGACGGCGGCATGACCTCCAACAACCTCCTCATGCAGTTCCTCGCCGACGTCCTCGACGCACCCGTGGTTCGCCCCATGGTCGCCGAGACCACCTGCCTCGGCGCCGCCTACGCCGCCGGGCTCGCCGTCGGCTTCTGGGACAACACGGAGGACCTGCGCGTCAACTGGCGCCGCGCCGCGGAATGGACGCCCGACATGGACCCCGAGATCCGCGAACGCGAATACAAGAGCTGGCTCAAGGCCGTCGAACGGACCATGGGCTGGCTGGACGACTAAGAAAAGTCGAAATAGGAGCGAGACCATGACCACCTTGCAGCACGTCCCCGAACTCGGGACGACCCCGACCGCCGGCCCCACCGTGCTTCCCGCGAAGCATGCGGGCCGGGCCGAGAACCGCGAGCAGTTGTCGAAGGCGACCTACGACCTGCTGGTGATCGGCGGCGGCATCCTGGGCATCTCCACCGCCTGGCACGCCGCCCAGTCGGGGCTGCGGGTGGCCCTGGTCGACGCCGGCGACTTCGCCGGCGCCACCTCCTCGGCCTCCTCCAAACTCCTCCACGGCGGACTGCGCTACCTGCAGACCGGCGCGGTGAAACTGGTGGCCGAGAACCACTTCGAACGCCGCGCCGTCACCCGGCAGGTCGCCCCGCACCTGTCCAACCCGCTGGCGTTCTACCTCCCCATCTACAAGGGAGGACCGCACGGCGCGGCCAAGATGGGCGCCGGCGTGTTCGCCTACTCCGCGCTCTCGGGCTTCGGCGACGGCGTCGGGCACCTGCTCAACCCCGTCAAGGCCCGCATGGACGTCCCCGAACTGCGCACCGACGGACTCAAGGCCGTGGCCGTCTACGGCGACAGCCAGATGAACGACGCCCGCATGGCGCTCATGACCGCGCGCGCCGCCGTCCAGGCCGGAGCGGTCGCCCTCAACCACGCCGAAGTCACCGGCCTGCGGCTCACCGGCGGCCGCGTCACCGGCGCCGACCTGCGCGACCGCACCGACGGTACCGAGTTCGGCGTCAACGCCCACGTGGTCCTCAACGCGACCGGACCCTGGGTCGACCACCTGCGGCGCATGGAGGACTCGGCGGCGAACCCGTCGATCCGCCTTTCCAAGGGGGCGCACCTGGTGCTCAAGCGCACCTCCCAGTGGAAGGCCGCGCTGGCGACCCCGATCGACAAGTACCGCATCACCTTCGCCCTCCCCTGGGAGGACATGCTGCTGCTCGGCACCACCGACGAGGTCTACGAGGGCGACCCGGGGGACTTGTCCGTCACCGGCGCCGACACGGACCAGATCCTCTCGGAGGCGGCGCATTCGGTGCGGGACCAGCAGCTGCGGCGCGACCTCATCACGTACTCCTTTGCGGGCCTGCGGGTCCTGCCGGGCGGACCCGGCGAGACGTCGAAGGCCAAGCGGGAGACCGTGGTGACCGAGGGCCGCGGCGGCATGCTCTCGGTGGCCGGCGGCAAGTGGACCACCTTCCGCCACATCGGACGCCAGGTAATCAAGAAGCTCTCCGACCTCCCCGGTTACTCACTGGGGGAGGGGATGGAGCCGATGTCGAAGCTGCCGCGGCTGCCGCTGCCGGGCATCGCCAATCCGCACGCGGTGCAGCACCGCCTCCTCACCGACGGCGGCGCCCCGCTGCCGAGTCTCGGCGAGGACACCGCCAAACACCTTGCGACGCATTACGGCTCGCTCGCCTTCGAGATCACCCGCCTGGCGGGGGAGCAGCCGGAACTGGCCGAACGCATCCACCCGGACGCCCCCGAGATCTGGGCGCAGGTCGCCTACGCCAGGGACCACGAATGGGCCGAGACCACCGACGACGTCCTGCGCCGCCGGACCACCTTGAAGATCCGGGGTCTTGACACTCCGGAGATCCGCGCCGGGGTGCAGGGGATGCTCGATAAGCGAAACTGATTGAGGGAGCGGCCGGCACCGGAGCCTTCGGGCGCCGGTGCCGGCCTTTTAGCGTTAGAAATTTAGCTAGCGCCCGAAGGAGTCGGAGTCGGCCGCGTCATCCTCGCCCTGGTCGCCGCTTCCGGTCCCTCACGCCGCTTGGAGCGTCTCTTGAAGCGCCTCTTTGCGCGCCACCTGCAGCTGGAGCACGCCCGCCACGATCACGAGTGCCGCCGTGGCGTAGTGGACCCCGAACGCCGTCGCGAGGTTGCCGTCGTGAAGCAGGACGAGCGTGCCGTCGGCGATCGGGGCCGCAGTCTCGACCAGCAGGACCCAGCCGAGGGCGCGGCGCTGGCCCGTGAGGAACAGGGCGAGGGGGATCAGGCCCATGACGATGTCGCGGCCGCCTTTGATGGTGAGGATGTCGGCGGCCTCTCCGGTGGGCCAGTGGGGGAACCCGAAGCTCGAGCCGAGCGTCTCCGGCGTCAGGAGATAGGAGACGCCGATGTAGATGATGCCGAGGGCGACGATGAGAGTGAGGACGTTGGCGGTGATCTTGCGTGCCACGGGGGGCTCCTAAGCTAAGCTAGAAAATCTATCGTTGCTAGATATGAGAGTAACGCTAACATAGCCTTGCTCGAAAGTCTAGCGATGCTAGAATGAGGTGATGGTCGTCCAGAACCGCCGCGAACGCGAACGCGCGCAACGCAGAGAACTGATCGTCAGCTCCGCCCGCGAGATGGCCGAGGCCGAAGGCTGGGACGCGGTGACCATTCGCAAGCTCGCCGAGCGCATCGAATACAGCCAACCGGTCCTCTACAGCCACTTCGCCGGCCGCGGCGCGATCATCGACGCCGTCGCGCTCCAAGGCTCCGCCGAACTCGCCGTCGAGCTGAAGCGGGCGCGGACCGGTGCCAAGGGCGAACCCGCGCTGGCGGCGGTCGCGCGGGCCTATATCGACTTCGCGGCGGCGCACCCCGCGCTCTTCGAAGCGCTGTTCACCAGGGCCGAGGGACTGAAGTTCGGGCCCGAGGCGCCCGAGGAGCTCAAGGCGGCATTCGCCGAGCTCTATACGGTCTTCGCGGACGTGGCGGGCGAGCGCAACCCCGAGCTGCTGACCGAGACCGGCTGGGCCGCGATCCACGGCCTGGCGATTCTCGATCGGGACGGCCGGCTTCGCCCGGGCCTCCAGGCGGAGCGCCTGGAGATCCTGGTCGGCCAATTCATCGGAGACTTACCGGGGCGCGACCGGCCGCCGGCTCGCGCCCCTCGAAGAGGAGCGGAGGCCGGTGTCCGAGGCCGCACCGGCGAACCCGAGGACGCGACCGCTCGGGCGCAGCGCCCACGAGACCAGGGTGAGGACCGAGAACAGGCCCGTCCAGAACACGTGGCCCGCCTCGGATCCCATGATCAGGTGCGAGGTGAACGCCCCCGCGAAGTTGTAGAACGCCCCCGCGTACGCCCATTCCTTGAGCCGCCCGAAACGCGGCGCGCTCAGGGCGATCGCACCGAGCACCTTCGCGGTGCCGAGGAACGTCATGAAGTACACCGGGTATCCGAGGGCCACCATGCCGTCGACGGTCGGCTCCCGGCGGATCAGGTCGGCCCCGCCGCCGGTGAGCAGCACGGCGACGATGATCCCGGTGGCCGCCCAGTACAGGGCGACCTTGCCCCTGAAGGGCCGGCCCGGACGCCACGAGTCGGGGGCCGGGTCGCGCCGGGATGCAGGCCGCAGCGCCCACGACGCCATGGTGATCGCCAGGAAGCCGAGCGGTCCGCTCGCCGCGGCAGGATCGCCGACCGCCAGATGGGAGGTGACTGCGCCCAGATAGATGAAGGCCACCCCGGCGTAGACCCACTCCTTCAACCGCGGGAAGCGGGGGAGGACCAGGACCATCGCTGCGGGGATCTTGCAGACGCCGATGATCACGGCAACGTAGAGCGGGAAGCTCAGGCCCTCGCCGATCACGTCCCTGACGTAGTCGGTCCGCATGATGTCCCAGACCCCGCCCAGCGCCGATTCGGCTGCGATGATGAGGGTCGTCGTCCAGTAGGCGGCGGAGCGCGCACGGGTTCGCACCGCGGCGCGGGAAGCGTCGGTCATTGATCTCGTCCTTCTCGTCACGCCGGCCGGATTCGGCCGGTCAACATGATTGACCATCCCCGGACGAAGGAAGTGACCGATGAGCGAGGACGAATTCGCGGTACAGCGCTTCGAAGCGCACCGCGCCCATCTGCGGGCGGTGGCCCACCGCATGCTCGGCACGGCGAGCGAGGCCGATGACGCGGTCCAGGAGACGTGGATCCGGTTCGCCCGCACCGATACCGGAGACGTGGCGAACCTGCGCGGCTGGCTGACCACGGTCGTCTCACGGGTGTGCCTGAACCTGCTCGAAACCCGCAAGACCCGTCGCGAGACGCCGATCGAGTTCCACGGCGCAGGCGCCTCCGAGGACGCGGACCCCGAGCGCGAGGCGATGCTGTCGGACTCGGTCGGCCTGGCGTTGCTGGTCGTGCTCGACTCCCTGGGCCCCGCGGAGCGACTGGCGTTCGTCCTCCACGATCTCTTCGGCGTCCCATACGAGCGGATCGGACCGATCGTCGAACGGACCCCGGAGGCGGCGCGTCAGCTCGCGAGTCGGGCCCGGCGCCGGGTGCGCGGCACCGCTCCGGTGCCCGATCTGGGGCGCCAGCGCGAAGTCGTCGACGCCTTTCTGGATGCCTCCCGCAACGGCGACTTCGAAAGACTCCTGACCGTCCTGGACCCCGAGATCGTGGTGCGCGCGGACGACGCGGCGGTCAAGGCGGGCGCGGAGCGCGAGGTGAGCGGGGTGCGGGCGGTGGCCGAGACGTTCCTGGGCCGCGCCCGAGGGGCCGAGGTCGCACTCGTCGGCGACCGTATCGGCGCCCTGTGGTCCCGCGGTGGCAAGCCGCGGATCGCGTTCCGCTTCACCATCGTGGACGGACGGGTCGCGGCCATCGATATCGTCGCCGAACCCGACGGTCTCCAGGCCCTGTCCCCGGTCGTCCTCGAACCCTGATGACTCACAAGGGGCCGTTCGCGATCGCGAACGGCCCTGGGCCATCAGACCTCCCCAGGGCACCGCGCCATTTCCACGGCAGCGGAGTCGGTCAGCCCTCGATGAGAACCCGCACGTCCCACGGGCCCAGCCGGAGCGACTCGCCCGCGGCGAAGTGGCTCTCGGAGAGCGGATCGTGAACGGCCGCAGGCAGTTCGAAGTCGGCTTCGGTCCATGACCAGTTGTGGATGAACCTGACCCGGCGACCGTCGGCGGTGGTGCCGCTCGTCGCGGTCAGGCTCGGGTTGGCCGGGCGCCACGGATCGGCCGGTGCGATCCAGTCGAACAGCGCCCTCGCGAAGGCCTGGTTCGGCACCGTCCCCACATACGTGATGCGGCCCTTTCCATGTGCCTTCGTCGAGGCCGCCGCGAACTGGCCGTAATGCGGGTGGACATATGAGGCCACCGCGTCGGCTCCCTTGAGCTGCAACCCATCGGCCCAGCGGGTTGCCGCGGCGTCCTCCGGCAGGTTCAGCGGCGAGTCCGCTCCGGCGGCCACGCCGACCTGATCGGTGAGATTCGCGAACTCGTCGTACCAAGCACCGGCCGCCTCGGCCAGGCGTCCGGGCTTGACGTCCAGGCGCGCCCGGGATTCGGTGTCGCCGTAGCCGGTTCGCGGGCCCATCACCAGGTGCCCGCCTGCGGCCGCGTAATCGCCCAGCCAGTCCAGCAGGTCGTCGCCCGCGACGTACAGGCCCGACGCCACCAACACCGGGTACTGTGCCGCGGCGGTCTCAGCGTCGCCGAGCTGTTCGGTGTGGACGATGCGCGTCTGGAGCCCGGCCTCGAAGGCGCCCCGGTAGAACGGGTTCGAGAAACCCTCGTAGCTGTCGCGGTCCGCCTCGCCGTTCTCGCGCGCGAGCTGCGGATGCGCAGCCAGGCCCCACTGGCTCGACTTCGAGTACAGCACCGCCACATCGGCGTCGGGGATCATGTCGCCGATGAGCGGCCCGGCCTTGCGGAACTCGGCGCCCAGCCGCGACAGTTCGCGG
Source organism: Glycomyces buryatensis (assembly GCF_004912275.1). Taxonomy (GTDB): domain Bacteria; phylum Actinomycetota; class Actinomycetes; order Mycobacteriales; family Micromonosporaceae; genus Glycomyces; species Glycomyces buryatensis. The sequence goes on from NZ_STGY01000086.1 coordinate 49,719, forward strand.
TAGACGCGACCCGGCTCCAGCGAGTGGGGGAGCACTCCGCCCCAGTACGTCTCGGTTCCGAAGTGGAGGGTGTGCCAGTGCCAGTACTCGATCATGCGGGCTCCGCGCGAGACCAGCGCCCAACCGGCCTGGCGCCATTGCCCATCGAAGGCCGGCTCGTTGCGCCACGGTTCCCCGATCGCCTGCGCGTTCGTCTCGGTGACCAGGAACGGCTCCTGCCGCGAGGAGTACATCCGGTCGGCGGAGTGGTACAGCGCCCACGTCCCCTCGGTCTGCCACGAGTGCGCGTCGCCCTCGGTGCGCGGCAGGGCGAACGCGTCCTGCATGCGGTAGTACGGGTTCCCCGCGGTGACGTCGAGCCGCTCTGAGACGGCCCGGTCGTCGATCGCCGGACGCGGATAGGAGATACAGGTCGTGACGAACTGGTCCGCGCCGGCGTACTCGCGCGCGATGTCCGCCTGCCAACCGATGAACTCGGTGGTCAACTGCGCCTGGAAGCGCCGCCACGCGAGCGTGTACTGCGGCTGGGCATTCCCGTCGGGCCGCCACAGGTCGGCCCAGGTGGACAGCCGGTGCGACCAGTAGACCAGGCCCCATTCTCGGTTCAGCGTCTCGACGTCGCCGTAGGTGTGCCGCAGGTGATCCACGAACTGCTGGAAGACGCCTTCGTTGTGGAAGATTTGCAGGCCCGGTTCGTTGTCGACCTGGAAGCCGATGACCGCCGGGTGGTCGGCGTAGCGCTCCAGGATCTTGCGGATGACCCGCTCGGCGTGGAACTTGAAGGCCGCGTGGGTGTAGTCGACCTCCTGGCGTCCGCCCCAGCCGATGCGCCGGCCGGTGTGGTGCTCCCCGGCGATCTCGGGGTAGAGCCGCGCCAGCCACGGCGGTACCGCGTATGTCGGCGTGCCCACGATGACGGCGATCCCGCGTTCGTGCGCCCCGTCCAGCACCGGCTGGAGCCAGTCCAGATCGAAGCGGCCGTTCTCCGGTTCCCAAGTGCTCCACACCGATTCGCCGACTCGGATGACCGAGAACCCGGCCTCGACCATCTGGTCCAGGTCATTTTTGAGCCGGGGTTCAGGCTGGTACTCGTGGTAGTACGCCGCCCCGAAGAGGATCGGGTTGGGCCAGTTGCTCATGGGTGGTTTCCTTTCCTATCGCCAGATCGAAACGGGTCGGGCGCCGCTTTCGCATCGGCGCCCGACCCGGGTATTCGGTTACTGCTTGACGGCGCCCGCGACCAGACCGGACTGCCAGTACCGCTGGAGGTACAGGAATGCGATGACCAGGGGGATGATCGACAGCATCGACCCGGTGACCACCAGGGACACCAGGTCGCCGCTGGCCCCGCCGGCCGCTGCGGCCTGGCCCTGCCACCGCGCCAGGCCGACCGTGATCGGATACAGCTCGGGGTCGTTGAGCATGATCAGCGGCAGGAAGTAGTTGTTCCAGGTGTGCACCAGAGCGAACAGCAGCACCGTCGCGAAGCCGGGCGCGAGCAGCCGCAGCGTCACCTGGAAGAAGATCCGCGCCTCGCTCGCTCCGTCGATGCGGGCGGCCTCCAGGAGACTGTCCGGAACCGCCTGCTCGGCGTAGACGCGCATCAGGAAGAGCCCGAAGGGATTCACCAGTGAGGGCAGGATGATCGCCCACGGCGTGTCGGCGAGCCCGATCTCGCTGAACAGCAGGTACGTCGGGATGGCGAGTGCCGTGGTCGGCACCATGACCGCGCCGAGGACGCCCATGAACATGGCGCGGTTGCCCTTGAATCGATACTTGGCGAAGCCGTACCCGGCCAGGGCCGCCAGGAGCGCGCCGCCGCCGGCGGCGGCGACGGCGTACAGGATGGTGTTGCCCATCCACCTGAGGAAGACGCCGTTGTCGTACGTCAACGTCTGCTGCAGATTGTCGAAGAAGGCGAAGTCGCCAGAGAACCAAAATCCGAAGGTGGAGAACAGGTCGGCGCTGGACTTGGTGGAGGCGATGATCAGCCACACCAGCGGCAGCAGGAAGTAGGCGGTGACGGCGAGCAACGCCACCGTGAGGATTGTGCTGCGCTTGCCCTTGGGGCGCTTGAGATTCAGCTTTGTCGCGGTCATGACCGGCTCCGGCGGTTGGTGACGAACATGAACGCGTACGAGCCGGTCAGGATGACCAGGCCGAGGACGAACGACACGGCGGCGGCGTAGTTGTACTCCTGCCCGACGAACGCGAGGTTATAGGCGTACAGGTTCGGGGTGTACGCGCTGTCGATGACGGTGGGTGCCAACGAGGCCATGAGGTTGGGTTCGTTGAACAGCTGGAATGCGCCGATGATCGAGAAGATCAGGCAGACCATGAGTGCCGGGCGCAGCGAGGGGATCTTGATGCTCCACGCGGTGCGCCACTGCCCGGCTCCGTCGACGCTGGCTGCCTCGTACAGCTCCGTCGGGACGGCCCGCAGCGCGGCGAACAGGATCACCATGTTGTAGCCGGTGAACTCCCAGAACACGATGTTGGCCAGGGACCCGAGCATGAGGTTGGGGCCGAGGAAGTCCGGTGCGGCCGTGCCGAACATGTCGGCAATCTGCGCGAACGGTCCGAAGTCCGGCCCGTACAGGAAGCCCCACATGAGGGTGGCGATGACGCCCGGGACGGCGTAGGGCACGAAGATCCCCAGCCTGGCCACCCTCGACAACCGTGCCAGGCCGGTGTCGAGGACCAGCGCGAAGACCAGGGCCGCGACGAGCATGAGCGGGACCTGGAGGAGGAAGAACATCCCGACCCGGGCGACTCCGCTCCACAGCTCCGCGTCCCCGAAGGCCCGGGCGTAGTTCTCGAACCCGACGAAGATCGTGCCGCCGACGAGCTGTTCGCGGAAGAGGCTGAAGTACGCGGCGTACAGCAGCGGCACCACGAACATGGCGGCGAAGACGAGCATGAACGGGGCGACGAAGAGGTAGCCGGCCAGCGGGCGCCGCCGTCCGGTCACCGGTTTCGCCTGTGCGGCATTGCTGGTGGTGGTCATGGCTGCCTCACCGTGAATCCCTGGAACTCGGCGTATTCCTTGATGCGTTCGGCCCACTCTTCGAGTGCCGCAACGGCATCGGTCCGCTCAGTGAACGCGGTGCCGACGGTTTCGGTGAACTCGGCGTAGACCTGGTCCTGGAACGGCGACCATTGGAAGTCGTCGCTGACGGTTTCGCTGATCTCGGCGAAGAGGGCGTTGACCTCTTGGCCGCCGTAGAACTCGAGCGGCCGGCCGGTGAATTCGGGGTCCTCCAGCAACGCCGTGGTGGGCGGGTAGAGGAGCTGCTCGTTGGCCAACTTGGTGGTCGATTCGACGTCGGTGTTGAGGAACTGGGCGAACAGTGCGGCGGGGATCGGGTTCTCGGTGGTGGACATGACCGCCGAGGTCGAGCCGCCCCAGTTGGAGGAGGCCGGTGCGGCCGTGGCGTCCCACTGCGGCAGCGGCGCGACCCTCCAATTGCCGGAGGTGGAACTCGCCGCGGTGGAGAGGAAACTGGGAGCCCATGCTGGGGCGAGCCAGGCGGCGTATTTGCCGTTGTTGAGCGCCTGATACCACTGATCGGTGTAGTCGGGGTCGACCGAGACCAGGCCTTCCTCCGCGAGATCGCTCCAGTACCTGGTGACCCGGACGGCCTCCTCGGAGCCGAGGTCGAGGTGGAAGTCGCCGCCGGAACTGCCGGCGAACGGGTTCGACCCCGCCTGCCACAGCAGCGCGGCGTAGAACCCTCCCTGAGCGGGGGGCAGGTTGGTCAGGAAGATCTCGGGGTCGGCCTCGTGCAGGTCGCGGGCGGCCGCGGCGAACTCGTCCCAGGTTTCGGGGATCTCCAAGTTGTGGGCTTCGAAGATGTCGGTGCGGTAGAGCATTCCCATCGGACCGGTGTCCTGCGGGATCGCCCAGACCTCGCCGCCCTCTCCGCTCACCTGCGACCAGGCGAAGTCGACGAACTGGTCGGCCAGGTCGCCGGCGCCGAAGGGGCGCAGGTCGAGCAGGTGATCGGTGATGGTGAAGGAGGGGATCATCTGGAATTCGAGCTGGGCGACGTCGGGGGCGCCGTTTCCGGCCCGCAGCGCGGTGCGGAGCTTGGCGTAGTGCGGGGCGCCCTGCCCGGCATTGACGATGTTCACGGTGATGTCCGGGTAGAGCTCTTGGAAGAGGGCGACTTCCTGGTCGATATTGGCCACCCAAGTCCAGAAGTTGATCTCGGTGGGGGTGCTCATCGCCTTGTCGATATCGGATTGGGTGACGTGGGTCGGCGGGGCCGGGGGGCCGCTATTGCAGGCGGAGAGCGCCAACGGGCCTGCTAGGGCGGCGGCGACCCCCTTGGCCGCCGACCGGCGGCTGAGACGGGGATTCATCACTGTTCCTTTCGTTGCGGCACTTCGTTGCGCCGGAAGGGAGGTGGGGCGGTTGAGCCGCGGACGACCAGGCGGCGTCCGGGCGCGGGTTCGGCCGTCCTGTCGGCGGTGCCGGGCTCGGCGGTCGCCGCGCCCGGCAGGTGCCGGAGGAGGAGATCGAGGCCGCGGGTCGCGTCGGCCTCGAAGTCCTGGGGGATGGTGGTCAGGGGAGGGGTGAGGAAAGCGGCGGCGGGGATGTCGTCGAAGCCGACGATGCTGATGCTTTCGGGAATGCGGCGCCCGGATTCGGCGAGGGCGCCGATGAGCCCGATGGCCATGTCGTCGTTGGCGCAGAACACGGCCGTCACCTCGGGGTCACGTGAGAGCTCCAGGCCCGCTTGGTATCCGGAGGCGGGGGTCCAGTCGCCCTCGAACGGGGGCGGGGCGATGATGCCGCGGTCGGTGTGGGCCTGGCGCCATCCCTTGAGGCGGTCGCGCGCCTCCCACCACCGGCTCGGCCCGCCGATGTGCCAGACCCGTTCGTGTCCCAGGTCGAGCAGGTGCTCGGTGGCCTCGCGGGAGTCGGCGACGGTGCGTGTCCCGGGGACGGCCTCGGGGATGCCGGATGCCTGGCCGATGCTGACGATTGGCGTGTCCGTGTCGAGGCGCAAGGCGGGACCGTCGGCGATCGGTTCGGCGATGACGATGCCGTCCACGCCCTGATCCAGCAGCCAGTCGATCGCCTGCTGAAGCGAGTCGGGTTGGTCCTCAACGGTATTGGCGATCATGAAGGAGAATCCGGCGGCCCGGGTGGCGCGCTCCAGTGCGACCAGCAGCGAGGCCGGGCCGTACAGGGCGGTGCCGAGGGAGACGACGCCGATGCGCTGAGACCGGCCGGTGATGAGGGCGCGGGCGGCGGTATTGGGCCGGTACCCCAACTCGGCGGCGGCGGTCAGCACCCGCTCGCGGACGTCGGCGCTGACATAGCGCTCGTTGTTGATGACCCGCGAGACGGTCTTCTGCGAAACCCCGGCCGCGCGCGCCACATCGGTCATCCCGGGAGGGCGGCGCTTGCCACCGGCATCTTCCGGCGGCGCGTGGGACGGCATGAGGGCTCCTGGGGGAAGCTCTGACTACGTTGTCATGCGCAACGTACACGGGTTTCTTTTCACGCGTCAAGGCCTCCGAATTTGAATGCCTCGATATTTTTTGCGGGAGCGTTCCACCTCCCGCGGCCTCCCGGATACCTCGCCCGGCCCGCGGTACGCTGCCCCGTGGCACGTCCGGTGTCCTCGTTGGACCGCGAATCCACCTTGTGAGGTGCGAAATGTCCGAGAATTGTTGGCCGATAGGCGCTGTCGCCGCCTCCGGTTCATCTTTGATTCATCGACCGCCTCCACACTCTGAGTTATGACGCCCTCCCCCCGGAAACGCGTGTCATGGCGCCTGCCCGCAATCGCGGCGTCCCTGACCGCTGCCCTCACCGCCTCCCTCCTCGCCTACTCCAGCTCCGCCTCGGCCCAGGCCGGCCCGAACGTGCTCATCAGCGAACTGAGCAACTACGGGGCCGCCGGCAGCGCCGACGAGATCATCGAACTCACCAACTACGGCGACGAGCCGGCCAATATGGACGCCTGGAGCGTCTACCGCTGCGCCGCAAGCGGATCCCGCGCCTACGAGCCGCAGTTCCCGCCGCTGGAGGGGGTCGTGCTCGACCCCGGCGAGACCTTCCTCATCGCCAATGCCAAGGGCACCATCGATGACGCGGACGCCTACTACGAGATCAGCACCGCGAACGCCGGATTCGGCGTCCTGCTCCAGGACTCAGGCCGCAATGTGGTCGACTCCGTCGCCGTCTACGCGCCCGGCGTCGACAGCGAATGCGCCCTCGGCGACACCCCGCTCCGCAATAACCTCAACGGGATTCGCAACGAGACCTGGCAGCGCACCGGCGACACCGGGACCGACCGGGACGACTTCATCCGGGCCACCCGCACCCCTCGCGAGCCCAACGCCACCGAACCCAATTCGGGTGTGCAGGCCAGCGATGTGCTCATCTCCGAACTGACCAACGCCGGCCCGGCCGGGAGCTCGGACGACTTCGTCGAGTTCGCGAACTTCGGCTCTGAGGCGGTCGGCATCGGCGGCTGGCAGTTCTACCGCTGCTGGGGCTCGGGCCAGTCCACACCAGGCAGTCTCCAGTCGACCATCCCGGCGGGCACCGTCCTCGACCCCGGCGAGGTCTTCGTCACCGCCCACAACTCGGTATCGGTTCCCAGTGGCGTGCAGTCGAATCGATACTCGGTGAGCTTGGCCAACGAGGGTTTCGGCGCGATGCTGGTCGATGACCACGGCGAGATCCGCGACGCGGTCGGCGTCTACGAGGCCGACGGCGTACACCAGGCCCCCACCGACGGCCCCTGCATTCAGGGCACGGCCCTCCCGAACCGGCTCGACTTCGGCTGGAACCAGACCTGGCAGCGTACCGGGAACACCGGTGAGAACGCCGCCGACTTCGTCAAGGGCGAACGCACCATCGGCTCCCTCGCCGAACCGGTCGAGGTGAGCGACCCCGAACCGGTCGAGACCGGCGTCCGCATCAGCGAACTGATCAACACGGGCCCGGGTGGCGGCGCCGACGAATTCTTCGAACTGGCCAACTTCGGCGACACCTCCGTCTCCCTGGAAGGCTGGCAGGTCCACCGCTGTCAAGGCGACGGCCGCCGCAGCCCCTCCGACCAGATCCCCGTCATCGGCGATGTCGTGCTCGAACCCGGCGACACCTACCTGGCCGTCCACACCGGATCCAGCTACTACCAGGCCGGCGATTACAACGTCGCCTACGGCACCGGACTCGCCGACGAAGGCTACGGGCTCATGGTCCTCACCGCCGACGGCGGACTGGCCGACAGCGTCGGCGTCTTCAACTCGGGCTACAGCCCCTGCACCCAAGGGCTGTCACTGATGAACCTCATCGCCACCGGGGACGGCCGGACCCACCAGCGGTTCGAGTCGACCGCCTTCAATGCCGACGACTTCGTCCCCGCGGCCGCCAGCCCCGGTGTCGTACCGGGCGACCTGCGGGCCCCGACCGACTTCACCGAAGACGAGCTCGCTCCGGTGGAGGTCGAGGCGGCCGCCCGGCCTCTCGCTCCCCAGACCGCCGCCGAGGTCGCCGATCGCGAGGCCCGGCTCAGCGCCACCGCCGCCCACGCCACCGGCGGCGACTCCGAGCTTTCTTACCTGGGCTCCCAGGTGATCAGCCTGAACGACCAGACCTCCCGGATCTATACCGGCACCACCGACCAGGCTCCGCCGATCACCCGCCGAATCGGTGGCGAACAGGAGGCCGACAACGACATCCTCGACGGCGGTGAACCGCTCATCACCGAGGCGAGCGACGGATTCCCTTTCCAGCGCTATGAACTCAGGCTCGATGACACCCGGCGAAGCGACTTCGAGCTGACCTGGAGCGGCACCTCCACCGGCACCAACGAACTCCAGATGTACGGCTGGAACCGCCGCGCCGAGACTTGGGACCTCCTCGCCGCCGACGGCGGCACCGTCGGAGGACAGATCACCCTCACCGGGACGATCGACGTCGCCGACCACACCAGGGGCCGCATCGTCGACATCCTCATCCAAGATGGACCCGGGAGCGGCGAGGCCTTCTCCGATGAGGCCGCCGAACCGAACCTGGCGTTCAAGGACCCGGCCGAGTACGACCTGTCGTTCGGCTTCGTCACCGACACGCAGTACCTCACCGAGGGCTACCGCGACGCCTACGCCGAGATGAACCGCTGGATGGTCACCAACGCCGACGCCCGCGAGATCGACTACGTCTCGCACACCGGCGACGTCATCCAGAACTGGCTCAACGGAACCCACTCCTCGGCCCGCGCCACCGACGAGTACGAATTCGCCTCCGATTCCATGTCCATCCTGGACGAGGCCGGGCTGCCCTACGGCGTCACGCCCGGCAACCACGACAATAAGTGGGGCCGCGAGTCCTCCCTTTACAACCAGTTCTTCCCACCCCAGCGCTTCGAGGAGAACCCCTGGTACGGAGGGGCGTGGCGCGAGGACGACGGCCAGAACCACTACGACCTCATCGAGGCCGAAGGGGCCCAGTTCCTCATCCTCTACCTCGGCTACTACGCCGGCGACGAGGCGATCGAATGGGCCAACCAGGTCATCGCCGACCACCCCGACCACAATGTCGTCTTCGCCACCCACGACTACATCAATCCCGAGGGCGAGCACACCAGCGTCGACTCCCTGGAAGGGCGCTGGACCTCGATGGGCGAGCGGTACTGGAACGAGATCATCCTGCCCAACGACAACGTGTTCATGGTCCTGTGCGGCCATTACCACGGCGTCGCCCTCAATATCCAGCGCGACGTCGACGGCGTCGAGGGCCGGACCGTGGTCGAAATGCTCGCCAACTACCAGGACTTCCAGGACAACGGAAACCAGAACGCCGGGTTCATGCGGCTGCTTCAGTTCGATGTGGACTCAGGTCTGATGGCCGTCAACACCTACTCGCCGCTGCGCGACGAGTTCAACGCCTGGGAGTACGACACCGAAGGCCGCTACACCGACGCCGACGACGAATTCACCGTGGAGGTCGACCTGAACGCCGTGTACGACAAGCGGGTCGCCACCGACCTCATCACCCCGCATACCGAACGCAGGGAGATCGGCACCGCGACGGCGGGCGACGGCGAGACGACCACCGTCGACTGGAACGGCCTGAACCGCTGTTCCGACTACCTCTGGTACGTCCAGGCCGCCGCCGCGGACCGCACCGCCCGCTCGGCGGCCGACATCCTGTCCACCCCCGACCGAGGAGGCCGCGAATGCGGCTGACCGCCTGCGCCGCCAAGGCGCTCATCGCATTCGCCGCACTGGCGACCGCCATTGCGGTGGGTCCCGCCCCGGCTTCGGGCCACGCGGAGGGCGATTCCCAGACACTGAGCATGGAAACCGACGGCAATACGCTGACGGCAATGTGGACGGCACCCGCCGACGACCTCCTGGTTCTGGGCGCGCTGACCGGAGCCATTCCCGAGCAGCGCGAATACGTCTTCGAGCTCGATGAGGACGGCGACCACGAGCAGGTGGGGGACTCCGACGCCCAGCTGCTCGCCGACTCACCCGAAGTCGCCGACTACCTCGCCGAACACGTCACGGTGCGCCAGAACGGGAACGAGTGTCCGGTAGAGGTGGACCTGTCCGAGCTGGCGCACCACGGCGCCGAGCTCACCTTCGAGTGCCGCGACCCGGTCGAGGCGGTCCAGGTGGAGGTCACGACCCTCACTGACGCCGACCCCGAGTACCGGACCCTGGTGTCCGCCGAGGACGCCGACGAGGACCACTTCCTGTACACCAGCGCGGAATCGGTCCATGAATGGCACTTCGACGCGGGAGCCGGCGGACCCCAGGCCGCCGTGCTCCTAGCGGCCGGCGCGGCGCTCCTGATCCTGATCGCAACGGCGGTCGTCTTCGCAATGCGCCGCCTCAATACAAGGGCGCTAGCCCGATAACGGCCTCGGGGCCGATGCGCTCGCCCACCGTGCGCACCGGCCCCGAGGTCTTCCCGGCTCACCAGGTGAATCGCTCGATCGGTACTTCGCTGCCGCGCAGCAGTGGCCACAGTTCGTATGAGGCAGGGCCGCTGTAGCGTTCGGCCAGGAACTCCAGTACATCGCAGCCGGGTGCACCGCCGAGTTCCTCGATGAGCTTCTCGAGGTGCTCGGCCCGGACCTTCATGGTCGTCTCGACCTCGTCCTTCCCGAAGAACTGGTCGAGATCGGGGTCGACGTCGTTGAATTCGAAGATCAATGTGCCGTCGTCGTCGACCATCGCCAATACGTAGTGGCTCCGCACGCCTTCGCGTTCGTTGCGCAGGACGACCCCGGGAAAAGTCCAGGCGACGTCTTCAGAATCGTTCACCTCCTCATTAGATCGCGTGCTCGCTCAGGAAGTCCAGCGCCTCTGGGCACTGGACTCGTCAGATCGTTGCCCGCCTTTACGACCGGCGCGGCGGGTTCGTGCGGATCGGTCGGTAGTGGTCGAGTTCGGCGAGGAAGACCGACCGGCCGCGCGTGAGCGACGGCAGCCGCGACTCGAAGCCGTTGACCGATTCGGCGTCCATTGCGCCGCGAATGTAGCCGACTCCGTTCGCCGAGAACTGGCCGTTGATCATGGCGCGGCAGTCGATCAGCGCGGCCACGACCGCGCCCGACGAGCGGTGGGGGAACTCCAGTTCGAAGCGGTTGACCGGCGCGTACACGGTCGTGCCCGCCTCCTCGATCATCCCGTCCAGCAGCAGCACTGCCACCTCGCGGAACTGGCCCGGTTTGACGGGCCCCAGGTAGCCGGTCGCGGTCACCGCCACCCGGCAGTCGGTGATCTCCCAGCCGTGAGGGCCGCGGCGAAGTCTCGTGCGAACGGCCTCCTCGACCGCATTGCGCATGGCCCTGGTCAGCGATCCGCGCTCGACCTCCAACTCGTACACCAGGCCCGAACCGGGTTCGGCGGGTTCGATCCGCAGCCCCAGGGTCAATGCATGCGACGTGGGCGCCCAGCGGCCCATTTCGTGCAGCGCCTCCGCAGCCTGGTTCGGCCGTTCGATGTGGATCGCCCGGGTCTGCTCGAAACGGACCGCGATCCCGAATTCCTCGGCCAGCAGCGAGGCCACGACCTCCTTCTGGACCTCCCCGTACAGCCGCACCGCCGTCTGGCCCGACACCTCGTCCAGGTGTGGGTCCACCAGCGGATCCCGTTCGGCCAGGCTCGTCAACGCCTTCGCCAGCGCGATCTTGTCGTTCCGGTCGACCGCCCGCACCACCGTTTCCAGTGTCGGCGGCGTGAACAGGCCCCGGTCCGCGAGTTCGGCGGCCGATCCGACCGCGTCGCCGATGCGGACGTCGGTCAGCCCGGACGCCTTCGCGATGCTGCCGGGCGGCGCGGATCCGGTCGTCGTGCCCGCGCCCGAAGCGAACACCTCGACCCCGGTCACCTTGCCCGCATCGAGACTGACGGTTCCCTCAGGGCTGCGGCGGAACACCTCGAGCCGCTCACGGGGAACGAGCGTCCCGGCCCGGAGCCGGATGTAGGCGGTCTTGCGGCCCGTCTCGGAATGCTCGACTTTGAAGACCGTGCCCTGCGGCGGACCGTCCGCCTCCCGCGCAGGTGCCGGCAGAAATCGCCGGATCCCCGCGGTCAGCGCCTCGACGCCCGCCCCGGTCACCGCCGACCCGAAATAGACCGGATGGGCCGCACCCCGGCGGGTCTGCGCGGTCAGCTCGGACTGCCAGTCCAGGCCGCGCGGGTCCGACGCGTCCAAATAGGCCGCCAGGAAGTCGTCGTTCCCGGCCGTCAGTCTTTCTATCGCTTGATCAAAACGTTCCGGTTGGTCGAACGAAACCGGCGCGACCTGGGCTTCGATGCCGCCGATGCCGACCACCGTCGTCATGGGCAGGATCGCCGGCGTCAGGTGCTCGGCCATTTCGCGCAGCAGGTCGTCCTCCCTCGCCCCGCGCCGGTCGATCTTGTTGACGAACACGAGCGTCGGCACGCCGAGGCGCTTCAGGGTCCGCATGAGCACCCGCGTCTGCGCCTGCACGCCCTCGACGGCCGAGACCACCAAGACGGCGCCGTCGAGCACGTGGAGCGCCCGCTCCACCTCGGCGATGAAATCGGTGTGGCCGGGGGTGTCGATCAGATTGACCGTCAAGTCGCCCAAGGCGAACGCGACCACCGCGGACTGGATCGTGATGCCGCGGCGCCGTTCCAGCTCCATGGAATCGGTCTGCGTCGAGCCCTGGTCGACACTGCCGACCCGGTCGATGATCCCGGCGTTGAACAGGAGCCGCTCGGTAAGACTGGTTTTACCCGCGTCGACATGCGCAAGGATCCCCAGGTTCAGAAAGTTCAATTGACGTCCTCGGAAGAGAGAGCAGATGGCCTGGCGTGAAGATCTCCGCTGTTTGGCGCATTGCCGTCCCTTTCCGTGCCGAGTTGACGTTCGGGCCCAGGCTAGAGGGGCCTCCTGAGGCTCGCAAGCGATTTATTCCTTCCGCGCAAGGGTGGACGCTTCGCCACCTCGCGATAGAGTCCGTGACATGGGATCGGAGACGGCATTCGAGACGCTGCTGGACCGCGATGAGATCGCCGCGGCCAATGACCTGACGCGCCGGTGGTTCGCCTCCCGCGACGAGCCCCCGGCCGTCGCGTCGGCGCTCGGCATCTGGCCGCTGCTGACCGCGCTGGCCTCGGGCGCGATAGGCGAGACCAGATCCGAACTGCTCGCGGCCGCCGGCGTCGGGCCGACCCGTGAGTCCGAAGTGGCCGACGCGGTCCTGGGCGCCGCCAAGTACGCCCCCGCGATCCGCCTCGCCGTGGCCGTCTGGGCCGGTTCGCGGATCACGCTCGACCCGGAGTGGATCGCCAAGCTCCCGACCGAATCGGTCGGCGCGCTCACCGGCGATGCCGCCCTCGACAAGGAGGCGCTCGACGCCTGGGCCGCCCGCGAATCCGGCGGCCTCATCGAAGAGATGCCGCTGAACTTCAACGTACCGATCGACCTGGTGCTGGCCAGTGCCCTCTCGGTCCGCACCACCTGGACCACGCCGTTCCGGGATTCGAGCCAGCCGTTCCGCACCGGTCCCTGGGCCGGCCTCGGACCGTGCCGTCGACTGTCGGCGACCCTCAACGAGGACGTCGTCCGCACCTCCGATCTCGCCTCCGTCCTGACGGTCTCGGGCGGCAAGGACATCGACGTGCTCCTGGCCATCGGCCGCGAGGACCTCACCGCCGGCCGGGTCATGTCCGAGCTCATCGACGCCTCCGCCGACCCCCACTGGGGCCGACACTCTGGCGACATGCAGGTGGGGGAGCAGGCCCCGGGCGTCGAGATCACCGAATACCGGTCCTCCAAGCCCCAGCTGGGCCCCGAAGTCGACGTGCAGACCGTGCGATTCTCGCTCGAATCAGACCTCGACCTGCTCGAGGATTCGACCGTCCTCGGTCTGGTTTTGGCCTCCGACGAGGAGCAGGCCCAGTTCGATCGCCTTGCGGCCGAACGCACCTATGTCAGCCAGGCCAAGCAGACCTGTGTGGCCACGTTCAGCGCCACCGGCTTCGAGGCGGCCGCCGTCACCGCCATGGCGATGACCCGCGCCGCCGGAGTGCCCAAAATGGAGCACAAGCGCGTGAGGACGCAGATCGCCTTCGACCGGCCCTTCGCCTACCTGGCCCGCCACCGCGGGTCCGGCCTGATCCTGGTGGCCGGCTGGGTGGACGAACCCGAAACTGCCGGTTGATCTCGCGGAATACAGTGCAGGACATGAGCACCGGAAGTTCAGGTCCCGCATTCGAGACCCTGCTGTCCCGAGACGAGATCGCGGCGGCCAATGAACTGACACGGCGCTGGCTCGACTCGCGGACCGAAATTCCGGGCGCGGCGTCGGCGCTCGGCATCTGGCCGCTGCTGACCGCGCTGGCCTCCGGGGCGAGCGGCGAGACCCGGAACGAACTGCTCGCGGCGGCGGGCATTGCCCCCTCCCGCGAAGTTGAACTCGCCGAAGCCCTGCTCAATGCCGTCGCCCACGCCCCGGGAATCCGCCTGGCGATCGGGGCGTGGGCCAGAGCCGCCATCACCCTCGATCCAGAATGGATCGAGAAGCAACCGGTCGATTCCATCGGCTCCCTCACCGGTGATCGGGGTATCGACGGGCCCATGCTCGACGCTTGGGCCTCGCACCACACCGACGGCTTGATCGAGCGGATGCCGATCGAACTCGACTCCGACATCGTTCTGATCCTCGCCAGCGCGCTCTTGGTGCGCACCACCTGGGCCACCGAGTTCACGGAAGGCGCCACCCACTTCAAGACCGGGCCGTGGGCGGGTGAACGGCGATATGCGGGCCTGTCCAACACCATTGAGGGCGACGTGCTTCGCGTGAGCGAATACGGATCGGTCCTGACGGTTCCCGGCAGCGACGACATCGACGTCCTGCTGGCCCTCGGCCACGCAGAGTTCGCTCCCCGCGATGTCATGTCCGTCCTCATCGACGCCGCCACCGATCCGACTTGGGGCCGCTCCGCCAGCGAGCGGCAGGCGGCGAAGCGGGCTCCCGGCGTCAGAATCGAAACGTACCCGTCGGCGACTCCGCAGGAGGGTCCCGAGGTGAGGGTGGAGACGGTGCGGTTCGATGTCTCCGCCGAGCTGGACCTGAGCGAGGACGCCGCCGCGCTCGGCCTGGTCACCGCCATGGACGACGATCGCGCGCAATTCGACCGCCTCGCAGCGGATGACGTATTCGTGAGCCGGGCGAAGCAGGCCTGCACGGCGACTTTCGGCCCGAAAGGATTCGAGTCCGCCGCGGTCACTGCCATGACCATCGATTGGATGGGAGCACCGCAGATGAACCACCACCGGGTGCGCGCCGTGGTCACCTTCGACCGGCCCTTCGCCTTCCTCGCCAGACACCGGCCTTCGGGCCTGATCCTGGTGGCCGGCTGGGTGGACGAACCCGAAGTGGTTGGTTGATCTCGCCGAATACAGTGCTGGACATGAGCACCGGTAGTTCAGGCCCCACTTTCGAGACCCTGCTGTCCCAAGATGAGGTGGCGGCGGCCAACGGCCTGTTGCGGCGCTGGCTCGTCTCGCGCCCCGAGATGCCGCCAGCCGCATCGGCGCTGGGCATCTGGCCGCTGCTGACCACGTTGGCCTGCGGGGCCAGTGGTGAGACCCGCGCGGAACTGCTCGCGGCGGCGGGCATCGAGGCGTCCCGCGAAGCCGAACTCGCTCGAACCCTGCTCGACGCCGTGGCCCATGCCCCGGGAATCCATATGGCAATCGGAGCCTGGGCCGGACCCGCCATCACGCTTGATCCAGAGTGGATTGAGCAACTGGCGACCGATTCCGTCGGCAGTCTCACTGGTAAGCCCGCCATCGACAAACCAATGCTTGATGCGTGGGCCTCGAACCACACCGACGGGCTGATCGAGGAGATGCCGATCGACGTCAGTCCAAGCCTCGCGCTGGTCCTCGCCAGTGCGCTCTTGGTGCGCACCACCTGGGTCACCCAGTTCATGGAGCGCTCGATCGACTTCAAGACCGGTCCATGGGCGGGTCCGCGGCGGTATGCGGGCCTGTCCAGCACCATGGCCGGTGACGCGCTTCGCGTGAGCGAACACGGATCGGTCCTGACGGTCCCCGCCAGCGACCGCACCACGCTGCCGCTGCCGCACCTTCCGGCCCGCCCCGGCAACGCACCCAGGGGTCGCCGCCCGCCTGAACCGCAACAGCAATGCAGCCGGAGCGCGGCGACGCACCCTCGACCGCGCCGCCACCACTCCATCGCTGCGAGCTCGAACCTCCACCGACGACCAGCCCCACCCCGGCAGGCCACCCCGACTGGCCCGCCCCGTCCCTCCGTCGTCGCCCGCCTGAACATCAAGGGAAGCGCCACCCGGTCGCGGCAGACCACCTCGCCTGGTTCGCCCCATCCCTTCGTCGCTGAGCGCTTGAACCGCAAGGGAAAAGCTGCCGCGCGCTGCGGGGCACCGGCGACAGGCTCTCAACCGCTCCGCCACTCAACCGCTCCGCCACTCGGCCACTCGGCCACTCCATTAAGGAAGGACCGAACCCTAACCGAGTCCCTTCCGCCTGGCATGAACCCTCGCTCTAGCTGGACGGCATTTCGTCTAGCGGAGCCGAATGCCAGCCCCAGTCCTCCGAACGCCGGGCGAAACCGGGTAGGTCGCCGCGTCCTGACGCCCACAGCAGCGTCTCCCACGGATCGGTGTCGGCCGGTGCCTCCGGGAACAGTCGCGCCCGACCGGCTTCGCACAGGTCGGTGGGCGGGTTCCACTCCACCCCAAGGCCTTCGGCAATATCGAAGGTGTGCAGCAGCGTCTCCACGACGCCCATTGCCGCGTACCCCTCGGGATCGCCGACGCCCCAGATGTGCCACGACCGGAGCCACGGCGGCGCCGTCTCGGCGGATGCGGCGATCAGGTTGCCCATCGCGACCATGACCGCGAGCAGCCGGCCCGGACCGGCCTCCCGGTCGGTGATGATCGGCAGCGGCAGATCGCCCGGACGGTCCCACCGGATCGTCGGCCCGCCCTTGGCGTACCCGCCCGGCAGCGCCAATCGAAGCGCATACGAGAACAGACCGTTGTTCAAGTGGTCCATCGCATCCCAGCAGTCGCAGTCCATCGGACCGGCCTGCCGGTCCCAGGCCTCGTCAGGGGCCGCGCCGAGCGTCTCCGCCGCGAGCGTCACCGCGCGCCGCACATGATCTCCGGTCACAGGTGTCCTGTCCATACCGGGACGGTACCGCCCGATCACGTTCGGGCTCAAGCACCTTTCCAGGCGTGCCACAGATCGGCGTACACCCCGCCCGCCGCGAGCAGTTCGTCATGCGGGCCGGTCTCGACGATCCGCCCGGCCTCGACCACCGCGATCCGGTCGGCCGCCTGCGCGGCCTGCAACTGGTGCGCGATCGCGATCACGGTGCGCCCGCCCAGGGCCGCGGCCAGAGCGGCCTCCACATTGCCCGCGCTGGCGGGGTCGATTCCGGCCGTGGCCTCGTCCAGGATGACGATGTCGGGGTCGGCCAGGACCACCCGCGCGAGCGCCAGCTGCTGGGCCTCGGCGATGCTGAGCGCATGGTGCTCGTCGCCGAGCATGGTGTCCAGGCCGTCGGGCAGTGAGGCGGCCCATCGGGCGTCGACTTGTTCGAGCGCCGCGAGCAGGGCCGCGTCGTCGGCATCGGGCGCGGCCAGGTCGAGATTCTCGCGCAGGGTCGCGGCGAACACGTAGTGCTCCTGGGTGACAAGTACGATGCTCTGCCGCAGCCGCTCGATGCCGATGTCCGCCACCGGGACTCCACCGAGGTGGGCCGTACCGGTCCGGGGCCGGTCGATTCCGGCGAGCAGCCGGGCGATGGTCGATTTCCCCGCGCCGGAGGGCCCGACGACGACCAGCCGTTCGCCGACGCGCGGATGCAGGCTCAGTCCGTGCAGTACGTCGGGCCCGTCGCCGTACCCGAAGGTGACCGCGTCGAGCCGGATGTCCGAGCCGTCCGGGTCCGCGTCCCGCTCGGTGGTGGTGACGAGGTTGACGCCCTCGATACGTGCGAGCGCGGCCCCGCCCTGCTGGAACTCGGTGAGGCGGGTCATGACGGCGTTGGTGGGGTTGGCGATCCGCACGGTCACGGTGATTGCCGCGACGGCGGTGCCCAGCGTCAGGCCCCCGTCGAAATACCACAGCCCGGAAACCAAGACCACGATCATCAGCTGGAAGCGGTTGATCATGAGCAGCAGCGGGAAGAATTCCAGTTGCAACTTGATGAGCCGGATCATCTTGGTGTAGACGGTGTCGGCGCGTCCGTACCCGGCCTCCCGCCGCTCGTCCTGCATCGCGAATCCGGCCACGGTCCGGGCCCCCATATTGGAGGCGCCGAGCGTCTCGGCGGTCTCGCTCATGGCGGCGCGCTGCTCCAGGAACGCCGGGCGTGCCCGCCGCAGGTAGCGGCGGGTCACCATGGCCAGCAGCGGGATCGTCGTCAGCGCCCACAGTCCGAGGACAGGGTCGACCACGAACGTCGCGATGTACAGGACGACCACTTCGATGAGCGCTGTCGCCACTGTCGGGCCCTGGTCGCGGAGCATGTCGGCGACGGCATTGACGTCGGTGGCGGTCCGGGTTCCCAAGTCGCCCTTGCCGGCCCGTTCGACCCGGCCCAGCGGCAGGGTCAGCACCCGCTCGACCACGCCCTCCCGCAGCCGGGCGGCGGCCCGCTCGCCGAAGCGGTACCCGCCGAGCCGGCCGAGGCGCCCGAACACGAACTGCACCGCCACGCATCCGACGATGAGGGCGCAGACCGCGTTGATCTCGGCGAGCGACCATCCGGCGGCGATGCCGTCGACGACCTCGCCCAGGAGGATCGGCAGCGCCACACTGAATACGGCCGCGAGCGTGTACATCGACAGGACCAGCGTCGCCCGGCCCTTGTCGGCGGCGAAGATCCGCGCGACGGCGCGACGGGTCTCGGCGGCACCGGCGACGGGCAGGCGCTGTTCGGTGTCGGCCTGCGCGTCGCGTTCGGCGAGTTTCACGCCTCCAGATTCGTTGCGGCTCATGCCCGCACCTTCCCGTCTTCCATGCGCAGCACCCGGTCGGCGTGGCGTTCCCACAGCGGTGACGAGGTGACCACCAGCGTGGTCCGTCCGGCTCGAGCCGCCGCCACCCGCTCGGCCACGATCGATTCGGTGTGGGCGTCGACGGCCGAGGTCGGCTCCACCATTAGCAGCGTCTCGCGCTGCGCGGCGATCGCCCGGGCCAGGCGCAGGCGCTGCCGCTGGCCGCCGGAGAGGTTTCGGCCTCCGTCGGCGACCTCGGCTTCGAGCGAACCGAGACTCGAGAGCACGTCGGCGGCGCAGGCGGTCTCGATCGCCGTGTGCGCGGCTGCGGCGTCGACTCGCAGTGTGTCCGAAAGCGTCTGGGCGAACAAGTAGTCCTCATCGGTGAGCAGCATGACGCGTTGGCGTATCTCGCCCAGGTCGATCTCGGCCAGTGGCGTGGCGCCCCAGCGCGCCTCGGAGTCGCAATGGCGGGCCAGTCGTTCGCAGGCGGCCAGCGCGGGCGCGTTCTCGTCGGTCACCAAGACTGTCAGGGCGTTCGGCGCGACGGCCAGGTTCGAATCGGGGTCGTAGAGTTCGCCCTCGGCCCCGTGTCGTTCGCCGCCGGTGTTGATGTCCGGTTCGATTCCGAGGAATCGCACGATGCGCTTGGCCGACACCCAATCGCGGACGAGTGTGCTGGCGGTGTTGATGAAGTTGCCGGACACGGCGATGAAGACCGTCGCGAAGCTGAACGCCGCGGCGAGTCCGCCGAAGGTGATCGATCCGTTCGCGGTCAGCAGGGCCCCGACCCAGGCGATCGCGGCGACGAACACGATCGGCAGCGACTGCTTGAGCGCGTGGATCCACGAGCTGGAGACCGCCACGCGGTATCCATTGCGCCGCAGCTCTTCTGATCGCTCCCGGTAACGCTCGGCGAACCGCAGGTCCCCGCCGATCCCGCGCAGGACGCGCAGCCCGCCGACGATGTCGGTGGCCTGCATGGCCAGGTCGCCGATCATGGCCCGGTAGTCCGACTGGCGTCGCTGGAAGCGGCCCAGCAGCGGCCCGGTGATGAGGGCGGTCGCCAGGCTGCCGGCGACGATGACGACGCCCAACAGCGGGTGGATGGCCCATACCAGCGCCGAACCGATGCAGAACATGGCGAAGGTGTTGATGAAGAATCCGGCGTGGTCCAGCGCCTGCCCCGTGTGATCGGCGTCCTCAGTCGCGAGGTTGACCATCTCGCCGGACGAGACCGCGCCGCGTGTTCCGGCGCCGGCGTGGTTCAGGTGGTCGGTGACGAGCCGGACGGTGTCGGCCTTGGCCGCCGCGGCCGAGGTCGTGAAGTTGCGCATCCCGAGTGTCCACAGGATCGGTTGGAGCACAACCAGAGCCGAGGCGATGGCCAGCCAGACG
Source organism: Glycomyces buryatensis (assembly GCF_004912275.1). GTDB lineage: Bacteria > Actinomycetota > Actinomycetes > Mycobacteriales > Micromonosporaceae > Glycomyces > Glycomyces buryatensis. The sequence goes on from NZ_STGY01000086.1 coordinate 69,624, forward strand.
GCGAACGTGGTCCCGTTCCGGGCTATGAGCCCGTCGTCGATGATCTTGCCGAGCACCCAGATCTGCGAGGTCGAGGCGGATGCGGCGGCGATGTACAGCACGATCCCGAACACCATGCGGCGCACATGAGGGCGGGCAAGACTCGTGAACAGCCGCATTGGGGAGGAGATCGGGAGAGGTGACGACACGTGGCACAAGCCTACCTGCCGACCGGCTGAATGTCATTCGAGTTATTTGTTCCGCCGCACGACTCTGCCCTACAACGACCCTGCCGCACAACGGCCGGGGCGGGCCGAACCCTCGGGTTCCGCCCGCCTCAGAAGGTGGTCTGGCCTGGTGGGTGGTTAGAGGCCGAGGTCGTTCTTGTAGTCCTCGACGGATTGCTGCGCTTGGTCCCCGGCGTCCTGCGCGGTGTCTTCGGCACCCTGCACGGCTTCGCCGGCCTGGTCTTGTGCGCCCTGGACGGCCTCGCCGGCCTGATCCTGAGCGCCCTGGACGGCCTCGCCGGCCTGGTCGGCGAGCGGAGCGTCCGTCGCCTGACCGAGCATTTCACCGGCCTGCCCCTTGACCTCCTCGGCGGCCCCGGTGACCATGTCCTTCAGCTCATTGAACTTATCCATCAAACCCATGCGCATCCCCTCCTCGTATACGTATGTCCAACTATAGGGGCTCGGGCGGCCACTCTCCTCATCCTGAACTGGGTATTTCGGGGGTCGCGACGGCGCGGGGGAGTTGGGGCCCGCCCCCGGCCCGCCGCCCTGCGGCCCGTAGCGTTGCTCGCCATTGGCCTTGCGGCCCTGGCGATCTGCGTCGCTCTCAGCCGGTGATGGAGAGCGTGACGACCGCCCGGTCGGCCTCGATCGCCATCGGCGCCATGAGGAGCCCGTTCATGTTGGCGCTCCCGGACATGTCGAAGCTCATCGAGATCGCCATGCTGTCGGGAGACGGCGTCACCGAGACGTAGCCGCCCTCGACGGACGTGACCTGCACAGTGTCATAGCCGCTGATGTCCGGGTCGACGGCAATATCGACCGGTCCGGTCAGCAGGACTTCGCATTCGCCGTCGAAGCAGGCATCGAAGTCGTCCCCGTCGGCGGCCTCGGGGAACACCGCCTCGGTCGGCGAGGGCGACGGTGAAGGCGAGGGCGAAGCGGACTCGGTCTCCGGGGCCTGGCTCGAAGTCGCCTCGGCGGCATCGGATTCGGGATCGGAATCGGCGCCGCAGGCGGCCAGGGCAAGGGCTGCGGTGGTCGCGAGGAGAAGTAGGGGCAGTCGTTTGGTTATGCCGTGCTTGACATCCATGGACCGCAGCCTAGGCACGACCCAGCGGGACCGGTCCCGCTCAATGGGCCTTTCTCATCCTCGTAGGTGTCGGTGCGGGGGTTGTCCGCTTGGTTGGGGAGGATCGATAGGGTCGGTGGCATGGCTGACGTGGTTGTGATTCCGGGTGGCATGTACGGACCCGGGGCGGGGATGCTGGCGTATGTTCCCGCCGTTGCAGAGCGAATCGGTGCGACGGTGCATCGATACACGTGGTCCCACCAGCCGGTGGACGTGTTCGAGCCGGGCATCGAAAGCTGGGTGACCGGCGAGGTCGGCCCGTTCGTCGATGCCATCGGTGGAAGTCCGTTGCTGGTGGGCAAGTCACTGGGTACGAATGCCGCGGCTCTGGCCGCTGAACGCGGCTTGCCGGCGATCTGGCTGACTCCCGTGCTGACGCTCCCTTGGGTGGTCGACGCGCTCTCGGCGGCGACGGCGCCGTTCCTGTTGGTCGGCGGCACCGCGGACCGGCTATGGGACGGCGAGGCGGCTCGGCGGCTGTCGCCGCATGTTCTGGAGGTCGACGGCGCCGACCACGGCATGTTCGCACCGGGTCCGGTCACCGAGTCGATCACGGTGCTCGCTCAGATCGTCGCGGCGGTAGAGGGCTTTCTCGACACCATTGACTGGCCGAACTAACTCGCCGCTCTTCATAGGCCGACCACGGTCCGAAACTTTGAGGCGTCGCAAATGCGCGCCGGGGTGCTCGTGCATGGCAGTTCGTGGTGGCAGTACGCCGCCTGTTTCTGCCAGTTCCTGCTGCCGTGCAACAGTGGCGACCTGAGTTGGGGTATTGCTCAGTGGACTTTGGATGTGACACTGAGTGGATGTCGACTGCAATGGTGCTTCGCCGACAGGTGGGGCGACAATTCGAGAACTGGCGAGAAGCCGCGGGCATCCGCCTGACCGACCGGGAGCTTGTCGCGATCACTGGTTCGACCAGAACTGTCAAGCGACTGGAACAGGGAGCGAGGGTCAGGCTGACCTTCCCGGTCATCGGGGAGCTCTGCGACTACTACGGGGTTCCGGCCCAAGAGAAGTACGAGATGCAGCGCATCTGGAGACTGGTGGACGAGGCCACTTGGGCGCAGCCCAGTCACGCCGTGGTCGCATCAGGTTTCGACGCCTACGTGGGCTTCGAGCGGATCGCCACTCGATTCGACCTGTACTCAACCGTCTGGGTGCCGGGCCAGTTCCAGGATGAGAACTACATCCGCAGGATCTTCAAGGAGGACCCGTTCACCGACGACTCGAGGATCCCCGATCTGGTGGAGCAGAGACTGCACCGGCAGGAAGGGATCCGAAGGCGCGAGCCCGCCCCCACGATGCGGGTTCTGCTGAGCGAGGCGGTGCTCCGGTACGGGTGCGATGAAGGCCAGATCGAACGGCTTATGGAGGAGGATTCCAAGCCGCACATCACCATCAAGTACATGGCGTTCGAGGACGGACCGCCTCCGAAACTGGACGTGCCGTTCAACGTACTATCCTTCAGTGACAGCGCTGACCCCAGCATCGTCTATCTGGAGAGCCCGTACGAGCGGCGCTTCTACGAGAAGCGCGAGGTCGTGAACCACTACCTCCAGATCATCGACCTGGGTTGCCAGCGCGCAAGGTCGATGAGGGAGTTCAAACCATGAGCCAAGACGGTTGGCGGAAGTCGAGCCGGAGCAGCAACGCAGAAAACAGCGACTGCGTCGAAGCACGCCTTTCCCCGTGGCGGAAGTCGAGCCGCAGCAGCGGCGGCGAGAACAGCGACTGCGTCGAGGCCCGCTCGAGCGCTGGTGACTTCCAGGTCCGTGACAGCAAGCTCGGCGACGGCTCGCCGATCTTCGACCTGAAGACCGCCGACTTCACCGGCCTCCTGCGCGCGGCAGGCCGCAGCTTATCCAAGCAGTGCAACGGGCCCGGCCGATTCACGGCCGGGTCGTACTTTTTGCCCAGATAGGACGCCGCCCATGACCGCGCACCCGCGCCCCACCATGATCGCCCTCCCGGCGGGCACAGTGACCCTGAACGACCGCCGCACCGAACGCAGCTGGACCGTCGAGCTCCAGCCATACCGAATCGGCGCATGTCCGGTCACGCAGGAAGAGTATGCGGCGGTCACCGGTGAGCACCCGAGCGCTGCCAAGGGCGACCGGCTGCCGGTCGAGAGCGTGTCCTGGCTCGACACGGTGGCATTCTGCAATGCCTTGTCGGAGCGCGAAGGCCTCACGCCCGCATACGCTCTCGACGGCGCGAACGTCCACTGGAACACCGCGGCGGACGGCTACCGCCTCCCGGCAGAGGCCGAATGGGAGTACGCCTGTCGCGCGGGCACCACCGGTCCCCGCTACGGCGATCTGGACGAGATCGCCTGGTACCGAGGCAACTCCGACGAACGCCCCCACGAGGTCGGCACCAAACTTCCGAATGACTGGGGACTGCACGACACGCTCGGGAACGTCTGGGAATGGTGTTTTGACCTGTACGACCCGGAGGTCTACGGCACCTACCGGGTGCTGCGCGGCGGCGCCTGGTTCGACGAGCATTGGAGCTGCCGCGCCGGAGTCCGCCGCCGCAGCATGATGGACTTCCGCATCGAAGACATCGGCTTTCGCCTGGCCCGCAATGGCTAAATGATCCGTGGCATTCGATCGTGGCCTCTGCTCCCCGGCCGCACGATCCCACAAACCGACCGTGTCGCAATACCATCGACGCATGACCTTCTCGATCGTCGCGCACAGCCCCGAACAACAGGCGTGGGGCGTGGCGGTGGCGACCAAGTCCCTGGCAGTTGGAGCCATGGTGCCGGCGGCCGAGTTCCAGACCGGAGCGCTGGCGACCCAGGCCTGGACCAATATGTCCTACCGAGAGGTCGGCCTCGCGCTCCTGCGCGCGGGCTTCGACGCCGCTGAGGTGGTCGCTGAGCTCTTCGACCGCGACCCCGACTCGGCGACCCGGCAAATCGGCGTGGTGGACCGAAATGGTGTGGCGGTGTCACGGACGGGACCGGAATGCCTGGCCTTCGCGGGCGGACTCACCGATGACGGGTGCGCCATCCAAGGCAACCTGCTGACAGGCCCCGAGGTGCTGGAGGCCATGCATGAGGCATGGTCGACGTCCGATGTGTCCGAACCGCTGGCTGCACGGCTCCTGGAGGTGCTTGCGGCCGGCGATGATGCGGGAGGGGATCGCCGCGGCCGACAGAGCGCGGCCCTTTACGTAGTTGGCCGCGGGCAGGCGATCGGGCACGGTTCGCGGGTTCTGGCGGACCTCAGAGTGGATGACGCCCCGCGGCCCGTCGATGAACTTCAGCGTCTGTTCAAGATCCTCAGTGACCAGATGGAGGCGTCATGACCTTAGGGTCCTTATAGGAATAATGTGACGGGGCCGTCTC
>NZ_STGY01000062.1 GCF_004912275.1 Glycomyces buryatensis
GCGGCGTCATCGAGGGTGGTGTGGATGGTCGCCGACTTCGCCCGACGGTCAGGGCCGGTGCTGGTGGGGCTGGGAGCCATCGATGTCACCTCCTCGCATGGTCTGGGTATCGAACAGGGTTCCTGTCTTGGTGTTCCTGTTCTATGCCTCAATGGTGACACATGACGGGTTCCCCGGCATCACTCGAACGGGTGAATGCGGCAGTGTTTTACCTGTTCAAGTGCCTCGTACCCCGCGGTCGGGCGTGTCGCGCGGGCGCCCTTCCCGCTCCACCGTCGCCGAATCACGCGGGCCCTGCCCCGCAAACGGACACCGGCCCCGTCCACGCCTTCATCGCCGATGCCTTTGGCGCAGCCGGGCCCACCACCGACACCGCTCCCGCCAGCCCCCCGGTCCGCAATGCAGGCCTCCCCAAGCGCCACAACACCACCACTGAACCCACCACCGGACCCGCTAGCAAACCCGCCAGCAAACCCACGCCCCGCGCCCACGCCCGCACCGACACACTCACCGACGCCCCACCCGGACAGCATCGGGCCCAGACCAACCCAGCCGAGCCGGTGGTTACGGACAAATAGGCTGTGGCGATGGAACGCTTTGACGATGAAATCGAACGCACGGTCCTGCGCGCCGGGAGGTCTTCCTTCTGGCTGACGATCATGGCGGTGTTGACCCTGATCTTTGGTGCTGTCGGCGGCATCGCCGCGACGGGCGACGCTGGAGGCGGCTTCCTACTCGGTTCCTTTGCGACTGCTGCGCTGCTGTACGGCATCGGGCAGATCGTCAACCTGATGGGGATGCAGTTGATGGAGACCTGGCGGCAGGGGCGCCGAGCGGAGAGTGACGAGGAAAAGCAGTAAGGCGGCGCCGGCCGGATCCCTCCCGCCACTAGAAGACTGAGCGGAGTTGGCGCTTCAGGGAAACGGCCGCACTGAGTGGTGTTGGTGGTTCGGCGACATGGCCGCCTCGGCCGGGCTGCCCGCGTTCGAGGCCGGGAATTGGCAGCAATTCGCCGGTGATCTCCCGGCGTATGGCTCGCCGGAGCGACAAGGGAAGGCCCCGCCGCGCGGCGGGGCCTTCCCTCGTATGAGCGTGACCGGACTGGACCGGACCGGCCGGCTCCGGTCGATCAGGGCCGGTTAGTCGGTGCCGGATTCCATTGCGGCGTGGTCGAGGAGGTCCTCTTCAGGGGCCTGGCCGCGGGAGGCGATCGCCCCGGCGCCGCCCTCGGGCATCGACTCGATAAGTCCGGTCGAGGCGGCCTGGGCCGCCCCGATCATCGTCGGGTGCGAGCTGCCGACCATGCCGATGCTGGCGTACTGCTCAAGCTTGGCGCGGGAGTCGGCGATGTCGAGGTTGCGCATGGTCAGCTGGCCGATGCGGTCGACCGGGCCGAAAGCGGAGTCCTCGGTCCGCTCCATCGACAGCTTGTCCGGGTGGTAGCTGAACGCGGGGCCGGTGGTGTCGAGGACCGAATAATCCTCGCCGCGCCGCAGCCGCAGGGTCACTTGACCGGTGACGGCCGTGCCGACCCAGCGCTGGAGCGATTCGCGAATCATCAGCGCCTGCGGGTCGAGCCAGCGGCCCTCATACAGCAGGCGGCCCAGCCGCCGCCCTTCGCTGTGGTAGATCGCGAGCGTGTCCTCATTGTGGATGGCGTTGACCAGCCGCTCGTAGGCCGCGTGCAGCAGCGCCATACCCGGGGCCTCGTAGATGCCGCGGCTCTTGGCCTCGATGATCCGATTCTCGATCTGGTCGGACATGCCCAGACCGTGCCGCCCGCCGATGGCGTTGGCCTCCATCACCAGGTCGACGGCGGAGCCGAACTCCTTGCCGTTGATGGTGACCGGGCGGCCGTACTCGAAGCCGATCGTGATGTCCTCTGTGGGGATCTCGACCGAAGGGTCCCAGTGCCGCACACCCATGATCGGCTGCACGAGTTCCAGGCTCGCGTCGAGGTGTTCGAGGGCCTTGGCCTCGTGGGTCGCGCCCCAGATGTTCGCGTCGGTGGAGTAGGCCTTCTCGGCGCTGTCCCGGTAGGGCAGGTCGTGCGCGGTCAGCCACTCGGACATCTCGCTGCGCCCGCCGAGCTCGGAGACGAAGTCGGCGTCGAGCCACGGCTTGTAGATCCGCAGCGAGGGGTTGGCGAGCAGGCCGTAGCGGTAGAACCGCTCGATGTCGTTGCCCTTGTAAGTGGAGCCGTCACCCCAGATCTGGACGTCGTCATCGAGCATCGCCCGAACCAACAGAGTGCTGGTCACGGCCCGTCCGAGCGGGGTGGTGTTGAAGTAGGCGCGTCCGCCGGAGCGGATGTGGAAGGCGCCGCAGGTAAGCGCCGCGAGGCCTTCCTCGACCAGCGCGGCCCTGCAGTCGACCAGCCGGGCGATCTCCGCGCCGTACGCCTGGGCCCGACTGGGCACCGAGTCGATGTCAGGCTCGTCGTACTGCCCGATATCGGCCGTATAGGTGCAGGGCACGGCGCCCTTGTCTCGCATCCAGGCAACCGCGACGGAGGTATCGAGCCCTCCGGAAAAGGCGATCCCAACACGTTCACCGACTGGCAAGGAGGCGAGCACTTTAGTCATGAGCATTAGTATGCATGACTCTGAATGGTCATGCAAATCGGTCTCGCGGGGTGTGGCCGACATCGCCCGGAAGCCGGCGCACGAGACCCGCGAAAACCGTTTCGGCGGCGCTTTGGATCAGAACGGAGAGCGTGAGTCTTCGAAAGCGCGGTGTTGGGTGATCGGGGATCTCGGGCCGGGGTGGGGGGATTGTCGGGGGTTTGGTGGTGCGACTAGGCTCACAGCGGCAGTCGTTTGAGCGGAAGGATATCCAGTGCGCACTCTCAGACTGGTCACGGTCGCCTCGGTCGGGTTGCTCGCGCTGGCGGCATGCGGTTCCCAGCAGGGAGCCGCCATGTTCGTCGGGGACGAGCGCGTCAGCGAGGCCACCGTCGACGGATATGTCGAGCAGGTCGCCGAGTTCCGCGAGGAGCAGGGCGAGGACCTGACGATGTTCGACTACTCCAGCGACCGCGAGCAGGCCGCCGTGTTCACCCTCTACACCGAACTCGGCCGCCAACTCGAACTCGAGGCACCCGGATCCCCCGCCGACGCGGACGAACTGGACGCGCTGATCGCCGAGGCCTCCAGCTACTACGAGACCCTCCTGGCCCAGGCCGAGCCCCGCGCGCTCACCGAGGCCGAGGTCGAGGCCGTCATCACCAGCGCCCAGTCCAACACCGAACTGGCCAACCTGACGCAGGAGCAGGCCGAGCAGCTCGCCGGATTCAGCGACGACATGAACGAATACGTCGAGGAATACGACATCGCCGTCAACCCGCGTTACGGCCACGTCGACCTGAGCCCCATCCCGGGCGTTTTCGAAGTGGAGATCCCGCAGCGTTGAGCACCGTCGTCTGGCTCCTGACCTCGCCGCGCATCCCGGCCGGGCTGCTCACCGTCGAGGCCTGGGACGCCCTGCAAGAGGCCGAGGCCGTCGCCGCCTTCGATGAGGGCCCCGCGGCCCTGGCCATCCGCGACGCCGGGATCGATGTCGCGATCGTGGAGGACGCCGCCGACTTTTTGGAGGAGGGCGGGGTCTGGATCGTCGGCGAGGACGGCGACGAAGAACTGCGCGAGGCGCTGGCCGAGTATGTCGCGGATGGGACGCTCGAACTCGAGATCGTCTATGGCTCTTGGGATCCGCCCGGTGCGCGGTTGCTCGACCTGGTCGCAGCCGTGTCGCGGCTCCACGCCGAGGACGGGTGCCCGTGGCACCGCGAGCAGACGCACCAGAGTCTGGGGTCGTACCTGCTGGAGGAGTCCTACGAGGTGCTGGACGCGATCGCCTCGGGCGACGCGGATGAGCTGCGTGAGGAGCTGGGGGACCTGCTGTTCCAGCCGCTCCTGCACGCCTCGCTGGCCGAGGACTTCGACGTGGACGACGTCGCGGGCGACCTGGTCGACAAGATCATCCGCCGCCACCCACACGTGTGGGGCGACGCGGATCCCGATGACCTGTACGACCATTGGAACGAGGCCAAGGCCGCCGAGAAGCCCGAGCGCGACCACCCGGCCGACGGCGTTTCGCGGCAGCTTCCGGCGCTCGCCTTCGCCGCCAAGGTGATGGACCGGTTCGCCGATCTCGGCAAGCCGATCGACCTGCCCGCGCTGCCCGATGGAGTGAAATTCGAGGCCGACGAGGCCGGAGACTTTCTGCTCGCCGCCGTGGCGGCGGCGCGGGCCGCCGGAGTGGACCCCGAACTGGCCCTTCGCCAATCGGTGATCGAACGGGCCGGCATCGACCAGGACTAAGTGGACGAATAGGCGCCGATCCGAGCATCGCTCCCGTTTGAGCAGGTCAGCGGCCTGCTCGGCCGGGTTTTCTTGTCATACCCCCGACCTAAACTTGCGTCCAGGGGTTCCTTAGGCCGGATTTATCATGATAAAGCGGCATCTGTACCTTTAATAGCCCGTTGCGTTAACCGCGTGTTGCGTCCGCTGGACATGGGCGTATCGAACTTAACAATATCGTTCGGCTGCACTTAACAATCGCCGGGAACTTTGCTACGGTCATTCACATGCCACCCGGTGACGCAAGTGAATCAGGTCCGCGAGGGCACATCACCCAGGTCCAAGGTACGAAGGTCCACGGAGAGCAGGAGCTGACCTTTGGCTCCCCGAATGTCTCCGATGGGCCTGCGCTGTGGGACCTCGCCAAAGCGGCGGGGAACCTCGATGTCAACAGCAGGTATTCCTACCTGCTGTGGTGCCGCGATTTCGCGGACACCTCCGTCATCGCCCGCGACCCTTCGGGGTCGATCGCGGGCTTCCTTACCGGCTATCGCCGGCCTTCCGCGCCCGACGTGTTCTTCACGTGGCAGGTCGCGGTCGCACCTGATCACCGTCGCCGGGGCTTGGCGAGGCGCATGCTCGACTATGTGGTCGACACCTTGCGCCCCAAGGGAGTCCGATTCGTCGAATCGACAGTGACTCCGGACAACAAAGCGTCGCAGCGCCTGTTCGAATCATTCGCGGAAGCGAACGGGGCGAACCTGACACTCGACGTGCTGTTCTCTGAGCAGGAGCTCGGTACCGGCCACGAGCCGGAAGTGCTCCACCGCATCGGCCCCCTTCCGGGCCGGAGCGCGCACAGCGGTCCATCGCCGGACTGAAGCCCAGCCCTACCCGGGCACCGACATGTGCCGGCCCGGGTATGCGCCTGGCGGCCCTTCGGCGAAGCTTGCGAGCCGAACGGGAATCAGCGCCGGGAAGCGGAGAACAGCTCATCAGGCCGACCCAGAAGAGACAATGCAGGTTTTCGAAAAGGTCGAATCAGAAGTCCGTTCCTACTGCCGCAGCTGGCCCGCGGTGTTCACCACTGCCCGGGGTAGCAGGCTCGATGATGAAACCGGGAAGTCCTACATCGACTTCTTCGCTGGGGCGGGGTCGCTCAACTACGGCCACAACCACCCGGTCCTCAAAGAGGCGCTCCTGTCCTACCTGGCAGGCGACAACATCGTCCACACCCTCGACGTGTACACGCAGGCCAAACGCGATTTCCTCCAGACCTTCCACGACGTCATCCTGGCGCCGCGAGGTCTGGACTACAAGGTCCAGTTCCCCGGCCCGGCGGGCAATAACGCCGTCGAGGCCGCACTCAAGTTGGCCCGCAAGTACACCGGTCGCGAGACCGTCGTGTCCTTCACCAACGGCTTCCACGGAATGACTCTGGGAGCCCTTGCGGTGACCGGGAACTCGATGAAACGCGGCGGTGCCGGCGTCCCGCTCAACAACGCCGCCACCATGCCCTACGACAACTACATGGACGGGCAGACGCCCGACTTCCTGTGGCTGCGCAGCCTCCTCGAAGACTCCGGCTCGGGCCTTGACCAGCCCGCCGCCGTCATCGTCGAGACCGTTCAGGGCGAGGGCGGCATCAATGTCGCCACCGCCGAATGGCTGCGCGGGCTCCAGGACGTGTGCCGCGAGCACGACATGCTCTTCATCGTCGACGACATCCAGATGGGCTGCGGTCGCACCGGCCCGTTCTTCTCCTTCGAGCGCGCCGGGATCGTCCCCGACATCGTGACGCTCTCGAAGTCGCTGTCGGGCATGGGATTGCCCTTCGCGCTCACGCTCATGAAGCCGCACCTGGACGTGTGGGAGCCCGGCGAGCACAATGGCACGTTCCGCGGCTTCGCGCCCGCGTTCGTGACCGCCACCGCCGCGCTCGAGGAGTTCTGGAGCGACGACGAGTTCACCAAGTCCGTCGACATCAAGGCGACCTGGCTCGACAAGGAGCTGGACCAGATCGCCGATGCCCACCCCGAACTGGGCCTGACCACCAGGGGGCGCGGGCTCGCCCGCGGCCTGGTCTTCGAGGAGTCCAAGCTCGCCGGCCTCACCTGCAAGGAGGCCTTCGAGGGCGGTCTGATCATGGAGACCTCGGGCGCAGAGGACGAGGTCGTCAAGTTCCTCCCGCCACTCACCACGTCCGAAGAGGACTTCGAACTCGGTATCGCGATCCTGCGCGACGCCGTCGACACCGTGGCGAAGGAGCACGCATGATCGTCAAACGGCTGCAAGACCTCATCGGCACCGACGCCGACGTCGAGGGCCACGACCGCGACCAGGCCCAGGGCACGTGGCGCTCGCGCCGCCTGCTCCTGGCGAAGGACAAGGTCGGATTCTCGCTACATGACACCGTCCTGTTCGCGGGTACGTCCACGACCATGCAGTACGCCAACCACACCGAGGCCGTCTACGTCATCGAGGGCGCCGGCAAGCTCCACGACCACACGACCGGGGACGTGCACGAACTCGCTCCCGGAACGATGTACCTGCTCAACGGGGGCGAGCAGCACACGCTCGTCATCGAACAGGACCTGCGGGCCGTGTGCGTGTTCAATCCGCCGGTCACCGGGAAGGAGATTCACGACGAGAACGGGGTATACCCCCTGCTGACCGAGGACGACGAGTTGTAGCAACACCGAAGGAGTGAGTGACCATGTCACCCCGCGACCTATATCCGACGCGGGACGCCACGGAAGCGCGCCTGATCTATCGCACGGAGGACCCGACCGTCTGGGGCAGCCCAGGCTACGGACCGCTCACGGCCGAACAGCTCGACGGCCATGAGCGCGACGGCTTCACCAGCATCGAGCAGCTACTCGAACCGGCCGAACTGGCCGACGCCCAAGCCGAACTCGAACGGCTCGTCCACGACGACACGCTCGAAGGCGACGAACGTGTCGTCCGCGAACGTGCCTCGAACGAGGTCCGCTCCGTGTTCGACGTCCACCGGCTCTCGAAGTTCTTCGCCGAGCTGGTCCGCGATGAGCGCATCGTGGGCGCGGCCCGCCAGATCCTGGGCTCGGAGGTGTACGTCCACCAGAGCCGGGTCAATTCCAAGCCCGGTTTCGGCGGCGCCCCCTTCGAATGGCACTCGGACTTCGAGACCTGGCACGCCGAGGACGGCATGCCGCGGATGCGGGCGGTCAGCCTCTCGCTGGCGTTGACCGAGAACTTCCACTTCAACGGTTCGCTGATGATCATGCCGGGTTCGCACCGGACCTTCGTGTCGTGTGTGGGAGAGACGCCCGAGGACAACTACAAGTCCTCGCTCAAGCAGCAGGAGGCGGGCGTCCCCGACCAGATGTCGGTGCGGCTCCTGGCCGACCGGCACGGGATCCACCAGTTCACCGGACCTGCAGGATCGGCGATCTGGTTCGACTCGAACTGCATGCACGGCTCGAACGGCAACATCACGCCGTTTCCGCGCTCGAACCTGTTCATCGTGTTCAACAGCGTGGACAACGCCCTGGTCGAACCGTACGCCGCATCCAGCCCGCGGCCGGAGTACCTGGGCTCTCGGGACTGGGAGGTCCTGCGGTAGATCCGCTGGACCCCGCCGACCGGACGGATCAGGGCGCCCCACCGGATCCGTGAGAACCAGAGGTTCGGCCCCTGCTCGAACGAGCGGGGGCCGAACCGTTTGCAATCAGGTAATGAGTCCCCAAGGGGGTCTTGGTGATTCGAGACTTCCTACTCCGGGATCTCCGGGGTGGCCGCGGGGTCGTAGACCGGCGCGGGCAGCTGCGCCACCAGCGCCTTCAGGTCCTCGGCGTCGAGGTCGACGTCGCCGGTGTACTGGACCCAGATGGAGGCCGACCAGCCGTCGGGATGGTTCATCAGGATGTCGTAGGTGTACTCGGTCTCCGGCTCCCAGTCCTCGCCGTTCTCGGGTTCGGAGGTGACCTTGGAGGACTGCACGCCCCAGGTCACGCCGTTCTCGCCGTCCTCGACGATGCAGGAGAAGTCGTCCTGGCAGGCGGCCAGGTACGGGCCGCGCTCATCGCTGGAGGTGGGGATACCGGCCACCCAGCCGCCGGGCAGGTGGTACGACAGGCTGAAGGCGACGTCACCGGTGGTGGTGTCGATCGTCGTCTGGAACGGCAGGGTGCCCCAGGAATGGTAGGAGTGGGTCACGGTCGCGCTGGGGTCTCCGAGACCGTATGCCGTGGCGGACATGGTGCCCAGCGTCGCACCGGGGTAGACCGCTTCGAGCGCTTCGGCCGCGGCATCGGTGGAGGCATTGGCGTCGGACTCGGCCGAGGCGGGCCACTCCGGGTCGTTCAGCCAGCCGGTCGGGACCTCGATCAGCTCGTCGATCTCGGCCAGACCCGAAGTGTCGTAGTCGATCTCGGGCATCGCCAGCGCCGCGTCGGTGAACTCGCCCAGGTCGACCCGGTACTGCTCCTCCTCGTCGCAGCCCGCGTCCCAGGAGGCGCGCAGGCCGGAGTGGTTGGGGTAGACAATCGCGACTTCATAGATGCAGTCCTGGTCGGAGACCATGAGGATGCGTCCGTCGTCGAGCTCTTCGGTGGAGAACTCGCCGGTGTCGTTGATGAGGTGCTGGGGGAACACCTGGTGGGTGACGGGGCCGGGCTCGGCGGTCCAGCCGCCGGGCAGCATCGCTTCGAGCCGCAGGCCCGACGGTGTTTCGCTGTATCCGCCGCCGTCCTTTGGCGAGGCTCCCGTGATGTAGCCGCGCAGCCAGGTCTGGCCGTAGTTGCCGGGAGCCTGCGTGGGGCCGAAGTCCAGCGGGGTCTCGTCGGGGTTGAGCTGGGCCCTGGCCTCGTCCTCGGTGATGCCGTGCTCGTCGACGAGCGCCTGGATCTCCTCCTCGGAGGGCTCCTGGACGTCGAACCGGTCCGCGGGCGTGACCCCAGAGGAGACCAGCAGGTCCTCGTAGGCGGACGTGGCGGCCTCCTGGAGTTCGGCCCGCTCCTCGTCCTTGTCGAAGTGGTCTCCGGCGACATAGGGGTAGCCGGCCATGCCGTAGTCGCTGATGCCGGCCTCGTCGCCTTCGGCGGCGTTCTGGTCATCGCCGGTGTCCTGGCCGGGCAGCAGCCCGGCGGTCAGCGCCAGCACCCCGGCGACCGCCGCCACGCCAGCGAAGGTGGTCCCGCCGAGCACGGCGCGGCCCCTGGCCCTGGCGCGGTAGCCGTCGCGCACGACCCGGTCGAGGTCGATGCGCGGCGCGGGCGGCTGCGTCTCGGGCGTCGCCCGGCGCACCGCCTCGGCCGCTGCTTCATCTTCGTCGTACATGATGTTCCTTCCCTCTGCCGCTACGCCCGTGCCAGCACGGACGAATCGGAGAGCAGTTCCTTGAGTTTGCGCATCGCCTTGGACGACTGGCTCTTCACCGTTCCGGTCGAGCAGCCCATGGCGGCCGCGGTCTCGTCGACCGACAGCTGCTCCCAATACCGCAGGACGACCGTGGCGCGTTGCCTCGCCGGGAGCCGCCGCAGTGCCGCGGCGACCTCCAGCCGTGCATCGACAGACTCTTGTGGACTATTGAGCGCCTGCTCGGGAAGCTCGGCGCTGGAGCGTTCACGCCGCACCCAGCTGAGGCGCCGGTGCGAGATGAACACGTTGGTGACGATCTTGCGCACGTAGGCGGGCGCGCCGCCGGATTCGACGCGGGGCCAGGCCGCGAACAGCTTCGTGAGTGATTTCTGGACGATGTCGTCGGCCTCATACCAGTCGCCGCACAGCAGGTACGCGTACTTGCGCAGGCTCTCTCGCTGCGCAATGGCGAAGGATCTGAACTCGGCCTCCTGGAGCTCCTTCTTGGTCACAGGGCCTCTTTCGAAAGGTTGGGTCGGGGGGCGGGCCGCCGCGCGGATGGAGGCGCCGCGGCCCGGCAAGTCCTATTACGCCGGGAACGCGGTCGGGGTTGCCCGCGCCTGCGAGAAAATTAATCGGGGTATGGGCGGAGCGGCGAGCAGTGCCCGCGCGCGTGCCGACCGAGCATCCCACGGCGACACCGACCTGAGCCATCCCGATCGAGCCGCGCAGCCCGGCGGCCATCACCTACCGACCCCGAACCCGGACTCGCCACCACCGCGCAATGAGTGGTTCCAGTCACGGGAACCCGTTTGTGGGCGCCGGTGCGCATCCGGTACAGTTGGCTCTCGTCGGCGCCGAGAGTTTCGAGGCGTAAAGACACCATTGGGGTATGGTGTAATTGGCAACACAGCGGTTTCTGGTACCGTCGTTCTTGGTTCGAGTCCAGGTACCCCAGCCAACTTGATCAATACAAACAAGCAGGCCCGCCCAGCGGGCCTTTTGTTTTGCCCTCATCAACTTCCAAACGACTCCGAGGTGCCGAAGCTCCCGTTTCAGCGTGTCGATTTCGATCGTGCCGAACAGTTACCCGATGCACCTGGTGGGAACCACGGCTCTGACGGCCCGACCTCATCGACAAGGAGTATCAATTGCGGATCGGCATCACCGGGCATATGAACCTCTGCCCGGCAACCGTGGACCTCGTTCGCGCCGGAATCGGCGATGCCCTGGCGGCGCACCGGGACGGGGATTTGGTCGGATTCAGTTGCCTCGCAGCGGGAGCGGATATGATATTCGCCCAAGTAGTCATCGCGGCCGGCGGCAGGCTGGCGGCGGTCGTGTCCTCCGCGGACTACCGCGACGCGAAGGTCGATCTGGAGGACCAGCCCACCTACGACCGGCTGCTCTCGCAAGCGGCCGAGGTCACCGTCATGCCCTTCGAGACCGGAGGTCGGGAAGCCTACGCGGCCGCCAACGAGTACATGCTCGCCTCGATCGACCGCCTGTACGCCGTCTGGGACGGTCGGCCAGCGGCAGGCAAGGGCGGCACCGCCGACGCCGTATCCCGGGCGCAGAGCCGTGAAATCCCCGTCACGATCATCTGGCCGGCCGGTGCGGAGCGAATGTCGTAGTGGCGCCTCGGTCCATCTGCTTCGGGCCGCTTAGCCTGCGTTCGAATGCGCCGCTTCTTGCAGTTGAGGCGTGGCGCGGGTGAAGTAAATTCACAGGTGTCCCACTCGCCTCTGCCCGAAAGATCGATCGTGGACTCATTTATCGCCGCACTGGCCGCCAAGAAGTTCCTCGCCGTCGCCGGGATCGGTCTCGTGGGATTCACTAGTCTCACCGCGTGCACCGCCGCCGATTCCAGTGAAGGCACCGACTCCGAGACCGCTTCCGAGGCTCCCGCCGAAGAGACGACCGAGGCCGCTCCGGTGGTCATTGAATGCGAATACGAGCCGGCCGTCGCCGATCCCGAAGCCGGCCGGAGCGTCGACGCCCCGCTCGACATGTGCACGCCCGGTAAGGTCGACGCGTGGGACATCGCCATCACCGCCGTGGAAGTCGACGCGACCGAGACGATCTTGGCAGCCGACGCCACCAATACGGCCCCCGACGAGGGCTCCCAGTACCTCATGCTCACCGTGACCGGCACCAACAATGCCGACGCCGCCGCCGCTCCCACGGACGTCCTGATCGGCCTCCGCAACGAAGCCTGGACGTACCAGAGCCGCTGCGGCGTCGTCCCCAATGACATCCTCACCGCCGAAGAGGTCGCGCCCGGCGAGTCGTTCACCGCCAACAAGTGCGTCATCATCGAATCCGAGAAGATCGAGGGCGCAATTGTCGAGATGGCGCAGCTGAACTCCTGGGACGTAGAGGTCTACACCTACTTCGCCGCCAGTTAGCACTGCCCGGATCCACCTCGTCCGTGACTGGAGAACGAGTCGCCTCGCCACTGGTAACACCAACCACCCCACCCCGCTCGGAGGCAGGGCGACCGCTCCGGCCGCGCGCTGACCTCCGCGCAAATGCCGACACGAGCCGTTCGAACTGGTGAACGCGGCCGCTGGGTTTCCCGCTACGACCAATGGCCCCGCCCCACAACTCGAAAGTGCCTGCATTGGGAACCCCTCGACTGCTCGTGCCCATGTGGATTGCCACCGTCGCCCTTCACGGCGTGGTCGGCCTCTACTGGTATTCGATCGGCCCTGGCGACTACCGGTTCCCGATGCCGGCCGCCGCGCTGCTGTTCGCCGCCGGGATCGCGGCGATCGCCTGGTGGTGGGTCCGAGCCCGTGCGACCGGGCGCGCCCTGGCCTCCACGAAGGCGCAACTGCGACACCGGCGAATGGCACTGCTCATCGCCTACGGGTTGGGCTGCGCCGCGGCGGCGCTTCCCGCGGGGATCGCCGGAAACGACCTGGCGTGGCACCGGTTCACCGGTGGAGATCCGCTGATAGTGCGGGCCGAAGCGACCGCGATCGATGATGTGGTGCAGCGGCACAAGGGAGGCACGACCGCCTACTACAGCGGCTACGCGGAGCTGGACGGTGACCGCTACCCGTTCGACGCCGAGCCGGTCAACCTCCTTAACCGGAACGACCCGACGGGCCTCGACGCCGTCGACTTGTGGGCGGTGTTCGATCCTGATGACCTCGATGCCGGGTTCGTCGTCGTGAATGACCGTTCCGACGCCGAATCGGTCCTCGAATACCCTGTCGTGCCGTTGCTGCCGTTCGGGCTCGTGATCGCGGGATGCTGCTGGGCGGTGCAGCGCCTTCTGTTGCGGCCCTGGAAGTTCCCCGAGCGGTCCCTCCGACCCATCGACGAGGTGCCCGCCTTGCTGTGGGCGTTGTTCACCCTCCCCTGCGCCCTGTGGTCGGTCGGCATCGCTGTGCTGGCGACCGAAGCGGGCGCCGCCGGCCCCTTCCAACCCGCCGCGAGCGCCGATATCGAGTCGAGCGTTCCGATCCTCGTGTGGATGGTGTTCCTGCCACCCGGTATCGCCTGCTTCGCCGCCTTCTTCCATGCCACGGCGGCGAACCGGGTTTACGCGGTCAGTTATACGAAAAGGGGCAGGCGGTGAGATACAGGGACCGGCTCGAACGGACCGAGCGGTTGCTGGAGCGATACGCGCGTTTCATCGGGCCGCAGTCAGCGGATTCGCTCCGGTCGATGGTGCTGCACGGCGAACCGGGGCTCGCGGTCGAGGACCTGGCGAGCGCGTTGGTGCGCAACAAGGTGAAGTTGGACTGGGGTGACGCCGTCGAGTTCCGGCAGTTGCTGACCGGGTTCCAACGCTGCCCGGACACCCCGTCCGATATCGAGGACCTGCTGCTGTTCGGCGAAGCACCGTCGGATGGGTACTTCTTCTACTTGTTCGACCCTTCGGACCCGTTCGCGGTGGCGGCCGCGACCGCCGAGTGCTTCCCGGTTCCCCCCGAGCGGATCGGGGTCATGGTTGACGATGTGCCGGCGCCGGGAACACCGGATCGACCGTTGGCGCTCGTCCAGCACTCTCCCGCGGAAGGGGCGGCATCGGTCGAGTTCTCCGCGGGCCCGGAGTTCGTCGGCCTGGTGGGTGGCGTCTCGGAGCTCGCGGTCGCGAGGTCGCTGTGCCGGGCAGTCGGGGCGTCGGCAATGCTCGGCGCGCACGGCTTGACCCCGAACCAGTGGATGCTGGTCACCGCCGTCGGAGGGCACGGGGTCGTCATGGTCGACGGCGACGCGAGCGACGACGGCCGCTGGGAGATCCTGTTCGCCTACGAACCCATAGAAGATGCTCCCGACCTGCCGGTGCGTTGACCAGCGCGCTGCGAAGCGTCTCGGTAGGCATCGCGTGAACGACCATGCCCGCTGCGGACTCGGCGAATACGCGGCGCACGATGCGCACGAGTTCGTAAGGGCCGCTTCGTGTCGGCGGGCGCGAAGGCGATCGTCGTTCCCGTGTACGTCGCAGACGGGTCCGCGGACCACTGGAAGGGCGGCCACCAGCGGGGGTGTTCCCAGGTCTGGGTTGCGATGGCGACCGGTTCGCCGTCGACGTTGACGGTCCAGCGTCGTTTGCCGCCCTCAATTGCCGGGATGAGTTGCAGCAGCACAACCGAGTAGACGACCTGCTCGATGCTGGCGACCTTGCGGGCCGAGACGGACACCGTCACCACCTCGGGATCTTCGCTGTCCTCCCCGGGGCTGAGCCGGGCATCGACCAGGTCCGAACCCGGCAGCACCGGCGGTGGGAGCGAATTTGGCGAAGCGCGCCTGCCGAACAACGCCCACCAGCTCCATACCAGTACGAACCAAATCGGCCAAGTGATCGAGGTGAGTCTCATTGCGACTGCGAATCCGTGGTCTCCTGCGTACCCAATCCCTTGCACGGTAGTGACGTATCCGAACATGCACATCAGCACGACCGGAAGTCGCAGGTCGTCGCTCACCTTCAGATGACGGAACAGATGCGGCGCGGCCGAAGTCCCATCCTCGTCGGGACGATCCTCCTGCTCGCCGATTGCGAGGCGGAATATGGCCTTCCTAGCCAAGATGACGCCGACGAGCATCCCGATAGCCCAGAGCCACTTCAGGAACGACCCGTCGGAGGCGATCCAGTAGGTGAGAGCGGCGACCGGGATTGTTACGACCGCGAACCAGGCGAACTGCCAGAACAGGGCGGGGCCGAACCTGCGGATGAGGCGTCGCATAGTGGGGGCTTTCAGTTGTGGGGCACGAGGGGCCCTGACAGTATATTGTGGTCGGCCGTGCCGAGGAGACCGCCGATCGGGAGATCTCCTCGGTCGCGGTTCACTCCGGCGATTCGAGCGGCGGGTAGCGCATCACTACGTCTTGGCCCGAGCCGTTGGAGGTGGCCACCCACAGCCAGCCGTCGGGCCCCGGCTCGACGGTCCGGATCCTTCCGATGTCGGAGACGAGCACCGCCTCGGGTTCTCCGGCCTCGCCGCCCGCGATCGGGACGGTCCACAGGCGCTGGCCGCGCAGGGCGGCGACGTACATGACGTCGTCCACGATCGCGGCTCCGGATGGGGAGGCCTCGGCGGTCGTCCAGGTGACCAGCGGGTCGACGTATTCGGGTTCGCCGCCGGTGCCCTCGACGATCGGCCAGCCGTAGTTCGCGCCGGACTGGGCGTGATTGAGCTCGTCCCAGGTGTTCTGGCCGAGCTCGGAGAAGTACAGCTCGTCGTTCGAATCCCACGCCAGGCCCTGGATATTGCGGTTGCCCCAGGTGTAGACGAACGAGCCTTCGTACGGGTTGTCAACGGGCACTGAACCGTCCGGCTCGGCTCGCAGGATCTTGCCGCCGAGGCTGTCGAGGTCCTGTGCGTTGTCCGTGTTGCTCGCGTCTCCGGTGGAGATGTAGAGCTTCCCGTCGGGGCCGAACGCCAGGCGGCCGCCGTTGTGGTTGAGCGCCGCGGGGATTCCGGTCAGGATCGGTTCGGGGGTGACGTCATCGAGGGTGAACCGGCCTACCCGATTGTCCTCCTCTGTGGAGTAATAGGCGTAGACATAGCCGTCCTCTTCGTAGGTGGGGGAGACGGCCAGGCCCAGTAGGCCGCGCTCGTCCCACTGACCCTGGCCGCCCACGACCGGGATATTGCCGACGACCTCCGGGTCGGTGCCGGGGCCGACCCGCAGGATGTCGCCGGAGTTGCGTTCGGCCACGAGACCGGCGCCGTCCGGGAGGAAGGCGAGTCCCCAGGGGATGGTGAGTCCTTCGGCCACGGTTTCCCCTGCGGCGAAGTCGAATTCGACCGCCTGGGTCGGCTCGGGCTCGGACTGCTCGTCCTGGGCGGCGGCGGTTCCCACTCCCAGGGTCATTGCCGCGACCACCGCGCCGGCGGCCATGAGTCTGCGTCGCATGGTTGCTCACTCTCTCGGATCCGGCGCCGCGAAGCGGCACCTGAAAAATCGATGAAGATCAATTGATTTGCCATCGTATGCGGTATTCGACCGCGATGTCCAGCTGGGAGTGCGTTGGTGGAAGGGAACGGCTGGATGAGTGATCGCTATTCCGCACGCCCGGATAGGGTTTGCCTCATGACGCGAACCGGACCGCCGCCACAGCAGATCCTCGACGGCTTCGCGGTCTCGTTCGCCGTCGCTTGCGCCTTCTTCACCGACCCGGCAGGGCAGGTGCTGATCGTGAAGCCGAACTACCGCGACTACTGGCAGTTCGTCGGCGGCATGGTGGATCGGGGCGAATCGCCCCACGATGCCTGCGCGCGCGAGGTCAAGGAAGAGATCGGACTGGACGTGCCGGTCGGCGGCCTCCTCGTCCTCGATTGGGAGCAGCACAACGAGTTCGTGGCCGGGCCGATGTCGGTCTACGTCTTCGACGCCGGCGTCATCGACGATCGCGACGCGATCCGCCTCCAGGAGAACGAGCTGGAGAAGTTCGACTTCCTCCCGCCCGAAGCGGCTGCCCCCAGGTTCGCCGCCGCCAATCGGGCGCGCATCGGCTTGGCGGTGGAGGCGCGACGAGCGGGCCGAACCGTCTACCAGCCGTCGCGCCCTCCCTTGTAGCCAAGGGGCGGCGTCACTGCAAGGGGATCTCGATCCCGTATTCGCCGACCGGGCGCGGTCCGAAGATGCTGCGGTCGGACTCGGGGATTCCCGCCTCGGCTCGGCGCGAATGCCGGAAACCTCTCCCGGTCCGCATCCATGCATCCGAGCTCGGTCGCACCGGGGGTGGAGAAAACTCCACCCCTCACTCGGACGCCAGCGCCAATGCACTTCGCGCCGGTCGAAAATAGAGTCCAGGCATGGACACCGCAACCACTCCCGCAGGCCGCGGACGCATCGGACCGCTCACGGTGGTCGGTGCCCTCTGGTCGCCCGCCACCTGGCGGGCCCTCACGCATCTCGTCACCGGCGGCGCCATCGGCCTGGTCGCCTTCGGCGCGCTCTTCACCCTGTTCATCGCAGGCATTGCCGGCGCGCCTTCGATCATCGTGCCGCTCGTCGCCGGATCGGTGATCCTGACGCTGAACAACGCGCTCACCGTCCTCCAGCGCTCACGCCACCGCGCCTACCTCCACCTGGACCTGCCCGAGGGCGGGCTGCCGCTGCGATTCTCCATCAACCCCCGCAAGCTGCTCGAGCAATTCGGCGACCGCAAGACATGGTCGCGCCTCGCCTACCACTCGATCGGCTCGGTCGCCGGGCCCATCGCCGCCACGATCGCGGTCACCGCCTGGGTGGTCGGCCTGTCCCTGCTCGCCGCGCCGCTCTTCCCCATCGACGGCCCAACCGAGTGGAACCCGTTCGCCTTCAGCGCGATCGGCATCGTCGTCCTGCTGGCCGCCCCCTGGACCACCCGAGGGCTGGCCGCGATCGACGGACTCATGGCGACTCGGATGCTCGGAACCAGTCGCAGCGACGAACTCGAACGGCGCATCACCCACCTTGCCGCCAGCCGCGATTCCACCGTGGACGCCGCTGACGCCGAACGCCGGCGCATCGAGCGCGACCTCCACGACGGCGCGCAGCAGCGCATCACGGCCCTGGCCATCAATCTCGGCATCGCCAGATCCACCCTCACCGACCTGCCCGAGGAGGGGCGGCGCGCGCTGGCCGGGGCGCACGAGGAGGCCCTCCAGGCGATGGAGGAGTTGCGCGACCTGGTGCGGGGCCTGCATCCGGCGGTGCTGGAGGACCGGGGGCTCGACGCGGCACTGTCGGCGGTCGCGGCCCGCTCGCCGGTGCCGGTCCGGGTCAAGGTCGACGTGCCCGGCTCCCGGCCTCCCCGGGACGTCGAAACCGTGGCCTATTTCATGGTCTCGGAGGCACTGACCAATGTGGCCCGGCATTCGGGCGCCACCAAGGCCACAGTGGATGTATCGCAACGCGGATCAGTCCTGCACCTCGTCATCGCCGATGACGGGAACGGCGGTGCCGATCCGGGCGGCGGCACCGGGCTGCGGGGCCTGGCCGACCGGGTGCGCTCGGTCGATGGGACATTCCACCTCCACAGCCCCGAAGGCGGGCCCACCACGATCGAAGCGGAGCTGCCATGCGCGTCGTAATCGCCGAAGACTCGGTCCTGCTGCGGGAGGGCCTGGCCCGCCTCATGGAGCTGGGCGGTATGGAGGTCATCGACACCGTCGGTGACGCGGAGGCGCTGCTCCGCTCGGTCGAACGGGACTGCCCCGACCTGGTGGTCGCGGACGTGCGGATGCCTCCCGACCAGAGCGACGAGGGGGTGCGGGCCGCGCTCCTCTTGCGCCGCAGCCACCCCGACCTGGCGATTCTGATGCTGTCGCAGTACGTCGAGGAGCGTTACGCCGTCGAGCTGCTGACCGGCGAGACGCGCGGCATCGGCTACCTGCTCAAGGATCGCGTCGCCAGGGTCGACGAATTCCTGGACACCCTCAAGCGGGTGGTCGAGGGCGGCACCGCGCTCGACCCGGAGGTCGTCTCGCAGCTGCTGGTCCGCCGGCAGAGCAGCGAGCTCGACACCCTGACACCCCGCGAGTGGGAGGTCCTGACGCACATGGCCGAGGGCCACTCCAATGGCGAGATCGGACGACTGCTGTTCCTGAGCGACGGCGCCGTCTCGAAACACATCAGCTCGATCTTCACCAAGCTCGGACTCCCGCCCAACGACACCCACAACCGCAGAGTGCTCGCGATCCTGAAGTACCTGCGTGAGAACGGAAAGGACTGAACGATGACGACCCTGGAGAACTCCTCGCCGTCCGAATCTGTCCCCGAGAGGAAGTCCGGCCCCCGCGCCTGGATGATTTGGGGCGGGGTCTTGACCGCCGTGGTCCTGCTGGTCGCATTGGTGTTCGGTGCCGTGTGGGCCTGGTCTTCGCTCAGTCCCGAGGAGACCGACTCGCACAGCCAGACTTACCCCGGTCCGGTCTCCGGAATCGACCTGGAAGTCGAAGTGGGGAACGTGTATCTGACCGCGAGCGAAGGCCCCGATCTGGAGGTCGAGCGCGAGATGGTCTGGAAGGGCCCGGAACTCGACGTCAGCGAGCAGTACCGCTCGGACGGCGTCTTCGAGGCCGATGCCGACTGTGGCAATCCTCCGCTCTCCTGGTTCCGCGGCGACAAGTGCAGGATTGATTACGAGCTCGCTCTGCCGCCGGGGGCTTCCGCCAAGGCCCGCACCGCGGTCGCCGACGTCAATGCGGACGGCCTCGACGGGGAGATCGATCTGCGCTCCGATGTCGGCAGCATCGACGCCCAGCACCTGAGCGCCACCGCCACCTCGGTCGAGACCAGCGTCGGCGATGTCCACCTCGAATACGACCAGGTGCTCGGCGACATCGATGTCACCGCCAACGTCGGCAATGTGGTGATCGTGGTCCCCAATGACGGCACCACCTACGCGGTCGACTACCAGGGCGACGTCGGCGATGACGACGTCAATATCGCCACCGACGCGCGAGAGCAGGCCGACTACACCATCACCGTGGAGGCCAACGTCGGCAACCTCGAAGTCCGCTACGCCTAGTCGAGCATCCGATATGGACGATCCGGGGTGCTCGACCGAGCGCCCCGGATCATCGGTCTCCCAAGATCGGAACCGCCCTTAAAGGCCGGGGTCTCGGTTCCACGTCCAGGCGTAGTTCGTGTCTTCCACGTTCAGGGCCGGCTCGCACAGCTCCAAGGGCCGGAACGTGTCCACCATGACCGCCAGCTCGTCGAGGTAGTCGGCGCCGATGGACCGCTCCGGCGCGCCCGGCTGCGGCCCGTGCGTGAACCCCGAGGGGTGCAGCGAGATCGAGCCCTGCTCGATGCCCGAACCGCGCCTCGCCTCGTAGTTCCCGCCGCAGTAGAACATCACCTCGTCGGAGTCCACATTGTGGTGGTTGTAGGGCACCGGGATCGCGTCCGGGTGGTAGTCCACCTTCCGCGGCACGAAGTTGCAGATCACGAAGTTCGGGCCCTGGAAGACCTGGTGCGCCGGAGGCGGCTGGTGGATGCGCCCGGTGATCGGCTCGAAGTCGTGGACCGAGAAAACCCACGGATACAGGCACCCGTCCCAGCCGACCACGTCGAACGGGTGGTGCGCGTACGTGAACTTCGTCCAGATCGTGGCGCTGCCCCGGCCCCGGTGCTGGACGTACACCTCGACGTTCTCCCCGTCGACCAGCAGCGGCTCGGCCGGGCTGCGCAGATCGCGTTCGCAGTACGGCGAGTGCTCCAGGAACTGGCCCCGCGCCGACAGGTAGCGCTTCGGCGGAGTGATGTGACCGCTGGACTCGACCACCAGGGTCCGCAACGGGGCCTCGCCGTGGGGGACGATCCGGTAGATCGTGGACATCGGCATGATGAGGTAGTCGCCCGGTCCAATGTCGATCGACCCGAACGAGGTCTCGACGTGGGCGGCGCCGTCCTCGACGTAGATGCACTCGTCGCCGATCGCATTGCGGTACAGCGGCGAAGGGCGGTCGGCGATCGTATAGGATATACGACAGTCCGCGTTCGACAGCAGATGGTCGCGGCCGAGGATCGGGTCCCCCGCGCCGTCCAATTTGTGGGTGCGGAAGTGGCGCGGCGCCAGCGGATGGTTCGGGACCGGCTCGGCCCGCTCCGGCTGGTGGATGACGCTGGAGCTGATCGCCGTGGGTCGGAACCGGTGGTACAGCAGCGAGGAATCCGAGGAGAACCCCTCCTGGCCCATGAGTTCTTCGGAGTACAGGCTCCCGTCGGGTTGACGGAACTGGGTATGGCGTTTGTCGGGGATCTGCCCGACCGAACGGTAGAACGGCATCGTGACTCCCTTGTCGGATGCGGCGAGGTATAAACCCGAGGATAGTCATCGGGGCGTTCCGTATCGACAACTCCGCCCCGCCGCTCTACGCTCTTGGCATGGCCGATGCGATACCCGCGGCGCTGCGGGGCCTGATCGACGACGCGGCGGTGTTCCCGCCCGGCAATGCCGCCCTGGAGGACGCCGTCCCAGCTCACCGCGGGTATCGCGCGTCCTGGTACGCGCCGATCGTGGGCCCGCTGCTGGTCCCCGCGAGCCGGGCGGCCGATCTGAATCCGGGGCGCTCCGACCTGGACATCGGCCTCATTGTCGACATCGAGCCCGAACGGGTCGAAGCGGCCGTAGCGGCACTCGCAGGCCGGGCGCGCGTCGTCCAGTTCGAGAGCCGCGCGGCCCTCGACTCACCCGATATCGCCCGCTCTTGGAGTTCGCGCGTCTTCGCCGAGATCCCCATCGGCGACGAGAACGCGCTCGACGCGGCCGCCGAATACGGCTTCGCGCCGAAGTTCCGCACCGGCGGACTCGTCGCGGAGGCCTTTCCGACGCCCGAGGGGCTGGCCGGCGCGATCGCGGGATGTGCGCGGCGCGGGCTGCGGTTCAAGCTCACCGCCGGACTGCACCACGCGATCCGCCGCCGCGACCCCGAGACCGGATTCACCCACCATGGATTCCTCAATGTCCTGGTCGCGTCCGGTGAGGCCGCGAGCGGCGCGGACATCGACTCGGTGGCTAGGCAACTGGCCTCCACCGACGCGGCCGACCTGGCCCAGCGGGCCCGCACGCTCCTCGACTGGCCGCGTCCGCTGTGGACCGCATACGGTTCGTGCAGCATCGACGAGCCCGTCGCGGACCTGATCGAATTGAAACTCCTGGAGAGAGGCGCA
This sequence comes from Glycomyces buryatensis, assembly GCF_004912275.1. Taxonomy (GTDB): domain Bacteria; phylum Actinomycetota; class Actinomycetes; order Mycobacteriales; family Micromonosporaceae; genus Glycomyces; species Glycomyces buryatensis. The sequence goes on from NZ_STGY01000062.1 coordinate 21,765, forward strand.
GCCGCATCATGACTTGGGTCGAGGGAGCCGAAGGCGGACCGTTCGGGGTCCACCACCTGCCGTACGGAATCTTCTCCACCGCGAAGGACCCGACGCCGAGGGTCGGCACCCGGATCGGCGACCAGGTCCTGGACCTGCGAAAACTCGCATCCGGCACGTTCTTCCTGCCCTGGATCCGCCCGGCGTTCCAGGAGCACAGCCTCGGCCCGTTCATGGCGATGGGACCGCCGGCCTGGCGGCTGGTGCGCCTCCAACTGGTCGAACTGCTTTCGGACCTGCGCTACCGCGACCAGTCGGAGACGTTGCTGACGCCCGCCGCGAAGGCGCGGATGCACCTGCCGTTCGAGGTCGCGGACTATGTGGACTTCTACGCCTCGGAGTACCACGCGACGATGATGGGCCGGCTGCTGCGGCCCGGCGCGGAGCCGTTGCTGCCCAACTGGAAGCGGCTGCCGGTCGGCTATCACGGCCGGGCCGGGACCGTGGTCGGATCGGGCACGCCGATCCTGCGGCCGAGCGGGCAGCGCAAGGAGCCGGACGGCGAGATCACCTACGGGCCGAGCCGCCGACTCGACATCGAGGCCGAGGTCGGCTTCGTGGTCGGCGTGGCCAGCGACCAGGGTTCGCCGGTGAGTGTGGACGACTTCGCCGAGCACGTGTTCGGTGCGGTGCTGGTCAACGACTGGTCGGCGCGGGACTTGCAGGCGTGGGAGGGGCAGCCGCTGGGGCCGTTCCTGGCCAAGTCGTTCGCGACGTCGATCGGGCAGTGGGTGACGCCGCTGGAGGCGCTGGCCGAGGCGCGGGTGGCCGCGCCGGTGCAGGATCCGGAGCCGCTCGGGTACCTGCGCGAGAAGGACCGCTACGGCTTCGACCTGTCGATGTCGGTGTCCTGGAATGGAACCGAGGTGTCGAAGCCGCCGTTCAAGGAGATGTACTGGACGCCCGCGCAGATGCTGGCGCATATGACGGCGAACGGGGCCTCCTTGCGAACGGGCGACCTGTTCGCGTCGGGCACGGTCTCGGGGCCGGTGCGCGAGCAGCGGGGGAGCTTCATGGAACTGAGCGCGGGTGGAACCGAGCCGATCGACCTGGGAGACGGGCGGGAGCGGACGTTCCTGGAGGACGGCGACACGGTCCGGATCGGTGCGACGGCTCCGGGGCCGGACGGCACGGTTGTCGGCCTGGCTGAAGTGACCGGCAAGGTGGAAGGCCGTCCCTAACCCCCACCCACCCAAAGGGGAAGTTCGCGGTCTGCCCGCCCCAATCGTGACGCGGGGGTCCGACAGGAAACGGGATGGAGACACCCCGGGCGACTGAGGTTCACCGGATCGGGTGACCTCGACGTTGGTTTACCGGATCACGTGAGCCCGACGTTGGTTCACCGAATTGCGTGACCTCAGAGTTGGTTCACCGGATCGCGAGAGTTCAACGTTGATCGCGGGCGGCCTCGCCCACCAGCGGCAAGGTCCGGTACGGGATCTGCTCGGCCAGGGCGATGACCGTCGTCGCGTGGATGACCCCCTCGCTCGCCAGGACCCGGTCGATCACGCTCTGCAGCTCGGCGTTCGTCCTGGCCACGATCCGGCACAGCAGGTCACCCTGCCCCGTGACCGTATGCGCCTCAAGCACCTCCGGGATGCGGCCCAGGTGCTGCGCCACGCTGAAGTGGCCCACCGCCTGCCGCAGCTCCAGCGTCACGAACGCCATCACCGGGTAACCCAGCGCCGCCGGGTCCACGTTCGGCCCGAAACCCCGGATCACCCCGCGCTCGGCCAGCTTGTCCAGCCGCGCCTGCACCGTCCCGCGCGCCACCCCCAGCCGCCGCGAGCACTCCAGCACCCCGATCCGCGGCTCCGCCTCCAAGAGCTCGATGAGCCGCGCGTCGAGACCGTCAATTCCCGCTTCACTGGTCATATTGCATAGCTTAACGCCCGATATGCAGGACGGTTTGAGCACTCTGCCCAAACTTTCCGGCACTCCTTGCCTAGATACGGCTCCTGCTCAATGATCAAGGTCATAGACCCCAGTGATCCTGAGGAGCAGTCATGGTCGACATCGCGAACGAAACCCAACTGGTCGGAGCCGTGGAGCACGACATCCGCGAGGACGTCTTCCCCATCAAGGGCTGGGACCACGTCCGCTTCTACGTCGGCAACGCCCGCCAGGCCGCCCACTACTACTCCACCGCCTTCGGCATGACCTGCTTCGCCTATCGCGGGCCCGAGCAGGGCTACCGCGAGCACGCCGAATACGCGCTGAAGTCCGGCGGCGTCACCTTCGTCCTCACCGGCGGCGTCACCGCCGACTCTGAGGCCACCCGCCACTACGCCGCCCACGGCGACGGCGTCATCGAGGTCGCCCTCGAGGTGCCCGATGTGGACGCCAACTACGAGTACGCGATCAAGCAGGGCGCCATAGCGATCACCGAGCCGCACGACGTCACCGACGAGCACGGCACGGTCCGCACCGCCGTCATCGGCACCTACGGCGAGACCCGCAACGTCCTCATCGACAGGTCGGGGTACGACGGCCCGTTCCTGCCCGGCTTCGCCGCCCGCCGGCCGCTCGTCGCCCCGGCACCGAAGCGCAACTTCCAGGCCATCGACCACATCGTCGGCAATGTCGAAGAGGGCAGGATGCGCGAGTGGGTCGGCTACTACGAGCGCGTCATGGGCTTCACCAATATCGTCGAGTTCGTGGACGACGCCATCGCCACCGAGTACTCCGCGCTCATGAGCAAGGTCGTCGCCAACGGGACCCGCAAGGTCAAGTTCCCGATCAACGAGCCCGCGCCGGGCAAGAAGAAGTCCCAGATCGACGAGTACCTGGAGTTCTACGGCGGCCCCGGCGTCCAGCACATCGCGCTGGCCACCAGCGACATCCTCGCCGCCGTGGACAATATGCGCGCGGCCGGGGTGGACTTCCTGGAGGCCCCCGACGCCTACTACGAGGACCCGGAGCTGAAGGCGCGCATCGGGGAGGTCCGCGTCCCGATCGCGGAACTCCAGCAGCGCCGCGTCCTGGTCGACCGCGACGAGGACGGGTACATGCTCCAGATCTTCACCAAGCCGCAACAGGATCGGCCTACGGTGTTCTACGAGATCATCGAGCGCCACGGCTCGCTCAGTTTCGGCAAGGGCAACTTCAAGGCGCTGTTCGAGGCCTTGGAGAAGGAGCAGGCCAAGCGCGGCAACCTGTGACAGAGGCGGAGAACATGCACGCACCTCGCGGAAGTGACCTGCACTGCCGCACCTGGCAGGCCGAGGCGGCCTACCGGATGCTCCAGAACAACCTCGATCCCGCGGTCGCCGAGCGCCCCGACGACCTGGTCGTCTACGGCGGCACCGGCAAGGCCGCCCGCTCCAAGGAAGACCTGCGAGCGATCCTGCGGACCCTCATCACCCTGGCCGAAGACGAGACCCTGCTGGTCCAGTCCGGCCGCGCCGTCGGCGTCATGCGCACCCATGAGTGGGCCCCGCGCGTGCTCATCGCCAATTCGAACCTGGTGGGAGAGTGGGCCAACTGGCCCGAGTTCCGCCGGCTCGAATCGCTGGGGCTCACCATGTTCGGGCAGATGACGGCCGGTTCATGGATCTACATCGGGACCCAGGGCATCCTGCAGGGGACGTACGAGACGTTCGCCGCCGTCGCCGCCAAGCTGGCTGTTAAGAGGCACAGCGGGGGTTCTTTGCGCGGCACCTTGACGCTGACGGCCGGTTGCGGCGGCATGGGCGGGGCCCAACCGCTGGCGGTCACCATGAACGACGGCGTCTGCCTCATCGTCGACGTCGACCCCGATCGTCTCCGCCGCCGGGTCGCCGACCGCTATCTCGACACGGTCGCCGCCGACCTGGATGACGCCCTCGCACAGGCCCTGGCCGCCAAGGCGAGCGGCGAGGCGAAGTCGATCGGCCTGGTCGGCAATGCCGCCACCGTCCTCCCCGAGATCCTGCGCCGCGGCACCGAAGTGGACATCGTCACCGACCAGACCTCCGCCCACGACCCGCTCTCCTACGTCCCCGCCGGGGTCGCATACACCGATGCCCCGGCCCTGGCGAGCGCCGACCCCGAGGACTACACCGAGCGCGCCCGCGCCTCGATGGCCGCGCACGTCGAAGCCATGGTCGGCTTCCTCGACGCGGGCGCCGAGGTCTTCGACTACGGCAACTCCATCCGCGGCGAGGCCCTCGCCGGGGGCTGCAAGCGCGCCTTCGCCTTCCCCGGCTTCGTCCCCGCCTACATCCGGCCCCTCTTCTGTGAGGGCAAGGGTCCCTTCCGGTGGGCCGCGCTCTCGGGCGACCCGGCCGACATCGCCCGCACCGACGAGGCCGTCCTCGACCTGTTCCCCGAGAACGAGTCCCTGACCCGCTGGATCAACCTGGCCCGCGAGCGCGTCGCCTTCCAGGGCCTGCCGGCCCGGATCTGCTGGCTCGGGCACGGCGAGAGGGACCGCGCCGGCGCCCGCTTCAATGAGCTCGTGGCCGATGGGACCCTCAAGGCGCCCATCGTGATCGGCCGCGACCACCTGGACACCGGCTCGGTCGCCAGCCCCTACCGCGAGACCGAGGGCATGAAGGACGGATCCGACGCCATCGCCGACTGGCCCCTGCTCAACGCCCTCGTCAACACCGCGTCGGGCGCCAGCTGGGTCTCGATCCACCAGGGCGGCGGCGTCGGCATGGGCCGGTCCATCCACGCCGGTCAGGTCACCGTCGCCGACGGCACCGCCCTCGCCGCCCGGAAACTCGAACGCGTCCTGTCCAACGACCCCGCGATGGGCGTGATCCGCCACGCAGATGCCGGATATGCAGATGCGGCGCGCGTGGCCGAGGATCATGGAATCCGGATTCCGGTCAACGAGGCATAGCGGAGCTGGGGACGCATGGACGCATCGACTTTCAGGCGAATGTGGGACGAGCTCTTGCCCGTCGGACGGACCGAGAACGGCTACGTTCGTCACTCGTGGACGGACGCGGACCAGTCCTGCCGCAACTGGTTCCGGGGCCAGGCCGAGGCCAGGGACATGGCCGTCGAGACCGACCGGAACGGGAACCTCTACGCCTGGTGGGGGCCGCGCCGCTCCCGCGGCGCGATCCTGACGGGCAGCCACTTCGACTCGGTGCCCCACGGCGGCGCCTACGACGGCCCGCTCGGCATCGTCTCGGCGTTCCTGGCCGTCGACGCTCTCCGCGAACGCGACGCGACGCTGCAACGCCCGATCGGGATCGCCGCGTTCACCGAGGAGGAGGGCGGGCGCTTCGGCGTCCCCTGCCTGGGCACCCGCCTCATGACCGGTGCGCTCGACCCCGATCGGGCCCGGAAACTCACCGACGCCTCCGGCATCACGCTCGCCGAGGCGATGGAAGCCGCGGGCGTCGACCCCGGTGGTCTCGGTCCCGACCCCGAACGGCTCGAACGGCTCGGCGCGTTCGTCGAACTCCACATTGAACAGGGCCGCGCCCTGGAGGCCGACGGCGACGCGGTCGGCGTCGCCAGCGCGATCTGGCCGCACGGGCGCTGGCGCCTGACCTTCACCGGCGAGGGCAACCACGCCGGGACCACGCTCTTTGCCGACCGGCGCGATCCGATGCTGACCTTCGCGTTCGCGGTCCTGGCGGCGCGCAAGGAGGCCCGTCTCGCGGGCGGGCTCGCCACGGTCGGCCGCGTCGAAGTCGATCCGGGCGCGACCAATGCGATCGCGAAGCGGGTGGACGCGTGGCTGGACGCCCGCGCTCCCGATGAGGCGACGCTGAATGAGATCGTCTCCGGCCTCGAATCCAAGGTGGGCGAACGGGCCGCCCGGGACGGCACCGGGTTCACCAGCCGGGCGGGGTCCGAGTCCCCGCTGGTCGGCTTCGACGAGGACCTGCGCGACCGGGTCGCCGCGCTCCTGGGTGGGGCGCCGGTCCTGCCGACCGGTGCCGGGCACGACGCCGGGGTGCTGGCCGCCCACGTTCCCACCGCGATGTTGTTCGTGCGCAACGAGACCGGCGTATCACACGCCCCGGCCGAGACCGCCGACGACGCCGACTGCGCCGCGGGCGTCGACGCGCTCGCCGCCGTACTCGGGGACCTCGCGTGCTGACCTACTGGGCCGAGTGGGCCTGGCTGCCGGCCGGCCCGGCCGCGTCGGTCGCCATCGACGTCTCAGGCGGACGCATCGAAGCGGTCCGGGTCGGCGTCGAGCGCGGGCACCACCTGCACACCGAGCACCTGCGCGGCATCGTCCTGCCCGGCTTCGCGAACGCCCACTCGCACGCCTTCCACCGCGCCCTGCGGGGCCGCACCTCCGACCATCATGGAGGCACGTTCTGGACGTGGCGCGAGGGCATGTACGACCTGGCCGGACGGCTCGATCCCGACTCGTACTACCGTCTCGCGCGGGGCGTCTACGCCGAGATGGCGCTCGCCGGGATCACCTGCGTGGGGGAGTTCCACTACCTCCACCACTCGCCCGGCGGCCACCCCTACGCCGACCCGAATGCCATGGGCCAGGCCCTGATCGCGGCCGCCGCCGACGCGGGCATCCGCATCACGTTGCTGGACACGCTGTACCTGGCGGGGGGTTTCGATCAACCGCTCGAAGACGGGCAACGCCGCTTCGGCGACGGCAGCCTGGAGGCCTGGTACAACCGCGTCGCCAAACTCACGGACGGCCCGGCGTCGCGCATCGGCGCCGCCGTCCACTCCGTGCGCGCGGTCCCCGACGACGCGATCGCGGCGTTCGCCTGCTCCACCGAGGGCCGCCCCGTCCACGTCCACCTCTCGGAGCAGCAAGCCGAGAACGCCGCCTGCCGCAGCGTCCACGGGTGCACGCCGACCGAGCTGTTGGAGCGGTGCGGTCTGCTCGGTCCCGACCTGACCGCCGTCCACGCCACCCATCTGGCCGGCCACGACATCGAACTGCTGCGCCGCTCGGGCACCACGGTGTGCCTGTGCCCCACCACCGAACGGGACCTGGCCGACGGGCTCGGGCCCGCCCGGGCGCTGGCCGAGACCGGGGTGCGGCTCTCGCTCGGCACCGACTCCAACGCCATTGTGGACATGTTCGAGGAGGCGAGAGCCGTCGAGATGCACGAGCGACTGGTATCCGAAAAACGCGGCCGGTTCGCCCCCGGCGAGCTGCTGACCGCGGCGACCCGACACGACAGCCTCGGCTGGACCGACGCCGGCGCCATCGCACCCGGCCGCCGCGCCGACCTCGTCGTCGTCGCACTCGGCACCGCCCGCACCGCCGGATCCGATCCGGCCGGCATCATCCACGCCGCCGGCGCACCCGACATCACCGACGTCCTGGTGGACGGACGCCGCATCGTCTCCGGAGGCCGCCACACCGCCATCGACGCCGGCGGCGAACTGGCCGCCGCAATAGAGGAGCTGAGCGCATGAGCGTGCTGGTCGACAATATCGGCGAACTCTTCACCGCCGGCCCTGACGGCATCCTCACCGATGCCGCGCTCGTCGCCGACGGCGACACCATCGCCTGGATCGGCCCCGCCGCCCAGGCGCCCGCCGCCGACCACCGCCTCGACGCCGCCGGCCGCGCCGTCATCCCCGGCTTCGTCGACAGCCACGCCCACCTCGTCTTCGCCGGTGACCGGACCGCCGAATTCGCCGCCCGCATGAGCGGCGAGCCCTACACCGGCGGCGGCATCCGCACCACCGTCGCCGCCACCCGGGCCGCCCCCGACGTCGAACTGTTCGCCACCACCGCCCGCCTGACCGCCGAGATGCTCCGGCAGGGCACGACCACCTGGGAGATCAAGTCCGGCTACGGACTCACCGTCGCCGACGAACTCCGCTCCCTGCGCATCGCGGGCGAGTTCACCGACGAGACCACCTTCCTCGGCGCGCACACCCTCCCGAGCGGCGCCGACCCCGACGCCTACGTCGCCCTCGTCTGCGGCGACATGCTGGATGCCTGTGCGCCGCACGCGAAATGGATCGACGTGTTCTGCGAACGGGGCGCCTTCGACGCCGATCAGGCCCGCCAGGTCCTCACCGCCGGAGCGAAGGCCGGGCTCGGCCTGCGCGTCCACGCGAACCAGCTCAGCGAGGGACCGGGAGTGGCCCTCGCGGTCGAACTCGGCGCTGCCTCGGCCGACCACTGCACCCACCTGAGCTGGAACGACATCGAAGCGCTCGCCGACGGCGACACGGTCGCGACCCTCCTGCCGGGCGTCGAGTTCTCCACCAGGTCCCCATACCCTCCCGCGCGCCGACTCATCGGCGCCGGGGCGAGCATCGCCCTCGCCACCGACTGCAATCCCGGCTCCTCGTACACCAGCAGCATGGCCTTCTGCATCGCGCTGGCCGTGCGGGAGATGGGCATGACCCCGGCGGAGGCCGTCACCGCCGCCACCGCGGGCGGCGCGAAGGCCCTGCGCCGCACCGATATCGGCGCCCTGATGCCGGGCACCCGGGCCGACCTGGTCGTCCTCGACGCCCCTTCGCACGCGCACCTGGCCTACCGGCCCGGGGTGCCACTGATCAAAGCCGTCATGCGTGCCGGCGCGGTGAGAACGGAGAACCCTTGACCACTGTCCACATAAAGCCCACCCCGGCGAGCCCCGAAGAGGTCGTCGCCGTCGCCCGCGACCGGGCGGAGGTCGTCATCGACGCCGAGGCGAGGGCGGCCATGGCCGCCAGCCGCGCCATCGTCGACGACATCGAACGCGACGGCCGCCCCGTCTACGGCGTCTCGACCGGATTCGGGGCGCTGGCCAGCACGTTCGTCGCCCCGGAGCGACGCGCGGAGCTTCAGCACGCCCTCATCCGCTCCCATGCGGCGGGCGTCGGCGACCCGATGCCGAAGGAGGTCGTGCGGGCGATGATGCTGCTGCGCCTCAGGTCCCTCGCGATGGGCAGGTCGGGTGTGCGCCCGGAGGTGGCGGACGCTCTCGCGGCGGTCCTGAACGCGGACATCACGCCGTGGGTGCCGGTCCACGGTTCGCTCGGGGCGTCGGGCGACCTGGCGCCGCTGGCGCATTGCGCGCTGGTGCTGCTGGGTGAGGGCTGGGTGCTGGAGGACGACGGAACGAGAGCACCGTCCGCGCCCGCTTTGGAACGGGCCGGCGTCACCCCGATCGAACTGGCCGCGAAGGAGGGCCTGTCGCTGATCAACGGCACCGACGGCATGCTCGGGATGCTCCTGCTCGCCGCGGAGGACGCCCGCCATCTGCTGACCATGGCCGATGTGACCGCCGCGCTGTCGATCGAGGCGATGCTCGGTTCGGACCGGCCCTTCATGCCCGAGCTGCACGAGATCCGGCCGCAGGTGGGCCAGGCCGCCAGCGCGGCCAATATCCACAAGCTCCTGCAGGACTCGGAGATCATGGACTCCCACCGCGAGGACCTGCTGCACGCGGTGCAGGACGCCTATTCGATGCGGTGCGCCCCGCAGGTGGCGGGCGCGGCCCGCGACGTGCTCGACTACGTGGTCCAGGTGGCCGACCGCGAATTGCTGTCCGTAGTGGACAACCCGGTGGTGCTGCCGGACGGACGCGTCGAGTCGACCGGCAATTTTCACGGCGCCCCATTGGGATACGCGGCGGATTTCCTGGCGATAGCGGCGGCCGACGTCGGCTCGATCTCCGAGCGGAGGGTGGACCGGCTGCTGGACGTGACCCGCTCCCGGGGCCTGCCCGCGTTCCTCAGTCCCGACCCGGGGGTGAACTCGGGGTTGATGATCGCCCAGTACACGGCGGCGGGGATCGTGGCCGAGAACCGGCGTCTGGCGGTGCCTGCGTCGGTGGACTCGGTGCCGACCTCGGGCATGCAGGAGGACCATGTGTCGATGGGCTGGTCGGCGGGCCGCAAGCTCCGCGAGGTCCTGGACAACCTGGGGAGCCTGCTGGCGGTGGAGCTGCTGGCCGCGGCGCGGGCCCTGCAACTGCGCGAACCGATGCGCCCCTCGCCGGCCGCGATGGTCGCGATAGCCGCGGTGGAGCGGATCGCCGACAAGCCGGGCCCCGACCAGTTCCTGTCCCCGGTCATCGAGCAGGTCCGGTCGCTGGTCACCGGCCGGGGTCTGCGGGCCGACATCGAGGCCGCCACCGGCCCGCTCCGTTGATATGGCGAATGCGCGGTTGATCAGCAGTCGGCTCCCGGGCATGCCACCGGGAGGTCGCAGGCCGCGGCAGTGTCAGCGAGACGCTTGTCGTAGGTGACGAAAGCGTCGAGGAACGCCTGCAGTTGCAGGGCGGCGGCCACATGGATCGCATCCAGTGAGCGCAATGTCGTCCCGGTTCCAAGACGACCGGCGGCATTGCACAGGTCCGGTGTGAGCCGAATGAGCGCCGTATGGTCGATCCAGGATTCGGCCGACCGCCAGGTGCGCTCGTCGGACCCGGCGGCGTGGAGGGCCCGCCGAAGCTCGGTGCGGGTGAGATCCGAAGTGATCGGTCTGGATTCGGCATGCTCGTCGAGCCATCTGTCGAAAGGGTCGGAGTGGGGTTCGGTGCGGAAGAGCTTGACTGCGGCGCTGGTATCGATGTAGGTCCACCGGATCACCGGTCGCCCTCGGCTTCCCTGAGCTCGATGACCTTCTCGGACAAGGAGCCGCCGGCAGTCGGTCGGCCGGAGGGCGGGAGCTCTTCCCGCATCTGAGCGTTGGTGTAGGTCTCGCTCAGGGCCCGGGGATCGAGGATGCCGGCCTCGATCGCGGCATTGAGTTGTTCTTCTGCCGGGTCCGGCGGAAGGATTCGGGCGATCGTCCGGCCGTGCCTCGTGATGTAGATCTGACCGCTGGCCGTTACGCGTTCCAGCACATCGCTGGTATGGCGCTGCAGGTCGCGCACGCTGACATGTGCGTTGTCGCCGCTCTGCCGTTGGGTATCCATGAGAACCATGCTAGAAGCATGTCAGACAATTTGCAAAGCGAATCGACAACACGCCGACGCTTGTCTGACATATGTCAGACAAACGTCGGCAGCGGAGTTGGGGTTGATCCTCAGCTGCGGGAGAATGGTCGAACAGGGACTTCTCCTGGGAGAGATCATGGCTGCAACGATGAGTGCTGGAGCCGCGGTGCACGAGTACTTCGCGGGCCAGGTCAAGGCGATGCGGAAGTTCAGGAAACCGGCATTGCGGGCCGATGAGGACGCGGTGCACCGGATGCGGGTCGCCACCCGGCGGCTGCGGTCGCTCCTGCTCTCATACGGGGATCTGTACGCCGAGATGCCGTTGCGCCGGAAGCGGTTGCGATGGCTGGCCGGGGTGCTCGGGGAGATCCGGGACCTGGAGGTGCTGCGGATGCGGTTCGCCGAGGAACTGGGGGACGACCGTCCCCTGTGGTTCCGGGAGTTGGCCGAAGCCGAGCGCCGCGCCTACGGGCGGCTCGATGCGGCGTTCGCCCGCAAGCGGTTCCGCCGCCTCATTCGCGCGGCCGAGCGGATGGCGAAGCACCCGCATTTCACGCTGGCGGCAGTGGGAGATTCGGAGGAGGTGCTGGCTCCCGTGGTCGCGTCCGCCGAGCGCGACCTGGAGGCGGCGTTCGCGGCCATCGCGGACGCGTCCGATCCCGACGCGGCCCGGCACGTCGCTCGCAAGGTCGCCAAGCGGACCCGCTACACCGCCGAGGCGGCCGCCGCGGCGCTCGGCGAGGAGGCCGAGGCGGTGGCGGCGCGGGCCAAGCGGCTCCAGACGGTGTGCGGCCACTACCAGGACTGCGTCGTCGCGATCGCCTACGTCGAGGCCCACGCCGACCCGGCCGATCCGACCCGGGACCAGGTCCTCGCCGCCGAGCATCGCCGGCGGGCCGAGGATCTGGAGGCCGTCGAGACCGCCCGCGCGGAGCTGGCCGCGGCCTGAGGCCTGCTGCGTCCCTACTGCGGCGCGGCGGTCGGCCCGGTGTTCCAGTCGGCGAGGGCCCGGCCCAGCGATCGCGATTGGAGGTACTGGACCTCGTCGTGGAAGAAGGGCGCGTCGATATCGTCCTCCACATCGAGGTCGACGCCCTTGAAACGTTCTGAGATCCCGCCGGGAGGCGAGGCGACCACGTCGCCGTGGTCGGCGATATTGACCCAGCGTCGCACCCCCGGCGGCTTGGCGCCCTTGCCCTCGACGGGCTCGGGTGTCAGGTGCGGGAAGATCATCGGCATCGCCAGCGGCGAACCGATCGTGATCAGCAACGGCAGGTCGGTCCGGTGGTGCCACAGCGCCTCGTAGGCCACGACCGAGCCGAGTGAGTGGGCGATGACGATATCGGCGCCCGCCAGGTCCGATCCGACCTTGTCCAGGACCTCGCCGCGGGGGACGAAGTCGCCCTCGTCGCGCATATAGGCCGCGACATCGGGAAAGAACACCCGCAGGAAGGCCAGCGAGGCGTCCTCGTTCCAGCCGAAGAGCTCGGCGAGTTTCGCGGCGGCCTCACGGGGCGCCCAGGAACCCTTGACCAAGGCGGGGTCGGGAGCCAGGAGCTCCAGAAATTCGCCGACGAGTTCGGCCACGTCGGGGTCGTCCTCGCGAGGACGCTGCCGCTCGCCCTCGCGGCGTTTGTCCGGCGGTTGCAGGAGGTGGGCGAAGTAGGCGATATCGAGATCGACTTGGGCTGGGGGCCAGGGCAGATGCTCGGAGGCATTGAGCGCGGCCTTCCACGCTGTGGCGATGCGATGGGCGGTGGCGGCGGCGGGACCGGGCGCGAATGCCCCGACCCCGTGGACGCCGACGATGTGGATCATGGCTGCTCCCGCGAAGATTGGGCGATACGCCCATTATGCGGGCGGAGAGCAAAAAACGGGGAACAGGGCGTGCGCCCCGTCCCCCGACCGAACAGTCGTTGAAAGGTGTTAGAGACCGGAGAGTTTCTGCCCGGCGCGGATGACGGCCATGCCGAGCCGGTCGCCGGGGCGGCGTCCAAGGCGCTCTATGGGACCGGACACCGAGATCGCGGCGACGACCCGGCCGGTCTTGTCCCGCACCGGAGCCGATACCGAGACGACGCCGGCCTCGCGCTCGGCCACGGACTGGGCGAAGCCCCGGCGGCGCACCTCGGCGAGGGTCTTGGACGAGAAGCGGCACTTGGGCAGCAGCGGCAGGATGCCTTCGGGCGGTTCCCAAGCCAGGAGCACCTGGGCGCCCGAACCGGCGGTCATCGGCAGCGCCGAACCGACCGGGACGGTGTCGCGCAGCCCCGAGGCGCGCTCGGCGGCGGCGACGCACACCCGCTCGTCGGCACGGCGCCGGTACAGCTGCGTCGACTCACCGGTCTGGTCCCGCAGGAGACTCAGCACCGGTTCGGCCGCGGACAGCAGGACGTCGGCCGTCGACCCGGCGAGCTCGCCGAGCTTCGGGCCGGGACGCCAGCGCCCTTCATGGTCGCGTTGCAGCATCTCGTGGGCCTCGAGGGCCTGGGCGAGGCGGTGGGCCGTGGCCCTGGGCAGACCCGTCTCGTGCACCAGCTCAGCCAGGCTGGCGCCGTTGGTGCACGCCGTGAGGATGAGCACCGCCTTGTCGAGGACGCCCACTCCGCTGATAGTATTCGTTCTCACGAGCTGAACATTACCTCCCAATATTCGAGAAGTCCAACGACTGGGAATAGAGATGTCACCTACACCACAAGACAACGGGGAAATGCGGCCGCGCACCCTGGCCGAGAAAGTCTGGGACGACCACGTCGTCCGATCCGATGGCGAGCAGCCCGACCTGCTCTACATCGACCTGCACCTGCTGCACGAGGTCACCAGCCCGCAGGCCTTCGACGGCCTGCGCCAGGCCGGTCGCAAGGTCCGCCGCACGGACCTCACCATCGCGACCGAAGACCACAACACGCCCACGGACAACCTGTTCACGATCGCGGACCCGACCAGCCGCAAGCAGATCGAGACGCTCCGCGCGAACTGCGAGGAGTTCGGCGTCCGGATCCACTCCCTAGGCGACAAGGACCAGGGCGTGGTTCACGTGGTGGGACCGCAACTGGGACTGACCCAACCGGGCATGACCGTCGTCTGCGGCGACTCCCACACCGCCACCCACGGCGCGTTCGGCTCGATCGCGTTCGGCATCGGCACCAGCGAGGTCGAGCACGTGCTCGCCACCCAGACGCTGATGCAGTCGAAGCCGAAGACGATGGCCGTCACCGTCAACGGGTCCCTGCCCGAGGGCGTCTCCGCCAAGGACCTCATCCTCAAGGTCATCTCGCTCACCGGCACCGGCGGCGGCAAGGGCCACATCGTCGAGTACCGCGGCCAGGCCATCGAAGAGCTGTCGATGGAAGGCCGCATGACGGTGTGCAACATGTCCATCGAGTGGGGCGCCAAGGCGGGCATGATCGCGCCCGACGAGAAGACCGCCGCGTACGTCAAGGGACGCCCCCACGCCCCCCAGGGCGAGGACTGGGACGCCGCCGTCGCGTACTGGAACACCCTCCAGACCGACGAGGACGCCGTCTTCGACAAGGAGATCGTCATCGACGCGGCCTCCTTGAGCCCGTTCGTCACCTGGGGCACCAACCCCGGCCAGGGCGTCGAGCTCGCCGGCACCGTCCCCGCGCCCGAGGACTACACCGACCCGGTCGACCGCACCGCCGCCGAGAACGCCCTCCACTACATGGGCCTCGAAGCCGGCACGCCGATGCGCGAGATCGACGTCGACGTCGTCTTCCTCGGCTCGTGCACCAACGGCCGCATCGAGGACCTCCGCGTCGCCGCCGAGGTCATCAAGGGCCGCAAGGTCGCCGACGGCATCAATATGATGGTCGTCCCCGGCTCGGCCCGCGTTCGCGACCAGGCCATGGAAGAGGGCCTGGACAAGGTCTTCACCGACGCCGGCGCAGACTGGCGCTTCGCCGGATGCTCGATGTGCCTGGGCATGAACCCGGACCAGCTCACGCCCGGCCAAAGGGCCGCCTCGACCTCGAACCGCAACTTCGAGGGGCGCCAAGGCAAGGGCGGACGCACCCACCTGGTGAGCCCGGCGGTCGCCGCGGCCACCGCCGTCACCGGCCACCTCGCCAGCCCGGCCGACCTGTAGGAGAGGAGCGGACATGGACAAGTTCACGACCCACACCGGGACCGTCGCCCCGCTGCGGCGTTCCAACGTCGACACCGACCAGATCATCCCGGCCGTCTACCTCAAGCGGGTCACCAAGACCGGCTTCGAGGACGCGCTGTTCGCCGAATGGCGCGAGGACAAGGACTTCCTGCTCAACCAGGACGTCTACTCGAACGCCACGATCCTGGTGGCCGGCACCGAGTTCGGTACCGGCTCCAGCCGCGAGCACGCCGTCTGGGCCCTGAAGGACTACGGCTTCAAGGTCGTCATCGCCCCGCGCTACGCGGACATCTTCCGCGGTAACTCCCTCAAGAACGGTCTGTTGACTGTGGAGCTGCCGACCGAGGCCGTCGAAGCGTTGTGGGCCTCCGCCGAAGCCGACCCGACGTTCGAGGTCACCGTCGACCTCGAAACGTGTGAAGTCCGTGCGGGAGAGCAGACCTGGAGCTTCGAATTCGACGCCTCCGGGCGGTGGCGCCTCATGGAGGGCCTCGACGACATCTCGCTGACCCTTGGCGACGAGGCCCGCATCGCGGCCTTCGAAACGAACCGGGACGCTTGGCGGCCTAGGACTCTGCCCGCCGCGGTCTGAGACACGCCCGGACCCGAAAACCAAATCGAACACGCCTGGTGCCGGTGGCCGAGCCACCGGCTCCAGGCGTGTTTGCGCCTGCCCCAACGGGGTTGCGAAGGTCGATTTGGGCCGTCCAAATAAAAATTCCATGCGACACAACGGGTCTATTTTCCCGGAAACAGTTGCGTTCGCTTTCGAAACGTCATAACGTGCGCTTAACGGCTGGTATAGCTAGACAACCTTATCGGGAGGGAAGGACTCGTGAACAAGGCAGAGTTCGTAGACCGGATTGCCGCACGTACTGGTGATCGCACCGCCGCGAAGGAAGTGGTGGATGTCGCGATCGACGAGATACAACGGGCGGTGGTGAAAGGGGAGAAGGTCTCCTTCGCCGGATTCGGAGTCTTCGAGAAGCGCCAACGGGCAGCACGTATGGCCCGCAACCCGCGTACCGGAGAAGCGGTCAAGGTGAAGAAGACCGTTGTCCCCGCGTTCCGTCCCGGAACCGGATTCAAGGAACTGGTGACCGGAAAGCGCAAGGCCGGTCGCGCCGCGACCGCCAAGAAGACCGCTCCGCCGGCCAAGAAGACGGCCGCGAAGAAGTCGACCAAGAAGGCGGCGAAGAAGACGACCAGGGCGGCGAGCACCGCGACCCGGTCGGTCGCCACCAAGCGCGTGGCAGGAACCAAGAAGGCGGCCAAGACGACCGCGAAGAAGGCGGCCGCTAAGAAGGCGCCGACCCGCAGGGCCGCCGCCACCAAGACCACGGCCAAGAAGGCCCCGGCGCGCAAGGCCGCCAAGAAGGGCCGCCGCTGACGTCCGCGGCCCACGCTACGGGCCGCGAACCGAGAAAAACAACGCACTCGCACGGGGAAGAGGGCATTCAGGATCCACCTGAATGCCCTCGGTTCATATCCGTGTACTCCCAGTCGGGCCACCGGGCCCGAAGCGGTCCGCTATCGCCCGTTTCCCCCGAGCAGCTCCGCGCAGAAGTCGTTGCCGAACTTCTCCTCTGGATCAATGCTTTCTCTCAGCCGTTCGAAGTCGCCCATTCGGGGATATTGCGAGCGGACTTCATCAATTGGAATTGAGAACAATTTTCCCCAATGGGGTCGCGGATCGAACGAAACGAGCGCGTCCTCCACCACTCGCAAGACCGGCTTAACCGTTTCATAGTCGCGCACCCACGTGAAGTGGAAGCCCACTGTGTCCCGTCCGTACGCGGGCGAAAGCCACAGATCGTCCGCCGCCATCGTGCGCACCTCGCAGATCTCCACGACCGGACCGAGCTTGTCCGACACGCCCCGCAGCGCCTCCAGCGCCGCCGGCGCATTCGACCGGTCGATCAGGAACTCCGACTGGAGCTCCTCGCCCACACTCGGCGTGAACTCGAACTTGAAGTGCGCCAAGCGCTCATGCCAGGAACCGGTCAGGCCCATCTGCGGCGTGCACGCCGCCGGATCCACACCCGGAATCGGGCGCCGCGGCCCGTCCGCCAGCGGCGCACCGAACCTCGACGCGGCCGGGAACGGCTGCGTCTGATCGACCGTGCGCTGCTTAGTCCAGTACTGGAACACCGGATCGATGCCCCAGGGTGTGAACAAACTCGTGGAGTACGCCGCCGATGTCAGATCGTCGAAGTTCGCCACCGCCGCGTCGAACGGCAGATCGTCGTACACGTACTGCCGCACCTCGAAGTCCGGCAGCAGGTCCAGCGTCACCGACCACACGACCCCCAACGCGCCCAGATGGACCACCGAACCGGGGAAGTCAGCGTCACCGCGCCTGACCGTGCGCAGCTCCCCGTCCGGGCCGATGAACTCCAGGGCCGCCACGGCCGTCGACAGGTTGCCGTTGCCGTCGCCCGAACCGTGCGTGCCGGTCGCGATCGACCCCGCCACCGAGATGTGGGGCAGGGACGCCAAGTTGTGCAGGGCGAAACCCGCCCGCTTGACCGCCTCGGACAGCGCCGCATAGGTGATCCAGCCCGACGCCCGCACCAGACGCGCCTCGGCGTCGACGCTCACCTCAGGCTCGATCCCGCTGAGCGAGACCATGACCGCCTCGGAGGCGGCGATCGAGTTGAACGAATGCCCCGAACCGAGCACGCGCAGACGCGAAGCGCCCGCAACGGTCTCACGGGTCTGGTCCAAACTTCCCGGTCGCACGAAGCGATCCGGGGTGAAGGCGATGTTCCCCGCCCAGTTGGTGAGCGCTGCGTCAGTGGGTGAAGTGGGTGCTTCCGGCACTGCTACCTCCTCGTAAGCGGTTACGGGAAGCAACGGTAGCGCGCACCCAGCACCCCCGGACGCCACCGAATCGGCTCCGACCGCATGCCGAGAACGGACATCTAGGGAAGCTTCAGACAGGTCCCCGCCGCACGAAGGCCAGCGGCCTAAAGGCGTTCGAGCCCGATGAGACGCTGGCCCGCCAGCGACAGCACCCAGCCCTCGCCCGCCCGCGTCGACACGTCCGCCGCAGCCAGGCCGTCCTCATCGGCGAGAATCGCGACGGTATCGCGAATCACCTCGGTCTCGGCGCACACGATCACCGCGCGCCCCGCCGCGGCCAGCTCCCGCAGCCGCGCACTCGAACGCTCCGGGTTGCGCCCGTGCGCATCGGTGTCGAACACCGAATCACCCGCCAGCCGGCAACCCACCGCCTGCGCCACCGGATCCACCGTCTGCACACTCGCCCGCCCGGTCGCACTGAACGCCAGCGACGGTTGATACAGCGCCGCCAGAGCCGCCAACCGCACCGCCTGATCGCGACCCGTCTCGCTCAACGGCCGCGTCACCGCCGGACCGTCATGGCCGGGCTCGACCTCGGCGGGAGCCACCAGCAGAATCGTCGACGTCACCGCGGGCAGGCGCGAGAACGCCTCGAGCGCTTCCTGATCGCGCGGCCGCTTCAAATGCTCCCTCGCCGCCTCGAGCTTGAACCAGCGCCGCTCGCCGATCTCGTCATCGGCGGTGAAACCCGCATCGGGCTTCTCGGTCCGCATGGTCCAGAAGTCCACGTACTTGCGGACATCGCCCGCGGGATTGGGGAGCACATACGTGGGGCGGCACAGCCACATCTGCGGGATGACCGGGATCCCGGTCTCCTCCTCGACCTCGCGGCAGGCGGCCGTCAGAGGATGCTCGCCGGGGTCGAGCTTGCCCTTGGGCAACGACCAGTTGCCGACCTTGGGCCGCCACACCGCGACCACCTCGACGCGGCCGTCATCGCCGCTCCGCCACAACACGCCGCCGGCGGCGGCAACCTGCTTCTGTGTCCCGCTCACGCTTAACAAGGTACTGGGGCAATGCCCCCCGAGGGAAGCCCCGACACCTCACTTATGCATGGTGACTATGCGGATCGCGACCACCCGGCCGGACGGGTCGGCATCGAGTGTGACGCGCTGGCCGGGACGCAGGAAGCGCAGCCCGGATTCGGCGAAGGCCGCCGCGTCGAATGGGACGCGACGGCCCGAATCGAGGACGACCTCGCCTGAGGTGTCCTCGCGGAAGTTCGCAACGGTTCCCTGCAAGGGGATGGCCTAGCGAATCTGCTTGCGGTTGGAGCCGCCGAGGGCGGTCTTGGCCTTGAAACCGAGGAAGACCAGCCCGCCGACGACGCCGACGATGAGGGCGACCTTGATGAGGAATCCGAGGCCCGCGACGACCCAGCTGATGACGGTCGCCACGAGCCAGATCGCGACGATCGCGCCACCGAACAGGGCCGCGAGCCAACCGAGGAGACGCCAGTTCATGTTCATTCACTCCGGGAAGTCGTTTGCGTTGCCGCCCCGTCAAATCGACGGGGGAGATGTCAATATGACTCTATGCTGACATCATAACTGGATGGGCGCAAGAGTGCGGTACCCCAGGCTGTACTCCCAACGTCTCACACTCTCCGCTCCGGTGGGGTCTGCGGTCCGCGGCGATTCGCCTCCGAGTGAAGGCGACATAACTGCTCGTAGGGCCAGGGCCTGCGCGGGGAGTTTGATTTCACCGGCGCCTTCCCGTCTCGGCCGCGGGGCGCGAGGCGGGTTAGAGTGCAACGCACAAGAGGACGAACGACCGTTCATGGCAGAAGGAGCGACCAGGTGAACGAGCAGACCGGCGAGGCGCACTACGCCTTCCGTCGCAAGGGTGGCGACCGGCTCCCCTGGTTCACCCACCTTGCCGGGAACCTGGTCAAGGGCGGCCTGCTGCCGCTGACCAAGCGCGAGTGGAGCGGGATGGAGAACGTCCCCCTCGACGGCCCGGTGATCATGGTCTGGAACCACTACTCGGACTTCGATCCGCTCCCGGTGGCCCACTTCGCCTACAACACCGGCCGGCACCCTCGCTTCCTCCTCAAGCACAGCCTGGTCAAGATCCCGGTCCTGGGCCCGATGATCCGGGCGACCGAGCAGATCCCGGTCTACCGTGGTAGCGCCGACGCCGCCGAGTCGCTGCGCGAGGCCATCGCCATCCTCAAGCGCGGCGGCTCCGTCGTGCTCTCCCCGGAGGGCACGGTCACCAAGGAGCCGGACCGCTGGCCCATGCGCGGCAAGACCGGCGTGGCCCGCCTGGTCATGGAGACCGGCGCCCCCGTCGTTCCGATCGTCCAATGGGGATCGCTGGAGATCCACGACCGCAAGCGCGACCCGAAGTTCCGTCTCGGCATGCGCAAGAAGGTCACCGTCGCGGCTTTGCCGGCAGTCGACCTGTCCGAGTGGGACGGCGCCGAGATCACCCGCGAGAACCTCACCGCGATCACCGATCGCATCATGGAAGCCCTCTCGGGCGGCCTGGCCGAGATGCGCGGCGAGGCGGCCCCGCCCCTGTTCGACCCCCGGCAGAACCGCAAGCAGCAGAGCGAAGAAAGCGAGCCGAACGAGTGAGAGCAGCCGTCATGGGGGCCGGATCCTGGGGCACCGTGTTCGCCAAGATCCTGGCCGACGCCGGAACTCCCGTCACGATCTGGGCGCGCCGGGAATCCGTCGCCGCCACGATCGAGGCCGAGCACCGGAACCCGGACTACTACCCGGACGTCGAACTGCCCGCGCTCGTCTCCGCCACCTCCGACGCCGCCGCAGCGCTGCGCGGCGCCGACCTGGTGGTGCTGTCGGTCCCCAGCCAGACCCTGCGCGAGAACCTCGCCGCCTGGACCGAGCACCTGGAATCCGATGCGACCCTCCTGAGCCTCATGAAGGGCATCGAGCTCGGCACGACCGAGCGGATGACCGAGGTCATCGCCGAGGTCACCGGCGCTCCCGCGTCGCGCGTCGCGGTCCTGTCCGGTCCGAACCTCGCGCGCGAGATCGCCGAGGAGCAGCCCACGGCCTCGGTCGTCGCCTGCGTCGACCACGGACGGGCCGTCGACATCCAGAAGGCCATCACCACCTCCTACTTCCGCCCGTACACGAACACCGACGTGGTCGGCTGCGAGCTGGGCGGCGCGGTCAAGAACGTCATCGCCCTCGCCTACGGCATGGCCGCCGGGATGGGCATGGGCGACAACACCAAGGCCACGATCATCACCCGCGGCCTGGCCGAGACCACCCGCCTGGGCATGCGCCTGGGCGCCGACCCGGTGACGTTCGCCGGGCTCGCCGGGCTCGGCGACCTGGTCGCCACCTGCTCTTCCCCCCTGTCGCGCAACCACACCTTCGGAGTGCAGCTCGGACTCGGATCCACCCTGGAAGAGGCTGCGGCGGTCACCAAGCAGACCGCCGAAGGCGTCAAGAGCTGCCGCTCCATTACCGATCTCGCCCGCAAGGTGGCTGTCGAGATGCCCATTTGCGATGCGGTCGAACGAGTCTGCCATGAAGGGCTCGACCCCCGAGCCGCCGTCGCCGAACTCATGGGCCGCGAGACCAAACCCGAAACCGATTGAGGTCCGACAATGCCTAAACCGACCGTCGCCGTCATCTTCGGCGGCCGCAGCGTGGAACAGCCCGTCTCCTGCGCCTCCGGCTCCGGGGTCGCTAACGCCCTGCGTGAACGCGGCTTCGACGTCACCGCCGTCGGCATCACCCGCGACGGCGAATGGGTCCAGCTCCCGCAGGACGCCGCCTTCGCGCTCGAATCCAGCGACAAGCTCCCCGAGGTCACGGCCGAGGCCGGCAAGGCGCTTGCCGTCGATCTCGGCCCCGGCGCCGAAAGACTCGCCGACGTCGTCTTTCCGGTCCTGCACGGCCCGTACGGCGAGGACGGCACCATCCAGGGCCTGTTCGAGATGGCCGGACTGCCCTACGTCGGCTCCGGCGTGCTCTCCAGCTCGGTGTGCATGGACAAGGAGTTCACCAAGCGGCTCCTGGCGGCCGAGGGCGTTCCCCAAGGCCCTTACGCCGTTCTCAAGGCCGGCGAGGAACTCGACGCGCAGGCCGTGGTCGACCAGCTCGGCTTCCCCATCTTCGTCAAGCCCGCCCGTGCCGGATCGAGCCTGGGCATCAGCAAGGTGAACTCGCAGGCCGCCCTCGTCGAGGCCGTCGCCAAGGCCCGCGAGGTCGACGACAAGGTCGTCTTCGAGGCCGGGTTCATCAATGTCCGCGAGATCGAGATGGGCGTCATCGAGACGCTCGACGGGGGACTGGAGGTCACCTTCCCGCTCGAAGTGCTCGCCGCCGGCGCAGAGGGCTGGTTCGACTTCGACGCGAAGTACCTGGACAACCCCGAGCCGTTCAACCTCAAGCCCGACTACCCCGACGGAGTCGCCGAGGCCGCGCAAAACCTGGCCCGGAAGGTCTTCCGGCTGCTGGACTGCCGCGACCTGGCCCGGGTCGACTGCTTCCTGGCCGAGGACGGCACCGTCTTCCTCAACGAGGTCAACACGATGCCTGGCATGACCCCGATGAGCGGCGTGCCCCAGGCCTTCGCCGCAGCCGGGCTCAGCTACGGCGAGCTGGTAGAGCGCCTGGTCACTTTGGCGGCCTCCCGCGTGGAAGGTCACTGACCCGCGGCGTAGATTGGACTGCGGATTTCTGTGCGCTTCGTCGTGCCTGGAAATCCGGCCGTACACCCGTGTGCGCGCCGAGGCCCCGGGTCGCCCGGGAGCCGGCAAGTGCGCGCGACACTCGCTTCTGCTCGTCAGGAGCTCACACGTGCCTCATGCGAGGCCAGCGAATGAATTACTGGAGTATCAATGCAAGCTAAGGCGAAGGTCAAGCTTTCCCGCTCGCTCGGGATCGCCCTGACCCCCAAGGCCGCCAAGTACATGGAGCGCCGTCCCTACCCTCCGGGGCAGCACGGCCGTGGCCGCAAGAAAGAGTCGGACTACAAAAACCAGCTGGTCGAGAAGCAGCGTCTGCGCGCGCAGTACAACATCTCTGAGCGCCAGCTGCGGAACACCTACGCCGAGGCCGTCCGCCGGTCCGGCAAGACCGGTGAGAACCTGGTCGGCCTGCTCGAATCCCGCCTGGACGCCTTCGTGCTCCGCGCCGGCTTCGCGCGCACCGTCTACCAGGCGCGTCAGTTCGTCAACCACGGCCACTTCACGGTGAACGGCCGCAAGGTCGACATCCCGTCCTACCGGCTCAAGGCCGGCGACTTCATTCAGGTTCGCAAGAAGTCCCGCTCCATGACGCCCTTCCAGCTGGCCGCGGCCGGCGCGTGGGCCGGCGAGCAGACTCCGGCTTACATCGAGGCGCACCTTGAGGGCCTCATCGCCCGCTTCCTGTCGGTGCCCGAGCGCAAGCAGATCCCCGTGATCTGCGACGAGCAGCTCATCGTCGAGTACTACTCCAAGTAGTCCTTTACGGGTTCGAGTGCCGCCTGTCACGGCAGGCCCGCTGGTAGGCGGCGCTCGGACGCGAGTAAACTCGCACAGTGGTGCAGTGCGTCCGTGCCCGGACCGCCTCGCGCTCCGGCTGCCCTTGACGGGCCACGGCGGACTGCATTCTCTCGCCAGCCCAACCCTTTGGACTGGCTGCCAGCAACCTCACGCCTGGATTGGTCGTGGGGTTTTCGGACCGAGTTGTCACGGTAGCGGAGGACATGCCTAAAAAAGACGGCGCCATCGAGATTGAAGGCAAGGTCACCGAGTCCCTTCCGAACGCGATGTTCCGGGTGGAACTCACGAACGGACACAAGGTACTCGCTCACATCAGCGGCAAGATGCGGCAGAACTACATCCGAATCCTCCCCGAGGACCGGGTAGTCGTCGAACTCTCGCCGTACGACCTGTCGCGCGGGCGGATTGTCTACCGCTACCGCTGACCTGACGACTACACGTAAGTAGGACTCGTGAAAGTCAAACCGAGCGTCAAGAAGATCTGCAAGAACTGCCGCGTGATCCGCAGGCACGGACGAGTGATGGTCATTTGCTCGTCCGACCCGCGTCACAAGCAGCGTCAGGGCTAGAGCTTCTAACGTCATAAGCAAGGCCCCACGCTAAAAGTTGGGGAACCGCCGCCAGTGCGCCCAGCGCACAACCCTCGGCTCGGAGGCCGGGGCTCGCATCGCCCATCAGGGCAGGGAATCGTTTCCCAGCGGGACGGCAGCGGTCAGACCTCCGAGAACACCTAGGAGAACGCCTAGATGGCACGCCTGGTTGGGGTGGACCTCCCGCGCGACAAGCGTCTGGAGATCGCACTCACCTACATCTATGGTGTCGGCCGCACGCGCTCTATCGAGACGATCGAGGCCACCGGCCTCGACCGGAACACGCGCGTGAAGGACCTCACCGACGAAGAGCTGGTGAAGCTCCGCGACCACATCGAGGAGCACTACCAGACCGAGGGTGACCTGCGCCGCGAGGTGCAGGCGGACATCCGCCGCAAGATCGAGATCGGTTGCTACCAGGGCCTGCGTCACCGCTACGGCCTCCCGGTCCACGGTCAGCGCACCAAGACCAATGCGCGGACCCGTAAGGGCCCGAAGAAGACCGTGGCCGGTAAGAAGAAGGCTCGCTAGGGGGAACTGACAGATGCCACCGAAGACTCGCGGCGGTTCGAAGAACCCGCGCGCCAAGAAGAAGAACGTGCCCCACGGGCAGGCTCACATCAAGAGCACCTTCAACAACACCATCGTGTCGATCACCGACCCGTCCGGTGCCGTCATCTCCTGGTCCTCCTCGGGCCAGGTCGGCTTCAAGGGGTCGCGCAAGTCGACCCCGTACGCCGCCCAGATGTGTGCCGAGGCCGCCGCCCGCAAGGCGATGGACAACGGCATGCGCAAGGTCGACGTCTACGTCAAGGGTCCCGGCTCCGGCCGCGAGACCGCGATCCGCTCGCTTCAGGCCGTCGGCCTCGAGGTCGGCTCGATCAACGACGTGACCCCGCAGCCCCACAACGGCTGCCGCCCGCCGAAGCGCCGTCGCGTCTAGTCGGGTTCCACACCGTCGCCGCCCGGCGTTAGCCGGGCGGCAACCGGGGTAGAGCACTGGCCGAGCCCCGAGATCCCAACGTTTTAGGCGTCATATAGCGGACGCCCCGAACAAAGGAAACACCGAAGTGCTTATCACTCAGCGGCCCACGCTCTCCGAGCAGCAGATCAGCCCGACCCGCTCCAAGTTCACCATCGAACCCCTGGAGCCCGGTTTCGGCTACACGCTCGGCAACTCGCTGCGGCGCACCCTGCTGTCGTCCATTCCGGGCGCGGCGGTCACGTCGATCAAGATCGACGGCGTCCTGCACGAGTTCTCCACCATTCCCGGCGTGAAAGAAGACGTCGTCGAACTGGTGCTGAACGTCAAGCAGATCTGCGTCTCCTCCGAGAGCGACGAGCCGGCCACCATGTACCTGCGCAAGGAAGGCCCCGGCGAAGTCCTCGCCGGAGACATCCAGCCGCCCGCCGGCGTGCAGGTCCACAACCCCGAGCTCAAGCTCGCGACCCTCAATTCCAAGGGCCGCATTGACATGGAGTTCGTGGTCGAGCGCGGACGAGGCTACGTCTCGGCCCCGCAGAACAAGGCTGACACGAACGAGATCGGCCGCATCCCGGTCGACTCGATCTACTCGCCGGTCCTCAAGGTGGCCTACTCGGTCGACGCGACCCGCGTCGAGCAGCGCACCGACTTCGACAAGCTCACCGTCGACGTCGAGTCCAAGGCGTCCACGACGCCGCGCACCGCGCTCGCCTCCGCCGGTTCGACTCTCGTAGAGCTCTTCGGGCTCTACCGCGAGCTCGACACCGAGGCCGAGGGCATCGACGTCGGGCCCAGCCCGGCCGACCAGCAGCTGGCCGCCGATCTGGCCCTACCGATCGAGGACCTGGACATGACCGTCCGGTCCTACAACTGCCTCAAGCGCGAGGGCGTCAACACCGTTGGCGAACTCATCAACCGCACCGAGGCCGACCTGCTCGATATAAGGAATTTCGGGCAGAAGTCGATCGACGAGGTCAAGATGAAGCTCGCCGGCATGGGCCTGAGCCTCAAGGACTCGCCCGGCACCTTCGACCCGAGCGAGGCCGCCGTGGCCTACGGGTCCGAAGAGGCCCCCGAGGGCGATGAGTTCGAAGACGACGGTGAAGACCTGCGCGAGACCGAGCAGCTCTAGAGCCGCCCGACACTGTGGCGGTCGGTTCCGTAAAACGGCCGGCCGCGCCAACCATTAGAGGAGCAAGACGATGCCCAAACCTACTAAGGGCCCGCGCCTGGGCGGATCCCCGGCCCACGAAAAGCTGATGCTGTCGGGCCTCGCGGCCTCGCTGTTCGAGCACGGCAGCATCACCACCACGCTGACGAAGGCTCGTCGGCTGCGTCCCTACGCCGAGCGTCTGATCACGTACGGCAAGAAGGGCAGCCTCCACCACCGCCGCCTGGCGCTGGCGAAGCTGCGCAACAAGGACGCGACGCACGACCTGTTCGAGCAGGTCGCCCCGCGTTTCGCCGCCCGCGAGGGCGGCTACACCCGGATCATCAAGGCCGGGAACCGCAAGGGCGACAACGCGCCGATGGCGATCATCGAGCTGGTCGACTAGCACGGCAATGAACCGCGCGCAGGGCTTATGCTCTGCGCGCGGTTTGCTTTATCCGGGAGGGGATGCGCGGTGGACAAGTCTGTGGACGAGGGCGCGGGTGAAGGCACGGGTGAAGACGTGGACGAGCGAGTGGACGGGGCCCGGCCGACGACCCGGCTGCGGCTCGGCGTCGCCTACGACGGGGCCGACTTCTCGGGCTGGGCGCTCCAGCCCGGGTTGAGAACCGTGGCGGCCGAGGTGATCCGGGGCCTGGAATTGCTCTTCGGGGAGCTGCGGGACTTCACCGTGGCCGGGCGGACGGACGCCGGGGTGCATGCGACCGGGCAGGTCGTGCACGTGGACGTGCCCACCGCGAAATGGGAAGACCTGCGAGAGCGGCTGCTGTGGCGCCTGCGCGGCATCCTCCCTCCCGACGTCCGGGTCACCGCAGCCGAGGCCGTGGACCCTTCGTTCAACGCGCGTTTCGCCGCCCATTGGCGGCGCTACCGGTACCGGGTCGCGGACGCGACCTACGGCGTGAACCCGTTGCGGCGCTTGGACACCCTCGCTCATCCTCGACCGCTCGACGTGGAGCGGATGCACGCGGCCTGCCAGCGCCTGCTCGGCGAGCACGACTTCGTGGGCTTCTGCAAGCAGCGAGAGGGCGCGACGACGATCCGCGAACTTCAGCAGTACGACTGGACTCGCGATGAGGACGGCGTGGCGGTGGCGACGGTCCGCGCGGACGCCTTCTGCCACTCCATGGTCCGCAGCCTGGTCGGCGCGGCCCTGGCGGTGGGCGACGGCAGGCGGGACGAGGACTGGCTCGCGTCGATACTCCAGCTCGGTGAACGCGCCAATGACGTCCATGTGGTCGGCCCGCACGGCCTCACGCTCCTGGAGGTCGACTACTCCGAGGACTCGGAAGACTGGAAGACTCGGATCGACCTGACCAGGCGAGTGCGCACCCTCGGCAATTGACTTCCTCTGGCTGTCACCGTTTCGTCCGCGGAACTGCGATTCGGATTCACTCCAAAGACAGGCGCAGGCCCCAGGTCGAGCGCCATGGGACCAATCAGGACCGCAGGGGCGGTGACGGCCGTGTCGGCCGTGTCGGCCGTGGCCCTGTTCGTGGCCGTCCCCGACTCCGCCGGCGCCCACCCCCACTCGGCCTGCATGCTGACCTGCCGATACGAAGGTTATCCACAGGCGGCAAAAAAGTTTTGGTGGGTCCTTGGTGCGCATGATGTGATTGTGTTTTTGAAGTAGTGGCACCAATTCCGGCTAGTCGAGTTGGTGTCGGCCAGTGCAGGATCGGCGGTAAGAACATTGGGTTATCCCGGGAGCCGCCCCCGAAGATCGCACGCGGAGGCCGCCGCGTGCGGCTCCTGCACCGGCACCTCGCGAGGAAGAACGCGGGCGGCCGACATCCAGTCGGCCGCCCGCAATACAACTCAACAGTGCGGTCGAACCACTGAGTTCGCGGTTTTTGGTACGGGGAACCTTCACATCTCCGTGACTGCTTCGGCTTGATCGGATCGGGCTTCTCAGTGCTCGTGGTAGTCGGTCATCGTCTAGTCCGATTCCGGATGGGCGGTGTTCACCTGGGGTGCAGGCGCTGCCGCGAAGCTGAGGCAATGAGACGCTTTCTCACTGTCGGCGCGGTGACGGCTGTCGTCACCTCCGCGCTGTTCGTCGCCCTTCCCTCTCCCGCAGAAGCCCACCCCAATCGCGACTTCGATTTGCAGGCCCACCGCGGCGGGCTCGGGCTCGTCGTGGAGAACACGCTTCCGGCCTTCGCGAACGCCCTCGAACTCGGCGTCAGCACACTCGAACTCGACGTGCAGATCACTGAGGACGGTCATGCCGTCGTCACCCACGACCGCAAGGTCAACGGCGGCAAGTGCCTCGACACCGGACCGGCCTTCGCGGGCGACTCCGAGCACCCGTATGTCGGCAAGTACATCAAGGACCTGACGCTCGAACAGGTCTGGCAGCTCGACTGCGGCACCCAGACGCAGGCGGACTTCCCCGGCCAGGTGGCCGCGCCCGGCGAGCGCATGCCGCTGCTGAGCCAGGTGTTCGACCTGGTCGATGCCTATCGGGCCCACAAGGTCACGTTGAACATTGAGACCAAGGTGGAGGCCGGGGCGCCGGAGGAGACGGCACCTCGCGAGGCGTTCGCGGAGACGGTCGCGGCGGATGTCGAGGCGGCGGACATCGCCGACCAGGTGACGGTCCAGAGCTTCGACTGGGGCGCGCTCATGCTCATGGGCGAGACTGCTCCGGAGCTGCCACTGGTGGCGCTCACCAATTACGATTTCCTCCAGGTCGGCCAGGAGGGGGCCTCTCCGTGGTTGGGAGGCATCGACATCGATGATTTCGGTGGCGACCCGATCGCGGCGGTGGACAGCTTCGGGGTGGCGGCGTTTTCACCGGTGCACGGGTTCCCGCAGAACGGCACCGTGGACGACCCCGACTACGAGCCGTACGTGACCGCCGAGATGGTGGACCACGCCCACGAGTCGGGGATCGCGGTGGTCCCGTGGACGGTCGATGACGAGGCCACCATGCGCTCGCTCATCGATGCCGGGGTGGACGGCATCATCACCGACTACCCGGACGTGCTGCGAGAGGTCATGCGGGACTACGGCTTCAAGCTCCCCAAGCGGTACCACCTCCACTGATCGGAGGGCCTGGACGGGGTCGGTGGCCTGCACCATCCGACCGCCTGTGCGGGTCTGTCGGCGGGGGCAGGCGCAAGGCGTAGTCGAGCACGGGTCCGTCTTGGTCGTCATGATCGTCTTGCCTCCTTCCATTGTCCCGCTTCCCGTCTCCCGCTTCGGGCATCACACATCGGCCCTCGGCTGCTAGCTTTCGTGCCGCTCGGTCGCGCTCTTCAGCGCTCTGAGGGGCTTCGCGTCTCGGGCCGGTTCGTTCCGGTCAGGCCCATCGAGGCGCATGACCGTCACCGATCGGTGCCGGTAGCACGATGCCGATCAACGAGCATCACTCTCACCGGTTCGTACCCGCCGGGCGATGCCCACCGAGGAGCCTTGCGTTCACCGGTTTGTACCGGCCGGGCGGCGCCCATCGTGGAGTCTCCCTTTGACCGGTCGGTGCCGGTGGAACGTTGCCGTTCAACGAGCGTCCCGCTGACCGTTCCGTTCGGCCGGGTGAAGCCCCGCTAACGGGTATCGC
>NZ_STGY01000035.1 GCF_004912275.1 Glycomyces buryatensis
CTGGTGGTCGGCATAGGTTTCGCGGGCGGCGCGGGTCGAGTCGAGCCCGGACACCTCGCTGACGGGCACGTCCCACCAGGCCGAGCCGGGCGGGTTCGGACCGGTCGGATCGGTCTCGACGTGTACGACGGTGGCGCGGGTATTGGCCCGGGCCTTGGCGATCGCCTCACGGAACTCCGCCACCCCGCTCGCGCGTATGACCTCGGCGCCGAGACTGGCGGCGTTCGCCGCCAGATCCACCGGCAGCACCTCGCCGTCGAGCAGCCCGGATTCGTCGTCGCGGTACCGGTATTCGGTGCCGAAGCGCTGGGAGCCCAGGGACTCCGAGAGCGATCCGATCGAGGCGAAGCCGTGGTTTTGGACGATCACGATGATCACCTTGAGGCCTTCGGAGATCATGGTCGTGATCTCGGAGGACAGCATCAGGTAGGAACCGTCGCCGACCAGGACCACGACCTCGCGGTCGGGCGCGGCCATTTTGGTGCCGACTCCGGCGGCGATCTCAAAGCCCATGCACGAGTAGGCGTATTCGACGTTGTAGGCCTTCGGATCGCG
>NZ_STGY01000021.1:0-165998 GCF_004912275.1 Glycomyces buryatensis
GGCGACATCCTCGCCCCCTACGGCGCCACCGGCCTGATCGCGCTCGCCTTCGTCCATATCTCCGACAAGGCGCTCAAGCGCTGGCTGTGGATCAGCGGCGCCTACGTCTGCCTCATCAGCCTGCCGCTGTTGGCGATGTCCTACGTCGGCGGAGCCCCGCCGACCTTCGAGAACGTTCCCCTCTACGTCAACCAGATGATCATCGGCTTCTCGAGTTCGATCCTCCTCACCACGGCTTCGGGCGTGATGGCGGTCTTCGTCCCGCTGACGATCATCGGCATGATGCTCCAACGCTCCGGATGGATCGACCACCCCGCGGACCACCTGCCCCAGCTGCGCCGCGTCTTCATATCCGGCATGGTCGTGGGCGTCCTGAGCTCGCTGCCGGTCTCGCTGGTCGCCCTCGGCGCCTGGCACCCCTCCGAGATGATCCACCAGGTCACGATCTACTCGACCCTGGTGGGCGGCATGTACGCCGGACTCGGCTACATCTGCGGCTTCGCGCTCATGGCCCACCGCTGGAGCGCCCGCGGCAGGCATGGCGTCCCCGGAGCCCTCGCGGCCGTCGGTGAACGCTCCCTGACGTCGTACCTGCTCCAGTCGATCATCATGGCCCCGCTCCTGACCGTCTGGGGCCTGGGCCTCGGCGACGGCATGGGCTACCTGATGGCCTTCGTGGTCGCGGCCGGAACCTGGTTCGTCACGATCCTGCTCGCAGTGCTCATGGACCGCAACGGCATTCGCGGCCCCTTCGAGGTCGCGCTCCGC
The DNA here is from genome assembly GCF_004912275.1 of Glycomyces buryatensis. GTDB lineage: Bacteria > Actinomycetota > Actinomycetes > Mycobacteriales > Micromonosporaceae > Glycomyces > Glycomyces buryatensis. The sequence goes on from NZ_STGY01000021.1 coordinate 769, forward strand.
CGACTCACCTACGGACGCAGAACCTGACGACGACCGTCCCCGCCCGACGGATCAACCCCGGCGGGCGGGCGGAGCGGTCGACTCCCGGACGATGAGAGGGCGGTCGATCCCGCCGCCGCCCGATCTCCCGGGAGCCGTTGCGGGAGCTCCGGGGAGCTGCCGGAACAGGGCCTCGAGCACGTAATTCGCATCAGCCTCGAAATCCTGGCGGATGGTGGTCAGCGCCGGGACGAGGTAGGCGGCGGCCGGGATGTCGTCGATGCCGACGACGGAGACGTCCCCGGGGACGCGCCGCCCGGCCTCGCGCAGGGCGCTGATCAGACCGATGGCCATCTCGTCGTTCGCGCTGAACACGGCCGTGACCTCCGGGTTCTGCGCCAGCTCGCGCGCGGCGGCGTGGCCCGAGGCCGGCGTCCAGTCGCCCTCGACGGGCGGCGGGGGCTCGATGCCGCGATCGAGCAGGGCGGCCCTCCAGCCCTCGACGCGCTCACGTGCCACCCATTCCTTGCGCGGACCGGCAGCGTGCCACACGCACTCGTGCCCGAGGTCGAGCAGGTGGTCGGTGGCCTTGCGGGCGGCGGCGAAGTTGACGCCTCCCAGCGAGGTGACGTGGTCGGAGGACAGCCCGTGGGACTCGCCGATGGTCAGGATCGGGATCTCCGTGTCGAGTCGGACCTGGTGGCCCTCGTCGATCGGCTCGGAGATGATGACGCCGTCGACGCCCTGCTCCAATAGCCAACTCGCCGCCTGGGCGATCGAGTCCGGCTGGCCCTCAAGGGTGTTGGCGACCATGAACGAGAACCCGGCGGCGCGGGTGGCGCGTTCGAGGGCGACCAGCAGCGACGCCGGCCCGTACATCGCCGTGCCGAGCGAGACCACGCCGATGCGCTGGAAGCGACCGGTGGTGAGCGCCCGCGCGGCGGTATTGGGGCGGAAGCCGAGTTCCCGCGCGGCCCGCAGGACCTTCTCGCGCACTTCGGCACTGACGTAGCGCTCGTTGTTGACCACTCGCGACACGGTCTTCTGCGAGACCCCGGCCAGCCGCGCGACGTCGTTCATCCCCGGGGGACGACGTCGCGCGGCCGCTTCTGCGGCTGAGGGATCGGACAAGGGAACTCCTTACAGAAATCCGGCCGGGCGGCGGTGGGACTCAGGCCGATTCACGAACGATGCCCCGGGCCGGGGACGGGGTCTCCCCCGAGGAGTCGAGGTCGAGCGCGGCCCGCGCGGCCATGATGTCGGGCCCGTGTTCGACGGCCCAGTCCGCGAGACCCGAAAGCGGCGCCAGCAGCGTCCGGCCGAGCGGCGTGAGGCTGTACTCGACGCTGGGCGGCTTCGTGGGGAACACCTCGCGGTGGACCAGCCCGTCGGTCTCCAGGCCGCGGAGTGTGCGGGTGAGCATTCGCTGGCTAATGACCTCGATCCCGCGATGCAGCTCGTTGAACCGGTACGGGCGTTTCCCGAGCAGCACGATCACCAGGATCGACCACTTGTCGCCGACTCGGCGAAGGATATCGGTGACCGGACACCGCTCGTACTCCCCGACCGGCACCGGATCGGGCAGTGGTGCGCTGACCATGGAGGGCACCGCCGTGTGCCTATCGGACATTGAACTGCCTCCTTGTGCGGTCACCACTGGTTACCGATGATGGTAGTGCGAACCATAAGTAACCACCTGGGGAGACCGAGCGCATGCCCGTTCCGCAATCGAATCCACACGACCCGCGCGTCATCGTCATCAGCGGCAGCAACGCCGCCAAAGGGCGCCGGCTCATCGCCGATGCCGACCGGATCGGTGCCGCCGACCGGATTCATTTCATCCGGGCCGACCTGTCCGGGGTTGAAGCCACCCGACGGGCGATCCGCGAGATCACCGCGCTCCATCCGACCGTTGACGCGTTGTGCCTCTTCGCGAACCGGCAGGCTCCCCGACATGACGTGACGCCGGAGGGACTCGAACGCGTCTTCGCCCTCTACTACCTCAGCCGCTACCTGCTCAGCCACGAGCTCACGCCGCTGCTGCGCCGCAGCCCGACTCCGGTGATCGTCAATGTGGCCGGCGTCGGGATGACCAAGGGCCGCATCCACTGGGACGACCTCCAGCTTCAGCGCGAATACGGCATGGTCGCCGCCCAACTCCAGGCCGGCCGCGCCAACGACTTGCTCGGTGTCGCCTATGCCTCCGAGCCGCACAACCCGGTCCGATACGTGCTCTACCACCCCGGCTTCACCGAGAGCGGTGATCTCACCACGATCCCGGCCCCGGCGCACCTGCTCATCCGGATCGCGGCCCGATTCGCCGCGCACCCGATCGAGCAGTCCATCGCGCCCGTCCACGACTTCATCGACAACCGGCCATCGGCCCCGCTCACGGCGATCGACCGCGGCAGGCAGCTCCCGCTCACGCTGAAGACGCTCGATCCGGACAACGCCGAACGACTCGCAGCGAAGACGGAGGCGCTGCTCGACACGCTTCCACTCGGGCCGGCCCCGAGCGCCGAGGAGCGCGAGGGCCCGGGCCCGGTTTAGAAGCCGTTCACGCCGGTGAGTTCGGCGGAGAGGTCCCACAGCCGGACGGCCGAGTCGGGGTCGACGGCCCAGGGATTGACGCCGCCTTCCCGCGCCTCGTCGGCGGGATCGGCGATATCGCAGTCCTCGCAGAACGCACCGCCGTGGCCTTCCAGCAGCGGCGAGGTCGCCGCCCAGACCGCCGTCGCCGCTCCCTGCTCCGGCGTCTTGAACCCCTCGCCCGCTCGTCCGTCCGGGGTGACCCAGCCGAGGGATTCCTGTTCCTCCCTGGGGAAGTGGCGCTGCAACGGGGTGAGGATGCTGCCGGGGTGGACGGAGAAGCCCCGCCACTCGCGCTCGCGGCCGAGGCGGTCGAAGTGCAGCGCGAAGAGGATGTTCGCCGTCTTCGACTGCCCATAGGCGAGCCACCGGTCGTATTCGGTGTTGAAATGCGGGTCGTCCCAACGGATGTCGGTGAGGGCATGAGCCCCGGAGGACACGGCCACGACCCGGGCGTCGTTCGCGAGTGTCGGAAGGATCCGATTGACCAGCGCGAAGTGACCGAGGTGGTTGATCGCGAACTGGGACTCCCATCCCGGCCCGACCCGCCTTTCGGGGCAGGCCATCACACCGGCGCTATTGATGACGATGTCGATCCTGCGCCCGTCGTCGAGGAGACCATCGGCGAAGGCGCGCACGCTGTCCAGGTCGGCGAGATCGAGCGCGCGTTGTTCGGTTCCGGCCACGTCCTTCAGGGCTGCCGCGGCCTCGGCGGGCCGTCGCGCGGGAACGATGACGCGCGCCCCGGCGCCGGACAGCGCCTTCGTGGTCGCCAGGCCGAGGCCCGAATAGCCGCCGGTGACGAGTGCGGTCTTGCCGCTGAGGTCGATTCCGGCGAGGACGTCCTCGGTGGTGGAGCGGGCGTCGAATCCGGTGTTGAGCTTGTGCTGCTTCGTGATCATGCGAGCGACACTAAATCCTAGAGTGGACTCTAGGTCAAGTTATGATCGGCGGATGGCTGAGAAGACGAACGGGCTTGCCATCGGCGCGGTCGCCGCGGCGACCGGGTTGAGCGTGCACGCGATCCGGTTCTTCGAGCAGGAGGGGCTGTTCCTGCGCGACATCCCGCGCAACGCGAGCGGTCGGCGGGTCTTCGAGCAGCAGGACGTCGATTGGCTGCTGCTGTGCAATCGGCTCCGCGAATCCGGCATGCCGATCGCCGGGATCAGGAGCTTTGTCGAGCTCGTCCGCGCGGGTCCGGGGAACGAGCCGGACCGGCTGGCGCTGCTTCGAGAGCACGAGGCGCGGGTGCGGGCCAGGATCGACGACCTCCACGACTGCCTCGACGTCATCCACGCCAAGGTCGCCACGTATGAGCGCCATGTCGCCGACGGAACCGCGGCCGGACTCTGGTCGCCGCGTTAGGAGACGGCCAGGTTCGGCGTCTCGACAAAGCATCCTCAGCGGTTCAGCAGGGCTTCGAGCAGGCCCAGTCGCATCGCGGCGTCGCGGGCCAGCAAGAACCCGACGATGCCGATCACCCAGCCGGTGGTGCTCGCGGCATGTTTGGACATCCAGTTGTTGATCTTGACCAGCACCGGTTCGACGGCACTCCGCGCCACCAGCCTCGCACCCATCAGGACGAGTGCCGGCAACACCATCACGAGGCAATACGCCGCCATGGTGACGGTGGTTCCCGCGGCGCCGATCCCGGCCTTGGTGACCAGCCCGATCGCCGCCAGGTACGGCAGCATCGTGGCCACTTCGAGAGTGGCCGCCGCGGTGGCGAGTCCCATCAGCGAGAGCGCGCCCATGCGCGAGCGGGTCGCGGTTCCGCCCGCTCCACTCGGCGCTTCGGCGCCGAGGGCCCGTTCGCGCCAGCGCGCGACTCGGCCGCCGCTTTCCTTGCGCCGCTTGGAGTCGAACCGGAAGGTCAGGGCGAACAGTCCGACGCCGAGCGCCAGTTGCACCCACGAGGCGGCCCGGCTGTCGAGGATTGCGGCGATCTCGGTCAGGAAGGTGCCGGCGCCGAGCGCGACCGCCATGCCGACCGCGAAGTAGAAGACCGCGATGGTGCCCAGGTAGACGAACATCCGCCCCGCACGGAGGCGTCCGGGTGCCAGCATCAGCCAGATGGGGATGAGCAGGGTGCCGAAGCTGGTCGAGTCGATCAGCGCGAGTGCGGCCAGCGAAGCGGCGAGGGCGAGGTCCATACCTGGAGCGTATGGAGCTTTGGGGCCCTGTCGCGTCGGCCGCGAGACGGAACGTCCGGAGGGGAACTGCACTTTTGGTGGCAAGCCGAATGATGCAGGGACGGAGCGCGACAGTGCGTCGGCCGTCCTGTCGCCCCAGGTCGAGCGTTCGAACTACGCCGAGCGCCGTACCCGTCCCCCTCATCGCGCTCCGATCGCGGTACGACGAGCGCCTGCGTTCGGACGACGACAACTCCGCCGTGGAACGACACCCTTGCAGGGCACCAACCGAATAGGAGCCCGCAATGGCACACACCCCCACGCTCGCACCGCAAGCCACCGCCCTCACCCGAAGATCGCTCGGGCCGGATCTGGGCCGCGGGTTCATGCTGCTGCTGGTGGCGCTGGCACACGCTCATCTGTATCTGTGGGGATTCGCGCCCGGGCTGCGCGGCTATGACGTCGACGGGACCACCGGTGAGCGGGCGCTCGCGGCCGTACAGCTGCTCTCTGTCGACGGCCGGGCGATGCCGCTCTTCGCGGCGCTCTTCGGCTACGGCCTCTACCAATTGACCGCACGCCAACTGTCCAATGGGGTCGAATGGGCGGGGGTCAGGCGCTTGGCGCGCCGCCGCAGCGTCTGGCTGCTGGTCTTCGGTGCGCTCCACGGGTTCCTGCTCTTCCCCGGCGAGATCCTCGGCACCTACGGGATCTTGGGGCTGGTCTTCGTAGGATTCGTCGTGCGTCGCGACCGGGCGCTGCTGCGGCTGGCGGCCATCGGAGTCCTGGTCCACATGATCCCCATGGTGGCGTTGGCGTTCGAAGGGATCGGCGCGGCCTCCGCCGAGGCGTCGGCGGCGGGCACCTCCGACTATCTGGCGAGCATCGCACCGCGCGGTCTGGTTTGGGCGCTGCTGACGCCGTTCGCTTTCGTGCCCATGGTCATCCCGATGTTCGCCTTGGGTCTGTGGGCCGCGAGGCGCCGGGTGCTCGACGAGCCCGAACGTCATCTCCCGCTGCTGCGACGGACCGCCGTCTACGGCATCGGGCTGGGCGTTGCCGGCGGGACTCCCCTGGTGCTCGTCCAGAACCAGCTGTGGTCGGCGTCCGATCCGGTGGTGGTGGTCGTGTTCCTGCTGCACGCGGTGACCGGTATCTCGGGTGGTCTCGGTGCGGCCGCTTTGATCGGTCTCATCGCCCACCGGATTCGAGACCGCCAGGGCATGATCACACGCGCCATCGCCGCTTGCGGGCAGCGTTCACTGACGTTCTACCTCTACCAGTCGGTCGTCTTCAACCTGGTCTTCGCGCCCTTCGCGTTCGGGCTGGGCGGCAGGGTGGACGAGGTGGCCGCTTCCGGCATCGCATTGCTGACCTGGGCCATTGGCGTAGTCATCGCCGCACTCATGGCACGGGCCGGGAATCGAGGACCGTTCGAGGTGCTGCTGCGCCGACTGACGTACCGATGACGGTCGGTCACAACAGCGCCGCAACCGAACACGATCGTGTATCCGTCGGGGTCGCGAACGTAGAGGTTCTTGAACGTCATGCCGTTGTCGTGGGGGGCCTCGATCGGCCCGAGTGAGATGCCGGCACCGCATTCGCGCAGCTCGACAGCCTCGCACGAGGGTCCGACAGTCGAGTGCCGTCTCGTCACAAATTGCACTCTGCATAAACGAGTTCCCAAGAGACTGCTTGGTGCCATAGTGTCACACCTGTGTTCTAGCGTTGCTCGAACATACTTCTGAAAGGCACACGCATGTTCGATAACCTTCCGGTTCTGCGGCACCTCGCGCAGAACCAACTCCTCAACCGGAAGCGGCGCAACGAAAGGCACGGCGAGCGCATCCAGATCGCCCCGCATCACGCCGACCGCGGCACCGCGCCGGGACCAGGGGCACTCTCCGATACGCGTCCCACGCCGAACACCGGCAACCTGGTCCTGCTCTGGACGGTTTCGAACCTCACCAACAAGCCCGGGATGTGACCGGGCAGCCCATGAATCGCTAGGGCCGCATGGCATCCACCTCCGGACCGGCAACCCCTACCAGCCCGTCGAGGGCCGGACGATCCCGGTGGATCGTCCGGCCCTCGCACAACGCGGCAGCGGGACACCGACGATCGAAACAAGCGCAGCCACCACCGGCCACTGCCCAACGCGCCCCTGGCCGAGGTCGCTATAGAACTCTCAACTCCACTTCAGACAGTTCGTCCTTGCCGGCGATCGCGTGGATCTCGGCAATGCGGTCTCCGACGAACTTCATCTTCATGACCAGCAGCACCTTGCCGCGCGGGGCCACGACCACCCCGGCCTCGCCGTCCAGCAGCACCGGGCGCGCCAGGTAAGCCGATCCCGAGAACTGCTCGGCGACGGCCTGAGCGCCGACGAGGTCGGCGCCGGTACCGAACAGCCGGGCGGCGGCGTCCTGACTGAAGGAGACGTTCGGGTCCAGCAGCGACAACAGCTCCTCGAACTCACCTTCTCTCGCGGCTCTGAGGAACGCCTCGACGGCACGGTAGCGCCGCAACCGGTCGCCGTCGTCCGAGCCGGACTTGCCGCGCACGCGGCGACGCGCGCGACTGGCGAGTCGCTGCGTGGTCTCCGGGCTGCGCTCGACGATCGGGGCGATGTCGGCGAACGGCACCGAGAACACGTCATGCAGGACGAATGCCAGCCGCTCGGCCGGCGAGAGCGCGTCGAGGACCACCAGCATCGCGTTCCCGACCGAGTCCGCCAGCAGCGCCTCTTCCTCGGGATCGACGCGGCGGAATATCCGCACCTTCGGCTCGGTGTCGCGCTCTTCCAGGAGGTCCTCGTCCCGTGCCTTGCGGGAGCGCAGCATGTCCAGGCACACCCGTCCGACCACGGTGGTCAGCCATCCCGCCAGGTTCTCCACGTCGGTCGTGTCGGCGCGCGCGGCCTTGAGCCAGGTCTCCTGCACGGCGTCTTCGGCTTCGCTCAGCGAGCCCAGCATCCGGTAGGCGATCGCCCGAAGGCGGTCCCGGTGTTCCTCGAAGCGCTCGGCGAGAATTTTTTCTCGGTCCATTGGTCTGGTTCTTTCGTCGGCGTCCGTCAAATAGGTACGACGCCATTTTCGACACCCGCTTTGGAGTAAGTGAACCATGAAAGCACGCATGAACAACCCCGCCCTCGTCCTGCCGGACGCCCAGAAGGCCATCCACGCCCTGAACAAGGTCATCAACTCGACCGAGACTCCCGAGAGCACGCTCGAACTGGTGCACCTGCGCACCAGCCAGATCAACGGCTGCGCGGCATGCGTCTTCGGCGGGGTCCACAAGGCCAGGAAGAACGGCGAGACCGACGATCGGCTGCACTCGGTGGCCGTCTGGCGGGAGTCCCCGCTGTTCAACGAGTCCGAGCGAGCCGCGCTGGCCCTGGCCGAGGCAGTCACGCGGATCGCCGACCGGCCCGAGTCCGTTACCGACGAAGTCTGGGAGCATGCGGCCAAGCACTTCGACGAAGCGCAGCTGTCCGCGATCCTGCTGATGATCGGGATGACGAACCTCTTCAACCGGCTCAACGTCTCGACCAGGCTGCCCGCGGGCCAAACCTGGTGACGCAGATCCGAGCGGCGCCGACGGGACCTCGTCGGCGCCGTCCGGATCCGAAGCGGCGCGACGCGAGCGAGATTCATCGCGGCCAAATGCGTTGCCGCATCCGGTGCTTCCGTGCGAAGGTGAGCGGATGTCGAACACAGTGGAGCTGCCGCGAACAGCAGCCGAGGCCGTCGCCCTCGAAGCCACCGGCCGTTCCTTCAAGTACCTGTGCTTCTGGGGCCACGCCGACGATCGCGGCGGCGAAGTCGGCCGCGGGTGCCTGAGCCAGTGGTGGCCGGGAAAGTTCACCGAGGACGGCCACCGGTTCGCCACCGCCGAGCACTACATGATGGCGCACAAGGCCTGGCTGTTCGGCGACGCCGCGATCGCCGAGCGGATCCTCGCCGCCGGGCACCCGGCCCAGGCTCAGAAACTCGGCCGTCAGGTCCGCGGTTTCGATCAGGCGATCTGGGAGGCCGAGCGCTTCGACATCGTCGTGCGCGGCAACATCGCCAAATTCGGCCAGCACGCAGAGGCGCTGGCGTTCCTGCTTGCCACCCGCAACCGAGTCCTGGTCGAGGCGAGCCCCCGTGATCGAATCTGGGGCATCGGCCTCGCCGAGGATGATCCGAAGGCGTCTCGACCGCGAACCTGGCGGGGCCTGAACCTCCTCGGGTTCGCCCTCATGGAAGCCCGCACCCGGCTCAACTCCTGAAACACCGAGATCTGTCCATATTGCGGTCGTGAGTTTCGCATTGGACATTGAAAGTCTTGACTACCTCGATGTGTTATCGATATCATCGACGTGGCGCCACTGGCGTTACCCCCCTCACGAGGAGTCCATCATGCGACGAACGATTTCGGTTGCACTGACGGCGGCAATGGCCGCCGTCCTGCTTCTGGCCAGTGCCGCTCCGGCATCGGCCGCCCATCATCTGACCGACGGGAGCTCGGTCAATCTGATCGCCCGCCATTCGGGCAAGTGCGCCGACGTCGTCAGCGCCTCGACGGCCAACGCGGCCGAGGTCAGCCAGTACACCTGCAACAACGGCCTGAACCAGCTGTGGCGCATCCGCGACCTCGGCAACGGCTATGTGCAGCTCGCCGCCCGCCACTCCGGCCAGTGCCTCGACGTCGACGGCGCCTCGACCACCAACGGAGCCAAGGTGATCCAGTGGCCTTGCGCTAGCGGCACGAACCAGCAGTGGCGGATCGAGAACACCGGCTCCGGCCACACGCGGCTGATCGCGCGGCATTCGGGCAAGTGCCTGGAGGTGCCGAGCGCTTCGACCGCGAACGGGGCGCGACTCCAACAGCGGGACTGCGGCACCGGGACGAACCAGCAGTGGGAGCTGAACCTGGTGTCCAACCCCGCCTTGCCGGGCCTGTTCGCCGACCCGAACATCGTCCGGTTCGGCGACACCTACTACATGTACCCGACCACGGACGGCTTCGCCGGCTGGTCCGGCACCCAGTACCGGGCCTTCTCCTCCAAAGACCTCGTCAACTGGACCGACCACGGCGTGATCCTGGACGTGGCCGCCGACGTCTCCTGGGCGGACAACTCCGCTTGGGCGCCGGGCATCGCCGAGAAGAACGGAAAGTACTACTTCTACTTCTCCGGTGGGAAGGCCAGCGGCGACACCCGCAAGCAGCTGGGCGTGGCGGTCGCCGACTCGCCGACCGGTCCGTTCCGCGACGCCCTCGGCAGGCCCCTGGTCTCCGCCGGGTCCTATGCGGGCCAGGCGATCGACCCGGCCGTGTTCACCGACACCAACGGACAGTCCTACCTGTACTGGGGCCAGGGCTCGTCGCACCAGGTGCCGCTCAACGCCGACATGACCTCGTTCAACTCATCGCAAGTGCGCACCTACAAGCCCACGAACTACAACGAGGGCAGCTTCGTGGTCAAGCGCGGGAGCACCTACTACTTCATGTGGTCGGAGAACGACACCCGCTCTGAGGACTACCGGGTCGCCTACGCCACCGGTACCTCGCCGACCGGGCCGTGGAGCAACCGCGGCGTGATCCTCCAGAAGGACCTCAGCAAGGGGATCAAGGGCACCGGCCACCACTCGGTGGTCCAGGTCCCCGGTACCGACCAGTGGTACATCGCCTACCACCGATTCGCCATTCCGGATGGCGACGGAACCCACCGTGAAACCATGATCGACCCCCTCTACTTCAACGCAGACGGCACCATCCGACCCGTCATCCCAACCCTGGAAGGCATCGAACCCCTCTGACCCGAGAGCGCGATCGGCCCATAAACAAGAAGAGGCCCGGACGACGAAAGCCGTCCGGGCCGATCCCACTGGCCCGCGATTAGGGTTCGGCCGGTTCTGCCGCGCGGACGACCTGCCTGGCTCGGACGACGCGAAGAACAGGGATGATCACGACCGTCAGGACCAGGACGCCGACGAGTGTGGCGGACAGAGGGCGCTGAACGAACTCGGTGACGTCACCGCCGAAGATGCGCATCGAGCGGCGGAAGGAGCCTTCCAGGAGTGAGCCGAGGACGAAGGCGAGCACGAACGGCCCAGGCTCGAAGCCGAGCTTGCGCATCGCGTAGCCGACCAGGCCGAGGGCGACCGCCAGCACCATGTCGAAGGCGTTGTTGCGGATGCTGTAGACGCCGAGCATGGTGATGACGATCGTGATCGGCGCGAGGATGCCGGGGCGGATCTTGAGCATGCGGACGAAGACCCCGATCAGCGGGATGCTCAGCGCCAGTAGCAGGAGATTGCCCAGGTACATCGAGTTGACCACGCCCCAGAAGACGTCCGGGTGCTCGGTCATGAGCGCCGGACCGGGGGTGATGCCCTGAAGCATGAGTGCGCCGAACAGCACGGCCATAGTCGCGTTCGCCGGGATGCCGAGCGTCAGCAGTGGGATGAACGAGGAGGTGGCGGCCGCATTGTTCGCCGCCTCGGGCCCGGCCACGCCTTCGATGGCGCCCTTGCCGAACCGAGACGGGTCCTTCGCGCTGCGCTTCTCCACGGCGTACGCGACGAGCGAAGACATCGTGGCACCACCGCCGGGGAGAATGCCGAGCACGAAGCCGACCACCGAGCCGCGCAGGATCGCCAGCCGTGAGCGCAGCCACTGCACGCGGCTGGGGATGGCGCGCCCGAACGCCGGGACGGCCGCTTGCGGCCGGTCGCGGTGTTCGAGGTTGTAGAGGATCTCCCCGACCCCGAACAGCCCCATGGCGACGATGACGAAGTCGATGCCGTCGGCGAGCTGGTCGGTGCCGAACGTGAACCGGGGCGTGCCCAGGAGCGGGTCGAGCCCCACGGTGGCCAGCAGCAGCCCGGCGCCGGCCGCGGCGGCGCTCTTGATCAGGGAGCCGCTGCCAAGGGTGCCCACGAGGAAGATCCCGATGAGCGCGAGGACCGTGTACTCGGCGGGGCCGAACGCGAGCGCGACCCCCGCGAGCGCGGGGGCGACGAGCGAGAGCAGGATGATCGAGGCCGTGCCGCCGATGAACGACGCGATCGCGGCCACCCCGAGCGCCGAACCGGCCTCGCCACGCTTGGCAAGCTGGTGCCCGTCGATGGCTGTGACCACCGTGGAGGCCTCGCCCGGGAGCTTCAGCAGCACCGAGGTGATGGTCCCACCGTACTGCGCGCCGTAGAAGATCCCGGCGAGCATGATGACCGCCGCCACGGGCTCCAGGTTGTAGGTGATCGGCAGCAGGATCGCGATGGTGGCGGCCGGGCCGAGGCCCGGCAGCACCCCGATGAGCATCCCGATGGTGACGCCGAGGAGGCAGAACAGCAGGTTCTGCGGTTCGAACACCACCGAAAAGCCGGTGAGGACGGGTGAGAGGTCCATGGTCGACGCTCCAGAGTGGACGATCAGAGGGCGATCAGGTGCGGCAGCGGCACGCGGAGAGTGAGGATGAACAGGGCGTACGCGGCGGCGGTTACGCCCACCGACAGGAGCGCGGTGCTCAGCCACGACTCGCGGCCGAGGAACCGCAGCCACGCCGTCAGCAGGAGCACCGACGGGATCTCGAACCCGATGACCTCGAAGAGACTCGCATAGACGAAGAGGCCCACCGCTGCCGCGGCCACACCGATCGCGCCGCGCGTGAACGCCTCGGTGCCTTCGACGCGGCGTACCGAGGCGAGGATGCCGGCCCCGGTCAGGACCAGGAGCGCCGAGACGATCAAGGGCCACAAGCCTGGCCCGGGATCGGTGAGGGTGCCGATATCGAGCCGCAGGCTCAGCCAGGCCGCGGCCGCGCCGAGGACGACCGGGACGGCACCGGCGACCGCAGCCAGGACCCGCCCGCCCGGAGCCGGTGCCTCCGGTTCCGGGCGGGCGTCGTCGGTCTCGTGCTCCGCCATGGGGAGAGCGCTCACGATCCGTCGCCGAGGGCCAGTCCGACGTCGGCCACGTTCTGCGCGTAAAGCTCGGCGGCCTCGCTCAGGTGGGCGCGGGCCTCGACGTCGTCGACCTCCCACACGTCCATGTAATTGTCCTGGAGGAACGCCTGGTAGTCGGGGTCCTGGCGGGCCTCCTCGAAGGCGAGGACGAGCGCGCCCGCCACGGTGTCGGAGACCTCGCTGGGCGCGACGACCATGCGGCGCTGGTCGACGACGACCGGGTACCCGGCCTCGGTCGCGGTCGGCGCGTCCTGGAGGAACACGTTCCGCTCCTCCGAGAACACGGTCAGCGGGCGCAGGGCCCCGGCCTCGATCTGCGGCATCGTCTCGGCGAGCGAGCCGGAGACTACATCGATCTCCTGGCCCAGCAGCGCGGTCACCGCGGGCGCGCCGCCGTCGAAAGGCACGTCGGTGGCCTCGGTGCCAGCCAGGCCGAACAGGAGCGCCAGCGAGAGCTGCCCGCCGGTGCCGACCCCGGCGGTGCCGTAGTTCAGCGACGGGGCGGCGACCAGGTCCTCAAGGGACTGGTAGGGCGAATCGGCGTGCACCACCAGGACATAGGCCTCGTTGGTGAGCGTCGCGATGATCCGGAAATCGTCGATCGCGACCGCGTCCGGGTCGTCGACCACGAGCGGCGTGATCGCGAACAGCGATTTGACCGCGAGCGCGAGCGTGTAGCCGTCGGCGTCGCCCGACACCAGTTCCTTGAGGCCCACGGCGCCGTTGGCGCCGGGTTTGTTGGCCAAGGCGATCGACTGGCCGAGCGGCTCTTCGGCGGCGAGGCAGACGGCGCGGCTGAGCAGGTCGCTGGACCCGCCGGCGTCGAACGGGACCGTGAAATCGATGGCGCGCGTGGGGAAGTCGTCCTCGGCGGCGTCGGCACCGCCTTGGACGCCGTTGCAGGCGGCCAGGGCGGCGACCGGCGCGGCGGCCGCACCGGCCAGCAGGCCGCGGCGGGTGAAGGGTCGGGGGTTCATTGATCGGCTCCTCATTGAGTGACGGTCGGGTATGGGAAGGAGTTCACCCCAGGCAGGGGCGTTTCGGGTCGAAGGCCCATCCGGGGGCGAGGTACTGCATGGCGGCGGCGTCGTCGCGGGCGCCGAGGCCGTGCAGGAGGTAGCGCTCGTGCGCGAGTTCGACCTGCTCGAGGTCGAGTTCGACGCCGAGTCCGGGTGCGGTCGGCACGGCGATGGCGCCGTCGGCGATCCGGAGCGGGTCGGCGGTGAGCCGCTGCCCGTCCTGCCAGATCCAGTGCGTGTCGATCGCGGTGATCGCACCGGGCGCGGCTGCGGCGACGTGGGTGAACATCGCCAGCGACACGTCGAAGTGGTTGTTGGAGTGCGAGCCCCAGGTCAAGCCCCAGGCCTCGCAGAATTGGGCGACGCGCACCGAGCCGGACATCGTCCAGAAGTGCGGGTCGGCCAGGGGGATGTCAACGGCGTCGGCGCGCACCGCGTGGGCGAGTTCGCGCCAGTCGCAGGCGATCATGTTCGTCGCAGTGCGCATTCCCGTGGCGCGCTTGAACTCGGCCATTACCTCGCGCCCGGAGTAGCCGTCCTCGGCGCCGCACGGGTCCTCAGCGTAGGCGAGGACGCCGTCGAGCCCCCGGCATAGGGCGATCGCCTGGTCGAGGGGCCACGCTCCGTTGGGGTCCAGGGTGATCCGGGCGTCCGGGAACCGCTCGGCCAGCGCGGTGACCGCGGCGGCCTCGTCAGGGCCGGGCAGGACGCCGCCTTTGAGTTTGAAGTCGCGGAAGCCGTAGCGGGCCTCGGCGGCCTCGGCGAGGGCGACGACGGCCTCGGGGGTAAGTGCTTCCCGGTCGCGCAGGCGCAGCCAGGGGTCGTCGGTGCCGGCGGTGCCGTCGCGGTACGGGAGGTCGGTCTTGTCGCGGTCGCCGATGTAGAAGAGGTAGCCGAGGACGGGGACGCTGTCGCGTTGGGCGCCGTCGCCGAGAAGGGCCGACACGGGCACGCCGAGGTGCTTGCCGAGGAGGTCGAGGAGGGCCCCTTCGAGGGCGGTACGGGCGTGGATCGCCACGCGCTGGTCGAAGGTCTGGCGGCCGCGGCCGGCGCTGTCTCGGTGGGCGAAGCGGCGGGCGACCTCGCCGAGGACCGCGTTCCAGGTGCCCACGGGTGCGCCGACGACGAGGTCGCGGGCGTCTTCGAGGGTCTTGGCGACGGCCTCGCCGCCGGGGACCTCGCCGACACCGGTGGCGCCCGTGTCGTCGGTGAGGATCACCAGGTTGCGAGTGAAGAAGGGCGCGTGGGCGCCGCTGAGGTTGAGGAGCATCGAGTCGTGTCCGGCGACGGGGACGACGCGGAGGCTCGTGACGCGGGGGGTTCGGGGCATCGTGGTCATCGCAGTTCCGGCGGCAGGAGTTCGGTCGGGAGGTCTTGGTAGGCGACGGGTCTGAGGAAGCGGTCGACGGCGAGGGTGCCGACGGAGGTCGATCGGGCGTCGCTGGTGGCGGGGTACGGTCCGCCGTGGATGGTGGCGGGGCCGACTTCGACGCCGGTGGGCCAGCCGCCGTGGACGATACGTCCGGCGAGGAGTTCGAGTCGGGGCAGGAGCCGAGCGGCTTCGGGCCCGTCATCGGGCCCAGTGTGGATGGTTGCGGTGAGCTGGCCTTCGAGGACGTCGAGGAGGTGGTGCGTCTCGGCCTCGTCCACGACGGTGACGATGAGGGCCGCAGCGCCGAAGACCTCCTCGCGTAGTGCGGGTTCACGCAGGAAGGTCGCGGCGTCGGTGCGGAGCAGGGCCGGGGCGGGTTCGCCGGTGCCGTGGGCGAGAAGTTCCACGCCCGGGATCGCGGTGAGGCGTTCGAGCCCAGTCTCGTAAGCGGCGCGGATGGCGTCGGTGAGCATGGGCTGGGCTGCGGTGTCGGCGACGGCGCCGGCGGCGGTAGCGAGGAATTCGTCGAGTCCGTCTCCGGTGCGCGCGAAGACGAGTCCGGGGTTGGTGCAGAACTGTCCTGAGCCGAGGGTGAGCGAGGCTGCGAAGCCGCGGGCGAGGTCCCCGGCGGCGTCGGTGAGGGCGCCGGGGAGGAGGAAGACCGGGTTGACGCTCGACATCTCGGCGTAGACGGGGATGGGGACGGGTCGGGCGGCGGCCGTGGCGGCGATGGCGAGGCCGGCGGCGCGGGAGCCGGTGAAGGCGACGGCGGCGATGCCGGGGTGGGCGACCAGGGCTTGGCCAAGGGTCCGGCCGGGACCGGTGATCTGGGCGAAGACTCCGGCGGGGAGGCCGAGCGCGGCGACGGCGTCATGGACGGCTCCGGCGACGAGCGTCGCCGTGTCCGGGTGGGCCTCATGGCCTTTGACGATGACGGGCGCTCCGGCGGCGAGCGCGGAGGCGGTGTCGCCGCCGGCGGTCGAGAACGCGAGCGGGAAGTTGCTGGCGCCGAAGACCGCTACGGGCCCCAGCGGGATGCGGCGCAGTCGCAGGTCGGGCCTGGGGAGCGGGAGCCGGTCGGGGTCGGCAGGGGCGATGCGGACGCCGTTCCACGCGGGGTCTTCGAGGAGGCGCGCGAACATGCGGAGCTGGGCGGTGGTGCGATCGCGTTCGGAGGCGGCCCGGGCGAGCGGCAGGCGCGTTTCGCGGTGGACGGTGGCGGTGAGGTCGTCACCGAGCGCGTCGATGCGGTCGGCGACGGCGTTGAGCAGCGCGGCCCGCTGGGGAGCCGGGGTCTCGCGGTAGGGGCCGAAGGCCTCGCGGGCCGCGGCGACGGCGAGTTCCAGTTCAGGGAAGTCCGTCATGCCTTCACCTGCTCCACCAGGGCGCTGAGGGCGGCGAACTCGTCCTCGCTCAGTTCGGTCAGCGGGGGGCGCACGGGGCCCGCGGGGCGGCCGGCGGCACGCATCCCGGCCTTGACGATCGACACGGCGTAGCCCTTGCCGCCGTTGCGGATCTCCAAGTAGGGCAGCACGAATGCGGCGAGGCGGCGGTAGACGGCCGCGCTGTCGCCGGCGCGCACGTCGTCGTAGAAGGCGAGTGCGAACTCGGGGACGAAGTTGAAGATCGCCGAGGAGTAGGTGGTGACGCCGAGCTGGAGGTACGGGAGGGCGAACGTCTCGGCGGTGGGGAGGCCGCCGATGTAGAGGAGGCGCTCGCCGAGGGTGGTGTAGAGGCGGGTCATGAACTCGATGTCGCCGATGCCGTCTTTGAAGCCGATGAAGTTGGGGCAGGCGTCGGCGAGGAGGGCGACGGTGTCGACGTCGAAGGCGGCGTTGGCGCGGTGGTAGAGGATCACGCCGAGGGAGGTCGCGTCACAGACGGCTTTGGCGTGGGCGAAGAGGCCGGCTTGGCTGGCCTCGGTCAGGTAGGGCGGGAACAGCAGGACCGCGTCGGCCCCGGCCTGCTCGGCGTCCTTCGCGAACGCGATCGCCTGCGCCGTCCCGTATCCGGCGGGGGCGACGATCGGCACGGCGCCGGCGGCCTGCTCGACGGCGGCGCGGAGCACGGTGGCGACCTCGGCGGGGGTGAGCGAGAAGAACTCGCCGGTGCCGCCGGCCGCGAACAGTCCCGACGCGGGATAGGTCGCCAGATGCCCCAGGTTCTCGCGGTAGGCCGCTTCGTCGAAGGAGAGGTCGTCGCGGAAGTGGGTGACCGGGAAGGACAGCAGCCCGGAGCCCAGGACTCTCTGGATTTCTGCCGGGGCATATCGCGTCATGTTGAGAGGTCTCCTGTTTCGCTGGGTTGGACAGTACCGTAGGCCTCTCGCGTTATACCCGTCCAACACTCTTTGGATATCAGCTGATACCTTCAGGACATGACAGCTGGTGAGAGCCCTTATACCCTTGATCAGCTGCGGGGCTTCGTAGCCGTCGCCGAGGAGGGCCACTTCGGCCGGGCGGCCGCGCGGCTGAGGATGACGCAGCCGCCTCTGAGCCGCCAGGTGCAGCGCCTGGAGCACGCCATTGGCTTTCGACTCTTCGACCGCACGGCCAGCGGGGCCGCGCTGACACCCGCGGGCCGAGTGTTCCTGGAGGAGGCCCGGCGTCTGTTCACCTTGGTCGACACCGCACCGCTGCGGGCCCAGCGGGTCGCCGCAGGCACGGCGGGGAGCATCCGGATCGGCTTCACGGCGGTCTCAGCGCTGACGGTGCTCGGACATTGGATCGCGGTGGCTGCCGCCGAACTGCCGGGAGTCGACCTGGTGTTGAGTGAGATGGTCACCCACGCGCAGCTCGACGCCCTGCTCGCCGGGGAGATCGAGGTCGGCTTGGTGCGGCAGGTCCCCCGCTCCGACGTGCTCGACTCGCGCCTGGTGTCGACCGATTCGCTGGTGCTGGCCGCGCCGCGCGACCACCTGCTCACCCGGCTCGGGCGAGCGCCTCGCCTCGCTGACATCGCCGAGCACGACGTCGTGACCTACTCACCATCCGAGGCCTGGTACTTCTACGAGCTTGTGGTCGCCGCCTTCAAGCACGCCCGCGTCAACCCGCGGTACGTGCAGCACATCAGCCAGGTCCACACCGTCGCCGCCGTCGTCAACGCCGGACTCGGCGTCGCACTGGTCCCGAGCTCCGCGGCGACGCTGCGCCTGTCGAACCTCGTCTTCCTCGACATCGACGGCATCCCTGAAGACTCCGTGGAACTGCATGCCGCCTGGCGCGTCCGCCATGGCAACCCTGCGCTCGGCAGACTCTTGGAGAAGGTCTGAGCGTCGACGCCTCCAGGGCGTGGGCGACTGAAGATGAGCCATATTCATCTTCGTATATATCTGTCGGGACGGCGGGATTCGAACCCACGACCCCCCGCTCCCAAAGCGGGTGCGCTACCAAGCTGCGCCACGTCCCGATGACCGTCCAGGAAGGCGGCCGTAGCAAGGGTACAGCAGTCGCACCAATGGCTTGCGCTGGGGATTTTGACCGTCCCGTCCCCGGGCAGGCAATTCTCCGCGGAGGACGGGTAGGGCACGAACCAGCCGCCCCCGGTGAAGCCGACGCTCGGGTCGTCGGTTGGAACGCCGGGCCCTGGCCGACCCAGTCGAGGTAATGAACTGCGTCAGGGCGATCTTCAGCGGCCAGGGTTGACCACGGGAACACTGAACGCAGTCCAGCCGGGCTAAATGGATTTATCCTTATATCCGCATATCTATGCTCTTGACTATAATGTGAGTGCGTGACTAACATGATTCTGTTATCGCTCACATATTTGATCTCGGCCGGAACGCCGAGCCGAGACTCGAGACAGCATCGGAGACGGTCATGAGAGTGACCTTCAAGGCGGCAATGGCCGTCGTACTGGGCTTCGCATTGGCGTTCGCCCCCGCCGCCCCGGCCGTGGCGAACCAGAGCGACGGGGAAGGTCAACAGTCGCAGCCGGATCTGCGCGCCAATGCCACCCTCCCGGGCCTGTTCGCCGACCCGAACCTCGTGGAGTTCGACGGCACCTACTACCTCTTCCCCACCACCGACGGCTACCCCGGCTGGAGCGGCACCCAGTACAAGGCCTTCTCCTCCCAGGACCTGGTGAACTGGACCGACCACGGCGTGATCCTGGACCTGGAGGCCGACGTCTCCTGGGCCGACAACAGCGCCTGGGCCCCGGGCATCGCCGAGAAGGACGGCAAGTACTACTTCTACTTCTCCGGCGGTCTCGCCAGCGGCAATACCAGCAAGCAACTGGGCGTGGCCGTCTCGGACTCGCCCACCGGCCCCTTCGAGGACGCCCTCGGCCACCCCCTCGTCGAGGCCGGAAGCTATGGCGGCCAGATGATCGACCCGGCCGTGTTCACCGACGACGACGGCCAGTCATACCTCTACTGGGGTCAGGGCTCGGCCCACCAGGTGCCGCTGAACGACGACATGATCTCCTTCGACGCCGAGCAGGTGCAGACCTACCAGCCGACGGACTACAACGAGGGCAGCTTCGTGGTCAAGCGCGATGAGACCTACTACTTCATGTGGTCCGAGAACGACACCCGCTCCGAGGACTACCAGGTCGCCTACGCCACCGGATCCTCCCCGACCGGCCCGTGGAGCGAACGGGTCGGGGCGATCCTGCAGAAGGACCCGAGCCAGGGCATCCTGGGCACCGGCCACCACTCGGTCCTCCAGGTGCCGGGCACCGACGAGTGGTACATCGCCTACCACCGCTTCGCCATCCCCGACGGCGACGGCACCCACCGCGAAACGATGATCGACCACCTCCAATTCAACGCCGACGGCTCGATCGAACCGGTCGTGCCGACGCTGGAGGGCGTCGACCCCATCTGACGGCAGGCGGGCCGGGCGGCCGACGCCCCTTTCCGCGCCACCGATCGATCTATCCGCGGCGCGGGCCGGCTCCGACGGCCCGCGCCACCATCCCTTGAGGAGTTTCCATGTCCCATGCATCCCTCAGCCGCCGCCGGCTGATCCAGGCCGCCGGGGCCGCCGCGGTCGTCACCGCCGGCGGAGCCGCCACCGTCGCGACCACCGGTGACGCCCGCGCGGCCGTCCCGGCGGCCCGGGCCGACATCGGCGCCCTGGCCAGCCCGTTCCAGATGGGCGAGGTCCAGCTGGGCGCCGGCCGCTGGAAGGGCAATCAGGACCGCACCCTGTCTTATCTGCGATTCGTCGACGCCGACCGGCTGCTCTACAACTTCCGCTCCAACCACGGCCTCTCCACCGGCGGTGCGCAGTCCAACGGCGGATGGGATGACCCGGCATTCCCGTTCCGCACCCACTTCCAGGGACACTTCCTCACCGCTTGGTCCTACGCCTGGGCCGTGTTGGGGGACACCGAATGTCGCGACAAGGCCGAATACTTCGTCGCAGAACTGGCCAAGTGCCAGGACAACAATGCCGCGGCCGGGTTCAACCCCGGCTACCTCTCGGGCTTCCCCGAGTCGGAGTTCGACCTGCTCGAATCGGGCTCGCTGCGCAACGGGAACGTTCCCTACTACGCCCTCCACAAGACCCTGGCCGGCCTGCTGGACGTGTGGCGCTACATGGGGAGCACCCAGGCCCGCGACGTGCTGCTGGCGTTCGCCGACTGGGTCGACTGGCGCACCGAGCGACTGGACTCGGGCCAGATGCAGTCGGTGCTGCGCACCGAGTTCGGCGGCATGAACGACGTGTTGGCCGAGCTGTATCTTCAGGACGGCGGCGAGCGGTGGCTCACGGCCGCACAGCGATTCGACCACGCCGCCGTCTTCGACCCGCTGGCGGCGGGCCGGGACGAGCTCAATGGCCTGCACGCGAACACCCAGGTGCCCAAGTGGGTCGGGGCCGCGCGGGAGTACCAGGCCACCGGCACCGCCCGCTACCTGGACATCGCGACGAACGCCTGGCACTTCGTCGTCGACGCCCACACCTACGCCATCGGCGGCAACAGCCAGGCCGAGCACTTCCGCGCGCCCGACGCCATCGCCGGGTACCTCGCCGACGACACCTGCGAGGGCTGCAACACCTACAACATGCTGCGGCTGACCCGTGAACTGTGGACGATCGACCCGGACCCGGCATACTTCGACTTCTACGAGCAGGCGCTGCTGGGCCACATGATCGGCTGGCAGAACCCGGCCGACGAGCACGGGCACATCACCTACTTCACCCCGCTCAATCCCGGCGGCCGCCGCGGCGTCGGACCGGCGTGGGGCGGCGGCACCTGGAGCACGGACTACAACTCGTTCTGGTGCTGCCAGGGCACGGGCCTGGAGACCCACATGAAGCTGATGGACTCCATCTACGCCCACGACGAGGGCGGCCTGTACGTGAACCTGTTCGCCCCTTCCACTCTGACCTGGTCCGAACAGGACGTCACCGTCACCCAGACCACCGACTACCCGGTGGCCGACACGACCACGCTCACCGTCTCCGGAGGCGCCGGGCAGACCTGGGCCATGCGCGTCCGCATCCCGGCGTGGACCGAGGGCGCGACCGTCAGCGTCAATGGCGAGGACCAGGACATCGCCGTCGAGCCCGGCTCCTACGCGACCGTCGAGCGGGCCTGGGCCGACGGGGACGCCGTCACCGTCACCCTGCCGATGGGCATCGCCGTGCGCGCGGCCAATGACGACGCGAACGTCTCGGCGGTCGTCTATGGACCGGTGGTCCTCTCCGGGGACTACGGCGACGCCGAACCGGCGACCCTGCCCACCCTGGAGGCCGACACGATCGAGCGCACCGGCGAGGACGCACTGGAGTTCACCGCCACCGCGGACGGCTCCGAGGTGCGTCTCGCGCCGTTCTACGACGCCCACGGCCACAACTACACCGTGTACTGGAACGCCCCCGGAGCGAGCGGCACCCCGTAGGCGACGGCGACCACTCGAATCGGGTATCGAGTGAGCTCCGCGGCCCCCGAGGTTCAGTCGCTGGGCCGCGGAGCAGTTCATGTCAGACCCCAGTGGCACGGTTTTTGAACCGGGGGCCCAAAATTTTGATTAGTTCTTCTCGGGTTTGGCTATGAGCCTGCGGGCCTGCTCCTCGATCCACGGGCACCATTCATCGCCGTTCCAGGCGCCGCGCCATCTGGCCGACTCGCCGGGCTTGTTCGAGAAGGTACAGACCTCGTTAAGGCCGTTGCCGTCATCGCAGTCGACGCGATAGCGGTTCGGAGCCGGGTGGCCGCTGATCTTGAAGAGGGTGAAGGCGGCCGGGCCTCGTTTGAACGACCCCATGCGGCGCTCCCCGCCGGGCGGAAGGTCGAAGGCGGTCTTAGCCATTACAAACCCTCACCACCCCAGGAGCATCGGGGCCGCCGCGGTGGTGGCCGTTGTAGAAGACCTGGAACGCCGCCTTCTCGGCCCACGTCTTCCAGGCCTTCTGGCAGGATCGCCAGCCCTCACCCCAGGTGGCGTGCAGGTGCTCAGTGCCCAGGCCCGAGACGATCAGGACGATGTCCGCGCGGTTCCCCTCCACGTAGACCTGGAACGATTCCGGCGCATCGACACTGGAGGCCCGGACGTTGAAACGCGTTCGGCCGTCTGAGAATCGGCCACGCTCCAACAGGTCGGAGCCGGGTCCGCCTGTCGGGATCGGTCTGCTCATCGTATTACCTCCACTTCAGACACCATCAGGATTCCAATGGTTCGCGATGTCTCCAACCTAAAGGCAGCGCAAGCCCCTGACCAGCATCTTTACTTGCCGGGTATTCCATCCAAGCCTTTGAGGACCACAACGTCATTGACGAAAATTGAGGCACTAATGCGGAATGACGTGCACTGACAGATGAATGCGAATCGGCAACGCAGTGTCATCATGGGAGGACCGTACGGTGCAAGCACTTCGATGGAGAGGCAGCACAAGATGGCGCAATCGCACCTCGCAAAGTGGTTCCCCGGCAGGGTGGAGCACTACTACCGGGAACAGAAGCGGGGCTACTCGCAGAGGCAGGTCGGGGCCTTCATGGCGGTGAACTACCAGACCGTGGGGCGGTGGGAGCAGGGCAAGAAGTGCCCCACGGTCGGAGAGGTCCTGGCGCTGGCCAAGTTCCTCAAGATCCCCCAAGAGCTGAGCGACTACATGGAGGAGATCGCCCGCAACGAATCCAGGAAGAACTTCCAGAGCGACCGTCGGTTCAACGCACTCTGCCTTCAGTTCGCCGAGATGTACAACGGCCTGATCCACAAGTGGGAACCGCTCTTCATCCCCGGCATCGCCCAGACCAAGGCCTACCACTTCAACATCGTGGGAGAGGCCGAAGGCACCACCGATGAACAGCTCAACCGAGGCTGGCTGTTCAAGGTAGAGCGATATAACGCCCTGTTGGCCCGGACCGACAACCAGAAGGTGGTGCTCCTCATCAGCGAGACCGCCCTGCGAAACCTGCGGTTCCTCAGCGAGGCCGACCGCACCGAGCAGCTCGAACGCCTGCGCTATCTCGACTCGCTTCCCAACTGGGAGATCAGGATCGTCTCCGCGCTGCACCCGGAAGGCGGGGGCGCGTTCTCGATCTACCGCGCCGACGGGGCCGACTTCGGCGGCCCGGCATTCGTGTACACGGAGGTGTGGGACGACAGCTGGTGCATCGAGGAGACCGACCGCATCGCGCGTTACGATGACCTCTGGAGAATCCTCCTGGGGAAATCGATCACGCTGAAGGAGTACCTCGATGACCGACGTGACGGCTTGGCGCAAGAGCACCCGTAGCGGCAGCGACAACAACTCCGATTGCGTCGAGTTGCGTCGAGCCTGGCGCAAGAGCACCCGTAGCGGCAGCGACAACAACTCCAGCTGCGTCGAACTCGCCGCCTGCAACGACTCTGACGGCATCCACGTGCGGGATTCCAAGCTGGGCAACGACTCCCCGATCTTCGACCTCGCCGCCGCCGACCTCATCGGTCTCCTGCGAGCCGCGCGCGCCTAGCGAAATCCTATAGGGTTCGGTGGCAACGGCATTACCGCGGGGCGTCCCGCCTGGCCGCAGTGACGTCTCCGCCGATGTCGTCGGTGGCCGCCACGGATAGCAGGGCCTCCATCAACTGCGGGAACCGGTTGTCGAGGTCGGTGCGGCGCAGTTGAACGAAGCAGCGGGTGCCTTCCTGGCGGGTCCGGGTGACTCCCGCGTCGCGCAGGACTTTCAGGTGGTGGCTCAAGGTGGATTTGGCCACTGGTGCCCGAAGTTCCCCCCAGCCGCGCTCCTGGCCGTCCGCCAGTAGCCGGACGAGCCCGAGCCGGATCGGGTCGCTGAGCGCGGCCAGCACGCGGGTGAGCATGATGTCGCTCGGGTCGGGATGCTGCGGATCTCTCATACTCCTCATGTTACCTTCGTTCGATAATCGACAAACATCGAACATTGGGGTTGCCGTGCCCGCATCAGAACCGACGAACCGTCACTTCGCCGACCAGGTCGTGATCGTGACCGGAGCAGGATCAGGAATCGGACGCGCCACCGCGGCCGCGTTCGCCGACGCGGGTGCTCACGTTCTGGGGGTCGGCCGCCGGCCGGACGCCCTCGCGTCAAGCGCCGCACAGCATCCCGCCATCGCGTCGTTCCCCATCGATGTCACTCAGAACGACGCCCCCGAGGCGATTGTCCAAACCGCCCTCGACCGGTGGGGCCGCATCGACGTCCTGGTCAACAATGCCGGGGTGTTCGCCGCGATGCCACTGGCTCAGGCCACGGCGACCGGCATCGCCCACCTGCTGGCCGTCAACGTCGTCGCGCCCAGCCTGCTGGCGAGCGCGGCGCTACCGCATCTGAAAGCCTCCCGCGGAGCGATCGTCAACGTCTCCAGCACCTTCGGACACCGGCCGGCGGCCGGTGCCGGTCACTACGGCGCGTCCAAGGCCGCCCTCGAACAGCTGACTCGCAGTTGGGCGCTGGAACTGGCGTCCGACGGCATCCGGGTCAACGCAGTGGCACCCGGGCCGACCGAAAGCGAAGCCCTGATCGCCGCCGGCCTCCCGGACACGGTCATCGACCAGATCAAAACCGGCGAGGCAGCACGCATCCCGCTCGGCCGCCGCGGTGACCCCACTGAGGTCGCCGCATGGATCCAGAAGCTCGCGGGCGCACACACCGCCTGGCTCACCGGACAGGTCCTCACCATCGACGGCGGACTCGAACTGACCTGACGGCTCAACTTCACCGACAAGCGCCCGCCGAGGGGCACTGATCGAGGTGCCGCCGCAGGATACGGAGGCGGGCCTCGGTCCTCAGGGAGGGTGGGTATCGGGCATGAAGCCCCGGCCTGAGCTACCGGCCGGGGCCTCATACTCAGCCCCCAGGGAGCGTGGCGATCACGCGACGGCGGTTCCCTCCAGCTCGACCATCTGGCCGGGGATCGCCAGCCGTGTCACCCCGAGCATCGTGGTGGTCGGTGCCACCCCGGCGGCGCCCAGCCGCGAAGCGAGCACGCCATAGTTCGGGAACAGCAGGTCGACGTCGGTGGTGTAGACATTGAGCCGCACCAGGTTCGCGAGAGACATCCCGGCCTCACTGAGCACCGCCTCCAGGTTGTCGAGGCTCAGCGCCAACTGCGCGGCCATGTCACCGTCGTACTGGGGCTTGCCGTCGCCGTCCATTGCGGTCTGTCCGGAGCAGTACAGGGTCCGGGTGTGCCCCGAGACGATCTCGCCCTGGTTGAATCCCATCTCCACCGACCACGTCACCGGGTTGACTGCCGTTCGTTCCATCGCCACATCGGCTCCATTCGATTCATCGAGACGTACGTCCAGCGGCTCGGTTGCCACCGTCTTTGACGCCCTGTTGACAAGCCTCCCAACAAATCACGACATCCTGTGTCAGGTATTCCTGTAGAGTTTTCGCATGCGCGCCGACCGGTTGGTATCCCTGGTCCTACTGCTGCGCCAGCACGGCCGGCTGTCCGCGACCGCGCTGGCCCGCGAGCTGGAGGTCTCCACCCGCACGGTGCTGCGCGACATCGAAGCCCTTTCCGCGGCGGGCGTTCCGGTTTACGCAGAGCGCGGTCGGCACGGCGGTTTTGCGCTGCTGCCCGGTTTCCGGACCGAGCTCACCGGGCTGAACCACGACGAGGCCATTGCCTTGCTGACCGCCGGATCGGGGCGCGACGAACAGGTTTTCGGTCTCGGCTCGGCGCTCGCCTCGGCCATGCGCAAGGTGGTCGACGCGCTGCCCGAAAGCCATCGGTCCAGCGCGAGCGACGCGGCCGGGCGATTGCTCGTCGAGCCGGAGACCGACCTGCTCTCACGTCGGCTGGCGATTGAGGAGGTACCCGACGCCACCATGGTCGAGGTCCGACGCGCGGTGCTGGCCGGACACCGGCTGCGCATCCACTACGCGGCCACGGACCAGAGTCCGCGGTGGCGCACGGTGGACCCGATCGGCCTGGTCACCGTGCGCGATCGGATCTACCTGCTGGCCACGAGATCCGGGGCGGACCGCACCTACCGGCTGTCGCGGATATTGGCCGCCGAGGAGCTCCCCGAACCGGCGCAGCGACAGAACCGGGTCGATCTGGACCGGATCTGGCAGGAGCGCTGCGCGCAGTTCCTGTCCGAAGGCCATCTCACCGTGCTGGTACGGGTGAACCCGGAGCAGCGGGAAGAACTCCTGAACTCCGCAGTGGCCGTCCGTGCCGAAGCATCCGACGCGGACGGCCGGCTGCGGCTGGAGGTGACCTTCCAGGATGCACGACATGCCGAATGGGCGTTGTGGCAGCTCGGCACGAACGCGGAAGCCCTTGCCCCGCAGTCGTTGCGGACCGCCCTGTACGACCGCGCCACCGCGATGGCCGCCCGGTACGGAGACTCGTCCTGATCGGACGTTCAGGGTCCCGGAGTCGAGTCGTCGGTGGGGACCGCGCGGGTGAGCATGTTCGCCTCGCGCAATCGCCCGTCCGCGGTGAATCGGCCGAAGAAGTAGACCTCGGTGGAGACGTTCTTGCCGCGCTGCGAGGCGTGGAGCGTGTATCGGGCGGCGATCCGGTCGCCGTCGGCGATGGCCTCGTGCACTTCCACCCGAAGGGTGGGCCGGTTCTTTCGGACCGGGCGCGTGTGATCGATGAGCTTCTGCCGGTCGATGCGGTGCCCATCGGCAAACTCGACGACGTCCGCGGTGTGGTACCGGTCGACGATTGCGGCCGGCTCCTCGTCGCTGCTCAGCAGTTCTTCGGTGAAGGAGATGTAGAAGTCGGCGATGAACCGCTCGGGGTCGGTGCCGTCGAACGTCCTCATTGGATCAGTCCTTTCCATCAGAGAAGAGGGCGGCGTGATCGCGCGCCCAGTCCAGGTAGGAGCGGGCGGGGCGACCGAGGATGCGTTCGACTTCGCCGGTGACCGTGGCCGGTTGGCCCTCAAGGGCGGCGTAGCGGGCGATGAACGACGCCGTCAATGCCGCCGGCAGTCCAATCGCGGCGAACTGCTCGACCAATTCGAGCAGCGGCTGTTCCCGGTAGCGCAACGGCCTGCCGGTCGCCTCGGCGAGGGCCTCGACCATGGCGGTGTGGCTGATCGCCTCTGGCCCGGTCAGGACGGGCTTCGTGCCGAGGAGATCGTCGTCCACGAGCGCGCGGGCGGCCACCTCGGCGACGTCCCCAGGGTCGATCGCGGCCTCGGTAAAGTCGGGATAGGGCCACACCACCTCGTCGCCGCGGGCCAGCTGCCCGCCCCACAGCGGCAGCGCCATATTGGCGTAAACGTCCGGGCGCAGGCTCACCCATTCCAGGCCGCTCGCTTCGGCCGCGGCCTCACATTCCCGATTGCGGTCGCCGAAAAACCGGGACGGCTGCAACGCCAGGTCATGCTCGACGTTGTAGGCGGCCAGCGCGACCAGGCGGCGGACCCCGCTTCGCTTCGCCAGGTCCGCGAACTCGCCGACCGCGTCGCCGATCGCCCGCGAGTTGAGGAACACGGCCTCCACGCCTTCGAGGGCGGCGGCAACGGTGTCCGGCCGCTTCGGGTTCCCGCCGACGATGTCGACGGGTTGGGGAAACTTCGCGCCGGCGGGATCTCGGGTGAGGGCGCGGACGTCCGCTCCCCGAGCGACGAGCGCGGCCACCAGCGCTCGTCCGACGGTCCCGGTGGCACCGGTTACGAGAATCAAGAGTCTTCGCTCCAATCATGGTGCTGCCCAAGGAGATTCCTTCGACTTCCCCAAGCCTGCCGCCGGCTCGGGACGAAATCATCGGCCCGACGTCGGCAGTCGCCGATACCCCCGAGGGGTTCGTTTCAGGGCGGGGTACGACGCAGGGCGTATGGATTGGCCCGCTTCACCAGGCCATTACCGCGGTCCAGGTCGACCACGCCGATTCCCCATGGAGACAAGGGTGTGCGGTATTGCCCAGTTGTTGTATTTTGAAGCCATGATGTTCAACGAAACGAGTACTTCGGGTTCATGACGCGGTCCGGCGGGCGCAGTGCGCTCAATTCCGACCTCGTTCCCCTTCACCAGCGCATTCGCGCACTCCACCTTCTGTACCCCGACGAACCGATTCCGGATGATGCCGTCACGGCGCTCCGCGAGGACGCATCGGAGCCTCGGCCTGGCGCAGGGGTTCCGGTGGAAGATCAAAACTCCAACGGACGCAGCGATATCAAAGCCGCCACACGGTCCAGTAGGGATAACAGGGCGGCACTGCACGACATGGTGCGGGCGTCCGCTTCCGGCAATCCTGACGATCTCGAACTTCTCAGTGAATGGTTGCGCGGTCTGCAACCTCACTGGAGCTTGAAGGTCGATCCGGCGGAGCACGATCTCGGGCTGGATCCCGACGAAATGCGGACCATCGCCCTTCATCTCCTGCGCAACGGTGTCACCGGGCTTGAAGTCGAAAACGGGCTCGGGCTCATGGCACCGGTCGTCCAGGACGAGGACGTCGAAATGCTTCGCGAGATCGCATTGCTGCAAGGCGACTTCGGGTACCGCGTCACCGTGGCGCTGCGGGGTGTGGCGAACTCTGCGGCGACGCTCTATTGGTTGGCGTCGCGAAGCCTGGGAGGCGACCAGCGAACCTACACCGATCCGCTCGGCAGTGTTTCCGGCGAGGCCATCGATGCCTTGCTGGACACCCTGTCGGCGGCGGAAGTGGTCGCCCTCCTCCGAATGACGAGTCTCCGGCCCCATACCCCGCAGTGGCTCAAGAGAAACCAGCGAATCGCCGCAATTCTGGCCGCCGCTTCGGCGGATGCCGAACTGTTCGGTGAACTGCCCGACTCCCTGGTCGCGGTGGTACAGCTTCGGGACGATCTCCTGTACGGCCACAGCGCGTTCCTGGGTTTCACGCCGGATCAGCGGGCGGCGGTCACGGGAAATCTGCGCGCGATGCTGCTCGCGCCCGACGCCATGGCGACCGTCCAAGCGGCAATGGAAGCGGATCCGGCGGATAGCACGCTGATCTGGCTCTTTCGGCGGATCACCCAGTGCCGACGCGAAAGCGACGATTTCCCGCCCGGGCTCGCGATCCGCTACTCCACCACCGTGCCCGGCGGCTACGAGGGCGTCCACGCGCACCTGCTCGCGGACGGCGTTCCGCTGGTGAAACGCATGTTCGACAGCGGCTTCCCGGACAACTTCGCTATGAAGGGACTCCGGGCGGAGCCGGAACTGCATGCCGTTCGACTTGCGACGGCGGAATGCGACGCGGACTGC
This sequence comes from Glycomyces buryatensis, assembly GCF_004912275.1. Classification (GTDB taxonomy): domain Bacteria; phylum Actinomycetota; class Actinomycetes; order Mycobacteriales; family Micromonosporaceae; genus Glycomyces; species Glycomyces buryatensis. The sequence continues at coordinate 30,425 of NZ_STGY01000021.1, forward strand.
TGCGGGGTCCTGCTCGCCGATATCCGCCGCGACTCGAAGGCGGGACGCGTGGAGTGGAAGGTCGAACATACCCACCGGAACAAGGAATTGGCAGAACGGTTCAGTTTCGACGCCGGCGCCTACGATGCCGAGGTCGCCCGCGCCGATGCGGACTATTCGTGGGAGTGGCCCGCCCTGCGGGCCGCGCGGCTTTTGAAGGATCGGCTGCGGGCCGAACCGGAGCTGTTGAGCCGCTGGGATTGCCATTTCTACTGGTCGAACTCCTGGAATCGTGACCGGTCCACGATGCGGCTGACCGTGAGCTATCCCGAACCTCCTGATTTCAAGTCCGGGCGGCCCTGGCTCCAATTCGCGTACTCGGCCGAGATTCCGGATGCCGCCGAGGTGGACGACGCGGCTATCAATTCACTTGTGGACGGCATCGCCGATCTCTTCCGGACCACCGATCCGAAGTCGGTCTCCCGGATCTGCGGCGGCACGCAGGCGAGCGCCGAGGCCCTGGGCATTCCCTGGAATCCCCCGGACTGGTGAGATTCGGCAGCGGCGGTTCGGCCTCCCGGGCCGCCGCTGCCGACCTACGACATCACGTTGCCGGGCAGGTGCCTCTCCACAATCGACGCGGCCGCCGCAGTCGGAACCGCTCCGTAGTTCAAGCCCCGCTCCGGTCCCAGCCGCGCGGCGCAGAAGGCGTCCGCAATTTCATTGGGCGAGTGGCGGATGAGCAGCGCCGCCTGGAGGGCCAGCGCCAGGTCCTCGGTCAGCCTTCGGGCGTTCGCCTGGTCCACCCCGCCCTTGATCAGCTGCTTGAGCCGCTTGACATGGGCGCCCAGCCGCGCGTCCTCGCCCTCGTCCTCGATTTCCTCGAAGAAGGCCTCCGCGGCCTCCGGGGCGGTCGCCAGCGCTCGCAGCACATCGAGGCAAATGACGTTCCCCGATCCCTCCCATATGGACATGAGCGGCTGCTCCCGGTACCGCCTCGCCAGCGGCGCCTCCTCGATGTATCCATTGCCTCCCAGGCATTCCAGGGCCTCGGCGGCGTGGGCCGGGCCGCGTTTGCAGACCCAGTACTTGGCCACGGCGGTCGCAAGGCGCCGGAACGGGGCGTCGGCCGGGGTCTCGTAGGCGGAGGCCAGGCGCATCATCGTGGCCGTGGCGGCCTCGAATTCGACGCACAGGTCGGCGAGGACCTGCGTCATGAGCGGCTGGTCGATCAGGCGCTTGCCGAACGCATTGCGGTGTGCGGCATGCCAGGTGGCCTCGGCGACGCTCTGGCGCATCCCGGCTGCGGTGGCGATGACGCAATCAAGACGGGTGTGGTTGACCATTTCGATGATGGTGGCCACGCCGCGTCCCTCCTCGCCGACGAGGTGGGCGACGGCGTCGTGGAGTTCGATCTCGGCGGAGGCATTGGAGCGGTTGCCGAGCTTGTCCTTCAAGCGCTGCAAGCGGATCGCATTGCGGGTGCCGTCGGGTAGGACTCTTGGGAGCAGGAAGCAGGAGAGGCCGCCGGGTGCCTGGGCGAGGACGAGGAACGCGTCGTTCATCGGTGCCGAGCAGAACCATTTGTGGCCGCGGAGGCGGTAGGTGCCGTCGGCCGAGGGCATGGCCGCGGTCGTATTGGCCCGCACGTCGGAGCCGCCCTGCTTCTCGGTCATGGCCATGCCGACGAGCACGCCGGCCTTCTCCCGGGGCGGCCGCAGGCCCGGGTCGTACACGTTGGCGGTGATGCGCGGTTCCCACTCGGCCGCCAGGTCCGGGCTCGCGCGCAGGGCCGGGACGGCGGCGTAGGTCATCGAGATCGGGCAGCAGTGGCCCGGTTCGGTCTGGGCGAGCATCGAGAGCAGGACCGCGCGGGCGGAGTGCGCGCCCGGTTTCGGTTCGGCCCAAGGCATGGCGTGCGCGCCGGATTCCACGGCGAGCTTCATGAAGCGGTGCCAGGACGGGTGGAAGTCGACCTCGTCGACGCGGTTTCCGTAGCGGTCGTGGGTGCGCAGCACCGGCGAGTACTGGTGGGCCTCCTCGGCCCAGCGCGCGGCGTCCGCGCCGGCCAGGACGCCTCCGAGTTCGCGGGCTCGCTCGGCGATCCAGCCGGCGCCGGACCATTCGGCGGCCTCGCGCAGCGGCGTGTTCGCGTCGAAGAGGTTCCGGTCCACCAGGGGCGGCGGCTGGTTGGTGACGGCGTGGGTCTCGGCGGAACCGGTCATCGCGCTCCTTTGCTCGACGGATCCCAAATCGTAGACCCCCTGGCGGGTGCGGGGAAAGATCGTCGCGGTGGTGGCAGCGCCCACGCCGCGGCCGCTCTCGCGGGGCGGGGCGCCCGGGCGGTCCTACGATGCGAGCAACACCCACTGCCGTCACATTAAGGGAACAGCATGATCGCCAATCCCGTCTTCCGCTACCGCATGCTCACGCTCGCCGAAGGCTGGTCCTTCGTGCTGCTGCTGGTGTTCGGATCGCTCCTCAGCCGCGTCTCCAGCATCGACCTGGTCGAGCAGCTCGGCATGCTGCACGGCGTTCTGTTCGTGCTGCTGGTGGTCGCCACCCTCTTCATTCGCCGCCGCCTCGCCTGGGGATTCGGGACGACGCTGCTCGCCCTGGTGTGCGCAGTGGTGCCGTTGGCGCCCTTCGTGTTCCACCGCTACAAGCGCGAGCAGTTCCGCGCCGCCGAGCAGGCCGCGGCGCCCGCCGAAGCCTAGGGCGGACGCCGCTTCTCCTCAGACGAGGAAAATCAGTCCGGCCGCGATCAGGACGTCCAGGACTCCGCACGCCTCGGCATAGGAGCGCGAGACGACCCGGTCGAGCCGGTGATGGACGATGTCCCATGCCCCGTGGGCGAGCCAGGCCGCGGCGATCACATACCGGGCCAGGTCCGCGTCCACGGTAAAGGCCACCAGCGCGAGCGCGCCGAAGCCGAGCATGCCCAGTGCCTGGAGGCGGAACATGCCGTCCCTGAGCAGGCGCCGGTCGATCGCGCCCCATACGAGCGCCGCCAGGGCGAGGACCGCGAAGACCAGCGACGGGCGGACCAGTCCGATGATCTGGAGCGCGGTCATGACGGCCGACAGGGCGAACACCACCGGCCACGACAGGCGGCGCCGCCCCAGCGCCGCAATGAGCAGGTACTCCAGTGACAGCAGCGGGATGAGCTCGGCGAGGCTGGACTGGGTCTCGGCGCTCACGCCGCTCCCCAGGACCAGGAAGGCCGCGACGAGGGCGAGGCCGGTGGGCCAGCGCCGCAGGATCCAGCGGAACCACCCGGTGCGATCGGGTCGGGATTCGATGGCGCTCATGGCTACCTGCCCCCGTATTCGCCGCGGCGGCGCAGCATCGCCAGGAACATGAGGGCGAACATCGCGACGTGCTCGACGAGCATGGCCGCGTCGCCGTCCATCGCGCCGAGCCGCAGGGGCACGATCACGATGAGGGCCGGGGCGATCATCACGGCGGCCATCTCGAGGGTGCCGGCCCAGGCGTGGCCGCGGATGCGCATCCAGACGACCATGCCGAGCGCCATGTCGACGGCCATTTCCAGCAGGGCCAGTTCGGGGTGGGTGGCCATGCCGAATTCGATGTCGGCCAGGGCCAGGACGCCGCGCAGGGCGCCGCCGATGACGAACATGCCGACGAGCATGGCGACGGCCATCTCGAGGTAGTGCAGGGCGAAGCGCCGCTTGCTTGGGGCGCCGTGGTGGTGGTGGTCGTTGGCGGGTTCGGTGCGCGGTGGCGAAGGGTGCATTGAGGGCTCCTCGGTTTCGGGCCGGTGTGCTTGTCACCTCCCAATCTCGCAGGGGCGAGGAGTCCCTGGTAGTGACGGATTCCAATGCGCTTGAGTGGATCCGTCACGGGTCTGTATGACAAATGTCAGGTGGCGCGGTGAAGTCCGCGGCGGAGACGGTCCAGGCCTTCCTGGAGCACCGGCAGCGGTTTGCAGAAGGTGAAGCGGACCTCGGGCCGGGGCGCGTCGGGGTCGGCGTAGAAGGCCTGGTTCGGGATGGCGACGACGCCGCAGCGTTCGGGCAGGTCCAGGCAGAACTCCATGCCGTCCTTCGCGCCGAAGGGTGCGGCGCTGGTGGTCACGAAGTAGGTGCCCTGGGGCTCGGTCACGGTGAAGCCGAGGTCGGCGAGCCCGGCGACGAGGAAGTCGCGCCTTTCCCGGTATCCGGCGACGTAGTCCCGGTAGTAGTCGTCGCCGGTGTTCAGCGCCTCGGTGATGGCGTATTGGAACGGCGTGCCGGAGGCGAAGGACAGGAACTGCTTGACGGCCTTGACGCGGGCGATGAGGTCGGCGGGGCCGCTGGCCCATCCGATCTTCCAGCCGGTGACGGAGAAGGTCTTCCCGGCCGAGCTGATGGTGACGGTGCGGTCCCACATGCCCGGGAAGGACGCGAGCGGGCGGTGCCGGTGGTCGTCGAAGACGAGGTGTTCGTAGACCTCGTCGGTGACGACGATCAGGTCGCGTTCGACCGCGAGTTCGGCGATGGCGGCGAGTTCGGTCTCCTCCAGGACGGTCCCGGTGGGGTTGTGCGGGGAGTTGATGAGGAGCACGCGGGTGCGGGGGCCGACCGCCGCGCGGAGGCGTTCGGCGTCGAGCCGGTATGCGGGGGCCTCCAGCCTGACGGGGACCAGCGTCGCCCCGGCCATGGCGGCGCAGGCCTTGTAGGCGTCGTAGTACGGCTCGAGCGCGATGACCTCGTCACCGGGGCCGGCCAGGGCCAGCATCGCGGCCGCGGTGGCCTCGGAGGCCCCGGCGGTCACGACGATGCCGTCCTCTGTGTCGGGCTCCAGTCCGTAGAAGCGGCGCTGGTGGTCGGCGATCGCTTGGCGCAGTTGGGGAATGCCGGCCAAGGGCGGGTACTGGTTGTGGCCGTCGCGCATTGCGAGGGCCGCGGCCTCGATGATGTGGTCGGGGCCGGATTCGTCGGGGAAGCCCTGCCCCAGGTTGATCGCGTTGTGGCGCATGGCGAGCGCCGACATCTGCGTGAAGACGGTGGTGCGGGCCTGGCCGGGTGCGTTCATAGGTCCCGATCCTCCCATGAAGGGCGGCGCGGTGCACCGCACACGGTGCACCGCCGCTTCAGACGGCCGGGAGGAAGACCCGCATGGCGGTGCCGCCGCGCTGGGCCCAGCGGTGGTACGGGGAGAGCCGGACCTCGCGCCAGTCGGGTTCGGCCGGGATGGGCCGGGTCGAGCGGTACGGCGGATGGCCATGGGCGGTCCGTTCGGGAGGCGCCGGGGAGAGCCTGACGGTGGCGCCGTCTCCCTCCGGGCGCGGCTCGGTGTCCGGGTCGATCCGGATGTCCTCCAGGGACCAGCCGTCGGGAAGGTCGATGGCCTCGGCGCACAGCACCCGCGGCCCGCGCTCGACCGCCACGCATCCACGCTGGGCGTCGATGCGCTCGTCGGGCCAGGTCAAGCGCGGCTGGACCGGAAGGGTCAGCATCAGCTCGTCGCCTGCTTTGAAGACACGGCGGACCTCGGCCCAACCCGGTTGCGCGCGTTCCGTTTCGGTGCCGTCGGTGAGTTCGGCGCCATCGGCCCAGTGCGGGACCCGCAGGCGCAAACCGACTTCGCCGCCGGGCGCCTCGATGATGTGGAGGCGGATGGTGCCCTCGTGCGGATAGGCGGTGTCGATGCGCAGGGCCAAGTGGCCGCCCGCGACCGCGACCCGCAACTCCCCCGCCGCGTATTGCAGCAGCGAGACCGTCTTTTCCTCGACCGAGGCCGCGTAGGCCTGCCAGGAGGCGAGGGTGCGCGCCAGGTTCGTCGGGCAGCACGACACGTCGAACCAGGGGGCGCGCACGCCGCCCTCGGCGCGCGGGTTGACCTCCCCGGGGCGCACGTCGGCCGCGGCCTCTCGCTGATGCAAGGGGTTGGCGTAGAAGAAGGTCCGCCCGTCCTCGCTCGGCGAGGTGGCGATGACATTGTGGAAGGTGCGTTCCATCAGGTCGGCGTAGCGGACCTCGCCGGTGGCGAGATAGAGCCGCCAGGACACCATGTTCGAGGCGATCCCGGCGCACGTCTCGCAGTAGGCGCGGTCGGGCGGCAGCTCCCAGTCCTCGCCGAAGCCCTCGTCCTGGTGGCGCGAGCCCATCCCGCCGGTCAGGTACGTGCGGCGTTGGACCGTGCGGCTCCACTGGCGGGCGACGGCGTCCAGCAGTTCGCCGTCGCCGGTGTCGACGGCGACGTCGGCCGCCCCGGCCGCCAGGTACAGCGCGCGCACCGCGTGCCCCCGCCAAACCTCGGCCTCGCGCACCGGCTGGTCGTCCTGGAAGTACGTGGCGTCAAGCAGCGCAATGGGTTTGAGCCTGCCGTGGCCGCGCCGCTCCACGAACAGGCGGGCCTGCTCGGTATAGCGGGGCTCGCCGAGCGCGCGGCCCAGCTCGGCCAGGCCGACCTCGATCTCGGCGTGCCCGCACAAGCCCTGGCGGCCCTCAGAGCCGAACTTGCGGCACACGTGGTCGGCGGCCCGGCGGGCCACCTCGACGAGCTTGTCCTCGCCGACGGTGCGAACCCGCGCGACCGCGGCCTGGAGCAGGTGCCCGATGCAGTACAGCTCGTGCCCCGACTCCAGGTCCGAGTAGCGATCCGCCTGGCCCGCATGGCCGTAGCAGGTACCCAGGTACCCGTCCTCGTCCTGCGCGGCGGCGATCCGGTCGACCAGGTCCTCCAGGGTCTGGTTCGCCCACCCGTCACCCGTGCGGCCGTACTCCCAGGCCAGGGCCTCGATCAGCTTGTAGATCTCCGAGTCGGAGAACTGCCAGCCGGGGCGCTCCCCGCCGGTGTCCTCGTCGGCCACCCGGTCGAAGTTGGCGATCCAGCCCAGCTTCTCCATCCACTCCAGACAGTGTTGGAGCGTCGCGTCGGTATTCCTCCGCTGGAGCCGGTTCCAGAAGCCGTCGTGCAGGCGCAGTTCGTCAAGTCCGAGGCCGCGCCGGGCGCCGGCGGGGGCGACCGGGACGGGGCGGGTCGAGGCGTTCGCTTCCACGTATCAGTCCTTCACGGCGCCGGCGGTCACGCCCGCTGCCACATAACGCTGGGCGACGACCAGCAGGATCGCCGCGGGGAGGGAGGCCACCACGGCGGTCGCCATGATGGCGTTCCACTGCGTGGTGTTATTGCCGATGTACTGATAGATGCCGAGGGTGATCGGGATGAACTCGCCGGAGCGGTTGAGCGTCGAGGCGAAGATGAAGTCCGACCACGCCCACAGGAACGCGAAGAGCGACACCGTGAGCGTGGAGTTGCGGCTCACCGGGAGCACCACCTGGGTGAAGGTGCGCCAGGCCCCGGCGCCGTCCATGCGGGCGGCATGGATGAGCTCGCGCGGGATGCCCATCATGAACGTCGAGTACAGCAGGACGCCGAAGGGCACGGCGATCGTGGAGTCCGCGACGATCAGGCCCCACACCGTGTTGAGGAGGCCGAGCCGCACGTAGATCGCGTAGAAGCCCATCGCCATGACCACGGCGGGGACCATCTGGGCGACCAGCAGCAGGAAGTTCAGCGACCGCCCGCCGCGCAGGTTGAGGATCGCCAACGCGTAGCCGGCCGGGGCGGCGATCACCACTGTCAGTGCGATGCAACCGAGTCCGATGAGGAGGCTGGTGCCGAGCGACGGCAGCTGGTCGGCGAGCGCCGCGGTGTACCCGTCGAAGGTCGGGGCGGAGGGGAACCAGCTGGGGTCGGAGCGGCGCAGGTCGCCCGCGTCGGTCAGCGAGACGTTCACCATCCAGTACACCGGGAACAGCATGAACGCGGTGAGGACGATGCCGATGGCGGTCTTCCACCAGGGGCGGCGGCGGGTCATGACTTGTCCCCGTTCCGTTGCAGGCGCAAGTGGACGAATCCGAACACGAGCGCGATGACGATGAGCAGGTTGCCGATCGCGGCGGCGGGCGAGAAGTCCGGCTGGCCGGTGCCGAAGGCCTCCCGGTAGGACCACACCGACAGCGTCAGCGAGGCGTCGCCGGGTCCGCCGGTGGTCATGACCCAGATGACGTCGACGACCTTGAGCGTGTAGATGAACCCGAGCAGCAGCGTGATCCCGGAGACCGAGCGCAGCAGCGGGAAGGTGATGCGCCAGAACCGCTGCCAGGGCGTGACGCCGTCCAGGGCGGCGGCCTCGTAGACCTCGCTGGGGATGTTCTGGAGTCCGGCGTAGAGGATCACCAGGTTGAACGGGATGCCCAGCCAGATATTGGCGATGATGACGGCCGTCAGGGCGGTGTCCGGGGAGGTGAGCCAGTTGATCTGGCTGCCGCCGAACGCCTCCAGGACGGAGTTGATGATGCCGTGGTCGGAGTTGAGCATCCACGCCCAGGTCGAGGACGAGACGATGAGCGGCAGCAGCCACGGCACCAGGAACAGTGCGCGCAGCACTCCCGAGAGGCGGAAGCTGGAGTGGAAGAACACCGCCAGGGCGAGCCCGATCCCGTACTGGAACGCGATCGACACCAGCGTGAACACGGCGGTGTTGAGCAGGGCCGTCGGGAACGAGTCGGCGGTGAACACCTCGACGAACTTGTCGAACCCGACGAACTCGGCGTTGCCCTGGACGAACGCGCGGACGTTGTAGTCGTGGACGCTCAGGTCGATATTGCGCCACAGCGGATAGGCGTAGAACACCAGCAGATAGGCGAGGAGCGGCGCGGCGAAGCCGAACGCGGTCCAGCGCCGCGCCGCGTGCGCCACCCGGCGGCGGCGCCGCGGGCGGGCGGGTGCGGCGGACGAGGAGTCCGCCGCACTGCCGCCGGACGCACGCTCGGACACCGTGGCCGAAGTCGTGGTCATGAGGTTCTGGCTCCGTACTACTCGGTGGCCGCTGCGGCGTCGGCCTGTGCCTGGGCGAGCGCGTCGGCCGGGCTCGCCGAGCCCGACAGCGCGTTCTGGATGGCGGTCCACAGCGCCTCGGAGATCACCGGGTAGTCGGTGCCGAGGTTGTCGCTGGTGCGGCCCTTGGCGGCGCGGACGGCGTCGACCCACGGCTGGAGCTCGGGTTCGGCCTCCAGCAGCGCGTCCTGGCCCTCAACGGTCGGGGGCACGTAGTAGGCGAAGGTCGTGGCGGTCTCGACGAAGCCCTCGGGGGTCGTCATGCACTCCACGATCTGACGCGAGGTGTCGTACCGGTCGGTGTCGGTCTGGACCGGAGCGAGGATGAACTCGCCGCCAGTCGGGGCCGGGGCGACGCCGCCGTTCTGGCCGGGCAGTTGGATGACGCCGGTGCCGAAGCCGGCCTCGGCGGCGCTGTTGACCTGCCAGGTGCCGTTGACGGCGAAGGCGAACTCGCCGGTGAGGAACTCCTCCCAGGTGGTGTTCTGGGAGTTGGTGATCACCGAGTTGGGCGCGTAGCCCTCGTCCAGCCAGCCCTTCCACAGGCCGAGTGCGGCCTCGGCTTCGGGCGAGTCGAGCTGGGTGAGGTCGGCGCCGGCGCCCCAGAACCAGGGCAGGAACTGGAAGGAGCCCTCTTCGGTTCCGGTGGCGGCGAAGGTGATCCCCTTGTCGCCGTTATCGGTAACCTTCGCCAGGGCGTCCGTGAGGGAGGCCCAGTCGGTGACCGAGGCCGGGTCGACGCCGGCGGCTTCGAGGATGTCGGCGTTGTAGTAGATGGCGAGGGTGTTGGCGCCGATCGGGATCCCGTAGGTCTCCCCGTCCAGGACGCCGGCGGCCAGCAGGTTCTCGTCCACACCGGACACGTCGAGTCCGAGCTCGTCCACGGTGGAGAGCATGCCGGTCTCGGCGAGGGTCGAGACGGCCGGGTTGTCGGCCAGGATGATGTCGGGGCTGGTGCCCTCCTGGGCGGCCAGGAGCGCCTGGTTGGTCAGCGCGGTGGTGTCGGTGGCGGTGCGTTCGATGGTCACGCCGGCCTCCTCGCCGCAGGCGGCGACGCGCTCGGCCCACTCGGAGCCTTCCTCGTGCTGGGGGTAGGGGTCCCACCAGGTGAAGGTGTCGGAGTCACCACCGCTGTCGCCGCCCGAGGAGCAGGCGGCGGCCAGAACGAGAGCCCCGGCGGCGACCCCGGCCAGGGCCGAGCGGGTCAGGTATCGGGATCTTGAGTGTTGCATCTTGTTCCTCCTTGAACAATGGCCTCGGTCGGCGAGGGGCCGGCCGAGGGTCGGGCGGTTTCAGTGCCGGTTCGGGGGCGGGGCGGTCGAGCCCCGGTCCACGAGTTCTGGTGAGACGAACCGGACGACGTACGGTTCGCCTTCGGGGGCTTGGTGTTCGATGCGGCGCACGAGTTGGCGCACGGCCATGCGGCCGAGTCGGTCCGGGGCGCTCTCGATCGAGGAGAACGGGAGCGAGAAGGTCCGGGCGAACTCGTCGGAGTATCGGCCCAGGACGGAGAGGTCGCCCGGGGCGGACAACCGGCGCTCGTGCAGGACGGTGGGCAGGGCCGCGGCGGCGGCCTCGTTGTTGAGCAGCAGGCCGGTCGCGCCGGGGCGGGAGTCGAGCAGGGCGTGCAGTTCGCGGCCGATCTCGGGCTGCGCGGACGAGCCGTGGACGGCGTGCAGGGTGATGCCGCGGTTCCTGGCGGTCTCCAGGGCGGCGTTCTGCAGTCGCCAGACGTAGGCGCCGCCGCGCTCGATGACGTGCTCGGGCTGGGAGACCAGGATCAGTTCGCGGTGGCCGAGTCGGTCGAGGTGCTCGACCATGGCGCGGCCGGCCTCCTCGAAGTCGAGGTCGAAGACGTCGACGCCGGTGCAGTCGGCGGGCAGTCCCACCAGGGCGCCGGGCTGGGGCGCGGCGCGCAGGATCGGGAGGCGGTCGTCGTTCTCGGCGACGTTGAGCAGGACGACGCCGTCGACCATACGGGAGTCGGTGATGCGCTTGAGCGCTCCGGGCCCGTCGGGGTCCGAGGCCAGCAGGATGTCGTAGCCGGCGTCGCGGGCGGTATTGGCCACGCCCTGGATGTACTGGAGCATGGCCGGGGCGAATTCGTCGGGCAGGAACTGGGCCAGCAGCCCGATGACCTTGGACTGGGAGGTCGCGAGCGCCCGGGCCCCGGCATTGGGGGTGTATCCGAGCTCGGCGGCGACGCGGCGAACCCGGTCGCGGACCTCGTCGGAGACGGAGCGCTTGCCGCTCAACGCATAGGACGCGGTCGAGCGCGCTACCCCGGCGGCACGGGCGACGTCCCCGATATTGACCACGGCGGTCTCCTTCCTCGGCCTGGCGAAACTGCCCTGCGAATCGGCCCGATGCGTCGAACCGGTTCGAAGCATAACCTCTCGTGTCGGCGAACACAAGTTCGCTCTCGATGTTATTTACCTGCGATAACTTTTCGTTATATAGAAGTACTTGCATCGAACGGGGTTCGATATTAGCGTCTTCAACCAACCGGATCGTCGAACCGGTTCACACACTCAACGAAGAGAGAGACCATGCCACGCAGAATGCTGCGCACCAGAATGAGTAGGGCGGTGACCGGTCTGAGCGTCCTCGCCCTGGGCGTCGGCGCCGCCGTCGTCGGGGCGACCCTCCCGGCGCAGGCCGAGGGCCTGACCCTCAGCGTCGACGTCAGCCAGACGGTCCGCCCGGCCACGCAGGTCGCCGCGGGCGGCCTCTACGGCGTCGGCTCGGACACCCAGCCGACCACCGACATGCTGCTGCCGCTGAACCCCACCAGCTTCACCCAACCCGCCCCCGGCACCACCCATCTCGGCAACGGCGCGACCGAACCGTGCTGCGACTCGATGGATGTAGGGCAGAACATCACCAGGGCCGGCGCCCAGCAGTTCATCCGGATGCCCGACATCTACCCGACCTTCCCCTACGACTGGCAGGGCTGGGACGACTGGGAAGCCAAGGTCACCAAGCAGGTCAACGACCGGCTGGAGCGGACCGACCTGACCAACGTCCACGGCTGGGAGCTGTGGAACGAGCCGGACTGGACGTGGGACACCGAGGAGGCCGGATCGTTCAACGACGGCTGGACCCGCACCTACAACCTGGTGCGCTCGATCGATGACGTCACCCCGATCGTGGGCCCGAGCCCGTCGGTCTACCGCCACGACGACATGCTCGACTTCATGACGCACGCCCGCGACACGAACACGCTGCCGGACGTCATCGTCTGGCACGAGCTCGACGACGGGAACTGGAACGCCTTCGACGACCACGTCGCCGACTACCGCGCCATCGAGGAATCGCTCGGCATCGAGCCGCGCGAAATCGCCATCAACGAGTACAACAGCTTCAACGAGATGGACATCCCGTCGGTGGCACTGCACTGGATGAGCGTCTTCGAGCGCCACGGCGCCCGCGAGGCCCACCGCGCGTACTGGTTCGAGGCCGGCACCTTCGACGGGCTGTTCACCGTGGACGGGAACCGGCCGACCGCCTCGTACTGGATGTACCGCTGGTACGCGGACATGACCGGGAACATCGTGCAGACGACCCCGGAGAGCTGGATCGACGGAGTGGCCTCCTACGACTCCAGCCGCCAGATCGTCAACACCATCTTCGGCGGCGACTGGGGAGACAACACCGTCGACGTCTCCGGGCTCGAAGCCCTCGGCTCGCAGCAGGTCGACGTGACCGTGACCTCCACCCCCGGCTCCGGGCGGAACACCGCGGTGGAGGCGCCCACCGTCGTGAGCGAGACGACGATGGACGTCTCCGGCGGCCAGATCTCGGTCCCGGTGGACGACATGGACGCCACGGCCGTCTACCAGCTGCTCATCACCCCGGCCGGCGGCCCGACCACGGACTGGCAGCAGGTCTACGAGGCCGAGAACGCCACCGTCGTCAACGCCAACACCTTCGGCTCGGACAGCGCCTCGAACGGGTACTACGTGGGCCAGATCGACGGCGACGCCGACATGCGCTCGGACTCCTTCGTGGACTTCACCGTGAACGTCCCCGCGGCCGGCGACTACACCATGACGATCGACTACGCCAACGGCACGGGCGCGACCTCGACCCACGGCCTGGCGACGGGCGGCGCCTTCACCGAGGTGTCGTATGAACCGACCGCCGGCTGGGGCCAGTTCGAGTCCACCGACGTGACCGTGTCCCTCCGGGAGGGTTACAACATCATCCGCCTGGCGAAGGGCGCGCCGAACTTCGACGGCGGCACCGGTTACGCCGAACTCGACCGGATCACGCTGTCCTGACATAAGCGGCAAGGGGAAGGGGCGGGTGGCCGCAGCGCAGGGCCACCCGCCCCTTCCTATTCGATTGTCGAGATGGGACGTTGCTCGATCTGTTCAGTTGTGTCCGAAGGGGTCTAGAGACCGCCCGCGATGGCGTTAATGAGCGAGCCATTGGCAGTATCGCCCGAGAGCTCCCAGGAGAACGCGCCTCCCAGACCCTGGCTGCCCGCCCAGTCCATCTTGGAGGCGATGGTCGCGGGAGTGTCGTAGCTCCACCACTCATTGCCGCAGTGGGCGTAAGCGGTACCCGCGACGGTGCCGGTGGCCGGGCATTCGTTCACCAGGACCTCGTAGTCGTCGATCCCGGCCTCATAAGTGCCCGGCGCCGCCCCGGTCGCCGAGCCGCCCGGTCCGGCCTGGGTCACCCCGGTCCAGCCGCGCCCGTAGAAGCCGAAGCCCAGCAGCATCTTGTTCGATGGGACCCCGAGTTCCTTGAGCTTGTCGATGGCGGTCTCGCCGTCGAAGCCGGCGATCGGCTGGCCCGAGTAGCCGCTGAGCGGGGAGTGCGGGGCGGTGGGCCCGTCCGCGTCCCACGCGCCGAAGAAGTCGTACGTCATGACCATGTAGAAGTCGACGTAGTCGGCCGCCCCGGCATAGTTGCCGAGCTCGATCTTGCCGCCGTCGGTGCCGTCAGCACTGATCGCGGAGGTCACCAGCTCGTTCCCGAACTCGGCCCGCAGGGCGCTCATCAGGCCCGCATAGGCCTCGGTCCCGCTGGTGTCGCAGGTCAGGCCGCAGGCGTTGGGGTACTCCCAGTCAATGTCGATGCCGTCGAAGACGCCGTCCCAACGCGGGTCGTGGATGAGGTTGTAGCAGGACTCGGCGAACGCGGCCGGGTTCTGCGCGGCCTGGCCGAAGCCGCCGGAGTAGGTCCAGCCGCCGAAGGACCAGACGATCTCCAGGTCCGGGTTGAGCTCCTTGAGCTTGCGGAGCTGGTTGAAGTTGCCTCGCAGCTCCTGGTCCCAGGTGTCGGCGACGCCGTCGACCGACTGGTCGGCGGTGTACGACTTCTCGATCGCGGCGTAGGAGTCGTCCAGGGTGCACTGGCCGTTCTTGACATTGCCGAAGGCGTAGACGATGTGGGTCAGGTCCTCGGCCGAGCCGGAGTCCACGATGTTCTTGACGTGGTAGTTGCGGCCGTAGACGCCCCACTCGGTGAAGTACGCGGCGTTGATCCCGCCGGTCTGGCCGGGCTCGCCGGTGCCCGGGTCATCGGTGGGATCTTCGGTCGGGTCCGGTGAAGGCGTGTCGGTGGGGTCGCCACCGTCGCCTCCGCCGCAGGCGCCCAGGGATTCCCAGACGCCCCACTCGCCGGTCGTGCCGGGTTCTTCTCCGGTGGTCCACCACTTGGCGTTGTACTCGGTGCCGTTGTGGCTGACGTGGTCTCCGCCGACGTAGACGGAGCCGGAGTTCCAGGCGGTGGAGCAGGCTTCCGCCGCGCTGGCGCTGAAGGGGTTGGCGACGATGTAGATCGCGCCGCTCGCGACCACGGCCAGGGCCGCGGTCAGCGAGGCGATCATGCGTCGGGTTTTCAGTCGTCTCAAGGGGGGCCTCCCAAATGTTAAGATACTTAACTGATAGGTCTCTTTATCTTTACGGTCCCTTCGACTGAAGTCAAGGTTTCATGGACAAAACCTTGAATTGCCGGAATTGCACGCTCCGTGCCCCGTCACCCGGAGTGAGCAATTCCTCAACCATTTCGTGTTGCGCGGCAACGCTATCGTGTTCGAGAAGGCAGGCAGGGCCTGAGGAGCGGATCGGCATCGGTCCGCTCCTCGTTTCGGTTTCGGGGGTTCAGAGCCAGCCGTTTCGCTTGAACCCCAGGTAAAGCAGCCCGCAGATGGCGGCGATGACGGCCATGACGAGCGGGTAGCCGAAGGTCCAGTGCAGCTCGGGCATGTGCTGGAAGTTCATGCCGTAGATCCCGGCGATCGCCGTGGGCACCACCGCGATCGCCGCCCAGGCCGAGATCCGCCGCATGTCGTCGTTCTGCCAGGTGCCGATCTGTCCCTGGTGGGCGGTCAGCACGGTCGTCAAGAGACTCATCTCGGTCGCGAGGGAGGTGTCCACTCGCACCAGACGATCGGCGACCTCGCGGAACCGCGGCAGGTCGAACAGCTGGCGCGGGCTCTCGCGGCGCTTGACGGCGTGCGCGAAGGGCGTCAGCGGCCCGACCGCGTCCTGGAACTGGAGCGTCTCCCGGATGAGGAAGTAGATGTCCTCGTTGCGGTCCTTGCGGTCGCCGGAGAAGACCGCCTTCTCGAGGTCGCCGACGTCCTCGGAGAGGGCGGCCAGAGCGTCCTCGTAGTCGGAGGCGACGCTGTCGAGCAGGGAGAAGACGGCGAGCGCGGGTCCGCCGCCGCGCAGTTCGGCGTCGTCGGCGAGGCGCCGGCGGGCGCGGCCGGTGGGGTCGGAGGCGCCGCGTCTCACCGTGACCAGGGATTTCCCGTCGGTGTAGGCGGCGAGTTCGCCGGTCTCGACCTGGCTGGTGTCCTCGATGTACCAGACGGTCTGGACGAGGAGCATGACCGTGCCCTCGTGGTGCTCCACTTTGGGGCGGTGGGCGGCGCGGCCACCCCGCAGGCCGAACTGGTCGAGCCCGAGGGCCGCGAGGACGTCCGGGAGGTCGGTCTCATTGGAGGCGTCGAGGTCGCCCCAGAGGTAGGCGCCGTCGGGCAGGTTCCGCGCGGCGGTCTTCAGGGTGGCGGCATCACCACTGTGGTCGGTCACTCCGCCGGGGGCGACCACCGCGTAGTCGACCATGCGCGAACCTCCTCGGACCCGAGTCTAGGAGGGCTTCGGTCGGTATGCACCCGCTCCGGTCAAGCACCCCGGACCGGAGGCGCGCGGCGGGTGGGCCACCCTGGATCAGGAATGCCTAGCGGGCGGGCCACCCCGAAGGGTGTGGGTGGGAATGGGGTGAGGACGGAATACCCACCCACCCGGGGAGCCTGGCCCCAACATTCCCTCGCGGGTGCGACAACTTGCGGGCCCGCGACGCCCCTGCCGCCGCGATGTCACTCGAAACAGTTAGCTCCCGCGATCAACATGGTGCGTCGCCCGGCGCGTCTAGTCTCCGTAGACGATCCGGCGCGCCGCGTCATGGGCGAGGCGGGTCAGGCGCCGGTAGTGGTTCAGGAATTCCTGGGTGTCCTCGCCGAATCCCAGCGTCTGCGCCAGCGCGGCCAGTTCCGCTCCCGAACGCGGCAGTTCGTCGCGCGGCACCCCGCGCGCCAGCGTCATGTCGTTGCGCACCCGTGAGACGAACTCCCACGCCTCGCGCAACTCCGCCAACGACACGCGATCCAGATGCCCGGCCGCGGCGGCGGCCTCCAGCGCGGGCACCGTCCGCGTGGTGTGGAGTCCGGGCTCCTCGCCGTGTTCGAGTTGCAACAGCTGCGCGGCCCACTCGATGTCGACCAGTCCCCCGCGTCCGAGTTTGGTGTGTCCGTTGGGATCGGCACCCCTCGGAAGCCGCTCGGTATCCACGCGCGCCTTCACCCGCCGGAACTCGACGCGCTCGGCCTCGTTGAGCCCGCCGGGCCGGTAGCGGATCCCGTTGGCGACGGTGGTCCACTCCTCCAGCAGCTCGGCGTCACCGGCGACCGGCCGGGCCCGCAGCAGCGCCTGCCGCTCCCACAGCCGCGCCCGGTCGGTGTAGTACCGCCGGTACGCCGCGAGGCTCGGCACCAGCGTGCCGCCCTTGCCCTCGGGCCGCAGGTCGAGATCGATCTCCAGTGGAGGGTCGGCCGTCGGCGCGGACAGGAGCCCCCGAACGGACTCGGCAATGCGCCCGGCGGCCTTGCGTTCGACATCGGTCTCACCGCCGTGAATGAACACCACATCGGCGTCGGAGCCGAAGCCGGTCTCGCGTCCTCCCAAGCGGCCCATGCCGATCATCGCGATGGGAGGGGCGTCGGGGACATCGCGGGAGGCTACGGCGAGGCCCGCGTCCAGCACCGCGTCGGTGAGGTCGGACAGGGCGATGCCGACCTGCTGGTCGTCCAGGAGCCCGAGGAGGTCGGCTGCGGCGATGCGAATGAGTTCACGGCGCCGGATGGCGCGGACCGCCGAAACCGCGTGGGTCGGATCGGTATGCCTGGCGGCGGCCTGGCGCATGCCCTGGGCGAGGTCTTCGCGCGCGCGGGGGGTCAGGTCGGCATTGTCCGAGAGGTACCGCAGCGATTGCGGCACGTGGAGCAGCAGACCTGTGAAGTAGCGGGAGGTGCCGAGCAGGCGGGCGAGGCGGACGGCCGCGGGGCCGCCGTCGCGCAGGAGCCGCAGGTACCAGGGGGTGGAGCCGAGTTTGTCGGAGACCTGCCGGTAGGCGAGCAGGCCGCGGTCGGGCTCGGGCGAGTCGGCGAGTTCGTGGAGGACGACGGGCAGGAGCGCGCGCTGCACGGTGGCGGTGCGGCTGACGCCGGCGGTGAGTCGCCGGATGTGGGTCAGGGCGCTCTCGGGGTCGGCGAAGCCGAGCACGGCCAGCCGGGAGGCGGCCTCGGACTCGGTCAGGCGCAGTTCGACGGTGGGCACGCGGGTCACGGCGTCGAGCAGCGGCTTGAAGACGAGCTTCTCGTGGAGGCGGCGGGCGGTGGCGGCATGGGCGCGCCATGCGGCGTGGAAGCCCTCGTCGGAGGTGTAGCCGAGGACGCGGGCGAGCTGGTGCAGCGGCTCGCCGCCGGCGGGGACGCGGTGGGTGCGCAGGAGGCGCTGGAGCTGGAGGCGGTGTTCGACGGTGCGCAGGAAGACGTAGGTGCTCCGCAGGTCCTCGCCGTCGCGGCGGGCCAGGAAGCCGCCCGCCTCCAGCACGTCGAGCGCCTCCAGTGTGGGGCGCACGCGGAGCGCCGGGTCGCCGCGGCCGTGGACGAGTTGGAGCAGCTGCACCGCGAACTCGATGTCGCGCAGGCCGCCCGGGCCGAGCTTGATCTCGTAGCGGCGCTCGGCGGCGGGCACCGATTCGGCGACCTTGCGGCGCATGTCGCGGATGTCGGCGACGACGCCGGGCCGGTTCGCGGCGCCCCAGATGAGCGGCTGGACGGCGGCGAGCCAGTCGAGCCCGAGCTGGAGGTCCCCGGCGGCGGGCCGGGCCTTGAGCAGCGCCTGGAACTCCCAGGTGCGGGCCCAGTCGCGCAGGTAGGACAGGTAGGAGTCGACGGTGCGCACCAGGGCGCCGTGGCGTCCCTCGGGCCGCAGCCCGGCGTCGACCGGCCAGGTGGCGGGGCCGACGATCTGGATCATGCGGGCGGCCTGGCGGGTGGCCAGGTCCAGATCGCCCTCGGCCACGAAGACCACGTCCACATCGGAGACGTAGTTGAGTTCCTCGCCACCGGTCTTGCCCATGGCGATGACGGCCAGACGGGTCTCGCCCATGTCCATGGAAGGACCCAGCTCATTGCGCGCGAGTTCGAGGCCGCGGGCCAGGACGGCGTCGGCCAGGCGGGAGAGGGCGGCCGAGGTGGCGGCGAGGTCGGCCTCTCCGGTGAGGTCGGCGGCGCTGATGCGGAGCAGGTTCGCCTTCCACTCGAAGTTGAGTCGGGACGCTCCGGCGGACCGGATGCGCTCGAGACCGGTGTCCTCGGACTCGGTCAGGGCGGCCTCGGTCTGCGGGTGGGCGCGCAGGAAATCGGCCAGGGCATTGCTGGCCGCGTTCACCGCCAGGCGCGCTTCGTCAGTGTCAGGCATCGATGATCGGTAGCGCCTTCCGCCCACCCGTCGCCCCGCCCGCAGCCCCGAACTCGACTGAAGCAGTGTTCTCACCCGTCGCGACTCCCGCGAACCGCTGGATGATCGGCTTCCAGGTCTCCACGATGTGCTCATCGACGTCGGCGGCCTTGGCCAGCGCGGCCTCGTCGAAGACCCCGAAGCCCGCGAGCTGCTCGGGGGTGAATTCGAAGTGCGACTGGACGCCCCAGGCCGAGGCGCCGATGCGGAAGATCTCCAGTGCCCCGTGCGGGGAGGCCGCCAGGAGCGTCGCGCTCTCGGGAAGTTCGACGAGTTCCTGTGTGCGCCAGCGGATCACGTCGATGGTCATGGGGGCGGCGGCGAAGACCGGGTCGTATCCGGCGGCGTCGCGCTTGGCGAGCATCCGTGGCCCGATCGGCTGGTCCGAGTCCTCGACGCGGCCGCCGAAGGCGGCGGCCAGCAGGCGCGAGGAGGAGCAGATCGCGAGGGTGGGGGTGGCGTCGGCGACGGCGCACTCGAGGAGTCCGACCAGTTCGTCGGTCCAGTCCTTGCCGCGGCCGCCGCCGAGCGCGATGAGCGCCTCGTGTCCGCCGGGGCTGTTCGGCACCGGCTCACCTCGGTGGGGGCGAATGAGGTCCAACTCGAGTCCTGCCTCGGTGAGCCAGTCGGCGGCCCGGCCGAGCCCCTGCGCGGGGTCGTTCTCAATGACTAGTGCGGTGGAGGTCACTACCCCATGCTAATCCGTTGCACGCGCCTCGCGTGACGCTCCATCGCCCCGGGTTCCTCGCCGGCCCGGGCCCGTGGAGTTCCACAGAGTCACAGCGGACACTTCCGTTTACAGGCGTTTGATAACGATTCGGTGACAAACGGGCCGAAAGTGATTTCGAGCCCGGGAAAGATTTTTCCCCCGCGCTCACACCTGCACGTCCAATATGGATTCCATCCGGATCGACTCGCAGGTCATAGCGCGCGCTAGTTGAGAATGATATTCACATAGTTACATATCGTGCATAAAGTGCGTTTACGAATCATTCAAGAAAGCATGCTTATCATTGCGGTCTTCTCGGAACGATCCCCCGAACACTGGAGATCTCTTGACCGTCAACGAATCTGGGGAGCGCTCTCTCACCAGCGACTGCGGGAACGTCACCGTCACCGTAGCCACGGGCGCGTCCCCGAAGGTCGAGCTCGCCGACACCGCCACCCGCATGTACGCGCGGGACCTGGCCGAACTCGTCACCACCACCGCACATGCCGCCGCGGACGCCGCCCGCGCCGAGGCCCCCGAAACCGCGGCACCGTCGATCGACGACGCCATCGCGCAGCTCGCCAAACTACGCGGCGACCTGCGCGACAACGGCTTCGAGGCGACCATCGAGCAGCTGCGAAAGGACGCCGCGCCTCTCGGCGAGGCCGACACCCCGCGCGACTCGCAGTTCACCGGCGGCCCGACCGGCCTGGCGATGCCCCCGTTCGCGGTCGAGATGCTGGACAGCTCCATCGCACTGCTGGAGCGCTTCAAGAACCAGCCGCCCGGCAGCGGCAAGGGCGACGAGGAGGCGCAGCCGACGGGCACCGCCAAGAGCGAGAGCAAGCTCGTCGCCATCGAGTCCACGCTGGCCTACCCGATCGCCTCCGTGTGGCTCAGCAAAAAGGCGTGCGAGGTCGGACCGAAGGTCCTGGCCCAAGAACTCACCGAGACCGCCGCCGCGGCCGCCGCCGACCTGGCGGGCCGGGAGGACGACTACTTCACCGGTCTCGGACTGCCGCTCAGCCCCGGTGATCTCGGTCCGATCGTCCAGGAGAACCAGGCCAGGGGCGACCGGGCGACGCAGGACCTCGCCTCGCTCCAGGAACAACAGCGCGACATGACCCGACTCTTCAACCAGGGAGGCTACTTTGCCTAATATCGACGGCGATCGAATCGACAAGCTCGGCACCGACATCGAGAGCGAGGTCGGCGACATCCTCGTCAAGGCCAATGACGTCATCCCCGTGTTCCGGACGCTCGACCAGACGCTCTACACCTCCGTCGATCCCTCGCTCGCCATCGCCTACACGTTCGCCACCAGCTACATGAGCTCCATGGTCGAGGGCGCCGTCGAATGCTTCACGGGCTTGAACACGGACCTCACCGAGACCGCGAAGGACTGGGGCAAGGCCGACGAGGCGGCCGCCAAGGACCTGAGCTGACCATCGCCCCGCGATCCTAAGGAACGTCACCACATGTCTTACACCGCCCCGGATCCCGCGCAGTTCGCCCAGATGGAGCAGGCCTATTCGTACATGGCGCCCGCGGCCGCCATCCAGATCGTCATGCCCACCTTCACCTTCTTCGGCCCGTGCAACCAGATCTCGCGCATCATCTACATGAACCAGTGCAACCCCGGCTTGATCATGCAGGTCGCCGCCAACTGGCTCAAGCTCGCCGAGCACTACCTGGCGGCGAGCGAGAAGCTCAAGGAGAAGACCGGAGAGATCAGCGAGGACGACTGGTCGGGAGACGACCGCGATTCCTTCGACGACAAGTCCGGCAAGATGGACGCCCAGCTGGTCATCATCGCCGCGTTCGCGATGCACGTGGGCATCTCCCTGTTCATCATCGGCACGATGCTGGCCGTCCTGGTCCCCCTCATGCTCGCCGTCGCCACCTCGCTCTTCGCGATGTCGGTCATGTACACGGCCTTCAGGTTCATCCCGGTGATCGGGCCCGGGGTGGCCGCGAGCATCCACGTCATGGCCACCGCCACCGCGGGGTCCTGCCTGACGGTCCTGGAGGCGCTGGACAAGGCGATCACCCTGGCCGCCAAAACGCTGGCGAGTTTCATCGGGGCCAATATGGGCGCCTCCTGGATCGCGCTGGCCACCAAGGGCAACATGATCAATCCCCTGGACACGATCGGTTCGACCGGATTCAGTCTGCTCCAGGGACTCTCGCAGCTGGCACTGCGCAACCTCATGGCCCCCGGCCGCAACGCGACGAGCAGCCTCGCGAGCGCCTCGCCCAAAATGAACAACTTGCTCATGAAGAACAATCCCCACCTGATCAACTTCGCCGGCGGCCAGGGCGTCTACAACATCGGCAACAACATCAACGGCGACGTCAACCCGGACGGCGACGCCCAGCGGTGGGACCGGCAGACCGGGGTCGACTTCGGCGGCCTCGACTTCATCCCCAACACCTTCGAGGACCAGGCCCGCGAGGACGACGGGGAACCGCAGTGGCGCGACCCCGACAAGTACCCGAAGGACCAGCAGGAAGACGCCTGACCAGGCGCGGAACCGATCAACACCTGAGAGCAGATTGGCAGCCCGATGGCAGCGAGAGAAATCGACACCGAGGCCCTGGAGGAATACCGGTCGGTCGTCCGCGACCAGCTGGAACTCCTGGACTCCATCATCACCAAGCTCGAGAACGGGCAGCCGCTGGGCCGCCTGCCCGCCTTCGGGCAGCTCGACGCCTCGGTGACCGCGAAGCAGAACTACGAGACCTTCCACGAGACCACCTGGACCAACCTTCAGAACCTGCGGGAATCCCTGCACGGCATGATCACCACCCTCAACGACTCCGCGGAGCTGTCCGAGGAGGCCGACGCGGCCGCCGAAAGCGACCTGAACGACTACGACTCGGCCCTCGCCTGATGAGGGCCGCGACCCGGGTGGCAGGGACCGCCGCCGCGGTGGCCGCCGCGCTGGCCCTGGCCTCCGCTTGCAGCACCGGCACCGATCCCGGTGCCGACACGAGCGGGTCCGCCGAGACCGGTTCGCTGTCGTCCATGTCGGACTGGCTGGGCTGCGACGTCTTCGCCGACCTGGAAGCGCTCCAAGAGACCCTGGGCGTCACGGCCGTCGAAGGGGAGCTGCAAAGCGACGGCCTGAACGAGGGCGTCGACGCCGAGGCCGCCGGCTGCTCGGGCCTGTTCGACCTGGCCGCCTTCTCCGACACGCAGGGTTCGTTCGACTACGAGTCCACCGGCGACGCGGCGATCCGCGCCGGCCTGGCGCCCTGGGCCGGTGAGGAGGAGGCCGCGGCGAACTTCGCCGATCGCGTCGGCGTCCGCGAGGACAATCCCGCGGGCCTCGACTACACCGACGAACAGGAGGGCGAACTCGGCGGCGAGTGGGACGAGAGCCTCACCGTCACCGCGGAGACCGCGCACCGCACCTATGTGGACGTCTACGGCCGGTACGGGTCGTGGGTCGTCTACGTGTCGGTGGACTACCTGCACGACCCCGGCGTCGGCGCCTACGAGTCCGCCCCCGAGCTCTACCCGGACTCCAGCGCCGAGCAGCTGGCCGTCTACCCCTTTACAACTGCACAGTTCACCGACTGGATCTCGCAGGAGTACCTGCCGCAGGTCCAGTCCGACATCCTCGAACGAGTCGAGAGCGAGTAGCGGCGATGGCCGAAGAAGAAGAGTTCGAGCGCCAGGATTACGGCAAGACCGACGAGGGGCAGTCGACCTCCTCCTATACCGAGGCGCAGAACAACCTCCTGGTAGCGCCCCAATGCAGCACCGATTCATGCACCTGTAGCACCGAGGAACCCGCCGAGGCGGCCTGGGTGAAGCTGATGTCGGCGGTCCCCCAGGCGAGCCAGATCAATAACCTGCGGGCTGCCCGCGAGGGCACCATGATGCTCCCCGAGGGGCAGACGATCCAGAGCATGGTCTCCTCCATCCGGCCCCAGCCGGAGGCGGACTACGCCCTGGACACCATCCGGGACGAGTGGACGGACTTCCACGAGCAGTTCCGCGTCATCGGTCCGAAGCTGGAGCAGGGCCTGGCCGACCTGTCCAAGCTCTGGAAGGGCGACGACTTCGACGCCTTCGAGGAGCAGAGCGAGACCGTCATCAAGAACTGCCGGACCCTGCTCGACGACATCGGCGGGGAGGACGGCACCGACGGCATCGTCAAGGTCCTCGACGACAAGCAGCTGGAGATCTTCGAGCAGCAGGGCGGGACGGCCTGCGTCTACCCGGCGCCGAAGTTCTACATGGAGGGCACCAGTTGCGGCTCCCACCGCATCCACATCCGGCCCCCGTTCTACAAGAACTGCGTCATCGAGGAGAACGACGAGATCAAGCACGCGGTCGAGCTGGCCGGCTTCGATCCCACCGTCGTAGACGAGGTCCAGGAGGGCCGCCAGGCCGAGTACGACCGGTGGCTGGAGTACGCCACCGCCAATCCCGATTACGAGGTCGACGGGCTCAAGGGCGAGGAACTGGCGCAGAAGAAGGCCGACGAGTACGCCGACCGGGAACTTGTCGCCATGGGAGCCAAGGGGTCCGAGCAGCTCGAGGAGCAGGCCGCGATCGTCAATGAGGAGGTGACCGAGCGGCACTCCAATGTCGAGGCCCAGGTCACCGAGATCGAGCCCGACTCCAAGCCGAGCGAGACCACCACCTTCAACGACGGCCAGACCGACATCCCCGACAACGGCGGGCTCGACATCGGCGACGGCGGCACCGGCATGCCCGACCTCGGCGGAGGCGGGGGCGGTGGAGGCGGTGGGGGCCTGGACGACATGGCCCCGCCCACGGACCTGAACAGCCTCAACAACTCGAACTCGGACGGGCTCGGCGGCACTGGCGGCCAGGGCGGCAACCTTCCGAGCGACTACACCGGCGGCAGCAACGACCTCAACGGGCTGGGCGACGAGAACCCGTTCGGCCCCGGCGAGGACCCGGACGGCACCGCGCCCGACGGCGATATCGGCAACGTCGGCAATGTCGGCAATACGGGCGGGCTGCCGCCGACCGACTACTCCAGCCCGAACGGGCTCGACGGCCTGGACGACTCGCCCTGGTCGCCGTCCGAATCCGACCCGGACGATCTCGACGGCGGTCTCGCCAGCGGCGGCAACGGCCCGAGCAGCCCCAGCCTCACCGCCCCCGGCGCCCCGCCGAGCAGCCCCGGCGGCCCGAACCTCACCACCACCGGCGTGCCGTACCGGCCCAACGGCGGCACGACCGGGCGGACCCCGTCCCCGGCCACCGGGCGCGGGCTCGGCAGCGGGCGGGGCATCAGCTCCACCTCCAATGGCGGCCGGGGCATCAGCTCGACGTCGAACGGCAAGGGACTGGGCTCGGGCTCGGGTTCCGGCGGCCGCGGGATCAGCTCCACCTCAGGCGGCAGCGGGCTGCGCGGTGGCGCCGGTGCGGGCGCGGGCATGGGAGCCGGGGCGGGATCCGCAGCGGCCGGCAAGGCCGGCTCGGTTTCCGGCGGCGGCATGGTCCCGGGCGCCGCAGGCGGCGGGAAGGGTCCCGGAGACGACCCCGAGAGCGACCGCGAGGTGTTCCTCACCGAGGACGACGACATCTGGGGCGGCATGCCCGAGGACGAGGACGAGGACCCCTTCGCATAGGGCCGGGCCCGCAGACCGGGCCTTGCCCTCGAGACGATCGGGGTGCGGAGCGGCACCGTGCAGCCGCCTCGCGCCCCGATCCCCTTCACGGGAAACGGCCGTGGGGCCTGTCCCGGATCGATCGATCCGGGACAGGCCCCACGGTCTTAGTCGTGTGTCCGCTTCTGCGGGCGCTCAGAGGTTGATGTACCTGCGGCGCTCGAAGGCGGTCACCTGTGTGCGGTAGTCCTCCCACTCGCTGCGCTTGTTCTTGAGGAAGTAGTCGAAGACGTGCTCACCCAGGACCTCGGGGACGAGCTCGGAGGCCTCCATCGCGTCGAGGGCCTCGGCGAGGTTCGACGGGAGCGGCTGGTAGCCGGCGGCGACGCGTTCGGCGTTGGTCAGCGACGCGACGTCGTCCTCGGTGCCCGGGGGCAGTTCGTAGCCCTCTTCGATGCCCTTGAGGCCGGCGCCGAGCAGGACGGCGTAGGCCAGGTACGGGTTGGCGGCCGAGTCCAGCGAGCGGATCTCGACGCGGGCCGAGTTCGGCTTGCCGTAGGCGGGGACGCGGACCAGCGCGGAGCGGTTGGCCTTGCCCCAGGACACGAACGAGGGCGCCTCGGAGATCTGGCCCGGCTGGGGGCTGGTGAAGAGGCGCTTGTAGGAGTTGACCCACTGGTTGGTGATCGCGGTGAACTCGGGCGCGTGGCGCAGGAGTCCTGCAATGAAGGCCTTGGCGGTCTTGGAGAGCCGCTGCTCGTCGCCCGGGTCGTGGAAGGCGTTGTCCTCGCCCTCGAAGAGCGAGAGGTGGGAGTGCATGCCGGAGCCGGGCTGGGTGGTGAACGGCTTGGGCATGAACGAGGCGGTCACGTCGGAGGTCAGGGCGACCTCCTTGACGATGTGGCGGAACGTCATGATGTTGTCCGCGGTGGTCAGCGCGTCGGCGTAGCGCAGGTCGATCTCCTGCTGGCCGGGCGCGACCTCGTGGTGCGAGAACTCGACCGAGATGCCGACGCGCTCGAGCGCGATGATGGCCTGGCGGCGGAAGTCGCGGGCCGTCGAGTGCGTGGTGTGGTCGAAGTAGCCGCCGTCGTCGACGGGGACGGGGTTCTCGCTGCCGTCCTTGAGGAGGAAGAACTCGATCTCGGGGTGCACGTAGAACGTGAAGCCCCGGTCGGCGGCCTTGGAGAGGGACCGGCGCAGCACGTGGCGCGGGTCGGCCCAGGACGGTGCGCCCTCGGGGGTCAGGATGTCGCAGAACATGCGGGCGGACTCGCCGATGCCGCGGCCCTCGAAGGGGAAGACCTGGAAGGTGGTCGGGTCAGGCATGGCGACCATGTCGGACTCGTAGACCCGCGCGAAGCCCTCGATGGCCGAGCCGTCGAACCCGATGCCCTCCTCGAAGGCGGATTCGAGCTCGGCGGGGGCGACACTGACGGACTTGAGGGTGCCGAGGACATCGGTGAACCACAGTCGCACGAATCGGATATCGCGCTCTTCGAGCGTCCGGAGCACGAACTCCTTCTGGCGTTCCATCGTGTCTCTCCTCTAGCTGGTCCTGGGGCGGCAATTCTCTCACTTGATTGTGTCCCCGACGTTAACCCAGGCAAACGTCGCTGCGAACGCGACCGAGGTAGATTCGTGAGCGTGTTCGCAGGAACGGTTACTCAAATGTGGCGGTGGCCCGTCAAAGCCCTTCGGGGCGAGACGGTCCGGTCCGCTGTGGTCGATCGGAACGGCATGGCCGGGGACCGGGTCCTCGAGGTGTTCAAGGCCGGTTCAGACGATAAATTGTGGGGCGGCTCGCACCCTCGGATGATGGAGTGGGAGGCGGCCTGGCCCGCGCAGTGCGGCTGCGCCGACGGCACCGGCGACGCTCCCGTCGTCTACGAGCCGAGCGGGGCCGCCTGGGCGGCCGACGACCCGGACCTGCCGGCGGTCATGGCCGCCGACCTGGGTGAGGACGCGATCGAGCTGCGCCCGCACGGCCGCTCCTACGGGCGGCTCCTGGTGGTCTTCGAGGCGAGCCTGAAGCGGCTCTCGGAGCAGATGGGCCGCGAGATCGAGGTCGAGCGCTTCCGCCCCAACGTGCTGTGCGAATCCGACGCCGACGCCTTCGCCGAGGCCGGTTTCGAACCGGGCTCGCGGATCCGCTTGGGCGACAACGACTTCACCGTCCAGAAGCCGTGCGAACGGTGCATCCTGCCGAGCTGGGACCCCTATGGGCGCCAACGGGACAAGGACCTGCACAAACACATCGTCAAGGAGCTGGACAACCGCTTCGGCATCTACGTCCGAACCGAGGCGAAGGCGACTATCGCCGTCGGCGACCAGATCAGCGGTTGAGAGCGGTGAAAGCGAGGACGCCCTGAGCCGGGGATCGGTCGGCTCAGGGCGTATGACCAGCATAAAACGGCGGACCGACATCCTGTGTCCCAGTCGATCAGGCCCGGCACGAAACGGGGAGTCACGCCAAACGCTCGGTCACCCAGCGGTGGATGAACGGGTACAGCTCCTCAATGGTCGAAACTGAGACGTCGGCGGCAGGCCATGGCCTGCCGAAGTGGTCGATGTAGGCGGTCGCGCAGCCATAGTCAACGGCCGGGGCCAGGTCGTTGCGGGGAATGTCGCCGATGCTGAGCAGCGAGGACGGGTCGCGGCCGTCGAGCAGGTCGTCCAGGATCTCGGGCATGCCGTCGGGCTTGTTGGCATCGCCGATGACCTTGTCGAACAGTCCGTCGAGGCCGAGCCGGTCGAGGACCGGCTCCAGGCTCTCGGCCGGGGCGTTGGTGGCCAGGTAGATCTCGACCTGCCGGGGCAGGCCCCAGATCATCTCGCGCAGGCCCGCCGGGGCCCACACGTTGAACTGGCCCTCGGCCATCAGGGCGCGGGTGTCCTCGTAGGCGGCCTGACGGACCTTGTCGTCGATGCCGTAGTCGCCGGCGAGGCGGCGCACGGCGTTGTCGGGGTCGAAGGCGTCGAAGGTCGAGCCGGTGGTGGGTTTACCCGCGACGAACGCGGTGTGGGCGTCGAGGAAGGCTTTGCGGTCGTCGGATTCGAGCTCCGAGGCGACGAGGCGGGCATAGTGGGCGGCGTGCTCCCAGCCGAGCCGGACCGTGCCGTCGTAGTCGAAAAGCAGGATAGCGTCGTTCACGTATTGAGACGCTACGCGAATCGTCGCCTCCCCCAAAGGAGAAGGCGACGACACTCACCAAAGAGTTTCAGCTTCAATCGAAACTGTGCTCTGCCGTCGGGAAGGACCCGGCCCGCACATCGTCGGCGAATGCCTTTGCGGCGCCCTGCAGGACGTCGGCGACCTCCGCGTAGCGCTTGACGAATCGCGGGGCGCGGCCGCGCCGCATCCCGGCCATGTCCTGCCACACCAGCACCTGCGCGTCCGTGTCCGGACCCGCTCCGATGCCGACCGTGGGGATCGCGATCTGCTTGGTGATCTCGGCGGCGACCGAGGCGGTCACCATCTCCAGAACCACGGCGAAGGCCCCGGCCTCGGCTACGGCGTGCGCGTCGGCCTCGACCTCGGCGGCGGAGGCGTCGCGGCCCTGGACCCGGTAGCCCCCGAGCATGTTCTCGCTCTGCGGGGTGAAACCGATGTGGCCCATGACGGGAATGCCCGCGTCCGTCAGCGCCCGGATCTGGGCGGCCATGCGGCGCCCGCCTTCGAGCTTGACCGCGTGGGCGCCGGCCTTCATGAACCGGACGGCGGTCTCCAGGGCCTGCGCCGGACCGGCCTCATAGGACCCGAACGGGAGGTCGGCGACGACGAGGGTCCGCATCGTAGAGCGGGCCACGGCCGCCACCAGCGGCACCAGCTCGTCGACCGAGACCTGGAGGGTGGTCTCGTAGCCGTATACGTTGTTCGCCGCGGAGTCGCCGATCAGCAGGGCCGGGATCCCGGCCTCGTCGAACAGGGCGGCGGTGTACATGTCGTAGGAAGTCAGCATCGCCCACTTCTCACCGCGCTCTTTGGCTTCGATGAGGTGGCGGGTGCGGACGCGTTTGACGTTCTTGCCCGGCCCGTACAAGCTCGGGATCTCGTCGGGGGAAGTCGATGCTGTGCTCTTCGAAGGCGCCGTCATCGTCGTAACTCCTGAATCTCCTCGTGGCCGGACGAGCCGGTCCCCGGGTAATTACGGAATCAAGACTAACGCTCATCGATGTCTCCGCGGCCGGGTGAAGGGGCGGTGTGACAAACTACGCCGCCCCCTCCCCTATTTCCCTCTGAACCGATTGGTGATCGGCAGGCGCCGGTCGCGGCCGAAGGACTTGACGGTGATCTTCGTGCCCGGCGCCGATTGGCGCCGCTTGTACTCGGCCCGGTCCACCAGGCCGGCGATCCGGTCCACCACGTCGGCCGGGTAGCCCTGTTCGACCAGGTCCTCGCGGCCGCGGTCCGAGTCCACGTAACCGGAGAGGATGCCGTCTAGGATCTCGTAGTCGGGCAGCGAGTCCGAGTCCTTCTGGTCCGGGCGCAGCTCGGCGCTCGGCGGTTTGAGGATCGTGTTCTCGGGGATCGGCTCGGTCTCCCCCAGGCTCCGGGCCTTCGCATTGCGCCAGGTCGCCAGCTCGTAGACGAGGGTCTTGAGCACGTCCTTGATCGGGGCGAACCCGCCGACCGCGTCTCCGTAGATGGTCGAATAGCCCACCGCGTACTCGCTCTTATTGCCAGGTGCCAGCACCAGGTGCCCGTGCTGGTTCGACAGGGCCATGAGGATATTGCCCCGCACCCGCGCCTGGAGGTTCTCCAGCGCCAGACCCGATATTCCGATGTCCGCGAGGTAGGAGTCCACGATCGGCTGGATCTCCTCGACCGAGTGGTTGATCCCGCAGCGCGCGGCCAGGTCGGCGGCGTCGTCCTGCGAATGCTGCGAGGAGTACCGGCTGGGCATCGCGACGGTGTGGACGCGGTCGGCCCCGATCGCGTCGCGGGCGATCACGGCCGTCAGCGCCGAGTCGATGCCGCCCGAGAGCCCGAAGATCACCGACTCGAAGCCGTTCTTGCGCACGTAGTCGCCCAGGCCCAGGCACAGGGCCTCCCAGATTTCCTCCAGGCGCTCCAGGTCGGGCGCGTAGGACGGCTCGATGCGGGTCTCCATCGCGGCCGGCTCCGCGGAGATGACATGGAGCGAGGTGCTCATCGTGGTGCCCGAGTGGTTCGCGACGTCCGCGCCGGAGGCGGCCGCGAGTTCGACGTCGGTGATCAAGAGCTCGGAGGAGAAGCGCCGGGCGCTGGAGAGGATCTTGCCTGCGGTGTCGGCGATGAACGAGCCGCCGTCGAAGACGATCTCGTCCTGGCCGCCGACGAGATTGAGATAGGCGATCGGGGCACCGACCTCGGCCGACCGCTCCTTGACGAGCGCCAGCCGCCGCTCGTGTTTGCCCTGCTCATAGGGGGAGGCATTGATATTGACGACGAGTCCGGCCTCGGCCTCGTCGGCCGCGGTGATCGGGACGCCGCCCCAGATGTCCTCACAGATCGTGAACGCCACATCGACCCCGCCGATGCGGGCGAGGTGCAGTTCGTGGCCGGAAACGAAGTACCGCTCCTCGTCGAAAACTCCGTAGTTCGGGAAGTGGTGCTTGTAGTAGCGGAATAGGACCTTGCCATCCTGAAGCAGCGCCAGCGCATTTCGGATGCCCCGTCCGCCGACCGCACCGATCCTCTCGGGGATGGGTCCGTCCGAGTCGAGGTAGCCGACGGCCACCGGGAGGGCGCCGTGGCCGTCCTCGGCGAGTTCGGCGGCGAGGCGGATCAGCCGTTCCCGGCTGGCCTCTACGAAGGAGTGACGCAGCGCCAGGTCTTCGACGGGGTAGCCGGTCAGCGACTGCTCCCCGGTGGCTAGGAGGTGCGCACCGGCGGCGGAGGCCGCGCCGGCGGCGGCGCGGATGAGGGCGGCGTTGGCGTCAAGGTCCCCAACGACCGGGTTGTCCTGGGCGAGTGCGATACGGAGCGTCGGCATGCGCCTATTCTTCCGCGTCGGGCACCGCTTCGTCATCCGAGTAGGGCAAAGATGCCTCGGATTAACTCCAATGGCGCAACATGAGGACGATCGAGAGGACGACGCCGTATATGACGATGGCCGCCCGCAGCGGCTTCTCGGGGATCTTCTGGAACACCCTGGCGCCGAGGTAGCCGCCCAGGAAGGTCGCGGGCACCAGGACGCCGATGGCCCACCAGGCGACGTCCGCCCACACCCCGTACATGACGCTGGTGACGACGCCGACGAGCATGGTGCAGAAGTTCTTGAGCGCCCCGACGCGGACGAGGGATTCGCTGAGGCTCATGGCGATCACGGCGATGAGGATGAGCCCGAGCGCGGCGTTGAAGTACGAGCCGTATACGCAGCCGGCGGCCACGCCGATGTGGAGCGCCACCGGGTGGAGGTCCCTTCCGCCGTTGAGGGCGGTCACCTTGCGGTTGACCCAGGGTCCGACCGCCATGAGGAGGGTCGCCCCCAGCACCAGGAACGGCACGATGTTCTCGAAGACCTCGTGCGAGGTATTGAGCAGCAGCAGCGCACCGCACACGGAGGAGACCAGGGCGGTGGGAATGAGCTGGAGGGCCCGGC
The DNA here is from genome assembly GCF_004912275.1 of Glycomyces buryatensis. GTDB lineage: Bacteria > Actinomycetota > Actinomycetes > Mycobacteriales > Micromonosporaceae > Glycomyces > Glycomyces buryatensis. The sequence continues at coordinate 62,191 of NZ_STGY01000021.1, forward strand.
GTCTCTGGCCGCGCAGGCCCTCGCGGGAGCCGACTGCCGCGGCGGCGTAGGCGGGGGCGACCGCGATGCCGTTGGTGGCGTTGGCCTGAAGCGGCGGGACGCCGACGGCGATCAGGGTCGGATACGTGATGAGCGATCCGCCGCCGGCGACGGCGTTGAGCCCGCCGCCGGCGAGCCCGGCGAGCAGCAAGGAGGAGACCTGGAGCAGATTCATGGCCGGGACAGCGTACGCTTGGCCGCTGGGACGAGACGGCTAGGCGGTCGCGTCAGTGACAGAGTTCTGTCGCTGCCGAGGAACGTCCGGGCTCCTCAGGGCAGGGTGGTTGCTAACGGCAACCCGAGGTGACTCGCGGGACAGTGCCACAGAAAACAGACCGCCGGTCTTCGGATCGGTAAGGGTGAAACGGTGGTGTAAGAGACCACCAGCGCCGCAGGTGACTGCGGCGGCTAGGTAAACCCCACCCGGAGCAAGGTCAAGAGGAGCCGCAAGGCTCTGCGCGAAGGTTCGAGGGCGGCCCGCCCGAACCCCTCGGGGTGCCTTCGCGGGTAGACCGCTCGAGCGCGTCGGCAACGGCGCGCCTAGATGGATGGCCGTCCACGACAGGACCCGGCGTACCGGCCGTCTCGTCTCCCAGTTCGAACGATGGGTACCGTACAGCGGTGGCTCCATCTGTTCAGAAACGCAAGGCCCCCTTGGTTCGCCGAATGGTGGGTCTGGTCTTCTACTCACTCCCCCATCCGATGCGGCGGCGCATCGTGCGGATCGCCACGCCGACGTACACGCTCGGTTCGGTGGTCCTGGTGATGGACCCTGACCGCGAGCAGCTGCTGATGCTGCGTCAGCCTCCAGGGAAGCGCTGGTCGCTCCCCGCCGGGCTGTTGAACCGGCGGGAGCAGCCGATCGAGGGATGTCGGCGGGAGCTCGAGGAGGAGACCGGGATCGTGGCCTCGGTCGAGGAGCTGGTTCCGGCCGATCCCTGCGCGGTGGTCCACACCGACGGCCGCTGGGTCGACAATGTGTTCCGGCTGGAGCGCGATCCGGCGACGACGCAGATCATCGTGGACGGCCACGAGGTGTGGGACGCGGCCTGGCATCCGGTCGGCGCGCTTCCCGAGATGACGCGGGCGACGGCGAAGCTCTTGTCGAACTACGGCCTCGGCCCGCTGGCATTAGGTGGCGAACGAAAAGGCCCGACGCTTACGAAGCGTCGGGCCTTTTCGGTAATGCTTGGTTACTGCGGGCCGAGTTTGCGCGTGCCCGTGTAGTACTCGAAGGTCAGCCCGCCGACCGCGAAGAGCAGTGCGGCGCCGCCGGCGACCAGGAGCCAGGGCAGCCAGAACACGACGCCGATGCCCGAGAGCACGGCGGTCACGGCCAGACCCAGGGGCCAGTAGGAGCCGGGGCTGAAGAAGCCGACCTCACCGGAGACGTCGGATATCTCGCCGTCGGGGCGGTCCTCCGGTCGCGGGTCGATACGGCGCGAGATCAGCCAGAACACGAACCAGATCATGCCGGTCAGCAGCCCGGAGAAGACCAGGGCCAGCGTCCCGACCATCTCGACCTGGTTCGGCGCCCCGTAGGCGGGGTTCTCGTTGTAGTACGTGATCGGCGCGTAGATGCCCGCGAAGATGAACATCGACACCATGACGATGAAAAAGAGGCGGTTCTCAGTCTTCATGAGTCAGCTCCCCCTAGCTCGCTTCGCCCGAAGCCGGGTCGGTGTTGTAGACGTCGGTGGTCGTGGCGAACGGGTCCTGCCCGATGGCCTCGAGCGCCTCCGGCGTGCTGGCGCCGTCGACTCGAGCGTCGATGAAGGTCTGGTAGTCGTCCGGCGAGACCACGCGCATTTCGAAGTTCATGAACGCGTGGTAGGCGCCGCACAGTTCGGCGCAGCGGCCGACGAAGGTGCCCTCGGTGTTGAAGTCGACCTCGAAGCGGGTCGTCTGCGCCTCGCCGCCGGGGATCACGTCGCGCTTGAAGAGCAGGTCCGGCACCCAGAAGGAGTGGATGACGTCCTCGGAGTTCGCCACGAAGCGGACGTCCTCCTCGTTGGGCACCACGATGATCGGGATGTAGTCGGAGTCGCCGGTCTCCAGCACGGGTTCGCCGTCGGCGCCTTCGAGCGAGACACACTCCGCTTCGGCGGCGTCCCACTCGGAGTAGGTGAACTGCCAGTTCCACTTGAACGCGGTCACCTGGGTGCACGAGTTCGGGGTCTCGCTCATGTGCGTGACCTCGTCCTGCACGACGACCGTGAAGTAGAAGAGGACGCCGATGAGGATGAACGGGAGGCCGGTGAAGGTCAGCTCGGCCGGCAGGTTGTACTTCGTCTGCCTCGGCAGGGCCTCCTCGTCGAGGCGGTCCTGCGCGGGGAGGTTGGATCCGCGCTTCTTGTATGCGACGACGCACCAGAAGATCAGGGCCCACACGATGACGCCGACCGCGAGGGCGGCGACCGTGGAGCCGATCCACATGTCCATCATCATTTCGGACTGGTCGGTCGGCTTGGTGCGGGGCCAGCCGAAGTAGAAGGCGTCCTCAAGGCTGCAACCTGTGAGCACCAAGGGGGTCAACGCGGCGATGCCGGCGAGACCTATGGCGCGGCGGGCTCGGCCGCGACGTTCCCGGGACGGTTTTCCGACCACTTGTCCCATGCCTTTCTCAGCGCTTCGGCTGCGCCCCTGCCGCCGGGCAGGCGACTGACGCAGTTCTAACGGACCAGAGCCTACTGCCCCAGACCGGGGGCCGGGCGCAAGGGGTTGGGTTCGGGGCGCGGAGTCTTCTACATTGGGTAGGTGAACGAGACGTACTTCGACGGCGCCACCGCGCAGCCGCCCCACCCGGCGGCCCGCGATGCCTATGCTGCGGCTTTGTCGGAAGGCTGGGCCGGTCCCGGTCGTCTGTACACATTGGGCCGTCGGTCGCGGATGCTGCTGGACGCGGCCCGCCAGTCCGCGGCCGCTTCGCTCGGCGTGAGCCCCGATGAGGTCACTTTCACATCGAGCGGTACACAGGCGGTGCAGGCGGGAGTACTGGGCGTGATCGCGGCCCGCAGTGAACCGGGTCCGCTCGTCTACAGTGCCGTCGAGCATTCCGCCGTGCTGCACGCCGCCGACTGGCACTCCAGGAACGGCGGGACCTCGGTCTCCGTCGGCGTCGACCGGCTCGGCCGCATCGATGAGGACCCGCTCGCCGGGATCGAGGGCGCCTCCGTCCTGGCCGTGCAGAGCGCGAACCACGAGGTCGGCACCCGCCAGCCGATCGCGGCGATCGCCTCGCACCTGGACGGCGTGCCGCTGGTGTGCGACGCGGCCGCGAGCCTCCCCTGGGAGCCCGTACCGGCCGGCTGGTCGGTCCTGGCGGCCAGCGCCCGTAAGTGGGGCGGTTTGGCCGGGAGCGGCCTTCTGGTGGTGCGCAAGGGCACGCGCTGGCGCAATCCCTACCCCGGGGAGGACTCCTCGATCCGGGAGGCGATCGGCGAGATCGACGTCCCGGCGGCGGTCGCCGCGGCGGCGTCGCTGCGCGCGGTGGTGGCCGAGCGCGCCGAGCTCTCGAAGCGGATGTTCGCGTCGACCGAGCGGATCCGCGAGCACATCGCCGAGACGATCCCGGAGGTCGAGCTGCCGGGCGACCCGGTGGACCGGCTCCCCAATATCGTCACGTTCTCCTGCCTCGGGGTCGACGGCGAGGTGCTGCTGACGGAGCTGAACAAGCGGGGCTTCGCGGTCTCGTCGGGTTCGGCCTGCGCCTCGACGCGCTTGCGGCCCTCCCATGTGCTCCAGGCGATGGGCGTGCTCAGCCACGGCAATGTCCGGATCTCGCTCCACCGTGAGACCACCGAGGAAGAGGTCGACCGCTTCCTAGCGGTCCTCCCCGGCATCGTCGAGGGCATTCGCCGCCTCGCCCGCTGACTCGGGGTCCTGGTTCACCTGGGTGGTGCCGTGGCTGTCGGTGCCGACGGCGCCGATGTTCGCGTGGGCGTCGTCGCCGATGACGCCGATCGAGAAGTCGATGTCGCCGCCCGAGGTGTCGATCTCGAACCTGGTGGCGACCCTGCAGATGTGGTCTTCAAGCCCGGTGATGTCGACCTTGTCCCGCAGGTAGCCCTTGACGGCCTCCATGCAGCGGTGGGCCAAGACCGCCGCGATCCGCTGTGATTCCTCCTCTTCGTCCGGGTGCGGTTGCTGCAGGTCGGTTCCGAGTTCGCGGATCGAGATGGAGGGGCCGCAGTTCCCGGCGGTCGGCTTCGCGCCGCTGGTCAGGCTTCGCCAGAGTCGGGCGCCCTGGTGCCAGGCGGTCAGGGCGAGGCTGACCGGGATCTGCATGAGTTCCAACGGCGGGTTGACGAATCCGTTGACCGCCGACCAGGTCAGGATCGCGGTCTTCCGGGCCTTGCCTCCAGGGAACTGGTGGTATTCGGACCGGGTCGGGGGCAGGCAGAAACCGTAGAAGTCGAGCCAGAGCGTGTCCGCCTGGATCACGCACTTGGCGAGCAGGTTCGTGACCAGCTCGCCGTTGCGGCGCACCACCTGCATCCGCAGCATGGGCTGTGCGGCCAGGCTCGGATCGGCTCGGATCTGGGCGACCGACTCGAACGAGCGGCCTTCGAGTACGAGGTCCGCCAGGCGGTAGACGGGCTCGTCCCTGTCCGCGACGAAGACCGGTTCGGAGAACTCCAGCCTGCCCGGGCACGAGCTGTGGCCGGAGGCGAGGGTGAGTCCCTCGATCCCGGCCCTGATGTGTTTGATCAATTCCTCCAGTTCGACGGGGTCCGGTCGTACCCTGCCTTTCGCGGCGACCAGTGGCAGTTTCGTGTTCATCTGCAGCACCGATTTCCCGAAACCGGTGAACGGCCCTCGGGCGCGATGGGAAATGATCTCCGCGTATTGGACCTCTTCGAACTGCTCCACCCGGGCGCTGGGAAGCGAGGGCGGGTTCCGCTGCTCCGGGATGGTGATCAGGCGCCACGCCCTGCAGCAGTGCCCCAGCGAGCCGACCACGCCGAGGGCGAGGACGGAGCCGACCAGCGGCCCCCAGGCGACCCTGGACTCGGTCGCCCGCTGGACCACCAGGACGACCAGGACGGCACCCACGAGGCCCATGATCAACAGCACGGGGCCGGTGGCGAGCGCCTGGCTGACCGTGTGGTGATCGAAGAAGAGGTTCCCCTTGGCCAGTGTCAACTGGGCGAGGCAGGCCACGAAGAGCCACACGACCAGTGCCGCGGTGAGGACCATGCTCTGCATCTGAGGCGAGGCGAAGAAGCAGACGACCATGAAAGCCAGCGCGGACATCCTGAGCGCGTTGATCGCGCGCGCCTGGCGAGCGTGCCTGACGATCGGCCCGACGTCGATCCCGGGGCTTGGAGCCAGCGCGCGGTCGGTTCGGTCGAGGATGTCGTCGAGCACGGCATCGCGCAGCTCCGGGTCCAGATAGACGGCGGCGCAGAGGTGAGCGGTGGCGTCGGCGATGCGGTTCGCTTCGCGCGCATCGATATTCAACGCCGGGGCGGAATTGGGGTCCGTGGTCATTTCGAAAGAGTCCGCTTACTATCCGTGGTCAGAGGTGGGAAATAGGTGCATGAATGATCCCCTTGGATCTGGTTCGAATCCGCCCTCGCTTGCGGCCGTTGGGGATCAAGGACGGGCACGGCTGGGGAGTCGTCATCTGAATACATATTGTCTGAGGGACAAGAACTGATTCACCATAAATGCCACCAGAAGCCAGTGTCAAGTCTCCCAATAGCAGGGGCACCCTCAGTAGCGTGACGAACTCGATTCACTCCCGACGCCTTGGCCGGTTCGGGAATCACTTGTCGCAGTGCGCCTTTGTGAGCCAGATTGTATGCCGATAGTCGACACGGCATGGGCCCCATCACGAAAGCGATGGGGCCCTGTTCAGAGGGGTAGCGCAGTGAAGTGTGCCGGTTACTTCACGGCGTGCGTGACGTCGCGTTCCTCCGCGTAGAAGCACGCGGCGGGATGGCTAGAGCCTTCAGTCCGGTCCGGGTGGTGGGGGGAGACGGGCGGGCGCTTGCCCTTGTCCCCCACTTCGAGCGTCGGGACCTCCTCGGCGCACTTGTCGGTCGCCTTCCAGCACCTGGTGCGGAAGCGGCAACCGGAGGGCGGGTTGATCGGGGACGGGACGTCGCCGTGGAGGATGATCTCGTCGCGTTGGCCGCGCAGGTCCGGGTCGGGAACGGGAACGGCCGACAGCAGCGCCTGCGTGTACGGGTGCCGCGGGTGGTCGTAGATCTGGCTGCTGGTCCCGCGCTCGACGACCTTGCCCAGGTACATGACCGCGACCTCGTCGGCGATGTGGCGCACCACCGACAGGTCGTGGGCGATGAACACGTACGCCAGCCCCAGCTCGTCCTGGAGCCGTTCGAGCAGGTTGATGACCTGCCCCTGGATCGACACGTCCAGGGCGCTGACCGGCTCGTCGCACACCAGGACCTTGGGGCGCAGCGCGAGCGCCCGGGCGATGCCGATGCGCTGGCGCTGCCCGCCGGAGAACTGGTGCGGGTAGCGGTTGATGTGGTCGGGGCTGAGGCCGACCATGTCGAGCAGTTCCTTGACGGCGGCGGCGCGCCCGCCCTTGGCCACCACCTGCGGATGGATCTCGAAGGGCTCGCCGATGATGTCGCCGACGGTCATGCGCGGGTTGAGCGAGGTGTACGGGTCCTGGAAGACCAGCTGGATGTCGCGCCGCACCGGCCGGATGCGCCGGGAGGAGAGATTGCCGATCTCCTTGCCCTGCACCTTGATCGACCCAGAGGTCGGCGGTTCGAGGCCGACCAGGAGCTTCGCCAGGGTCGACTTGCCGCAGCCGGACTCGCCGACGACGCCGAGGGTCTTGCCCGGGTACAGCTTCAGGTCGACGCCGTCGACGGCCTGCACGTGGCCCACGGTCCGCTTCAGGACGATGCCGCGCTGGATCGGGAAGTGCTTGACGACGTCCTTCGCCTCGAGGATCGGCTCGGGTTCGGGATCGCCGTGCCCCAGTTCAGCGTTCATTGGTGTAGACCTCCGTGGCGAAGTGGCAGCGGCTGCGGTGCTCGGGGGCCGCCTCGATCATCGGCGGGACCTCCGTCGAGCACTTGTCCTCGGCGGCCCAGCAGCGCGGGTGGAAGGGGCACCCGCCGGGCAGCGACGCCGGGTTCGGCGGCAGGCCCCGGATGACCTCCAGTTCCTGCCCGACGGTGTCGACACGCGGGATCGCCCGCAGCAGCGCCTTGGTGTACGGGTGGGCGGGCTGTTTGAAGGTGTCGCGGATGGTCGCGCGCTCGACCACCTCGCCGGCGTACATGACGGCGACCTCGTCGGCGACGTCCGCGACGACCCCGAGGTCGTGCGTGATGAGGATGAGCCCCATGTGGCGTTCGTCCTGGATCTGCTTGAGCAGCCGCATGATCTGGGCCTGCACCGTGACGTCGAGCGCGGTGGTCGGCTCGTCGGCGATGAGCACCTCGGGGTCCAGGGCGAGGGCCATCGCGATCATGACCCTTTGGCGCATGCCGCCGGAGAACTGGTGCGGGTAGTGGCCCACCCGGTTCTTCGCGTCGGGGATGCCGACCTGGTCGAGCAGCTCGATCGCGCGCTTCTTGGCCTCGGCGCGGGTGGAGCCGCGGTGGACGCGGAACAGCTCCCCGATCTGGAAGCCGACCGACCACAGCGGGTTGAGCGCGGACAGGGCGTCCTGGAAGATGACGGCGATGTGGTTGCCGCGCACCGTCCTTCGGGTCTCCTCGTCCTGTTTCAGCAGGTCGATGCCGTGCAGGCGCACCTCGCCGCCGGTGACGCGGCCGGGCGGGTCGTCCACGATGCCCATGATGGCCTGGCTGGTGACCGACTTGCCGGAGCCGGACTCGCCGACGACGGCGAGGGTGCGGCCCTGTTCGAGGGTGAAGGTCGCGCCGCGGACGGCGGGGACGGACTTGCCGCGGACTTTGAACTCGACCTGGAGGTTCTCCACTTCGAGCAGCGGGGCGTTCAGGTCGGCGCCCGGGAGGGTGTCGCCGATGACGCGCAGGGTCTCTGACATCGCTCTGCTACCTCATCTTCGGGTCGAGGGCGTCGCGGAGCGCGTCGCCGAAGGTCGCGAAAGCGAACACGGTCATGATCAGCAGCGCCAAGGGAATCCCGAACAGGTAGATGTAGCCGCCGCCGGCCCATTCGGTGCCCTTGGACAGCAGCACGCCCCAGCTGGTGGCCGGCGGCTGCACGCCGATGCCGAGGACGGCCAGGGCCGCCTCGGTGACGATGATGGCGCCGATGGAGGTCGGGACGACGGCCGTCACCGGCACGATCGCATTGGGCAGAATGTGGCGGAACATGATCCGCCGGTCCCTGGCGCCCAGGCATTTCGCGGCGACGACGTAGTCCAGGTTTTTCGTCTCCATGGTCGCGGCGCGCACGTAGCGGCAGAACTCCATCCACCCGAACAGGGACAGGGCGATGGCCGCCGGGGCGACCGTCTCTATGAGGTTCCCGCCCGAGCCCCGCTCGCGGAACAGGCTCAGCAGCAGGATCGCCCCGAGCAGCATCGGCACGACGATGAACACGTCCAGGGCCCGGGAGATGATCGTGTCGAGCCAGCCGCCGTAGTACCCGGCCAGCAGCCCCAGCAGGAGCCCGATGATGACCGAGAAGATGATGACGCTGAGCGCCAGCACGATCGTGGGCCGGGTGCCGTGGACGATGGTGGACGCGAAGTCGCAGCCGAAGCCGTCGGTGCCGAGCGGGTGATCGCCGAAGAACCAGGTGTCGGGGCGCTGGCGGGCGTCGCGGCCGATGCAGCGGGCGGGGTCCTTGTCGGTGAACAGGGACGGGAACGCCGCCATCGTGAACACGAACAGCAGGATGACCGTGGCGATGATGACGTCGGGACGCTTGCGCATGGTGCGGAAGGCGTCCTTCCACAGCGAGGCCTGGGCGGCATCCGGCTCGGGGAGCGGGGCGGTCAGCTCACTCATATCGAATCCTCGGGTCGAGTGCGGCGTAGATGAGGTCGACCAGGAGGCTCACGACCACCACGACGATCGCGCTGATGGTGAGTCCGACGATGACCAGGTTCGTCTCCTGGCGCTGGACGGCGCCGAAGATCATGCGGCCCATGCCCGGGATGCCCATGACGCCCTCGGTGAGGACGGCGCCGGAGAGCATGAACGCGAACAGGTAGCCGACGCCGGTGACGATGGGGATCATCGAGTTGCGCACCACGTGCACGACCGTGATCCGCATCTGCTTGAGGCCCTTGGCCTTCGCGGTCTTGACGAAGTCGGAGCCGAGGTTCTCCAGCTGGCTCGCCCGGACCAGGCGGGTCAGGGTGGCGAGTCCGACCGAACCCAGGATGATGCCCGGGACGATGATCGTCGTCCATGGATAGTCGGGGTTGTAGTTCGGTCTGAACACCTGGCCCATGAACGATTCGGTGTCCCAGATGCCCCTCGCCCACCTGGTGAGCGGGACCGCCACGATGTAGACGTAGGCCAGCAGGATCAAGAAGACCGGGACCGAGTCGATGAGGATGGTCGTGCCGCGCACCGAGTGGTCGATCACCCGACCGTGGTGGCGGGCCGCCCAGGTGCCGAGGACCATCGCGAGGACGACCAGGGTGATCGTGGAGAACACGAACAGCCGCAGGGTGTTGGGGATGTAGACGCCCAGCAGCTCGCCGACGTCGCGGTTGCCGTTGAGGGTCGTTCCGAAGTCGCCGGCGGCGTAGTTCTGGAGCCGTTCGATGAACGGCCGCACGCACGGATCTCCGGTGCGCTCATAGCAGGGGTTGTCGAGGTTGTACAGACGCTCGACCTGGGCCAGCATCGCCGGGTCGGGAGTGCGCTCCCCGCCGAAGAACAGCAACGCGGGATTCCCGCGGACCTGGACCGACAGGGCCATCAGGTAGTGCAGCAGGAACAGCACGATCCCCAGCGTGAGCAGGGCCTGGAGCAAGCGTCGAATGACATAGCGTCCCATGAATATTCCGTTCTAGAGGACAGGTCGTTCAAGGCCCGCGGGCGGCTTAGGGGTGTTCAAGAACCCCTAGCCCGCCCGCGGTACCCGTCTTCAGTTCGGGTTATTCGACGATTTCGATGTCGCGCAGTTCGGCGTCACCGCCCGGTCCGGCGTAGATCGGGTTGATGATCACGTTGTCGACGCGCTCGGTGTAGAAGAAGTTGATCGTCTCACCGAAGATCGGGATGCTCGGCATGTCCTCCGCGAGGATCATCTCGGCCTCCTGGTAGAGCGTCACGGCCTCGTCGATCGTCGCGGCCGCACCGGCCTCGGCGATCTTCGCGTCGTACTCCTCGTTCTCCCAGCCCTGGTCGTTGGTGGCGGCGCCGCCGCCGTAGATCGGCTCCAGGTAGTTCTCGTTCAGGTTGTAGTCCGGGCTCCAGCCGGAGCGGAACGGACCGGTCACCGTGTGGTTTTCGCGGGCGCCGAGGAAGTCGGTCCACTCCATCGACACCAGCTCGTACTCGACGCCGATCGACTCGGTGATGGAGTCACCGATCGCGCGGAAGATGTCGAGGTTGTCGCTCGCGTCGTTGACGACGATCTCCAGCTTCTCGCCCTCGGGCCAGCCGCCGGCCTCCTCGAGCAGCGCCGCGGCCGCATCGGGGTCATACGTGCAGTACTCGCCGCAGGCACCCTGGCCGCCACCGAGGATCGAGTCGGGGACCCAGGTGTCGAGCGGGTAGAAGCGGTCGGGACCGACGACGGTGCGAACGCCCTCGCGGTCGATCGCCATCGAGAGCGCGCGGCGCAGGTCGACGTCCTGGTACGTGTCCACGTACAGCGGGAAGCCCAGCATCAGCACCGACGGGTCGGGCTGCTGGATCCGGCGCTCGGCCAGTTCCTCGTCGTTGACGGCGGCCTCGTAGTCGGCCGCGGTGGGGCGGCAGACGTCGATGTCACCGGTCAGGAAGTCGGCCCAGCAGTCGCTGCCTTCGAGGTAGACCTTCCAGTTCACCCCGTCGATGGACGGCTTCTTGTCGCCGGCGTAGTCCGCCCAGGTGACGGCGGTGCCGCCGCTCTCGACGTTGTACTCCTCTTCGAACATGAAGGGGCCGTTACCGATCGGCTTCTTCTCACACGCCTCGGTGTCGGCCAGGCACTCCTCGGCGACCGGGTAGAACGCCTCGTAGCCGAGCATGGTCGGGAAGCCGATGAACGGCGCCGTCAGCTCGACCTGGAGGGTCAGGTCGTCGACGGCGGTCAGGCCGGACAGCTCGGTGACGTCGACGTCGGCGTACTCGGGAACCTCCGGGTCGGCCCACTCCTCAGCCGGGAGCGGTTCGGGGTTCATCTCCTCGTAGCCCGCGATGGTCGCGAAGAAGTAGTTGAGCGGCAGCACGTTCGGGGCGTACGCGGTGCGGTTCCAGGAGCGGATGAACGCGTTGGCGTCCACTGCCTCGCCATTGTGGAAGGTCAGGCCGCTCTTGATCTTGATCGTCCAGGTCTGGTTGTCCTCGGACGTGATCTCCTCGGCTACGAGGTTCTCGGCCTCGCCGGTCTCGTTGTTGTAGTAGACGAGTCCGTCGTAGATGTTCTTCATGACGCGGTAGCCCTCGGACTCGCCAGATCCGCCGGGAATGAAGCTCCGCACCTCGCCGATCTGCATATTGAGCATGCCGCCACCGCCGCCTTCGCCGTCGACGTCGCCTTCGTCGCCCGCGCATGCGGACGCCGTGAGGGCGAGCGTCGCGGCGGCCGCGGCGGCCACCGTCATTCGAATTCGTCTCAAGGGTCGCTCCAGAGGTGTGAGTTGAGGGTCGTGGGTTAACTCACACCATGGCGCACGGCACATCGAAAAGAAAGAGTGCGTTGTGAAATCGTTACTACAAGGACGACCACTGGAGACATTGCAGCGCCAATGTTAAGTTTGCATTGCCGTCCCAATCCCAATCAGTGAGATTGGTGTTGCGGTAGTGAAAACCTGAGACTCCCGAGTTCATTCGGGCAACAGGTATGCCGATGCCTCCGCCGCCGCAGCGGCACCGTACGACTCCTCCAGGCGACGCATGAAATCCACGGGATTGACCGTATATCCCTGCGGTCCAACCGATTCGAGTGCTATGACCGCCATCTGTCCGGCCACCTCGGCGGCCCGGCGCAATCCCATGCCCCACCCGATCGCGGCGAGCAGTCCCGCGGTCGCCGCCTCGGGCGCACCGGCGGGATCGATGACCCCGCGCAAGCGCGCGGCTCCTACGTGGACGCGATCGATGTCGTGGCCGACCACCTCGATGCCGTCGGCGTCGTCGGTGGTGATGCGAACCCGGACCTTGGCCAGGATCTGGTCGTCGGTGAGTCCCGTGGCGGCCTGGAGGAACTGGTAGCGCTCGCGGCTGCCCACCAGGAACTTCGCGCCCTCGATGAAGTCGACCGCCTCCGTCCCCTCCAGCCGACCGGGGTCGGCGCTGAAGTCGAGCCCCAGCTCGCGGGCCTGGTCGGCGTAGGCGAGCATGGCCTTCGGGTCGTCGGGGCCGATGTGCAGCAGCCCGAAGGTCCCGGTGCGCTCCATGACGTCGATGAGGTCGTAGTCGGCCCGGTCGGGTTCGAGGATGACCGGCGGCACGCCGAGCTGGGCGAGACCGTGGGCGATGTACGCCGCGGTCTGGCCGGCGACGGCGGTGTTCAAGCTGTTCACGGTGAATGGACCTTTTCGGTCGGTGACGGCGGTGTGCCGGCGGAGGCCGGACACGGCACAGCCCGGCCGAGCGCACTCGCTATGGGGCGGCTTCGGCCGGGCCGGCGTTGATTCGGGGACTGCTTCCTTCGGCGAGAGGCCTAGTGGAAGGAGTCTCCGCAGGCGCAGCTGCCCTGCGCGTTGGGGTTGTCGATGGTGAAGCCCTGGGCGTCGATGCGGTCGGCGAAGTCGATGCTCGCGCCGATCAGGTACGGAAGGCTCATCTTGTCCACGATGACCTCGAAGCCGTCGTAGGACTGGATCACGTCGGCCTCGCGCTTGTCGGTGTCGAAGAACAGGCCGTAGCGCAGACCGGAACAACCACCGGGGCTGACCTCGACACGCAGGCGCAGGTTCTCCTCGCCCTCCTGCTCGATCAGGGTTTTGACTTTGCTGGCGGCCTGGTCAGTAAGCACCACGCCGGTGGCGGTGTCCTTGACGTCCTCGGCCTGCTGGGTAGCGCTCACAGTGCTAGCTCCCTTTGCTTGTGATCAACGGCGTCGATCGGGTCTCTTCGACCTGACAACAGTACCCAACGGGACTGAGCTCGTCTCTATTCCCGAGCGCTTGCGTGAGGGATCTGTGTTCAAGCCCGGTTGGCTATCCATTGGCGGGCGACTTGCTCTGCCAGCGCGCTCAGGCCCTGGGCCGGGGCTTTCATCGCCTTTGCGGCGCTGCCGAGCAGGTCGGTGACGGAATAGACACCGGCGAGGTCGGGGTGGGAGTCGACTTCCGAGCGTCCGGCGAGGACGAGGCAGGGCTTGCCGTGGGCGGCCGCGCCGGAGGCGACCTCGGCGGCGAGCTTGCCGCGCAGGCTCTGGGAGTCGAAGGAGCCTTCACCGGAGATGACCAGGTCGGCTGCGGCGATGGCGGCGTCGAGTCCGACGGCGTCGCAGGTGAGTCGGGCGCCGGATTCTCGGCGTCCGTCGAGCAGGTTGAAGGCGTAGCCGAGGCCGCCCGCGGCGCCGGCTCCCGGTTGTTCGGCGGCGTGGAGGTAGCCGATGTCCCGTTCGCAGATCGAGGTGAAGACCATCAAGGCGTGCTCGAGCTGCTTCTGGTCTTCGGGTCGCAGGCCCTTTTGGGGTCCGAAGACGGCGGTGGCGCCGACCGGTCCGTGCAGGGGCGAGTCGACGTCGGTGGCGGCGATGAACCGGACGTCCCTGGTGCGGAGGTGGCCGTCGACGCTGGTGGCGGCGGCGAGGGCGGCTCCGCCGTAGCCGATGGGTTCGCCTGCTGCGTCGCGGAAGGTGTAGCCGAGGGCGGTGAGCATGCCGGCGCCGGCGTCGTTGGTGGCGGAGCCGCCGAGTCCGACGACGATCTGCTTGGCGCCGGTCTCGATGGCGGCGGCGATGATGAGGCCGAGGCCGTAGGTGGTGGTGCGGCGGGGGTCGCGCTCGGCGGGGGTGAGGAGGTGGAGTCCGCAGGCGGCGGCGGATTCGATGTAGGCGGTGTCGCCGTCGCGGAGGTAGTCGGCCTTGACGGCGCGTCCGAGGGGGTCGAGGGTGTCTACGGTTCGCCTGGTGGCGGTGGGGATGGCCGCTTCGAGGACGTCGATGAAGCCGGGGCCGCCGTCGGCGAGGGGGAGCTCGGTGGCGGTGTCGTCGGGCCTTGAACGCAGCCAGCCTTCCGCGATGGAGGCGGCGGCCTCGGCGGCCGTGAGCGTTCCGGCGAACTTGTCGGGAGCTATGAGGATGCGCACACGAAAAGGGTAGTCGATGCCCCGGAACTGCGTGTAATCGCTTGCCATCCCCAGGTGCACCTGCCGCCCGGACGTGCAACTTTGACCTCCTCCCCTCCGCGAACGGAGAGGATTTCACATCTACCGGTAGGTCTCTCGACTGTCCGGTTCTGCACGGGTTCCTGCTTCTTCCCCATGACTGGGGGTTTCGACCACTGCCGACACTGAGCCGGTCTTTGATACACGGTCTCCACAGGCGTTTTCACTCTCCGCTCCCGGAAGCGTGTTCCGGGCCTTTCGGTGTCCAGCGGCGAGCTGTTCGACTTCAGCGATCAGGCGCAAGCCCTCCCGCAGGATATTGATTGCAGCGTTCACATCCCGGTCATGGACCGCACCGCATGCGGTGCACGTCCACTCCCGGATATGGAGTTCGTCCTTGCCCTTCGGCCCGGTCGTCGCCTCACACGCCGAGCAGATCTGCGTGGACGCGTAAAACCGGTCGACCGCGATCACGGTCCGCCCCGCTCTGGCGGCCTTCGCGGCCAGCACGCACAGGAACATGCCCAATGCTTGGTCGTGCACGCTCTTGCCGAGGTGCATTCCTTTGGTGGCCATGCCTTTGACATTCAACGTCTCCACCGCGAGCACTTGGTTCTCGCGCACGAGGCGTGTCGTTTCCTGTTCGATGAAGTCGCGACGCTGCGCTGCGACCCTGGCATGGACCTTCGCCAACTTCAAGCTCGCCTTCCGGCGATTGTTCGAGTCCTGCTGTTTGCGGGACACTGCCCGCTGATATTTCTTGATCTTCCGCTCGGCCCGGCGCAGGAACTTCGGCGACTCGATCCGCTTCCCACTACTCGTGACCGCGAACGCACTCAGGCCCAGATCGATCCCAACCACCGCGTCTTCCCCGAGACAGGGCAGCGGCGCGCCATCCACGGCGACCACGAACGAGACGAAGTACTTCCCGTCGGCGGCCTTGATCACCGTCACACTCGACGGCCCTGACGGCAGTTCACGCGACCAGGCGACCTTGACCTCACCGATCTTCGCCAGATACAGCTTCCCGTTCTCGCGCAACCGGAATCCATTTCGGGTGAACTCAGCCGACTGGCGCGCAGAACGCCGCTTGAATCGCGGCGGATTGACCCTCGGGCCCTGGCGTTTCCCTGACAAGAAGTCGAAGAAGTTTCCGAACGCGGCATACAGTTGCCGCATGGACTGCTGCAACGGCACACACGAAACCTCACCCAGCCACGACCGCTCCGGCCTCCGCTTCGCGGCCACCGTCACCGCAGTGGTCACCGCCCCGAACGCGGGCCGATCCTCACCCGCCTGGTAGGCGGCACGGAAGATCCGCAGCGCGTCGTTCCACACCGTGCGACAGCAACCGAACGTCCTGGCCAACATGATCCGCTGACCTGGTGTCGGATAGATCCGGTACTGATATCGGATGTGATTCACTGTCACGCTCACGATAATAAAAACCGGGTGTGACACTTTCTGCGGCTAACGTGTCGAACAGACCAGTTGACACGGGACAGTCGAGCGAGCAATCAACTATGATTTCCTCCCCCAGTTTGAACACCGGGGTATCCATCAGGAGAAACAGATGACGGGCTTCAACGAACCTGCTCCCACTCAGACCGCGCTCCTGCTGCTCGGGCGGGGCACCGACTCCGGCTCCGAGCGCGGTGTCGACTGCCCCGGCGAGCTGCCCGCGCCCAGCGACCCCGACCTGGTCGCACGCGCGAAGGCGGCCAAGGAGGCCTTGGGCGGCAACGTCTTCGTCCTCGGCCACCACTACCAGCGCGACGAGGTGATCCAGTTCGCCGACGTCACCGGCGACTCGTTCAAGCTCGCGCAGCAGGCCGCGGCCCGCCCCGACGCCGAGTACATCCTCTTCTGCGGCGTGCACTTCATGGCCGAGAGCGCCGACATCCTCACCGGCGACCACCAGCAGATCATCCTGCCCGACCTGGCCGCTGGCTGCTCCATGGCCGACATGGCCACCGCCTCCCAGGTCGAACAGTGCTGGGAGGACCTCCAGCGGGCCGGGATCGCCGAGGCGACCGTCCCGGTCACCTACATGAACTCCACCGCCGCGATCAAGGGCTTCGTGGGCCGCGAAGGCGGCGTGGTCTGCACCTCCTCGAACGCCGAGCGGGCCCTGAAGTGGGCCTATGAGCGAGGCGAGAAGGTCCTGTTCCTGCCCGACCAGCACCTGGGCCGCAACACGATGGTCCGCGAACTGGGCTTCTCGCTCGAGGACTGCGTGCTCTACAACCCGCACAAGCCGAACGGCGGGCTCACCGAGCGGGAACTGCGGGACGCCAAGATCATCCTGTGGAAGGGCCACTGCTCGGTGCACGGGCGGTTCACGCTCGAATCCGTCGAGGAGATGCGCCGCCTCGACCCCGAGGTCAATGTCCTGGTCCACCCCGAATGCACGCACGAGGTCGTCTCGGCCGCGGACTACGTGGGGTCGACCGAGTACATCATCAAGGCCCTGGACGCGGCCGAGCCCGGCTCCTCGTGGGCGCTGGGGACCGAGCTGAACCTGGTGCGGCGCTTGGCGAACGCGCACCCGGACAAGAAGATCTCGTTCCTGGACAAGACGGTCTGCTACTGCTCCACGATGAACCGCATCGACCTGCCCCACCTGGTGTGGGCGCTCGAAGAACTCGTCGCCGGCCGAGTCCCCAACCCGATCACGGTGGACGTCGAGACGGCCAAATACGCCCGGGCCGCCCTGGACCGGATGCTCGCCCTGCCGTAGCGATCTTTCCGGCGCCCGGTCACGCGGGAGAATCCCGCGTGACCGGGCGCCGTCCTTTGTGGCTCACAAAGAGGAGATACACGAGTTGCGGCCACCCCGGGTTGCATGCCCGCGGGGTGCGGATGATCACCGTGGGTTAGGTCGCTACCTGGGGGTATTCGCGGTGGCTGTTCCGTTATCGTTGGGCGACGATTCGTCGAACGTCCGGGCCTGGCGGAGCCGCCAGCGGACCGTGACGCCTCCCGGCTCTTGCACCTGAACTCCATCCCAGAGGAGACCTGTTGAGCAGCACCGACGCCCCCCCTCAAGAAGACATGCTGATCATCCATGGCGGCACCCCCCTCGAAGGCGAGGTCCACGTCCGCGGCGCCAAGAACCTTGTCTCCAAGGCGATGGTCGCGGCGCTACTCGGCAACTCCCCGTCGGTGCTCAAGAGCGTCCCGGCCATCCGGGACGTCGAGGTCGTCACCGGACTGCTGCGCGTCCACGGCGTCGATGTCGCGCTCGACGGCGACACGCTCTACATGGACCCCACCTCCGTCGAATCCGCCGGCGTCGAGGAGATCAACGTCCACGCCGGCACCAGCCGCATCCCGATCCTGCTGTGCGGCCCGTTGCTGCACCGTCTCGGCCGCGCCTTCATCCCCGACCTCGGCGGCTGCAATATCGGCGGCCGCCCCATCGACTTCCACCTCGACGCGCTCCGCAAGTTCGGCGCTCACGTCGAGAAGAGCGTCGACGGCACCCACCTGTCGGCCCCCGACGGCCTCCACGGCATCCGCTATGAGCTGGAGTTCCCCTCCGTCGGCGCCACCGAACAGGTCCTGCTCACCGCCGTCATGGCCCAGGGCACCACCGAGCTGCGCAATGCCGCCATCGAACCGGAGATCATCGACCTCATCTGCATCCTGCAGAAGATGGGCGCGATCATCAAGGTCCACACCAACCGCGTCATCGAGATCGTCGGCGTCGAGGAGCTCAAGGGCTACACCCACCGGGCCCTCCCCGACCGCATCGAGGCCGCCTCCTGGGCATCGGCCGCGCTGGCCACCGAGGGAAGCGTGAACGTGCGGGGCGCCAACCAGGCCAGCATGATGACCTTCCTCAACGTCTTCCGCTCCATCGGCGGCGCCTACGAGGTCGACGACGATCCCGTCGACGGCGGCATCCGCTTCTGGCACCCCGGCACGCCGCTCAAGCCGGTCGCGCTGGAGAC
Organism: Glycomyces buryatensis; assembly: GCF_004912275.1. Classification (GTDB taxonomy): domain Bacteria; phylum Actinomycetota; class Actinomycetes; order Mycobacteriales; family Micromonosporaceae; genus Glycomyces; species Glycomyces buryatensis. The sequence goes on from NZ_STGY01000021.1 coordinate 80,558, forward strand.
CGACGTGCACCCCGGGCTCATGACCGACTGGCAGCAGCCGATCGTGGTGGCGCTGACCCAGGCCGACGGCCTGTCGATCATGCACGAGACGGTCTATGAGAACCGTCTCGGCTACACCCGCGAGCTGCGTCAGATGGGCGCGAACATCGAGCTGTACTCCGACTGCCTGGGGGGCACGCCGTGCCGCTGGGGCCGCCGCAACTTCCTGCACTCGGCCGTCATCGCCGGGCCCTCGAAGCTGCACGCCGCCGACCTCCAGATCCCCGACCTGCGGGCCGGCTTCAGCCACCTCATCGCCGCCTTGGCGGCCGAGGGCACCAGCCGCGTCTACGGCGTGGACCGCTACATCACCCGCGGCTACGAGAACTTCGAGGCGAAGCTCGAGGGCCTGGGCGCCAAGATCGAGCGCCCCGCGCCGGTCGCGGCCGCCGCGAACTAGACGACGGGCATCACCCGCGAAAAGCGGGCGACCACCCGTCTAACCGTCGACACAGGTCGGGCCGTCATCGGCCCGGCCTGCGCCATCGCTACCGGAGGCCCGAGCCGGAGCCGCTGGCATCGACGTCGCCGTGACCCTGGGTATGCTGGAAAGACAGCATGCCGTCCCGAATGTAGGAAGGGCGATCGTCCCGTGGGGAAGAAGTCCGCCGAAGCCACCCCGGCCGTCGAAGAGAGCAAGCCCGTCTCCGCGACCGACAAGAAGGGGAAGGCCACGCCCAAGCGGCCCACCCAGTCCAAGGCTCGCCCGCCGGTGAACCCCCCGCTGACCTCGAAGGAAAAGCGCGCGCAGCAGAAGTCCGCGCCGCTCTCGAAGGAGCAGAAGTCGCAGGCCAAGGCCGATATCCGGGCCGAGCGCGCCCGCATCGCCGAGGGCCAGTGGAAGGGCGACCCGCTCTTCGACAAGTACCACCTGCCCCGCGACCGCGGCCCCGAGCGCCTGCTCGTGCGCGACCTGGTCGACTCGCGGCGCACCGTGGCCCAGTACTTCTTCGCCCTGACGATGGCGCTCCTGTTGGCCACCAACGTCTTCCCCGCCTACGTCAACATCCTCATGCTGGTGTGGGCCGCCATGATGCTCGGCTTCGCCGTCGACTCGTACTTCCTGTGCCGCAAGGTGTGGCGCCTGGTCATGAAGCGGTTCCCCAAGACCACGCAGCGCAAGCCCGGCCTGTACTGGTACGCCATCCAGCGCTCCATCATGTTCCGCTCCATGCGGAACCCGCGCCCGCGCATGAGCTACAAGGCCACCGAGGACGACCTCGGGCAAGTCGTCAAGTAGGCAGAGCGTCGAATAGGCACGGGGTCAAGTAGTACCGGTGGAACACCGGCGCCCCGCCCGCCGACCCGGACCGGGCAGGGGTCCGGATCGGCCCCGACTCGACGTGCCAGGCGAACCGTCCCGATCCCAGCCCACTCACCCCTCCCGAGACGGACCCCGATGCCTTAATCTGTATGTCGTAACCCTCCGTTACCCCGGAAAGTAGTCAACGTGGTCGATGTCGCGGCGGACTTGCGGACCGGGCTGGTCCGCGCCCTCGGACCGCTCGATCGGGCCACCATGCGCCACTCGATCGCCGACGCCGCGGCCCTCGCGCAGCTCCGCGAGGAGGCCACCGTGCGGCTCGCCCGCCACGCGTCCGAGGCCGACCAGTCCCGGCTGCTCGGCGTCCGCGCCGTCATCCTGCGAGTCCTCGGGGACTTCGACGGCGCCGAGATCGATGCGGCCGCCGCCGTCAAATACGCCGAGGCCATCGGCGCCGACCTCCTCCTCGCCCCCGCCAGGGCCCGGCTCGCCCAGGTCAAGCGCGTCCAGCGCCACTTCGAGGAGGCCGACGGCCTGTTCGCCCTGGCCGAGGCCGGCGAACTCCCCCGCACCCTCACCGGCGCCGCCCGCGCCTACGCGGCGCTGTCCTGCCTGGCCCAGGGCCGCGTCACCGAGGCGCTCATCCACCTGCAACGCGCCAGCGAGTACAACCCGCACAACTTCGTCATGCAGATCGTGGAGACCGGCCTCGACCTCGCCGAGGAGCGCGCCGCCAAGGGCGGCTTCGGGCCTCCCCCGCGCGGCTGGGCCGAACGGGCCGGGCACCCCGCGCCCGACCTGTTCAAGGATCAGCCCTCCGGCCGCTACGGCTATCTCGGGCCCGAGGGGCGCCCGGTCGTCAAGGCCGCGTTCACGCAGGCGGGTGACTTCCGCGGCGGCGTCGCGGCGGTCCGCCAGAGCGACTGGGGCGCGATCGACAAGCACGGCACCGTGGTCGTCCCGATGCTCTACGACTCGCTGGAGACGCCGACCGTGGACGGGCGCAATGTGCTCGGCTTCGTCGGCGGCGTCGCCGTGGCCGGGCAGCGGGGCCGCTACGGCGTCGTCCACAAGTCCGGACGCATCGTCATCCCGCCCCGCTACCAGCACATCGCCGTCCATCCCGCCGGGTTCCTCGTCTCGATGGACGGCTACTCCTGGGGCACCGCCGGACTCGACGGCGCCGAAATACGTCCACCCAGAATGGACAGAGCCGAGGCGGCCCGGACGCTCGACGCGGCGGTCTCCATCGACGACGGTCCGCTCTAGGAGTTCAGCTCTTGTGACGTTGGTTTCGTTGACGCTAGCCGTGCGGCAGGTAATCTCTTCAGCATGGAGTTTCGTCATCTCGGCCGTTCCGGCCTCGTCATTTCCGAACTGACCTACGGCAACTGGATCACCCACGGCGGACAGGTCGAAGAGGACGCCGCCGTCGCGTGCGTCCAGGCCGCGCTCGATGAGGGCATCACCACCTTCGACACCGCCGACGTCTACGCGCACGGCGCCGCTGAAGAGGTCCTGGGCCGCGCGCTCAAGGACGAACGCCGCGACGGCCTGGAGATCTTCACCAAGGTCTACTGGCCCATGGGCGAGGGCAAGAACGACCGCGGCCTGTCGACCAAGCACATCAAGGAGTCGATCAACAACTCCCTGCGCCGCCTCCAGACCGACCGCGTCGAGCTGCTGCAGGCCCACCGCTTCGACGTCGAGACCCCGCTCGACGAGACCATGCAGGCGTTCGCCGACGTCGTGCGAGCCGGCAAGGCCCACTACATCGGCGTCTCCGAGTGGACCGCCGACCAGATCCGCCGCGCCCACGCGCTCGCGCAGGACCTGAACATCCAGCTCGTCTCCAGCCAGCCCCAGTACTCGGCCCTATGGCGGGTCATCGAGGCCGAGGTCATCCCGGCCTCCGAGGAGCTGGGCATAGGCCAGATCGTCTGGTCGCCGCTGGCGCAGGGCGTCCTCACCGGCAAGTACAAGCCGGGCCAGGCCGCCCCCGCGGGATCGCGCGGCGCCGACCCCAAGTACGGCCGCTTCGTCGAGGGCTTCCTCGGCGACGAGACCCTCGAACGCGTCCAGCAGCTGGCCCCGATCGCCGAGGGCCTGGACCTGAGCATCGCCCAGCTGAGCCTGGCGTGGGTCCTGCACCACCCGAACGTCTCCGCCGCCATCATCGGCGCGACCCGCCCCGAGCAGGTCAAGGAGAACGTCAAGGCCTCCGGCGTCAAGCTCGACGCCGAGACCTACGCGAAGATCAACGAGCTCCTGGAGCCGGTCGCCAAGACCGACCCCAACCTCACGACGGCGCCGAGACCGCGCGCGTAATCGCCTTCGAGACAAGCTCCGGGTCGGCCGCATCGAACCATTCGATGCGGCCGTCCCTTTTGAACCAGGAGCGCTGGCGCCGCACGAAGCGGCGGGTGCCGCGAACGGTCCGCTCGAAAGCCTCGTCCTCGTCGTACTCCCCCGCGAAGTGGGCCAGGACCTGCTGGTAGCCGAGCGCGCGCGAGGCGGTCCGGCCTTCGCGCAGGCCCTGCGCCTCCAGCTCGCGGACCTCGTCCAGCAGCCCGGCCTCCCACATCGTGCGGACGCGGCGCTCGATGCGCTCGTCCAGGACGGTGGTGTCGAGGTCGACGCCGATGCGGACCGCCTCGATGTGGGCCTTGGGTTCGGGCAGGCTCGCGGTGAACGAACCGGTCAGCTCCACCACCTCGAGCGCGCGCACCACGCGGCGCCCGTTGGAGGGGAGGATCACCTTCGCGGCCGCGGGGTCGACCTCCCGCAAGCGGTGCCACAGCGCGTCGGAGCCGATCCGTTCGAGATCGGCTTCGAGCCGGGCCCGGATCTCGGGGTCGGTGCCGGGGAAGTCCATCTCGTCGAGGGCGGCCTGGACGTAGAGGCCGGAGCCGCCGACCAGCACCGGCCGCTTGCCGCGGGAGCGGATGTCGGCGATGGCCTCCCTGGCCAGGGCCTGGTAGCGGGCCACATCGGCGGCCTCGGTGACGTCGAGGACGTCGAAGACGTGGTGGGGAATCCCGTGGCGCTCGGCCTCGGTGATCTTCGCGGTGCCGATGTCCATGCCCCGATAGAGCTGCATCGAGTCGGCATTGACGACCTCCCCGTCGCACGCTTCGGCGAGCGCGACGGACAGCGCCGTCTTGCCGGCCGCGGTGGGGCCTACGACCGCGATCACCGGCGGCGGTAGGGTGGGGGAGCTGCCTCCACTTGCCAACTGAATACCCCTTCGGTTCGCTCGGGCAGGCAGGCGCGCCTGGCCCTGGAATTCTGGATCGCGTAGATTCGCGCGTTTCATCCGTCGAGGTAGACGGACCCGGCTGGCAGCGACCCGGCAACCACCGTAAGGTACGGGAAATACGTCCCTTAGTTCGTGTGAAGGATTTGAGATTACCGCGATGAGTGACCTCGGAGACTGGACCAGCTTCGGCCGCATCGACGCCGAAGGCACGGTCTACGTGAAAACCTCCTCCGGCGAGCGCGCGGTCGGCTCGTGGCAGGCCGGCTCCACCGACGAGGGGCTGGCGCACTTCGCGCGCAAATACGCCGACCTGGTGGTCGAAGTCGATCTCATCGCCGCCCGCCTGAACTCGGACTCGGCCGACGTGGAGCAGGCGGCCTCGCAGCTGCGCAAGCTCCGCGAGAGCCTGGAGACCGCGGCGGTCGTCGGCGATGTCGACGCACTCGGCGCCCGCCTGGACACGCTGTCCAAGCACGCCGAGGACAAGGTCGGCGAGTTCAAGGCCGCCAAGGACGCCGAGCGCACCGAGGCCATCGCGGCCAAGGAGGCCCTGGTCGCCGAGGCCGAGGAGCTGGCCTCCCGCGACAGCCACTGGAAGGCCTCCGGGCAGCGCTTCAGCGAGATGATCGACCAGTGGAAGGCCATCCACGGCGTCGACCGCAAGACCGACCAGAAGCTGTGGCGCAAGTTCTCCACCGCCCGCGACACCTTCACCCGCCACCGCGGCGCCTACTTCTCCCAGCTCGACTCCGAGCGCAAGGTCATCGCGTCCAAGAAGGAAGAGCTCATCGCCGCCGCCGAGGAGCTGTCGACCTCCACCGACTGGGGCCCCACCGCCGACCGGCTCAAGGCCCTCATGGCCGAGTGGAAGGACGCCGGACGCCTCGCTCCCGATGCCGAGCAGAAAGCCTGGAAGCGGTTCCGGGCCGCGCAGGACGTGTTCTTCAACGCCCGCTCCGAGGTCTTCTCCGCCCGCGACGCGGAGCTGGAGGCCAACCAGGCCGCCAAGGAAGAGCTGCTGAAGAAGGCCGAGGCGCTCGACGTCGCGGCCGACCCCAAGGCCGCGCAGGCCGCCATGCGGGAGATCCAGGCCGGCTGGCACGACGCCGGCGCCGTCCCGCGCAAGAACCAGGCCAAGCTCCAGCGGCGGCTGCGCAATGTCGAGGACAAGCTCCGCGACGCGCTCGACACCGCCTGGCGCAAGGTCCCGGTCGACGAGAACCCGCTGCTGCTCCAGATGCGCCAGCAGGTCACCGAGGCCGAGGAGAAGCTCGAGCGGGCCAAGGCCGACGGCAACGCCGGCCGGATCAAGAAGGCCGAGTCGGACCTGACGAGCAAGAGGCAGTTCCTGGAGCTTGCGGAGGGAACCAAGTGACACGGTTGCAAATCGCCGAGGGGGCGAAGTAGGAGACCGCATGTCCCCCGACTTCCTCCCCCCGCAGTTCATTCCCACCGAGCAGATCTTCAACCTCCGCGACGTCGGCGGCTGGAACGGCGCCGACGGCGCGAAGGTGAAGAGCGGCATCGTCTTCCGCTCCGACAACTTCGGCAGCGCCACCGCGGCCGATCTCGACCGCGTCGTCAATGAGCTGGGCATCCGCCACGTCATCGACCTGCGCCGCCACGAAGAGCTCGAGGCGACGGGCCGCTTCCCCGAGATCGACTCCGTCACGTTCCACCACCTCGAACTGCTCCACATCAAGTGGGAGCTGATCGGCGTGGACTACCCGTCCGGCTCCGCTGAGTCCGAGATCGTGCGGTTCCTGCGCCACCGCTACTCGGGGATGCTGGAGGCCGGCTACCAGTCGATAAGCGACTCGCTCGACGTCATCGCCCGGGGCGAGCCGGTGGTCTTCCACTGCATGGCCGGCAAGGACCGCACCGGGATCCTCGCGGCCGTGCTGCTGTCGATCCTGGGCGTGAGCGACGACGACATCGCCGCCGACTACGAGCTGTCGAACGTGGGCATCGCCCGGTGGCGGGCCTACCGCGACGCGACCTGGGGCAAGCCCGAGATCGACGGCGGCCTGAGCACCCCCGCCGAGGCGATGCGCCAGACCATCGCGGAGATGAACGACCGCTTCGGTTCCCTGGAGAACTACGCCATCGCGGCCGGGTTCAACAAGGCCGACCTGCTGCGGGAGCGCCTGCTCGAATAGCAAGCGCCCCAACGCCATCCGAAACCCGTACAAATTCTCCTAGCCGCGCGGCTAGAAAATCAGTTGCACCCGACCACAGAAACCGCTTACGGTCATTGGTTGGAACCTGCCCACCGCGAAACCGACGGCGGTGGGCGACAGGAGGGTGCACAGTGCGGGCAAAGACGAAACGAAAATCCACCGGCACTTCAGACTCAGACGATCCCTCTACCGAGCCCACCGCCCTGACGAACCTGTGGCGGATCAAGAAGTACCTGCGTCCCTACCGGGTCCGCCTCGGAATCCTGTGGACCCTGGTGCTCCTCAACATCATCTCCGGGCTCGCGATCCCGCCGCTGGTCGGCCGGGCGATCGACGGGCCCATCGACGACGGCGACTTCTCGCGGCTGTGGCCCCTCGTCGCCGTCATCGGCTGCCTGGGCGCCGCCGACGCCCTGATCAACCTGGTCAGGCGCTACTTCCAGACGACCACCGCGATGGCCATCGAGGCCGACCTTCGGGCGGCCCTCTACGAGCACCTGCAGAAGCTCCACACCGGATTCCACGACCGCTGGCAGACCGGCCAGCTGCTCTCGCGCGTGACCACCGACCTGGGCATGATCCGCCGCTTCTTCGCCGGCGGCCTGGTCTTCGCCATCACCTCGATCGGGATGATCACGATCATCCTGGCGCAGCTGCTGTGGATCGAATGGCGGCTGGCGCTCATCGCCATCGCCTCCGCGATCCCGCTGTTCCTCATCGGACGGGCCTTCTTCCGCGACTTCCTGCCGGCCGCCCGGGCCGAGCAGGACCAGTCCGGCGAGGTCTCCAGTGCCGCAGAGGAATCGGCGCTCGGCATCCGGGCCATCAAGGCACTGGGACGGGGCCCGCTCATGGCCTCGCGCTTCGACGTCGAGGCCAAGGAACTGCGCGAGCGGGGCATCCGCAAGAGCGTCATCGCCTCCCGCTCCTGGTCGGCCTTCGGCGCCATCGCCTCGGCCGCGCTCGGCGCGGTCCTGGTGTTCGGCGCGATCCTGGTCGCGAACGGCCAGATGACGATCGGCAACCTGACCGCGTTCATCATGCTGCAGCTCGCCCTGCTGTGGCCGATCGAGGCATCGGGCTGGGTCATGGCCCACGGCAACGAGGCCATGACGGCCGCCGACCGCGTCTACGAGGTCTTCGACACCGAACCGGCCATCCAGGACCGGCCCGGCGCCCGCGCCGTCGAACGGTCCGACGTGAACGGCGAGCTCGTCTTCGAGAACGTCCGCTTCGCCTTCGACGACGACCCCCGGGAGATCCTGGCGGGCGTCGACCTGACCGTCAGACCCGGTGAGACCGTGGCCATCGCGGGCAAGACCGGCTCCGGAAAGTCCACACTCGTGTCCCTGCCGTCCCGACTCAACGACCCGACCGGCGGCCGGATCACCCTGGACGGCACCGACATTCGCGACCTGCAACTCGCGAGCCTGCGCCACGTCGTGACCACCGCGTTCGAAGAGGCCACGCTGTTCTCGATGAGCGTGCGCGAGAACCTGGCGCTCGGCCGTCCCGGCGCCGACGAGCACGACCTCGAAGAGGCCGTACGGGTCGCGCAGGCTGAGTTCGTCTACGACCTGCCTTACGGGCTCGACACCCGCATCGGCGAGCAGGGGCTCTCGCTCTCCGGCGGGCAGCGCCAGCGCCTGGCCCTGGCGCGCGCGGTCGTCGTGAAGCCGGCGGTGCTGGTCCTCGACGACCCGCTGTCGGCGCTCGACGTGCACACCGAGGAACTGGTGGAGCGCGCCTTGGCGCAGGTCCTCCAGGGGACCACCGCCTTGATCGTGGTGCACCGTCCCTCGACGGTGGCACTGGCCGACCGGGTCGCGCTGCTGCACGAGGGCCGGATCGCGGCGGTGGGTCGGCACTCGGAGCTGATGGAGTCCAGTCCCGCCTATGTCGACGTGCTGTCGGCGGAATCTGAGGAGGTGGCCGCGTAATGGTGGTGCAGAACGACAAGCACGCGTCCTGGCGCGGCCGCTCCGAGTCCGCCGAGGCGGACCGGACCAGCGCCGAGCTCGAGGACGAGGAGTCCATCCGGCAGCTGCGCACGGCCAGCCGGAAGCTGCTGGGGTCGATGATGCGGCCCCACAAGCGCTCGATCTGGTTCCTGGTCGGCATTCTGACCGTCCAGGTCCTGGGCAGCATGTCCACGCCGATCCTGGTCATGTTCGGGATCGACCACGGCATTCCGGCGATCGCCGACCACGGCGACTACTCGGTCATGATCGGCGTCGGCATCGCCTTCGCGGCGGCGTCGATCATCGAGTACGTCTGCGTGCGGCTCTACATCGTCCAGTCGTCCAAGGTCGGCAACACGATGCTCTACGAGCTGCGCAAGCGCATCTTCTGGAAGTTCCAGCGGCTGTCGGTGGCCTTCCACGAGCGCTTCACGTCCGGCCGGGTGACGGCGCGCCAGAGCGCCGACATGGAGTCGATCCGGGAACTGACCGAGAACGGCGTGGACGACCTGGTCATGGCGGCGATGAACGTCGTCACGATCACCGTGGTGATGCTGGTGATCGACCCGCTGCTGGCCGCCGTCACGCTGCTGACGTTCCCGCTGATGCTCATGCTGGGCCGCTGGTTCTCGAAGGTCTCGGCGATCGCGTACCGCAAGGCGCGCGAGACCGTCGCGGTCCTCATCGTCTACTTCGTGGAGTCGATGGGCGGGGTGCGGGCCGTGCAGGCCTACCGGCGCGAGGACCGGGACCGGGAGCTGTTCTCCGGTCTCAATACCGACAACCGATTCGCGCAGGCCAAGGGGCACCAGCAGAACGCGTTCATGTCCGGCGGTATGCGCGGCATCGGCCACCTGGCGACCGTGGTGCTGCTGCTGTTCGGCGGCTGGCAGGTCATGCAGGGCAATACCGAGGTCGGTGTCCTGGCGGCGTTCCTGCTGTACATGAAGCGATTCTTCGACCCGCTCAATGAACTGGTGCAGTTCTACAACGTGCTCCAGTCGGCGACCTCGGCGCTGGAGAAGCTCTCCGGTGTCCTGGACGAGGAGATCGACGTGCCCGAACCCGAGGCGCCGCAGAAGATCGCGTCGCCGCGGGGCGAGATCCGCTTCGACGGCGTCGGGTTCCACTACCGCGAGGACCAGCAGGTCCTGCCGAATCTGAACCTCCGCATACCGGGAGGACAGACGGTCGCGCTGGTGGGCGCCACCGGCGCGGGCAAGACGACGATCGCGAAGCTGGTGAGCCGCTTCTACGACCCGCGGGAGGGCAGTGTCTCGCTCGACGGCGTGGACCTGCGCGATCTCTCCGAGGCCGACCTGCGCGCCAACGTCGTCATGATCACCCAGGAGAACTTCCTGTTCAACGGCACGATCGCGGAGAACATCGAACTGGGCATGCCCGGGGTGAGCCGCGAGCGGATCGTGGAGGCGGCCAAGGTGGTCGGCGCCCACGAGTTCATCGAGGCGCTTCCCGACGGCTACGACACGCACGTGCGCAAGCGGGGCGGGCGGCTTTCGGCCGGCCAGCGCCAGCTGGTGGTCTTCGCGCGGGCGTTCCTGGCCGATCCGCGGGTCCTGATCCTGGACGAGGCGACGTCCTCGCTGGACATTCCCTCGGAGCGGCTGGTGCAGCGGGCGCTCCGCACGATCCTGGCCGACCGGACGGCGATCATCATCGCCCACCGCCTCTCGACGGTGGAGATCGCCGACCGGGTCCTGGTGCTGAGCCAGGGCGTCATCGAGGAGGACGGCACCCCGGATTCGCTGATCGAATCTGGAGGCGAGTACGCGACGCTCCACCGCCAGTGGGCGGACAGTCTGGTGTGATGCCCGATTGGCCGGGTCGGCCCCCGCGTTTGCGGGGGCTGCTCTGGTGTTGGCACCCGCTCAGCGGCGGGCGGTGACGAGGTAGTAGTCGATCCATCCGTTTTCGTAGCAGCGCAACCAGTTACGGCCCCAGGTGTCGGCGAATTCGGTCTGGGACAGCCAGCGGTCCATGTACGGCCACACGTGTTCGCCGATCGAGGTGACCTCGACGTCCGTCAATCCTGCGGCCTCGAGGTCCCCAACGAACTCCCCCACCGGGCGGATCAGGTCGATGCCGGATTCGACGGTTTCGAGCAGGTCCGCCAGCGGCGCTTCTTGCGCCTGGGGGGCGAAGAAGGTGGCGGTGGCGAAGCGGCCCCCGGGCTTCAGGACGCGGTGGATCTCGCGGGCGGTGGCGGCCAGGTCGTCCACGTGCTGGAGCATTTCGATGGCGTACACGCCGTCGAAGGAGCCACCGGGCCAAGGGATGTCGGTGACCGATCCCTTGTGGAACGAGAGGCGTGCGTCGGGCTCTGCCAGCGCGGCGGCGTTCGTCTCGGCGGCGCGCGCGAGCTGGTCGTCCGAGCGGTCCAGGCCCGCGACGGTCGCGCCGATCTCGCGGGCGACCAGGGCCGCACCGACGCCGAGGCCGCTGCCGAGTTCGAGCAGGCGGTTCCCCGGCCCCGGTTCGAGCCGGGCGGTGATCTGCCGGTACATCTCGGCCTGGCTCTCGGTGCGTTCGGCGAGGGTGATCGGCCGGTCGGGATCGGCGCCGAACCAGTACCCGTAGTTGATGAATGAACCGGAGAAGATCGCCAGCGAGCTGAGATCGTGCTCGCCGTACATCAGGTCGCGCCGCTCCTGCGGGCTCAGTTCCGCTGCCATAGCCACACATTCTGGCACGAATGGGAGCACCAGGGATACCCGTACACTGAGGGGAAAGCTCCCGGAGGGCCTCCGGCCCCTCGGGCACACCCCCTTTGCACCCGTAGGAATGCCGCCATGTCCCAGCCGGATCCCTCCTCGCTTCGCGTCTCCAACGACGAGCGTGAGGCGGTCGTCGCCCAATTGCAGAGCTCGCTCGACTCAGGCCGGATCAACTTGGGCGAGTTCGACGAGCGCACTCGCGCGGTCTACGAGGCCATCACCTATGACGATCTCAACCGGTTGCTGGAGGACTTGCCCGGTGCGGCCCTCGCCGTGCCGGAAGCCGCTGAGCCGCAATCGTCGCCCCCGGCTCCAGTGCCGCCCGCGGTGCAGCCTCTCGAACAGCCGTATTCGAACGGCTATGGGACCGGGGCGCTGGTGTGCGGGCTGCTGTCGGTGGTGAATTTCTTCCCGTTCTCGATCATTGCGATCGTCCTGGGCGCCATCGGGATCGACAAGGTCAACAAGGGTCAGGCCGACAATAGGTCGAGCGCGTTGGCCGGGATAATCCTCGGTTCGATCAGCATTCCGGTGTGGATCACGCTCATCGTGATCAGCTCGATCTTCTGGTGGTTAGCCGCAGGCGCAGCCGGGGGCCTCGGTCGTCGCTTCGGCCTTCGGCTCGGCCTTGCGTCCGATCGACGGCATGCCGAGGCTGACGCCGGGGAGCTTGGTGGCCTTGCCGGCCTGCCAGGCGTCGCCGGCCTTGGTCTTGCGGTGGGTCAGGACCCGCTCATCGGCGACCAGGTGGTGCGGGGCGCCGTAGGTGACCTTGGTGGTGATGACGTCGCCGGGGCGGATGCCCTCGGCATTGCCGACGGCGTCCTTTTCGCTCGGCGTCACGGCGAAGTGGACCAGGCGGCCGTCGCGGGCGCGGCCCGAGAGGCGGCCGGTCGCGGCGTCCTTACGGCCGTCGCCGACGGTCACCAGGACTTCGACGTCGGTGCCTTCGAGCTTCCGGTTCTCCTCCCAGGAGACGCGCTCCTGGAGTTCGACCAGGCGCTCGTAGCGTTCCTGGACGACGGCCTTGGGGATCTGGTTCTCCATCGTCGCGGCGGGGGTGCCGGGGCGAATCGAGTACTGGAACGTAAAGGCGGAGGAGAAGCGGGAGGCCTCGACGACGTCGAGGGTGGCCTGGAAGTCCTCCTCGGTCTCGCCCGGGAAGCCGACGATGATGTCGGTGGTGATGGCCGCGTCGGGCATGGCCGCGCGGACCTTGTCGATGATCTCCAGATACGCCTTGGAGCGGTAGGAGCGGCGCATCTCCTTGAGCACCTTGTCGGATCCGGACTGGAGCGGCATGTGCAGCTGGTGGCAGACGTTCGGGGTCTCGGCCATGGCGGCGATGACGTCGTCGGTGAAGTTCTTGGGGTGGGGGCTGGTGAAGCGCACGCGCTCGAGGCCGTCGATCTCGCCGCAGGCGCGCAGGAGCTTGCCGAAGGCGAGCTTGTCGCCGAACTCGACGCCGTAGGTGTTGACGTTCTGGCCCAGCAGGGTCACCTCGGAGACGCCCTCGTCGACCAGGGCCTGGACCTCGGCGAGGATTTCGCCGGGGCGGCGGTCCTTCTCCTTGCCGCGCAGCGACGGGACGATGCAGAACGTGCAGGTGTTGTTGCAGCCCACGGAGATCGATACCCAGCCCGAATAGGTCGAGTCGCGCTTGGTCGGCAGGGCGGAGGGGAAGGTCTCGAGGGATTCGAGGATCTCGACCTCGGCGGCCTTATTGTGGCGGGCGCGGTCGAGCAGGACCGGGAGGGAGCCGATGTTGTGGGTGCCGAAGACGGCGTCGACCCAGGGCGCGCGCTTGGTGATCTCACCGCGGTCCTTCTGGGCGAGGCAGCCGCCGACGGCGATCTGCATGTCGGGGTTGGCGGCCTTGGCGGGGGCGAGGTGGCTGAGGTTGCCGTAGAGCTTATTGTCGGCGTTCTCGCGGACGGCACAGGTGTTGAACACGACGAGGTCGGGCGCGTCCGTCCCCTGAACGGGGATATAGCCGGCCTCCTCGAGGAGACCGCCGATCCGCTCGGAGTCGTGGACGTTCATCTGACATCCGTAGGTCTTGACCTGATACGTCTTCACACCTTGCTGAGCCACGCCTTCCAGGATAGACGCGACCCCCGTCACCGTCGGACCCCGGGAATCGGCCCGTGGGCCGGCGGGGGCTGGGGACCGGGTTCGGCCCGCCCGCGAGGCGGGGGGCGGCCTGCCGATCGGCGCGGTTCGGGGCCGGTCCTATCGACGGACCGGCCCCGGTGAACACTCGCGCCGTTAGAGGCCGGAGGGGGTCAGCGGCGGGTTGAGGCGGTTGAAGCCCTCCTGGTTCTCGTAGGGGTAGTACGGGTACGGCGGGACCTTGCCGCTGGCCTTGTCCAGGGCCGCGACCTGTTCGGAGGTCAGGTTCCAGCCGACCGCTCCCAGGTTCTGCTTCAGCTGCTCCTCGTTCCTGGCCCCGATGATGACCGAGGCGACCGTGGGCCTTTGCAGGATCCAGTTCAGGGCGATCTGCGGCAGCGTCTTCCCGGTCTGTTCGGCGATCTCGTCCAGGGCGTCGACCACGTTGTACAGGCGCTCGTCCTCGACGGGCGGGCCCCACTGCGCGGTCTCGTGCAGGCGACTTCCTTCCGGGAGCGGCCGGCCGCGGCGGATCTTGCCGGTCAGGCGGCCCCAGCCCAGCGGGCTCCACACCACCGCCCCGACGCCTTGGTCGTGGCCCAGCGGCATGAGCTCCCACTCGTAGTCCCGGCCGACGAGCGAGTAGTAGACCTGGTTGGCCACGTAGCGGTTCCAGCCGTGCTCGTCCGCGGCGGCCAGCGACTTCATCAGCTGCCATCCGGCGAAGTTCGATACTCCGGTGTAGCGGATCTTGCCCGCCTTCACCAGGTCGTCCAGGGCCCGGACGGTCTCCTCCACCGGGGTTCCGGCGTCGAAGGCGTGCAGTTGGAACAGGTCGATGTAATCCGTGCCGAGCCGCCGCAGGGCATCGTCCACGGCGCCGATGAGATAGGCGCGGCCCGAGCCGGCCCGGTTCGGCCCCTCCCCCATCGGCAGGCTCGCCTTGGTGGAGATCAGGACTTCGTCCCGGCGGCCCTTGATCGCCTCGCCGAGCATTTCCTCGGAGGCTCCGTCGGAGTAGACGTCGGCCGAGTCGAACATGTTCACGCCCGCGTCGATGGCGATGTCGACCATGCGCCGGGCCTGCTCGACGCCGGTGTCGCCCCAGGCGCTGAACAGCGCGCCCTTGCCGCCGAAGGTGCCCGCTCCGAAGCTGAGGGCCGGGACGTGGAGGCCGGAGGAGCCGAGTCTGCGGTATTCCATGATGAACCCCTTAAAGGATCTACAGTTCCGTTAATACGTGGATTACACTAACACCGGTCCATCGTTAACGCAACTGGAGTCCCGTTATGAATGAGTCGTCGTCCGAACCCGGCACCGTCCGCCCCGGTGGCCGGACCGCCCGCGTCCGCGAAGCGGTCCTGCGGGCCGCCGGGGACGCCCTTGCCGAGGACGGCTTCGATCGGCTCGACCTGGCCGAGATCGCGCGTCGCGCCGAGGTCGGGAAGACGACCCTCTACCGCCGCTGGGGCACCGTCCCCGGACTGGTGGCCGACATGCTCGGCGAGATGGCCGCGGACTCCCTGCCGCGCACCGAGACCGGATCGCTGGACGGCGACCTCACCGCCTTCGCCCGCCTGGTTCTGGGGACCCTGACCGATACCCGGCAGGGGCCGCTGTTCAAGGCGCTCATCGCGGCCGCCACCTGCGACGAGCAGACCGCCACCGCACTGCACCGCTTCTACCGGGTCCGTCTGGACGAGTGGGCGCCGTGCGTGGAAGCCGCGGTCACACGCGGCGAGATCCCGGCCGGGACCGACCCGCACGAGGTGATCCGGGCCGTCTCCGCGCCCCTGTACTACCGCCTCCTGGCCAGCGGGGACCCGCTCGACGAGGCGGCGGCCGACCGCGCCGTACTGGTCGCGGTGGCCGCCGCGAAGGCGGGCGTCTTCGTCGCCTGAGTCCGGGTTTTAGCTTTCCGCCCCCTCGGGCGCGTAGTCGATCCGGATCGACTCGTCCAGGTGCCGGTGGAACTGCTCGGCCTCGGCCGTCGAGCGGTGCGTGGAGAGGACGAACGCCGGATAGCCGGTGAAGTCCGGGTACGGCCGAACCACGTCCCCGGGGTGGAGGATCTGCACGAGGTGGTCGACGGACGGGTGGTCCCGCAGCTCATCAAGGCCGTGGATGGCCGTGATGCGCCCCGAACCCCCGCACGGCACGATGTAGTTCGCCGCCGCCCCGGCCGCCACCGTCGTGGTGCGCTCGGGCTCGCGGCCGACGGCGATGCGGAGCGCATCGGCCGCCAGGTCGGCGCCGACGGCGCCCGCGACGATGTGGTGGGAGACGCCCGAGCCTCCGACCCGTGCGCCCATCTCGAGCAGGAAGGGCCGCTTGCCTTCTCGAAGCCGCAGTTCGGTGTGGGCGGGCCCGTCGGTCAGCCCGATCGCGGCGTGGGCGGCGACGACCTCCCGCTCGATCGCGTCCACCGTGGCCTCGGGCAGCGCGGCGGGGGCGCGGTAGACGGTCTCCTCGAAGTAAGGACCGGTCGGCTCGCCCTTGTAGCCGATGCTGAGCACCCGGACCTCGCCGCGATAGGCGAGCGACTCGACGGCGTATTCGGGGCCGTCGAGGTACTCCTCCACGATCAGGTCCTCGGCGCGGCCGAGATTGGTGCGGCAGATCCGCCGCACCTCGGCCAGCGCGTCCGAAAGGTCGCCGGGACGATCGACCCGCACCACGCCGAGGCTGGAGAAGCCCCGCGCGGGTTTGACGACGACCGGGAATGTCAACGCGGACGCGTCGGTCTCGGAGTCCGGGCCATCGAGGCGCACAAAGCCGGGAACGTTGAGCCCGGCCGCGGCCAGCCGCTCGCGCATCACCCGCTTGTCCTGCGCCGCTTGCGCTGTCCCGCTGCCGATCCCCGGCAGGCCGAGCGCCTCGGCGACCTCCGCGACGAACGGAACCTCCGGGTCGCAGAGCGTGGTGATGCCGTCGAACGGGGCCTCGCGGTGGCGGCGACGCAGCTCGGCGAGGGCGGCCGTCCGATCGCTCAGGTCGAGCCGCAGCACCTCGACCACCGCTTCGGGCAGCCGGGCGGGGTCGATCTCCTCGTCACGACGGGGAATGAGCACGATGTCGATGCCGGCGCGCCGCGCGCCCTCGAACACCCAAGGCAGCGAAAGCCGCTGGTACACCAGGACAATTGTGGGTCTGCTCATGACGCTCCTTAGGCGTTCTCCGGCGACGGCCGCAGGACAGCGATGTTGGTGTGGACGAAGTCTTCACCAACGCACAGGATCGGCCGGTCGAGTTCGGCGGCGACACCGTAGACGATGCAGTCACCGAAGTCCAATTTGGCTCGATGCCGTCCCTTGCCGAATCTGCGCCACCCTTCGAGAGCCCGTTCAGCGGCGCTGACGGTGACATCGACGATCTCGATTTCGGCGTCACGAACGAACCGAGCAGCGGCTCCGGTTCCGGGCGGTCCGAAGCGGGATTCCAGGACCATGCCGAGTTCAAGGTAAGTCGCCGCGGGCATGACCGCCGCAGTCGCCTGCGCGAGCGTATCGGCCAGCCAGTCGGCACCGGGCTCGTCGCTCAGGATGGCGACAACCGCCGAAGTGTCCACGACGAAGTAGTCAGCGGCGGTCACGCTGGCAGGCCGTCCTCGTCGTAGCCGATGATGTCATCGGCCGCGCGGGCGTCGACGACGGGCAAAGCCCGCAGCTCGGTGCGGAGCGCGTCCAGTCGGTGATGGATGCGCCGAGAACGAACGCCATGAACTTGCCGATCCAACCGTTCCCGGATCGCCGTTTCCACGGCTTCTGTCAGGGACTCCCCGGTAGCCGCGACAAGCTCACGAGCGAGTTGATCGGCCGCCGGACTTTTGATACTCAGTGCCATGGCTGCCATTCTACCTCTAGGTATAGAAATCTAGAAGATGATCGCCACGCCGAGTTTCCGATCCAAGCCGCGACCGCCAACGTCGAAGGCCGGGAACCGCCGTGCAGTTCCCGGCCTTTGAGGCATTTATACCGAACTAGGCAGTTTCAGTAATCTCCCGCTGAACCCACGGCATCAGGTCGCGCATCTTCTTGCCGACCTCTTCGAGCTGGTTGTCGGTCTGGACGGCTTGGAGCTTCTTGAAGTTCTCGCGCTTCTCGGACTCCGCGACCCATTCCTTCGCGAAGGTGCCGTCCTGGATCTCGCCCAGGATGCGCTTCATCTCCTTGCGGGTCTCGTCGGTGACGATCCGCGAGCCGCGCGAGACGCCGCCGTACTCGGCGGTGTCCGACACCGAGTACCACATGTTCGTCAGGCCGCCTTCGTAGATCATGTCCACGATCAGCTTGAGCTCGTGCAGGCACTCGAAGTAGGCGGCCTCCGGTGCGTAGCCGGCCTCCACCAGGGTCTCGAAGCCGGCGCGGATGAGCTCGGCGGTGCCGCCGCACAGGACGACCTGCTCGCCGAACAGGTCGGTCTCGGTCTCCTCCTTGAAGGTGGTCTTCAGGACGCCCGCGCGGGTGCCGCCGATCGCCTTCGCGTAGGAGAGCGCCACCGCCTGGGTGTCACCGGACGGGTCCTGCTCCACCGCGACGAGCGCCGGGACGCCCTTGCCGTCCACGAACTGGCGGCGGACCATGTGGCCCGGGCCCTTCGGGGCGACCATGGCGACGTTGACGTCGGCCGGGGCCTGGATCAGGTCGTAGCGGATGTTGAACCCGTGGCCGAAGAACAGGCTGTTCCCGGCGGTCAGGTTCGGGGCGATCTCGGCGGCGTACAGCTTGGCCTGCACGGTGTCCGGGACCAGGATCATGATGACGTCGGCCCACGCGGCGGCCTCGGCCGGAGTGAGCACCTTCAGGCCCGCCTCCTCGGCCTTGGGCCGCGACTTCGAACCCTCCTGGAGCCCGACGGCCACGTCGACCCCGGAGTCGCGGAGGCTCAGCGAGTGGGCGTGACCCTGCGAGCCGTAGCCGAGGACGGCGACCTTCTTGCCCTGGATGAGGGCGAGGTCGGCATCGTCGTCGTAGAACACTTCAGCGGACATTGAGATACTTCTTCCTTACTTGGCTAGCTCGGTGTGACGTAGCGGGAGAGCGAGGCCATCGATTTGGCCCCGCGCCCGAGCGCGACGGTCCCCGACTGGACGAGCTCCTTGATGCCGAACGGTTCCAGCACTTCGAGGAACGACTCGATCTTGTCGGAGTTCCCGGTGACCTCGAAGGTGACCGTGTCGGGTGTGACGTCGACCGACCGGGCCTTGAACAGCTCGGCGGCGGCGATCACCTGGCCGCGGGTGGCGGCTTCGGCGCGGACCTTCACCAGCAGCAGTTCGCGCTGCACGGAGGCGTCCGCTTCGAGTTCCACGATCTTGAGCACGTGGATGAGCTTGTTGAGCTGCTTGGTGACCTGCTCCAGGAAGCCGGTCTCGACGTCCACCACGATGGTGATGCGGGAGACGCCGGGGTGCTCGGTCTCGCCGACGGCGAGGGAGTCGATATTGAAGCCGCGCCTGGAGAACAGGGCGGAGACGCGGGCGAGCACGCCCGGTTTGTTCTCGACGAGCACGGAGAGCGTATGTTTCGCCATTTAGATTTCCCCCTCGTCCTCGAAGCTCGGGCGCACGTCGCGTGCGTACAGGATTTCGTCGTTGGAGACGCCGGCGGGGACCATGGGCCACACCATCGCATCCTGGCCGACGGTGAAGTCGACCACCACGGGGCGATCGTTGATCGCGTTGGCCTGCTTGATGATCTCGTCGACCTCTTCGGGGCGCTCGGCCCGCAGTCCGACGCAGCCCAGGGCCTCGGCCAGCTTGACGAAGTCGGGGACGCGCGGCGAGGCCTCGGAGTGGTGGGTCGACAGGTTGGTGTTGGAGTAGCGCTTGTCGTAGAACAGCGTCTGCCACTGCCGGACCATGCCGAGATTGCCGTTGTTGATGACGGCGACCTTGATCGGGATGCCCTCGATCGCGCAGGTGGCGAGCTCCTGGTTGGTCATCTGGAAGCAGCCGTCGCCGTCGATCGCCCACACCGGACGGTCCATGGCGCCGAGTTTGGCGCCCATCGCGGCAGGGACCGCGAAGCCCATCGTGCCGAGGCCGCCGGAGTTGAGGAACGTGCCCGGCTCGTCGTAGGTGATGAACTGGCTGGCCCACATCTGGTGCTGGCCGACGCCGGTCGTCCAGATGGTGCCCTCCTCGGCGAGCTCGCCGAGGCGCTGGATGACGTGCTGGGGCGCCAGCGGCTCGTCCGGCCCGTGGGCCTCGAAGCCCAGCGGGTAGCGCCCGCGCAGGTCGTCCAGGGTCTCCCACCAGGTCTTCAGGCGCTCCTTGCCGGGGTCGGCGTAGGCCTCGGTCATGGCTGAGATGGCGGCCTTGCAGTCACCGACGATCGGCACGTCGGCCTCGCGGTTCTTGCCGATCTCGGCCGGGTCGATGTCGACGTGGACGACCTTGGCGTCGGGCGCGAAGCTGGAGAGCTTGCCGGTGACCCGGTCGTCGAAGCGGGCGCCCAGGGCCACCAGGAGATCGGACTTCTGCAGGGCGTGGACGGCCGGCACGGTGCCGTGCATGCCGGGCATGCCCAGGTGCTGCGGGTGCGAGTCGGGGAAGGCCCCGCGCGCCATCAGGGTGGTGACCACGGGGGCGCCGGTCAGCTCGGCCAGTTCCATCAGCTCGGCGTGCGCGCCGGACTTGATGACGCCGCCGCCGACGTAGAGCACGGGGCGCTTGGCGTCGGCGATGAGCGCGGCGGCCTCGCGGATCTGCTTGCCGTGGGGCTGCGTCGTCGGCTTGTAGCCGGGCAGGTCCATGCGGGGGGGCCACACGAACGGGGCCGGGCCGGCGAGGATGTCCTTGGGGATGTCGACCAGCACCGGGCCGGGGCGCCCGGACGCGGCCACGTAGAAGGCCTCGGCCAGCACGCGCGGGATGTCGGCGCCGTCGCGGATCAGGTAGGAGTGCTTGGTGATCGGCATGGTGATGCCGCAGATGTCGGCCTCTTGGAAGGCGTCGGTGCCGATGGAGGCGCTGGCGACCTGGCCGGTGATGGCGACCATCGGGACGGAGTCCATGTGGGCGTCGGCCAGGGGGGTGACCAGGTTGGTCGCGCCGGGGCCGGAGGTGGCCATGCAGACGCCGACCTTGCCGGTGGCGAGCGCGTAACCCTGGGCGGCGTGCCCCGCGCCCTGCTCGTGCCGGACGAGGATGTGGCGCACCTTGGTCGAGTCCAGGAGCGGGTCGTAGGCGGGGAGGATCGCGCCGCCCGGGATACCGAAGACCGCTTCGACCTCGAGCTCTTCGAGGGCCCTGACGACCGCTTGGGCGCCGGTGAGGACGGGGGCGGCCACATGGGTGCCGTGCGGCGGTGCCGGCTTGGGTGCCTTCGGCCTGGCGGGCTGAGCCTTGGCAGCCTGCGGCCCTGGCTTCGGTGCCTTCACTGGTGTGCTCATGTCCTTTGTCCAATAGGGTTGGCTGACGGTTCGACATGTGGCGTCGTTCCCCGGGCAGAAAAAATCGCCCGCGTGCTAGACGCACGGGGCGAGCGCACCGTCAGGGAAACGACGGTGCGCTAAGTAAGTACTACAACGAGCGCCGGGGTCACGAGGACCTCGGTCGCGATGATGTCGTAGCTCTGCTTTGGCACGTTCCCCAGCATGCACGATTTGAGCCCGCGAGTCAACTTTTCTCACATGACGGGACGTGTTTCGGCGTGTCGCACAGAGACCTTAACGAGCCCTCAGGCTGCGGTTATGGCCTTCGGCGAGTCGCGCAGCCAGCGGGTGAGTTCATCAGGTGGCATGGGTTTGGCGAGCAGGTAGCCCTGCACCATCGGGGCCCCGGCCTCGATCATCGCGTTCAGCTGGAGGTCGGTCTCGACGCCCTCGGCGATGACCTCCATGCCGAGGCGGCGGCCGAGCTCGATGGTGACGGAGGCGAGAGGGCCGACGCCGCCGTCGTCCTTGGCGATGAGGTCGCGGTCGATCTTGATGATGTCGACCGGGAGCCGGTCGAGTTGCCCCAGTGAGGAGTAGCCGGAGCCGAAGTCGTCCAGGGCGATGCGCACACCGGCGCCGCGCAGCGCCTTCAGCTGGGCGATGAGGGTGTTCATCTGGTGGGAGAAGTCGTGCTCGGTGACTTCGAGTACGAGCCGCGACGCGGAGACGCCGGCCGCGATGAGCGCGGTGTTGACCTCGGTGGCGAACAGGTGGGTGTGGAGCTCCTTGACCGAGACGTTGACGGAGATCCAGGTGCGGATGCCGTGGGAGTGCCACTCGGCGAGCTGCTCGGCGGCGCGATTGACCGCCCATACCGCGAGGTCCTGGGTGAGGCCCGATTCGGTTGCGGCCGGGATGAACTCGCCGGGGCTGACATTGCCGAGGCGGGGGTGCTTCCAGCGCAGCAGCGCCTCGGCCCCGATGATGGCGCGGTTCTTGAGGCAGAACACGGGCTGGTAGACCAGGCGCAGCTCGTCGCGGTCGATGGCGCCGCGCAGCTCCTGGGTGAGCTCGTTGCGGCGGCGGACCTTCCGGTCGAACTCGGCGTCATAGGTCTCGTAGCGGTTCTTGCCGGCCTGTTTGGCGGCCCGCAGGGCGAGGTCGGCATTGCGCAGCAGGATCTCGGGGTCGTCCAGTCCCTCGGTGGCGGTGGCGATGCCGACCGAGCCGGTGGTGAAGACGGTGGACTCGTCGTGGAACACGTACGGCTCGGCGAGCGTGTCGACCAGGTCCCGGGCGGTGGCGACGGCCTCGGAACGATTGGCTCGCAAGAGGATCGCGAACTCGTCGCCGCCGAGGCGCGCGCCCACGTCGGTGGGGGCCAGCAGGTCCTTGATGCGGCGGGAGACCTCCACCAGGAGCTCGTCGCCGAAGTCGTGGCCGCGGGTGTCGTTGACGTTCTTGAACCCGTCGAGGTCGAGCAGCAGCAGCGCGGTCTGGTGCTCCTCGGCGGCGACGCCGTCCTCCAGGTTCTGCAGGAGCGCGCGGCGGTTGGCCAGGCCCGTGAGCGGGTCGGTGTAGGCCATGCGGGCCAGCTCGGTCTCCAGGGAGCGGCGGGCGCCGACGTCCTCGATGCGGGCGACCAGGCCGCGCACGTTGGGCTGGCCGCGCAGATCGGTCACGACGGTCTCGGTGTATCGCCAGCGACGGGCCGAATCGCGGATCCGCAGGTTGAGCGTGACCCTGCCGGTGGCGCGGGCGCCCTCGAGCAGGGAGCGCAGATCCTCTGCGGCGCCTCGCTTGTCATCGATGTAGAGGAGGTCGATGAAGGAGGCGCCGATGCAGTGGCCGGCGTCGGTGACGGGCCGCCAGGCCGAGTCCTCGGGATACCAGGTGACCTTGAGGTCGGGGTCGAGGACCAGCAGAGTGTCGGAGGCGACGCCTACGATTGCGGCCAGCTTGCGGTGGCGGTCGGCGGCATCGCCGGTGACGCGGCGGACGTCGTAGTAGGTGAGCACGAGGCGCCCGCCGAGCGTCGAGGCGGCGGCCAGCGCGATGAGGGCGGCGTCGAGCGGGAGGGACCCGACGGTGGCGCCATTGTGGAGGAGCGCGGCGGCGGCGAGGGCGGCGGCCCCGCCCATGACGGTGTAGTGAACGGAGGGGTAGTTGGGTTTGGCGACCGAAGGCTGCTGGCTGCGCGCCAGGTAGGTGACGCCGATGAGGGCTGCGCAGGCGGCGATCCAGGCGACTCCGAACCACAGGACGCGGACCTCGGTGGGGTGCCACTGCCAGGAACTGAGCGTGGCGAGTCCGGTGGCGTGGACGACCAGGACGGCGAGGTAGGCGAAGGCGTGGCGGCGGCGCCAGCGATGGAGGCGGAAGGTGGTGGTCATTCCGACGCCGGCCAGGACGATGGCGAGCGACCAGGGGGCGAGGATCCACAGGTCGACCGAGTCGACGTGGGGCTGGTTGGCCCTGATCCAGGGTCGGGAGAACTCGAGCCAGACGGCGAAGAGGAGGCACAGGCCGACAAAGCCGCCGTCGACCAGGCGCCGCTGCACGGCGAGGCGGTCCCAGCGCTCGTCGGGCAGCCGCAGCAACGCGAGTCCATACAGGACCATGGCGATGGTGAAGCCGATGCCCGCCAGGATGGCGCCGGTGGGGTTCGGCACCCAGCAGGCGGTGGCGACGCCGCAGGCGGTGACCTGGATTCCGGCGGCGATGATCCGGTAGGAGGTCCGCCGGCCGGCCCTGACGCGGGCGGCGATGCGCCACATGAGGAGTCCGGCGCAGGCGGCGCCGAGGCTGCCGAGGGCCGCGGCGGTGTCGGGGTCGAGGATGCCCGGTTCGGAGCGGACGCTGACGGCGATTCCCGCCGCGAATACGGAACACCACACCGCTGTGGCCGCGGTCCACGCCGTCCAGCGGCGGGCGCGACGGAGTGTCGGCGTCATGTATGCAGCCCCAATCCTCGGAAGCTTCGTGCCCTACAGGATGCCCCATGGCACAGCGATTCCCAACCGCGGCCTCCGACGGAGGCGAGCATTATGCACCTTCTTTGGCTGCGGTGCCTCGGATTTTGAGGCCACCGGCTGACGATGTGTGATAAATGGTTCGAGCTGTGCCGAGGTCAGAATCGGGATCTCTCGGGCAGTGCCTCCAGCAGCTCCCGCAGGGCGTCGCGTTCGGCGCTCATCTGCTCGTCGCGCGCCCGCTCGTCGGCTTGTACCTGCTTACGGGCCCGCACGATCTCGGCGCGGACCTCCGCGATCTTCTCCTCGCAGAGCTTGTCGCGGCCGGCGTGCTTGGCCAGGGCATTGCGGTAGACCACGATCGGGGCGACGACGCCGATGGCGAGGAGCACGGCCAGGAACCAGATTTGTCCGATGAGCGACAGCAGCGTGAGTGCGCCGAAGATCCCGGCCAGGACGAGGGTGAATTGCTTCGTCGGCCCCTCGTAGGCGAAGCCGTCGGTGATGCGGGCGGCGACGACTTCGAGTTCCTTCTCATCGTGGCCGCCCGAGTCGACGGTGACGGTGCGGCCGCGGCGCTTGACGGAGCGGGTGATTCGCTCAGAGTCGGCCGGGGCGGCGGCCAGCAGTTCGACGCGCTCGCGCACGATCGAGCCGGCCAGCCGCAATGCCAAGCGGCGCAAGGCGATCGGCGCCTCCGGATCGAACAGGTCGCGGCGCACCAGTTCGGCGACGGTCCCCTCGGACTCGGACCAGGTGGGCTTGCTGCGCTGCATCTCGTCCTCGGGCAGGTGCAGGTCCTCCATCGCCTGCACCACCGGCAGCTCGGCGGGGCTGGGTTCCTCGATGAGCTCCTGGAGATAGCGGCGCCAGCGCGGATCGACCGCGGTGTCGGCGTCCACGGCGACCGGTTCCGGGACCGCGGCGGCCTCGGCCAGGTGCGCGCGGAGCGCGGTGAAGGCCTCGGTCCGGTCCCGTTCCCGACCCTCCTCGGCGCCGAAGCGCTCGATCGACCGGTCCCAGTCGGCCAGGTCCTGATCGCGCATCGACTCCTCGAAGCGCGGCCGGAGCTGATCGGCCAGTTGCTCCTCGGCGGCGAGGCCGAAGCGCCCGAGGGCGATCTCCTCCCACAGGGTCCGCCAACCGGCGGCGACCTGGCCGCTCTTGGCGAGTCCGAGTTCGACGGGCTCGCCGACCAGGCGCAGCACGGCCGCGTCGATGAACGCCGGCTGTTCGAAGCACAGCCCGACGGTGAGGTTGAACAGTTCGGAGCGGATCGGGTCGCGCTCGCGCGCGCTCTCAAGGGCCGCGGTCAGGTCGGTGAAGGAACCGGCGGGCGGCCGGTAGGCGGGTGCCTGGCCGCGCGCGGCGGCGTCGTCGCGAACGATCAGCCGCAGCACCGCCATGGCAGCGGGCGGCATCCAGTACCCGAGGACATCGTCCACATCGGGCATGGAGGTGGGGCGGCCCTCCACGAGCGCGCGGAAGGCCTTGCGGATCTCCTTGCGCGCCATGTACTCCTCGAATTCGAGCAGCTGGAAGCGCAGTTCGGTCCATTCGAGGACGGTGTCGATCCGGTCGTTGACGGTGGACTGGACCCGGTTGAGGCCGCTCTGGAGCTCGGACTTGGTCTGGTCGAGTCGGCGGCTCTGCTTGCGGGCGTGCGCGGACAGCTCCGCGTCCAGCTCATTGATGGCATTGATCTGGGACCGCTCGCGGCCCCCTTCGCTCCAATACCACTCGTTGACACGGGTCATCGCGATGCACACTCCGAAGGCAAGGGGATACGGGCCCGTTCATTGTGCCTTGAAGAGGCAAGTGGCCGGGTCCCCCACAGGGGTCCCGGCCGCTTGACCTTGCGGCGCTTGTTAATCGACCTTGCGGATGGCTCCGTCGCTGGCCGGGGTGGCCATGGAGGCGTAGGCCTGGAGGGCCCGCGAGACCACGCGGTCGCGGCTCACCGGGGTGAACGGCCGCTCGCGCTTCTCCTGGGCGACACGGCGTTCGGCCAGGGTGGCCTCGTCCACCTTGAGTTCCATCCTGCGGGCCGGGATGTCGATCTCGATGATGTCGCCGTCCTCGACCAGCCCGATGACGCCGCCGCCGGCGGCCTCGGGGCTGACGTGGCCGATGGAGAGACCGGAGGTGCCGCCGGAGAAGCGCCCGTCGGTGATGAGCGCGCACTTGCGGCCCAGGCCGCGGCCCTTCAGGAACGAGGTCGGGTACAGCATCTCCTGCATGCCGGGACCGCCCTTGGGGCCTTCGTAGCGGATGACGACGACCTCGCCCTCCTTGACGGACTTGTCGAGGATGCCCTGCACGGCGTCGTCCTGCGACTCGAAGACGTGCGCCGGGCCGGTGAAGGTCCAGTTCTCCTCGGGGACGCCGGCGGTCTTGACGACGCTGCCGTCCTCGGCGAGGTTGCCGAACAGGACCGCCAGGCCGCCGTCGACGGTGTAGGCGTGCTCGACCGAGTGGATGCACCCGTCCTTCGCATCGGTGTCCAGGCTCGCCCACCGGTTCGAGGTCGAGAACGCCTCGGTGGTGCGGACATTGCCGGGCGCGGCGTGGAACAGCTCGATCGCCTCGGGCGACGGGCTCTCGCCCCGGATGTCCCACTTGGCGAGGTGCTCGCCGAGCGAGGCCGAGTGAACCGAGTGGACGTCGTCGTTGAGGAGGCCGCCCCGGTGGAGCTCACCGAGGATGGCGGGGATCCCGCCGGCGCGGTGCACGTCCTCCATGTGGAACTTCTCGGAGTTCGGGGCGACCTTGGAGATGCAGGGGACGCGGCGCGAGACCGCGTCGATGTCCGAGACGGAGAATTCGAGGCCCGCCTCGCGGGCGGCCGCGAGCAGGTGCAGGACGGTGTTGGTGGAGCCGCCCATCGCCACGTCCAGGGCCATCGCGTTCTCGAAGGCGTCGTGCGTGGCGATCGAGCGCGGCAGGACCGAGGAGTCGTCTTCGTCGTAGTAGCGGCGGGCCAGGTCCATGACCACGCGCCCGGCCTCGGTGAAGAGGTCCCGGCGGGCGGAGTGGGTGGCGAGGGTGGAACCGTTGCCCGGCAGCGCGAGCCCGAGGGCCTCGGTGAGGCAGTTCATCGAGTTGGCGGTGAACATGCCCGAACAGGAACCGCAAGTGGGGCAGGCGGCCTCTTCCATCTTGAGCAGCTGCGCGTCCGAGACGTCGTCGTTCGCGGCGGCGATCATCGGGTTGATGAGGTCGAGCTTCTGCGTCACCACGCCGTTGTCGTCGATGGTCTTGCCGGCCTCCATGGGGCCGCCGGAGACGAAGACGACGGGGATGTTCAGGCGCAGGGCGGCCATGAGCATGCCCGGGGTGATCTTGTCGCAGTTGGAGATGCACACGAGCGCGTCGGCGCAGTGCGCATTGACCATGTACTCGACCGAGTCGGCGATGATCTCGCGGCTGGGGAGGGAGTAGAGCATCCCCCCGTGGCCCATCGCGATGCCGTCGTCGACGGCGATCGTGTGGAACTCCTTGGAGACGCCGCCGGCCTCGGCGATCGCGCCGGCGACGATGTCGCCCATGTCCTTGAGGTGCACGTGTCCGGGAACGAACTGCGTGTACGAGTTGGCGATGGCCACGATCGGCTTGCCGAAATCAGAGTCGGTCATACCGGTGGCGCGCCACAGCGCGCGAGCGCCGGCCATCTGCCGACCGTGGGTTGAAGTACGTGAACGTAGCGCTGGCATGGATCCAGTCTGCCACGTTCCAGATCGCGGGAACAACTGCCCGCTCCTTAGGATTGACTCAGGTTTTAGAACTTGCGGAGCATGGTTCCGGCGATCAGGGCGGCCGGGACAGGGCCGTGGCGGCGCGAGTCCTCCCCCGCCGGATTGTCGCTGAGCAGGAAGTAGTGATCGAGCGGGACGAGGTCGCCGGTGCCGGGCATCGCCTCGCCCGGACCGGCGGCGACGCGCTTGATCCACCAGGGCGCGCGGGCCTTGCGGACTTCGGCCCAGCCGAGGTCCGGATCGGGGGCGGCGACCACCACGACGTCGCCGGTGGCGAACCGGCGGGTGCGCTTGGCGAGGACTTCATCGCCGTCGCGCAGCGCCGGTTCCATCGAGACGCCCTCGACCCTGACGAGGAGCCAGCGCCGCCGCAGCTGCCGCACCGACTCTGCCATCAGCAGCACGCCGACGATCAGCGCCAGCGCGGCCAGCCACTCAGAAGAAGTCATCGGCGTCGGTCGCTACGGCAGGTCGTTGATGATGCTGGTGATGGAGCGGCGGCGGCCGGTGTAGAACGGGATCTCTTCGCGCACATGCCTTCTGGCCCGCGAGGCGCGCAGCTCGCGCATCAGGTCCACGATGCGGTGCAGCTCGTCGGCCTCGAACGCCAGGATCCACTCGTAGTCGCCCAGGCCGAACGACGGCACCGTGTTGGCCCGCACGTCCGGGTAGTCCCGCGCCTGCATCCCGTGCTCGCGCAGCATGTCGCGGCGCTCCTCGTCGGGCAGCAGATACCACTCGTAGGACCGCACGAACGGGTAGACGCACAGGTAGTCGCGCACCCGCTCATCGGCCAGGAACGCCGGGATGTGGCTGCGGTTGAACTCGGCGGGACGGTGCACGGCCATGTTCGACCAGACCGGGGCGAGATGCTTCCCGAAGGCGCTGCGACGGAAGTCGGAGTAGGCCTTCTGGAGCCGGTCGGAAGATTCGGCGTGCCACCACACCATGAGGTCGGCGTCGGCCCGCATCCCGGTGAGGTCGTAGGTGCCTCGTACGGTCACGTCCAGGTCTTTGCAGTGCTTCTCGAAGAACCACTCGGTGTCGCTGGCGAGGTCCTGGCGAATCGAGGGCAGCGCCTCACTCGCGCGAAACACCGACCACAGGGTGTAGCGGATGGTGTCGTTCAGTTCCTTGATGCGCTGCGCGTTCGGATTGTTCGAGTGGTCTGCCACGGTGCGGCCCTTCGTTATTCGGACTTCAATTGTGCGGAGATCTCGTCGGCGGCGGCCTGGCCGGAGGCGATGCAGGCGGCGATGCCGACCCCGTCGACGGCGGCACCGGCGATCGCGATGGCGCGCTTGCCCAGCGCCTCACGGGCGGCGGCCACGCGGGTCAGGTGCCCCGGCGAGTACTGCGGCAGAGCGCCGCCCCAGCGGTCGATGCGCCATTCGATCGGCTCGGGCACGGCGATGCCCAGGTGCTCGCCGAGTTCGCGCAGGGCGGTCTTGGCCAGGGTGGCGTCGTCGTACTGGAGCAGCGCCTCCTCGCCGAGGCGGCCCATCGAGACGCGGACAATCTGGCGGCGCCGGCCCAGGTGCGGCCACTTCTGGCTGGCGAAGGTCGCGGCCTTCACCGTCTTACCGCCCGACGCGGGGGTCAGGAAGCCCGAGCGCTCGGGCAGGTCGATGTGGTCGAACGCGAAGGCCGCCAAGGCCACCGAGGCGTACGGGACGCCCGAGAGGGTGGCGGCGGCGTGGGGTTCGACGCCGCGCAGCAGGTCGGCGGCCGGGCGGGCGGGGACGGCCAGAATGACCGCGTCGGCCTTGAGCCGCATCGGGTCCGGGACGGGACCGGCGACGGCCTCCCAGCCGTAGGGGGTCTGGCGCAGTTCCCGCACCGTCATGCCGAGCCGGACATCGGCGCGGGCCGCGGCGGAGGTCGCGTAGACCAGACGGGTCAACCCGCCATCCACAGTGGCGAACACCGGTTTGGCCGGTCCGGTACCCGCGGGCCGCTTGATCTCGGTGACGGCATCGGTGAGCCTGGAGTGACGTTCCAGCGCGGTCGCCAGCTGCGGCATGACCGCCCGGAGCGACAGCCGGTCGACGTCGCCGGCGTACACGCCGGACAGCATCGGCGCGACCAGCCGGTCGAGGACTTCGGCGCCCAGTCGCGAGCGCACCAGTTCGCCCACGGACATGTCCGCGCCGGGCCTCAGGATCGGCATGCCGTCGTCGGGCAGCTCCTTCGCATCGGCGATCGCCGCCACGTCGGCCGGGTCGCCGGGGATGCCCATCATGTGCCCGGCCGGGAAGTCGACCAGTTCACCGCCGAGACTCAGGCCCGGCTTGAGACCGGCCGGATAGACCAGGTCGCCGCCGAGCCCGACGGCGCGGGCCAGCTCGATCGCTTCGGGGCGGGCGGCCAGCAGCGACTCGGCCCCGGTCTCCACGGCCCGTCCGGCGAAGTCGACCGTGCGGATCTTGCCGCCCAGTCGCGAGGACTGCTCGGCCACGACGATGGTCGCGTCCTCGCCGAGGTGGTCGCGGAGCCGGTGCGCCGCGGCCAGACCGGTGATGCCGGCGCCGACGACGAGGACCCGCGCCGGGCCGCCGTCCGCCCGATCCGGAGTGATCGCCCAGCTCATCGCCGTGAGGCTTCGCGGCTGGACTGCTCGTGAACCCGGTCGACGACCAGTTTCAGCTTGGCGGGGTCGGAGTCGGGCAGGACGCCGTGACCCAGGTTGAAGATGTGGCCCTTCGCGGCTCGACCGGCGCGCAGCACCTCGTCGGTCTCGGCGAGCAGCGGCTCGTCGTCGGAGAGGATCGCGGCCGGATCGAGGTTGCCCTGGAGGGTCTTGCCCGGCAGCCGCGCGGCGGCCTCGTCGAGCGGAATGCGGAAGTCGACGCCCATGACCTCGGCGCCGGTCTCGCTCATGGCCTCGAGCAGGTGCCCGGTGCCCACCCCGAAGTGGATGCGCGGCACCGACTTCGCCACGCCGGCCAGCGCGGCGGTCGAGTGCGGCAGCGCGAACCTGCGGTAGTCGGCCTCCGAGAGGGCCCCGGCCCAGGAGTCGAACAGCTGGACCGCCTGCGCGCCGGCCTCGACCTGGACGCGGAGGAACTCGCCGCAGATCGCGGCCAGGCGCGAGGCGATGGAGTGCCACACGTCGGGGTGGGAGCGCATGAGCGCCTTGGTCTTGGCGTGGTCGCGGCTGGGCCCGCCCTCGATGAGGTAGGAGGCGAGGGTGAACGGGGCGCCGGCGAAGCCGATGAGCGGAATATTGCCGAGTTCCTTGGTGAGCAGGCCGATCGCCTCGGTCACGTAGCCGACGTCGCAGGGGTCGAGGTTGCGCAGCCGCTTCGCGTCGGCGTCGGAGCGGAAGGGCTCGGCGACGACGGGGCCGACTCCGGGGACGATCTCGATGTCGACGCCGATTGCCGCGATGGGCACCACGATGTCGGAGAAGAAGATGGCCGCGTCGGTGCTGTAGCGGCGGACCGGCTGCATCGTTATCTCGGCGACGAGCTCGGGGGTGCGGCAGGCCTCCAGCATGGTGGTGCCGGCCCGCGCCTCCTTGTATTCGGGGAGGGAGCGCCCGGCCTGGCGCATGAACCAGACGGGGGTGTGCTCGGGTTCCTCACCGCGGCAGGCCGCTAGGAACGGGGACGAGGTCGATGTTGCCGTTGCAGCGCTAGACACGACTCAATCTTGGCACGCCCATTCGACCGTCGCCCGCAGCGGCGAGTGCGATGTGGCGCGCACGGTCGGAACGGGTGTGGCGCGCGCGGCGTCGATGCGCTTTCCTGAAACAGGCGATTGGATCACTATCGGGTGGATATCGGTCGCCGGACGGGCGGGGCAGTGGCGCGAGCTGGGCGCCTGGCCGTACCGTGAACAGGTGACCGATCCCCAACCCGACGAGCCCGCGTCCGAACTCCTCACCGAGCCACGCGAAGGCATGCCCCCGCTGATCCAGACCTCGGCCGAGTTGGCCGAGGCCGCCGAACGCCTTGAGGCCGGATCGGGCCCCATCGCGATCGATACCGAGCGGGCCTCGGGTTTCCGCTATTCGGGGCGGGCCTATCTCATTCAGCTGCGCCGCGCCGGCGCCGGATCGGTCCTGGTCGACCCCATCCCGATCGACGATCTGGAACCGCTGCGCCACGCCCTGACGGGTCCTGAGTGGATCCTGCACGCGGCCAGCCAGGACCTGCCGTGCCTGGAGGAGTTGGAGCTGCGCCCGACCCGCCTGTTCGACACCGAACTGGCGGCGCGGCTGTGCAACTTCGAGAAGGTCGGGCTGGCCTCGATCACCGAGCAGCTGCTGGGTTTCCGGCTGGAGAAGCAGCATTCGGCGGCCGACTGGTCCTCGCGACCGCTGCCGCACGACTGGCTGGTCTACGCCGCGCTCGACGTCGAGCTGTTGATCGAGATGCGCGGAAAGCTCGCGGCCGAGCTGGCGAAGCAGGGCAAGACCGAATGGGCCGAGGCCGAGTTCGAGCACGTCCGGGGTGCCGGTCCGCCGAAGCCCCGCAAGGAGCCGTGGCGGCGCACGTCGGGCATCCACAAGGTCCGCGGGCCGAAGGCACTGGGCCGGGTCCGCGCGGTGTGGGAGGCCCGGGACGGCTTGGCGCGCAAGCTGGACCGCGCGCCGGGGAAGGTCCTTCCCGACGCGGCGATCGTGGAGGCGGCGACGAACGACCCCACCGACTTCGCCGAGCTGATGAGCCTGCCGGGATTCCGGCGGCGCGGCGGACGGACGAACGCGCGGCTGTGGCTGGCGGCGCTGTCCGAGGCCCGCGACGTGCCGGGCACGGAGCTGCCCTCGACGACCCCGCCGCAGGACGGTCCGCCGGCGACGCACCGCTGGGCCGACCGGGACCCGGTCGCGGCCGAGCGGCTGTCGGTCGCCCGCGAGCTGGTGGCCAAGGTGGCCGAGCAGCACAATCTCCCGGCGGAGAACCTGATCACCCCCGCGATCGTGCGGGGGCTGGCGTGGGAGCCGCCGAAGAAGGCCTCGGAGAAGCACATCCGGGCCACGCTTTCGGAGGCCGGGGCCCGGCAATGGCAGATCGACCTGCTGGCCGAGGGCCTGGCCGAAGCCCTCGGCTGAGGCTCTATCACCGGAAGCGCTATTCGGTGAGGCGGATCCCCAGGAGGGTTTCGGAGGCCTCGGCAATGTACTCGGGAGTGCCGCCCGCGCCGTCGATCCATTCGCCGTAGGAGCAGATCACGGTGTCGGCGTCGCCGCGTTCGATCGCGATGAATCCCCAGACCTCGACCCAGTCGACGTCGATTTGCTCGCCGGTGGTGCCGTCGAGTCCCTTGGTCCACTCGTTCACGACTTCGGCGGTCAATGCGGCGTGCCCGTCGATGAGGTAGTGCTCGAACGCCGTCGCGCCGTTGGCCTCGTACTCGGCCTCCTCGCCGCGGATGTCGCGCAGGGAACCGTCGACCGCGTCGAAGACGCCCTGGTCGTCGGTGAAGTCGGCGATCTCGATATTGCGGTCGGAGGCGGTGTAACAGCTGACGCCGGCGACGCGTTCCTCGCCGTCCCACGTCTGGTACCCGAGCCTCGCGCCGCTCAGGTCCGCCTCGGAGACCTCGACCCAGGGCTCGGGATAGACCGGCAGCCAGGCGTCCTCCTCGTCGGTGAGCGACACGTAGTCGTCGGTGGGCTCGAACGGATCGAGGCCCTCGGTGAGGTCGACGGCGTCGGCGGCGGCGAGCGGGTTGGCCTGCTCCTCCGTGCCGGCTTCGTCCTCCGATTCGGCCTCGTCGGCAGACGGACTGGGTTCGACGCAGGCATAGACACCGCTTTCGGTGCCCACGGCGCAGTCCGCCTGTTCCTCCTGCCCGAGCAGGACGAATGCCGCGGCGCCCCCACCGCCGAGGAGGACCACGAGCGCGATCACGATGCCGGCGATCAGTCCGATCTTGTTCTGGTTCCCCGGCTGAGGCAACACCGGCCCGCCGTAGGGACCAGGCGTCTGCGGCGGACCGCCGTACTGCGGCGGCATCGGGGCGCCATACTGCTGCGGAGGCTGCTGACCGTAGGGGCCGGGCTGCGGTTGGTATTGCTGCGGCGGTTGGCCATAGGGGTCCGGCTGCTGCTGGTACTGCTGTGCCGGGGGCTGGCCGTAGGGATCGGGCTGGGGGTTCGAGCCGTACGGGCCTGGGGGGAAGCTCATGTCCACAGCGTATCGATCGGCCCGAATCGGGCGGGTCCCGCGTTCGATTGCGACATGCTCGGGGCGGCTCGTGACATCGGAGCTACTTGCGAGTAACATCTGCTGTGACGCCGCATACCCAAAGGAGGGCCAAAGCGTGAGTAACACCATTCGTGATGTCGTCTTCGTTGACGGAGTGCGAACTCCGTTCGGCAAGGCGGGGAAACTCTTTGAAGAGACCCGGGCCGACGACATGATCATCCGCTGCATCAGGACGCTACTGCGCCGCAATCCGGAGCTGCCGCCTGAGCGAGTCGACGAGGTGGCGCTGGCTGCGACCACCCAGATCGGCGACCAGGGACTCACGCTGGGCCGCTCGGCCGCATTGCTGGCCGGGCTCCCGCGCTCGGTCCCCGGTTTCTCCATCGACCGCATGTGCGCGGGCGCGATGACCGCGGTGACCAGTGTGTCCTCCGCGATCGCCGCCCGCCAGTACGACATCGCCATCGCCGGAGGCGTGGAGTCGATGTCGAACCACCCCATGGGCGAAGGCGTCGACCCCAACCCCCGCATCATCGCGGAGAAGCTGGTCGACCCCGACGCGCTCGTCATGGGCAACACCGCCGAGAACCTGCACGACCTGTTCCCGGCCATCACCAAGGACCGCGCCGACGCCTACGCCGTGGGCAGCCAGCAGCGCTACGCGGCCCACATCGAGCAGCTCAGCGGGGACATCACCACTATGGCCGCGCGGTCCACCGAGGACGGATGGACGGTCGCCTCGGCGGACCAGCTCCCCCGCCCCGAGACCACGGTCGAGGGCCTCGCGAACCTGCGGACGCCGTTCCGCCCGCACGGCAAGGTCACCGCCGGCACCGCCGCGCCGCTGACCGACGGCGCCACCGCCTGCCTGCTCACCGACTCCGAGACCGCCACCGAGCTGGGACTGTCGGTAGGCATGACCATGGTCGGCTTCGCGTTCGCCGGCGTCGACCCCGAGACGATGGGCGTCGGGCCCATCCCCTCCACCGAGAAGGCCCTGGCGCGCGCCGGGCTCTCGATCGAGGACATCGGGCTGTTCGAGATCAACGAGGCCTTCGCCGTCCAGGTCCTGGCCTTCCTCGACCACTTCAAGATCGCCGACGACGACCCGCGCGTCAACCCGTGGGGCGGCGCGATCGCAATGGGCCACCCGCTGGCCTCCTCGGGGGTGCGGCTGATGAACCAGCTGTCCCGCGAGTTCGCCGAGCACCCCGAGGTGCGCTACGGCATCACGACCATGTGCGTCGGCCTCGGCCAGGGCGGCACGGTCATCTGGGAGAACCCGAACTTCGAGGGGGCCAAGTAATGAGCAGCTTTCCCGTTGAACTTCCCGACTTCGACGAAGAGGTCGTCACCGAGTCCAAGGTCCAGTTCTTGGACGTACCGGGCCTGAGCGGCAAGGCCGCGCTCATCTCGCTCGACAACGGCTACGACCACACCAAGCCCAACTCGTTCGGACCCCGCGGACTCAAGAGCCTGTGGGCGGCCCTGGACGAGGTCGAGGCCGCCGAGGGCGTCGGGCTCATCGCCGTCACCGGCAAGCCGTTCATCTTCCTGGCCGGCGCCGACATCAAGATGATGCCGCTGCTGGAGACCCGCGAGCAGGGCCTGGCCATGGCCCGCGCCGGACACGTCGTCTACAAGCGGCTCAAGGACTCCACGGTCCCGACGTTCGCGTTCGTCAACGGCACCGCGCTCGGCGGCGGCATGGAGCTGGCGCTCCACTGCCACTACCGGACCATCTCCACCAGCGCCGTCGGCCTGGGCCTGCCGGAGGTCTCCATCGGGCTCATCCCCGGCTGGGGCGGCTCGCAGATCCTGCCGAACCTCATCGGACCGGAGAAGGCCGCGCAGGTCATCATCGGCAACCCGCTGAACCAGAACAAGATGATGCGCGGGACCGACCTGGTGCCCATGGGCATCGCCGACGTCGAGTTCGAGGCCGCCGACTTCATCGAGGAGTCCCTGGCCTGGGCCGTCGGCGTCGTCAATGACGAGATCGGCGTGGACCGCGCCGCCATCGACCGCGACAGCTGGCCGATGGTCATCGCCGGGGCCAGGAAGCTCGTGGACGAGAAGATCCACAACGCCTCCCCCGCCGCGATGAAGGCGCTCGACCTGTTGGAGCTGGCGCGGACCGCGTCGTTCGAGGACGGCTCGCTCGCCGAGGACGAGGCCCTGGCTGACTGCGAGATGGCTCCGGAGTTCAAGACGAGCCTCTACGCGTTCGACCTGGTGCGCAGGCTGGGCAAGCGCCCGGCCGGTGCGCCGAGTCCCGGGCTGGCGAAGGAGATCGGCAAGGTCGGCGTGGTCGGGGCCGGACTCATGGCCGGGCAGATCGCGCTCATGTTCGCGCGCCGGCTCGAAGTCCCGGTCGTCATGACCGACCTCGACGCCGACCGGGCCGCCAAGGGCCTCGCTTACGTGCGCGCCGAGATCGACAAGCTGGAGGCGAAGGGCCGGGCCTCGAAGCTCAAGGCCGCGAAGCTGCGGGCACTCGTGTCGGCCAGCGCCGACAAGTCGGTGTACGCGGACTGCGACCTCGTCATCGAGGCCGTGTTCGAGGAGCTGCAGGTCAAGCAGGCGGTGTTCGGGGAGATCGAGCCGATCGTCTCGGACGAGTGCCTGCTGGTCACCAACACCTCCGGGTTGAGCATCACCGCCATGGCGTCGAAGCTGGCGCATCCGGAGCGGCTGGTCGGGATGCACTTCTTCAATCCGGTGGCGGTCATGCCGCTGGTGGAGATCATCGCGACCTCCTCGACCGACGAGGAGACGCTCGCGACGGCGTATGCGGTCGCGAAGAAGCTGAGGAAGACCGCGGTGGGTTCGGCCGACCGGCCGGCGTTCATCGTGAACCGCCTGCTGGGGCGGATGCTCGCCGAGGTCACCGGCGCGGTCGACGCGGGCACTCCGGTGGACGTGGCGGACGTGTCGCTCGACAAGCTGGGCCTGCCGATGCGGCCGTTCGCGCTGCTGGAGCTGGTGGGTCTGCAGGTCGCCTCGCACCTGACGACGCACCTGAACGAGGACCTGGGTCCGCGGTTCCCGATCTCGGAGAACCTGCGGCGCCTGGCCGAGTCGGATGTCCCCGTGTTCGATGCGGAGAAGCAGGGCAAGGGGCGCCTGACGGAGGCCGGCCGGGCGCTGCTGGAGTTCGGGGACAAGGTCTTGACGTCCGAGGAGGTCGAGCACCGGGTGCTGTCGGGCCTGTCCGAGGAGGTCGCGCTGATGCTGGAGGAGGGCGTCGTGCCCGGTCCGCAGCAGATCGACCTGGCGATGATCCTGGGTGCGGGCTTCCCGTTCTGGCTCGGTGGCCTGACGCCGTACCTCGACCGGGTGGGCATTTCGACCGAGGTGTCCGGTAAGCCGTTCGCGGCGATGGGCTGACCGAGGCTCGGCCCAGGCGTAAAGCCTGGTCTGTGCCAGCAGTCACGATATCTTTACGCCGAGCCCGGACTCGTCCGAAAGGCTGAGTCCGGGCTCGTCCCGTGTCCGGAGCCCGACTGTAGTGAACTGGGGAGTAACCGGACTCATCGCTCGGAAGCGGAGCTATCCGGGAAACCTCGCGCGCCGTCCACAGTTATATGTTATCGCGTCCACTCCTTGGAATCCTTTGATGAGCACGGCTTTCACCTGCGGTTCTTCGCTCTTACGGTTGCCCGGTGCTTAGCAAGATCATTGAAGGCGCGACCGGCACCGTCCGGAACGCCGCATCGGCCGTCGCGACCCGCCTGAACGGGGTGCGCGTCGCCGCCGTCGAGCGACTGTCCGGGGAACACCGCGGCCGTCGCCGCATCGCCGTCATCGCTCTCGCCGCCGCGGTCTTCGTCGGCTCCGGCGCCACCGCCGCGTGGGCGCTGACGACGAATGAGGAGACCTACGGCGAGCCGGAGGCCGTCGCCGTAGACGCCACCACCGAGGAGGCCACGGAGGAGGCGACCACCGAGGCGCCGACGGAGGAAGTTACCGAGGAAGCGACCGAGGAGGCCCCTGCGGAGCCCGCCCCCGAGGAGACGACCGAGGAGGAGACCACCGAGGCGCCCGATCCCGGGCCCGTCGACATCGACGTCTCGGACCTCGACGACGAGCAGGAGGCCAACGCCGTCACGATTATCGAGACCGGCGCGGAGCTCGGCTTCGACGACCAGGGCTGGGCCGTCGCGCTCGCCACGGCCATGCAGGAGGCGAAGATGTACAACGCCGCCTCCGAGGCCGTCCCGGAGAGCTTCGAGTACTCCGACTCCTCGGTCAGCTACTCCGACCACGACTCGGTCGGCATCTTCCAGCAGCGTCCGTCGATGGGCTGGGGCAGCGTCGAAGAGCTGATGGACGTCTCGACGTCGGCCAGCAAGTTCTACAACACCCTTTCGGACGTCTCGGGCTGGGAGTCCATGTCGATCGCCTCGGCCGCGCAGGCCGTGCAGATCTCGGCCTACCCCGACTACTACGCCCAGTGGGAAGGCCTCGCCTGGGACGTCATCGACGCCTACAACGCGGCCAAGTAAGCACGGAAGACCTTTCTCGCCTCCCGCGGAACGGGCCCCGCACTCAGGTGCGGGGCCCGTTCCCTTTACATTGCGGAGTCGAATTGCGACTCCGTGCACATGACGGCGATCACACGACACCAACGGCGCTTTCCGCGCCGCCCGCCGGTCAGGGGCCGCTCATCCGTTCGGCCGGGGCATCTCTCCCGAGTCCGGCCGCCGCGCCCACCCGCAGCGATAGCGCCCCTACCGGATGAAACGGCCACTCACTCTGTCGGGTGAGAACCGGGCCGTGACTTTGTGGAGTCGCCCTCCTTGTCCGTCTGACCTGCGCCGATTCCCCTCTAGCCTTACGCGAATGCGCGAGCAGA
The DNA here is from genome assembly GCF_004912275.1 of Glycomyces buryatensis. Lineage (GTDB taxonomy): Bacteria > Actinomycetota > Actinomycetes > Mycobacteriales > Micromonosporaceae > Glycomyces > Glycomyces buryatensis. The sequence continues at coordinate 119,231 of NZ_STGY01000021.1, forward strand.
CTTCCCCCGACGAGCCGCAGGCGGACCCGGACAGCGAGTTGGCCCTATACGAGGCGCGCCGCCGCGCCCGCGAGAACGCACCGGACTCAGGCAGACGCGGCCACCATCGGCGCCGATCCAAGGTGCTGCGCCGCCTCGCCGCCGCCTCGGCCGCCGCCGTCGTCGCCACCGGCACGGCGGGCGCCGCCGGAGCCACCCTCTCCGACGCCGACGACCCCACGGTCGAGGAGCGCGTGGCGCGGACCATCGTCGCCGAGGCCATCGGCGCCGACTACGACTGGGACAACGTCGAGGCCATGCCGAGCATCATGCCGATGAAGGAGGCCGCGGGGACCGTCGCGCCGGCCGCCGCGAAGTCCGAGGCGAACGAGATCCCGCCGACCGTGAACGCTGACGCCGCCCCCGTCGGAGGCCTGGACGAGACCCAGATGGGCAATGCCGCCGCGATCATCCAGGCCGGCATGGATCGCGGGCTCGGCGAGCGGGCCTGGGCGGTGGCCCTGGCGACCGCCATGCAGGAGTCCAAGTTCTACAACTCGGCCAACCCGGTCGTGCCCGCGTCGTACGACTACGACTGGGACATCGAGTACTCCGACCACGACTCGATCGGGCTGTTCCAGCAGCGCCCGTCGATGGGCTGGGGCACCGTCGCCGAGCTCATGGACCCTCGGGCGTCGGCGGCCAAGTTCTACGGCACCCTCGAAGACGTCTCCGGGTGGGAGGACATGTCGATCGCCTCGGCCGCGCAGGCCGTGCAGATCTCGGCCTACCCCGACTACTACGCCCAGTGGGAGGACCTCGCCTGGGACATCATCGACGCCCAGGTCGGTTGAGTCCGAACCGTTTAGAGGATTCTTACAAACTTTTCCGTGGAAATGCCCAGGCGGGGGCCCGTGGGTTGTGGACGCCCCACAACAGTTGTCCGTTTCGCCCGTTCATCCGCTTGACAGGTGCGAACAGACTGACGACATGACCAATTACAACTGCCCCCGATGCGGCGCGCAGAGTCCGCCCGAGCGGTGCGATGCGTGCGGACGCGGGCCGGTGCCCCTGCTCGCTAAGCTCTCCGAGCTCGACGCGACCCTCGCCGTCATGCCCCCCACCCTGAGCAGCCGAGCCGCCGTCGAGACCGAGCGACTCCGGGTCCTCGAAGAGCTCAAGAAGGTCGCGGTCGCCTACCGCGCCGAGGCCGAGCAGGCCGCGAAGCACGCCGCCGCCTCGGCTCCGCCCGCAATGCCCGCGCCACAATCGCGACCACAGCCGCAGTTCGCGCCCGGGCAGACTCTCCAGGCGCCGGCGCAGACCCCGAACGCGGCACCGCCTTCGCAGTCCGCGCCGCCCCAGACCCCCTCGGCGGGCATCGCCGGCCCGCTCGGGAGCGCCGCACCTCCGCCCCCGACACTGCCCCCACCGGTCCAGGCCCGGCCCGAGCGCGGCGAGGTCGCCGCCAAGACCGTCCAGACGACCCTGCTCAGCCTCGGCGGGATCCTCGTCGCCGCCGCGATCATCATCTTCACCGCCGTCGCCTGGCAGAGCATGGGCGACGCGGGGCGACTGGTGGTCCTGGGCGGATTCACCACGCTCCTGTTGGCCGTTCCGGCGGTCCTCATCCGCTTCCGACTGTGGGCCACCGCCGAGACCTTCGCCTCGCTCGCGGCGCTCGCCCTGTGGTGCTCGGCCCTGGCCGGTTACTACCTCTATCTGCCGGGCGGCAGCTCGCTCAGCTCCGAGGCCGTCGGCACCTGGTCGGCCCTGGTGCTGGCCGCCCTCACCGCGTACCGCGCCGGCGTCAGGACCGCCGCCCCCGCCTGGGCGCTCCTGCCGCTGGCCGCCGTCGGCTCCGCCTTCGCCGCCTCCGGCCCGGTCCGCTTCGCCGCCCCGCTCATGCTCGCCACCGCCGCGGTCCTGGCCGCCGCCTCCTGGGTCGTCTCCCGCCGCGGCAGCCACTACCCGCGCAGCGACCAGTGGATCGCCCGACTGCTGCTGTGCACCGCCGTCATCGAGGCCTTCCTCGCCGGACTTCGCGTGGCCTTCGGACTCAGCGGCGCGATCATCCCGATCGTCGCCGCCGCCATCGCGTTCATGGCCGCCGGAAACCTCCTGGCCATCCTCTACGTCCGGCGGGGCGGCGCCACGTTCGCGACCCTCCTGATCGGCACCGCCACCACCGGCGCGCTCCTGGTGTGCGCGTGGGTGCTGGCCATCCGCTCCGGCTCCGTCGAGCTGGCCATCCCCTCGCTCGCCCTGCTCGCCGCCGTCATCGTGGCGCTGGTGAACCTCGAAGACAAGTCCGACGACGACCACTCGATCGTGGTCGCGGCCGCCGCCGGGATCACCGCACTGGCCGGGTTCGCCATCGTCACCTTCGACGCGCCGGACCTGACCGCCTACCTCGTCGCGACTCTCGCCATCGGACTGTCGTCGCTGTTGCTGCCCGATCCGCTGCGGACCGCCGTGCGGCGCGCCGGCTATGTCGGCGGGGTCGGCGTCGGCATTGCCGCGACGCTCATCTCCCTGACCGCACTGCCCTTGATCTGGTGGGGCGACGATGCCGGGGCCCTCGACTGGGAGATCCCGATCGTCCTGGGCGTCCTGGCCTTCGGCGCCGCGCTCCTGCCGCGCCGATTCCGGTTCGACTTCCTGGCGCTGGCACTGACCTCCGCCGTCCTCGCCGCCGGCGGCATGCTGAACTCCGGACCCGAGGGCCACCTGCTCGCGACGCTCGGGCTCGGGCTGTGCGCCGCCATCGCCCTCGCCGCCGCCCTCCTCTCGGAGAATCTCAGCGGACGCTGCACCGGCTGGGTGCTGCTGGCAGCGTGGATCGCGTCCACCGCCGGCGCCGCCCTCCACCTCGACCTGCCCGAGGACACGATCGAGCTGGCCGTGGTCGTCGCGGCCGCGTTCATGCTCGTGCTCGCCGCCGGGGCACCCCGGCGCAGCCGCCCCGACCGGGTGCTCGGCGTGGTGCTCTCGCACATCCTGGCCGGATCCATGCTCGGCCTCTGGCTGGTGATCGAGGGGTTCGAAACGGCCTGGAACGGCGAGCCGATGACCATGATGCTCCCGCTGGGGTTCGGCATCTACACCCTCGCCCTGGCCGGCGTCGCGCTCATCGTGCCGGTCAAGAAGGGTGCGTATGCGATCGCCGCGCTGTGCACCGGCACCGTCGGCTGGTGGACGCTGCTCTCCTCGCAAGACATCGACACCCTCGAATTCTTCACCGTCCCGCCCGCGGCGGTGCTGTTCCTGCTCGGACTGTGGCGCCTGGAGCGGCGGCCCCAGACCGGTTCATGGGCGGCACTGGCGCTGCCGATCGGCATCGGAATCGGGCCGAGCCTGCTGCTGGCCCTCGGCGACGACGATCCGGTCCGCCGGGCCGGGGTCGCCGCCGCCGGTGTGGCAGTCGTGATCGCGGGCGTGCACCGGCGCTGGCAGGCGCCCCTGGTGCTCGGCGCGATCGTCCTGCTGGCCATCACGGCCAATGAACTGTCGCTGGTGTGGACGCTGATCCCGAAGTGGATTCCGCTCGCCATCGGCGGCGCCGTCCTGATCGGTGCGGGCGCGACGCTGGAGCAGCGCCGCAAGGACGTGGCACGAATCGGACAAGCGGTGAAATCGATGCGATAGCGTCGCAAGGACCTTGAACACCGACGATCCAAAAGAGACGCCGCAGGAATGCAACCATCCGGCTGCCTGCGGCGTCTGTCCATTGCACCGGTTAAACGGCGGGCCCCGCGCAGGGTCCGCCGTTTTTTCGGCTCTTCTCTCGTGGCCGTGGGTGGGTTTCCATGGGACTCTGCCGCGCCGTTCGGGTCGGTGTTCAGGCGGCAGCGACGGAGGAGCGGGGGAAGGGCGCCCGGGCGACACGCCCGACCGCAGGGTACGAGGCACTTGAGCAGGGAAAACACTGCCAGTGTTCACCCGTTTGAGTGATGCGGTCAGGCCGTCCATATGGCACCATTGAGTCATAGAACAGGAGCATCAGAACAGTCGAACTGTTCGAGATACAGACTCTACGAGGAGGTGAGATAGATGGCTACCAGTAACACCAGTACCGCACCGGCCGGTTCTGACCGGCGGGGCAAGTCCGAGGCCATCCACGCCCTCCTCGATGCGCAGGCGGCTCTGATCAATGCCGCTCACGCTCAGGTGCTGGCTTCGGTGATCGATGCGAAGGCGGCGAACATTCACCGGGATTTCGACGGGTTCTCCGCAGTGCGGGAATGGCTGGTGTCGACGTTCGACTTCCATCAGCAGGTAGCCTCCGATCTGGCCGCGATCGCCCGCCGCGCAAGGAAGTTCGCCCTCCTCGCCACTGCCGCCACGTCTCGGGAGGCCAGGATCGATCCGGTCGCCTACGCGGTGCGCCAACTCGACAAGACCCCTGCGATGCGCCTGTACGCCCGCACTCCCTACCGCGAGGCCGTGACCTCCCCCTTCGACGCTGCGGTGTCCTGTGCGACTCCTGAAGCCCTGGTCGTCCAGTACTGCGCCCACGCACCGTTCAAGGACTTGAAAGCGCACCTGGCCGAGATCGAAGCGTCCCTCGCCGAGAGCGCGGAACTGTTCGAAGGGCTCGGGGAGCAGTCCCTGCAATACCTCGAACTGTCCGAGAACCCCAACGGCATGTGGACCCTCGCCGGGCAGTTGTCGGCCGACACCGGTGTCCTGTTCGCCAAGATGCTCACCACATCGGTACCCCCACCCCGCCAGGACGAGACGGATGCCGACGGGGACCTGCCCGCGGTAGCGAACCGGAACGCCGAAGCCCTCCACCAGATGCTCGCCTCCTACGGGGCCAGCACCGACGCCCCCACCCGGCACGGGCACACCGCGACCCTCTCGCTCCTGTGCGACCTGGAGACCCTGCAAGGCAAAGACACCGGCCGCACCCCCACCCTCGAAGGCCAGCCGATCTCCCTCGCCAAGGCCCGCCTCCTCGCCTGCGAGGGCAACGTCATCCCCATGGTCTACGACTACGCCACCGGTGAAGTAGTCGACCTCGGACGAGCCGAACGCCTCCCCAACACCGCCCTGCGCCGCAAGCTCGAAGCCGAACAGCCCGGCGGGTGCGCCTGGCACGACTGCGACCGGCCCATCGCATGGTGCGAGGCCCACCACATTGCACACTGGGCCGACGGTGGAAAGACGGACGCGGACAACCTGATCCTGCTGTGCCGCTTCCACCACGGCCGCATCCACACCCCCGGCTGGACGGTCACGAAGACCGGCCCCGGCCAGGCCTTGATCGTCCACCACGACGGCCACGAGACCGCCCCGGCCGACATGCACGAATACTCGGGCGGCCAGGGCTGCGGGTACGGCTGCGAAGACCACCGCACCGATGCGGACCTCGATGAGGACTTCACCGCAGGGCCCGACGACGCCTTCCCCACCGGCCTCTACCCCGAAGAACACGCACAAGTCCCAGACCGGGAACTCAAAGACCTCCTCGACTCCTACACCCTCCACCGCATCGGCATCGACCTCAAACGGGCCAAAGCCCGTGCACGAGAACGCTTCCGCACACCAGCTCCTCCGGAAGCCGAACCGGCCGACCGGTTACCATGCCCCGCCGCCAGGCAGTGATGGCGGCGGGGGAAAGCACACCCATACCAGGATGTGCAGCCCGAACCCCAAGGGAAACCAACGGAGATCGGGCCCCTCGTCATGCCCACCATGCTCACAGGCGGCATCCGGACCTCAATGGACTCCCCACCGCCCGCACCGGCCCACCGAAGACCCCACCCCGGCAACGAACAGCAGCCACCCTCCACCTCTTCATCGCTGATCCGCCTGAACCTCAATCCACGCGCACCCCGAACGCCAGCCGACCGGCACCAGGCCAGGCAGACCTCCGCTGTCGCTGCCGGCCCTGACCACAACCACCACCGAACCCGAAGGCCAGCAGCCGACCCGAAGGGAAACCCACCCCTCCATCGCCGATCCGCCTGAAGCTCGGCCCCCACACGCCCCGACCGCCGGCCGGCCACCCTCAGCCCGGGCAGACCCCCGCTGTCGCTGATCGGTTTGACGCCCACCGAACCGCCGACCGGGACCGGCGTGTCCTCCAACCCGAGGAGACGCCCGAATCCGCTACTCAAGGACACACCGTCTTCTTCCACCAGATTCGCACGGCCCAGCCACCCCGAAACCTATGCAGCCGACAGCATGTCCCTTCTATACCCCCAGCTCAGCCGCCCACGGAAACTAGAGAAGAGCCGTTTCTTCTATCGCAGGCGGCGCGCGGCCTCGGCGTGCAGCTTCTCGGCGATGGCCGCGGGGGTCAGGCCGAGGTCGGCGAGCAGCTGAGCCCGGGTGCCGTGCGGGTGCCAGTCGCGGGCGACGGCGAAGTCGATCAGCGGGACGTCCTCGCCCGCGTCGCGCAGCGACTGCGCGAGCGCGTCACCGAAACCGCCGGTGCGGATGCCGTCCTCGACGGTCGCGATCAGGCGGTACTGCCCGGCGAGTTTGACGAGCGCGTCCGGCACCGGGGCGATCCATCTCGGGTCGACCACAGTGGACCTGACGCCCTGCTCGGCCAGGAGCGTCGCGGCCGCGACGGCGGTGCCCGCCAGGGCGCCGCAGGCCACGATGAGCAGCTCGGCGTCGTCGTTCTCGACCAGGAAGTCCAGGCCCTCGCGGGAGTCGACCGGCGACAGGTTCTCGGCGGGGATCGCGCCGGTCGGAAAGCGCAGCATGGTGGGGCCGTCGTCCACGGCGACGGCCTCGGCGAACTCCTCGCGCAGGGTCACCTCGTCGCGCGGGGCGGCAATGCGCATGCCCGGGACAACCCGGAAGATCGAGGTGTCCCAGATGCCGTAGTGGCTGGGCCCGTCGGGGCCGGTGATCCCGGCCCGGTCGAGCACGAAGGTGACCGGCAGGCGGTGCATGGCCACGTCGAGGACGGTCTGGTCGAAGGCGCGATTCATGAAGGTGGAGTAGACGGCGACGACCGGGTGGAGGCCGTTCATGGCCAGCCCGGCGGCGGAGGTGACGGCGTGCTGCTCGGCGATGCCGACGTCGAAGAACCGCTCGGGGAACCGCTCCATGAACTTGTTGACACCGGTCGGGCCGGGCATGGCGGCGGTGATGGCGACCAGGTCGGGACGGGCCTCGGCCTGCTCGACCAGCGCATCGGCGAAGACGCCGGTCCAGCGGCGCTTGGAGGCGGCGATCGGCTCGCCGGTGATCGGGTCGAAGGCCGCGGAGGGGGAGTGCATCTGCTCGGCCTCGTCCTCGCGGGCGGGGGCCCAGCCGCGGCCCTTCTCGGTGAGGGCGTGGACGATGACGGGGCCGCCGTAGCCCTTGGCCTTCTCCAGCGCCTCGGCCAGGTCGGTCAGGTCGTGGCCGTCGACGGGGCCGACGTACTTGATGCCCAGGTCGGAGAACATGCCCTGCGGCGCGAGGGCGTCCTTGATGCCGGTCTTGGCCGCGTGCATCGCCGAATAGGCGGCGCGGCCGACGACGGGTATGCGCTCGACGGTGTCCTTGATCTTCTCCAGCGCCGGTTCGTAGCCGGGGTTGAGCCGCACGCCCGAGAGGCGTTTGGCGAGGCCGCCGACGGTCGGCGCGTAGGAGCGGCCGTTGTCGTTGACGATGATGACGAGCTTGAGGTCGTCGCGGGCGGCGATATTGTTCAGCGCCTCCCAGCACATGCCGCCGGTCAGGGCGCCGTCGCCGACGAGGGCGACGACGTGCCGGTCGGAGCCGGCCAGCGCGTTGGCCTTCGCGAGTCCGTCCGCATAGGACAGCGAGGTGGAGGCGTGGGAGTTCTCGACCAGGTCGTGGGGGGACTCCTCGCGGCTGGGGTAGCCGGTGAGGCCGTCCCGCTTGCGCAGGTCGCCGAACTGCGGGGCGCGCCCGGTGAGGACCTTATGGACGTACGACTGGTGGCCGGTGTCGAACACGACCTGGTCGTGCGGGGAGTCGAAGACGCGGTGGACCGCCATGGTCAGCTCCACGACGCCGAGATTGGGGCCGATGTGGCCGCCGGTCTTGGCGACCGCGTCGATGAGGAACTCACGTAGCTCGTCGGCCAGCCGCGGCAGCTCGGCCTCGTCGAGCGACTTGAAATCGGCCAGCCGCCCGATGGACGACAGCAGCGGGCCCATCCCGGGTTCGTCGTGTGAGTTCATAAAGTCGAATTCTATCGGGGGAGGCGGCCGGACCGGTAATGCACGAGGGTCGCTGAGACGGGTTGCATGAGGGGAGTGACTGTCGGAAAGCAGTCACTCCCCGAAAGGGACACGCCGGGCTAAAGTCCGGCCGCTCCGCGAAGTTGGTGTGATCATCCCAACATGGACCTCATCGACCTGCATCAGAACACCGAGTGGCCCGCGCGCCTCGATCAGGTGTTGAGTTCTGCGCCGGTCGATTGGACCCAGCGGCGCGAGCGGGCCCGGACCGACGATCCGCCCGGACTGGCCCGGCTCCAGCGGATGTCGGCGGTGCCGCGGTTCGATCTCGACGCGGTGGAGCCGGAGGTCTACGAGGGCATCCTGGAGGATGCCCTGACGGCCTCGGCGGCGGCGGGGGCGGTGTACACGGAGTTGCGGCTGCCGCAGGAGTCGGTGGTCTACCCCGGTTTCATGGCGCGGTTCCTGGCGGCGCGCGACCGGGTGGCGGAGGTGTATCCGGGGTTCGACGCGGGCGCGGTGCTGAGCATGAACCTGTGGGATCCGATGCTGCGGGAGCTGTGCGACGCGTTCGGCGACGCGGCGGCGGCCGGACTGGCGGGCATCGAGATCATCTACGTCCCCTATGCGGCCGAGGCGGACTGGACGCGGGGCCGGATCGTGGCCGAGGCGGCCGGGGCGGCCGGGCTGGGCGTGACGGTCCCGGCGGGGGCGTTCAACTCCACGAACGTGGCGTCGCTGGCGGAGATCGAGCAGGTCGGCCGGATCGGGCATGCCGTGGGTGCGGCGTTGGACCCGGGGATCGTCCGACTGCTGGCGGAGCGGGGCGTGACGGTGGAGGCGTGCCTGACGTCGGCGGTGGTGCTGGGCATGGTCGATTCGCTGGAGGAGCATCCGCTGCCGCGGTTCTTGGAGGCGGGCGTGGACGTGGTGCTGGGAACCGATTCGCCGATGCGAATGGGCACCGATATCGCCGCGGAGTACGCGAAGGCGGCGTCGCTCGGACTGAGTGAGTCGGACTTGTCGGACCTGTCCGAGCGTGCGAAGACCGCCCGACTGCTCTGAGCTCCCGGAGCACTTTCCGCGTCAGTTCACTGTGGAAGTTGTTTCCATTGTGCAACAGTCGTGACAACGTCGGATTGCAGACAATCGGAGCGCCGACAGGCGGAGACCGATTTCCAGGCCAGTGACCTGCAAAAACGATCAATTATCGTCCCTCGTGTCGATCTTCTCACGCTGTGCTCAGATGAAAAAACCCCAGGTTCTGACTAGTGTTGTTCAGGTTGCCCCTGTTACCGCGCGCCAAGCGGACGCCTGCAGTTTGGAAGGACGTAATGCCTGCTATAGCAGTCGATTCCCTTTACAAGATCTTCGGCAAAGGCGCCAAGCACGCTGTCGCCGAACTGAAGTCGGGGACGCCCCGCGACCAGCTGTCCAAGCACGTGACGGCCGCCGTCATCGACCACACCTGGGAGATCTCCTCCGGCGAGATCTTCGTGGTCATGGGCCTGTCGGGATCGGGCAAGTCCACGCTCATCCGAATGCTCAACGGCCTCATCAAGCCGACCTCCGGGACCATCTGGATCGACAACACGGACCTCGGGGCGCTCTCCCCTCGCGCCCTGCGCCAGCTGCGTCGCGAGCGGATCAGCATGGTGTTCCAGCACTTCGCGCTGCTCCCCCACCGCACCGTGCTCGAGAACGTCGCCTTCGGCCTGGAGATCAAGAAACTCGGCAAGGAGGAGCGCCTCGCCCGCGCCCAGGAGGCCGTCGATCTCGTCGGCCTCACCGGCACCGAGGACAAGCTCCCCGCCCAGCTCTCCGGCGGCATGAAGCAGCGCGTCGGCCTCGCCCGCGCGCTCGCCGCCGACACCGACATCCTGCTCATGGACGAGGCCTTCAGCGCCCTGGACCCGCTCATCCGCCAGGAGATGCAGGACCAGCTGCTCGAACTCCAGGCCAAGCTGGGCAAGACCATCGTCTTCATCACCCACGACCTCAACGAGGCCATGCGCATCGGCGACCGGATCGCCATCTGCGACGGCCAGGTGATGCAGCTGGGGACCGCCGAGGACATCCTCATGAACCCGGCGAACGACTACGTCACCGACTTCACCGCAGACGTCGACCGCACCAGGGTCCTCACCGCCGAGGCGGTCATGGAGCCGCTGGGCGACGCCGACACCAGCTCCTACGACACCGTCGAGTCCGACACGCACGTCAACGAGCTGTACGAGTCCGTGCTGTCCTCGCAGCACCCGGTGCTGGTCGTCGACGACCGGTCCGATCCGCTCGGCGTCGTCACGCCCAGGGCCATCATCAAATCGCTCGTGTCCGAGACGGATGCCGACCGGACCGAGACCGAAGAGGAGACCCAGCCCGCATGATGGAATACCTCCGGAACTGGTTCTGGACCTACATCTGGAAGCCGCTGCCCGACATGCCCTTCGGCGACTGGCTCGAGGCGTTCGTGCGCTGGTCGCGCGTCGCCTGGGCGCCGATGTTCGACGCCACCACCACGGGCCTCACCGGGCTCTACCAGGGCTTCGCCGACGGCCTGCTGTGGCTGCCGTCGGGCCTGATGGTCCTCCTCTTCGCCGCGATCGCCTACTTCGCCAGGAGCTGGAAGCTCGGCCTGGGCATCGGCATCGGCATGTTCATCGTCGCCTGGATGCCCTACTGGGAAGAGACGATGCAGACCCTGGCGATGGTCCTGGTCGCGGCCGCGATCGCCACGGTCATCGCCATCCCGCTCGGCATCGCCGCCAGCGAGAACCGGGCGTTCTCGGCCGTCATGCGGCCGATCCTGGACCTGATGCAGACGCTGCCGGCGTTCGTCTACCTCATCCCCGCCGTCATGTTCTTCAGCATCGGGGCCGTGCCGGGCATCATCGCCACCATCGTCTTCTGCATGCCCCCCGGCGTGCGGCTCACCGAACTGGGCCTGCGCCAGGTCGACCGCGAGGTCACCGAGGCCGGACAGGCCTTCGGCGCCTCCCCCGGCGAGATCCTGGCCCGCATCAAGCTGCCCCTGGCACTGCCGACCGTCATGGCCGGCATCAACCAGGTCATCATGCTGGCGCTGTCCATGGTCGTCATCGCCGGCCTGGTCGGCGGAGGCGGACTCGGCGGCGTCATCGTCTCCTCGCTGGGCCGCCTCGACATGGCCGCCGGGTTCAACGCCGGCCTCGCCGTGGTGCTGCTGGCGATCTTCCTCGACCGGGTCACCCAGGGCCTTTCCGACCGCACCCCGGTCGCCAAGGCCGCCCTGCTGGCCACCTGACGAACACCACCGACACCCCACGGATAGGTGCGCCCCCCGGCGCACCGGAAAGAAGGCACAATGCAACGCCGTTCAATCATGCGAGGCGCCGCCATCGCGAGCGCCCTGTCCGTCCCCGCCCTCGCGGCCGCCTGCGGCGTCGAGGAGGAGCCCGGGACCGACTCCGGCTCCAATGACGACATGGACTTCGGCCTGCCCCAGGGCGAAGGCGAGATCACCATCGGCTACATCAACTGGGATGAGGCCGTCGTCGCCACCGAGATGTGGCGCCAGGCCCTGGAGGCCTCCGGCTACACGGTCACCACCCAGGAGTTCAGCGAGGCCGGGCCGCTGTTCGAGGGCCTGTCCTCGGGCCAGCTGGACTTCTTCCTCGACGGCTGGCTGCCGATCACGCACCAGACCTATATGGAGGAGTACGGCGACCAGCTGGAGCAGCTCGGCACCTGGAACGAGAACGCCAAGCTCACCGTAGCCGTCCCGTCGTACGTCGACGTCAACTCGCTGACCGAGCTGAACGACAATGCCGACCTGTTCGGCGGCAAGATCATCGGCATCGAGGCCAGCGCGGGCCTGACCGAGGCGGTCCAGAACAACACGATCCCGACCTACGGCATCACCGACCTGACGCTGGAGACCTCCTCCACCTCGGCGATGCTCGCGGAGCTGGACTCGGCCATCGCGGCCGAGGAGCCGATCGTGGTGACACTCTGGCAGCCGCACTGGGCTTACGCCGCCTATGACATCAAGAACCTGGAGGACCCCGAGGTCACCCTGGGCGATGCCGAGACGATCAACACGCTGGCCCGCGAGGGCTTCAGCTCGGAGTTCGCCGATGTCGCCGGCGCGCTCGAAAAGTTCAAAATGGACGATGAGCAGTTGGCCTCGCTCGAGAAGACCGTATTCACCGACGAAGAGGGCGACGTTGAAGGCGGCGTCACCAAGTGGCTCGCCGACAATAGCTTCGCCGACCTGATCAAGTAATACATAGGGTCATTAAATGGGGACGGGCGGTGCCCGTCCCCATTTGCCTGCCTGGGGAATCGATGACTTACGATGAAATAGATTGAAATATGTAGATGCGATGTACTACCATCGAAATCGACGCAAGACGGGCATCCGCCGAACGTCACCGATTCGCGGTCGCGCTCCCCGGCATCGTGAACCGCATGGCGCTTTAGGAGCTCCATGTCCACCCACAACTCGACATCCACCCCGCGCCACGAGCGAGGTGGCGCAAGCCTCGGTCGGCGGCGCCTGTTCAAGGGCGCCGTGGCCGCGGGAGGCCTCGCCGCCGCCGGCGTCGGCGGTCTCCAGATCGCCCAGGCGGCAGAAGACGACGACACCGCGGACGCCACTCAGAGCGGCCACCCCGGAATGCTCCACACCCAGGACGACTTCGACCGCATGGCCGAGCAGGTCACCGCGGGCGCGGAGCCCTGGATCCAGGGCTGGGACAAGCTGGTCGCCAACGGCCGCTCGCACTCCGACTGGTCCCCCCGGCCGCTCGCGACGGTCATCCGCGGCGGCGACGGCCAGAACTACGCCCAGCTGTTCCCGGACATCGCCGCCGCCTACCAGAACGCGCTGCGCTGGAAGGTCAGCGGCGACACCGCGCACCGGGACTGCGCGGTGAACATCCTCAATGCCTGGTCCGAGACCCTCGTCGAGGTAACGGGCAATGCCGACCGGTTCCTGGCATCCGGTATCTACGGCTACCAGTTCTCCAACGCCGCCGAGATCGTGCGCGACGTCGAGGGCTTCGACCTGCCCCGATTCCAGGACATGATCACGAACATCTTCGTGCCGATGTCGGAGCACTTCCTCACCAACCACAACGACGCCTGCATCACCAACTACTGGGCGAACTGGGACCTGTGCAATATGGCGAACATCCTCGCCGCCGGGATCCTCTGCGACGACCAGGTCCTGTTCGACCGGGCCGTGGACTACTTCTGGAACGGCGAGGGCAACGGCGCGATCGACAATGCGATCCCCTTCGTCTACGACGGCGGACTGGCGCAGTGGCAGGAATCGGGCCGCGACCAGGGGCACTCGATCATGGGCATCGGCCTGATGTCCTCGATCATGGAGATGGCCTGGAATCAGGGCGTGGACCTTTACGGCGCCAACGACAACGCCTTCGCGAAGGCCGCGGAGTACGTGGCGCGCTACAACTCCGGCAACGACGACCTGCCGTTCACGACCTACAGCTGGGGCACGGGCCAGAACTGCGACTACCGGGAGCAGACCGTGATGGGCGAGGGCGGACGCGGGCAGGCGCGGCCGGTGTGGGAGATGGTCTACGGCCACTACACCCAGCGGCAGGGCTTCGCGATGCCGAACGTCGCGGCGCTCGCGGGGGCCAACACCCCCGAGGGCGGCGGCGGCGACTACGGCTCGAACTCCGGCGGCTACGACACCCTCGGCTTCGGCACGCTCGCCCACGTCAGGCTCCACTGGGAGGACATCCCCGACGATCTGACCCCGCTCGGCTGACCGACCGCGACGGGCTCCCGAGCCGGAGCCCGTCGCGCTACCCGCTGTTCGATTTCGATCGTTCTCGGTGATGTGTGAGAATCCTGTTGTGAAGCAACGGCGCTTCCGCACCTCCTCCGACCGGCAGCGAATCTCCCCGGCATTTCGCTGCACCCGTATTAGGAACAGCATGTCCAAGCACCGTGCGTCTTCCGCCGTACCCGCACCGCGCCGCCTCAAGGACCGACTCCTCGGGGACCGCCGCCGCTTCCTCCAAGGGGTGGCCATCGGCGGCGGCCTGGCCGCCGTGGGCGTCGCCGGGTACTGGTTCACCCGCGACACCGAGACCTCCTCCACGACACCCGAGGCCGCGCCCGAGACCACCGCCGGGGCGAGCGCCTCCCCCAGTCCCACACCCACTCCCGGCGGCGCGGGCGCGGGCGACAATGCCCGCGTCGACGGCGTGGAGTTCGAACGCGGCATGCTTCACACCGCCGCCGACTTCGAGCGCATGGCCGAGAAGGTCGAGGCCGGCGAGTCGCCCTGGATCGACGGCTGGAACCGCCTCACCGCCAATGGCCGCTCTGCCGCCGACTGGTCGCCGCGGCCGCTGGAGACCGTCGTCCGCGGTGGCGACGGCGACAACGTCGGGCAGATGTTCACCGACATCCACGCCGCCTACCAGAACGGCCTGCGCTGGAAGATCAGCGGCGACGAGGCCCATGCCACGGCCGCCGTCGACATCCTCAACGCCTGGTCGGCGTCACTCAAGGAGATCACCGGCAACGCCGACCGCTTCCTGGCCGCCGGCATCCAGGGCTACCAGGCCGCCAACGCCGCCGAGCTCGTGCGCGACATCGACGGGTTCGAGCTCGAACGCTTCCAGACGATGCTCACCGACGTCTTCTACCCGCTCAACGACCACTTCCTGAACGACCACAACGACGCCTGCGTCACCAACTACTGGTCCAACTGGGACCTGTGCAACCTCAACTCGGTCCTGGCGATCGGGATCTTCAACGAGGATGAGGGCCTGGTCGGCCGGGCCCTGGACTACTACGAGAACGGCGAGGGCAACGGCGCGCTGAAGAACGCGGTGCCGTTCGTCTACGACGACGAGGGCCTCGCCCAGCAGCAGGAGAGCGGCCGCGACCAGGGGCACTCCCTGATGGCCACCGGTCTGCTGGGCTCCCTGTGCGAGATGGCCTGGAACCAAGGGGTCGACCTGTACGGCATGGACGACAACCGGCTAGCCAAGTGCGCCGAATACGTGGCCCGCTACAACCTCGGCCAGGACGTGCCGTACACCGAGTACATCTGGTACAACGGCCAAGACTGCCGCTACAACGAGCAGACCCAGATCTCCGCCGCGCAGCGCGGCCAGGTGCGGCCGATGTGGGCACTGCTGTACCACCACTACGCTGGGCGCCAAGGACTGTCGATGCCGAACGTCGCCGATATCATGGCGCAGAACGGCCCCGAAGGCGGCGGAGGCGACTACGGCTTCGGCTCGGGCGGCTTCGACCACCTGGGATTCGGCACCCTCACCCACGCCCGCTGACAACCGGCGCCGGATTGCCGGCCGCGTTGCGGCGCGTCGGTAGGATTCCCCAGACCGTCCTCCCCGACCCCAGGAGCCCTGCCGTGTTCGGCATCCTCGCCCCCTGCCCCTCCCGCACGCCCGAAGCCCTCAAGCCGCGCTGGATGGGGCACTTCTGCGGCCTGTGCCTCGAACTGCGCGACGACGCCGGGCACCTCGCTCGCCTCACCACCAACTACGACGCGCTCGCCCTCTCCGTTCTCGTTGAGGCCCAGGGCGATCCGGACGCCGATTCCCGCACCGCCGGGCCCTGCGCGCTCCGCGGCATGCGCCGCCAGCGCATCGCGACGGGCAATGGTCCGCGCCTGGCCGCCACCGCCTCGCTCCTGCTGGCCTCGGCGAAGCTCCGCGACCACGTCGAGGACGGCGACGGCTTCGTGGCCCGACCCGGCGCCCGGGGCCTGGCGGGAGCGACCGCCGACCGCTACCGCACCAAGGCCACCGTCATCGGCGAGACGATCGACCTGCCGACCGCCCGCGTCATCGCCGCGATCGAACGCCAGCAATCCGTCGAGGCCGCCTGCGGCCCGACCACACCGCTGACGGACGTCACCGCGCCGACCGAGGAGGCGACGGCGGAGCTCTTCGCCCATGCCGCATTCCTGGCCGACCGCCCCGAGAATGCGGGCGCCTTTCGCACCGCCGGCCGCGCCTTCGGCCGCCTCGCCCATCTGCTCGACGCCGCCGACGACTTCGAGGAAGACGCCGCGCGCGGCGCCTGGAACCCCTTGGCCGCCACCGGAACGGGCGTGGAGGGGGCCAGGGCCCTGGCGCGGGGCGCGCTCGCCGACATGCGGGCCGCGCTCGAAGCCGCGACGTTCGTGGACGAGGCGATGGTGCACCTGCTGCTGGACCGCTACGCGAGGCACGCCGTCTCGAAGACCTTCGGCAGCAGCTGCGCTGCCTCGCACCACCACGAACCCGGTGCCTCGTACAGCGAGCCGGGCGCCGACCCGCGGCTCCCCGGCGGGCCCCCGCGCGAGAGCTGGCCCCCCGGTTACGAGCGCCCCGAGGAGACGCCGCCGGACAAGCAGGGGCGCCCGAAGCGCCCGCGGATCCGCGGCTTCTGGGGCGGCCTGTGCATCTTCACAGCCCTGTGCTGCACCTGCCAGAGCTGCTGCCGGTCGGAGTACGAGGACCCGTGGACGGGCGAGTCGCGCTCGGGCTGCTGCCACCAGGCCGAGGGCTGCGGCGAGGGTTGCAACTGCTGCGGGGAATGCTGCGGCAACTGCGGAGATTGCTGCAACTGCTGTTCGAGCGACGGATGCTGCGGCGACTGCGGCTGCGATTGCAGCTGCTGAGGCTCTACGGCTGCGTCCTCGCGAGCCATTCGCGCCCGGGCTAAGTCAAACCGAGGATTCGCCGCAGTACCAGTTCGATCTTCATCATGTGGATGCCGTCCACGGTGCCCACGTGCCGAATGAACCGCTCAGTCGAGACTGTTCGCAGATGCTCGCATTGGACGTAGCTGGTCACCGGGAGGACGCCCTCCAGCTCGACATGGGTCGGGTACTCCTTGCGGGTCCTGGAGACCGGTACCACCACAGGGATACCGAACCGCGACATCTCATCGCGCGAGACGATGACGACCGGTCGCCGGTCGCCTTGTTCATGCCCGATGGGATTGCCCAAGTCGCACAGGTAGATGTCACCCCGGTTCAAAGGATGTCACTCCAGTCCTCGGGCTCAAGCTCATCTGTCAAGGTCGCGGACAACCGCTCGCTCTCGCGCTGCAGCTCGGCACGGGCCGTATCCACTCCCATCGTGGCCCTGGCCTCGGCCCAGAATTGCTCTTCATCAGCGGCGTCGAGCGCGTGCGCGACGGCTTCCGACATGGTCTCGTGGCGGTTCCGCGCCAGCTCCGCGATGCGATCGCGTAGATCGACCGGAACCTTGATGGTGGTCATCGTGGTCATACCCTGAGTATACCAATTTAACCACCGTCACGGCTACCCGAACACCAGCTATTTCGCGGGTTCGAACAGGGCGATCGTCTCGAAGTGCTGGGTCATCGGGAAGGCGTCGAAGGCGCGCAGGCGGGTCAGCTTCCAGCCGTGTTCGGCGAAGGCCTTCGCGTCGCGCGCCAGCGCGCCGGCGTCGCAGGCGACGTAGCAGATCGCGCGCGGACCGGCCTCGATCATCGAAGCGACCACGTCGGTCCCGGCGCCGCTGCGCGGCGGGTCGAGGACCACGAGGTCGACGCTGCCGAGCGCGGGAACAGTCTCGGCGACGTCGCCGTCGACCGCTCCGGCATTGGCGAAGCCGGACAGGTTCGAGGCGGTGCGGGAGGACTTGGAGTTCTCAACGGCGACAACGCGACCGGTTTCACCGATCGCGTCGGCGAGCCCGGCGGCGAACAGCCCGGCACCGGCGTACAGGTCCCAGGCGGCCTCGCCGTCCTGCGGGTCGAGCTGGTCGAGCACGCACGACAGGAAGGTCTCGGCGGCGGCCGGGTGGACCTGCCAGAAACCGTCGAAGTTGATCTCGAACTCGAACTCGCCCACCCGCTGGTGGACGAGCTTGGGTCCGCTCTTGTGATGCGGCCGGGAAGTGCGACGCAGCTGGGTGTAGACGGCGAGCCTGTCGTCGTCGGCGTCGACCACGCCGACCGCGCCCATGCCCTTCCAGTCCTTGAAGAGGGTCTTCGACGAACGGATCGGCTCGGTGGCGATGGCGCACTGGTCGATATGGATGATGTCGCGGGACTTGTGGCCGCGCAGTCCGGGCTTGCCGTCGGCGTCGACCGCGTACTGCATGCGGGTGCGCCAGCCGAGCGGGCCCTCCTTCGAGGGCAGCTCCTCGACCTCGACGCCTTCGAGGTCGGCCGGGTCGATCCCGCCGATGCGGGTGAGTTGGTCTTGGAGGACGCGGGCCTTGAGGCGGCGCTGAGCGTCGTGGGTCGCGTGCTGGAAGTCGCAGCCGCCGCACTTGCCGGGGCCGGCGTACGGGCAGGGGGGCTCGACGCGATCGGGCGAGGCCTCGATGATCTCGACGGCGTCGGCGAAGGCGAAGCGCTTCTTGCGGTCGGTGATCTCGATGCGCACCTTCTCACCGGGAAGGGCATGGCGGACGAAGTACACCTCGCCGTCGACGCGGGCCACGCAATGGCCTCCTGCTGCGACGTCCCCTACGGTGACGATCATCGTCTTCCAATCCCCTGCTGATGCGGTCTAAAAAGTCTGCGGGCCGAGATCCGGCCCAACTCGCCAGGGTACAGGGAAGGGCTGCGGCGCGGGGCCGGGCTCCCTGGACGGGTGCCCGGCCCCGCCGGATCAGGATTTCGCGGGTTGTTTCCGCTTCGGTTTCAGTTTGATCGCCGGATCGTTGTTCAGGCCGCGCCAGGTCGCCACGCAGATGGCGATCATGATCAGCGAGAACGGCAGGGCGGTCACGATCGAGACGGTCTGGAGCGCCACGATGCCGCCGACGACGAGCAGCGTAATGCCGACCAGGCCTTCCAGGGTCGCCCAGAACACCCGGGTCGGCTTGGGCGGCTCCAGGTTCCCGCCCGAGGCGAGCGTGTCGATCACCAGCGAGCCGGAGTCGGAGGAGGTCACGAAGAACGTGACGACCAGCAATGTCGCCAGCCCGGTGAGGAGCGGCGTGGCGGGGAGGCCGTCGAGGACCGCGAACAGCGCGGAGGCCTCGTCGAGGCCGAGAATGTCGGCCCCGCCCTGCGCCTGGTCGATCGCGGTGCCGCCGAGGACGGCGAACCACACGAACGAGATGGCGGTGGGCACGGCCAGGATGCCGAGGCAGAACTCGCGGACGGTGCGGCCGCGCGAGATGCGGGCGATGAACACGCCCACGAACGGCGCCCAGCTGATCCACCAGCCCCAGTAGAAGGCCGTCCAGGCCGCCTGGAAGCCGCCGGCCTCGGGGTAGCCGCTGTTCTCGGCCGGGTAGGCCCCGGCGTCCAGCGAGGTGCTGAGGATGTTCTGGAAGTAGTAGCCGATCGAGGTGAACAGCTCACGCAGCTGGAACAGCGTGGGTCCGGCGATGAAGACGAACACCAGCACCACGGCGGCCAGCACCATGTTGATGTTCGACAGCCACTTGATGCCCTTCTTGACGCCGGTCAGGACCGACCAGATCGCGATCGAGGTGACGACCGCGATGATGATGATCTGGGTGGCGTTCGTCTGGGTGGAGTCCTCCGGCGAGGAGGCGAGGCCGAGGGCGTCGAGTCCCGCGTTGATCTGCTGGGCGCCGAGTCCCAGGGAGGTCGCGACGCCGAACAGGGTCGCCACCACGGCGGTGATGTCGATCAGGTCGCCGATGGTGCCGCGCACGCGGTCGCCGAGGAGGGGTTCGAGCGTCCAACGCAGCGACAGCGGACGGCCCTTGCGGTGGGTGGCGTAGGCCAGGGCGAGTCCGACGACGATGTAGATCGCCCAGGCGTGGAAGCCCCAGTGCATGAACGAGGCGTGCATGGCATCGCGGGCGGCCGCCTCGGTCTCAGGAGAGGCGTAGGGCGGGGTCGCGTAGTGCGCCAAGGGCTCTGCCGCGCCCCAGAAGACCAGGCCGATGCCCATGCCCGCGCTGAACAGCATGGCGAACCAGGAGCCGCGGGAGAACTCGGGCTTCGCGTCGTCGGGGCCGAGCTTGATCCGGCCGAGCTTGGAGAAGCCGACCACGGCGGCGAAGACCACGAAGCCGAAGACCACGAAGAGGTAGTACCAGCCCAGTTTCTGGGTGATCCAGGTATTGATGTTGTCGAGGACGACCGAGAAGTCGGTCTCCTTCGTCTCCCCCTCGGCCGGTTCGGGGGTCTGCCACAGCGTTCCCACCAGCACGAAGGCCAGAATGATTGCGGCGCTTGGGTAGAAAACGCGAGGGGCGATGGCCTCTCGGGCCTTGGCGAACGCCGACTTTCTATGTTCGGTATCTGTCGAGGTCATTGTGTCCTAATTGGGTAGATGTAGGCACTTGGACCTTTTTCATCTTAGTGGTAGCGATCCGCCGCCGGACAACCGCGCGAAAACCGCTGCCGATCCTGGCGCCGCTCACTTCCTGATGCGGCGCAGCGGCGGCGGTTCGGTGTTCTCTCCGAGGATCCAGGGGACGATGCAGACCATGACGCCCGGCTCGTACTTGAGCTGGCGGCGGATCGCCTTCGTCGTCTGGTTGTGCAGCAGGTTGGTCACCCAGGGGAAGTAGTCGCCGGAGAAGCGACGGCGCTGCCGCCAGTGCCCGACCACGTATTCGGGCAGGTAGACGGTGACGATGTCGCGGGGCGCATTGGTGCGCATGGCCTTGACATAGTCGACGATCGGGCCGGTGATCTCGCGGTAGGGGGAGTCCACGATGGTCAGCGAGATCGGGATCTTGCGCTCCTCCCATTCGGCCAGCAGCGCCCGCGAGGAGGCCGCGTCCACATTGACAGTGAGGCCGGTGATGGTGTCGGGCCGGGTGGCCTTGGCGTAGGACAGCATCCGCATGAGCGGCCGGTTGACGCTGGAGACGAGGACGACCGCGTGGTTGCGGGTGGGCAGCTTCGGCTTGCCCTTGGGGAGGGCCAGGTCCGAGGCGACGGCGGCATAGTGGCGGGAGATGAACCACATGAGCCAGTAGCAGAACCCGATGATGAACACCGCGAACCATTCGCCGCGCCGCAAGTCGGTGAAGGCGACGATCGCCAGCACGATCGCGCAGACGACCACGGCGAGGGCGGCGGTGCGGCGGGCCCGGCGGGCGCGGGTGCGCCGCGCGGGGTCGCGTTCGACGCCCAGGACCCGGCGCCAGTGGCGGACCATCGCGGCGTTCGCCAGGATCATCGACAGGAACACGCCGACGATGTACAGGCCGATGAGGCCGTAGGTGGCGCCGCCGAAGGCGATGACGAGGACGATCGCGCTGGCGCCCAGGATGATGATGCCGTTGGAGTACACGAGCCGGTCGCCGCGCTTGTGGAGCTGGCGCGGCAGCAGGGAGTCCTGCGCGAAGATCGAGGCCAGCTGCGGGAAGCCGACGAACGCGGTGTTCGCGGCCAGCAGGAGCACCCCGGCGGTGGCGAGCATGAACGGCCAGACGGCGGCCGGGGACTCGTCGAAGACGGTGTTCGCGAGCTGGCCAATGAGCGGGTGCAACAGGTAGTCGTCGGCCTCGCCGGCCTCGACCGGGTCGGCGCTGGTGCGGGCCCCGATCAGGTGGGCCAGGACGACGATGCCCACGAACAGGGTGATGGTGGCGGCGCCGACGGCGGTGATCGCGGCGGCGGCGTTGCGGCCCCGGGGCGGGCGGAAGAAGCGGACGCGGGTGGTGAAGGTTTCGATGCCGGTGACGGCGACGGACCCGGCCGCGAAGGCGCGGGCGCAGAGCACGAACAGCGCCGCGGAGGTCCATTCGCGCGACTCTTCGGCGGCGGCCGCGTCCGCGGAGGCGGCCTGGATCGCCTCGCCGGCGCCGATGCGAATGAAGCCGACGAGGAGCATCGAGGCCATGCCGACGACGAAGGCGAGGGCGATGGCGGCGGCGATGCGTCCCGAGACGCGCAGGCCGCGGAGGTTGAACGCCATGATCGCGGCGATGACGACGGCGGCGGCGAGCTCACGCCAGTCCCTCAGGCTCGGCCACAGGACCGCCGCGGCGGCGATCGCGGCCGACACCGAGACGGCGACGGTGAGGATGTAGTCGAGGACGAGCGCGGCGGCGGCGAGCTTCCCGACTCCGGGCCCGAGGTTCGCGGTGACGACCCGGTAGTCGCCTCCGCCGCCCGGGTAGGCCTGCACCGTGTAGCGGTAGGAGGCGATGACCACGAGCATGACGGCGGCGACGGCCAGGCCGGTCCACACCGAGTAGGCGTAGGCGGCGGTGCCGGCGGCGCCGATGATGAGGAATACCTGCTCGGGCGCGTACGCGATGGAGGAAATCGGGTTCACGGCGAGCAGCGGGATGGCGTAGCGCTTGGACAGCTCAAGGGACTGCTGCCGCTCGCTGGTGAACGGCTCCCCCACCAGCAGGCGCTTGAAGACTGACAAGGACCGGGTCACAGCCGTAGCGTAACGCCCGGTTTCGAATCGCGAGCGCGGAGTTGATTCCATCCAGGACCCGGTCGGAGGCTTCCAGCTGCGGGTAGCGTGGGCGGCGGGAGCAGGGCCGCGCGCGGTATCGTCGCTCCGACGTAACAACGGGAGGGGTGCGCCAGGTGCACGTGGTGATCATGGGCTGCGGCCGCGTCGGGTCCTCGCTGGCGCGCAGCCTGGTGGAGCGGGGCCACACGATCGGGATCATCGATCAGGACCCCAAGGCGTTCCGCCGGCTCGGCCCCGACTTCGACGAGACGACCGTTCGCGGCGTCGGCTTCGACCGCGAGGTGCTGGCCAAGGCCGGCATCCAGCGGGCCGACGCGTTCGTGTCGGTCTCCTCCGGCGACAACTCGAACATCATCGCCGCCCGCGTCGCCCGCGAGAACTACGGCGTCCCCAACGTCATCGCCCGCATCTACGACCCGCAGCGCGCCAGCGTCTACGAGCGCCTCGGCATCCCCACCGTCGCGACGGTGCGCTGGACGGCCGACCGCCTGCTGCGCCACCTCATCCCGACCGACCAGCAGCCGCTGTGGCGCGACCCGACGGCGACGCTGTCGATGATCGAGGTCCTGTGCGACGAGGCCTGGGTCGGCGTGCCGCTGGCGACCCTGGAGCAGGCCACGGGCCACCGGGTCGCCTACATCAACCGCTTCGGCCGCGCCACGCTGCCGACGGCGTCGATGGTGCTGCAGGACGGCGACCAGGTCTTCATGCTGGTGGCCGACGACAGCGAGGCGAAGATCGCCGAGATCGCGGGCGCCGCCCCGCAAGGAGGGGTCTGATGCGCGTCGCAATCGCCGGAGCCGGCAATGTGGGCCGCTCCATCGCCGCCGAACTGGTCGGCAACGGCCACCAGGTCCTCTTGATCGAACGCGACCCCGAGGCCATGCGCCCCGAGCGCGTGCCCGAGGCCGAATGGCTCCTGGCCGACGCCTGCGAGCTGGAGAACCTGCGCCAGGCCCACCTGGAGAGCTGCGACGTGGCCGTCTCCGCGACGGGCGACGACAAGGTCAACCTCGTCGTGAGCCTGCTGGCCAAGACCGAGTTCGCCGTCCCGCGCGTGGTCGGGCGCGTCAACCGCGCCGAGAACGAGTGGCTGTTCAATGAGGAGTGGGGCGTCGACGTCTCGGTCTCCAAACCGCGCCTGCTGGCCGCCCTCGTCGAGGAGGCGGTGAGCGTCGGCGACCTGGTCAGGCTGCTGACCTTCCGCCAGTCCCAGGCGAACCTGGTCGAGATCACCCTCCCGCTGGACGCGCCGCACGTGGGCAGTGCCGTCGCCGACGTCCCGCTCCCGAGCGACGTCGCCATGGTGGCGATCATCCGCGGCCGCCGGGTCTTCGCCCCGTCCCCGGACGACACCCTCGAATCGGGCGACGAACTCGTCTTCGTCTGCCACGAGGACGCCGAGGACGCCGCCCGAGCGGTGATCCTGGGCAAGTCCCGCTGACGCGCTGAGCGCGTTCCGTTCCCTGTGGGTTTGCTCCGCAAGGCCTAACTGGCCTCCCGCGGGTCTTTACAGGTCGAACTAGGACAAGTTAGATTGATTGTGTTCAATGTCCCTATATATTGGGAGCGCAACCATGACAAGATCACCCAAATTCCGGCTCCGTCGAACGTTCATCGCTCTCGCGGCGATCCTCGTCGCCGGGGCCTCGGCCGCGCTGTTCGTGCAGCCGGCGTCTGGCCACGGCACCGCCATCGGGCCGTCCTCGCGCCAGTACTCCTGCTGGGAGCGGTGGGGCGACGACTTCCAGAATCCGGCCATGGAGACCGAGGACCCCATGTGCTGGGCCGCATGGCAGAACGATCCCAATGCAATGTGGAACTGGAACGGCCTCTACCGCGAGCAGGTCGGCGGCGACCACGAGGGGACCATCCCCGACGACCAGCTGTGCTCGGGCGGACAGACGGGGGGCACCCGGTACGCCCCGCTCGACGACCCCGGCGCATGGACGACCACCCAGGTCGAGGAGGACTTCACCTTCACCAACTGGGACCAGGCCAACCACGGCGCCGATTACTACCGCATCTACGTCACCACCGAGGGGTACGACGCCGCGGGCGACGCCCTCGACTGGGGCGACCTCGAACTGGTCGCCGAGACCGATGTCATCGCGCCCGGCGAGGGCGAGGCGGCCGAGGGCGGCGGGACCCTGGTCGATATCGACGTGTCGGCCCCCGGCCGCACGGGGCACCACGTGGTCTACATGATCTGGCAGGCCAGCCACTTCGACCAGACGTTCTACTCCTGCTCGGACGTCATGTTCGGCTAGGGGAGTCCGCGTATGAATCGCCGCGAAGCGGGGCCCGCCGATGGCCTCGGCGGGCCCCGCTTCGTCCTCATTGCACCGTCCCCATTTCGTCCAGGGCCTTTACAATTGGGAGCCGCGGACGTTACATTGAAGGTTCTCGATTTCTCAATTCATTGGGAGCGCTATCATGCTTAGAACGCGGAAACTCCGAAGATCACTGATCGTGATCGTCGCGGCCATGTTCGCCGCCGTGTCGGGGCTGGTGTTCATCCAGACCGCCTCCGGCCACGGCACCGCCACCACCCCGCCCGCGCGCCAGTACTCCTGCTGGGAGCGTTGGGGAGACGACCACCTGAATCCCGACATGGCCCAAGAGGACCCCATGTGCTGGCAGGCCTGGCAGGCCAACCCCAACACGATGTGGAACTGGAACGGCCTCCTGCGCGAGGGCCTGAACGACCAGCACGAGACCGCCATCCCCGACGGCCAGCTGTGCTCAGGCGGACACGCCGAGGGCGGCCGCTACAACTCCCTCGACGAGGTGGGTCCCTGGCACACCACACCGCTCGAAAACGACTTCACGCTCCATTACGAGGACACCGCCAGGCACGGCTCGGACTACTACTGGGTCTACGTGACGAAGCAGGGGTTCGATCCGACCACCGAAGCGCTGGGCTGGGGTGACCTCGAACGGGTGGTCACCACCGGCACCTACGAGCCCGGCGAAGCGGTCGACATCCCGGTGAGCGCCCCGGGCCGCACCGGCGCGCACATCGTCTACGTCGTCTGGCAGGCCAGCCACCTCGACCAGGCCTTCTACTCCTGCTCGGACGTCTGGTTCGGGGAGGGCGGCCCGACCGAGGAGCCGACCGACCCGACCGAGTCCCCCACCGATGAACCCACCGACGACCCGACCTCGGACGGCCCCACCACCGGAGAGCCCGCCGACCTCGCCTGCGAGGCCAGCGCGACGGTCTCCAGCTGGGGCTCGGGCGCCACGGTCCAGGTGACGGTCGCCGCCACCGGGGCACGCACGGTCAACTCGTGGATGCTCCACTGGGCCTGGGCGGACGGTTCGAACGTCGCGATCTCGAACATCTGGGGCGCTGAGCATTCCCAGATGGGCGGATTGGAGATGGCCGAGCCGGTCTCCTACAACCAGAAGATCAACGCGTCGGATACGGTCACGTTCGGCTTCAATGTCAGCGGATCGCTGACGTCGATGCCAGAAATGGACTGCCTACCCGCTTAGTGGACGCCTCCGGGCCGGCGCTCGCTCGTGCCGGTCCGGGGCTCTGCCACCGCAGGCTTCGCCTCGTCCTCGGAGTCGTCCGGAGCCGCGGCGCCGGACGCGTCGACCGGAGCGTCACCGGCCACCGCGGCGGCGGCCTCGACGTCCCTCATCTTGCGGCGCACGGCCCAGATCGTGAAGGCGGTCAATGCGATCGTGACAGGCCAGCCGCCGAACAGCGTCACCAGACCGAGCGCGCCGGAGTCCACGTAGTACAGCCACGCGCGCAGCGCGTTCTTGAGGAGGAACACCACGCCCCACAGGATCGTGATGCGGCTGAGCACGTCCACCAGCGGCTTGTTCTGCCGCCATTCCTTCTTGCCGCCCTGGGCGACGATGGCGTAGATCCAGCCGATCACCGGGTGGCGCACCAGGGCCGAGACGATGAGCAGGACCCCGTAGATCCCGCCCTGGATGATGCCGGGCAGGTAGAAGTTGCGGGCGTCTTCGCTGCGCCAGGCCAGCCAGGCGCCGAGCGCGATCCCGAACAGGCCGTTGAGGGCGTGGCGCATCGATTCCTTGCGGGCGGCCCGCCAGGCGGCGATGCCCAGCGCGCTGGCGGCCGCGATGATGATGGCCCACTGGAGCCCGGTGAGCGGCCCCATCTGCTCGGGCAGGAGCGGGTTGAGGATGACGAACAGCGTGATGGGAACGGCGGCCTCGACCACGCCCTTGACGCCCCCGAGCTGCTGCGAGAGCTGCTCGGTGAACGGCGGGAGCTCGTCCGGGTCGGTGCGGGCGGGCGTCTCGGTGCTCAAGGCGTGCCTTCCAGGTCGCTTTCGGCCTTAGGGCCGCAGTTCATAGGTCGGGTTGTAGATCACCAGGGAGCCGTCAGCGCGCTGGGCGACTCGCCCGCGCGCCGTGATCCTGGTCCCGGCCTCCAAACCCACGATACGCCGCCGACCCATCCAGACCAGGTGCACCTGGCCGGTGCCGTCGAAGAGCTCCGCCTCGACGGACGGGGAACGGCCGTCGGTGCGCAGCACGACCGCCCTCAGGCGCCCGGCCACGGCCACCTGCTGGCGCGGCTCGACCTGGTCGACGGGGGTGGTGTCGCCGGCGCCGGTGCGCCGGACGTCCTCGGCGAACAGTTCCTGCGACGGGGCGGCCAGCCGCCTGAGCCAGCCGGTGACCTTTCGTTTCGCGTCCTCACCGGAAGCCACGTCGCGCCCTAATGCCGACGCGGGCGCGGCGAGGGTTTGCGGCGGACGGCGGGCTTGGGGGTGTCGCCGGCCGCGACGATGGCGCGGGAGCCGTCGCCGCCTTCGGCCTTGCGCTGCGCGATGCGCTGGGCGGCTTCCTCTGCCATCTTGGGCGGCAGTTTCAGCGGGAGCGGTTCACGCACCGGCATGGCGGACGAACCGCGGTCGACCACGAGGTTGCGCAGGGCCTCATCGAGTTCGGGGGCGGCGTCCTCATCGGTGGCGCGCTTGCCCTGGAAGGTGGCCTGGACGAACCAGCGGGGGCCGTCGACGCCGACGAAGCGCACGGTGTTCGTGCCCTTCTTGGTGGAGAGCTTGGCGAGGATCTCGGTGCCCCAGCGGCCCTCGATCTCCTGGGTCTGGCCGCCCTGGCCGGTGACCTGGCCGCTGAGCTCTTCGCGCATCTCCTCCCAGATGCCTTCGGAGCGGGGTGCGGCGCGCACCAGCAGCTGGAGCGCGGAGGCTCCGGTGGTGAGCAGGACCTGGCTGATATTGCCCTTTGCGTCCGTCTGGGCCTGGAAGCCCACGCCCTTGGGTACGGGCAGTCGGATCGCTCCCAGATCGATGCGCCGCACGTCGTCCTCTGGGGCGTCGGCGAGGTCGAAGGGGCCTTCGGTGGTCTCACGGACGACCTCTTCGCCGCTTTCGGCCAGTGAGTCGAGGACGGCGCCTTCGCTGGGGCGCTGCTTCTTCGACGACCGTCGCCGTCTAAACACGTTCGCTCTCCTCTTCGAGTCGGCGGTGACCGCCGGTTGACCCGTGACCGCCGGTTCCGCGCTGGGTCGCGGTCAGTTCCGCGACTTCGGTGAAGCTGGCTCGTACTACCGGTTGGATAACCAATTGTGCGACACGGTCCCCGCGCTCGATGACGGCGGTCCGCTCCGGGTCGAGGTTGACGAGGTTGATCTTGATCTCACCGCGGTAGCCGGAGTCGATGGTGCCGGGGGCGTTGGCGATGGTGACGCCGAGGCGGTGGGCCAGGCCGGAGCGGGGATTGGTGTATCCGACGTAGCCGTCGGGGATGGCCACCGCGACCCCGGTCGGAACGAGGGCGCGGTCGCCGGGGGCGAGGGCGACGCCCTCGGCGGCGTAGAGGTCGGCCCCGGCGTCGCCGGGATTGGCGTAGGCGGGGATGGGCAGGTCGGGATCGAGCCGCCTGATGGCGACCGGCACGTCGTGGTTCACGGTGTTCTGTCTCCTCTCGGACGAGGGATATGGTCTCAGATATGAGGAGTCGGGAACGGTACGCCGAGCGCATGGCCATGCCGTGGCTGGGTTGGCCGGCCGTGATCGCGTGCGCCGTGATCGCCGCCGCTTTGTCGAATATGGGAGACCTGCGCTGGTGGCGGGTGACCGCCAGCGTGCTGATCTTCGCGGCCCCGCTGGTGGGGGCCTGGTGGATGGGTCGAGTGCCGGTGCGGGTGGTCGAGACCGACGACGAGGTGTGGTTGCACGTCGACGACGCGAAACTGCCCATGTCGGTGGTCTCCGACGTCGAGGTGCTGGACCGGACGGCCTACGCGGACGCGCTGCGCGTCGCCCTGCATCCCCTGGCGTTCGTGGTGCAGCGGCCGTGGATCTCCCGGGGCGTGCGGATCGTGCTCGACGACCCTCAGGACCCGACCCCGTACTGGGTGGTGTCCTCCCGCAACCCCGAGGGGCTGCGGGAGGCACTGACGGCCTCGCGCGAGCGCGAGGCCGTCTGATCGAAGATGCGAGACCTAGGGCCTGTCGTGTGGGTCCGGGCGAGGCTGAATCCGAGTCCATTTGTTCGCTCGCAAGGCGGAAGGGCCTCCAGATCCCGGTGTTGGATCTGGAGGTCCGACAACGAAGCGAGCGAAAAATGGGCCGGATACAGCCCGTTCGGATCCACACGACAGGCCCACGGGGATGGTTCGAACCCCTAGGGCCAGGCGACGCGCCTTAGGGCTAGGCGCAGTCCTTGCAGATCGGTTGCCCGTTCTTCTCCTTGGCGAACTGGCTCCGGTGGTGTACCAGGAAACAGCTGCCGCATCGGAACTCATCAGCCTGCATCGGCAGGACTTTGACCGAGAGCTCCTCGTCGCTGATGTCGGCCCCAGGCAGTTCGAAATTCTCCGCTACCTCGGCCTCATCGACGTCGACCGACCCGGTCTGATCGCTGCGGCCCTTGGCGAGCGCCTCGATGCTGTCGGCGCCGCCGGTCTGCTCTTCCTTGTCCCGGCGCGGGGCGTCGTAGTCGGTTGCCATCGTCTTCCACTCCCATTGGTTTCTTTTGGCACAGGCGTCGAGCGGGGCGACTCCGAGGGCTGCGGCGGGTGTACCGCGGAGGCTTTTTCGGTGACGCTCGGTTCGACTTCGGTTTCCTGACGGGTTCTGTTCCGTCCTTGCAGGCGGCGTACCTTACCGCGTGCAGTCCATTGCTATACACCATGTCGCTCGCTTTTTCATCCCTATTGTGGCGAGAAACACTTCTGTGGCGAGGGCAGCGAGTGTACCGCCTCTCGCCTGCGAACTCGACCCGCGCACGATAGCCTTTGGTCTACATCGACACTCGGGGAGGCCGCCGTGCGAATAGCTCGCATCCGCGCTTTGACGTTTTTGGTTGCGTTGGCGCTGCTCGCGGGCGTGATCACGGTCTGGGCTATTAGGAACGACTCACAGCTGTCCGCCAACGGCGGCGACTGCGAGCCGGGCGCGGTCGAGATCAAGACGTCCCCGATCCCCGACCCCTCGGAGATCGACGTGGTCGTGCTCAACGGGACCGACCGGACCGGGCTCGGCGACCAGGCGGCGAGCCAGTTGGAGGACCGCGGCTTCAACGTCGTGGAGGTCGGCGACACCGAGGAGACATTCGACGGCTCCGCCCTGGTCAGGTTCGGACCCGGGCAGTACGCCGCCGGAATTCACACCCATGCGTACTTCTACCAGGGCCGTGACGGGTTCGACCTGGAATGGGAGGAACCGATCACCGTGGTGCTCGGCGACGCCTTCAAGGAGGTCCGATCGACCTCGGATGCACGCCAGTCGTTCGCGCAGAGCGGCGGCATCACGGCGCCCGAGGGCACCTGCACGGTAGAATAGATCGCCGTCACCCCGAACCAGCGATATTGCCACTGAAAATGCGGAAACACAGCTCGAAACGACAGCACGGACGGGCCGAAGCCGATTTTCGGCGTTACAATTCACGCCTGCCCGGTCGTGTTCCGACCTGGGCTGCCGACCTAATATTCCAATGCTCACCCAACATGGAGCCCGGCTGCGCCGTGCCCGCCATTGCCTCGGAAGGTTGCTCGTGACTGACGCACGTCCCAACGGCACCGACGTCAATTCATTGACCGACTCATTGCTCGCTCTTGCCCGTGAGAGTGACGGTCAATTGACGTCAGCGAAGGTCGCTCAGGTCTTGGAGTCGGTGCAGGCCTCTCCTGCCGAAGGCAAGAAGGTCCTGCGCGCCTTGGCCGAAGCCGACGTCACCGTCGTCGTCGACGGCTCCTCCTCGCACCGCAAGCGCGTCCCCGCCGCCCGCACCGCCACTTCGTCCCGCACCGCGACGGCGAAGACCGCGAAGAAGGCCGTCAAGAAGACCGCCGCGAAGAAAGCCGAGCCGTCCGATGACGGCGAGAGCGCCGACAACGGTGACGACACCGCCAAGAAGACCGTCAAGAAGACCGCCGCGAAGAAGACCGCCAAGAAGGCGGTGAAGAAGACCGCCGCCAGGA
Organism: Glycomyces buryatensis; assembly: GCF_004912275.1. GTDB lineage: Bacteria > Actinomycetota > Actinomycetes > Mycobacteriales > Micromonosporaceae > Glycomyces > Glycomyces buryatensis. The sequence goes on from NZ_STGY01000021.1 coordinate 150,204, forward strand.
AGGCCACCGCGAAGTCCGCTGACGCGGACGAGCCGTCCGACACTGAGCTGTCCAACGACGTACTCGCCGAGGCCGCCGCCGCGAGGCCGGCCAAGAAGGCCACCCGCAAGAAGGCCGCGAAGAAGGCCGCCGCGGGCAAGAAGTCGTCCAAGAAAGACGGCGACGACCCCGACGAGAACGACTTCGAGTGGGACGAAGAGGACTCCGAGGCGCTCAAGCAGGCGCTCAAGCAGGCGCGCAAGGACGCCGAGATGACGGCCTCGGCCGACTCGGTCCGCGCCTACCTCAAGCAAATCGGCAAGGTGCCGCTGCTGAACGCGGCCCAGGAGGTCGAGCTCGCCAAGCGCATCGAGGCCGGGCTGTACGCCGTCGAGCGCCTCAAGCAGATGCGCGAAGCCGGCGAGGACATCCCGACCCAGGTCCGACGCGACCTGGAGTGGATCGTCCGCGACGGCGACCGCGCCAAGGACCACCTCCTCGAGGCGAACCTCCGCCTGGTCGTATCGCTCGCCAAGCGCTACACCGGCCGCGGCATGGCGTTCCTGGACCTGATCCAGGAGGGCAACCTCGGCCTCATCCGCGCCGTCGAGAAGTTCGACTACACCAAGGGCTACAAGTTCTCCACGTACGCCACCTGGTGGATCCGGCAGGCCATCACCCGCGCCATGGCCGACCAGGCACGGACCATCCGTATACCAGTCCACATGGTCGAGGTCATCAACAAGCTCGGCCGCATACAGCGTGAGCTTCTTCAGGATCTCGGCCGCGAGCCCAGCCCCGACGAGCTGGCCAAGGAAATGGACATCTCCCCGGAGAAGGTCCTGGAAATCCAGCAGTACGCGCGCGAGCCGATCAGCCTGGACCAGACCATCGGCGACGAGGGCGACAGCCAGCTCGGCGACTTCATCGAGGACTCCGAGGCGATCGTCGCGGTCGACGCGGTCTCCTTCTCGCTCTTGCAGGGTCAGCTCCAGCAGGTGCTCCAGACCCTGTCCGAGCGCGAGGCCGGCGTGGTGCGCCTGCGCTTCGGGCTCACCGACGGCCAGCCGCGCACGCTCGACGAGATCGGACAGGTCTACGGCGTCACGCGCGAGCGGATCCGCCAGATCGAGTCGAAGACGATGTCGAAGCTGCGGCACCCGTCGCGCTCGCAGGTGCTGCGCGACTACCTCGACTAGGAACCACTCTCCACTTTGGATGACGGCGGCCGATCCGTATCACCCGTTCGGGTCGGGCGCCGATCGCCCGGCCGGGTTGTCGTTTGACGCGGTGTGGGCTACGGTGTGGAACAACTATCGCGAACCGCGGTCGAAGTGAGCCGAGTCTCACTGAGACGGTTTGGGGAAGAGGTAGTACAGTGCAGGCGTTGATCGGGAAGAGCCGGTCAACAGGTCGGCAAAGGAAACAACGACTACCGAACGCAGCGGAGGACCTGGTATGACATCCACCCTGACGCCCCCGCCCTTGACGGAGGAACGTCCGATCGCGGGCGAGCGCTGCGATCGGTGTAGCGCCGCGGCGAAGCTTCGCGTAACGCTTGCGGAAGACATCGACCTCGTCTTCTGCGGCCACCACGCGAATCAGTACGCCGAGAAGCTGGTACCGATCGCCATCGACTTCAATGCCGACCCCGAATTCGAGTGGCGCGGCAGCGACCTTATGACCTCGGAGAACTAGCGCGCAATAAGACTTGAGGAAAGGCCCGGACGACAAGCCGTCCGGGCCTTTTCGCACGTCCGGGAAATCCGTCGAGAAGGCGATGACGCCGCTTGCGTCGCGGGCTCCGCCCGCCAGGGCGAAACGACGGGGGACGGGCGCCGCGGCGCCCGCCCCCCGTCGTTTCGCTTACCAGGAACGGATAGTCGCGATCCGTTCCTCCAGTTGCTCGATGGTCGCCTGGGCCGACGGCGGGCCCCCGCAGCTGGAGCGGAGCTTCGCGTGGATCTTCCCGTGAGGTTCGCTTGTAGCGAACGAACGGGCGGCCACCAGAGCGTTCAACTGCTTCCGCAGCTTCAACCGCCGCTGCGCGTTCGTCATCGTCGGCTCGGCCGCCGGCTTCGCCGCCGTCGCCGTGGCCGTCGACTGCTTCTGCTTCGCCATCTGCTCCCGCTGGCGCTTCTGGAGCAGCAGGTGCACCTGATCGGGCGTCAGCAGGCCCGGCAGGCCCAGGTACTCCTGCTCCTCGGCGCTGCCCGACTGCACCGGCAGCCCGAACGAGCCGCCGTCGAAGATGACCTGGTCCAGCTCCGCGCTCGACTCCAGCGTCTCGCGCTGGCCGCCCAGCTCGGTGCCCTCGTTGAGCTGCCGCTGCGCCTGCTCCAGCAGGTCCTCGGGGTCGTCGTCCTCGGCCTTGGGCTTGATGACGTGGTCCCGGTCGGCCTCCAGGTTCTCCGCCAGCGCCAGCAGCGGGATCACGCTGGGCAGGAACACCGAAGCCGTCTCGCCGGGCCTCCGCGAGCGCACGAAGCGGCCGATGGCCTGCGCGAAGTACAGCGGGGTCTGCGCGTTCGTGGCGTACACGCCGACCGCCAGGCGCGGAATGTCGACGCCCTCGGACACCATGCGGACCGCGACCATCCACTCGTCCTCGGAGGCGGCGAACTTCGCGATCCGGTCCGAGGATCCGGCGTCGTCGGAGAGGACGATGACCGCGCTCTTCCCGGTGACGCGCTTGAGGATTCCGGCGTAGGCACGGGCGGTGTTCTGGTCGGAGGCGATGATGAGCCCGCCGGCGTCGGGGATGCCCGCCGCCCGCAGGTTGGACAGCCGCCGGTCGGCCGCTCCGATGACCTGCTTGATCCACTCCCCCTCGGGGTCGAGGGCGGTCCGCCAGGCCTGGGCGGTGAGGTCCTTGGTCAGCGGCTGGCCCAGCCGCACGTTCAGTTCGTCGCCGGCGCTGGAGCGCCATTTGGCCTGTCCGGAGTAGGCCATGAACATGACGGGGCGGACGACGCCGTCGGCGAGCGCGTCCCGGTAGCCGTAGAGCGCGTCGGCGCGCGAGCGCTTGGCGCCCTCGGCGTCCTCCTCGTACTCCACGAACGGGATCGGGTTGGCGTCGGAGCGGAACGGGGTGCCGGTGAGCGCCAGGCGGCGCTCGGCCTCGTCGAAGGCGGTCATGACGCCGTCGCCCCAGGTTCGGGCGTCGCCGGCGTGGTGGATCTCGTCCAGGATCACGAGGGTGCGGCGGGCCAGGGTGCGGCGGCGGTGGACGGCCGGGTCGGCGCCGATCTGGGCGTAGGTGAGGACCACGCCGTGGTAGTCGGCGGCACTGTGGACATCGGCGTTGCGGAAGGCCGGGTCGAGCTGGATGCCGAAGCGGGCCGCGGCGTCGGACCACTGGGTCTTGAGGTGCTCGGTGGGGGCGACGACGGTCACGGTGTCGACGGTGCCGTCGGCGAGCAGGTCATAGGCGATGCGAAGCGCGAAGGTGGTCTTGCCGGCTCCGGGTGTTGCCACGGCGAGGAAGTCCCGTGTCTGATCCCGGTGGTAGGCGACCATCGCTTTGCGCTGCCAGACCCGAAGCGAGGGAAGCGATTCGGGTGGGGCGGCCGGGATCATGCGGGCTCCTTACGGACGGTCGGCGGACCCGGTCGATTCTAAGGGGCGAGGCGGGTCACGTTCACCGCTCCAGCAGGATGGTGGTGGGTCCGACGTTGACGCTGGATACGCGCATCATCGCGCCGAACGTTCCGGTCTCGACGTGAGCGCCCAGGCCGCGCAGGGCGGCGGCGACGGCCTCGACCAGGGGTTCGGCGACCGGACCGGGGGCGGCTCCGTTCCAGGACGGGCGGCGGCCCTTGCGGGAGTCCGCGTAGAGGGTGAACTGGCTGACCAGGAGAATCGGTGCGTCCAGATCGGACGCCGACTGCTCGTCCTCCATGATTCTCAGCTTCCAGATCTTCTCGGCCATCCACTTCACCTGGTCGGGTCCATCCGTATGGGTGATACCGACCAGGACGAGCAGGCCGTCCCGGATCGCTCCGACGCCGGCGCCCTCGACGGTGACTTCGGCTTCGCTGACGGTCTGCACAACGGCTTTCATGCGGACGATCATCGCCTACCGCTTCGGCGTAGGCTCGAAGGGTGGGACGGCGTGAGAAGGCAACCAGCATCACGGATGCGCGCACCTCGCTCGACGAGGAGCGCCGCTACCGGACCATCCGCTACGTCGTCATGATGGGCGTCCGCGTCGTCCTGCTGGTGGCGTGCGGCATCCTGGTGATCCTCGAGGCGCCCCTGCTGTGGCTGTGGCTCCCGCTCGGCTTCATCGGCATGGCGGTGCTGCCGTGGCTGGCCGTGTCGCTGGCGAACGACAGTCTCCCGCAGGACCGCCCGGGCGTGTTCCACCGCCGCCAGCGCAGGGCCGAGACGCTCGAGGCGCCAGAACATCGCATGCTCGATTCCGAATAATCGCCGGTCTCGTGGCAGACTTGGGTGATCTTGTCCGCGACATAGGAGTGAGACCCGTGAGCGAGCTTCCCACCACCGGTGGTTCGACAATGCTCGACGAGCAGACCGAGACCAAGCCGAACTTCGTCTACGAGGATGGCGATGAGGAGCGCTTCTCGCACTATGTGCCGAAGGACAAGCTCATGGCCGCAATGGTCGACGGCGTCCCGGTGAAGGCACTGTGCGGGAAGATGTGGGTGCCCACACGCGACCCCGAGCGCTTCCCGATCTGCCCCAGCTGCAAGGAGATCTACGAGTCGATGCGAAAGTAGTCCTCGTCGCCATCGTTGTTGGAGACGGTATGTGATCGGGCTCTACCTGCTATAACGCACAGGTGGAGCCTTTTTCTATGAGTCTGGTGGCCGAACTGGTCGGTACCGCCGTGTTCGCCGCATCGGGCGCTTCGGCCGCGATCGGCAAGAGACTCGACATGTTCGGCATCGTCGTCATCGGGGTGATCACCGCGCTCGGCGGCGGGATGCTCCGCGACATCCTCATCGGCGCGCCGCCCCTGGTGCTCACCGACTGGCGCTACCCGACCGTGGCCATGTTCGCGGCCGGGGTGGTGTTCTGGATCCACCCGACGCTCTCGCGGGTGCGCATGACGATGCTGGTCCTGGACGCGGCCGGGTTGGCCCTGTTCACGGTGGTGGGGACCGCGAAGGGCCTCGACTACGGTTTCTCGCCCTACGCGGCTTGCATCGTTGGAGTACTCTCCGGAGTCGGCGGTGGCCTTCTGCGCGATCTGCTCACTCAGGAGATACCGGCGGTGCTGCGGTCGGACTTCTACGCCCTGGCCGCGACGATCGGCGCGATCGTCGAGGTGGTGGGGCAGCGGTGGGAGTCGCAGATCGGCTCGGCCACGCTGACGACCATCGCGGTGGCGACGATCTTTGTTGTCCGGCTGGTGGCCATTTGGTTTCGGTGGGAGGCACCGAAACCGAAATTCTGATGCTGTCTCCCGGGTTCGTGCCACCCTTCGCGCTGAGGGGTTTCATTCAGGGAATTCCGCTGCAAGCTGGTACCTCACCCGGTGCCCACCGGGTCAGGTGCGGGGCGACCCACCCCGCATGGGAGGGTCAGCAGCGAAAGGCGAACCAACGATGGCATCCGCAGGCAGCATCCGTCAACGCCCGGCTCAGCGTCCGGCCGAGTATTCCGGCGATCCCGTGCGCGCCTACCTCAACGGCATCGGCAAACACAGGCTTCTCACCGCTTCCGAGGAAGTGGAGTGCGCCAAGGCGATCGAGGCAGGCCTCATGGCCGTGCGCCGTATCTCCGAGACCACCGATCCCGATCTGCGCGGGGACCTGGCGAAAATAGCGGCCGAGGGCCGCGCCGCCAAGCAGCGCATGCTCGAATCGAATCTTCGACTCGTGGTCAGTGTCGCGAAACGGTATTCGGGGGCGGGCATGAGCCTCCTCGACCTCATTCAGGAGGGCAATCTCGGCCTCATCCGCGCCGTGGAGAAGTTCGATTACCAAAAGGGCTACAAATTCTCGACTTACGCGACCTGGTGGATCAGGCAGGCCATCAACCGCGCCGTCACCGACCAGTCCCGCACGATCCGCGTCCCGGCCCACACCGTCGACCAGATCAAGCGCATGAACCGGGCCCGCCAGGACCTGCTGGCCGAGCTGGGCCGCGAACCGCGCTGTGAGGAGATCGCCGCAGAGCTCGAGGTCAGTCCCGGCAAGGTCTTGGAGCTCATGTCATACGACCGCGAGCCGGTCAGCCTCGACCAGACGGTCGGCGAGGACGACTCGACGGCACTGGGCGACCTGGTCGCCCACATGCCGCGCGAGCAGGGCAGCGAGGACGCGGTCTCGTACGGGCTGCTGCGCCGCCACATCGCCTCGGTGCTGGCGAGCCTGCCCGAGCGGGAACAAACCGTCCTGCGTCTGCGTTTCGGCATTGACGACGGCCGCCAGCGCACGCTCGAAGAGGTCTCGGCCGACTTCGGTCTGTCCCGGGAGCGCGTGCGCCAGATCGAAAAGAATGCGCTCCACCGCCTGCGCCAACCCGACTACGCGGGACGGCTGGCTGAATATGTGGCTTGACCGGCATATATCATGGATGGAGACAGGGGGTCTGGCGGCTACCTGACCCATCCCGCCCCGCTGCCTTTCGAAGCATTCGGGCGGATCTAGTGAAGGAACGAAGCTGTGACCACGGACCTCGTCGACACTACTGAGATGTATCTGCGCACCATCCTCGAACTCGAGGAGGAGGGCGTTCCGGCGTTGCGCGCACGGATCGCCGAACGGCTCGACCAGAGCGGTCCGACGGTCTCCCAGACGGTCGGGCGCATGCAGCGCCACGGCCTGCTCAATGTCAAGAGCGACCGCCACCTCGAACTCACCGAAGAGGGCCGACGCCAGGCCGTGGCCGTGATGCGCAAGCATCGGCTCGCCGAGCGCCTCCTCGTCGACGTGATCGGCATGTCCTACATCGAGGCCCACGACGAGGCCTGCAAGTGGGAACACGTCATGAGCGACGCGGTCGAGAAGCGCGTTTACGAGCTGCTCAAGCACCCGACCCGCTCCCCGTACGGCAACTCCATCCCCGGTCTCCAGGCGCTCGACTCGGCCGCCGTGGTGGCCTTGGGCGTGACCGACGAGCGGCCCATGAGTGTGGTCGCACCCGGCTCGAAGGTGCGCGTGACGCGCCTGTGCGAGTCGGTGCAGACCCACCCGGACCTGCTCTCCTCGCTCCACCGCGCGGGCATCGATCCCGAGGCGGAGGTCTTGGTCGACCGCGCCGACGGCGATGTGGTCATCACCGCCGACTCCGACACGATCCGCCTGAGCGTCGACGACGCCGCCAAGGTGTTCGCCGCTCCGGTCGAATAGCCCGATCGCACAATCGCCGGGGGCGGTTGTGCGATTCGTGCTTTCTGGTGTCTTGACCGCATTCCTATGCCGGGGTAGGGTAATGAACGGCTTGAAAACGCTTGCGCACGCTATGTGCGCCTTAGTTTTCTACGCCCCCCGATACCGAACTCCGCACCAGAGCGCCCTCCCTGCACCCCCGGCAGGGAGGGCGCTCGCTATTGCGAAGCGCAACGGCCCGGTCGCACTGTTCGAGGACAGTGCGACCGGGCCGTTCGGCGTTCTGAAGCGTTTACTCCGCGGCGTCCGCGTTGGCCTGGTTGATGCTCTTGGCGAGATCGGTGAAGCCCGGGACGAGTTCTTCCACCGTCCCGGCCTCGGTGCCTTCGGGGGTGGTGTAGCGCATCTCGAACATATTGCCGTCGGCGAGCCAGCCCAGTTCCAGGGCCGGACCGGCTCCGGTGTCCTCGGTGTGGACTATCCAGTAGGCGGCGTCGCCCAGGTCCTCGATCTCTTCGGAGTCGCCCGGCTCCTCGTCCTTGTAGACGTCCGCACTGGCGTCGGTGGGGGCGATGAAGGTCGTCAGGTCGGGGTAGGCGGCCTCGCCGGTCTGGACGGCGCAGCTGAGCTGGGCGGGGGCGTCCTCCTCCTCGCCGTCGGGTTCGGGGCCGCCGGAGGCGAAGCGGAAGTGCTCGCCGGTCACCGAGTCGAGCAGGTCGCCGTCGATGAGGGTGCAGGCGCCGCCCGCCTCCTCGAGGTCGAGTTCGACCGGGGTGGTCGATTCGTCCGCACTCGTCTCCTCCTGCGCCGCGGTGTCGACCGGGTCTTCCGCGTTGCCGCCGTCGTCGCTGCACGCGGCCGCGCCCAGCAGGAGGGCCGCGACAGGTATGGCGATTGCGAGTCGTTTCATGATTCCTCCCCGGTGGCGGCCTGTCGGCCCTGCGACGTCCAGTCGCTCCATGAGCCGATGTAGATCGGCGGCGTCGGCAGTCTGGCCGCGGTGACGGCGAGGGCCGTGCGGGCCGCGCCGACTCCGGAGCCGCAGTAGAAGGCGGCCTCGGTGTGCTTCTCGTAGCGTCCGCGCAGCGTATCCGCGTCCACCAGTCCCCCGCCCGAGGCATTGTCCTCGGCGAGCGGCAGGTTCACCGCTCCGGGGATGTGCCCGGCGACGGGGTCGATCGGTTCATTCTCCCCCCGATAGCGCTCGGGGGCTCGCACATCGACGAGCTCGCGCTCGTCGGCCCAGGTGGCCGCCTCGTCGGCGTCCAGCACCGTCATGGCGCCGGGCGTGACGGTGAAGGCCCCGGGCGGCGGAGAGGGGACGTCGGTGGTGAGCTCGCGGCCGGACCGGGTCCAGGCGGCGAGTCCGCCGTCGAGGACGCGGACGTCCTCGTGGCCGGCCCAGCGCAGCGTCCACCAGGTGCGGGCGGCGGCCATGCCGTCGCCGTCGTCGTAGACCACGACCGGGGTGCCCGAATCGATGCCGGCCTCGCGCAGCACCACTTGCAGGACTTCGGGGTCGGGCAGTGGGTGGCGACCGCCAACGGCACCGACCCGGCCGCAGACGTCGCGGTCGAAGTCGATCCAGACGGCGCCGGGCAGGTGCCCGGCGGCGTAGTCCGCTTCCTTGGAGGGCCCGCCGAGCGTCCAGCGGACGTCGAGCAGAACCGCGCCGGCCAGATCCGCGACCTCGTCGGCACCGATAAGTGGGCTCATGCGACCCAGGCTATCGGAGGTGGGAATTGGGCCTTTCGGCCGCCGGGGCGAATTCCGGCATGACGTCGACGGCCACGCCTGACTCGCGCAATGCGCGGGCGCCGGAAGGTGTTTCGACAAAGTTCTCGGGTTCGCCGACCGCATAGACGACACGGGCGACCCCCGCTTCGATGAGCAGCTGGGCGCAGGGTTCCGGACGCGAGGCCCGGTGCCCGCAAGGTTCCATAGTGGAGTAAACCGTGGCGCCCTCGACCGATGCTGTGGCGCGGCGCAGCGCCACCTCTTCGGCGTGGTCGTGGTCCTGTTCGGCCCGCGAATAGCCCTCGCCGATGTTCTCTCCGTCGGCGACGATCACGGCGCCGACACTGAAGGCGGTCTTCGACGGCGGGCATTGCCCGGCCAGCTCCACGGCTCGGGACATCCAACGGGCATCGTCGGCATTAACGGAAATTGACACGGCCCCAAAATACCCGGCGACTCGACCGCAGGCGGCTGTCACCGCGCGTTGCCGCATGCCGATACGATGTAGGCGACCCCGGACACAGACTCCCCGATACGTTCGCGGAGTCGTCTACTAGCGAGGTGAAGTTGACCGTCCAGTCCCCTCCCGCCCCGACCCAGGCGCCAACGCCCACTGCGGCGCCGGGCGCCGCACCCGGGCGGCGACAGCGGTTCGCGCGAGTCCAAGCGGCCCTGCGGCAAACGCCCGGCCAACTGCGCGGCATCCTCGTGGTCCTGGTGGTCCTCATCATCGGCGCCGGCGTCACCGGCATGACCGCGGTGCTCGCCAAGTCCGCCGTCATCGAGGAGACCACCACCCAGTCGGGACGCCTGTCCGTGGCCGCCCTCCAGCTCTACCAGGCCCTCTCCCAGGCCGACGCGACCGCCGCCAGCTCCTACCTGACCGCCGGTGGCTCCTCGCAGACCACCCGCGACACCTACCAGGAGGCCATGCGGGACGCCACCGTCGCGCTCACCACCGCCTCCGGCCAGGTCGAGACCGCGGCCGACGCCCAGCTGGTCGCCGAGCTCAACGCCCGCCTGCCCGTCTACACCGGACTGGTCGAAACGGCCCGCAGCTACAACCGGCTCGGCGAGCCGATCGGCGCGACCTACCAGAAGCAGGCCTCCACGCTCATGCGTACCGAGGTCCTGCCGAGGGCTGACGAGCTGCAACACAATGCGCTCGACCAGCTCTCGGAATCGCGCTCCTCGGCCCAGGCGTTCCCGTGGATCACCGCCGGCCTCGCCGCACTGGCGCTCGTCGTGCTGGTGTGGGCGCAGATGTGGCTGAGCCGCAAGACCAACCGGGTGTTCAACCTCGGACTGGTCGGCGCCACCGTCATGCTGGCGCTCTTCTCCGGCTGGCTGGCCATGGCCGCGCTGGCGTCCGCCACTCACACCGAACGGTCCCATGAGGATGGTGCGATCCCGCTGGAACTGCTGGCCGAGGCCCACATCGCCACCCAGCAGGCGCGAGCCGAGGAATCCCTGGTGCTCATCGCCCGCGGCGAGGACAGCGCGGCCGAGGAACGCTACGCCGCCCAGATGGAGACGCTCATGGGCTCGGGCGGCCTGTTCGACCGGCTCGAAGCCGAATACGGCGACGACCCCGAGATCAGCGACGCGCTGACCGCCGCCGCCGAGGCCGCCTCGGCCTGGAGCTCCGGCCACGACGCGGTCATCAAGCTGGCCACGGAAGGCCAGTACACCGACGCCGTCGAAATGGCCGTCGGCGAAGAAGACGACAGCCTCACCAACTCGTTCAACACGCTCAACGCGCAACTGACGGAAGCGACCGACGTCAGCGCCGACCGCTTCGACCAGGCCACCGCCGACGCGCGGCGATCCCTGGCCGGCGCGGCGGCCGGACTGGCGACCCTGGCCCTGCTCGCCCTCATCAGTGCGGCCGTGGGCATCCAAATGCGAGTGTCGGAGTACCACGCATGATGAATCGACCCAGATCCCGCTGGTCCGCCCCCCTGGCCCTCGTCACCGGGTCCGCGCTGCTGCTGCTCGCCGCCTGCTCCGGACAGGCCGGCATCGACCCCGCCGAGGTCGACGTCCCCACCCCGCTGCCCGAGGGCATCAATTTCGAGCCCGACATCTCCACCGCGGAGGCGGACGACAGCTGCGACCCGCTCGCGTCCTACGACCCCGGCTCGATCACCGCCGAACAGGCCCGTGAACAGCTCGACTCCGACGACCACATCTCCATCGGCATCAGCCAGTCCACCAACCTCATGGGCTACCGCGACCCGGTCACCAACCAGCTCGAAGGCTTCGACATCGAGATCGCCGAGGCCATCATCACCGAACTGCTCGGCGCCGACGCCCAGATCACCTGGGTGCCGATGACCTCCCGCGAACGCGAGGACGCCGTCAACAACGACCGCGTCGACATGGTCGTGCGCACCATGACCATGAACTGCGGACGGTGGGAGAACGTCGAATTCTCCACCGAGTACTACAGCGCCGGACAGCGACTCCTCGTCCCCAAGGACGCCGGTATCGAAAGCGCCGAAGAACTCACCGCGGACCAGACCGTCTGCACCGGCGAGAGCTCCACCTCCCCGAGCAATATCGCCGCCGTCACCGAGGCGCAACCGGTCACCGTCCCCGACTTCAACGACTGCCTGGTGCTGCTCCAGCAGGGCACCGTCGACGCCGTCTCCACCGACGAGACGATCCTCGCGGGCATGGCCATCCAGGACCCCACCATCGAGGTCGTCGGCGAGCCCTTCTCCGATGAGCCCTACGGCATCGCCTTCCAGAAGGGCAATACCGACCTGGCCCGCTACGTCAACGGCGTCCTCGCCGACATGCGCTCCGACGGCAGATGGCAGGACATCTACGACAAGTGGCTCGCCCCCAGGCTCGGCGACGCCACCCCGCCCGCGGCGAAGTACCAGGACTGAAGGCGAGTACCAGATGAGCGACCCGCAGCAGCCCGAACACACACAGCGCTACACGCCCAGTGTCCGGCAGGTCCAGCAAGAAGCGGCGGACGACCCCGAGGGGGCCGGCTCCGACACCCTCCGGGTGCGCAAGCGCCTCTCCACGCCCCCGGCCGTCCCCGCCCAGCCCGGCTTCGCGCCCTCCCCGCCGATGCCCGATGGGACGCAGGCGATCTCGCGACCCGTCTCGCAGATGGTCGCGCCCGCACAGGCCCCCTCGCCGCCGCCCGCCCCGTACCGCGCGCCCGCCGCGCCACTCCCCCAGCCGATCACCGGCCCCGTCACGCGCTCCACCACCTCCAGCTCCCGCCAGCGCGGGGGCCTGTCCGACATGCCGCCGGTCCCACCGCGCGACCCCGCCCAAGCGGTCATGGACGACCCGAAGGTCTCCGAGCACAAACGCTTCTGCTCCTCCTGCGGCAAGCCCGTCGGTCGCCCGCAGGCCGGCCGGGCCGGACGGGTCGAGGGCTTCTGCCCCTACTGCCGCTCCCGCTACTGGTTCACGCCCTCGCTGGCCCCCGGCGACGTCCTCTCGGAGCGCTACGAGATCCTCGGCGCCATCGCGCACGGCGGCCTGGGCTGGATCTACCTCGCCAATGACCGGAACTTCGCCGACGACCTGACCCAGCGATGGGTGGTCATCAAGGGCCTCATCAACACCACCGACGAAGACGCCATCGAGGCGGCCATCAACGAACGGCGCTTCCTGGTCGGCATCGACCACCCGAACGTCGTCAACATCCACGACTTCGTGGCCGCCGCCGACCCGCGCTCGGGCCAACTCCAGTCCTACATCGTCATGGAATACGTGGCGGGCAAGTCCCTGCGCGACATCCGCGACGACGTCTCCGAGGACGGCGAGCGCGAGCCGCTGTCACTGGAGCAGGTCCTGACCTACACCTCCGAACTGCTGCCGGCGTTCTCCTACCTGCACGACCGGGGCCTGCTGTTCTGCGACTTCAAGCCCGACAACGTCATCCACGTCGAGACCTGGCTCAAGCTCATCGACCTCGGCGCGGTGCGCCGCGTCGACGACCTCGAATCGGCGATCTACGGCACCCCCGGCTACTCAGTGCCCAATGACGAGGTGCTGTCGGTCGGCCCGTCGATCACCTCCGACCTGTACACGATCGGCCGCTCGATGGCCGTGCTGGCGCTGCAGTTCAAGGGCTTCACCGGGCAGTACCGCGACTCGTTCCCGCCCGCCGCCGACACGCCCGTGTTCCAGGACTTCGGGTCGTTCCACCGACTGCTGCTGCGCTCCTGCCACACCGAGCCGCGCTCGCGCTTCCAGGACGCCGACGAGATGCGCACCCAGGTGCGCGGGGTCCTCCACGAGGTCCAGTCGGTGCAGAAGAACGAGCCGAGGTTCGAGCCTTCGACCCTGTTCGGCCCCGAGCAGGCGGTGTTCGGCGAGCCCGACATCGAGTACGACAAGGCCGCGATCGGCGACCCGTTCGAGGTCGCCCACGCACTGCCGGACCCGATGCTCGACCTGGCCGACCCGGCCGCCGCCTACCTGGCCTCCATGCAGGCCACCCACGCCGCCGGAATCCTCGCCGAGCTCGCCTCCGCGCCGGTGCAGAGCCCCGAGGTGCACCTGCGGCGCGTCCGGACGCTCATCGGCGCCGGGGACCTCGCCGGTGCCGTCGCCGCGCTCGACCAGTACGCGCAGCAGGAGGGCAACACCTGGCAGGTGACCTGGCTGCGCGGCGTCATCTCGCTGCTGGCAGCCGACTTCCACACGGCCGCGGCGCATTTCGATGCCGTCTACTCCCACCTCCCAGGAGAGCTGGCGCCGCGCCTGGCGCTGGCGGCGTGCGCCGAGATGGCCGGCCGGGCCGACCTGGCGCTGCCGCACTACACGCGCATCTGGACGTGCGACCACCGATTCGTCTCGGCGGCTTACGGTCGGGCGCGCCTGCTCGACCTGGACGGCCGCTCGACCGAGGCGATCGGCACGCTGCACCAGGTGCCGAAGACGTCGGCGCAGTACGGGATCGCGCAGACCGCGGCGATCCAGACGTCCCTGCATAGCCGTACCGCCCTGCCGTCGATGATGGATCTGCATCACATGGCGGGTCGGCTCGACGAACTCAAGCTGGAGCCGCGGCGTCGCCACCTGGTGGCGACCCGGATCCTGCACCAGGCCATCGGTCTGGTCGGCCAGGCCGGGCCGGGCGGCGCTCCGCACATCTTCAACGCCCCCTGCGAGGAGCGCGACCTGCGCCTCACGCTGGAGACGACCTACCGCCAACTCGCCCACGCCTGCACCAAACGCGAGGACCAGGTCTTCTACTTCGACCAGGCCAACCGCCACCGTCCCCGCACGATGCTGTAGCGAAGGAGCCATTCAATGCAGCCCTCCACGGAAGCCGCTCAAGGCTCCTCGAAGCAATGCACGGCGTGCGGCCTGGCCGCCGACGTCGGCCGCTACTGCGAGATCTGCGGCGGCGACCTCGAAGAGCTGGCGCTGCCGGCCGAGGCCCCGGCGTGGATCTCCTCGGCCGCGACCGAGGACAATCCCGAGCACCCGGGCGGCTCGGACGACCACACGTCGTTCTCGCTGCCGGGCATCGGCGCCTGCACCGACGTCGGCAAGCGGCACCACTACAACCAGGACTCGATCGCGATCTCGCTGGCCGACGACGGCCGCAAGATCGTAGTGGTCTGCGACGGCGTCTCGGGCGCCTCCGACTCCGAACGGGCGTCACTCGCGGGGGTGGAAGCGGCGATCGCCGAGATCCGCACCGGGCTCGGCGAGGGCATGAGCGCCGAGGACGCCTCGCGCCGCGGGGTCGGCGCCGCGCACTCCGCGGTGGCCGCCGTCGGCAAGCAGTATCCGAACTCACCGCCGTCCTCCACTTATGTGTCGGCGGTCATCGAAGGCGACCAGGTCATCCTGTGCTGGGTGGGCGACTCGCAGGCGTTCTGGGCCGGCGAGAAGGAGGCCAAGCGCCTCACGGTGGACGACACGATCCACGACCGCCTGGTCTACCAGGGGGTCGATCCCTCGGACGACCGGTACAAGAATCCATATGCGAAAGCGCTGCTGGCGTGGCTCGGAGCCGACGCGCCGACGCTGAATCCGAACCTCCTCCGGGTGGATTTGCGCGGCGGGCATGTCGTAGTGTGCAGTGACGGTCTGTCGCGCTATTTCAATGACGATTCCGACCTGTTGCCACTGCCGGAAGGCACAGTTGGCGACAAGGCTGTAGCGTTGACACGACAAGCGCTCGCCAATGGCGGGCACGACAACATCAGTGTCGCGGTGGTGGAACTCGAATCCCCCGGTTCGGTCCAGGTCGATGTGCAGGAGCAGGAATCTGCCGACCCGGACCCGTCCGGACCCAAGGGAGCCGAGCCCGCTCCGCTGCTCGGTATCGCCAGTGAGGCCGAGTACACCGAATTGCTTGGAGGGGGACGACCTTGACCTACCAGCCGACCTACCCCGGCGGCGGTGCCCCACAGCCGGGCGGATACCAGTGCGCCTGCGGGGCTTTCCCGCAAGCCCAGTTCTGTGAGCAGTGTGGTACGCCCAACCCGGCGTGGCAGCAAGGCCAGGCCCCGCAGTCTCCAGCCGCTTTCGGACAGGGATACCCGCCGAACGACCCGTACGCCCAGCAGCAGCCGGATCCGTATGGGCAGCAGCAGCCGCCGCCGCAAGATCCGTATGGGCAGCAGCCGCAGCAGGGTGGTTACGGCCAGGACCCGTATGGGCAGCCGCAGCAGCAGGACCCGTACGGCCAGCAGCAACCCGATCCTTATGGGCAGCAGCAGGGCTACGGCCAGCAGCAGCCGGATCCGTATGGGCAGCAGCCGCAG
This sequence comes from Glycomyces buryatensis, assembly GCF_004912275.1. Taxonomy (GTDB): domain Bacteria; phylum Actinomycetota; class Actinomycetes; order Mycobacteriales; family Micromonosporaceae; genus Glycomyces; species Glycomyces buryatensis. Next base: position 165,982 of record NZ_STGY01000021.1, read on the forward strand.
CAGGGTGGTTACGGCCA
>NZ_STGY01000021.1:166183-196766 GCF_004912275.1 Glycomyces buryatensis
AGGTGGCTATGGCCAGGACCCGTATGGGCAGCCGCAGCAGCAGGACCCGTACGGCCAGCAGCAACCCGATCCTTATGGGCAGCAGCAGGGCTACGGCCAGCAGCAGCCGGATCCGTATGGGCAGCAGCCGCAGCAGGGTGGTTACTGCCAGGACCCGTATGGGCAGCCGCAGCAGCAGGACCCGTACGGCCAGCCGTCCCAACCGCAGGACCCTTACGGCCAGCAGCCGCAGCAGGGCGGTTACGGCCAGGACCCGTATGGGCAGCCGCAGCAACAGGACCCGTACGCCCAGCAGGCCTATGGCGCTCCCGCGCCGACCTCGGCGCCTCCCGGACCGCCTCCGGGCGTCCCGGCCGCACCGTTCGGCGCTCCGACCTCCGCGCCGCCTTCGGCGTCCCCGACCGGTGGCTTCAGCGTCCCCGACTCGCAGCCGGCCGACGTGGCCTCGAACTACGCGCCTCCCGGGCAGTCGCAGACGTCCCGCTGGAGCATCGCGGTCACGGCCGACCAGGGCTACTTCAACAAGGTGGCCGCCTCGGACGGGGCCTCGCAGCTCCAGTACCCGTCGTTCGCCAAGCCGCGTCGTTTCCCGCTCGACCGGGGCGACCTGACGATCGGCCGCTACAGCGCGAAGCGCGGGATCACTCCCGACGTCGACCTGTCTGGCGATGTCGCGGACCCGGGGGTGAGCGCGCAGCACGCGAAGCTGTTCGCCAAGCCCGACGGCTCGTGGTCGATCATGGACGTCGGTTCCTCGAACGGGACGTTCCTCAACGGCTCCGATGAGCCGCTGGCGCCCAACGTGGAGATCCAGATCGGCGACGGCACGTACCTGAACATCGGTGCGTGGACGCGGCTGACGATCCACTACGAGGGTTAGTCGAGACGTAGGGGCAGGGCCGGAGGCGTTCGCCTCCGGCCCTGCTTTTTGCTTGCTACCCCTTGATGAACGCGTGGGCGCGGTGGCTGACCTCGGGATTGATCAGGATCTTGCGGTGGCCCAGGCCGCTGGTGGCCATGATCTCGGCGTTCGGCCAGGACTCGGCGAGGGCCTGCCCGTAGCGGATCGGGTTGGGCCGGTCGCCCTTGTCATGGACGATGAACGTGGGGGCGTCCACGACCGGGTCCAGGAGCGTCAGCTGCGAGAGCTTGACCTCGGCGCGGTCCTCGGCCAGGGGCACCACGCGTTCGAGGATGCGGGGGCCGACGGGCACGATCGAGTTCAGCGTCCCGGAGAATCCCTCGACGCCGCCGACGAACGGAGCGAACATGGCCATGCGGGGCCAGGTCGGGTAGTCGGTGTCCCGCAGCGCCATGACGGCGGTGAGACAGCCGAGCGAGTGGGCGGCCACGGCGTGGGGCTCGCCGAACTTGGCCAGGACGGTCTTGAACGCGTCGGCCATGTGGACGCCGTTGGAGTGGCGCTCGCCCCAGGGGCTCGGCCCGGAGTTGCCGTGGCTGGGCGCGTCGAAGCCGATCACGCGGAAGCCGTGGGAGACCAGATTGGCCGCGATGAACTTGAAGTCGCCCGAGGAGCCTCCCCAGCCGTGGACGAGGTAGACCAGCGGCCCGTCGCCCCAGTCGTAGCCCCACACGGTGGAGCCGCCGCTTTCGAGCTCGAAGACGGCGGAACCGGCGGGGGCCGGTGCGCGCAGGCGCTTCTCGGGGCTCGAGGGCAGGCGGAACCACAGGCGGCTCAGGACCTTCGCGGCGGCTCCGGGTGCGAAGCGCTCGGCGGCGGCGAAGCCGGTGCGGATGTGCCACGGCGCCCGCACGGTCGTGCTTTTCTTCGGGGAGCCGGAGTTCTGAGACTGGGACATGGTGTTGGCCCTTCCTGGTCAGGGGCGGTGGCTGTCGATCAGCCGATTGAACGCCGACCAAGCGCGGTCGTCGGCGTCAGGGTAGGAAAGAATGCGGCTCATCCAGTTGTAGGACAACAGGACGCCGAACACTTCCTGGGCGACTTGGAAGACGTCGGTGTCTTCGGCGAGTTCCCGCTCGTCGACCGCGGTGGCGGCGATGCGGGCGAGCGAATCCAAGAGGGTGCGCTGCTCGGTGACCATGTAGTCGTGCAGCGGTCCCGGCAGGTCGTCGAACTCCGTGGCGGCGGCCAGGAACAGGCAGCCGCCGGGATGGGAGTACCAGACCATCCAGTACTCGACAATGCCCTGGAGGCGGGTGATGCCGCGGGGCTTGGCGAGCGCCGGCCGGAACACCTCGTCGATGAAGTGCTCGCTATTGCGTTCCATGCAGGCCAGCTGTAGGGATTCCTTGGATTTGAAGTGCGAGTAGACCCCGGACTTCGACATGTCGACGGCAGCGGCGAGCGACCCGATGGTCAGCCCGGAGAGCCCGGAGTACCGGGCCATCCGGATCGCGATATCGAGGATCGCTTGTCGAGTCAGTTCACCCTTGCGCACGAACTGAAAATAGCACGACCGTGCGTTAATGTCGACGGCCAGCCCCGACCGGAGCGGGTCACGTCATCTCTTTCTTCTCATGGAGACCCTGGTGTTCACGCCGGGGGAGGAAATTGAGATCGATTGCTTGCTCGACAATCCCGGGGGGCAACAGAATACGTCTGAAACCCGCCATGCTCCCTAATGGATAGAGCACCTGAGATGTGTTCTTGCTGGTAGCAGGCGCTACCTGGATCGGGGCTCAGTCGCGGATGAGGTCGCCGGTGTCGGAGTCGAGCAGCTCCAGGCGCATGGTGACGGTCCGGCGGACGCCTTGCTGCATCATCGCCAGGGCGCGGTGGCGGCCGCCGACGTAGTACCGCTCGCCGTTGTTCCAGTCGGCCGTGCTGCCGATGCAGATGGGCTCGCCGCCGACGAGGAGGCTGCGAACGGCCTTGTCGGTCCAGCCGAGCAGGCCGCGGCCGCGCACGGCGTCGCGCATCGCGTCGATCAGGTCCTCACCGGAGTGACCGGCGGTGGTAACCTCCTCGACCAGGCCGATGGCGATCTGGGAGGCGTCCTCCCACGAGCCGTCGTGGTACCAGCAGCAGAGCTTGGGGCCGGTCGGCCGCCGCTGCCGCCAGGCGCGGCGGAGGCCGGAGATGCCGCGCACCATGCAGTCGGGCCGCTCCAGCTCGTCCGGTGTGGGCAGGCGCCGGACCGGGGTGATGTCGTAGAACCACTGCTCGATGTAGTCAGTCATCGTCGCGGTCTTCGATGGCCTTGCGCCGGTCGCGAGTGAGCACGGCCGCGAGGGAGAGGTCGCCGGCCGCGGCGCGGAGCTCGTCGGTCAAGGGGATGCCGTGGTTGGCGAAGATCCCGAGCACTTCGGCGGGGATCGGGTCGGCCTGGCGCTCGGCGCGGGAGAGCGGCGCTTTCACGAAGGTGCGCACGACGTCTGGCGGGAGGCGGACCTCGCTGCCGACTTCGCGGTAGGCGTCCGGGGACTCTTCCATCACGCGGCCCCGACTTCGCTCGGCGCGGTCTCGATCGCTTGCCTTCCGGCGGAACGGAGTTCCTTGAGGTCGGGGATGTGGTTGTACAGGGTGCCGACGCCGACGCCGAGCAGTTCGGCGATGGACTCGACGGACCGCTCGGGGTTGGGCAGGAGGTCGCGGGCGGCGGCGAGGAGCTTGGCGTCGACCACGGTGGGGCGCCCGCCCTTGCGGCCAGCGGCGCGCGCGGTGGCGAGGCCTTCGCGGGTGCCTTCGACGATGAGCTCGCGGACGAACTGGGCCAGGGCGGCGAAGATGTGGAAGACGAGGCGCCCGCCGGGGGTGGTGGTGTCGATGCCCTCCTTGATGGAGGTGAAGCCGACCTGCTGCTGCTTGAGGTCCTCGACCAGGGTGACGAGGTCCTGGAGGGACCGGCCGAACCGGTCGAGGCGGGTGACGACCACGGTGTCGCCGGGCTCGGCGAAGTCGAAGGTGTCGCGCAGGCCGGGCCGGTCGGCGTTCTTGCCCGACAGCTTGTCGCTGAAGATCCGGCGGCACCCGTGCCGGCGCAGCTCCGCGATCTGGGAGTCGAGCCGCTGATCCTTCGTACTGACACGGCAGTACCCGATGAGGATGCCGGAGACCGGAACCGGAAGCAGCAGCTCCCCGGGCTCTGAGGGTGTCTCGATGAGGTCGGTCACACCCATCAGGCTACGGGAGGCTTCAGAAAGGGTGAAATCGGGTTTCTGACGCTCTGCCGGACGCCGAGGTTGTTGAGGGGGTTGTTGAGGCCGAATCGAGCCGGATTCGGGCCCGCGGCCTCGCCGGGGCCGATCCCTCAGCAATCGATCGTTTCCTGACGAGCTGATGCCGCTGAAGCAACAGGACTTCGCCATATAATCAGATTTCACGTTCTATGCAAAACTCGCTAAGCCTGCTAGGCTCGCTTCCATGGTTAAAGATCCACTGATTCGCGATCTTGTCGCGATCCTGATGCCGCTGCCGGGCAAGCTGGCTGTATTTGCCGATCCCACGTACTTTGAGGAGCACCAGAACACGCTCGACGCGACCTACGACGCCCGCGAGGAACTGGCCGGGCAGATGGAGGAGGCCCTCGAGGCTTCCGACACCGACCCGCTGCTGGAGGCCATCACTGAGGCCAGCCACATCATCAATGCCCAAGAGGAGCAGCGTCGGCTGCTGTTCGCCTACGCCCGCGAGCATGTCCGCGGCCGCCCGTACTCGTTTGACGTGCTCGGCCGTGCCGCGGGCAAGCCCGCGTCGACCGTGCGCAGCTCCATCAAGCAGGCCGATATCGACGCCGTCGCCGAGCTCATCGGCCCGGCCCCGCGGGAGAAGACCCAGGAAAGCCCAGAGGAAGCCGCCATGGCGAACCTGCGCAGCCTGCTCGACGGTGTCGACCTCGAGACCCGGAAGAACCTGCTCGCCAACGACGGCGCGCAGTTGCGGCCGCTCCTGGCCGGACTGCACGAAGAGGCCGTCGAGCGGGTCATCGCCCAGCTCCGACAGGGCTACACCGAGATGCGCCCGCGCCTCGGATCGGCCCTGGCGCGCAAGCTGGAAGCGAAGGAGCAGGCGTGAACAGGACCTGTTCAAGCTCGCCGAGCCCGACGTCGAGGACTTCGTCTACGGCGAGTGGACCCGCCACCTCTACGACCGGGTGGCCGCGGCTTGGGGCCTGCCGACCGCAGACGGGACCCGGACCGAAGTCGCTCTTCCTGCCTTCGAATGGGCGGCGCTGTTCAACGTCCTCACGCAGGCCGAGCGCGCCGGCGTCCTTGACGCCGACCGCCTCCGCGACCTGATCCGGGGCTACTTCGGGGGCTGATCGCTCCTCATCGGCAGCGGCCGGGGAGCCGATCGGGTCCCGGCCGCTCTGCTTGCAGTGCAACGCAATACGTAGACTGCTCGCATTTACGCTGGTCGGCTGGTGGGAGTTCGATATGACAGCGATCAATCGGACTGCGTACCCGCGGCTGGCCGATTCGATGTCGGGTAGAGAGCTAGTGGAGGCCTTCACGCCCACGGCGGAGGAGCTGTCGTGGGCGGCCGACCGCACGCACGACGACCGCAATCGCCTCGGCCTGCTGGTCCTGCTCAAGGCCTACCAGCGGCTCGGCTACTTCCCCGACATCGACGAGGTCCCCGCGGTCGCGTTCGACCAGGTGCGGGCCTCGGCCGGACTCGGCGCGGACATCGAACCGGCCTACTCGCAGCGCACGATCGAGCACCACCGCAAGTACATCCGCAGCCGCCAGGGCCTGGAGCACCGGCGCAGCGAGATCCGCAAGATCGCCGCCGAGGCGATCGAGACCGCCGCCCGCACCAAGGACAACCCGGCCGACCTGATCAACGTCGCCCTGGAGGAACTGGTCCGGTCCCGCTGCGAGCTGCCCGGGTACTCCACGCTGGACGAGATGACCGCGAGGATCCGCACCCGCGTCAACACCGCCGTCTTCGCCGCCGTGGCCGGGCGGATCGACCCGATCGCCCAGGGCCGCTTGACGCGCCTGCTGACCGTGGACCCGGCCACCAGGCGCAGCGAGCTCGACACCCTCAAGGACCCACCGCCGGCGCCGAGCCTGCGCAAGTTCAAGGCCCGCATCGAGCACCTGCGCCGCCTCGACACCATCGGCGACACCGGCGCGTGGATGGCGGACGTCCCGGCCCAGAAGGTCGGGCACTTCGCCGGCGAGGCCCGCGCCCTGGTCGTCTCCGACCTGCGCAAGGTCGGCACCGAGAAGCAGCTCACCCTCATCGCGAGCCTGCTCCACGAGCACCGGGCCGCGGTACGCGACCAGGTCACCGAGATGTTCTGCAAGCGGATCGCCGCCCTGCACAAGAGCGGCCGCGACCAGCTCGAGAAACTGCGCGAGGCCCACCGCGCCGAATCCGAACGCCTCCTCGGGGTCTTCCGCGGCGTCCTCGACGCCGCCCAAGAGGCCGCTGAGGAGACCGCCGACCCGGCCGACCTAGAGCTGCTGTGCCAGGCCACCGGGGCCGCCGTCCTGGACGTGCTCGCCGCCGGCGGCGGCATCGACGGCCTCACCGCCTCCCATGAGCAGGTCGCCGCCCACCACGGCAACAACTACCTGCCGCTGCTGGAGGGCTTCTTCAAGTCCCACCGGCCGGTCCTGTTCACGCTGCTGGACGCCCTCGAACTCGAGGCCACCACCGCCGAGACGGCCGTGCTCGACGCGGTCGCCTTCCTCAAAGCGAACCGGCACCGCATCGGCGCCCACGTCCCCGAGACCGCCGTCATCGACCACGAGGACGGCACCCAGACCATCCTGAAGTGCGACGTCGACGCCTTCGCCTCCGGCGACTGGAAGAAGATCCTGCGCGACAAGCACCAGCCCGGCAAGCTCGTACGCCGCCACCTGGAGATCTGCATCTTCTCCTACCTCGCCGCCGAACTCCGCTCCGGCGACATCGCCGTGGTCGGCGCCGACTCCTACGCCAACCTCCACGACCAGCTCATGGACTGGGACGAGTGCCGGTCCCTCGCCGAGGAGTTCTGCGACCAGGCCGGACTCCCTGCCACCGGCGCCGAGCTCGTCGCCCACTTCCAGCACGAGCTCACCGCCGCGGCCGAGCGCGTCGACGCCGGCTACCCGGCCAACACCGACCTCTCGGTCGACGGCGGCCGGCCCGTCCTCAAGCGCCGCAAAGGCAAAGAGCGCCGCGCCTCGGCCATTGCCCTGGAAGCCGCGCTGCACGAGCGGATGCCCGAACGCGCCCTGCTCGACGTCGTGACCCGCAGCGCGCACGAGGTCGGCTGGCACCGCCACCTCGGACCCGCCTCCGGGTCGGACCCCAAGATCCCCGACACCCTCGGCCGGTACGCGGTCACGACCTTCGCCTACGGCACCCTGCTCGGACCCACCCAGGTCGCCCGCCACATGCGGGGCCAGGTCAGCGCGAGCGAGATCTACACGGCCGGGAACAAGCACGCGACCGCGACCAAGGTTGAACGCTGCTCGGCCGACGTGGTCAACCGGTACATGAAGCTCGACCTCAGCCGCGTCTACGGCGACGAGACCGTCGTCGGCGCCGACGGCTCCCAGATCGACACGTGGGAGGACAGCCTCCTGGCCGAGTCCCACATCCGCTACGGCGGCTACGGCGGGATCGCCTACCGGCACGTCTCCGACACCTACATCGCCGTGTTCTCCCATTTCATCCCCTGCGGGGTGTGGGAGGCGGTCTACATCATCGAAGGCCTGCTCAAGAACCAATCGGACCTCGAACCCACCACCATCCACGGCGACACCCAGGCCCAATCCCTGCCGGTCTTCGGGCTCGCCGCCCTCATGGGCTTCGACCTGCTCCCCAGGATCCGCAACTGGAAGGACGTGGTCCTCTACCGGCCCGACCGCGCCACCCGGTACGCCCACATCGACACGCTCTTCGGCGACGAGGCCATCGACTGGAGCCTGATCCAGACCCACTGGCCCGACCTGCTGCGCACCGCCATCTCCATCCGCGAAGGGCGCCTGTCGTCGGTGACGCTGCTGCGGCGCCTGGGCGTCAACTCCCGCAAGAACCGCCTCTACCGGGCCTTCCGCGAACTCGGCCGCGTCATCAGGACGATCACGATCCTGCGGTTCCTGTCCGAACCCGAACTGCGCGAGCAGATCGACGTCATGACCAACAAGGTCGAGTCCTTCCACAACTTCAGTGACTGGCTGTCCTTCGGCGCCGACCTCATCGGCCACAACGACCCCGTCCAGCAGGAGAAGATCGTCAAGTTCAACGAGCTGCTGGCGAACATCGTCACCTACTCCAACGCCTGCGACATCACGGTCGCTGCGAACCAGCTCGCTGCCGAGGGCTACCCGGTCGACCCCGAAGACCTCGCCACCGTCTCGCCCTACATCACCGAGAACGTCCGCCGATTCGGCGACTACGTCCTCGACCTCACGCCGCCCGAGTCCGAGCCGGACACCCGCCTCGACCTCGTTCCCGGCGCACTGTTCCCGCCAAGCGCATAGCACACCTCACCAGCGGAAATGACCATCGGACAGATGGTCCATTAGGGAGCATGGCGGGTTTCAGGCGTATTCTGTTGGCCCCCGAATCCCGTGTCAACTGGACTGTTCGACACGTTAGCTGCAGAAAGTGTCGTACCCGGTTTTTATAATTGTGGGCATGACAGTCGACTACATTCGGTACCAGTACCGGATCTATCCGACGCCCGGCCAGCGGCAGATGCTGGCCAGGACGTTCGGTTGCTGTCGCACCGTCTGGAACGACGCTCTGCGGATCTTCCAAGACGCCTACAAGGCTGGCGAGGAGCGGCCCGTGTTCGGCGCGGTGACCACGGCTGTGACGGTGTCCGCGAAGCGGACTGTGGAGCGGGCGTGGTTGGGTGAGGTCTCGTGCGTGCCGTTGCAACAATCTATGCGGCAGCTGTATTCGGCGTTCGGGAGCTTCTTCAACTCGATGTCGGGGAAGCGGAAGGGGCCGAAGGTCTGTCCGCCGCGGTTCAAGCGGCGGTCGGGACGCCAGTCAGCGGAGTTCACCCGGCGCGGCTTCGTGCTTCGTGGCAACGGGAGGCTTTACCTCGCAAAGATCGGTGAGGTCAAGGTCGCCTGGTCGCGGGAGCTCCCATCGGAGCCGTCGAGCGTGACGGTGATCAAAGAAGCGACGGGGAAGTATTTCGTATCCTTCGTCGTGGCTGTCGAGGGCGAACCGCTCCCCGATCTCGGCGAGGGCTCGGTGGTCGGGATCGATCTGGGGTTGTCAGTGTTCGCGGTCACTTCGGGTGGGAAGCGAATCGAGTCGCCGAAGTTCCTGCGCCGAGCCGAGCGGAAGATCAAGAAATATCAGCGGGCCGTGTCCCGCAAGGAGAAGGGCTCGAACAATCGCCGGAAGGCCCGGCTCAAGTTGGCGAAGGTCCATGCCAGGGTCGCGGCGCAGCGGCGCGATTTCATCGAACAGGAAACGACACGGCTGGTGCGTGAGAACCAAACCATCGCCGTGGAGACCCTGAACGTCAAAGGCATGGCCGCCAAAGGCATGCACCTCGGCAAGAGCGTGCACGACCAAGCGTTGGGCATGTTCCTGCGCGTCCTGGCCGCGAAAGCCGCCAGGGCCGGGCGGACCGTGATCGCCGTCGACCGGTTCTATGCCTCCACGCAGATCTGCTCGGAGTGCGAGGCGAAGACCGGGCCGAAGGGCAAGGAAGAACTCCACATCCGGGAATGGGAATGCACCGCATGCGGTGCGGTCCATGACCGGGATGTGAACGCTGCGATCAATATCCTGCGGGAGGGCTTGCGCCTGATCGCTGAAGTCGAACAGCTCGCCGCTGGACACCAAAAGGCCCGGAACACGCTTCCGGGAGCGGAGAGCCTAAACGCCTGCGGAGGGGACACCCAAGACCAGCGCACCACTGGCAGTCCCCGAGACCCCACCAGCGGTGGGACGGAACCAGGAACCCGCGCAGAACCGGACGATCGCAAGACCAACCGGTAGATGTGGAATCCCCTTCGTGAGCGAAGAGGAGGATGTCAATCGAGGCAGTCGGAGCCGTCGCCGCTGGAATAGGAGTACGTGACGGTGATCTTCTTGTCGTAGGGCTGCTCGGAGCCGGAAGCCGGGTCCTGATCGATGACTTCGCAGTCCTCGTAGGTGAAGTCGAAGACCCCGCGCTCCTCCCCCACGTACGAAATGTTGTGGAATCCCGCGTCGGCGAACTCGTCCCCCGCGTCGGAGGCCTGCATCCCGTCGACGTTCGGGGTCCTCCCGGTCTCGGCGGCCTCGGTGGTCGGCTCGGTCGTGTCCTCGGGGTCGGACTCCGGGCTGGCGGGCGCGTCGGCCTCGTCCTCTTCCTCCGGGCTCGGCGAGGGCGATTCCTCGGCGCTGGAACTGGATTCGGACGGCGACGGCGAGGTGGAGGGCGCGGTCTCGGTCGAATCGGAGGCACCCGCTCCTCCGTCCCCGGTGGCCTCGGAGGCCGCGGGGTCGGAGACTGGCACCTGGTCGTCGCCGAGGCCGGTGCCGAAGGCGGCCACGGCGGCGACGATCGCCACCAGCGCGACACTGATCGCTCCGGTCCGGGCGAGGATGCGCCGCTGACGCCGCGGGACGGGCCCGCCCGGTTCCGGCAGCGTGTCGAAGGCCTTCGTCGGGGTTTCCTCGACGGCGTGGACGGGTCCGGTCGCCATGAGCGGTTCGAGGCCCAGGCTGCGGCGCAGCTCGGCGGCCACGAGCGGGGTCCGGGCGGCCCCTCCGGCGAGCAGCAGTCCCGCCGGTTCGACGTCGTTCAGCACGCCCTCGACGAGGTACACGGTCTGCTCGACCAGCTCCCGGATGCAGGTCTCGACCTGCTCGCGGGTCAGGTGGAGCGCCAGGCCGATCTCGGGGACGGCCACGACGGCCTCGTCCTGCTTGGAGAGCAGCTCGCGGGCGCGTCGGATCTTCTCGCTCAGGCCCGCCCGCAGCCGCCCGTCGGCGGCGTCGGACGGGTTGTCGAGGCGGTCCCAGAAGGTCGGGTCGGCGTCGCGGTGGCGGCCGGACAGGAAGGCGAGCAGCAGTGCGTCGAACTCCCGGCCGCCGATCGCGGCGCTCCGCTGCGAAGCGATGAAGTGCCGGTGGCCGGCCGAACGGATCACGGCCGCGTCGAACAGGTCCGACCCGAGCCGGTAGACCACCAGGGCCTGTCCGGGTTCGAGCTCACTGCCGCCGGCCTCGGTGTATCGGGCCGCGGCGACCTCGGGGTCGATGTCGGCCGCGGGGGTCAGCGAGACGGCTTGCATAGAGCCGAGTCTATGGGGTCGAACAAATGCGATTCGACCCGTATTGGCCTTGCAGGTCAATGGGGGAATTGACGTGAAATGGTGCGACCCTGCGTGATCGATCGCATTCATATTGCTGATAATTAATCCACTGTGTTATATCGCTCGGCAGCTGAACGGCCACGCTCCGAGTCCGCCGAACGGCGGCGGGGCCGGGAGCGAAATGCTCCCGGCCCCGCTGTTCGCTTGTGGCGCTTGGCTTAACTGCAACCGCTCGTGGCCCCGCAGCCCTCGCAGGCGTAGCAGGATCCGGCCGGACGCATCTTGGTGCCGCAGTTCATGCACAGCGGCGCGTCGTCGCTCCGGGTCTGGGCCGAAGTGAGGATGTCGCTCCGCGACGGCTTGGACTCGATCTGGAGGGCCTTCTGCACGGCCTCCTCGATCGGGGCGGAGCCGCGCAGTTCGGCGAGGTCGACTTCCTCTTCCCGGCCGACCTTCGCTGGGTCTTCACCATTGACCTCGGCGGTCCGCTCAGCCGTGGTCATGATGCCCAGGGCCGCGCGCTCCTCGTATGGCAGATAGTCCAGCGCCAGGCGGCGGAAGATGTAGTCGACCACCGAGGCGGCCATGCGGATGTCCGGGTCGTCCGTCATGCCGGCTGGCTCGAAGCGCATATTGGTGAACTTCTCGACGTACTTCTCAAGCGGCACACCGTACTGGAGCGCGATCGAGATGGCCACCGAGAACGCGTCCATGACGCCCGCGAGGGTCGAGCCCTGCTTGGACATCTTGAGGAAGACCTCGCCGAGCCCGTCGTCGGGGTAGGACGAGGAGGTCATGTACCCCTCGGCCCCGCCGACGGAGAACGAGATGGTCTGGCTCGGGCGCTTCTTGGGAAGCTTGCGGCGGATCGGGCCGTGCGCGGCCACGGACTCCACGACCTTCTCCACGGCCTCTTCGACAGCCTTGTCGACTTCCTTCTTCTTGGCCGACAGCGGCTGTCCGACCTTGCAGTTGTCGCGATAGACCGCGAGGGCCTTGAGACCGAGCTTCCAGCCCTGGAAGTAGACCTCTTCGATGTCCTCGACGGTGGCCGTCTCGGGCAGGTTGACGGTCTTGGAGACCGAGCCCGAGAGGAACGGCTGCACGGCGGCCATCATGTTGACGTGGCCCATCGGCGAGATCGAACGCTCGCCCATGGCGCAGTCGAACACCGAGTAGTGCTCCTCGGCCAGGTGCGGGGCGCCGATTACATGGCCGTGCTCGGCGATGTGGTCGACGATCGCCTGGCTCTGGTCCTCGTCGTAACCCAGGTTGGCCAGCGCGCGGGGCACGGTTTGGTTGACGATCTCCATGGAGCCGCCGCCGACCATCTTCTTGAACTTCACCAGCGCCAGGTCGGGCTCGATTCCCGTTGTGTCGCAGTCCATCATGAACGAGATGGTGCCGGTCGGGGCGAGTACCGAGGCCTGAGCGTTGCGCCAGCCGTTGACTGCCCCGATCTCGTTGCCGGTGGCCCATTCGGCCTTTGCGGCGTCGAGGATCGTGGCGTCGACGTCGCCGAAGGTGTGGACCTCGTCCGCGGCGGCGGCGTGCTTTGCCATGACTCGCTGGTGCGGCTCGGCATTGAGTTCGTAGCCCGCGTAGGGCCCGACGACCCCGGCGATCTCGGCCGACCGGCGGTAGGACACACCGGTCATGAGCGAAGTGATCCCTGCGGCCAATGCTCGGCCGTCGTCGGAGTCATAGGCATGGCCCGAGGCCATGAGCAGGGCGCCGAGGTTGGAGTACCCGATGCCGAGCTGGCGGAAGTTGCGGGTCGTCTCGCCGATCTTCTCGGTCGGGAAGTCCGCGAAGGAGATCGAGATCTCCATGGCGGTGATGACGAATTCGACGGTCTTGACGAAGCGGTCGACGTCGAAGGAGCCGTCCTCGCCGAGGAACTTCATGAGGTTCAGGCTGGCGAGGTTGCACGACGAGTCGTCGAGCGACATGTACTCCGAGCAGTTCGCGACGACCACGCCGCCGACGATGTACGAGTGGTTGCGCGGCTCGGTGAGGTTGTAGGTCGTCTCGAAGCCGACGCTCTCGCGGCTGGTGAGGCGAACCGTGCGGTCGGTGCTGTAGCGGCTCTTGAAGTCGAGCATCGAGGCGAGCTTGTCGCGCTTGGATTCCAGGCTGAAACCGATGAGCGCGGCGAACTCGACCATCGAAGGGCCGGTGATCCGCAGGTCGAAGAACGGGCCTTCCGACGCGTACTCGACCTCGGTGCCGTCCTTCTTCGTGTACTGGAACTTCGCGTCCCTGGACTCGGTGCGGTAGATCCGGGCGCTGATTCCCAGCGAGCCGAGGGTCTCCTGAACTCCGATCAGCAGTTCCTCGGACTTGCTGCCGAGCCCGACATAGCGGGTGCCGTTGGCTAGCTCGACCGCGCATCCGTCGGCGTCGAACAGGCCCTGGAGGAATCCCACAAGGGTCTCTTCGTCGGCCTCGTGCAGCGCTTCCGGAAAGACCTTCTCAGCGGCGCGGCCGCTGGAGAAGCCGAGGGCCTTGAAGAACTCTGCGAAGCCCGCCTTTCCGGTGCGGAGCTGCCGCGTGCCGTTCGCCTGCACGCTCGGCTTGCTCAGATTCCCGGTGAGCCGTTCCAGCAACCGCTGGTGGCGCGGCATGAGTTCCCGCTGCTCCTCCTCGGAGCCGTAGACGGTGACGGTCGACAGGTCGGTTACGCAGCCGTCGCCGACCAGCCAGCCCATGTAATGGGCGAGCTCGGGCTCGTCGTCCCACTTGGTCGGCATCCGCAACGCGGATCCGGTCTGCGCCGCAGCTGCGAGCGCAACCCGCGGGATCAGCGTGTTCGCGGCGGAGCGCGGGGCGTACTGGTTGGAGCGGACGACCTTGTCCTCTGGTTCCAACTGGTCGGCGTGGACCCAGCCGCGGTTCTTCGTCCACAGCCGGTGGTTCGGCGTGCAGCGCAGGCGGGAACCGTCGGAGAAGCGCAGTTCCACGATCTCGTTGGTACCGGTGACCATGTAGCGAACGGGATTGGTGGCCACGACGCGGTCGGCCGCGTCCTTCTCGGCGGTCACGTCGTTGGTGAAGACCGCGAAGGTCTCGCCTTCGGCGGAGCGGCGCACCAGGTCGCCGATCTTGATGAGGCCCTTGTCGGTCACGACTCGCTCGTCGGCCGGGAAACACGGGTTCGACGCGTAGATGCGGTCCGTGTTCGGATTGGTGTGCCAGTCATTGATGATGTCGTCGTACTGGATGCCCGGGTCGGCGCATTCCCACGCGGCCTGGGCCATCTTTTGGAAGACCTCGCGGGCGTCGCGGCGGCCGATTTCCTTGCCGTCCATGCGACCGGTCAGCGCGTAGTCGGTGCCGTTCTCGACGGCCTTCATGAACACGTCGGAGACACGGACCGAGTTGTTCGCGTTCTGGTATTGCACCGAGAACATGTCCTCGCCGCCGAGGTCGACGTCGAATCCGGCGTCGCGGAGGGCGCGGATCTTGTCTTCTTCGCGGGACTTGGTGTCGATGAACGCTTCGATGTCGGGGTGGTCGACATCGAGGACGACCATCTTGGCGGCCCGGCGGGTGGCGCCGCCGGACTTGATGGTGCCGGCCGAGGCGTCGGCGCCGCGCATGAAGCTGATGGGGCCCGAGGCGTTGCCGCCCGAGGAGAGCAACTCGGCGGAGGCGCGGATCCTGGAGAGGTTGATCCCGGCGCCGGAGCCGCCCTTGAAGATCATCCCCTCTTCCTTGTACCAGTCGAGGATCGACTCCATTGTGTCATCAACACTTAGGATGAAACACGCCGAGACTTGTTGGGGCGCAGCGGTTCCTACGTTAAACCATACAGGAGAATTGAAGCTGAAGTACTGGTGGAGCAGGAGCCAGGTGAGCTCGTCGGCGAAGATCTGGGCGTCTTCGGCGGTCGCGAAGTAGCCGTTCTTCTCCCCCGCCTTGTGGTATTCGGTCACGACCCGGTCGATGACCTGCTTGAGGCCGGTCTCGCGCTGCGGGGTGCCGACGGCGCCGCGGAAGTACTTCGAGGTGACGATCTGGGTGGCGTTGATGCTCCAGAAGCTCGGGAACTCCACGCCGCGCTGCTCGAAGTTGATCGAGCCGTCGCGCCAGTTGGTCATGACGACGTCGCGGGATTCCCACTCGACCTCGTCGTACGGGTGTACGCCCGGCTTCGTGAACACGCGTTCGACGCGCAGGCCCTCGCCGGAACCGGCGCCGTTCGGCTTGGCGGCGGTCTTCTTCGCGGTGGTCTTGGTGCCGCCGGCAGTTGCTGCGGCCTTGGTGGTCTTCGGCATGTCTCCTCGCCCCTGTCTGCTCATGCCTCGGTGGTGTCTTCGGTATTCATTCAGTGGGTGTTCGCCGCGCCGCCCGGAGGGACGGCCGGGTCTTACTCATGCTTCTGCGTTCTCGCGCGCCTCGTCGTCCTCGCGGACGAGGTGCTGCTCGCGCAGCTGCGCGATGGCGGACTCGAAGTCCTCCAGGGATTCGAAACTGCGGTAGACGCTGGCGTATCGCAGGTAGGCGACCTCGTCGAGCTGCCGCAGCGGTTCGAGGATGGCCAGGCCGACCTCGTTACTCGGCACCTCGGCGACGCCCCTCGAGCGGATCTCGTCCTCGACGGACTGGGCCAGCTTCGCCACGTCGTCGGCGTCGACCGGCCGGCCCTGGCAGGCCTTGAGGACGCCGGTGGCGATCTTGTTGCGGCTGAAGGGTTCGGTGGCACCGCTGCGCTTGACGATGGCGAGCACGGATTCCTCCACCGTGGTGAAGCGCTTCTCGCATTGCTGGCACACGCGCCGCCGCCGTATGATCTTTCCGTCCTCGGCCTCGCGGCTATCGACCACACGACTGTCCGGATGGCGACAGTAAGGGCATCGCATCTCGCTAGTCTCCTTCTGGACGGTCTGCTTCTCGCCCTGCTCGGCGAGGCCGGCGGGCCGACGCTTGGAACTGTCGGCCTCAGGTGGGGATTTTTCCGTAGCTTTCCGGTGCCGCGAGCTGCGACCCCTACACCTAGTGAGAGACGATACATCACACCACTAGATCTTGTGTCAATCCTAGCTCGATTTGACAAATTCGTAATCCCGGACCGCATCCGATTCACCATCAGGTCCGCCGTCGGGCTCATTTGGGCCTGGCCCCGCGACACGCCGAAGTCGCACGAATGTTTGACTTGCCCTTTCACCTGAGTTACATTGTCGGAATCAGACATACCGACCCATTTGTCTTACAGGAGCTTCCTGTGGCTAGCGAGACCACTACAGCCCGACCGAAAACGCGGAAGCTGACGCGTCGGCAACAGCAAGTCCTCGAGTACATCGAGGAGTTCATCAACAATCGGGGGTACCCCCCATCAGTCCGTGAAATCGGCGCGGAGGTCGGCCTCGCGTCGGCCTCGTCGGTCGCCTATCAGATGAAGCAACTCGAACGCAAGGGCTACCTCAACCGGCTCGCCGGCAGGCCGCGCGCGGTCGGTGTCAAGCAGTCCACGCCGGGAGGCGTCCAGACCTGCTCGCAGCACCCGCGCCCGCGTTACGTCCCGATGGTCGGCGAGATCGCCGCGGGGACGCCGATCCTCGCCGAGGAACGCGATTACGACGTCATGCCGCTGCCGGCCGAGTTCGTCGGGGAGGGCGTTCACTTCCTGCTGCGAGTCAAAGGCGACTCGATGGTGGAGGCCGCCATCACCGACGGCGACTGGGTCGTGGTGCGGCAGCAGCCGGACGCGCTCAACGGGGAGATCGTCGCCGCCATGATCGACGGTGAAGCCACCGTCAAGACTTGGAAGCGCAAGAGCGGCAAGCCATGGCTGCTGCCGGCGAATGCGCTGTACGACCCGATCGACGCCTCGGAGGCGGAGATCCTCGGCCGCGTGGTGGCCGTCCTCCGCAAGATCTGAACCAAGTTCCGAGCCCGACGATATGGGCTGTCCCCGGCCACGTTCAGCCCCGCAACTCCCGGTAACCCGAGCGCACGGCCGCACCAGTTAGTGTGTGCGGACCGCTAACGCCCTCGGCCATAAGCAGTGCCGCTTCCAGGGGCACTTCCAGGCGGACCCCAGTAGTCGTCATCCGACTCCGGGGTCCGTTCGCTTGCCCCCGAACCGTATTGCCTGCCGCCACCGGGTGCGGGCGGATTCGCATCGCCGCGCGCGGGCGGGTAGGCGCCGCCGGGCGCGGCCGGCTGAGCGCCGCTCCCGTAGACCGAGCCGGTCGGCTCCGGACGGGCGCCGCCCGCGCCGTAGACCGAACCGGTCGACTCGCGCGGCGTGCCGTAAGCGCTGGGAGCGGGAGGCGGCGGGGGCGCGGGAGCCGGAGGCTCGACCGCGAACGAGGCGCCCTTGGCGCCGTCGTCGTAGACACTGCCGTGGCCGCCGCCCTCGAAGGCCCCGTACTGGGGTTCGGAGCGGGCGGGCGGTTGGGCGCCGCCGAAGACCGTTCCGGAGGACTCCTGACGGGGGGCGGCGCCGTAGACGTTCCCGGAAGGTTCGGCCGACGGAGCCGGACGTGCGGCGCCGTAGACATTGCCCGAGGGTTCGGCCGGCGGGGCCGGGGGCGGGGGCGGTGCTGCGGGAGGGACCGGACGCGCGGCACCGTAGACATTGCCGCTCGGCTCCGCCGGAGCCGCTGCGCCGTAGACCTGGCCGCCGCCGCTGCCCCGGGCGACCTGCCCGAGGTCGGGATCCGGTTGACCCGCGTCCAGGCCGAGGTCGACCGGGTCGTCCTTGTCGTCGCCGAAGCCCGACTCCTCGCGGGCGAAGCCCAGCGGAGCGTCCTCGTCGTCATTCCCATTGCGGCGCTTGGCCTTGCGGATCGCCACGATGCCGCCGATCATGACGAGCATGCCCACGACCGCGATCCCGGCCAGGAGCTTGATGACGGTGTCGATGTTCGCGATCGCCCAGTCGGCGAAGCTTTGGTCGTCTTCCGCCGCGGCCTCGTCGCCAGCCGCCTCGTCCTCACCCTCGCCGCCGCCGTCATCGGCGGCCGGAGCCGCCGGGGTGTACTGCGTGAGCGTGCCGTAGGGGTCCTGGTTGTCCTGCGTGGCGAGGGTGACGAAGTTGCCGTCGGCGTCGTAGGCGATGCCCTGCGGGCCGCCCTCGTCCTCGATCGGGGTGACCGCCGGAGCGCCGCCGGTCAGGGCGCCGACCACGTCGCCCTCCTCCACGGACCACTCGTAGGCGCTGTCGGCGGTGCGCAGCACGACCTTCGAGCCGTCGGCATTGAGCGCCGCCCCGGTGACGGCGCCGCCCTCCGGGAGCTCGACCGAGCCCGCGTTCTCCAGCGGCGTGTCGTATTCGGCCAGGTCGGCGGAGGGAGTGAACAGGTTCGCCTCGCCCTCCCCGGCCCCGAAGAAGATCGGATTGCCGTCGGACTGCACCACGAACGCGTTGGTCTCCTCCGCGCTGTTGGGGAAGACGAACCGGTACATGCTGGCGGTGGACGAGTCCCCGGGCGTGGCATAGGTGACCGAGATGCTGTCCCGGTCGGTCGCGCCGCCGGTGTCGGCCGCCCACAGCAGATCGTCGGGGCCGACCGCCAGCGCCTGCGGGTCGATCGGCTGGTGCTCGATGAACATGCTCTCGTTCTGGTCGACGTTGCAGTCCTCGCCGACCTTGAGAATGGCCATCCCGGTGGTCTGGTTGTTCCTGTCGGGCAGGATCCACCAGCCGTTGCCGTCGGGCGCGGCGGTGAGGCCGGAGCCGCTGCCCAGGCGCGGGTCGTTCAGCGCGCACAGCTCCGTAGCGCCCCCGGACTCATCGTCCTGGGCGTGCGCGGGCACCGCCACTATCGTCAATGCCAGTCCTGCCAAACCAGCGGCGAGACGTGTTGGCCAGGCAACACGTCCACCAAGACGCTCTCGCATCACGCAAGTGTTCCAGAACACGCCTGCGCATTGCCGAGGCCCCGGCGAGACATGTTGAAGACCACTCGTTTTCAGGCGTTTTCGTGGACGAACGGCCGCAATTCTCCAGCCAGACCGGCGTCGACGCGGACCGTCATCACCGTTCCGTCACCTCGGTGATCGGTCGTGAGCACCTCGCCGCGGACCCGGATTCGCGAGACCAGGTCGCCGCGGACGTAGGGGATGCAGACGGTGAGGCTCACGTCGGGCTGCGGCAGGGCCTGCTCGATCGCGGCGCGGAGCTTGTCGATGCCCTCTCCGGTCCGGGCGGACACGAAGACCGCATCGGGCCAGTCCGAGCGCAGTTGGAGCAGCTGGTCGGGTTCGACCGCGTCGAGTTTGTTGACGACCAGCAGTTCGGGGACCTCTTCGGCGCCGACCTCAGCGAGGACCTCGCGGACGGCGTCGGCCTGTCCGACGGGGTCGGGGTTCGCGCCGTCGATGACGTGGACGACCAGGTCCGACTCGGCGACCTCTTCGAGGGTCGAGCGGAAGGCCTCGATGAGCTGGTGCGGCAGGTGCCGCACGAATCCGACGGTGTCGGAGATGGTGAACTCGCGGCCCTCGGCGGTGCGCGAGCGCCTCGTGGAGGTGTCGAGGGTGGCGAACAGGGCGTCCTGGACCAGGATGCCCGCGCCCGTCAGCTGGTTGAGCAGGCTCGACTTGCCGGCGTTGGTGTATCCGGCGATCGCGACGGCCGGGACCCGGTTGCGGGTACGGGAGTCGCGCTTGGTCTCGCGGGTGACGGTGAGCTTGGCCAGTTCGCGGCGCAGCTTGGCGACCTTGTTGCGGATGCGCCGCCGGTCGGTCTCGAGCTTGGTCTCGCCGGGGCCGCGCAGGCCCACGCCGCCGTTGGAGCCGGCCCGGCCGCCCGCCTGGCGGCTCATGGCGTCACCCCAGCCGCGCAGGCGCGGCAGCAGGTACTGGAGCTGCGCGAGCTCGACTTGGGCCTTGCCCTCGGCGCTCTTGGCGTGCTGGGCGAAGATGTCGAGGATCAGCGCGGTGCGGTCGACGACCTTGACGTTGATGATCTTCTCGAGGGCGATCAGCTGGCCGGGCGAGAGTTCGCCGTCGCAGATGACGGTGTCGGCGCCGAGCGCCTCGACCACGTCCTTGACCTCGCGGACCTTGCCCGAGCCGATGAAGGTGCCGGCGTCGGGCTTGGAGCGGCGCTGGATCAGGCCGTCGACCACGACGGACCCGGCGGTCTCGGCGAGGGCGGCGAGTTCGGCGAGGGAGTTCTCGGCGTCCTCGGCGGAGCCTTCGGTCCACACCCCGACCAGGACGACCTGTTCGAGACGGAGACGGCGGTACTCGGCGTCGGTGACGTCGGCGAGTTCGGTGGAGGCGACGCCGGTGACGCGCCGCAGCGCCTGGCGGGCCTCGAGGTCCAGTTCCCCGGTCGAAGGGGTTCCGGCGGAGGGAAGCTGTTCGTTGAAATCGCGTTGTTCGTTGTGCATTGACTCAAGCTTGACACGTCTCGGGGACAACTCGAAACGAATATTCGGTGACCGGCACGAATCACCGCGCGGGGCCGGGGACAAAGGGGACGAGTCACCCCCGGCCTGATTTGGTCTTATTGGTCGCGGCGGCGCAGGTCGGCCGGGTCGCGGGGTCCGGGGCAAGGCCGCAGGTCGGGGCGGTCACGAGCGGGCCGGGCGCGGTCGGGCGGGGCGCGCGCGGTGGCAGACTTGTCGGTACCTGTTTTCTCGTTCCACAGCGTGGTGAACATCAAGGAGTGGCATGTCTACAGCGCGGCTTCCCAGCGCGGGCTTTTCGATCACGGTCCGGCTGGCGCTCTCAGCGGACCCGGGAGCGGCCGGAAGGCTCGCCACCGTCGTGGGGCAGGCCGGAGCGATCGTCACCGCCCTCGACGTCGTCTCCTCCGACAATAAGCGCATGGTGGTCGACCTCACCTGCGACACCTCCGACTCGGCGCACGCCGAGCAGGTCACGCAGATCCTCGAGGCCATGCCGGACTTCGATGTCAAGAAGGTCTCCGACCGGACCTTCCTGATGCACCTCGGCGGCAAGATCGAGGTGCAGCCGAAGGTTCCGCTGAAGAACCGCGACGACCTGTCGATGGCCTACACCCCGGGCGTGGCGCGAGTCTGCATGGCGATCGCCGAGAACCCCGATGACGCCCGGCGCCTGACCATCAAGCGCAATACCGTCGCGGTCGTCTCCGACGGTTCGGCCGTGCTGGGCCTGGGCAATATCGGACCGGAGGCCGCGATGCCGGTCATGGAGGGCAAGGCGGCCCTGTTCAAGAAGTTCGCCGACGTCGACGCCTGGCCGGTGTGCCTGGACACCCAGGACACCGACGAGATCGTCAATATCGTGGCGGCCCTCGCGCCGACCTACGGCGGCATCAACCTGGAGGACATCGCCGCGCCCCGCTGCTTCGAAATCGAGGCGCGGCTGCGCGAACGGCTCGACATCCCCGTCTTCCACGACGACCAGCACGGCACCGCGATCGTGGTGCTGGCGGCGCTGACCAACGCGCTGCGGGTGGTCGGCAAGGACTTCGCCGACGTGCGGGCCACGGTCGTCGGCTGCGGCGCCGCCGGGACGGCGATCATGCGGCTGCTGGAGAAGGCCGGGATCGGCGACATCATCCCGGTGGACCGCGACGGCGCGCTCCACTCGAAGTTCGACTGCGATAACGAGACCTGGAAGTGGCTCGGCGAGCACTTCAACAAGGACGACTACGCCGGGGACCTGTCCGGCGCCGTCGCTGGCTCGGACGTGTTCATCGGCGTCAGCGCCCCGAACATCCTCAAGGGCTCCGACGTGGCCAAGATGGCGAAGGACCCGATCGTGTTCGCACTGGCCAACCCGGATCCGGAGATCAACCCGACCGAGGCGGCGCGGTACGCGGCGATCGTGGCGACCGGCCGCAGCGATCTGCCGAACCAGATCAATAACGTGCTGGCCTTCCCGGGCGTGTTCCGGGGGCTGCTAGATGCGCAGGCGCGCGGCTGGAACGACGACGCGGCGCTGGCCGCGGCGGGTGCGATCGCCGACTGCGTGGGCGAGGAGAAGGTCAACGCGACCTACATCGTCCCGAGCGTGTTCGACCCGCACGTCGCCCCGGCGGTGGCCGCGGCGGTCAAGGAGGTCATGCGGTAGTTCAGGCAACGACGAAGGCCCTGGGAGCGATTGGCTCCCAGGGCCTTCGCGCTGTTCGATCTAGCCGTTGCAGACGCCGATCGAGCCTGCGCGTTCTAGCCGTTGCAGACACCGATCGAGCCGTAGCCGATGCCGGGGAGGTACTCGTCCCACTCGTCCCTGGTGAGGGTCCGGCCGGCCTCGGCGCAGACGGCGCCGTACGGGTCGGCGAGGAAGTCGTACTCCTGCCGGTGGACCGAGCCCTCGGCGTCGAGGCCCAGCACCGCGCCCTGGCCGGGCAGGTGGCGTTGCAGCAGCGGCTCGCCGGTCATAGCCAGCGCGGTGATGTAGGCGCCGGTGTCGGCGTCCCAGATGCGCACGGTCCGGTCGGAGCTGCCGGTCTGGATGACGTATCCGCCGTCGGCGGTGAGGCTGGCGACCGGGTCGAACTCGACGGAGAAGGCGTCCTCGCCGGGCGGCTGCTCCATGGTGAGCATCTGGTTCTCCGACTGGTCCCACACGAGGGGGGCGTCCTCGCCGGAGGCGACGAGCCGGTCGGAGTCGGCGCTGAAGCGCAGGCCCGAGGCGGTGGCGAAGTCGCCGGGGATCTCGGCGGTGACCGTGCCGGACTCGAGGTTCCAGACCTTGACGGCGCCGCCCGCGATGGCGGCGATCTGCTGCCCGTCGGGGCTGTAGGCGACGGTGTCCTCGCCGAGCATCGCGGTCTCGCCGTTGACCGGTTCGATGGTCAGGTGCTCCTGGCCGGTCTCGGCGTCGAGGATGGTGGCGTGCTGGTCGAGCGTCAGGGAGACCTCGTCGCCTTCGGAGTTGTTCTCGCCGTCGATGACGGTGATCCAGCGGCCGTCGGGGCTGAAGTCGATGTGGGCGATCCAGTCCTCGCTGTTCCAGGGGACGTCGACTTCGGTGCCGGTCTCGAGGTCGATGAGCCGGTAGCGGCCTTCGTCGGCGATCAGGACCTCTTCGCCGTTCGGGTGGAGGCGGACGAGGTCGCCGGGCCTTGAGGTGGCGTTGTAGAGCGGTTCGGAGGCGAGCTGGCCGTCTTCGAGGGCCCAGACGGTGGTGCCCTCGGCGCCGGTGACGGCGAGCATGGAGCCGTTCGCATCGAAGTCGAGGGCGTCGACCACGCCGGTGTCGAAGGCGTCGACGGCGGTCATGTCGGCGGTGGCGATATTGCGGATCTCGGAGCCGACCGCGATGGCGATGGCGGAGCCGTCGGGGTTGACGGCGGCGTCGATGATCAGGTCGCGCGTGTAGGAGGTGCGAACGGGCTGGCCGAGGGCGAGGTCGATGAGGGTGACGGCGTCGGCGGACCATTCGACGGCGAAGCGGCCGCCGGCGGCGACGGCGCGGTGCTCGTCGTCGTTCCAGGTCGGTTCGGTCTCGGCCTTGGCGGGCTCGTAGTCCTCGGTGGACCAGGCGGCGGTCTGGTCGCCGTCGCGGGCGAGCAGGAAGTTCCCGTCGGGGCTGAACTGGAATTCGGAGAGGTCGGCGGGGGCGGCGAGGACGGCCTGTTCGGTGGCGTTGGCGGGGCTGACGACGTGGACGCCGTCGTCGGCGCCGAACGCCAGGGCGTCGCCGGTGGGGCTGAAGGCGAGCGCGCCGGTGCCTTCGAGGCCTTCGATGCGCGACTGCTCTTCGCCGCGTTCGAGGTTCCAGACGACGATGTCGCCTTCGCCGCCGGAGGAGGCGAGGTATTCGCCGGTGGGGCTGTAGGCGAGCTGCTGGACGTCGTCGAGGTGGGCCTCGACGGTCTCGGCGACGGGGTCGCCGACGGCGCCGACCATGGCGTTCTGGTGGTCGGCGCTGGGTTCGAGGTCCCAGGCCGCGGCGGCGAGGAGTCGCGAGAGGTCGCCGTCGCGCCCGGCCATCTCGCCGGAGGTGGCGGCGAGGTTGTCGGCGAGGAGGCGGTTGCGTTCGTCGCGGAGCTCGGAGCCGGTGTTGAAGGCGATGCCGGCGGCGGTGACGGAGACCGCCAGGAGCGCGGTCACCGAGATGGCGGCGGTGCGGCGGGCGAGGGAGCGGCGGGTGGCGGCGTGGCGGGCGGAGTTCAGGAAGGACTCGACGTCCTCGTTCCATTCGCGGTAGGAGTCCGGGTTGGAGTCCCATGCGGCCCTGGTGGACTGGGCGGTCTCGAACTTGGCGCCGCGGTACAGGAACGAGGGGTCGCGGCGGTGGTCGAGCCATTCGGCGGCGTCGTCGGCGACCTCGGTGAGGAGGGCGCGGTGCATCCGGTCGGACTGGAGCCAGGTGTCGAGGCGCTTCCAGGAGCGCAGGAGCACGTCGTGGGCGATCTCGACGGTGTCGCCCGTCATCACGAGGAGGCGCGCGGCGGTGAACATCTCCAGCACGGGCGCGAGGTCGGGGAAGACGGCGAGCAGGTCGGAGCGTCCGGCGCGGCGGCGGGAGACCTCGCCGTGGCGGTCGATGACGGTGAGTCGGCGGAAGAGCTCGTTGGTGAGGGTCCGCTGGCGCGGGGTCAGCCGCAGGTGGACCTCTTCGGCGGCGACCTCGATGGCGCGGGCGACGCCGCCGATCTCCTGGTAGGCGGCGCGGGTGAGGCCGCTGGCGTCGCGGCGCTGCCAGATCGAGAACATCGTCTGGGACAGCAGCGGGAGGGCGCCGGGCGAGGCGGCCGAGGTGGCGGCGCGCAGGTCGGCCAGGATCTCGTCGGCCAGGCCCTCCTCGACGCGGAGTCCGGCCTCGGCGGCGGGGCCGGTGATGACCTGACGCAGTTCCTCGGGTTCGGGCGGGCCGACCACGAAGGAGTGGCGGCGCAGCACGGGCACCATGGCGGGGATGGCGGCGCACCGGTCGATGAAGTCGCCGCGGACGCCGATGACGACGGCACCAGCGGGAGCGTCGGTTCCCTTGGCGCCGATGGCGAAGAGCGCGTCGATAAAGGCGCTGCGGGCGGCGTCGTCACGGGCGAGGGTGAAGGCCTCTTCGAACTGGTCCACGAACACGAGCAGCCGCCCGCTGCCGCGCACCAGGTCGCGGCGCTCGGGCTCGACGCTCTCGGCGTGGGCGATGACGGCCTGGCGGGCGTAGTGGCGGGCCTGGTCGGGGCGGGAGGCGAGCGTGGTGCGGATCGCCTCCGCGTCGGTACCGGTCGCCGCCGCGAGGTGGGCGGCGAGTTCGTCGAGCGGGTTCGGCCCGGGGGTGAGGGTCAGGACCGGCCAGTCGGAGGAACCCTCGATGGGCAGCTGGCCCCCGGCGATCGCGGGGATGAGTCCGGCACGGACGAGCGAGGACTTGCCCGCCCCGGACGCGCCGGTCACGACGGCCATGCCGGTGCGGTCCAGGCAGGCCTCCAGGTGCCCGGTGAGCTCGGCGGTCAGGCGCGAGCGGCCGTAGAAGACCGGCGCCTGGTCCGCCTCGAACGGCCACAGCCCCTGGTAGGGGGATTCGCGCTGCCAGCGCGGGCTGCGTTGCTCGGGAACGGCTCCGGCGCCGTCGAGGCGGCCGGCGAGGCCGACCAGTTCCTCACGGATCAGCCGGAGCTGGACGGCGCGGAGCCGGCTCTCGTCGGTCTCGGTGCGCCGACGGGTCTCGCGCTCGTAGAGGCCGTCCTGGAGCAGGTCGAGGGCGCGGTGGACCTGGACGAGGAGGTCGTCCGTCTCGCCGAAGTCTTCACGTAGCCGCGACAGGTGCGCGGCGACGATCTCGGTCAGGTGCTCGTCGTCGGTATCGGTGGCGGCGTACAGGACCGCTTCCACCGCGGCGCGCACGTCGCCGCGGGGCTGCTGTCCGAGTTCGTTGCGGGGGTTGGAGGGCGACATGCCGCAAGTCTGGCAGATCGTGTCAAGGTCTCAGCTCGGCCACGCTCATGTTGTGGCCGGTTCCCCTGCGCATCTTCGCAAAATGAAGCTCAGGAGGCTCCACGGTGTCCAGAAGATTGCGAAACGTTACAGACGGGCGGTGCCCTCGGCTCATCTTCCCGATGAAGCGCCGCTGCGCGTCCCCGTCAGATGCGGGCGGTGCCCTCCGCGACGATGACGGCCGGCCCCTGCAGGTGGATGGTCGATTCGGTGACGGTCACGGTGAGCGTCCCGCCGGGCACGTCGACCTTGCAGACGCCAGTGTCCAGGCCCGCGCGGCGCAGTGCGACGGCGGCGACGGCGCAGGCGCCGGTGCCGCAGGAGTGGGTCTCGCCTACGCCGCGTTCGTGGACGCGCATGCGCACGTGAGGTGCCTCGCCGACGACGAATTCGACATTGACGCCCTCGGGGAAGACCGTCTCGTCGTAGTGGGGCCGGTGGTGCAGTTCGAGCGAGTCGAGCTCGGCGGCGTCGCCCAGTTGGCACACCAGGTGCGGGTTGCCCATGGACACGGCCTGGCCGGGCCATTCGAAACCATCGATACTGGCCTGGGAGGCGGGGCCGAACGAGGCGGGGCCCATGTCGACGCTGAACTCATCGCCGACGACCTTGACCGTCTTGATCCCGCCACGCGTCGCCACCGGGATCTCCTCGCCGTCGACCAGGCCCTGTTCGAGCAGGTAGCGGGCGAACACCCGGACGCCATTGCCGCACATCTCGGCGATCGAGCCGTCGGCATTGCGGTAGTCCATGAACCACTTCGCCGGAGGTGAACTTGAGTCCAGCGCGGATGAATCCTCGGAGGGGACGACGCGCAGGAGGCCGTCCCCGCCGAGCCCTGAGCGCCGGTCGCACAGCGCCGCCACCTGGGCGGCTTCGAGCGGGCGCGTCCCGGCCCGGTCGAGGACGATCACGAAGTCGTTGCCGGTGCCGTGGCCCTTGGCGAAGTCGATGGTGTGCACATCGCCATTGTGCCGCACTCGCGCCGCGCTAGCCTTATGCCGTGACAGAAACGACCGGCGCCGGCCCCCTTGACGACCTGAAGGCGAAGTTCCCCAACGGGGTGTGGACCACCCGCGCGAACGCCCGCCTGCAAGACGCCCTCATCGAGGGCTCCGGCCTCGGCGGCCTCCAGCCGGCCGTGGGTTGGGCGGCGCGCATGCAGAGCACCGACAGCCCCGAGCCGTTCGCCTCGCCGCAGATGCTGCTGTTCGCCGGGGAGTACCCCGACGGCTGGGCCTCCGGCGAGCGCGAGAGCGTGACCGAGCAGGCCGACGCACTCGAACGCGGCGAGGGCCGCCTGGCCGAGCAGGCCGCGCGCGCCGGACTGCCCGTCACGGTGGTCCGCACTGCCGCCAGTGGGGGCAGCGAAGGCCCGCTGCTGGACGACGACCAGCTTCAGGCGGCCCTGACGCTCGGCCGCGAGACGGCCGACCGGGCCATCGACGGCGGCGCCGACATCCTCCTGATCGCCGGTCTCGGTGCCGGAGCCTCCACTGCTTCCGTGGGGGTGTGCTCCTTCATCGCCAAGGAGGACATCACCTCGTACATGCCGCAGCTGCGCGCCCCCGGCGGCATCGTGGACGACCGGTCGTGGATGGGCCGCGTCGCGGCGCTCCGCGACCACCTGGCGTTCAACCGCGGCTTCAAACGCAAGGCCGACGCGCTGGCGTCGCGCCTCGGCGGCGCCGAGATCGCCACCATGGCCGCGACCATCTTCACCGCCGCCGTGCGCTCGACCCCGGTGCTGCTTGACGGTCCGGCGGCGCTGGCGGCCATGATGATCGCCCGCGACTTCGGGCTGGCGGCACCGAAGTGGTGCTACGCGCCGAACCGCGCCCCGCACCCAGTGATCACCAAGCTCGCCAAGCAGGGCGGCCTAGCCGATGATCTGGGACTGGGACTGGACCTAGGTGAAACCTCGGCCCTGATCCTCGGCTGGGACATGGTCCAGCAGTCGCTAAGACTTGCGTCGGCACTGCCGTTCCCGCCCAAGGAAGAAGAAGACGAGGACGAGGACGAGAAGGCCGAAGCGGAGACCGCGACCGAAGCCTCCACCGAATCCGACGACCAACCGGACGACGAAGCCGGGGAGAGCCCCGAAACTGCCGAGGACAGGACCGAGTCCGCCTGACGAGTCCAGGACGAATCCAGTCGGGCCACGCCGGGTCAGACCGAGTCGGACCGGCGCTTGAGGAATTCGGATAGAGCGCTGTCGAGCTCGGCCGGTTCGAGGTCGAACAGATTGGCGACGGCGATGCCGGTGGGCCTGCGAACGGCAATGGTCACTTCCGGTTTCGAATCGACCCGACGCAGCCAGAGAACTTCGTAGGCGAGCACTTCGCTGCGGATCGACTGGACCTCGACGTTCATGTCGGCGTAAGCGAACATGCCGAGGACGGTCATGGTCGGTGGCCGAAATAGAGCCGACCGGCTCGGGCGCGCTGGGCATTGAGCCAGGCCCGGGGCCGATCGGAAAGCGCGCCGCGCCAGGTGACGCACATCTGGTCGCCCGCAATCTGGACGTCCCCGCCGATCTCGGCGGGCCCGTCGCAGATGGCGAGGATGATGCCGTCGCCGACTTCGGAATCGACCCACAGCTCGAAATTGATGCGCTCCGGCGTGTCCCATTCGACGGCGAGATCCATACGGGACGGGATCAACTCGCCCGCCCCGGCGAATCGGTCTGGCGGTTTGACGGCAGCGTGAACTACGCTCGATGCGTCCATGAGAAGCATCCCTTCTCTTGGGTTGCGACGGCCCGCCGGGAGCCAAGTCCGCCAAGATTCGAATCCCGACGGGCCGTCTATTTCCCCACCACACCGAGGTCAACATGTGGACGAACGCCCACGACCTCGGATGTGTATGACCGTAAGTGATCGCGCGGCGCCAGAGCAAGCACAAACGCCCGAACGGACAGGTTCCAGTAATAGGGGGGTCATACTGGAACACATTTTGGACCTTCCCCAATGGGTACTCGGCGTGCCACACTCCGTGACATGGCTGAGAAGACCTTCCTTCGGATCCAGTTCGGCAGGAGACTGGCGAGGGCACGCGAGGCGGCGGGCAAGACCGCAATGGACGCGATCCGCGCGGGCATAGTGCGGAGCAAAGCCCAGATGTCAAGGCTGGAGCACGGATACCGGGTGCATCTGACCTTGAGCAATATCTCGGATCTCTGCAAGCTGTACGGGCTCAAGGGAAATGACAAACACGTCATCGAGCAGATGTACCTGCGAGCAGAGGCTGACGAGGAGTGGTGGGAGCCGTTTTCAGAAGTCATGTTCCGCGACATCTCGATGCTGTTCAGCTTGCAAAGCTATGCCGACCGCATCTACGTCTTCGACAATCTGGTCCACGGTCTATTCCAGACCGAAGAGCACGCCAGGATGCTGCACGCCGGGGCTGAACCAGAGTCCGTGGATAAGAGAGTCGAGCTTCGTATGCAGCGCCAACGCGAATTCTGGTCGCGCAATCCCCTACCCGAGGTGCAATTGATGATGCGCGAGACAGCCCTGCTCGGAACCTGCGACCAGCAACAGATCGACCTGCTGGTCGAGCGGGATCGGCTCCCGAACGTCTCGATCCGCTACCTGCCAGCCTCAGACGGTCCATGGCCCCACCTGTTCGGCCCGTTCACGGTACTAGGATTCGAGGCGGACGACCCGGATGTGGTCTACTCGGAGTCCATCTCCGGCGCTCGTTACGAGGACCGACCGGTGTCGGTCGAGACCCACCTGGCCCGGTTCGTCTCGCACTTCGAAGAGCAGGCACGAACGATTAAGGAGTTCCGACGTGGTTGACAACGACGGATGGCGGAAGTCGAGCCGAAGTGGGGCAGAAGGCAACGACTGCGTTGAGGCCCGTCTGCGCAGCGGCGAGTTCCAGGTCCGCGACAGCAAGCTTGACCAGGACAGCCCCGTCTTCGGCATGACCCCCAAGGACTTCACGGCGCTTCTGTCCACAGCCAAGCGCTAGCCGACCCAGACACCGAGCAGAGGGACCGACCCACCGAGGGTCTGGTCCCTCGCCGCTATCCACCTTCAAAACCCCAGCCAGGCCGGTTCTTCGCGGCCCGCACCGTTCGGATCGGTCTTCAGGCATCAGCGACGGAAGGGTGTGGAGGGTGCCCGCGCGACGCGCCCGACCGCGGGTGGCAGTGACACCGAGTCTTGTCGGTCCCTGAGGGCATCGTTGAGACCGGGGGGTGCCGATCCGCGACACGTCCGACCGCGGGGTACGTGGCACTTGAGCTGGGAAAACACCGAAACATTCACCCTATCGGGTGATGCCGCCAGGCCAGTCATGTGTCACCATTGAGGCATAGAACAGACAGACTGAAACAAGCCGACTGTTCGACTCCCATACGGCTCATCGAGGAGGTGGAAGGCCATGGCACCGACGCTCACCAACACTGGCGCTGGTTCGGATCGGCGGGGCAAGTCCGAGGCCATCCACTCCGCACTCGATGCATCGGCGGCATTGATCAATGCCGCTCATGCCTCGGTGCTGGCGCATGTGATCGAGGCGAAGACCGCGAACAT
>NZ_STGY01000073.1 GCF_004912275.1 Glycomyces buryatensis
CGACTGCTGTACCAATTCCATATCTCTGTGCGTACCTCAATACTACTTTTACGACAAAACCCGATCCACTTACGACAAAGAGACGCCGGTCACATCCGCCCCGTGGAACGGTTGCGGCACAACACCTCTCGCCACGACCGCCACCGGGACCGCACCGCACGATCGCACCCCCGCACCCCGCCATCCCGCCACGCCTCCGACCCTCCCCCCTCCCCGCGGACGGGCACGGAGGCCGCGCCCGTCCCCACCGCTGCCGTCGCCGATGCCTTTAGCGCAGAACGACCCTCCACTGGCACCGCCCCCGCCAGCGCCCCCACCCCCAATGCAGGCCTCCCCAAGCGCCCCACGCACACGCACGCACCCGCACCCGCACCCGAGGGCGCTCAGTCGAAAGCCCGATGCCCCATCGAAGGGGAAGTTTCGGGCCTTGGCCTAGAAGCCCGGTTCGCCGTTGCCGCCGCCCAGGATCCGGGGATTGCGTTCGATGATCGACAGAACCTTGTCGGCGAGGTCGGCCGCGCCGAAGTCGATCTGCGAGCGCACCCGCTCGGTCATGGTGGTCCACTGCCGGGTCAGGCCCGGGCGCTCCTCCAATGAGTCCCACATGAACTGAAGGTCGTGGCTGGTCCGCGAACCGGGGGACCACAGATGCAGCAGATGGTCGACGACCGGACGCAGCGTCTGCAGGGTGTGCCGGGAGTCCTCGCCGATCTTGGATCGCTGGATCCGCTCCTGGACTGCCGTCAGCAGCCAGTCGTGGACCGCCAGATCCTCTGCCGCAGAGGCGAGCTGTTCGGGGTCGACGGCACCGGTCGTCATGCTCATCCGGCGTCGGTCGCCGTCGACGAGGCGGAAGGCGACCTCCGAGACCATGCCGGGTTCGGCGATGGCCGCCCAGCGCACCCGCTTCGCACCGGTCTTGATCGGCGGGCGCTGGTCGAGGTGCTGCCAGGCCAGGACATCGTGGATGGAGTGCTTGGCGATGGCGGCGGTGTCGAGCAGGCCGGTGCGGTCGCGGCGGGCGTCGGCGTAGAGGAAGCCCCGGGCGAGGCGCCCCGCGTCCAGGTTCCCGATGGGATTGACCTTGCCGGGCCGCGCCAGGTAGTACGACCAGGGCATGCGGCGGGGCTGGTACTGCGCGGTGATCGCGGTCCAGGCCGACCCCTGGAGGAGGTGCCCGCCGGTGAGGACGGCGCGGGAGCAGACCGTGCCGACTCCGCGCACGGAGCCGTTGTCGGCGGCGGCGTCGGTGACCCTGCCGTCGTCCCGGGGCCCTTGCGGCAGTTTGCAGTCGACGCCGTGCAGCAGCGTCGGCGAGGCGGTGTGCGGAACGGGCCGCGCCCACTGGACGACGCTCTCACCGACGGCGAGAGCGAGCGCCTGCCGCGCCTGTTCGGGAGTGAGCGGCCGCGAGTGCGGCAGGAGCGCGGTGATGATCTCCCCGACGACGAGCATGGACGGACCACTTCCCTTCAGACGCGGTGACAACCGAAAGCGGGTAAGTCGGCGGTTCGGCCCGGTCGGCCTGGGGGACCGGTGCGTCCCGGGGTCGGGATGCGGCGCATTAGCGTTCCCGGTGTTCGGTGATCGCCAGTCCGTGACCGTCGGGGTCGCGGAAGGATGCCGCCCGCATCTCGTAGTTCTGTCCCAGCAGCGCGGTGCGCGGCAGGTGCAGGAACTCGACGCCGGCCTGGTTCATCTCGGCGAACGCCGCGTCGATGTCGCCGACCTCGAAAGTCAGGTGCATGACGCCGGTCTCGCCGGGTGGCGCGTCCGCGCGTTCCCACAGCAGGATCTTCCCGAACCCGGCGTCGAGCATGGCCGCCTCGTCCGTTCGATCGGTGATGGACAGACCGAGTGCGTCCCTGTAGAACTCGATCGACCGTTCCAGGTCCGCGACCACCAGGGTGGCGGCGACATCGGTGACGTCGGTGCCGTCGAGGCGCTGCTCGGACAGCAGCAGCTCGGCCAGTCCGTCGGGGAGCGAGGCGCCGTGTTCGGGGGAGATGCGCTGGCGGGGAGGCGTGGGCGCCGACCTGAACGCGGACGCCTCTTCGATCGGTGGCGGCGACGAGAGGTCGAAGGCCATCCCCGGATCGTCGGCGTCGAACCCGCCCGAAGCGGCCGTGGTCACGGGTTCCGGCGGCATCGCCTCAGACATCATCTCGAGTTCGTCGACCGGCCCGGCCTCGGATTCCGACAATGGACCGGTGACCTGCTCGATCACGATCGGACGCCGAGGTGTCTCGGCCGCAACCACTTCCCCAATGGGCTCGGCCGCAACGGGCTCGGCCGGACCGGGCCCAGGGTCGGCCGGGACGGTTTCCGGGGGAGGTTCGACCCCGCCGGCCTGCTCGGGAACCTTGGCCTCGACTCCCGGCGCCGGAGCGGGTTCCGGACCCTTCGGCTCGGGCGGCTTCGACTGGGCTGCAGGAGCCTTCGCTTCGGGAACCGGCGGCTTCGACTCAGTTGTGGGACCCTTCGGCTCGGTCGCGGGAGCCTTCGTCTCGGGCTCGAACATGTCGTTCAGGGCGTCGAGGGTGGCCGTCCGCTGGTCGGGGGCCGGTTTGGGGCGCGGAGGGTCGTCCTCCACGATCAGGTCTTCGAGCTTGTGCTGGCCGATGTTCGGCGGTGCGGGCACCGGCGCCGGGAAGCGCCGCGCCGAGAATTCCACGGTGATGAACGCGATGCCTCCGGCCAGGCACAGGAACGCCAGCACCGCGACGCCGACACTTTGCGCGCCGATCGACATGGAAGCGAAGAAGAACGACAGAATCAGTAAAGTGAATGCGCCGACCGCGTAGGAGGTGCGCCAGCGAAGCCGCCTGTCCCCGTTGAGGACCGTGCCGATCGCGTCGCCGCCCGCGGAGTGGTGCTGGGCGGCGTGCAGCTGACTCGTCGCGGTGTGGTTGGCGGCGAACCAGCGCAGTTCGCGCTGGCGGCGCTGCTGGTCGAGCATGATGCGTTGCTGCCGTAGCTGTTCGGCACTGTTGGGGCGGCCTTGCTGCTGTTTGCCGCGTTGCGCGGGCGCGGCCTTACGTGCGGTGCCGGTGCGCGGTTTCGCGCCACCTTTGGCTCCGCCTTTGCCTCCACCCTTCGCGCCGCCTTTGGCCCCGCCTCTGGCGGCTCCCTTGGAGCCGCCCTTGTTATTCGCGGCTTTGGGAGCCTGCCGCGGTGCTGGTCTGGGGGGCTGCCGCATTGCCGACACCTCATCCACAACTGGGAAACCGGGTTTCACCGTGAATGGTACGTGGGTGAGGCAAGGCGCACAACGTCGCTTAGTATGACGACGAAATCCGACAGTTACTTGAAGGAGTCGCCGTGGCCGAGCAGCGCACGCTCGTCTTGATCAAACCCGACGCTGTGAAGCGCGGGCTCATCGGCGAGGTTCTCGCCCGTCTGGAGCGCAAAGGGCTGCGGGTGGAGCGGATGGAGCTGCGCACGATGAGCTCCGAGCTCTCCGACGCCCACTACGCCGAGCACGTGGACCGGCCGTTCTACCCGGGCCTGAAGGCGTTCATGACGTCCGGTCCGCTGGTGAGCCTGATCGCCGTCGGCGACGAGGCGATCCCGGTGGTGCGGCAGCTCGCCGGCGCCACCGACGGCCGCAAGGCCGAGGCCGGGACGATCCGCGGCGACCTGTCGCTGTCCAACCAGCAGAACCTGATCCACGCCTCCGACTCCGAGGAGTCGGCCAAGCGCGAGATCGACCTCTGGTTCAGCTAGTCAGAGGCACGTTAGGCGGCGGCTCCGCCTTCGAGGGCGGTGAGGTCGGCGGGGGTGTCGATGTCGCCCGCGTCGCCCGGGCACGGCACCTCCCGGACCAGAGCCGCCTTGGCGGCCAGGTAGTTCCGGGCGCCGCGGTCGCCCGCGGCGTCGGCCGCGATGCCGTCGAAGTGCTTTCGGGAGAAGAACATCGGGTGGCCCCGCTCACCGTCGTAGGTGGCCGCGGCGAGCTCCGCGCCGTCGTCGGCGGCCGCGATGAGGCGCCGCACCGCCTCGGGCCGGATGTGCGGCAGGTCGACGAGGGTCACCACGACACCGTCGTACCGTTCGGGAATGGCCGCGAGCCCGGCCTGGAGCGAGGTCGACATGCCCTGGCCCCAACGGCGATTGAGCACCGGCGTGAACGGCTCCTTCGCGGCCCCCATCGCCTGCTCCGCCTGGGCGCCCAGCACGGCCAGGACCTGGCGGCACCCGCCCTCGCGCAGCGTGGCGACGGCCCGGTCGAGCAGGCTCCGCCCGTCGTATTCGACCAGCGCCTTCGGCTGTCCGAACCGGCGTCCCGCGCCGGCGGCCAGGACCAGTCCTGCGTAACTCATGCATCTCCCTCTATTCGAGGCTCACCGCGAGTGCCAGATCCATGCGGTCCAGCGGATTGCGCAGGTCGCGTCCGGTGAGCTGTTCGACGCGCCGCATTCGGTAGCGGACGGTGTTGACGTGCAGGTGGAGGCTCGTCGCGCATTGGCGCCAGGAGCCGTCGCATTCGAGGAACCGCCGCAGGGTCGGCAGCAGGTCGGAGCGGTGGCGGGCGTCGTATTCGATGAGCGGGTCGAGCACCCGGGTGCGGAAGGCGCGGCTGACGTCGGCGGGGACGGCGGCGAGGAGCATCCGGTGGGAGACGAGGTGGTCGGGCTCGGCGACGTCGACGCAGCCGGGGCGCGGCTTGGCGAGCGCGGCGGTGTGGCGGGCCTGTTCGAGGGCGCCGCGCAGGGACTCGGGGGAGCGGACCGGGTCGGCCAGGCCGACGCCGATCGCGCCGGCGCCGCCGAACGACAGGATCTCGGCGCAGCGGCGGGTCCACTCCACCAGGCGGGTGCGCTCCGTGGGCGCCCCGGCGGGCCCCGAGAGGACCGCGATCGTCTCGGCCCCCTTCGTGGCCCAGGCCGCGACCGGCATGTCCAGTGGGTCCGAGTCCTCGTCGTCGCCGCACGCCAGGGCCTCGGCGATGACGACCTCGCGCCGTTCGACCGGTTCGCCGGTCGCGACGATGACGGTCATCGGCTCGTCCAAGGGGAGTCCGGCGCGGCGCAGGGCGTCGTCGTCGGTGCCCGCACCGGCGATGGCGGCGATGAGTTCGGTGTGGCTGGCGGGCCGGATGGCCGGGTCGTCCAGCTCGAGCATGAGCAGCGCCGACAGCTGCTCGGCGACCAGGCGACGCTCGGGCGGCCACTGGGTGTGGTCGTCATCGATCACCAGGAATCGGCCGGTGTGAATGGTCGAGCCGATGCCGAAGACCGAGTAGCAGCGGTGCCGGTCCAGCGTGACGCGCTGCGGCAGGCGTTCGGCGGTGTGGGCGCGGGAGACGACCGTGGCCCGGTCGGGCTCCGACAGCGGGAGCGAGCCGCGAATGGGCCGCCCGGTGGGGGACATGACCAGGCACTCCATGCCCAACTCGTCGTGGATGAGTTCCAGGATCTGCCCGATGCCGTCGGCGGCGATGAGCTGGCGGTGGCGGTCCAGGAGCGAGGCCAGGTCGCCCGAGCGCCCGACCGACAGCCGCTGCACGATCC
Source organism: Glycomyces buryatensis (assembly GCF_004912275.1). Taxonomy (GTDB): domain Bacteria; phylum Actinomycetota; class Actinomycetes; order Mycobacteriales; family Micromonosporaceae; genus Glycomyces; species Glycomyces buryatensis. Next base: position 5,514 of record NZ_STGY01000073.1, read on the forward strand.
GCTCGGTGATCTCCGCGAACGCCACCGCCGCGTCGACCGAGAACAGAGGCAGATCATGCGCCTCGCAGGCATCGACCAGATCGGTTGGGACGGTGTGGAAATCGGGGTGGTCGCCGGCGCCGAGCGCGGTGACGCCGGCGGCGATCAGGTTGCGCACGAACGTATCGGAGTCGTCCCGGGCCCTGCGCCACATCATCCCGGTCAGCACCAGTTCGCCGCCGGAGAGGTAGCGGCGCGGGTCCTGGAGGTCGGTCGGGACGACCCAGCGGATCTCCCGGTCGAGGTGGTGCGTGCCCGAAAGCAGGGTCAGCCCCAGCTCGGGCATCTGTAGCAGGGAGCGAAGTCTCAAGGTGACCCCCAGGGGTTCCGGCGCCTACGGCGGCGCCGTTGTCGCTAAAAACCCACGATAGCGCTGCTCGCGAAGCCGACTTGGATGATCCTCCAGCATTTAACGAATGCGAAATCAAGGTTTCATAGCGTGCGACAGTGGCCCGGACCGCACCAGTCGGCTTCACTGGTGCGACAGCCTGCGCGCGGCCCGCGGGCAGAGCACAATGAGACCGATGCAGGAGGCGCCGATGTGGACTCTCGGGGAGTTCAACACCCTGGCGGCCGACGCCGTCACCGAAGGCCTGTTGGCCTGCTGCGCTTCGGCACAGTGGGCCCGGAAGGTCGTCTCCGGACGGCCGTACGGGACCCTCGCCGCGCTCCTCGCCGCAGCCGGAGCGGCCTTCGACGAACTGGACGAGGCCGAGATCGAGGTCGCCCACGCCGCGCACCCCCGCATCGGCCGGCCCGTCCAGCCGGCCGGCACCGGGCAGCGGACCGGGGCGGCCTGGTCCCGCGGCGAGCAGTCGCGGGCCCTGGCCTCCGGCGAGGCCGTGCGGGCCGCGCTGGCCGATGCGAACCAGGCCTACGAGCACCGGTTCGGCCGGGTCTTCCTCATCTGCGCGACCGGCCTGACCGGCGAAGAGATCCTGGCCGAGGCCAAGCGCCGCTTGGGCAATGACTCCCAGACCGAGGCGTACGAGGCCTCCGTGCAGCTGCGCAAGATCGTCCTGCTCCGACTCGGAAAGGCGGTGCGGGCATGAGCCAATTGTCATCCCACGTGCTCGACGCGGCCCATGGCCGTCCGGCCGAAGGCGTCCGCCTGACCCTCTCCTGGCAGGAGGAGGAAGACGGCGAATTCGTGGCGGTCCGCGAAGGCGTCACCGACGCCGACGGCCGGATCGGCGGTTGGCCGATCCTGTCCGGGCTCCACCGCCTGCGCTTCGACACCGGAACCTGGTTCGCCGAGCGCGACGTCGAGAGCTTCTACCCCGAGGTGGTCGTGGCCTTCGCCGTGGACGACGAGGCCCAGAACTACCACGTTCCGCTGCTGCTCAGCCCCTTCGCGTACTCGACGTACCGGGGCAGTTGAGCGGCGAGGTGCCCTTTCCGATCCCCACCACCCGAACTGGAGCGTTCTCTGTGTTTTCCTTGGGCGGCAACAACTACGGCAAGTCCGGCGTCCGGCTCGTCAGGGTCGAGCGCGAGACTCCGCGCCACGCCATCCGCGACCTGACCGTGCACACCGCGCTCTCCGGCGACCTGGACGCCACCCACTTCACCGGCGACAATGCGAACGTCCTGCCCACCGATACGCAGAAGAACACGGTCTACGCCTTCGCCCGCGACGGGATCGGACCGATCGAGTCCTTCGCGGAGCGCCTGGCCCGCCACTTCGTGGACCGGGCCGAGCCGATCCGCACCGCCCGCGTCCAGATCGAGGAGCAGGCCTGGTCGCGACTGGGCGACCACTCGTTCTCCCGCGGCGAGGGCGGCGAGCTGCGCACCTGCGAGGTCGTCTACGACGGCGAACGCGTCGAAGCGGTCGCCGGCCTCAGGGACCTCCTCCTGCTCAACAGCACCGACTCGGAATTCGGCGGATTCCTGGTCGACGAGTTCACGACCCTGCCCGAGACCTCCGACCGCATCCTCGCGACGGCCGTCAACGCCCGGTGGACCTACGTCGGAGCAACCGAGGACTTCGACTACGACCGGGCCTTCGCCGCCGCCCGGGGAGCCCTCCTGGCCGCGTTCGCCGGCACCTACTCGCTGTCGCTGCAACAGACCCTCTACGCCATCGGCGAGCGCATACTGGAGGCGATCCCCGAGGTCGGCGAGGTACGGCTGTCGCTGCCGAATCGGCACCACTACCAGTTCGACCTCGAACGATTCGGCATAGACAACCCCGGCGTGGTCTTCCAGGCCGGGGACCTGCCCTACGGACTCATCGAGGGCACGGTCCGGAGGGAGACGTCATGACCGCGCTTCGAGCGGCCGGGGCGGTTTCGACCGACCGACCGATCATCTTCTATCGGCCGACGGAAACCGCCGACGCGCTGCGGTTCCTGGCCGAGCGGCCCGAGGCCGTCCCGGTCGCCGGCGGCACCGACCTCATGGTCGGCGTCAACTACCGCCACATCCGCCCCGAGGCCATGCTCGACCTCACCGCGATCGTTGAGCTGTGCACCTGGACCGACGAGGGAACGGCGATCCGCATCGGCTCCGGCGTCCCCTACGCCCGGATCGTCGCCGAACTCGCCACCGCACTACCTGGACTGGCCGCAGCCTCCCGCACCGTCGGCTCCCCGCAGATCCGCAACCGCGGCACCGTCGGAGGGAACCTCGCCACCGCCTCACCGGCCGGGGACGCGCATCCGCCGCTGCTCGCGACCGGCGCGAACATCGAGATCGCCGCACCCGAGGGCCGTCGCACCGTCGCCATCGACGACTTCTTCACCGGCCCCAAACGCTCGGTGCTGCGCCCGGGCGAGATCATCACCGCCGTGACGGTGCCCAAGGCCGCCGGCCCGCAGCAGTTCCTCAAGGTCGGCACCCGCAACGCCATGGTGATCTCGGTCTGCGCGTTCGCGCTCGCCCTCGACCTTGATCGCCGAACGGTCGGCACCGGCATCGGCTCGGCCGGCCCCACCCCGCTGCGCGCTCTTCCCGCCGAGGAACTCGAACTGCCCTGGGCCGCACCCGCAGGGCTCACCGACGCGACCGTCGAACGCTTCGGCGACCTGGTCGCGGCGGCCGCCCGGCCGATCGACGACGTCCGCGGCACCGCCGCCTACCGCCGCCACGCGCTGGCCGTGTGCGCCGCACGCGCGCTGCGCCGCACCTGGCGGGCCGCCTTCGAGGAGAGGAGCGCCGAATGGAACTGAAACTGCACATCGACGGCGAGAACGTGACCGCCCAGATCGACCGGCCCGGGGAGAGCCTGCTGCAGACGCTGCGCGACCGGCTCGGCCGCACCGGCTCCAAGAACGCCTGTGAGCAGGGCGAATGCGGTTCCTGTACGGTCCTGCTCGACGGCGATCCGGTGTGCGCGTGCCTGGTGCCGACCGCCGGTTGCGAGGGCCGCGACGTCAAGACCGTCGTGGGCGCCGTGCCGAAGCCGGTGCGGGACGCGTTCGTCGCGTGCGGCGCGGTCCAGTGCGGCTTCTGCACCCCGGGGCTGCTGGTGAGCGTCGCGGACCTTCTTGCACGCGAGGACGACCCGTCCGATCCGCAGATCCGGGAGGCGCTGGCCGGGAACCTGTGCCGCTGCACCGGCTACGAGAAGATCATCGACGCGGTCCACCACGCGGCGGAGGCCTCCAGATGAGCCCGATGGTCATTGAGAACGCGGCCATCGCGACCGTCGATGCCCAGAGGCGCGAATACGACAGCGGCCACATCGTCATCTCCGGCGGCCGGATCACCGCCGTCGGCCCCGGTCCGGCCCCGGATCTGCCCGGCGCGCACCGCATCGACGGCGCCGGCTGCCTGGCGACGCCCGGCCTCGTCAATACCCACCACCACCTCTACCAGTGGGCGACCAGGGGTTACGCGACCGAGCACACCCTGTTCGAATGGCTGGTCGATCTCTACCCGGTGTGGGCCCACCTGCGGCCCGAGCACGTCGGCGCCTCCAACCGGGCCGGGCTCGCCTGGCTCGCCCTGTCCGGGTGCACCACCGCCGCCGACCACCACTACGTCTACCCCGCGGGCCAAGCGGCCGACCTCATCGACGTGCAGGTCGCGGCCGCCGCCGACATCGGCGTCCGCCTCCATCTGGCGCGCGGATCGATGGACCGGGGCGCCTCCGACGGCGGGCTCCCGCCCGACCACCTGGTCGAGGACATCGACGCCGCCCTCATGGCCACCGCCGAGGCGGTCGACCGCTACCACGACCCATCGCCGGAATCCATGCTGCGCATCGCGGTCGCGCCCTGCTCGCCGTTCTCGGTCTCCACCGACCTGCTGCGCGAATCGGCGGTCCTGGCCCGCGAGAAGGACCTGCGGCTCCACACCCATTTGTGCGAGACCCTCGACGAGGCCGAATTCTGCCAGAGCGTCCACGGCTGCGACCCCGTCGAATACATGGACTCGCTCGGCTGGCTCGCTCCCGACGTGTGGCTCGCCCACGCCGTCCACCTCTCCGCCGACGCCCAGAAACGCTTGGGCCACACCGGCACCGGCGTCGCCCACTGCCCGTCCTCGAACGCCCGGCTCGGCACCGGACTGGCCGACGTGCCCGCCATGCTCGCCGCCGGCGTCCCGGTCGGCCTCGGCGTCGACGGCGCCGCCAGTCAGGAGGCCGGACACCTCGGGGAGGAACTGCGCCAAGCCGTCTACACCGCCCGCCAACTCGCCGGACCGCACGCCATGAACGTCCGGACCGCACTCGAGCTCGGTACCATCGGCGGCGCCCGAGTCCTGGGGCGCGAAACCGAAATCGGTTCGCTCGAAACCGGAAAACAGGCCGACATCGCACTGTGGCAACTTGACGGACTGGGACACGCCGGCATCGCCGACCCCGTCGCCGCGCTCGTGCTCGGCCCGCCCGCGCCGCTGAAACTGCTCACGGTCGCAGGCCGGAGCGTGGTCGAGGACGGCACGCTCACCACCGCCGACACCGGCGAACTCGCCCGGAACCTGCGCAGCGCCAGCGCCCAACTGAGGGAGGCCGTCGATGCCTGAGCCCACACCGCTTCCGACCCCAACGAGCAATGCCGTCGGCCAATCCGCGATCCGGGCCGACGCGCTGCCGAAGGTCAACGGGGACTTCGATTACGCCTCCGACCTGGCCGCCGAGGGCATGCTCTGGGGACACACCCTGCGCAGCCCCCACCCCAAGGCCCGCATCCGCTCGATCGACACGGCCGCCGCCGAAGCGATGGCCGGAGTCGCGGCCGTCCTCACCGCCGCCGATGTCCCCGGCAAACGCACCTACGGCCTCATCGAGGACGACCAGCCCGTCCTCGCCGACACCATGGCGAACTACCAGGGCGAGCCGGTCGCGATCATCGCCGCCACCGATCTCGACACCGCCCGCCGCGCCGCCGACGCCATCACCGTCGACTACGAGGTCCTCGAACCGCTCTGCGACCCGGCCGAAGCGGTCCGCCGCGGCGAGTACTTCCGCCACCAGCCGCTCCAGGTCGGCGACCCCGACACCGCCACCGCCGCCGTGGTCGTCGCCCGCGAATACGTCGTCGGCATGCAGGACCAGGCGCCGCTCGGCCCCGAGTCGGGTCTGGCCCTGCCCCGCCCCGACGGCGGCGTCGACCTGCGGGTCGCCACCCAATGGCTCCACTCCGACCAGGAACAGATCGCACCTTGCCTGGGCCTGAAGGAATCACAGGTCCACCTGGAGATGGCCGGGATCGGCGGCGCCTTCGGCGCCCGCGAGGACCTGTCGGTGCAGGTCCACATGGCAATGCTCGCACTGGCCACCGACAAGCCGGTCAAGATGATGTACGACCGGGCCGAGTCATTCCTCGGCCACGTCCACCGCCACCCCGCTCGCATGCGCTACGAACACGGCGCCGACGCCGAGGGGCGCCTCGTGTACGTCAGGGCCCAGATCGTGCTCGACGGCGGCGCCTACGCCTCCACGACCGACGCCGTCGTCGGCAACGCCGCATCACTCGCGGTGGGGCCCTACGAGGTCGAGCATGTGGCGGTCGAGGCCTGGGGCACGCGGACGAACAATCCGCCGTGCGGGGCGATGCGCGGCTTCGGCGGCGTCCAGACCTGCTTCGCCTACGAGTCCCAAATGGACGCACTGGCGGAGGAGCTGGGCCTCGACCCCCTCGAAATCCGCCGCCGCAACGCCATGCACCAGGGCTCGAAGCTGATCACCGGTCAGGTCGTTCAAGAGCCTGGTATTGACGTACCGAACGAGAACGCACCCTTCTCACCCCTGGTCGACCTGCTCGACCGCTTCGCCGCGATCCCGGCCCCGGCGATCCCGGCCGGGCGAGACATCATCGAACTGCCCGGCGGAACCGGCAACACCACCCACGGCGAGGGCGTCGTGCGCGGCGTCGGCTACGGCGTCGGCCTCAAGAACGTCTGCTACTCCGAAGGCTTCGACGACTTCTCCACCGCCCGCATTCGGCTCGAACTGGTCGACGGCGAACCCGTCGCCTACGTCCACACCGCCGCAGCCGAAGTGGGCCAAGGGCACCAGACCATCCAGGCGCAGATCGTCCGCACCGAACTGGGCATCGACCGCGTCGAACTGCTCCCGGTCGACACCAAGGTCGGCTCCGCCGGATCCTCCTCCGCCTCCCGCCAGTCCTATATGACCGGCGGCGCCGTCAAGGCCGCCTCCGAGGCCGTCCGCGAACTTTGGGCCACTCACGATCTCGCCGACGGACCCATCGAAGCCACCCGCGAATTCCGCCACCGACCCACCAAACCGATGGACCCCGTGACCGGCCAAGGCGACTCGCACGTCCAGCTCGCCCTGTGCGTCCACCGCGCCACCGTCGACGTCGACATCGAGCTCGGACTCGTCAAGGTCGTCGACCTCACCTGCGTCCAAGACGTCGGCAAGATCCTCAACCCGATCGCCCTCGAAGGCCAGATCCACGGCGCCAGCGCCCAAGGACTCGGCCTCGCCGTCATGGAGGAGATGATCGTCGACGCAGGAGTCGTCAAGAACGCCTCCTTCACCGACTACCTCATCCCGACCATCCTCGACATGCCGCCGATGCGGCTGGAGATCGTGGAGAACGCCGACCCGGCCGCGCCCTACGGGCTGCGCGGCGCCGGCGAACCACCGACCCTCTCGTCCACGCCCGCCATCGTCGCCGCGATCCGCGACGCCACCGGCCTGGCGTTGACCCACGTCCCTGTCAGGCCCGAACACCTGACACGACACCTGGTGAGGCAGCCATGAAAGAAATCGCCACACAACTGCGCGACTGGATGCGGGAGGGACGCCCGTTCGCGCTGGCCTCCCTCGTCGGCGTCTCCGGCTCCGCGCCGCGACCACTCGGCACCGCGCTCGCCGTCGACGGTCGAGGAGCGGTCGTCGGCGGCGTCTCGGGCGGCTGCGTCGAGGCCGCCGTCTACACCCGCTGCCAGGAAATTCTCGAATCCGGGCAGGCGGCGGTCGAATCGTTCGGCTATTCCGACGAGGACGCCTTCGCGGTCGGCTTGACCTGCGGCGGATCGATGGACGTCCTCATCGTCCGGGTCGAGGCGGACGACGCGGCCATCGCCGCCGCCCTCGACGCGATCATCGCGGGCGAGGCGGTGACGCTCTACCGCGCCGTCGAAGGCCCCGATCTCGGTGCGGCGCTGGCGATCGGCGGCAACGGCTTCACCGGGACGCTCGAAATCGGCGCGGCGGACCTGCCTGCCACGTCGGGCCGGGACGGGCGATTCGCCGTCGAGGTCTACGCACCGCCGCCCCGGCTGCTCGTCTACGGCGCGGTCGATTTCGCCGCCCCCGTCGCCCGGGCCGCGAAGTTCTGCGGCTTCGATGTGACGGTGTGCGACGCCCGGTCGGTGTTCGCCACCGAGCTGCGCTTTCCCGACGCCGACCGGGTGATCGTCGACTGGCCGCACCGCCACTTCGACAAGACCACGGTGGACGAACGCACGGCCGTGTGCGTTCTGACGCACGACGAGAAGTTCGACATTCCGCTGCTCGAACGGGCGCTCGTGTCCAAGGCCGGGTACGTCGGCGCGATGGGATCAAGGCGCACGCACCAGGAACGGCTCGCGCGGCTGCGGGAGAACGGCGTGACCGAAGCCGAGCTCGCCCGCCTGCACGCCCCGATCGGCCTCGACCTGGGCGGACGGACCGCCGAGGAGACCGCGCTGTCGATCCTGGCCGAGATCGTCGCCGTCCGAAACGGCGCGAACGCCGGCTTCCTCACCACCTCCACCGGCCCTATCCACCACTGACACCACCGCATCGGACCCGCCGGAAGCCGACATTTCGGCGGGCCGAAGCACCGGCCAGCACAACTCATCTACCAGCATCGGAGGCGACCATGGTCCACATGTTCCTGAACGGCGGCGGCATGAAGGGCGGCAACCTGCACCACCTCATCGGCGGCGCCCCCTTCGTCGGGCCTGCCAAGACCCTGCCGATCTACCGCCTCCACTCCGTCGGCGACGACCACCCCGCCCTCGAACCCGCAGGAGAGGGCACAGGCGAGGGCGCCACCATCGAAGGCGAGCTGTACGACATCGACCTGCGCGTCCTGCGCGAATCCCTGCTTCCCGCCGAACCGGCCGACCTCGAACTCGGCGTCGTCGGCCTGGCCGACGGCACCGAAGCGCTCGGGATGCGGCTGCGGCGCGAATGCTCCGACCTGCCCGAACTCATCGACATCACCGCGTACGGCTCCTGGCGGGCCTACCTGGCCTCCAAGACCGATGCGTCATGAGCCCCATGTCGGTTGACAGCGACATCTCCGCGCCGGTCGTCTACGACCTGGTGATCCGCTCCCGGCGGACCGTCCTGCCCGACGGCGAACGACCGGCCGCCGTGGCCATCGCGGGCGAACGCATCGCCGTCATCGGCGACTACGACGACGCCATCCCCGCCCGGCACACCGAGGACCTCGGCGACACCGCCCTGCTGCCCGGCCTGGTCGACACCCACGTCCACGTCAATGAGCCGGGCCGCACCGAATGGGAAGGCTTCGCGACCGCCACGCGCGCCGCCGCCGCGGGCGGGGTCACCACCCTCATCGACATGCCCCTCAACAGCCTCCCGCCGACCGTCGACGCCGCGGCGCTCGACGTCAAACGCGCGGCGGCCAAAGGAAAGACGTATGTGGACGTCGGCTTCTGGGGAGGAGCGATCCCCGGGAACACCGATGAACTCAAGGGCCTGCACGAGGCCGGAGTCTTCGGCTTCAAATGCTTCACGGCACCAAGCGGAGTCGACGAATTCCCGCCGCTCGACGCCGCCCAGATCAGACAGGTCTGCCAGGTCGTGGCCGAACTGGGCACCGTGCTCCTCGTCCACGCCGAGAACCCCGACCACCTGCACGAGACCGAAGCGGCACCTGACTTCGACACCTTCCTCGGCACCCGGCCGCCCGAGGCCGAGACCAGCGCGATCCGCACCGTCATCGACATCGCCCGCGAGACCGGCGCGCGAGTCCACATCCTGCACCTGTCGGCGGCCGAAGCCGCCGGAGCGATCTACGAGGCCTGGCTCGAGGGCGTCCGCATCTCGGCCGAGACCTGCCCGCACTACCTCACGATCGCCGCCGAAACCGTCCCGGACGGAGCGACCGAGTACAAGTGCTGCCCGCCCGTCCGCGGCGAAGCGAACCGGGAAGCGCTGTGGCAGAGACTCATCGGAGGCGACATCGACTTCATCGTCTCCGACCACTCACCGAGCCCGCCGAGCATGAAATCGGGCGACTTCGCCACGGCCTGGGGCGGCATCTCCTCGATCCAACTGGGCCTGTCGCTGGTGTGGAGCGAGGCGCGGCTCCGGGGCCTGACCCTGTGGGACGTGGTGCGCTGGATGGCGAAGGAGACGGCCGATTTCGCAGGCCTGGAGCACAAGGGCCGCATCGCCGCCGGTGCCGACGCCGACCTGGTCGCGTTCGACGCGGACCGCGAATGGCAGGTCCGCGCCGAAGACCTGCACCACCGCCATCCGATTACCCCGTACGCGGGCCGGACCCTCCACGGCCAGGTGAGCGCGACCTGGCTGCGAGGCAAGAAGATCGACACCGAATCCGCCCCAAGAGGACGCCAACTGCGGCGTCCGCGACAGCAAAGGAGCCGGACATGACGCTCACCGCCCAATCGGGAGGCACCGGCGCGGACTTCACCGCGCTCCCCGACCTCGCCGCCCGCGCCCTCGGCGGCGCCGTCCTCGCCGCGAACGACGAGTCCTTCGCCGAGAAGGAAAGTCTCGTCCGGCCCTACCCCGTCGTCCACCAAGCCCACACCTTCGGCCACAAGGGACAGGTATACGACGGCTGGGAGACCCGCCGCCGCCGCGAGGACGGCCACGACTGGGCCATCATCCGCCTCGGCGTCGGCGGCACGATCAGCGGTATCGTCGCCGACACCGCCTACTTCACCGGCAACTACCCGCCCGCTGTCTCCATTGAGGCATGCACCGTCGACGGCCACCCGTCCGTCGCAGCGCTGCAAGCGGCCGAATGGACCACGATCGTCGCCCCAGCGGCGGCCAAGGGCGACAGCAGAAACGAATACGAAGTCGAACCGGATCGACGCTTCACCCACGTCCGGTTGAACATCCACCCCGACGGGGGAGTGGCCCGCCTACGCGTCCACGGAACCCCGATCCCCGACCCATCCGGCTTCGCGGACCTGCCGCTCGACCTTGCCGCATTGGTCAACGGCGCCATGGTTACCGATGCATCGAACACGTTCTACTCCAACCCGACCGGCGCCATCATGCCCGGCCTGGCCGCGAGCCAGGCCGACGGCTGGGAGACCGCGCGCCGGCGCGCGGAGGGCAACGAATGGCTGGACGTGGCGCTGGCCGGGCGCGGGATCATTCGCGTGGCCGAGCTGGACACGACCCACCTGAAGTACAACGCGCCGGGCTGGGCCTCGATCGAGGCCTTCGACGGTGAGGAGGAGTTCGAACTCCTGCCGAAGACGGTCCTTCAACCCGACACCCCGCACCGCTTCATCCTCGAAAGTGCCCGGCCCGCGACCGCGGTGCGGCTCAATATCTTCCCCGACGGCGGCATGGCGAGGCTGCGGCTGTTCGGCAGGCTGACGGCGGAGGCGCTCGAGGAGATGCGGGAGCGTTTCGAGGGGACCAAATAGAGGAATCGCCACGGCCCCCAGAGGCGAACCGAATCCACCGGAGTGAAATCCCAGGTAAAACCGGTAGGATTCGGCGCGGTAGGCCGGGAGCTATCCTCGCCGGATGCCAGAACAATCGCAGACTGCCGAGCAGACGGTCGAGGAGTCGACCGTCGAGGACTTCTTCCGCACCGAGATCCGCACCGGCCGCATCGACCGCGCCGAGGTCAATGAGAAGGCGCGCGTGCCCGCGTACAAGCTCTGGATCGACTTCGGCGACCCCGGAATCAAGCAGTCGAGTGCCCAGATCACCGCCCTGTACCAGGCGGAAGACCTGGTCGGGAGAACCGTGGTGGCGGTGACGAACTTCCCCCCGAGAAGGATCGCAGGCTTCAAATCCGAGGTCCTGGTCCTGGGAGTCCCGATCGAGGGCACCGACGAGGTAGTCCTCCTGGCTCCCGACATCAAGGTCCCGCTAGGAGCAAGAATCGCCTGAACGAACCGCTGTGCCGCTGTGCCCCTCTGCGACGGCTCCCGCGAAGACGAAGCAACGCAGTCGCACCGCCCGCGCGAACCCGAGGCCCTAAAACCCACGCACCAATGTCGCACTTCGCCAAGCCCACGCACCAATGTCGCACTTCGCCGGTAGCGTTGAATCCGGGGGACGCGACGATGCCCGAAATGCCGGGACCCTCCGCTCACATTCCCCCGCCGTCACACCCACGACGTAGCGTTGAAAGTGGGGGTTCCCGGATGTCCGTTTCGCCGGGAAACTCCGTTCACCTTCCCGCGGCGTCACACCCTCCACGTACGTTTGAAGTGGGGGTCCTCAGATGTCCGATTTGCCGGGACCCTCCGTTCACGTTTCCTCAGTAGCCGTTCTCGACCACATTCTCCAGCGGCTCACCGACCGCGAACCGCCGGATCTGGTTGCCCACCAGCGAGTAGCAGCGCTCCATGAAACCCTCAACCGCACCACCGCCATCACGTGCGGGGAAGCCGGATCGTGAACATCGCACCTCCCTCCGGGGCGTCCGCGACCTCGATCGCACCGCCGTGCGCGGAGACGACGTCGCGCACGATCGCCAGGCCCAGGCCGGCTCCGCCGTCGTCGCGGCTGCGGGACTCGTCCAGCCGAACGAACCGGTCGAAAATGCGCGCCCGCTCCTCGACCGGAACGCCATTGCCATCGTCGGCGATCTCCAGCCGCAGCCAGCCGTCGTCCTCCGCAGCCAGCCGCACCGCGACCGCGCCCCGCGAATGGCGACCGGCATTGTCCAGGAGGTTCGCGATCACCCTCGACAGATGATTCCGCACCCCCGTGACCGTCAGGTCCTCCTCCAACTCCAACCGCACCGGCACCCGCTCGGCGGCGGCGCGGCGGGCCACCTCCTCACGGACCAGTTCCGTGAACGGCACCGCGACATGCGGCGGCCGTTCCCCGGCATCGAGCCTCGCCAGCAGCAGCAGATCCGCCGCGAGATCCTGCAGGCGAATGACATCCGCTAGCGTCGCCTCAAGGTCCAGCAGGTCCGGATGGTCCTGGGCGATCTCAATCTGAGTCCGCAGGATCGCGAGCGGACTGCGCAGCTCATGCGAGGCATCCGCGACGAACTGCCGCTGCTGGGACTCCGCCGCATCCAGCGCCCCCAGCGTGAAGTTGGTGGTCACCGCGAGATCGTGGATCTCGTCCCGGCTGTCCGGCACCGGCACTCGGCGCGACAGATCGCCGCCGGTGATCTCGACCAGTTCGCTCTGGATGGCCCTGACCGGACGCAGCGCCCGCCTGGTCACCAGCCACGTCACGACCGCGACGACCGCGAGCAGCGCCGGCAGTGCCCACAACATGGCCGCCGCCACGCTGTCGACGGCCTCCTCCTGCGTCTCCAGAGAGGCACCCGAGTAGACGGTGAGGACCTCCCCGTTCGGGGTGTCGGCCGTGATTGCGGCGAACCGGTAGAATGCCTCCTCCCCGGGGACGTTCAGAGTCGCGTACGTGACCTCGGATCCCACCGCGCCGCTCTCGGCCGAGTCGTCATCGCTCTCCCCGCTCTCGTCGTCCCGGTCGTCATCGCCACCGTCGTCGGAGTCGTCCGAATCAGCCTGGTCATCTTGATCGTCCTGGTCCTCAGGAGGACTCGAACCGTCGTCGCTCGGCGGCGCGAAATCCGCGACCGGGCCATCCCCGGTCAGCTCCTCACTCGAGGCGAGCAGTCGGCCGTCAGCGTCCACCACCTGGACCGCCTCCTCGTCATCCGGCAGATCCAGCGTTGCGGGATCGACCCCGGAAGCCAACTGACCCGCGACCGAGCGGGCATTGACCTCGGCGGTCAGCTCCGCCCTGCCATACAGGTTGTCGCGAAGCAATGCGACCACCAGAATCCCGGCGGCGACCAGCGCCAGCGTGACCACCACGGTGGCGGCCAGTGTGGTGCGCGCCCGAACCGACTGCGGCCGCCAACCTCGCTTGAACTCAGCCACCGTCGGCCGCCAATCGGTAGCCCGCCCCGCGCACCGTATTGATCGCCGACCGCCCGAACGGTGCGTCGATCTTGCGCCGCAGATTGGAGATGTAGACCTCCACGATGTTCACGTCACCGTCATAGGCGAAGTCCCACACGTGGTGGAGTATCTCCGATTTGGACACAATGGTTCCGGCCCTGCTCGCGAGGTATTCCAGGACCGAGAACTCCTTGGCGGTGAGTGTCACCGCCTGTTCGCCGCGCTGGCAGGCCCGGGTGACGGGATCGACGACCAGGTCGCCGAAGCGCCACATGGTCGGAGCGGCTGCGGCCGGACCGCGCCGCAGCATGGCCCGGATGCGGGCCCGGAGGACCACGAAGGAGAACGGCTTGGTCAGGTAGTCGTCGGCGCCGGTGTCGAGGCCCTCGGCCTCGTCGTACTCGCCGTCTTTGGCGGTGAGCATGAGGATCGGCGTGGATTTTTCGTCCTCGCGGAGGGCCGAGCACACCTGGTAGCCGTTGAGTCCGGGCAGCATGAGGTCCAGGATGATCGCGTCGTAGCCAGTCGCACGCGCCATCGCGAGGCCGGTCCGCCCGTCGTGGGCGAGGTCCACGGCGTATCCCTCGGCCGTGAGCGCCGCGGCGACCATCTCGGCCATCCGCTGCTCGTCTTCCACCATCAGCAAGCGCATGTCGGGAAGCTTGACACACCAAACCTGAAGCGCACCTGAAGTCGGCTTCAGGTCTCTTCAGCTTCGCTTCAGGTACGCCCGGGCACGCTGGTGGACATCCGATACCGATTCAATTCCCGAAAGGACGCGAGATGAACAAGCTCACGAATCGCCGCAGGACCTGGATCATTGCCGGTGGCGCGGGTGCCCTGCTCCTGGCAGGTGGCGCCACGGCGGCCTACGCCGCCGAATCCGACGACGCGGACCCCCGGCTCACCGACGCGGCCGAATACGAGGACGCGGTCGAAGACACGGACGACGGCGACGACCTCGCCCAGTCCGAACTCCCGGCCGATGCCTACACGGCCGACGAGGCCATCGACGCGGCCCTCACTGAAATCGAAGGCACGGTCGATGACGTCGAACTCGAAGGCACCGCCGACGCCCCGGTGTGGGTCGTCGAGGTGGTCGACGCCGACGGCATCGACTACGACATCACGGTGGACGCGTTCGATGGCACGGTGATCGACGCGGTCGCGGACGACGCCGACGATGCGGACGAACCCGATGATGAAGATGACAGCGCCGATGACGGGGACGATGACGGCCCCGACGACGATGACGACGAGGTCGACGGAGGCGACGACTAGGTCCGAATCGCTGTCAGTGTCCCGCGCCGTCCAGGCGCGGGACACGGCAAGACGTTGAGGACACGCCCGACGCCGCGCCGAGAATCGTCACTGTTTGCACTAAATGTCCAATGCTGGGATGGAAGCATGAGCGTTGCGGGATCCCCCCGCCGACTCAGGAGGAACGAAACATGGGACGAACAAAGGTGTTCGGCGCGCTGGCGGTATTCGGTGCCGCGGTGGCGCTGTTCTTCGCGACCGCTGCCCCGGTCGCTGCCGAGGAGACAGAGCTGCTCGAGCCCGACGGCTCGATCTCGGCTTCCACCACCGACATCGAACAGTCCGACGCCGAAGAGGTCAACTGCGCGGCCGCCACCGATCGGACCGAGGTCCGCATCCGGGAGGCGCCCTCGACCGACTCGGCCATCGTCTCCTTCATGGAGTCGGGGGTCTGGTACTACTCGGCCTGCGACTCCACCCCCGGCGGCGAGTACGGCGGCGACTGCGGCGCAGGCTTCCACTGGCTGGAGGTCTACATCGGCGACACCGTCGGATACGTGGCCCTGCTCTGCCTCGACGGCTGGGTCGAGGTCGACGTCTGACAGGCCCTGCATCGCGCCCTCGCCCGAGATGGGCGCTCGTTTATTGAGGAGGGGAGCGGTTCAGGCTGAACCGCTCCCCTTCGTTGTGATCGGCCCGGTTCAAACTCTGCTCGAAGCCGAAGCCGAAGCCGAAGCCGAAGCCGAAGCCGGAGCCGAAGCCGAAGCCGAAGCCGAAGCCGGAGCCGAAGCCGAAGCCGAAGCCGAAGCCGCAGCCGAAGCCGAAGCCGAAGCCGAAGCCGAAGCCGAAGCTAGGCCGGTTTAACCCGGTAATGCAGCGATGCGAAGGCGCCGGATCGCTTGGCCTCCAGCAGTTCCAGCCGGTTGGACGGGATCCGCCGCGGCAGCAGCGGAGCGCCCTCGCCGAGGAAGACCGGCGCCAGAGTCGCGACCACCTCGTCAAGGAGGCCGGCGTCGAAGAACTGGCCCACCAGGTCCCCGCCGCCGACGATCCAACGGTTCTTTTCCCCGGCCGCTTCGGCCATCGCCTCATGGACCTCGGCGACGTCCCCCGACGCGAAACGGATGTCCGCGCCCGGCACCGCCGGCAGGTCTCGGCTGGTGAACACCCAGGTCGGCTGCGGGTACGCCCACTTGTCCGGGTTCTCGAGCAGCTGCTCGGCGCCGAGTATCCACTCGTAGGTGGTCGAGCCCATGCAGACCGCCCCGACTCCGGCCATGAAGTCGTCGAACTCGTTCAGCGGCCCCTCCTCGGATGACGGATCGTCCGGATGGCCGCCCTCGACGTCGAACAGCCACTGAAGCGAGTTGTCGGAGTCGGCGATGAATCCGTCGATGCTCGTTGCGGTGTTGTAAATGGTTTTCGCCATCCCCCAAGCCAATCACGACCCACCGACAAAAACACCGGGAGTCGCCCCTCCGGCAGCTCAGGACGCCGCGAGCTCCGGCGCCTTGATGCCACTGATCCCCATCGCGCGGGCGATCGCGCGCTCCCGCATCCGCGCGGCTGGGCCTCATCTGGCCCGCCATGCACCCGCAGATCTACGGTGAGCTGTCCGAACTCGCCGATGCCGGATGGATCGAGATCGACTCCGAGTGCCCGCGTGGCCGCAAGGTCTACCGGATCACCGACGCCGGCCGCGCCGTCCGGGCTAGTCGGCGGTCGTGCGCCAGTACTGCTTCTTGTCCTTGTCGCGCACCACGACGCCGAGCTTGGCGAGTTCTTCGCGCAGCTCGGCCGCGTCGTCGTTCTTCGAGTTCTCGATGGCGATCTGCCGGGCTTTGAACACCGGATTCGCCCCGGCTGGCAGGCCCTCGGCGTCGGGTACCCACAGCCGGTACTCCGACTCGAACGGGTCGCCGCCTTCGAGCCAGGTGTATCCGTGGCGTCGCAGCGCCTTCGCCAGTTCGTCCCGCTCCAGGTCGAACTCGACGCGGATGAGCTCCTCACCCTGATGCCCGAGCGCCACCATGCGCTTGTTCGCCACGAAGACCGACTCGACCGCCACCGCCTCGGCGGTCTGGACGTCCTCGCCGCGCTTGGTCTCGATCCGCTTCGAGTCCACAATGACCGTGATCAGTTCATTGAGCGCGAAGAAGGCCAGCGCCAGTCCGACCGCGGCGCCCAAACCGATGCCGACGAGCGGCCGCACCGCGTCGGGGAGGCGGTTGAACAGCTCCATAGGCCCCTGGAACGGGAACCACGGCAGGCCCACGATCCAGGCCACCGCGAAGACCAGGCCCCAACCGACCAGGGCGCCGACCACCGGCACCCCGACCAGCAGTAGCTTCGCGACCCACTTGGGGTCGGTAACGGTGGTCTGGTCGGGTTCCTCGATGAGCATGGCGTCCTTTCGGGCCGGGTCGGCCCGGCGGCGGAATCTGGTGGGCGCGAACCACTCTAATGTGCGCCGTCCTGCCGTACGCGGAACGGCCGGGGCCGCCATAGGCCCCGGCCGTCTCGCGATCGGGTTCAGGCGGTCAGTCGCAGCACATTGCCGATGATCCGGTGGCCGTGCGCGCCGGCCGCGGTGAGGATCGATTCGGGGTGGAACTGGACGGCGAACCATTTCTTCTCGGGCGCTTCGATCGACATGACGACCTCGTCGATCGCGGCGGTCGGCGCGAAGTCGCCCTTGACCTGGTCGGCCGTGGCGTACAGGGAGTGGTATCGGGCGGCGACGACCTCGTCGGGGAGGCCGTCGAAGAGCTTGCCACCGGTGACCTTGACGCTGCCGGGCTTGCCGTGGCTCGGCTCGTCCAGCAGCGACAGTTCGCCGCCGGCGTGTTCGATCATGGCCTGGAGGCCGAGGCAGACGCCGAAAGCGGGCAGGCCGCGCCGGGCGATCTCGTCCAGCAGAGCGGCGGTGCCGAAGTCGCCCGGGCGTCCGGGGCCGGGGGAGAGGACGACCAGGTCAGGCGCCAGTTCGTCGAGGGTCGCGGCGGTGTCGAAGCCGAACCGCAGCGTGGTCACCTCGCAGCCGTGCTGCCGGAAGTAGTCGCCGAGGGTGTTGACGAAGGAGTCCTCGTGGTCGACCAGGAGGACCTTGCGGCCGTTCCCGGCCGGGCCGCCGGCGACCTCGATCGGCTCGGACTTCGGCTCGGCGGCGCCGATGCCGCCCGAGGCCGTCTCCAGCAGCGCCCGCGCCTTGAGGTGCGTCTCGGCCTCCTCGGCTTCCGGCACGGAGTCGTACAGCAGCGTCGCCCCGGCGCGCACGCATGCGACGCCGTCGCGGATCTGCGCGGTGCGCAGGGTCAGGCCGGTGTTCATGGAGCCGTCGAGACCGATGTAGCCGACGGCGCCGCCGTACCAGCGCCGCGGCGTGGTCTCCTGCTCTTCGATGAACCGCATCGCCCAGGTCTTGGGCGCGCCGGTGACGGTCACCGACCACATGTGGGTGAGGAACGCGTCGAGCGCGTCCATGTCCTCGCGCAGGCGCCCCTCGACGTGGTCGACGGTGTGGATGAGCCGCGAATACATCTCGATCTGCCTGCGCCCCAGGACCTTCACCGAGCCGGGCACGCACACGCGGGCCTTGTCGTTGCGGTCGACGTCGGTGCACATGGTCAGCTCCGACTCCTCTTTCAGGGAGCCGATGAGCTCGGCGATCTGGGTGGCGTCGTGGACGGGGTCGTCGCCGCGGGCGATCGTGCCGGCGATCGGGCAGGTCTCGACGCGGTCACCGTGGACGCGGACGAACATTTCCGGGGAGGCGCCGACGAGGTATTCGCTGTCACCGAGGTTGAAGATGAACTCGTACGGCGCCGGGTTGGCCACCCGCAGCCGCTCGTAGAACGCGGTCGGGGAGTCGCAGGCGGCGTACATCTCGTGGCCGGGGACGACCTCGAACAGGTTGCCGGCCTTGAACTCCTGCTTGGCGCGGCGCACGGTGTCGGCGTAGACGCCGGGCACCGGCCCGTCCGGGACGGTGGCCGCGGGCGAGTAGGCCACGGTCTCGGTCTCGCGGGCCAGGCCCTTCGTGGTGCGGTCCCCGAGGGTGAAGTCGTAGCGGTAGACGCGGGCGGTCTCGCGCTTGCGGTCGACGACGTACACCTCGTCGGCCAGGTGCAGCACCAGGTCGCGCTGGTCTTCGGGGCGGTCCTTGGCGTAGGGGATCGGTTCGAACTGGTAGGCCAGGTCGTAGCCGAACGCTCCCCAGAACCCCAGGTAGGCGTCGTCGCAGGCGAGCGCCTCGAGCAGGACGCGCAGCGCCGAGAACGCGGTGGGCTGCTTGGACCGCTCCTCCTCGGGCACGCGGCCGACCGGCTCGGGCACGACGACCTTGACCTGGGCGTCCGCGCGTTCGATCCGTCCGGCTTCGGCCGCGGTGAGCGCGTCGGCGAAGGCGTCGACGAGCAGGTAACCGCGGGCGTTCAAGGCCCGCACGGTGACTTCGCGGCCGCGCGCCACGACTTCCACGGGCGGGTCCGAATAGGCCAGGTGGAAGCGCGAATATCGTCCCGGGTACTCCATGCCGCTGGAGAGCACCCCGCCACGTCTGGTCTCGACGCGCGCAATGACGTCGGTCAGGTCGGCGTGGTCGAGTTCGGTCGTCTCCCGCTGCACGTGAACCCCCGAAGGGGTGGAATAGGCGGTCATGCTTCCTCGCAATTCTCGATCGGAATCAGATTCGGGCCGAGACGGCCTACCCCGGATACGAGGAAGCGACCGCCATCGGCGGTCGCTTTGCTTTGCAGTACGCAGGAGCAGAGACGCCGCCTCAGCGACGCCACCACCAGTTGCGCGTACTCGAATTCACGAGACACACCTTACACGGCGGCCCGGCGGGTGCAAACTCGATAGTCCCGGCGCGAGGGCGGGGGCTACACTAGGCCCCAACAGCGTCGACCCGGCCATCACCGGTGAGCTTCCGGAAGAACGGGCCCCGCGGCCTCGCGCGGCAGGGCCTCAGTAGAACCGGACGGGCGCGGCCCGTCAGAGCCGCCGAATCAAGCGGGCGCATCCGTGCGCTAAGCGAGGTGGTACCGCGGGCCACTGCCTGACCAGGCAGCGCTCGTCCTCGCACACCGAAGTTCCGCAAGGTGTGTGATGAGGAGACACCGAGCCAATGGCTTATCCACTCGACGACCCAGCCCGGGGCGTACCTGCGAGCCCGAACCTGCCCGAGGTCGAGCGCCGCGTGCTCGACTTCTGGACCAAGGACGACACGTTCGCCGCCTCCATCGAGGCGCGCGACGCCGGCGAGAGGGGCGCGAACGAGTTCGTCTTCTACGACGGCCCGCCCTTCGCCAACGGCCTGCCCCACTACGGGCACCTCCTCACCGGTTACGTCAAGGACATCGTCCCGCGCTACCAGACCATGCGCGGCAAGCACGTCGAACGGCGCTTCGGCTGGGACACCCACGGCATGCCCGCCGAGGTCACCACCGAGAAGGAGCTCGGCCTGAGGTCGAAGGCCGAGATCGAGGCGTACGGCGTGGACCGGTTCAACGCCGCAGCCAAGGCCTCGGTCCTCCAGTTCACCGACGAGTGGGTCGACTACGTGACCCGCCAGGCCCGCTGGGTCGACTTCGAGAACGACTACAAGACCCTCGACCTGTCCTACATGGAGAGCGTCATGTGGGCCTTCAAGACCCTCTACGACAAGGGTCTGATCTACGAGGGCTACCGCGTCCTGTGGTACTGCTGGCGCTGCGAGACTCCGCTGGCCGCCACCGAGACCAAGATGGACGACACCTACCAGGACCGGCAGGACCCCGCCGTCACCGTCGGCCTCGACGTCACCGGCGACGGCCCCCTGGCCGGCGCCAAGCTCCTGGTGTGGACCACCACGCCCTGGACGCTGCCGTCGAACCTGGCCGCGGCCGTCCACCCCGACGTCGACTACGTCGTGGTCAAGTCCGAGGGCAGCCGCTACCTGCTGGCCGAGGCCCGCCTGGGCGCGTACGCGCGCGAACTGGGCGACGAGGCCGATGTCGTCGGCCGCTACAAGGGCGCCGACCTGGTCGGCCTCACCTACAACCCGCCGTTCGACTTCTTCGCCGGGCGCACCAACGCCCACCAGGTCCTCGCCGCCGACTACGTCACCACCGAGGACGGCACCGGCATCGTGCACATCGCGCCGGCCTTCGGTGAGGAGGACAAGCTCGTCACCGATGCCGCCGGGATCGAAACGGTCGTGCCCGTGGACGACTCGGGCAAGTTCACCGACGAGGTCCCGCCTTACGCCGGTGTTCACGTCTTCGAGGCCAACAAGCTCATCATCGCGGACCTCAAGGAGACGCAGGCGCTGCTGCGCCACGACACCTACAACCACAACTACCCGCACTGCTGGCGCTGCGGATCGCCGTTGATCCAGCGCGCCCTCTCGGCCTGGTTCGTGGCCGTGACCCGCTTCCGCGACCGCATGGTCGAGCTCAACCAGCAGATCGACTGGACCCCGTCGCACATCAAGGACGGCCAGTTCGGCAAGTGGCTCGCCAACGCCCGCGACTGGAACATCAGCCGCAACCGCTTCTGGGGCTCGCCGATCCCGGTGTGGACCAGTGACGACCCCGAATACCCGCGCGTCGACGTCTACGGGTCGCTCGAAGAACTCCAGCGCGACTTCGGAGTCGAGGTGACCGACCTGCACCGGCCGGGGATCGACAACCTCACCCGGCCGAACCCGGACGACCCGACCGGGAATTCGGTCATGCGCCGCGTCCCCGAGGTCCTCGACTGCTGGTTCGAATCCGGGTCCATGCCGTTCGCGCAGGTCCACTACCCGTTCGAGAACGCCGACTGGTTCGAGCACCACTACCCAGGCGACTTCATCGTGGAGTACACGGCCCAGACCCGCGGCTGGTTCTACCTGCTGCACGTCCTGGCCACCGCCCTGTTCGACCGGCCCGCGTTCCGCACCGCCGTCGTCCACGGCACGCTCCTGGGCGACGACGGGCAGAAGATGTCCAAGTCGCTCAAGAACTATCCGGATGTGCGGGAGTCCTTCGAGTCCTACGGGTCCGACGCGGTCCGCTGGTTCCTCGTCTCCTCCCCGGTTCTGCGCGGCGGCGACATGCCCGTCACCGAGACCGGCTTCCGCGACGCGGTGCGCCAGATCGTGCTCCCCTTGTGGAACGTGTGGTACTTCTACACGCTCTACGCCGGGGCCGCCGGATACGAGGCGACGCCGGAGCAGTCCCGCGCCACGGCGCTCGCCTCCGAGCACCGGCTCGACAAGTACCTGCTCGCCAAGACCCGCGAACTGGTCGAGGTCTCCACGAAGGCGATGGACGAGTACGACCTGGTCACCGCGACCGCGGCGTTCCGCACCTACCTGGAGAGCCTGACCAACTGGTACGTGCGTCGCTCGCGCGACCGGTTCTGGGAGGGTGACGAGGCCGGATTCGCCACGCTCGCAACCGCACTGGGGACCGCATGCGAGGTCGCCGCGCCGCTGCTGCCGCTGATCACCGAGGACATCTGGCGGGGCCTGACCGGCGGCCGCTCGGTCCACCTCGCCGACTGGCCCGACGCCGGCGACCTGCCCGCCGACCCGGGCCTGGTCGAAGCGATGGACACCGTGCGCGACATCGCCTCGGTCGGCCTGTTCATGCGCAAGGCCCGCAAACTCCGGGTGCGCCTGCCGCTGGCCAAGGTCACCGTCGCCACCGCCCACGCCGAACGGCTCTCCCCGTTCGCGGACCTGCTCAAGGACGAACTCAACGTCAAGGCCGTCGAGTTCGACTCGGATGTCGCGGCCTACTCCAAATCCGACCTCAAACTCGTCCCGCGCGTGCTCGGACCCCGCCTCGGCGGCGACGTGCAGCGGGTCATCAAGGCCGTCAAGGCCGGGGACTGGACCGTCGATGACGGCACGGTCACCGCCGGAGGCGTGACCCTGGAGGACGGCGAGTTCGAACTGACCATGGTCGCCGTCGACGCCGAACACACCGAGTCCCTGCCGAACCAGGGCGGGGTCCTGGTCCTCGACACCGAGGTCACCCCCGAACTGGCCGCCGAGGGCCTCGCCCGCGACGTCGTCCGCGTCATCCAGCAGGCCCGCAAGGACGCCGACTTCGACGTCAGCGACCGCGTCACCGCGGTCGTGGACGCGGGCGACGACGTCCGCGCCGCCATCGAGGCCCACCGCGAGTTCGTCCAAGGCGAGACCCTTGCCCTGGAACTGACCTTCGGCGACCTCCCAGGCGACGCCACCACCGGCGACGCCGGCGAGGGCACTGTCAAGGCCGCCGTCACCAAGGCCTAGCGCGAACGAGAAAGGGCCCGGCGACCTGCGCGGTCGCCGGGCCCCTACTCGTTCGCTCCCGTCCCGGGATCCGGGCCGACCTCGCCGTCGGTTCCCCCGCGCGGGGGAACCGAATCCCCCGCGCGGGCAAGGACATCGGCCACCGACCGGACCAGACTCGACGCCATGATCACCACCACGGCACCCCGGCCGACGACCCCCGCGGCCCACACGTACCCGGTCCTGACCTGGGCACCGACGGCGATCCTGCTCTGGGCCGTCCTCTACGGTGCGCTCCAGACCTACTGGGCACTCGGCAACGCCCCCGAATTCGCGCCCCTGCCCCAAGACCTCCTGGTCTTCCACGGATGGGGCGCCGTCGGACTGTGCGCCGCGGTTGCCGCCGCCGCCCTCGGACTCCGCCTCACCCGCGAATCCAAGACGGCGCTGATCGCCGCCTGGGCCGTCGCCGCGGCCATGCTGGCCGCGAGCCCCATGTTCTTCCTCGACGTGATCGGTGGAATCCTCGGCGGCCTCGGCATCGCGATCAACGGCGAGTCGGCCCTCAGCCGCGGAGGCATGGTGACCGGGGCAGCACTGCTGACACTCGCCTCACTCACCTATCTGCACCGCATGCGGGGCGCCTGCGGCCGCTGCGGCCGCAAGACGCCCGGCCCACGCCCCGAACGGGTGCCCGGCTGGGCCGTCGCCGCCGCCTACGCCGCCGTCGCAGGCTGTTTCATCCGGCTCGCCGCCCAATACGGCTTCGCCGGATTCGATGCCATCCCGTACAACGCCGGAGTCTCGGCGGTCCTCTTCGAGATCGGCTTCATCCTCGCCGGAACCCTGCTGCCGCTCGCGCTGGTCCACCGGTGGGGCCTGATCTGGCCCCGCTGGGTCCTCGGCCTGGCGGGGAGCAGGGTCCCGCGCTGGCTCGTGCTCGGCCCGGCGCTCTTCATCGCGGGCGGCATGACCGCGTACTTCGGTTTCCAAC
Source organism: Glycomyces buryatensis (assembly GCF_004912275.1). Classification (GTDB taxonomy): domain Bacteria; phylum Actinomycetota; class Actinomycetes; order Mycobacteriales; family Micromonosporaceae; genus Glycomyces; species Glycomyces buryatensis. The sequence continues at coordinate 29,612 of NZ_STGY01000073.1, forward strand.
AGCTGGATCTGATCGGGATGCTGTTCACCGGCTGGGACGTCGACACCGGGGGAAGCCCGTACAGTCCGGCGTTCTTCTGGGTTTCGATCCCGGCCTACACCGTCTGGGGCCTGGGCATCGGCGTGGCCGCCATCGCCCGCCTCCGCCAGACCCGCCCGCAATGCAAGCGCTGCGAAGCCACAGAAAGAACGGTCAATGCGGCCATCACGATTGCGTAAGCATCAGAACAACCTCAGGGCTCGGACGTCGGGAAGGTGTTCGGGCCCTGGCGATTTCATTACTAGCATATTCATCGCTCGCGTGGACCGCCGAGCGGTGCTCTTGATTTATGCATTTTGGCGCCCGGTGGGGCGCCGCGATCGCGGGAGGTGCGGGCGCAGGAGCCGCACGCGGAGGCCTCCGCGTGCGATCTTCGGGGGCGGCTCCCGGGATAACCCAATGTTCTTACCGCCGATCCTGCACTGGCCGACACCAACTCGACTAGCCGGAATTGGTGCCACTACTTCAAAAACACGATCACATCACGCGCACCAAGGACCCACCAAAACTATTTTGCCGCCTGTGGATAACTTCGTGGAGGTGCAGGTCGTAGCCGTTTATTGCAGGACGGTCCGACCAACTTGGCATTGTTCGGGCGCAGGATTCACTCCGCGAGGCGTCGAAGCAGCTCGCGGTTCTTCTCCAAGGCCCGGTCGACCACCACTTCGAACTCCTGGGAGCGTTCGAAGTCTCGGCGCAGCTTCTGGAGTACGAGGTCCTGTCGCGAAGTGCCCATGCGCGCCGCATCTCTTGCAAGCCAACGGGCCAGGCCATCCGGAAGCTCGATCAGCATTCTCACCATCTGTCCATGGTCGATTACATGCTCGTGATGGGCAACTCGGAATTCGGCGATTGATGCCCCTGCAACCAGTCAATCGAGGTCGGGGCGCCAGGTCTTGTCGGCTCCCACGTAGTAGAAGGCCGTCTGGATCTCCGATTCGGGCACCTGCTTGAGTTTGGCCCAGGCCCTTCGATAGACCTTCAGTTGGAGGGCGGCGTGTTCCGCGGCCTCTCCCTGTGGCGGGCGACCGGTCTTCCAGTCGACTATGTCGTAGCCGCCGTCGGGGCCGGCGAAGATGGCGTCGATGCGGCCGCGCACCACTGTGCCCTCGAAGTCGATGACGAACGGGACCTCCTGGGCCACAATGCTTCGCTGCGCCCATTGCGATTGCTTGAATGACGCTTTGAGCCTCGCCAGGTCGACGTCGGCCTCCGCCTCGTCGGCGGCTCCGGGGAGGTCGGCCGAGTCGAAGAGGGTGCCGCCGCCGAAGAACTCCTCGACCCAGGCGTGGAATTCGGTGCCGCGCTGGGTGACCTCGTGCGGGGGCTGCGGCATCGGGCGGCGGCGCTCGGCCGCGAAGGCCTCCTCGTCGGCGCGCATCGCCATCAGCTGCGAGGTCGAGAGCCGCTCTGGCCTGGGCAGGCGCACGATGCCCGACTCGCGTTCGTCCCGCTCGGTCAGCAGCAGCTCGGCCTCCTCGGCCCACTGCCGCGCCGCCGGGGCGTCGCTCAGTTCGTCTCCCGCGACGAGCACCAGGTCCGCGGCCGCAGCGAACGCCTCCTGGCGCGAACCGAGCGGGGCCGGGCGCGGCCATTGGGCCGTCCTCACCTGGTCCTCGAGGGGATTGGACGGGCCCGAATCGGCCCACGCCGCCACCCGGGCGCCCGCAGCCCGCGCCTCCTCCAGATATGGCGCCGGCTTGTGCGACTTGCCGCTGTCGGCGTCCCACCAGTAGCCGCTGGCCAGCAGCGCCCGCTTCGCCCTGGTCAGCGCCACATAGGCGAGGCGCCGCTCCTCGTCCAGGCGGGCCTCCTTGTCGTCGGCCTTGAACGCCCGCACCGCCTTCGCCACCTCCGACGGGCTCTGCGCCGCGTCCAGGTAGAGCACCGGCAGGTTCTCCGCGTCCCCGCGCAGCGGGTACGGCAGCCGCGAGGCGTCGCTCACCCACGTCGAACCCGTCCCCGAACCGGGCAGGATGCCCTCGCACAGGCCCGGCACGGCCACCACGTCCCACTCGAGTCCCTTGGCGGCGTGGACGGTCATGAGTTGTACGATCCCGCCGGTCGTGCTCGCGGACTCGACCACCAGGCCCCGCTCGCGCTCGGCGGCCGACTCCAGATACGACAGGAACCCCGCGACGTTCGCTCCGGAGGTGTCGTTCTCATACGCCGCCGCGATGTCCGTGAACTCATCCAGATTGGACAGATCGCCGCGGTGGAGCATGACCTCCACGTCGAGGCCGCTGTGGGTGATCGCGTCGCCGATGACGTCGGGCAGGCTCTGGCCCAGCCTCGAACGAATCCAGGAGAGCTCCGCGTGGAGCTGCCCGAACCTGAGATACCCCAGGGCCGAATACGCTTCCTGCCCACCGGGATCGGCCAGCGCGTCGGCCAGGGAGGCCTCGGCGTCGGCGCCCGCGTCCGGTTCGAAGCCGCGGATGTCGGGGGCGAGTTCCCTCGCCCGCGCCCACAGCGCCGCGATGTCGCGGGCGCCGATGCGCCACCGCGTGCCGGTCAGCAGGCGCATGAGCGAAGGGCCGTTGGTGGGGTCGGCGGCGGCGCGCAGCATCGCGACGGTCTCGGCCACTTCGGGGTAGTAGAGGAGGCCGAGCGAGCCGACGACCTGGACCGGGAGCCCGGCGGCGGTCAGGGCCCGGTGGAGGGCCGGGATCTGGCGCCGCTTCCGCACCAGGACGGCGCCGGTGTCGAGGAACGGGTTCCAGGTCTCGACGAGGCGCGCGGCGATCCATTCGGCCTCGTCGTCCTGGGTGAGGTGCATGGCGGCCTCGGCCGTACCGACCCCGGGCACGCCCGCGGTCAAGGGTGGGACGGTTCCCGCGCGAAGCGGTTCGGAGACGGCGTTGGCGACGTCGAGGATCGCGGTGCGGTTGCGCCAGGACCGGGTCAGGTAGGCGGTGGACGTGGCGGCGTCTGCGGGTCCGGGGAAGTCGGATCCGAAGCGCTGCAAGGTGCCCGCGGAGGCCCCGCGCCAGGAGTAGATCGACTGGTTCGGGTCGCCGACGGCGGTGACGGGGTGTCCGCCGCCGAACAGTTCGCGCAGCAGCGTCACCTGCGAGTGGGAGGTGTCCTGGTATTCGTCCAGGAGCACGACTCGCCACCGGTCGCGTTCGGTCCGCACGATCTCGGGCGAGTGCCCGACGACCTCGGCGGCGAGCGCGAGCTGGTCGGCGAAGTCCATGACGCCGAGTTCGCGTTTGCGCAGCTCCCAGGCGTTCACGAGCGGCAGCAGCTGTTCGTGGCGTTTCACCAGCGACACCAGGGCCCGGAATTCGGGGTTGGTGCGTTTGGCGGCGCGCGCCTCGAGTTCGTCGGCCAGGCCGCGGTCGAAGGAGCGCAGTTCGTCCTCGCCGCGGAGGTGTTCGGCGAGTTCTCCGGCGAGGCGCAGCACGCGTTCGGTGACGGCGTCGACGCCGATGTCGAATTCGCTCATTTCGCCATCCCAGGCGCACACCAGATCCCGGGCGAGTTGCCAGCGCCCGGTCTCGGAGATGACGCGCGCGTTCGGTTCGACGCCGATGCGGATGCCGTGTTCGGTGACGAGGCTGGCGGCGTAGGCGTTGTAGGTGGACACGGTGGGTTCGCCGGGGAGCTGCGCGAGTTCGGGGATGCCTTCGGCGAGTTTGCGGAGCTTGTCGCGGATGCGCGCGGCGAGTTCGGCGGCGGCCTTGCGGGTGAAGGTGAGGCCGAGTATGTGTTCGGGGCGGGTGACGCCGTTGGCGATGAGCCAGACGACGCGGTCGGCCATGGTGGTGGTCTTGCCCGATCCGGCGCCGGCGATGACGAGGAGGGGGGCGGGCCCGGCTTCGATGACGGATCGTTGTTCGTCGGTGGGGGTGGGTTCGCCGAGCCGGTTGGCGATGCCGACGGCACTGTACTTGGGGGGCTTACTCATCGGTGACCTGCCGTCCTTCGTCCGCGATGGGGCAGCAGTGCTTGACCGAGCAGGTGGCGCACTTGTTGGTGTGGCGGGCCTCGAAGCTGGAGCCGCTCATCTGGTTGGCGGTGTCGGCGACGAGGTCGCGGGCCCAGTCGGGGTTCTCGGCCTCGCCGAGCGGGCCTTGGGTGAGGGAGGAGGCCTGTTTGGCCTCCTTGCTGGGGTAGACCAGTTCGGCGCCGCCGGCGTCGGTGCCCTCCTCGAAGGCGCCTTCGGTGACGGCGAGCTGGTAGGAGCCCATCTGCGAGTTCTCCTCGGCCTCTTTCTTGGTGGGCACGGTGCGGCCGGTCTTGAGGTCCACGATGTAGAGGCGGCCCTGGTCGTCGCGTTCGAGCCGGTCGACCTGGCCGGTCATGATCACGTCGACGCCTTCGGGGCCGAGCGAGAGCTTGACGCGGAAGTTGCGTTCGGCGCCGAGGAGTTCCCTCTGGTTGGCGCCCAGCCAGGCCGCGAATCGTTCGACGGTGCCGGAGACCCTGCGGCGTTCCTGTTCGGCCTGCCAGGGGGCCTCGAACGGGAGCCGGTCGAAGTGTTCGCCGACGACCTGCTCCATGACGGTTCGCGGGTCGGCGTCCGGGGTGGCGACGACGGCCTCGGCGGCGGCGTGCAGGAGCGTGCCCATGTAGCGGGGGAGGAGGTCGCCGTCGTCGCCTCCGTTGGATTCGAGGACCCATCGCAGCGCGCACTGCTGGGTTTTCTCCACTTGCGACGGTGAGATGCGGAGGGTCTCCCCGGCGAGCGCGAGCGCCCGGTCGTCGGAGAGCTCTGCCAGACCCCACCAGGTGGCCGGGTCGGCCCCGGGCACGTTCGCGCCGGCGAGCCGTTTCAATTGGGCGGCAGCGGCCTCGCGGCCCTGATGGGCCTCGGTGGCTACGGTTTCGCGGAGCCGGGCGACGAGCGCGGCCAGGCTCAGCGGCCGCGCCCCCCGCGCCGGAGCGGACGCCTCGCGGCCGAGTTCGGCACAGAACCGGCTGGGCTGCGCGTCGTCGGAGTCGACGGCGGTGACCAGAAGCCGGCGCCGCGCCCGGGTGCAGGCGGTATAGAACAGCCGCCGCTCCTCGTCGAGCAGCTGCGCCACCTGATCGACATCGGCACGCCCGTCGAGCAGGTCGACCAGCGCTTCGGCACCCATGACCGAGCCACGCGGGCGCAGGTTCGGCCACGCGCCCTCCTGGGCGCCGGCGACGACACAGAAGTCCCATTGCCGCCCGTGGGCGGCGTGCGCGGTGGTGAGCGTGACCGCGTCGCCGAGATTCGCCGTGGCCGAAAGGAAGTCGCCGGGCAGCTGCTGGTGCAGCACGTGCTCGCAGAACACGTCGACGCCGGCGCCGGGCTGCTTGTACTCGTAGTCGGCTGCCAGGTCGAACAGGGCGATGACGGCGTCGAGCTCGGAGTCGGCCCGCTGCGCGCGCCGGTCGGCCGACAGGGCCCTGCGCCGCAGCCGCTCGCTCTGGTTCGACTCCTCCCACACCCGCCACAGCACCGGCGCCACCCCGGATCCGCCACGGGCGGCCTCGAACAGCGCCGAGAGACGCCGCGCCGGCTCGGCCCACGGCTCCTCGGGCAGCGCCGCCACCACCTCGGGGTCGGCCAGGGCCTTGACCAACAGGTCGGCGCCGGGGGAGAAGTCGTCGGCCGCGACGGCCAAGCGCCGCAGCTCCTGACGCAGCCGCCGCTCGGCGAACGGGTCGGCGCCGCCGAACGCCGAATGCAGCAACTGCGCGGCGGCCGTCTCGTCCAACCGCTCCGGATGCCGTCCGATGAGAATGATGCGCAGCAGATCCCGGACGGTCGTGTGCGCCGGCAGCGGCACATCGTCGGCGGCCTGCGCGGTCGGCACGCCCGCGTGCTGCATGGCCCGCCGCAACTGCGGGATCTGCGAGGCGGACTTGACGATCACGGCCATATCGCCGTACGCGGTGCCCTCGAGCAGGTGCGCGCGGCGCAGCGTATCGGCGATGTGCACGGCCTCGCGGGTCGGCGACGGCAGGTACACGACCGCGGCCGCGCCCTCCTCCTCGGCATCGGTGCCGCGCCGCCGGTCCCGGTCAGGCCCCCGCAGCCGCTTCGACAACTCCACGGTCGCCGCCAGCGGCGCCGAAGCGACCGAGTGCGTGTTCGCCAACTGCACCACCGGCGCGTCCTCGCGCCCCAGCGTCGGGAACCGATCGGGGAAGTCGCGCACCGCCTCGGGATCGCCACCCTGGTAACCGAACACGGCCGCGTCCGGGCTCCCGGCGACGACCAGGTTCGCCCCGCCCCCGGCCAGCAGCTCGAGCAGGTCGACGTGCGCGGGCGTGGCGTCCTGCAGATCGTCCACGAACACCCACGACGGGCGCGGGACCAGCTCCGGGCTCTGCTTCAGCTCGGCGGCCGCGGCCCGCACGATCTCGGCCGAGTCGTACAGGGCGCTGGCGACCGACTGGACCGCGAGCGTGGTGACGTAGCGGTCGTAGAACCGCGCGGCGGCGCCCCATTCGGGATGCTCGTTCTGGCGTCCGAGCGCGGCCAACGCGCCGGGGGTCACGCCCCGCTCGCCGCAACGCAGCACCAGGTCCCGCAGCTGCTGCGCGAACGCATAGGTGCGCAGCGCCTCCGAGAGTTCCGCCGGCCAGGCGAAGTCCTCGGTGTCGAGCATCGACCGGATGAGCGCGTCGGCCTCAGGGCCGGTCAGCAGTCGCGGCTCGTCCTGGCCGGCGGCGAGGGCGGCGGCCCGCAGGACCGCGAAGGCGAAGGCGGGGAAGGTGAACACGCCGACCTCGGCGGCCGAGACACCCGCGCAGGCGGCATTGATCCGACCCCGCAGATAGGAGGTGTCCTGACGCCGCAGGCCCAGCACGAGGATCGAGGCGGGATTGACGCCCGAGACCACCTTCGCTTCGGCGGCGCGGATGAGCGATTCGGTCTTCCCGGTGGCGGGGCCGCCGCGGACCAGGAGCGGACCGGAGGCGTGCTCGACCACCGCCCGCTGCGCCGCATCGAGCTCGAACGCGGGCAGGGCGGGCGGTTCGGTGAACTCATACCGAAGCTCGACGGCACCCCCGGAAGACACGCTGCTCATAAAACCATAGGAAAGCACGCGGGTATGACAGGTCGCCCCCGGCCGCTCCGGAGTGGGCGAGCATACGAAGCGCCCGGCCGGCCCTTTCGGACCCGCCGGGCGCTCGATCTTCGGTTTCCTTGTATCTGGTTAATGCGCTGTTTCTGCAGTTAACTGAAGTGCAGATTGCGTCGCCGCACGCCCAGGTAGCCGATCGCGGCGATGAGCGCCGCGACCACCGTGAGGACGATCAGCGCCAGCCAGTCGATGTCCTGGGCCGGGTAGGCCGAGACGTGGTAGAACGGCGAGATCCCCTGGGCGCCTGAAGAAAGCTCCAGAAGTTCCCCGTAGTAGGCGACCACGAACGCGTAGATCCACGCGATCCAGCGCAGCCAGCCGGCGCGCGGCAGCCAGGCGTACATGGTGAACGCGAACGCCGTCAGTACCCATATCGCCGGGAGCTGGATGAGCGAGGCGCCCAAGAGCTTCCCGAAGAACGCGCCGTCACCCGTCGATGCGGCGCCGGTCAACCCCAGGATGAGTCCGCCGGCGGCCGTGGCCACGGTGGCGACGACGAGCGCGGCGGGCAGGTAGCTCCCGGGCCAGCCGCTGCGGGCCACGGGGCCGGAGGCGAGGAGCTCGCCGCGTCCGCCGGTCTCCTCTTTCCTGGCCCGTCCGACCACGAGCAGTCCGAACAGGGCCGCGAACAGTCCGTCGATCGCGGCGATGGTCGAGGCGAAGTTCTCCTCCATGCTCGCCCCGCCCTGGTTGAGGACCGCCTGCTGGTCTTCGGAGAGCCCCGAGAGCATGTCGTCGGCGCTGCCGACGATCGAGCCGTAGGCGGCCGCCAGCAGCACCAAGCTGATGACGCCGGCCCACATCAGGCCGCGGGTCAGCCGGAAGGTCAGCGCACCGGCGCTCCCCAGTCCGGGCTTCGCCTCGGCCCGGCCGGGCCGGTACGGGAGCATGCCGGCCCCGAAGTCGCGGTGCGTGACCAGCGCGAACGCCACCCACAGGGCGATCGCTCCCACGCCCAGCGTCAGGGCCAGCGGCCACCAGCGCTGGTCGGGCGTGGACACGAAGGTCAGCTGCGACCAGCCGACCGGCGACAGCCACGTCACCCAGTTCTCCTGGGCGTTGCCGATCGCCGCCAGCAGGACGGTGGCGCCGAGCGCGGCGAAGCCGAGCCCGTTGGCGCTCGACTGGTACGCGGCCAGCTGGGCGGCCACCGCGGTCAGGCAGGCGAAGACGATTCCCAGCGAGGTGTAGCCGAGCCCGTAGAGCAGTGCGCCACCGGCGTCGACGCCCTGCATGCCCAGGACGGACACGGCCATGCCGGCGCCGATTAGCACGGCGACGAGGACGGCCAGGATCATCGAGGCGGCCAGGTCGGCGCGGCGGCCGACCGGCTCGGAGCGGATGACCTCCAGGCGGGAGGTCTCCTCATCGGCGCGGGTGAGCCGGGTGACGAGGAGGATGAACATGACCGCGGTGATGGCCCCGACCCACAGGATCATCTGCTGGGCGAACATCGCGCCGGTCGACTCGGCGAAGGCGTCGAGGTATTCGCCCGGCCCGGTCATCGACCGCATCGCCGGAGTGTCGAGGGTGACGGCGAACTCGGCGCGGTCCTCGGCGTTCGGGTACAGGCTGGGGAAGGCCGCGGCGATGAGCCACGAGAAGCCCACGAGGCCGACGAACCAGCCGATGATGAAGACGCGGGTGCGGCGGGTCTGGAAGCGCAGCAGCTTGCCGGTGCCGGCGAGCGTGCCGAGGGTGCCCTCCTTGAGCGCCGTCGGCTCCATGGTCGCGGTGGTCATGACTGGTCTCCGTTGTTGACGCCCTTGGCGGCGAGCTCGTCGCCGTAGAAGCGCAGGAAGAGCTCTTCGAGCGACGGGGGCTCGCAGGTGAGGGCGGTGATGCCGACGACGGCGAGCTGGGCGAGCACATCGTCGAGCGCCCCGGTGTCGACATTGAGACGCACGTCCAGGCCGTCGACGGCGAGGTCGTGAACGCCTTCGAGGTCGTCAAGGCCGCGGACCGGGTTCTTCACCGTCGCGTGGATGCGCGAGCGGGAGAAGTGGCGCATCTCGGCGAGCGTTCCGGTCTCGACGATGACGCCCTTGCGGATGATGCTGACCTTCTGGCACAGCTGCTCGACCTCGCTCATGACGTGGCTGGACAGCAGTACCGTCGTGCCCTGGGCGGCGACCTCGCGGACGCACTCGTTGAACACGGCGGCCATGAGCGGGTCGAGCCCGGAGGTGGGCTCGTCCAGCAGCAGCAGTTCGACATCGGCGGCGAAGGCGGCGACGAGCGCGACCTTCTGCCGGTTGCCCTTGGAGTAGGAGCGGCCCTTCTTGCGCGGGTCGAGGTCGAACCGCTCCAGCAGTTCGTCGCGTTTGCGCTTGTCGATGCCGCCGCGGAGGCGCCCGAGGACGTCGATGGTCTCACCGCCGGTGAGGCCGGGCCACAGGGCGACGTCGCCGGGCACGTAGGCGAGGCGGCGGTGCAGCTCGGAGGCTTCGCTCCAAGGGTCGGAGCCGAAGAGCTCGGCCTTGCCGCCGTCGGCGCGCAGCATGCCCAACAGGACGCGGATGGTGGTTGACTTCCCGGCCCCGTTGGGGCCCAGGAAGCCATGGGTCTGGCCCCTGGCCACTTCAAGATCGAGATTGTCGAGCGCGGTCACGTGACCGAAGCGCTTGACCAGTTTCTCGGTGCGGATCACTGCGTTCATCGGCTCACAATATCATACTTTTCATGAATGTGTGAAAATTAGAATGCCGTGGCATAACATGTACATCGCTGACGAGGGGGAGACGATGAGCGGCCATACCGACGACCGAAAGGCGCTGCTGGAGTACGTGGAGCGATTCGCGGCGATTCTGGTGGAGTCGGGGATGCAGCGCATGTCGGCGCGCGTGTTCGCCTACATACTCGCCGACGACGAGGTCACCTACACCGCCGCCGAGATCGCTGAGGGCCTTGGCATCAGCCTCGCCGCCGTCTCCGGGGCGGTGCGCGAACTGACCACCGCCGGACTGCTCATCAAGGCCCGCCGCGCCTCCACCCGCGCCGACGTCTACCGGCTCAACGACGACGACATCTGGGGTTCGGTCATGCTCGACCGCTCCCCGATCATCGACCACTACCGCGCGGTCGCCATCGAGGGCGTGCGCACCCTGCCGCCGGGGCCCGGCCGCGACCGGCTCGAGCAGACCGTCGACTTCATGGAGTTCATGCTCTCGGAGATGGCGGACATGCGGGAGAAATGGAATGCGTACCGCGCCGGTAAGCGCGGCCCCGCCCGGCCGAAGTGAGGCGAAGGGGGGCCGTTCGGTAGCCTATGGCGGTATTGCCGATGCCGACCCCGCGCACACGCGCCGCAGGCTCACCGAGCCGAACTACCCTGGAGGACCGCCGTGGCCGACGACACCAGCCGCTCCGATGCGACCGCTGACAAAGGTCGTCCCACCCCCAAGCGTGGTGAGAAGACGGCCCGCGTCAACCCCTTCAGGCGTCTCGGCCGGTTCCTGCGCGAGGTCGTCGAGCAGCTGCGCAAGGTCGTCTACCCGACCCGACGCCAGCTCATCACCTACTCGATCGTCGTCCTCATCTTCGTCGCCGTCGTGATGGCCTACATCGGCGCACTCGACTTCCTCTTCGGCGACCTCGTCCGCCGGGCCTTCGGCGCCGACTCCTGAACCTCCGGCTTACGTGACCTGCGCCTGTCTCCAGGTGCCTGAGGCGAACCCCCGCATCGAGCGGTTACCCTAGGGGTATAACACGCGCCGGCTCCGTCCGGCGCGTGCGTGTTAGAGGGGGCGGGCTCGCCGCACCCGAGAGACCAATGCAGTCCCCCGCCGACCGCGGGGATGAGCCGGAATGAGAGCCAAGCGTGTCTGAGTTCGACGAAGCCTTGAAGAACGAAGCCGAGGCCCGAGCCGCCGCGGCGCAGGACACGGACGTCGCCGAGGAGATCGAGCCCGAGGACATCGAGGCCGATGAGAACGCCGAGCCCGAGGTCGACCCCGCCGAGGCCCTGCGCGCCAAGCTGCGCTTCGCACCCGGCGAGTGGTACGTGCTGCACTCATACGCGGGTTTTGAGAACCGCGTGCGCTCGAACCTGGAGAACCGCATCCAGTCCTTCGACCAGGAGGACTACATCTACCAGATCGAGGTCCCGACCCACACCGAGGTCGAGATCAAGAACGGCAAGCGGTCCAAGGTCGAGGCCAAGGTCTTCCCCAGCTACGTGCTGGTCCGCATGGAGATGACGCCCGAGTCCTACTCGGTCGTGCGCAACACTCCCGGCGTGACCGGATTCGTCGGCGTGGTCGACCGCACCGACCGCCCCAGCCCGCTCCCGCTCGACGAGGTCATCCAGTGGCTGCTGCCGCCGGAGCAGAAGCCCGAGACCGAGGCCTCCTCCGAGGACGGGACCTCCACCGATTCCGGCATCAAGGTCGACTTCACCGAGGGTGAGTCGGTCACCGTCGTCGACGGCGCCTTCGCCTCCATGCCGGCCACGATCTCCGAGATCAACGCCGAGCAGCAGAAGCTCAAGGTGCTCGTCTCGATCTTCGGCCGCGAGACCCCGGTCGAGTTGAACTTCAACCAGGTCTCGAAGCTCTAAGGAGCGCCGGGTCGCCGGCCGCGGCCTGTAGCGCCTGCTACAGGTCACACACCTCGCTTGAGGTGTGGACTTCTCCTGCGAGTACCCTGGAGAAGTTGTGCGCCTGCGTGCCGCAGGCGCGCGCACTGAACAGACGGGGCGATTTCGTCCCGTGACAGCCCAGGAAGAGAAGGACACGATGGCTCCCAAGAAAAAGGCCGTTGTGACGTTCAAGCTGGAACTCGCGGGTGGCCAGGCCACTCCGGCTCCGCCGGTGGGTCCTGCCCTCGGCCAGCACGGCGTCAACATCATGGAGTTCTGCAAGGCCTACAACGCGGCCACCGAATCGCAGCGCGGCGAGATCCTCCCCGCTGAGATCACGGTGTACGAGGACCGTTCGTTCACGTTCGTCCTCAAGACCCCGCCGGCAGCCAAGCTGCTGCTCAAGGCCGCCGGTGTGCCCAAGGGCTCCGGCGAACCGCACCGCGTCAAGGTCGGCAAGGTCACCGAGGCCCAGGTCCGCGAGATCGCGGAGAAGAAGATGCCCGACCTCAACGCCAACGACATCGACGCCGCCGCCCTGATCGTTGCGGGCACCGCCCGCAGCATGGGCATCACGGTCGAATAGATCGACGTCGAATAAGCAGACCCAGTGGAAGGGCGAGCGCTCGTCCTCACCACGACATCCGAAGGATGGATCATGAAGCGCAGCAAGAAATACACTGACGTCGCCAAGAAGGTCGACAAGTCCGAGCTCTACGCGCCGCTCCCGGCCGCCGAGCTCGCCAAGGAGACGTCCCCGTCCAAGTTCGACGCCACCGTTGAGGTCGCCATGCGTCTCGGCGTCGACCCCCGCCAGGCGGACCAGCTGGTCCGCGGCACGGTCTCGCTGCCCAACGGCACCGGCAAGACCGTCCGCGTCATCGCCTTCGCCGAGGGCGACAAGGCCGAGGCCGCTCTCGCGGCCGGCGCCGACGAGGTCGGCTCCGACGACCTGGTCAAGCGGATCTCCGAGGGCTGGCTCGACTTCGACGCCGCCGTCGCCACGCCCGACCAGATGGCCAAGATCGGCCGGATCGCGCGCATCCTGGGCCCGCGCGGTCTCATGCCGAACCCGAAGACCGGCACGGTCACTCCGGACGTCGCCAAGGCCGTCACGGAGATCAAGGGCGGAAAGATCTCCTTCCGCGTCGACAAGCACTCCAACCTGCACCTGGTGATCGGCAAGACCAGCTTCTCCGCGGAGCAGCTGGCCGAGAACTACAACGCGGCCGTTGAAGAAGTGCAGCGCTTGAAGCCCGCCAGCTCCAAGGGCGTCTACATCAAGAAGATCACCCTGACCACCACGATGGGCCCGGGCATCCCGGTCGACCCGTCCGCGGTCAAGGCCGCCAAGTAATTCGGCGAATGTGACGTGGCCCCAGTGCAGGTACCTGCACTGGGGCCCTCGCGTTTCCCCTGTTAAGATTGCCTAGTTTTCCACAACCCAAAGACCGTCGGTCACCGCTTTGAGCGGTTGTAAACCACCCGGGACCAACGCAGGGCGACTCAAGAGCTTTTCAGGCGCGAGCCTGATGCGGTTCCTTCTGGCGTCCCGATGGGGCGCCTTTTTTGTCGCCTCCATAAAGACGGTTGAGGATTGATCAGCCGAGAAAGGAGGGAAACATGGCTGAAAGGGAATATCCGGCAGACAAGCAGTCTGCCATCGCCGACCTCACCGAGCGTTTTTCGAACTCGTCGGCCGCAGTGCTCACGGAGTACCGCGGTCTGACCGTCGAAGAGCTTCAGGAGCTCCGGCGTTCCCTCGGCGAGGGGGCGAACTACCGTGTCGCCAAGAACACCCTCGCCAAGCGTGCCGCGAACCAGGCCGGCGTGTCCGGTCTTGATGACCTGTTCACCGGCCCCACCGCGATCACCTTCATCGAAGGTGACCCGGTCGAAGCCGCGAAGGGCCTGAAGGCTTTCGCCAAGGCCCACGAGGCTCTGGTGGTCAAGGGCGGTGTCATGGACGGCAACGTCCTGACCGTCGAAGAGATCACCAAGCTGGCCGACCTGGAGTCCCGCGAGGTGCTCCTGGCCAAGCTCGCCGGTGCGCTCCAGGCCACCGCGCAGAAGACCGCCGGCGTCCTCGCCGCCTCTGCTTCGCAGGTGGCGCGTCTCGGTGCGGCGCTGCAGGAAAAGAAGGCGGCCAGTGGGGAGTAACCCCCGGGCCCAAGACTTGAGAAAGGAACCACATCATGGCTAAGCTGTCCACTGAAGACCTGCTGTCGCAGTTCGAGGAAATGACCCTCCTTGAGGTCTCCGAGTTCGTTAAGGCGTTCGAGGAGAAGTTCGACGTCACCGCCGCCGCTCCGGTCGCCGTTGCCGCCGCTGCCGGCCCGGCCGCCGAGGCCGCCGAGGAGAAGACCACCTTCGACGTCGTCCTCGAATCCGCGGGCGAGTCCAAGATCAAGGTCATCAAGGAAGTTCGTAGCATCACGAGCCTCGGCCTGAAGGAAGCCAAGGAGCTCGTCGAGAGCGCCCCCAAGGCTGTTGTCGAAGGCGCCTCCAAGGACGACGCCGACAAGGCCAAGGAGGCCCTCGAGGCCGCCGGCGCCACCGTCTCCCTCAAGTAATACAAGCCGCTCCCAGCGACTTGGGCGAAGCCTTCGGGCGACGCCGCAATAGCAGTTAGGGGCCTCCCAGCCCTGTACGGCCGGGCCCGCGTCACCGATCGGTGACGCGGGCCCGGTTCTTTCATGCCCGAGAACATTGCGCGGCAGTGGCAACCTTGCGCCCGGTTCGCGCGTATCAATCGCGTACCCAGACCCTGGATGGAAAGAGGGACCCCTATGCGACGGTGGAAGAGTGCGGCCTCCCTGGCCGCCGCGGCCGCAGTCCTGGCCGCGGCGAGCGCCTGCACCCCCGACGAGTCCGATCAGGCGGGCGAGGAGGACGAAAAGGTCGCCCTGGTCGATCTGCTCAACGAGAACGAGCGCCTGCGCGCCGATGTGGCCGACGCCGAGTACGCGGTGATCAAGGACTGCCTCGAGGAGCAGGGCCACTCGGTGCACGACGCCCACCTGTTCCCCGCGTGGACCGAGGAGGACGGCGGTCTCCAGGACTCCTGGCACGACTTCGACAATTGGCTGCCGAAGCCGGAAGTCGCCTCCGAGTGGGGATTCGGCGTGGGCACCGTCGTCTCCAATGAGGATTACGAGGAATACGAGGAGGTCGCCTACGGCGTGGGCGGCGAGGAAGAGGAGATCGCCGAGTCGACCGAGGAGATCGACAACTCCGCGTTCGAAGCGCTCCCGGCCGAGGAGCGCGCCGCCTGGTACATCGCCTACGAGGGCGAGGAACTGTCCGAGTTCACGGTGTGGACCCTGGAGCACCCGGATGCCACCGAGGACGAGATTCGGGCCTACGACTGGACCGGGCTCGACGAGGACAACAACCCCCTCAAGCCGGGCGGCTGCCGGCTCACCATGATCGAGGCCCTCTACGGCGAGCCCGAGTTGGTTCCGATGGGGGGATTCGAGGACGACCCCGAGATGGCCGCCGAGATGGAGGCCTCCGGCGAGCCCATGAACGAATGGTCCTGGGGCGTGGACGAACCGGCCGTGGAGGTCGACTCCAATGCCGCCTACATCGAAGGGACCGTTGAAGAGTCGCAGGCGTTCATCTCTTGCCTGTCCGACGGCGGCTGGGGCGACTGGGAGTTCGACGAGTGGGGCTCGCTCCCGGTGAACCACTACCTGTCCATGGTCTACCAGGGTGAGGACTACCTCGAAGAGGAGGCCGCCATGTACGACCCGGCCGAGCTGGAGGACATGGGCGGCCTCGAGACGCCGGAGGGCGCCCCCGACCTCCCGGTGGACCTCCCCACCGACGACGCCGGCAAGGTCGCCCACGAGATCGCCCTCGCCGAGGCCTTCGTCGCCTGCTCCGACGAGACCGGCTTCCGCGATGCCGCCGTCGAGGCCTGGGACAACGCCGAGCTCTACGCCTACCGCGACGCCGAGACCGAACTCTTTGCGTACCAGGAGGAACTGCGCGCCGTCATCGCGGACGCGCAGAAGCTGCTCTAGCGGGACCGCCGCGCCGCCGGACCGGCGGCGCGGCGAAATTCAAGACTTTCTCATCCGCTTGCAACTCTTCTGCTTCCGCACTGCGTCTTCGGGATAGACACACTCACTTACCCAAGGAGACCGATGATGCGCAAGGCATCGAGAGGAGCGGGGGCGCTCGGCGTGGCCGCCGCGCTCGCGCTGACGGCCGCGTGCGGCTTTGGCGGAGACGAGCCCACCCAATCCGACGAGGATCGCCTCGTTGACATGGTCAACGAGAGCGCCCGCCTCGACGCCGAGCTGTCCGCGGCGGAGCACCGGATCATCGTCAACTGCCTTGAAGAGCAGGGACACACCGTCCACGATGCTTACACCATGGAGCAGTGGGAGCCTCAGGAGATGGACTCCCTGACCTACGAATATCCGCACGAGAGCTTCATCCTCAGCAAAGAGGACGCGGCCGAGTACGGCTTCGGCGCCTGGGCCGACGCGGAGGGCTCCGACCCCGAAGAGTCCCAGGCTTACTATGAGCACCAGGAAGAGCAGTACGAGGACGAATACGACGAGAACTACGAGGAGCCCGACAACTCCGAGTTCGAAGCCCTCGACCCGCAGGAGCAGTACGACTGGTGGGTCGCCTACTACGGCGAGGAGAAGGCCGCGGAGTGGGACGCCTACCTGCTCGATGAGAACTACGGCGAGGAAGGCATGCCCGAAGACGGCGTAGCCACCGAGGAGCCCGGCGCAGACGGCGCGATCGTGCTCGAAGACGAGGAGTACGTCGAGCCCAAGCCCGGCGGCTGCGAACTCGAGATGATCGAGGGCCTCTACGGCGAACCGGAACTCGTCGAGCACGAGGGCGAATCCGCGGAGGAGTCCTGGACCGAGTGGTCCTACCGCCCCGAGAACCCCGAGTACGGCTCCGAGACCATGTGGGAGGACATCCAACTCGCCTACCTCGACAAGATCGGCGACCTGCCCTACGACTTCTCCGACTGCCTGGCCGAACGCGGCCACGAGGGCTGGGAGATCGGCGAAGGGGGTTACGTCCCCACCTGGGAGTACTTCTACCAGATCTACTGGGACGAGTCCCAGGAAGATATGTACGGGGACATGGAGGGCTACGAGGCCCCCGAGCTCCCGCCGCTCCCCGACGACCTCCCCAGCTCGTACGAGGACAAGAAGGCCTACGAGATCGAGGTGGCGATCGCCTTCGCCGAGTGCGGCGAAGAGCTCGACTACGCCACCAAGTCCACCGAGGCCTACGACCAGGTTCACATCGACGCATACACGGCGATCGAAGAGGACGTCTTCGCATGGCAGGAAGAGATGCGTGACGCCATCGAGAAAGCCCAGGAGATGATCGGCTCCTAAAGACCACCTCTGGATCGGGGAAAAAGGGCCCGGGCTGCGCAGATGGGGCGCGGCCCGGGCTTCTCCATATCCAAGGGAGAAAAACCGGGATCCGGGGCAACGACGCTCGCGTCGGCGCACGTAATCAAGTTCAGACGGGGGACCGCAGAAGAGAGGACCGAAATGCGACAGTGGACCAGAATGGGCGCGATCGCGGGGGGTGCCGCCATGCTCGCGGCGACCGGTGCGTGCACCATGTTCGGCGAGGATTCGGGCGGGGAGGACCCGGCCGAGACGGTCGACGCGGAGACCGCGGCCGACCTGACGCAACTGGTCAACGAGACCCAGCTGACCGAATGGGAGCTCCACAACGCCGAGCGGCGGATCCTCAAGGACTGCATGGAGGACAAGGGCCACACGGTCCACGACGAGATCGGACTCGTCGAGATCGATACCGACGACCTCGAAGCCTCGGTCGTCTCCTACCCATTCGCCGAATGGCTCCCCGAGCCCGAGGACGCCGAGCAATGGGGCTTCGGGGAATGGGCCGGGGCGCCCGAGGCCCAGGGAACCGCCGAGGCCGAGGAGTACCACAACTTGCGCTTCGGGGAAGAGGTCGAGGACGAGTCCGGGCCGAAGATCGCCGACAACTCCGAGTTCGAGGCGCTATCCAATGAGGACCGACGCGCCTGGTACTTCGACTACGCCGGAGAGGAGTACGCCGAGGCGACCTATTCCGGGAACTACCTCACCGATGACGAACTCCAGGAGCTATGGGCCTCCAGCGAATCCGAGGCGGGCGGCACCCTCGACCTCGGCAACCCCCAGCCCGGCGGATGCCTGCTGGAGATGATCGAGGCCCTCTACGGCGAGCCCGAATTCATCACCGAGGAATCCGAGGAGGGCGACCGGGAGTACTGGGTCTGGCGGCCCCAGGCGCCGATCGACACCTACGAGATCGACTGGGGTGAACTCGAACCCGAATGGTCAGGATCGATCCAGGAATCCCAGGACGCGCTGCTCGACTGCCTCGCCGACGCCGACGCCGACGCCGACGCCGGCATGGGCGAGTGGCAGTTCAGCGAATGGGGGTCCCTCCCGGTGCGCGACTACTGGAGCGTCGCCTACTACGGCGAGAATTCAGACGAAAGCCCCTCCAGCGACGTCCCCGAACTCCCCGCCGACTTCCCGACCGACTACGACGGCAAGAAGGCCGCCGAGATCGCCATGGCCGTCGAATTCGCCGAGTGCGGCGACACCTCCGGCTTTCGCGAGGACGCCACCGTCGAATGGGACCGGATCCACTACGGCGTCTACGCGGAAGTCGAGACCGAGCTCTACGCCTGGCAAGAGGAGACCGACGCGGCACTGGGGCGGGCACAGGACCTCATCGCCGGCTGAATCGCATTTCGGATGAATAACGGCCCCAGTCGACCTGCAACGATTCGGCCCCTTCGCGGCGCCTTTCGGACGGTAGGAGTAATTCATTCGAAAGGACCCCTGACATGACACATTGGAATAAATCAGTGGGCGCGTTCGTGGCCGCCGCCCTGGCGGCGACCGGCGCGTGCTCGGTCTTCGGCGGCGACGAAGCGGGTGAGGGCGGGGACGGTGACGCCGCGACCCGCCTGGTCAACGCTCTCAATGAGAGCACCGCCCTCCAACAAGAGCTGTCCGCCGCCGAGCTCCGCATCGTCCAGACCTGTCTCGAAGACCAGGGACAGACCGTCCACGACCAGTACGAGCTGGCGCCGTGGGACGAGACCGAGCAGGAGTCGCTCGTCGAGTACTACCCGCACGAGGAGTTCCTGCCGTCGGCCGAGGAGGCCGAGAAGTGGGGCTTCAGCGCTTGGACGAACACCGGCGAGGGCTCGGAGGACCCCGAGCTCGATGCGGCCATCGCCGATGTGAACCCCGAGGGCGAGGACGAGATGCAGGACGTCGACAACTCCGAGTTCGAGACCCTCTCCCCGCAGGAGCAATTCGACTGGTACGCCGCCTTCTACGGCGAGGAATACGCCACCGAGTACTACGGCTGGGCACTCGAGGAGGAGGGGTCCATCGAGGAAGCCGAGACCGCCGAGACCGCCGAGGGCGACGCCGCATCGGGCGAGATCGACGTCGAAGGCGGGGACGGGTACTCCGAGCCCAAGCCCGGCGGGTGCAAGCTGGAGATGATCCATGCCCTCTACGGCGAGCCCGAGGAGGTCACCGAGGACCTCGGCGACGGCGATAGCTTCTCCCACTGGAGCTACGGCCTCGAAATGCCCACGGGCACCGAAGAATCCTGGCAGGAAATGGAGGACGGGTACCGGGCCGCGGTCGCCGAGGTAGAGGATGCCTTTTTGACCTGCCTGTCCGAGGGGCAGCTGGGCGAGTGGGAGTTCGACGAGAGCGGCTACCTGCCGATCTGGGAGTACTTCATCGTGGTCTACAACGGTGGCGAGGGGGGCGACCTCTCCGAATTCCCCGTCGGCGAGATGCCGGACTATGACATCCCCGAGATTCCCGCCGACCTGCCCTCCGACTACGAGGGCAGGAAGGCCTACGAGATCGAGATGGCGACCGGCTTCGTCGCCTGCGGTGAGGAGACCGGCTACAGCGAGACGGCAGGGAACGCCTGGGACCAGGTCCAGCTCGACTTCTACCTCTCCATCGAGCAGGAGCTGTATGCCTACCAGGAGTCGGTGCGCGAGGCCATCGACAAGGCCCAGGGCCTGATCGAAGGCTAAAAGAGCGATCGCCGGATCGGCCTCACCCGTCCGAGCCGGTTCAACGAGCCCGCGCCACCTTTGTGGCGCGGGCTCGTTGTACCCGATGAGGCGGCCCGCTTCGGCCGCCGCAGGTGTGAAGGCGGGGCGTCCCGGGCCCGCCGGCCGCGACTCGCGGTCGGCCGAGGCGACGCACCGGGGCGCTCCGCATCGCACCGAGGGCGCGAGTTCAGGCGCGCCGAGCCGGGGAGGGGACGGCTCGGCGCGCCGCCCGAGCCCGGCGCCCTCCACCGCGCTGTGGCGTCTGAAGCATCGCCCGCGCCGCCGCTCGCCAGCTCCAGTCGGATCCCGCCCGGTCCGCCGCCGTCCGAGCTGCCACCGGCCGGTCCGCGGCCGCGCGACTCCGCTGTGACCACGACTCCGCTGTGACCTTGTCGCGACGCTGCTGCGACCCTGCTCACGTCGCTTCCAGACGGGCAGTGCGAACAAACCCATCCGGGCGTATTGGACGCCTGACTTGACGAAGTGTGACTTGATCCTGCAAACTAGTTCCTCAAGCGCACCTAGTGGCGCGTGCAACGCCTACGCACTGGTCTTCGGCCGGTCGGGCAGGCGGAGCGAAGGAAGGCCCCGCAGTGTGGGGCCGGGCAGGATTCGACCCTGAGTTCGGGAGGACTTCGGCAGACGGAGAGATCGTCGTCACCACTGACCCCGCTGACCCGGCGGGGAGTTGACAGTTGCCGAAGCTTACACTAAGCTATTAATTTGCGCTGCCTCCTTCACGCCTTCTTGACGCGGTGAGGGACGCGGACGGTGGGGAATCCAGGCCAACGACCGACTCTTGAACACTTGTGCTCTGCGCGAGTCTGTTCGATTCGGTGCCTGCCTCCGGCTGTCCTCGTCTGATCCCGCATCGGTGCGGTGACTGTGGCATGCGTCGGCCGTCGTAACCATCAGGTCCTCGGAAGGACGAATCTTGGCAGCTTCCCGCACTGGCAAGACCAGCTCCAGCAAGAGCAAGCACGCACCTCGCCGTATCTCATTCGGCAGGATCGAAGAAAAACTGGAAGTCCCGAACCTACTGGCGCTCCAGACCGATTCGTTCGACTGGCTCGTCGGCAATGAGGCTTACCGCGCCCGCATCGGAGAAGGTGCAGAGAGCGGTCTGGGTGACATCCTTGAGGAGATCAGCCCGATCGAGGACTTCTCGGGCACCATGAGCCTGTCCTTCTCGAACCCGCGGTTCGACGAGGTCAAGGCCCCGATCGAGGAATGCCGCGAGAAGGACCTCACCTACTGCGCCCCGCTGTTCGTCACGGCGGAGTTCATCAACCACACCACCGGCGAGATCAAGAGCCAGACGGTGTTCATGGGCGACTTCCCGATGATGACCCCCAAGGGGACGTTCATCATCAACGGAACCGAGCGCGTCGTCGTCTCGCAGCTCGTCCGCTCGCCCGGTGTCTACTTCGACAAGCAGCCCGACAAGACGTCGGACCGCGACCTCACCAGTGCCAAGGTCATTCCCGGCCGCGGCGCCTGGCTCGAGTTCGATGTCGACAAGCGCGAGACCGTCGGCGTCCGCGTCGACCGCAAGCGCCGCCAGGCCGTCACCGTCCTGCTCAAGGCGATCGGCTGGGACGCCGACCGCATCCGCGAGCGCTTCGGCTGGTCCGAACTGATGATGGCGACCTTGGAGAAGGACACCATCAACTCCCAGGACGAGGCGCTCCTGGACATATACCGCAAGCTCCGTCCCGGCGAGCCGCCGACCAAGGACAACGCGCAGACGCTGCTGGAGAACCTGTTCTTCAACCCGAAGCGCTACGACCTGGCCAAGGTGGGCCGCTACAAGGTCAACAAGAAGTTCGAGCTCGACACCCCGATCAGCACCGGAGTGCTGACCGAGGAAGACCTCGCGTCGACCATCGAGTACATGCTGCGGCTGCACTCGGCGGAGCCGGGCTTCGGCCCCGACGACATCGACCACTTCGGCAACCGTCGCCTGCGCACCGTCGGCGAGCTCATCCAGAACCAGATCCGGGTGGGCCTGTCGCGCATGGAGCGCGTCGTCCGTGAGCGCATGACGACTCAGGACGTCGAGGCCATCACGCCGCAGACGCTCATCAACATCCGCCCGGTCGTGGCCGCGATCAAGGAGTTCTTCGGAACCTCCCAGCTGTCGCAGTTCATGGACCAGGTCAACCCGATCACGGGTCTGACCCACCGCCGTCGCCTCTCGGCGCTCGGCCCGGGCGGTCTGTCCCGCGACCGTGCCGCGATGGACGTCCGAGACGTCCACCCGTCGCACTACGGCCGCATGTGTCCGATCGAGACGCCGGAAGGCCCGAACATCGGCCTCATCGGCGCCATGTCGACCTTCGCCCGCGTCAACCCGTTCGGCTTCATCGAGACCCCGTACCGCAAGGTCGAGGCCGGCAAGGTCAGCGACGAGATCCAGTACCTCACCGCCGATGAAGAGGACAAGTTCGTCATCGCGCAGGCCAACCAGGGCCTGAACGCCGACGGCACCTTCACCGACGCGCAGGTCCTGGCCCGTGGCCGGGGCGGCGAGGCCGAGCTGGTGCCCGGTGCGCAGATCGACTTCATGGACGTCTCCCCGCGGCAGATGACCTCGGTCGCCACCGCGCTGGTCCCGTTCCTGGAGCACGACGACGCCAACCGCGCACTCATGGGTGCGAACATGCAGCGCCAGGCCGTGCCGCTCATCAAGACCGACTCGCCGCTCGTCGGCACCGGCATGGAGTACCGTGCCGCCGTCGACGCCGGTGACGTGGTCGTGGCCGACTCCGACGGTCTCGTCGAGGACGCCAGCGCCGACTACATCACGATCGCCCAGGACGACGGCCTGCGCCGGACCTACCTGCTGCACAAGTTCCGCCGTTCCAACGCCGGCTCGTGCATCAACCAGGTTCCGCTGGTCACCGAGGGCGAGCGGGTCGAGGCCGGTCAGCCGATCGCCGACGGTCCCTCGACCGACAAGGGCGAGATGGCCCTGGGCAAGAACCTGCTCGTGGCCTTCACCTCGTGGGAGGGCCAGAACTTCGAGGACGCGATCATCCTGTCCTCGAACCTGGTCGAAGGCGACGTGCTCACCTCGATTCACATCGACGAGCACGAGGTCGACGCCCGCGACACGAAGCTGGGTCCGGAAGAGATCACCCGCGACATCCCGAACGTCGGCGAGGAAATGCTCTCCGACCTCGATGACCGCGGCATCATCCGGATCGGCGCCGAGGTCGAGGACGGCGACATCCTCGTCGGCAAGGTCACGCCGAAGGGCGAGACCGAGCTGACCCCCGAGGAGCGGCTGCTCCGCGCGATCTTCGGTGAGAAGGCCCGCGAAGTCCGCGACACCTCGCTCAAGGTTCCGCACGGCGAGGCCGGCACCGTCATCGGTGTCCGGACCTTCTCGCGCGAGGACGGCGACGAGCTGAGCCCGGGCGTGAACGAGATGGTCCGCGTCTACATCGCGCAGAAGCGCAAGATCGGCGTGGGCGACAAGCTGGCCGGGCGCCACGGCAACAAGGGCGTCATCTCGAAGGTGGTGCCGCAGGAGGACATGCCGTTCCTGCCCGACGGCACCCCGATCGACATCCTGCTCAACCCGCTGGGTGTGCCGGGCCGTATGAACATCGGCCAGGTGCTGGAAGTCCACTTGGGTTGGGCGGCGAAGGCCGGTTGGAAGATCGAGAACTTCGACGAGCAGTGGGCGCAGGCGCTCAAGGGCATCGGGGCGGACGAGTCCCCGGCGGGCACGAAGGTCGGCACTCCGGTGTTCGACGGTGCGCACGCCGAGGAGGTCCAGGGTGTGCTGGCGAACGCGCTGCCGAACCGCGACGGGGACCGCATGGTCGCCCCGACCGGCAAGGCTCGGCTGTTCGACGGTCGCACCGGCGAGCCGTTCCCGGACCCGATCAGCGTCGGCTACATGTACATCCTGAAGCTGAACCACATGGTGGACGACAAGATCCACGCGCGGTCCACGGGCCCGTACTCGATGATCACCCAGCAGCCGCTCGGCGGTAAGGCCCAGTTCGGTGGCCAGCGCTTCGGTGAGATGGAGTGCTGGGCGATGCAGGCCTACGGTGCGGCTTACGCGCTGCAGGAGCTGCTGACGATCAAGTCTGACGACGTGGTCGGCCGCGTGAAGGTCTACGAGGCGATCGTCAAGGGCGAGAACGTCCCCGAGCCGGGTATCCCGGAGTCGTTCAAGGTGCTCCTCAAAGAGCTTCAGGCCCTGTGCCTGAACGTGGAGGTGCTGTCCGCCGATGGGCAGGCCATCCAGATGACCGAGAGCGACGACGAGGTCTTCCGTGCGGCTGAGGAGCTGGGGATCGACCTGTCCCACGAGGAACCCAACAGCGTCGACTTCGAAAGCGCCTGACGTCGAGTGAGGGCGGCTGCGTTGCCGCCCTCACCCACGTCTCATCCATCCTTATAGAAGCATCAAGGGGAAGAAGAGTTCAGTGCTCGACGTCAACTTCTTCGACAAGTTGAAGATCGGCCTCGCCACCGCCGAGGACATCCGGCAGTGGTCTCACGGCGAGGTGAAGAAGCCCGAGACCATCAACTACCGGACCCTCAAGCCCGAGAAGGACGGCCTCTTCTGCGAGAAGATCTTCGGCCCGACTCGGGACTGGGAGTGCTACTGCGGCAAGTACAAGCGCATCCGGTTCAAGGGCATCATCTGTGAGCGCTGCGGCGTCGAGGTGACCCGTTCGAAGGTCCGGCGTGAGCGCATGGGCCACATCGAGCTGGCCGCCCCGGTCACGCACATCTGGTACTTCAAGGGCGTTCCGTCCCGGCTGGGCTACCTGCTGGACCTGGCGCCGAAGGACCTTGAGAAGGTCATCTACTTCGCGGCCTACGTGATCACCAGTGTCGACGACGAGGCGCGTCAGCGCGACCTCCCGACGCTGGACAACGAGATCGTGGCCGAGAAGCGGACCCTCGAGCAGCAGCGCGACGCCGCGATCGAGGAGCGCGCCTCGAAGCTCGAGGCCGACCTGGCCGAGCTGGAGGCCGAAGGCGCCCGCGCCGACGTCCGCCGCAAGGTCAAGGACGGCGGCGAGCGCGAGATGCGCCAGATCCGCGACAAGGCCCAGCGGGAGATCGACCGTCTCGACGAGGTCATGGACACCTTCCGCAAGCTCGACGTGCGCCAGCTCATCGGCGACGAGATGCTCTACCGCGAGCTGCAGCAGCGCTTCGGCGAGTACTACACCGGCGGCATGGGCGCCGAGGCGATCAAGAATCTCCTCGAGCACATGGACCTGGTGGCCGAGGCCGAGCTGCTGCGCGACATCATCGCCAACGGCAAGGGCCAGAAGAAGCTGCGGGCGCTCAAGCGTCTGAAGGTCGTGGCGGCGTTCCAGGCCACCGGCAATTCGCCGATGGGCATGGTGCTCGACTGCGTGCCGGTCATCCCGCCGGAACTGCGCCCGATGGTGCAGCTCGACGGTGGCCGCTTCGCGACCTCGGACCTGAACGACCTGTACCGCCGGGTCATCAACCGCAACAACCGCCTCAAGCGGCTGATGGACCTCGGGGCTCCCGAGATCATCGTCGCGAACGAGAAGCGGATGCTGCAGGAGTCGGTGGACGCGCTGTTCGACAACGGCCGTCGCGGCCGTCCGGTCACCGGTCCCGGCAACCGCCCGTTGAAGTCCCTTTCGGACATGCTGAAGGGCAAGCAGGGCCGGTTCCGCCAGAACCTGCTGGGCAAGCGCGTGGACTACTCGGGCCGTTCGGTCATCGTGGTCGGTCCTCGCCTGAAGCTGCACCAGTGCGGTCTGCCCAAGCAGATGGCCCTGGAGCTGTTCAAGCCGTTCGTGATGAAGCGCCTCGTGGACCTCAACCACGCGCAGAACATCAAGTCGGCCAAGCGGATGGTCGAGCGGGCCCGCCCGGTGGTCTGGGACGTCCTCGAAGAGGTCATCTCCGAGCACCCCGTGCTGCTCAACCGTGCGCCCACGCTGCACCGTCTGGGCATCCAGGCTTTCGAGCCGCAGCTGGTCGAGGGCAAGGCCATCCAGCTTCACCCGCTCGTGTGCACCGCCTTCAACGCCGACTTCGACGGTGACCAGATGGCGGTCCACGTGCCGCTGTCCGCCGAGGCCCAGGCCGAGGCCCGCATCCTGATGCTGGCTTCGAACAACATCCTCAAGCCCTCCGACGGCAAGCCGGTGGCCCTGCCCACGCAGGACCAGATCATCGGCCTGTACTACCTGTCCCACCTCAGTGCGGGGCAGGCCGGCGAGGGCCGCGTCTTCACCGACATCGGTGAGGCCCAGATGGCGAAGGACCTCGGCGAGCTGGACCTCCAGTCGCCGATCCGGATCCGCCTGGACGGCATCCACTCGGTGACCAACGCTCCGGGTGAGGAGCCGTGGGTCGCTCCCGAGGGCTGGGAGCCGGGCGAGCCGCTCATCGTCTCCACGACGCTGGGCCGGGTGTTCTTCAACGAGTGCCTGCCGCCGGACTTCGGCTTCGTCAACTACGAGATCCGCAAGGGCCAGTTGTCGGACATCATCCACAACCTGTCCGAGCACTACTCGAAGGTGCAGCTGGGCGCCTGCCTGGACGCGCTGAAGTCGGCCGGTTTCAAGTGGGCCGGCTGGTCCGGTGTCACCATCGGCATCGAGGACGTCGTCGAGCCCGAGCACAAGGCCGAGATCCTGGAGAAGTACGAAGGCGACTCCGCCAAGATCGACAAGCAGTACATGCGCGGTCTGATGACGGCCGAGGAGCGCCGCGGCGAGCTCACCGAGATCTGGACCAAGGCGACGGCCGAGGTGCTGGAGGACCTGAACAACACCCTCCAGCCCGAGAACCCGCTGTGGCAGATGATCAACTCCGGTGCGCGAGGCAACATGCTGCAGCTGCGGCAGATCGCCGGTATGCGTGGCCTGGTGGCGAACCCGAAGGGCGAGATCATTCCGCGCCCGATCAAGTCCTCGCTGCGCGAGGGCCTGACGGTCCTGGAGTACTTCATCTCGACTCACGGTTCCCGTAAGGGCCTGGCCGACACCGCGCTGCGGACCGCCGACTCGGGTTACCTGACCCGTCGTCTGGTGGACGTCTCGCAGGACGTCATCATCCGCGAGGACGACTGCGGCACCGACCGGAGCCTGGACTTCCAGCTCGCGGTCGAGGTCGACGGCAAGCTCATCGAGACCGAGACCGCCGAGACCTCGGTGGACGCCCGGAACCTCGTGGACGACGTCGAGGTCGACGGCAAGGTCATCCTGCCGCGCAACACGGCGCTGAACTCGGACACGATCGCGACGCTGGTCGAGGCCGGCGTCTCGACGGTCAAGGTTCGCTCGGTCATGACGTGCGAGTCGCGTCAGGGCGTGTGCGCCGCCTGCTACGGCCGTTCCATGCCGACCGGTGAGAAGGTCGACCTGGGCGAGGCCGTGGGCATCATCGCCGCGCAGTCGATCGGTGAGCCCGGCACCCAGCTGACGATGCGTACCTTCCACACCGGTGGTGTGGCCGGGGACGACATCACGCAGGGTCTGCCGCGTGTGCAGGAGGTCTTCGAGGCCCGTATCCCGAAGGGCAAGGCGCCGATCGCGGAAGCGAGCGGCATCGTGCGCATCGAGGATGCCGAGAAGAGCCGCAAGATCATCATCACGCCCGACGACGGCTCCGAGGAGATCGTGGTCGACAAGGTTCCGCGCCGGCTCCGCCTGCGCGTGGCCGAGGGCGAGCACGTCGAGGTCGGCGAGAAGCTGGTCGAGGGAACCATCGACCCGCACGAGCTGCTGCGCGTGCTGGGCCCGCGGAAGGTGCAGCGCCACCTGGTCGAGCAGATCCAGGACGTGTACCGCTCGCAGGGCGTGATGATCCACGACAAGCACATCGAGATCATCGTGCGCCAGATGATGAAGCGGATCACCATCATCGACTCCGGCACCGCCGAGTTCCTGCCCGGTTCTCTGGTGGACCGCCTCGAGTTCGAAGAGGTCAACCGCAAGATCATCGCCGACGGCGGCGAGCCGGCCTCCGGCCGCCCGCAGCTGATGGGTATCACCAAGGCGTCGCTGGCGACCGAGTCGTGGCTGTCCGCGGCTTCGTTCCAGGAGACGACCCGCGTCCTCACCGAGGCCGCGATCTCCGGCAAATCCGACTCGCTGGTCGGCCTGAAGGAGAACGTGATCCTGGGCAAGCTGATCCCGGCCGGTACCGGCATCGCCAAGTACCGCAACGTCTCGGTCGAGCCGACCGAGGAGGCCAAGGCCGCGGTCTACTCCTTGGGGGGCTACGAGGACACGTCCACGCCCAGCTTCTCCTACGGAACGGGCCCGGCGGTCTCCCTGGAAGACTCGTACGACCTGGGCACCTTCTAGAAAAGCTGAATACAGGCCGATTCCCGACGGCTGAACGGTTCTGGCCCCCGGCGCGAAAGCGCCGGGGGCCAGAACCGTTCTCGCTGCTGGGTGTGTAGCTCAAACGCGCGGAAGCCATAAGAATCTGAAAGTGTTATAGTTAGAATGTAAGAAAATCCTGGGGAGGGTTCGATGTCGAGAGCACAAGACGAGGGGCGGCAGGTGGCAGGAACCTTCGAGGCTCGAATCCGCCAGAAGGGGCAAGTCACGCTCCCTAAGGAGGTTCGAGAGGCTTTGAAAGTCAAAGAAGGCGATTACGTTCGGTTCAACATCCATGAGGACGGTGAGGTAACGATGGAGGGCATGGCGATGGTCTCCGCCGATCAGCGCTGGTTCTGGACCCCCGAATGGCAGGCGGGAGAGCGCGAAGCGGACGAACAGATCGCGGCTGGCGGCGGGAAGGTGTTCCACGACCTTGACGAGATGTTCGAGTACTTGAACCGGGAGCGATAGAGTCAGTGGTCCCGACTTACGAGCCGCTCCCGAGATTCGATGATGACTGGGAACGGCTCAGCGATGAGCAACGAGAACGGTTCATGAAGGCGGTCAACGGCTTTAAGGCGGATCTTGCTGCGGGAATCCATCCGCGGCCCGGCCTTCGAGTCAAAGGCGTGAAGGGCACACCGGGGGTTTTCGAGCTGACCTGGGCGCCCGATGGACGCGCGACTTGGTCTTACGGTGGCGAAAAGATCCCAGGCGAACCCCATATCGTCTGGCGGCGGATCGGCACCCACGACATCTTCAAGAATCCGTGATTGATCGGGCCGGTAGTTGGCGCTACCGGCCCTCAGTGTTTTCGCTCTCGAGCGCGCGCTCGAGAGCTGCCTCCTGCGCTTCCTCCTCTTCCGGCGTGCCAAGGCCGTCGCCGGTTACGGAGTCCAAGAGTTCAGCGTCCCCTGAGGCGTACCACTCTTCCCAGGCCTCCTTGTACTGTTCCTTAAGTTCAGCCTCGCTCGGGCGTTTTGTCATGCGGGTATGTTCCCCCGCCGGGCTTAGCCGTGCAACCCCAATAGGATGGGCGGGTGGTAGAGGTTCAGCATGCTGGCGGGGTCCGGCATCCGGATGATCCGGAGCCGGTCGAATCGAGCAAGGTCGTCGCGGCTCAGATGCTCGCGGGGATCGGGGTGGCCCTGTCCCTGTTCGTCGGCGGGGTGGTGCCGGCGATCATGGCGCTGATCCTGGCGTCGCAGGCGGAGCGGGACATCGCCGCGTCCGGGGGGTTCCTGTTGGGGGCGGGGAAGCTGCGGCGGATCCGGAAGCTGGCCTGGATCGCGATCGGGATCGCCGGGGCGATCGTGCTGGCGGTAGTGCTGGTGTGGATCGTCGGGATGGCCCGGTCCGCGGGGCAGACTTCGTACGACGGCGATGTGGCTTTTGGCTTCTTCCTTCCTAATTCGGGGGCGTGATTTTTGCGTGGTGGGAAAGGGTGAGTGAACACTCGCCGCTGGCCCCCGGCCCCCTCGGTTCTCCCGTGTTCCACGAGCTAAGATAGGCCACGGTGTGTCTACCGCACCGCTTCGAACAATGTCGAAGTCGCCCGCCCCACCGCTCGTTCGTGACTCTGAACACGGATGTCCTGTGGGTCGATAATGGCTTTGACCGCGTTCGTTAGGCTAGGTAGGCTTTTCCCTTGCGCCTGGACACCGCTTTGAGCGGCATGGTGGCCCTGTCTACTCCGGCAGCTTGGTCCCCGTGAGAGCCAGGCCAGGTTGCGTGCCTGCAAGGCGGCGACGGCCCTTCATTGGGCCCAGTCTCCTGGCGTCATCGGCACGCACACCCTCGTACTGGGGGCTTCGTGAATATTGACTCTGATAGTCAATCCTTTTTGGGATGAATTCACGGACGCGTCTGAACCTGCACGATCGGCGAAGTTCGCTTTGCCTAGTGGCCGGTATGGGTCCGGAGAGACGCGACACGCCCGAACGCGGGGGACGGGACCCAGCTCACTTGAGCTGGGGTTACAGATGGCGCCACGCAAGGATTACGCAACCACCACGTCTGAGAGGGGTTCGGCTCAGTGCCAACCATCCAGCAGCTGGTCAGGAACGGCCGCAAGGTCAAGACCAGCAAGACTAAGACGCCCGCGCTGAAGGGCAGCCCGCAGGCCCGCGGCGTGTGCACCCGTGTGTACACCACTACGCCTAAAAAGCCGAACTCGGCCATGCGCAAGGTCGCCCGTGTTCGCCTGATGAACGGCACCGAGGTCACCGCCTACATTCCCGGCGTCGGCCACAACCTGCAGGAGCACTCGATCGTGCTCGTGCGCGGCGGTCGTGTCCGCGACCTGCCCGGTGTCCGTTACAAGATCATCCGCGGCGCGCTCGACACCCAGGGTGTGCGCGACCGCAAGCAGGCCCGCAGCCGCTACGGCGCGAAGAAGGAGAAGTAAGCATGCCGCGTAAAGGTCCCGCGCCGCGCCGGCCGCTTACCGCCGACCCGGTGTACAACTCGGTGCTCGTCACCCAGCTGATCAACAAGGTCCTCAAGGACGGCAAGCGCCGCCTCGCCGAGCGCATCGTCTACGAAGCCCTCGAGAACTGCCGCCAGAAGGCCGACTCCGACCCCGTGGTCATCCTCAAGCGCGCGCTCGACAACGTCAAGCCGACCCTCGAGGTCCGCTCCCGCCGAGTCGGCGGCGCGACCTACCAGGTCCCGGTCGACGTACGCCCGCAGCGCGCCACCACACTCGGTCTGCGCTGGCTCGTGGGCTTCTCCCGCGACCGCCGCGAGAAGACCATGGTCGAGCGACTGACCAACGAGATCCTCGACGCCTCCAACGGCCTCGGTGCCGCGGTCAAGAAGCGCGAAGACACTCACAAGATGGCCGATTCCAACAAGGCATTCGCCCACTACCGCTGGTAGTGACCTCAAGAGAAGGCAATCGTGGCTAATAAAGCGAACGAGGCCCTGGCCAAGCTCCGCAACATCGGCATCATGGCCCACATCGACGCCGGCAAGACCACCACCACTGAGCGCATCCTGTACTACACGGGCGTGTCGCACAAGATCGGTGAGGTCCACGACGGCGCCGCGACCATGGACTGGATGGAGCAGGAGCAGGAGCGGGGTATCACCATTACCTCCGCTGCTACTAAGTGCGAGTGGGACGACCACGTCATCCAGATCATCGACACGCCCGGCCACGTCGACTTCACGGTCGAGGTCGAGCGATCCCTGCGTGTGCTGGACTCCGCCATCGCCGTCTACGACGGTGTCGCGGGCGTCGAGCCCCAGACCGAGAACGTCTGGCGTCAGGCCGACAAGTACAGCGTTCCGCGCATGTGCTTCGTCAACAAGCTCGACCGCACCGGTGCGAACTTCTTCCGCTGCGTCGACATGATGCAGGACCGTCTCAACTCCAACACCGCGGTGATCCAGCTTCCGATCGGGAACGAGTCCGACTTCATCGGCGTCGTCGACCTGGTCGAGATGCACGCCAAGGTGTGGCGGGGCGAGACCGGTCTCGGCGAGGAGTACACGGTCGAGGAGATTCCCGCGGACCTGGCCGACCAGGCCGCCGAATACCGCGAGAAGCTGCTCGAGACCCTCTCGGACATCGACGACGCGTTCGCCGAGAAGTTCCTCGAGGGCGAGGAGATCACCAACGCCGAGATCAAGGCCGCGATCCGCAAGGGCACCATCGCGAACCAGATCAACCCGGTGCTGTGCGGCACGGCCTTCAAGAACAAGGGCGTGCAGCCGCTGCTCGACGCGGTGGTCGACTACCTGCCTTCTCCGCTCGACATCCCGGCCATCCAGGGAACTCTCACCGACAACGAGACCCCGGCCGAGCGTCACGCGGACGTCGACGAGCCCTTCGCGGCCCTGGCGTTCAAGATCGCCACCGACAAGCACCTCGGTCGTCTCACCTACGCCCGGATCTATTCGGGCAAGATCGAGACCGGCACTCAGGTCATGAACTCGACCAAGAGCCGCAAGGAGCGCATCGGCAAGATCTACCAGATGCACGCGAACAAGCGTGAAGAGCGCGGCGAGGCCCACGCCGGCGACATCATCGCCGTGCAGGGGCTGAAGCAGACCACCACCGGTGACACGCTCAGCGACTCGTCGAACATGGTGATCCTGGAGTCGATGATCTTCCCCGAGCCGGTCATCGACGTGGCCATCGAGCCCAAGTCGAAGGCCGACCAGGACAAGCTGGCCACTGCGATTCAGCGTCTCGCCGAGGAGGACCCGACCTTCCGGGTCAAGACCGACGAGGACTCCGGCCAGACGATCATCTCCGGCATGGGCGAGCTGCACCTCGACATCTTGGTCGACCGCATGAAGCGGGAGTTCAACGTCGAGGCCAACATCGGCAAGCCGCAGGTGGCGTTCCGCGAGACCATCACCCAGCGGGTCGACAAGGTCGAGTACCTGCACAAGAAGCAGACCGGTGGTTCCGGTCAGTTCGCGCGGGTCATCGTCAACATCGAGCCGCTCAAGATGGAGGGCGACGACGCTCCGATCTTCGAGTTCGACGACCAGATCACGGGTGGGCGCATTCCGCGCGAGTACATCCCGTCGGTCAAGGCCGGCGCCGAAAGCGCTCTGCCCGACGGCGTGCTGGCGGGCTACCCGCTGGTCGGCGTCAAGTTCGAGCTGAGCGACGGTCAGTACCACGAGGTCGACTCTTCGGAGATGGCCTTCAAGATCGCAGGCAAGATGGCGCTGAAGGAGGCCGCGAAGCGGGCTCGTCCGGTGCTCCTCGAGCCGATGATGGCCGTCGAAGTCATCTGCCCGGAGGAATCCATGGGCGATGTCATCGGCGACATCAACTCCAGGCGCGGCACGATCCAGGAAATGGGCGAGCGGGGCAACGACCGCACGGTCAAGGCCACGGTGCCGCTGTCGGAGATGTTCGGATACGTCGGCGACCTCCGGTCGAAGACGGCCGGCCGCGCGAACTACTCGATGCAGTTCGACAGCTACGCCGAAGTCCCGGCGAACGTCGCCAAGGAGATCATCGCCAAGGCGACAGGCGAGTAAACGGAACGGGAGGGCAAGCCTGCCCTCCCGCCCGTGAAACCCACCTGTTGCCGGCGGGGCATCCGCGATGCAATGGGTCAGTTAAGTCAATCCAGATTTATTCAGTCCACAGGAGGACGAAGTGGCTAAGGAAAAGTTCCAGCGGACTAAGCCGCACGTGAACATCGGCACGCTGGGTCACGTTGACCACGGCAAGACCACGCTGACCGCGGCGATCACCAAGGTCCTGCACGAGCAGTACCCGGACCTGAACCCGTACACGCCGTTCGACGAGATCGACAACGCGCCGGAAGAGAAGCAGCGCGGCATCACGATCTCGATCTCGCACGTCGAGTACCAGACCGAGTCCCGGCACTACGCCCACGTCGACTGCCCCGGCCACGCCGACTACATCAAGAACATGATCACCGGCGCGGCCCAGATGGACGGCGCGATCCTGGTCGTGTCCGCCGCCGACGGCCCCATGCCGCAGACGCGTGAGCACGTGCTGCTCGCCCGCCAGGTCGGCGTGCCCTACATCGTCGTGGCGCTCAACAAGGCCGACATGGTCGACGACGAGGAAATCCTCGAGCTCGTCGAGATGGAGGTCCGCGAGCTGCTGTCCGACCAGAACTTCCCGGGCGACGACGCCCCGGTCGTGCAGGTCTCCGCCCTCGGCGCCCTCAACGGCGAAGAGAAGTGGACGACCGCGGTCGCCGAGCTCATGGCCGCCGTCGACGAGTCGGTCCCGGAGCCCGAGCGTGACACCGAGAAGCCGTTCCTCATGCCCGTCGAGGACGTCTTCACGATCACCGGTCGCGGCACCGTGGTCACCGGTCGCGTCGAGCGCGGCGTGCTGCTCCCCAACGAGGAAGTCGAGATCGTCGGCATCCGCGAGGGCGCGATCAGCACCAAGGTCACCGCCATCGAGATGTTCCGCAAGACCCTCGACGACGCGCGCGCCGGTGAGAACGTGGGCCTCCTGCTCCGCGGCACCAAGCGCGAAGAGGTCGAGCGCGGCATGGTCGTCGTCAAGCCCGGCACCACGACTCCGCACACCGAGTTCGAGGCCCAGGTCTACATCCTGAGCAAGGACGAGGGCGGGCGTCACACGCCGTTCTTCAACAACTACCGTCCGCAGTTCTACTTCCGGACCACCGACGTGACCGGTGTCGTTACCCTCCCCGAGGGCACCGAAATGGTCATGCCCGGTGACAACACCGACATGAAGGTGGAGCTCATCCAGCCCATCGCCATGGACGACGGTCTGCTCTTCGCGATTCGCGAGGGTGGCCGCACCGTCGGATCGGGCCGAGTCACCAAGGTCCTCAAGTAAGACCGTATTCCGGGGCGACCCTCAAGGGTCGCCCCGGTTTCATCGCGGCCGGGCTCCGGTCCGGCCGCGAAGCGCAGCCTTACAACTCCAACTCGTAACCTGCCCCACTGCCGCCCGGCCCCCGTTTGTTCAGGTCGAGCAGGGTACGGCATAATATGCAGGTTGCGTTCGCATCAGTGCGCCCTTGAGGCACCCATTGATGCTCACGCCCGGCCCGAGGGCCCCAGTAGGCACTTGCCGAGGGGGACCGTTCACGGCGGGCAGGCGGGCGAGCCAAGACACCGAAGCGATGCCTTTCCGTGTCCACGTGCGTCTTGAACTCGCGACACGCCCGACCGCGTGGAGCGGTCCGAACAGCCAATTTACGTTAGGTAAGGAATCATGGCGGGACAGAAGATCCGCATCAGGTTGAAAGCCTACGACCACGAGGTCGTGGACTCCTCGGCCCGCAAGATCGTGGAGACGGTCACCCGTACCGGTGCTGCCATCTCCGGGCCGGTGCCGCTGCCGACTGAGATCAACCGCTTCTGCGTGATCCGGTCGCCGCACAAGTACAAGGACTCGCGAGAGCACTTCGAGATGCGCACGCACAAGCGCCTCATCGACATCCTCGACCCGACCCCGAAAACGGTCGACTCGTTGATGCGTCTCGACCTGCCGGCGGGCGTCGACATCGAGATCAAGCTGTAGGGGCACCAATGGACAGGCAGATCAAGGGAATCCTGGGCACCAAGCTCGGCATGACCCAGGTTTGGGATGAGAACGGCCGCGCCGTTCCCGTCACTGTGGTGCAGGCCGGGCCGAATGTCATCTCCCAGATTCGTAAACCCGATGTCGATGGGTACTCGGCCGTGCAGCTGGGCTTCGGCGACATCAAACTCAAGAACGTCACCAAGCCGATTCAGGGCCACTTCGAGAAGGCCGGTGTCGCACCGCGTCGCCACCTCGTCGAACTGCGCACCTCGGACGCCGACGCCTTTGAGCTCGGGCAGACCATCGAGGCCACGATTTTCGCGGCCGGCGACGTGGTCGATGTCACGGGCACGACCAAGGGCAAGGGCTTCGCCGGTGTCATGAAGCGCCACGGCTTCGGCGGTCTCCCCGCCAGCCACGGTGCGCACAAGGTCCACCGCGCCCCCGGTTCCATCGGAGGCTGCGCCACGCCGGGTCGTGTCTTCAAGGGCATGCGCATGGCGGGTCGTATGGGCGGCAACCGCCACACCACGCAGAACCTGCGGGTGCAGGCGGTCGACGCCGAGCGCGGGCTGCTGCTGATCGTCGGCGCCATTCCCGGCCCGAAGAACGGCCTGGTGCTCGTCCGGACCGCAGTGAAGCAGGTGGCCTAATCATGAGCCTTGAAATCAAAGTCAAAGACGCCGCTGGCAAAGAGACCGGGAAGACCATCGAGCTCCCCACGTCGATCTTCGACGTGGAGCCGAACATCCCGCTCATGCACCAGGTCGTCACCGCGCAGCTCGCCGCAGCCCGTTCGGGCACGGCCAGCACCAAGACGCGCGGTGAGGTCCGCGGTGGCGGCAAGAAGCCGTACCGCCAGAAGGGCACCGGCCGGGCTCGTCAGGGCTCGATTCGCGCACCGCAGTTCAAGGGCGGTGGCGTCGTCCACGGCCCCAAGCCGCGGTCGTTCGCCGAGCGGACCCCCAAGAAGATGAAGACGGCCGCTCTCGCGGGTGCCCTCACTGACCGGGTTCGCAACGCGCAGCTGCACGTCATCAGCTCCATCGTCGACGGGGAGTCCCCGAAGACGAAGGACGCCAAGGCCGCTCTGGCCAACACCTCGACCGCCAAGAAGGTCCTGGTAGTGCTCTCCCGCGAGGAGAACACGGCCGAGCTCAGCCTGCGCAACCTCCCGGGGGTCCACATCCTCCAGTGGGGCCAGGTCAACACCTACGACGTGCTCAACAACGAGGACATCGTGTTCACCGAGGGCGCCATCGAGGCGTTCATCGTTGACAGGACCGAGCAGGAGGTCGCGGCATGAGCGAAGTGACCGTCGCCGACCCGCGCGACATCATCATCAAGCCGGTCATCTCGGAGAAGACCTACACCCTCCTCGGTGAGGGCAAGTACACCTTCGAGGTCGACCCGCGCGCCAACAAGAGCCACATCAAGATCGCCGTCAAGCAGATCTTCGGTGTGGACGTCAAGAGCGTCAACACCCTGAACCGGGACGGGAAGCGCAAGCGCACCCGTGACGGCTGGGGCCAGCGTAAGAGCGTCAAGCACGCGATCGTCACCGTCGAGGGCGACCCCGGTCGTCTCGGTGAGATCTTCGGCGGACAGATCTCTTAGGGACGCAGGGAGTTAACCAGTTATGGCTATTCGCAAATACAAGCCGACGACGCCTGGGCGTCGTGGCTCCAGCGTCTCCGACTTCGCCGAGATCACCCGTTCGACGCCTGAGAAGTCGCTGGTCCGTCCGATCACCAAGACCGGCGGCCGCAACAACTCGGGCAAGATCTCGACCCGTCACCGCGGTGGCGGACACAAGCGCCGTTACCGCGTGATCGACTTCCGTCGCCACGACAAGGACGGCGTGCCGGCGAAGGTCGCGGAGATCGAGTACGACCCGAACCGCACCGCGAACATCGCGCTGCTGCACTACGCCGACGGCGAGAAGCGCTACATCCTGGCCCCCAAGGGGATCAAGCAGGGTGACGTGATTGAGAACGGCCCCGAGGCCGACATCAAGCCGGGCAACTCGCTGGAGCTGCGCCACATCCCCGTCGGTACGACGGTGCACGCGGTGGAGCTCAAGCCCGGTGGCGGTGCCACCCTGGGCCGCTCGGCCGGCGCGTCGATCCAGCTGCTCGCCCGTGAAGGCAAGTACGCGCACCTGCGCATGCCCTCCGGCGAGATCCGTCTGGTCCAGGTGACCTGCCGCGCCACTGTCGGCGAGGTCGGCAACGCCGAGCAGGGCAACATCAACTGGGGTAAGGCCGGCCGTATGCGCTGGAAGGGCTGGCGCCCGACCGTCCGCGGTGTCGTCATGAACCCGGTCGACCACCCGCACGGTGGTGGCGAGGGCCGGACGTCCGGTGGCCGCCACCCGGTGAACCCGCAGGGTAAGCCTGAGGGTCGCACTCGGAAGAGGAAGCACCCGAACGACAGGCTCATCGTCCGTCGTCGCAACGCCAGCCGGAAGCGGGGTAAGTAAGCCATGAGTCGCAGCCTCAAAAAAGGCCCGTTCATCGACGACCACGTTCAGAAGAAGGTGGACGCGGCGATCGAGTCCAAGTCCAAGACCGTCATCAAAACCTGGTCGCGTCGTTCCACGATCGCTCCCGATTTCATCGGGCTGACCTTCGGGGTCCACGACGGGCGGAAGCACGTTCCGGTGTACGTCACCGAGAACATGGTCGGGCACAAGCTCGGGGAGTTCGCTCCCACCCGCACGTTCCGGGGCCACGACAAGGACGACCGCAAGAGCCGTCGCCGCTAGGCCACGGGCTTGAAGTAACGAACGAAGGATTAGAACGATGGCAACAGTGGAGCAGGAGGCTCCGAAGGCGCGCGCGTCGGCGCGGTATGTCCGCGTCGCACCTCGCAAGGCGCGCCGCGTCGTCGACCTCGTGCGTGGCCTGCCCGTGGACGAGGCACTGACGACCCTCGAGTTCGCGCCCTACAGCGCGGCCGAGATCGTCTACAAGGTCATCGCGTCGGCTCAGGCCAACGCGGAGAACAACCTTGGCCTCGACCCCGAGTCGCTCTTGATCTCTGAGATCAAGGTCGACGAGGGCCCGACGATGCGACGCTACCGTCCCCGCGCCCACGGCCGGGCTTATCGGATCAACAAGCGCACCAGCCACATCACCGTGGTCGTGGAGTCGGTTCAGGCCGCTCCCGTGGACGCCGGCTCGATCCGTCGCCCCAAGGCCGCCGCGAAGCCGGCAGAGTCGACGACCGACACGAAGTCCGAGTCCGCTGAGAAGGAGGAGACCGAGTAATGGGTCAAAAAATCCACCCGCACGGGTACCGCCTCGGCATCAGCAGTGACTGGACGTCGCGCTGGTACGCCGACAAGGAGTACGCCGAGTACATCGGCGAGGACGTCAAGATCCGCGAGCTCATGACCAAGGGCCTTGAGCGCGCCGGCATCTCGAAGGTGGAGATCGAGCGCACCCGCGAGCGGGTTCGCGTCGACATCCACACCGCCCGCCCGGGCATCGTCATCGGCCGAAAAGGCGCCGAGGCCGACCGTCTGCGCGGCAACCTGGAGAAGCTCACCGGCAAGCAGGTGCAGCTGAACATCATCGAGGTCAAGAACCCCGACGTCGATGCTCAGCTCGTCGCCCAGGGCGTCGCAGAGCAGCTCTCCAGCCGTGTCAACTTCCGTCGCGCGATGCGCAAGGCGATCCAGTCGTCCATGCGCAACCCGACTGTGAAGGGCATCAAGGTTCAGTGCTCGGGTCGCCTCGGCGGCGCCGAGATGAGCCGCTCGGAGCAGTACCGCGAGGGCCAGGTCCCGCTGCACACGCTGCGCGCGAACATCGACTACGGCCTCTTCGAGGCCCACACGACGTTCGGCCGCATCGGTGTGAAGGTCTGGATCTACAAGGGTGAGGCCACGCTCAAGGAGCAGGCCGAGCAGGTGCAGCGTCGTCGCGAGAGCGGCGGCGGAGGCGAGCGCGGCGGCCGCGGAGGCGGCGGCCAGGCTCGCGGAGGACGCGGCCGAGGCGGCCGAGCCCGTCAGGGCGCTCCCGCCACTGCCGGTGCTCCCGCCGAGGCTCCGGCCGCGGCGCCTGCCGAGACTAAGAAGCAGGAGGGCTAAGCGAAATGCTCATGCCACGGAAACCGCCGCGCGGTTACCGCAAGCCCCACGCGCCCAAGCGCAAGGGCAAGGCGACTCGCGGCACCCGGGTTACGTTCGGCGAGTACGGCATCCAGGCGTTGGAGCACAGCTACGTGTCCAACCGCCAGATCGAGGCGGCTCGTATCGCGATGACCCGCCACATCAAGCGTGGCGGCAAGGTCTGGATCAACATCTTCCCGGACCGCGCCATCACCAAGAAGCCGGCCGAGACCCGTCAGGGTTCCGGTAAGGGCTCGCCCGAGTTCTGGGTGGCCAACGTCAAGCCGGGTCGAGTGATGTTCGAGATCTCGTACCCGACTGAGACCGTCGCCCACGAGGCACTGATGCGGGCGATCCACAAGTTGCCCATGAAGTGCCGCATCGTTACGCGTGAAGGCGCAGGTGAGCAGTGATGGCGACTGGTATCGACACGGGTGAGCTCCGCGAGCTCAGCGACAAGGAACTCCAGGCCAAACTCCTGGAGAAGAAGGAAGAGCTGTTCAACCTGCGGGTCCGGGGCGCAACCGGCCAGCTGGAGAACAACCACATGCTCGGCCTGGTTCGCAAAGAGATCGCGCGGATCTACACCGTCATGAACGAGCGCCGGCTCGGCCTCAGCGCCACGCCGGAGGAGGTTGAGAAGTGAGCGAGGAAACTCAGACTCGCGGTCGGCGCAAGGTGCTTGAAGGCCTGGTCGTTGGCGACAAGATGGATAAAACCGCTGTCGTCGAAGTCGAAGACCGCAAGAAGCACGCGCTTTACGGCAAGGTCATCAGGTCCAACAAGAAGTACAAGGCCCACGACGAGAACAACGACGCCGGCATCGGCGACCGCGTCTCCATCATGGAGACTCGGCCGCTGTCGAAGACCAAGCGTTGGCGCATCGTCGAGATCCTTGAGAAGGCCAAGTAGGGAGATCGGGACGTGATTCAGCAAGAGTCGCGGCTGAAGGTCGCCGACAACACCGGTGCGCGGGAGATCCTGTGCATCCGGGTGTTGGGCGGCTCTGGCCGACGCTATGCCGGTATCGGCGACACGATCGTGGCCTCCGTCAAGGACGCCATCCCGGGTGCCGGGGTGAAAAAGGGCGACGTCGTGCAGGCTGTCATCGTGCGGACGGTGAAAGAGCGCCGCCGCCCCGATGGCTCGTACATCAAGTTCGACGAGAACGCCGCTGTCCTCGTCAAGGACGGCGAACCGCGAGGGACCCGTATCTTCGGGCCGGTTGCCCGCGAACTGCGCGACAAGCAGTTCATGAAGATCATCTCCCTCGCACCGGAGGTGCTGTAAGAGATGAAGATCAAGAAGGGCGACCGAGTCCGCGTCACAGCGGGCAAGGACAAGGGCGCCGAGGGCCTGGTGCTGGAGGCTTACCCCGACCGCGAGCGCGTGCTCGTCGAGGGCGTCAACCGCATCACCAAGCACACCAAGGCGGGCCAGACCTCGCGCGGATCCCGCACCGGCGGGATCGTCACCCAGGAGTCGTCGATTCACGTGTCCAACGTGGCCGTGCTCGACGCCGACAACCAGCCCACCCGCGTGGGCTACCGCTTCGGTGACGACGACCGCAAGGTCCGGATTTCGAAGCGGACGGGTAAGGACCTCTAATGACTGATGTCGCAGAGAAGGTCGCTCCGCGCCTGAAGGAGACCTACAAGTCCGAGATCAGGCCGAAGCTGACCGAAGAGTTCAAGTACGGCAACATCCACCAGATCCCCGGTCTGACCAAGATCGTGGTGAACATGGGCGTGGGCGAAGCCGCTCGCGATTCCAAGCTCATCAACGGGGCCCTGGCGGACCTGGCCACGATCACCGGGCAGAAGCCGCTGGTGCGTCTGGCCAAGAAGTCGATCGCGCAGTTCAAGCTCCGCGAGGGCCAGGCGATCGGCGCGAAGGTCACCCTTCGCGGCGACCGCATGTGGGAATTCCTCGACCGGGTCCTGTCGCTGGCGCTGCCGCGCATCCGCGACTTCCGCGGGCTGTCGGACCAGCAGTTCGACGGCAACGGGAACTACACCTTCGGTCTGACCGAGCAGGCGGTGTTCCCCGAGATCGACCAGGACAAGATCGACCGGGTTCGCGGTATGGACATCACCCTGGTGACCACCGCGAAGACCGACGATGAAGGCCGGGCGCTGCTGCGGCACCTGGGCTTCCCGTTCAAGGAGAACGACTAATGGCGAAGAAAGCCCTCATCGCGAAGGCGAAGCGGAAGCCGAAGTTCGCCGTGCGCGCCTACACCCGCTGCCAGAAGTGCGGCCGGCCCAAGGCCGTCTACCGCAAGTTCGGCCTCTGCCGGATCTGCGTGCGCGACATGGCGCACGCCGGCGAGCTCCCGGGTGTCCACAAGGCTTCCTGGTAAAAAACGCGAATCGCTACAGGCCTCCGGTCGGTGTACCGGCCGGGGGAACCGGGGTGAGAAAGGTAAACACAGCCAATGACAATGACCGACCCGATCGCAG
Source organism: Glycomyces buryatensis (assembly GCF_004912275.1). Lineage (GTDB taxonomy): Bacteria > Actinomycetota > Actinomycetes > Mycobacteriales > Micromonosporaceae > Glycomyces > Glycomyces buryatensis. The sequence goes on from NZ_STGY01000073.1 coordinate 71,367, forward strand.
ACATGTTGACCCGTCTGCGAAACGCCAACCAGGCTTTCCACGACACCACGTCGATGCCGCACTCGAAGATGAAGGTCTCCATCGCGGAGGTCCTGCAGCGCGAGGGCTACATCGCCGGCTGGCGTGTCGAGGAGCCTGAAGAGGGCAAAGTCGGCAAGACCCTGGTCGTCGATCTCAAGTTCGGCGAGCGCCGCGAGCGGTCCCTTGCGGGCCTGCGCCGCGTCTCCAAGCCGGGTCTGCGGGTCTACGCCAAGTCCACTGAGCTTCCGCGCGTCCTCGGCGGTCTGGGTGTGGCCATCGTGTCCACGTCCCAGGGCCTCCTGACGGACCGTCAGGCTCGCAAGCGCGGCGTGGGCGGCGAAGTCGTCGCGTACATCTGGTAAAGGAGGGTATTAAGCATGTCCCGCATTGGGAAGCAGCCGATCCAGGTGCCCTCCGGCGTCGATATCACCATCGACGGCGCGACGGTCACCGTGAAGGGCCCGAAGGGCCAGCTCGCTCGCGAGCTGCCCGAGCCCATCGGCATTGAGAAGAGCGAGGACGGGTTGATCCAGGTCACCCGCCCCAACGACGAGCGCAAGTCCCGGGCCCTGCACGGCCTGGCCCGCAGCCTCGTCAACAACATGGTCGTCGGCGTCTCGGAGGGCTACAAGAAGTCCCTCGAGATCAACGGCACCGGTTACCGGGCCCAGGCCAAGGGTGCTGGCGTGGAGATGAGCCTCGGCTTCTCCCACACCATCCAGGTCGACGCCCCGGACGGCATCTCGTTCAAGGTCGAGCGTCCGACCCTGCTGCACATCGAGGGCATCGATAAGCAGCTGGTCGGCCAGGTCGCCGCGAACATCCGCCGACTGCGTCCGCCGGAGCCCTACAAGGGCAAGGGCGTGAAGTACGTCGACGAGCGTATCCGCCGCAAGGCCGGAAAGGCAGGTAAGTAATGGCGAGCAAACTGGAGCAGCGACGCCCGTCAGGGTCCGTCTCCGAGCGCCGCCGGATCGCGAAGAACCGGCGCCACTTCCGCGGCCGCAAGAAGGTTCTCGGCACCGCCGAGCAGCCTCGTCTGGCGATCTTCCGCTCCTCGAAGCACATCGTGGCCCAGGTCATCGACGACGTGAAGGGCCACACCCTGGCCGCCGCGTCGACGGTCGAGCCTGGCCTGAAGGGTTTCGAAGGCGACAAGACCGCCAAGGCCAAAGAGGTCGGCAAGCTGGTCGCCGAGCGCGCCAAGGAAGCCGGTGTCGAAGCGGTCGTGTTCGACCGCGGTGGTGTCAAGTACCACGGCCGCGTTGCGGCCCTGGCCGACGCCGCCCGCGACAACGGCCTGAAGTTCTAGTATTTAGAACGGCTTGAAGAGGCCGGGACGGAGCCCAGCTCCGCCCCGGCCTTTTTTGCTGTCCTTCGGGTGAATAGTGGGGATCACGGCACCTCGTCCTTGATTGCCCCGACTCGAAGGGGTAAGACTGGGCGAATGCGTATCCCCCGATTGCGATCCGTTCGAATGACGCGCAAGACGCTCCTCGCCTCCGGCGCGGTGGGGGCGGTGGGCCTGGCCGGGGCCGCGGTCGCCTACGCCGAGTCCGGCGGCGTGCCCCTTGACGAGGCGGGGCACGATGATGCGGTGGAGCGACGCAGGGCATACGTGAAGGACCGGCTGGCGGCGATGTCCCTGGAGGACAAGGTGGGCCAGTTGTTCATGGTCTACGCCCACGGCACCAGCGCGGATACCGATGATCCCGATGACGTCGCCGCGAACCGGGACCACCTGGGCGCCGACAATGCGGCCGCGTTCATCACCGAATGCCGTCCGGGCGGGATCATCTACTTCAACTGGGCGAACAATGTGGAAGACCCCGAGCAGATAGCCCGGCTCTCCAATGGCCTCCAGGAGGCGGCGACCGCCGACGAGGGGGTGCCGCTGTTCGTCGCGGTGGACCAGGAGTACGGCACGGTGGCGCGCATCGCCGAGCCGGTCACGCAGTTCCCCGGCGCGATGCCGCTGGGCGCCACGGGGGACGCCGGGGCCGCACAGGACGCGGCGCAGCTCGCGGGGGACGAACTGGGAGCCCTGGGCCTGAACCTGAACTTCGCGCCCGATGCGGACGTCAATGTCAACCCGGCCAATCCGGTGATCGGGGTGCGGTCGTTCTCCTCGGATCCGGACACGGTCGCCGAGATGACGTCGGCGCAGATCATGGGCTACCAGACGACGAATCTGGCGGCCTGCGCCAAGCACTTCCCCGGCCACGGGGACACCGACGTGGACAGCCACGTGGGGCTGCCGGTCATCACCCACACCTACGAGGAGTGGGAGGAGATCGACGCGCCGCCGTTCAAGGCCGCCATCGCGGTCGACGCCGACATGATCATGTCGGCGCACCTCCAGTTCCCGGCTCTGGACGAGTCGCTGCTGCCGGCCACCCTGTCGGAGCCGATCCTCACCGGGCTGCTGCGCGACCGGCTCGGGTACGAGGGTGTGATCGTGACCGACTCGCTGGAGATGGAGGGCGTGCGGACCGAGTACGGCGACGAGGACGTCCCGGTGATGGCGCTCCAGGCCGGGGCGGACCTGCTGCTGATGCCGCCGGACTTCCGGCTGGCGCGCGACGCGGTGCTGGCGGCGGTCGAGGCGGGGGAGTTGACGGAGCAGCGCATCGACGCCTCAGTGCGGCGGCTGCTGTCGCTCAAGTGGGCCCGCGGGCTGACCGGCGACCCGTTCGTCGACCCCGACAAGGCGCTGGAGTCGGTCGGGACGGAGGCGGGCCTGGCGGCCGCCGCCGATATCGCCGACCGCTCGGTCACGTTGCTGCGCAACGACGGCACGCTGCCGGCGACGGCCGCGAGCGTGCTGGTGACCGGTTGGGGCGAGAACACGACGGCGCGGCTCGTGGACGCGTTCGCCTCGCTCGGGGTGGACGCACAGACGCTGGTGACCGGCGATGCGCCGGACCAGGCCGCGATCGACGCCGCAGTGGCGGCGGCCGAGGACAGGGACCTGGTGGTGGCGGTGACGTACAAGGTCGCGGCCTCCTCGAGCCAGATCGATCTGATCGCGGCGCTGCGGGAGGCGGGCGCGCCGCTGGTGTCGGCCGCGGTGGGGACCCCGTACGACGCCGCGCACCTGCCCGAGGACGCGCCGGCCCTGGCGACGTACTCGTACACCGCCGCTTCCCTGGCGTCCCTGGCGAAGGTGATCATGGGGCAGGGGCCGGAGGGGAAGCTCCCGGTCGACGTCCCGACTGCCGCAGGCCCCGACACGATCCTGTTCGAACGCGGTCACGGCCTGTCGTACTAGGCCCATACCGCTGGTCTTTACCCGCAGATTTCGGAAAGTTATTTTCACACGGTTGACTTTGGATGGAACTTTTCACCATACTGAGTCTCAAGTGCCATACCGGGCGCTTACCCCCGAAAGCCAGATCTCCTGACGAACTGGGAGTCTCGTGTGAACGAATCGTCAAAGGGTGCAAGCCGACCACGCCGCCGCAGAATCCGCGCCGCGATCGTCCTGCTCGCCTCCATCATCCTCACCACGACCGGATTGACCTGGGCCAGCCCGGCCCAGGCGCAGACGCAGCCATCCGGCATCGACGTGTCCCACTACCAGGGTTCGATCAACTGGGCCTCGGTCAAGGCCGCGGGCATCGACTTCGCCTACATCAAGGCCACCGAGGGCACCACCTACAAGGACCCCCGTTTCAACACCAACTACCCCGCGGCGCACGGCGCCGGCGTCATCCGCGGCGCGTACCACTTCGCCCGCCCCGGCTCCTCCAGCGGTGCGGCGCAGGCGAACTACTTCGTCGCCAATGGCGGCGCGTGGTCGGCCGACAACCTCACCCTGCCCGGCGCGCTCGACCTGGAGGCCCCGCCCTCCGGCGCGGCCTGCTACGGGCTGAGCACCTCGGCGATGCGCTCGTGGATCACCGACTTCTACAACACGTACAAGGCGGCCACCGGACGCGACGTCGTCATCTACACCACCGCTTCGTGGTGGAACTCCTGCACGGGTTCGTGGACGGGCATGGCCTCGAAGAGCCCGCTGTGGGTGGCCCACTGGGGCGCGTCCTCGCCGACGCGACCGGCGGGGTGGAGCTCCACGACGTGGACGTTCTGGCAGTACACGTCGAGCGGTTCGGTCTCGGGCATCTCCGGGAACGTCGACCGCAATAACTTCAACGGCTCGCAGGCCCGCCTGCTGGCCCTGGCCAACAACACCTAGCGACGGGGGCGGGGCCCGACCGGGACCCGCCCGCGGCGTGATGCGACGGCCCGCGGCCTCGAACCAGAGGCCGCGGGCCGTCCCGATTCAGCGGAGGCAGGCAATGAACGACTCGCAACTCATCCGGCGCAGGCTCCTGCTCGGGGCCGGGGCGGTCGGACTGTTCGGTGTCACGGGCGCGGCCGGTTTCGCGGCGATGCCGAGCGCGAACGCCGAGGCGGCCGAGCCCGAGATCGATTCGACCGAGGATTGGGGCGCGCGAGCGCCGGGCGGCACCAACCCGGTGATCACGGGCAGCCCGAACAAGCTCATCGTGCACCACACGGTCTCGGCGAACACCGAGGACTTCTCGCGCGAACAGGCGCACCTTCACGCGCAGTGGGTGCAGGACCTGCACATGGACGGGAACGGTTGGCGCGACACGGGTTACAACTTCATCGTGAGCCGGGGCGGCTTCCTGACGGAGGGCACGACGGGGAGTCTCGAGGCGCTGCGCGACGGCGGCCATTTTATCCAGGGCATCCACACCTCGGGGCAGAACTCGCAGGCGCTGGGGATCTCGAACGAGGGCTCGTACCACGACGGCGCGGAGCCCACCGCGGAGCAGTGGGCGGCGCTGGTGTCGGTGTGCGCGTTCGCGGCGGACCAGTACGGGATTGAGTCGGAGGAGATCTACGGGCACGTGGACTTCAACTCGACGCTGTGCCCGGGGATCTTCCACGAGATGCTCCCGCAGCTGCGGGAGGAAGTAGAGGCCGCGAGGGGCGAGTAAGCGGGCGAAAGCGGTGTTTGCCAACAAATTGGACCCCTGGGGTCCCGCCTCTTCCAATGGTGCCCCCGGGTCCGACGGACTTGTGGTTCAGACTCGTTGGCGGTTCGATACCGCCGCGGCGGTGGCGGCGAGGGCCTTGGCCGTTCGTTGCCGTCGCCGGGCCGCTACCCCGACGAACAGGCAGTCCACCACCATCAGCTGCGCGATGCGGCTGACGGTCGCGCCCGAGCGGAAGGTCGTCTCCCTCGCTGCGGTGGTCAACACGTAGTCGGCCGCCCGCGCCAGCGGGGAGCGGGCGTGGTTGGTGATCGCGATCGTGGTCGCGTCCCGGTCGCGGGCGGCCTCCAGGAACTCGACCGTCTCCGTCGTCGCCCCCGAGTGCGAGATCGCCACGGCCACATCCTTATTGCCCGCCAGCGACGCCGCCACGAGCGCGGAGTGCACGTCCGGCCAGTTGAACGCCGTGCAGCCGATGCGGTGCAGCTTCTTGGTCAGGTCGGCGCCGACGATTCCCGACGCCTCGACCCCGAACACGTCGATCCGCCCCGCCGCCGCGAGCGCGGCCACGGCCGCCTCGCAGGCCTCGGTGTCGAGTGCGTCGGCGGTGTCGGTGATCGCCCCGACATCGGCGTAGCTGATCGTCGCGATGATCCGCGACATGTCGGCGCCCGAGGGGATGTCGCCGCCCGCGATCTCCCGGTCGGGGCCCTCACCGGTGCCGATGACGGCCTGGGCCGCCCGCATCCGCAGTTCCCGGTGCCCCGCCAGCCCGAGCGAGCGGCAGAACCGCACCACGGTCGCCTCGGAGGTCCCGGCCGCGTGGGCCAGTTCGGTGATGGTGCGCGTCGAGGCGGCCTCGGGCTCGCGGATGATCTCCTGGGCGACCTTCGTCTCAGCCTTGGACAATGAGGGCAGGACGGATTTGATGGACACCAGGAGGTTCGGCGGATCGGTACGGCTCGCTGACATGCCGTCACGCTACACCCGCGCAAACGGTACGTTTCTTCAACTACTGTTACGCGGGTGAAATTTCTCTTCATTGAGCTAGGCTCGCCACTGTGAGTGATATGACCGAGCGGCCGCCCGAGCGCGCCCGACTGGCAACGCTGTCAACCGAACGTGCCGATCCGCGCTATGCGGGGATCGACCGATTGTCGACGCTGGAGTTGGCGCGCACCATGAACGATGCCGACGCGACGGTCGCCGAGTCCGTCGCGGCCGTGCTCCCCGAGGTGTCCGCGGCGATCGACGCCGTGGCCGAGCGCCTGGCCCGGGGCGGGCGCCTGAGATACGTCGGGGCCGGGACCGCCGGGCGGATGGCCGTCATGGACGCCGCCGAGTGTCCGCCGACGTTCTCGACCGACCCCGACCTCATCAAGGCCATCCTGGCCGGCGGCCGCGCCGCCGAGGGCGGAGCCGTGGAGGGCACCGAGGACGACGCCGCCGCCGGGGCGCGGGCCATCGTCGCCGCCGACATCGGCCCCGGCGACGCCGTGGTCGGCCTGGCCGCCAGCGGCCGCACCCCGTTCGTGGTGGCCGCCGTCCGCGAGGCCCGCCGCCGCGGGGCGCTGACCGTCGGACTGTCCTGCAATACCGGCTCGGCCCTGTCGGACGTCGCCGAGCACGCGATCGAGGTGAACGTCGGCCCCGAGGTGGTGGCCGGCTCGACCCGGCTCAAATCCGGCACGGCCCAGAAGTTCGTGCTCAATATGATCTCCACGATCACCATGGTCAAACTCGGACGCGTCTACCGCAACTACATGGTCGACATGCGCGTCCTCAACTCCAAGCTGGCCGACCGCGCCGCCCGCATGATCTGCGAGATCACCGGCGCCGCATACGAAACCGCGGAGCGGTGCCTGGCCGAGGCGGACAACCGCATCAAGACCGCGGTGGTCATGATCGAACACGGTCTCGATGCGGCCGAGGCCGACCGGCGTCTGGAGAGCGTGGGAGGGAAGCTCTCCGGCGCCTTGGCCGGGCCTTCGGAGTCCTTAAGGATCAAGAGGATCAAGGGATTCGGGGACGAGCGGGTTAGAGGGATTCGGAGGCCGGGGCCCCGCTATCGCCAGGCGAGTTGGCGGTGGAGCCGGGTCCTGGCCTCGGGGTCGGGCTGGAAGGCGCGGGCCGCGAGCCAGGCGGCGCCGACCGCCGGGTCCGTGGCCTTCGAGATCCCGGCCTTGGGGTAGACCAGGCGGAACCGCTCCTGGAGCAGGCTCGCCACCGGGGTGGGCCGGGTGAGGAGGCTCCCGGCCATGACGATGGGCTGGTCACGTTCGACCACGAACGCGACCGACTCGGCCAGGTTGCCGACCGCCCTGGCCACGATGGACTTCGCCACCGCGTCGCCCGCGTCGGCCGACTCGCACACCAGGGCCGCCAGGCGCGCCAAGCGGGCAGGCGGGTCGGCCATCGCCTTCGCCACCAAGGCGCCCGAGCGCTGGCTCTCCGGCGAGACGGCCGCGATGATGGCCTCGACGAGGCGCCCGCCCGGGCCATTGCCGTCGATATGGCGAAGGGTCGCGCGCACCGCCTCGCGGCCCATCCAGAACCCCGAGCCCGCGTCGCCGAACAGCCAGCCGTAGCCGTCGGAGCGCCGGTACGGTTCCCGGCCGCGAATGCTGAACGCGACCGCCCCCGTCCCGGCGACCACCACGGTCCCGTCGGGGGCGGAGGAACCGGCGGCGAAGGCGACGACGGCGTCCGAGACGAGCTCTACATCGCAGTCGACCACGAAGCGCCGCTTGAGTTCGGCGGCGACGGTGCGCACCTCCTCGGTCATCGACAGCGCCCCGGCGCACCCGGCGCACACGGCCGCGATCGCCGACGGGTCGATCCCGCCGAGCGCCCGGCGCACCGCCAGCGCCATGTTGGACATTGCGATGTCCCGGTCGCCCCCAACGGGATTGGCGGGCCCGGACGCGCCTGTGCCGAGCACCGCGCCGGTCTCGTCAATGAGCACCGCGCGAGTGCTGGTGCCGCCGGCGTCGAGGCCGACGGCGAGTTTCGGTTCCATGAGGGTCTCCCGATAGCGGTGTGGGCGCGTAAAAATAATTCTCGTGATCTTGACACGAGTGTGGCCTAGATAATAGTTTTTCTTGTACCCATCCGTAATGAAGGGCCGTCACGTGGACGATAACAGGACCGACGCCGCCGCACCGACCCTCGCCGTGGCACCTCCCAGAACCGGTGTCCTGGAACGGATCCGCCGCCAGGGCGGCGAGCTCTCCGACGCCATGTCCAAGGTCGCCGAGCAGGTCCTGGCCGACCCCGAGGCCGCCGCCAACGCCACGATCATGGATCTCGCCGAACTCTCCGGCACGTCCCCCGGCACCATCACCCGCTTCTGCCGCCACCTCGGCTACGACGGCTACGCCGCCCTGCGCGTCGCCATCGCCACCGAGACCGGCCGGGCCTCCGCCAGCCGCGAAAGCGGCTGGGACATCAATATCGGCCAGGAGATCGCCCCCGACGACCCGCTCGACCGGGTCCTCAAGCAGCTCATCACCATCGACGCCACCATGCTGCGCGACACCGTCGACACCCTCGACCTCGCCGCCGTCGAACGCGTCGCCGCCGCCGTGTCGGCGGCCCGCCGCGTCGACGTCTACGGCGTCGGATCCAGCGCCATCGTGGCCCGCGAACTCCAGATGGGCTTCTACCGCACCGGCGTCGCGGCCTGGGTGTGGACCGAGGTCCACGACGCGCTGGCCAGCGCCGCGCTGCTGGAAGAGGGCGACGTGGCCATCGCGCACTCGCACTCGGGCACGACCGCCGAGACCATCGAGATGCTCAGCGAGGCGAGCAGCCAGAACGCCCTCACCGTCGCGGTGACCGCCTGCCCGGAGTCGCCGCTGGCCGAGATCGCCGACGTGTGCCTGGTTTCGGCGGCCAGGCGGACCAGCCACCGCGCGGACCTGCTCGCGTCGCGCCACTCCGAGCTGCTCGTGGTCGACCTGGTGCACATCGCGGTGGCCCAGCGGCGGTTCCCGAAGACCATGGAGGCCTTGGAGTCCCGCGCCCGAGCGGTGGTGGGGCACCGGCCCGACCACTCATCCAGTAGCCGGCAGACCGATCGTTTAGTCCGACACCGAAGTTGGCGCCACACCCAGGCGCAGCGCAGTCACCCTTCAAAGGAGCGAACCCATGAGGAAGAACCCGCCCGATCCCATCACTCCAAACCCCCTGTTCACCAGACGACTGCTCCTCGGCTCCACCGCGGCCGGCCTGGCCGCGACCTCGCTCGGCGCCTGCGCCACCAGCGGTGACGACGGCGGGGTCAAGGAGATCACCCTCGGTGACGACCCCGAGAACCCGTTCGGCGTCGACCCCGAGGCACCGCTGGACGTCGTCATCTTCGACGGCGGCTTCGGCAAGGAGTACGCCGTGCAGCACCAGGCGCTGTACAACGAGGCGTTCGGGGACGCCGAGATCGAGTTCCTGGCCACGCAGGCCATCTCCGAGACCCAGCAGCCGCGCTTCGCCGAGGGCAAGCCCGCGGACGTGCTCGACAACTCGGGTGCCCAGCAGATCCCGCTCGACTCGCTCGTCAGCGACGGCGAGCTGGTCGAGCTGACGCCGCTGCTCGACGCGCCGTCCTACGACGACCCCGAGGTGACCGTGCGCGAGACGCTGCGCGACGGCGTCCTGGAGTCGGGCATGTTCAACGGCGAGTTCTACGTCCTCAACTACGTCTATTCGGCGTGGACGATCTGGTACAACGCGAAGCTGTTCCGCGACAAGGGATGGACCGCCCCGGCCACGTGGGACGAGATGCTCGCGCTGTGCGAGGACATCAAGGCCGAGGGCATCGCGCCGTGGACGTACGCCGGCAAGCACCCGGTGTACCTGTACGACTGGTTCCTCATGCTCGCCGGGCGCCACGGCGGCGTCGAGGTCGTGCGGGCCATCGACCACCTCGAGCCGGACGCGTGGCGCCACGACTCGGTCAGGGCCGCGGCCGAAGCCATGTACGGGCTCTGGGAGTCCGGCTACATCCTGGAGGGGACGCCGGGCATCGACCACATCCAGTCGCAGACGGCGTTCAACGAGGACCGGGCCGCGTTCATCCCGTGCGGTTCGTGGCTTCCCAATGAGCAGAGCGCGATCGCGCCCGAGGACTTCGAGTACATGCCGATCGGCGTGCCCTACCTCGAAGGCAGCGTGCAGCCGGGGCTGATCAGCGCCGGCGGCGAGGAGCCGTTCGTGGTGCCCAAGAACGCGACGAACCTCGCCGGCGCGGCCGAGTACCTGCGGATCATGCTCTCGGCGGAGGGCTCGCAGATCTTCGGCGACACCGTGCAGGCGACCACCGTCGTCAAGGGCGTCGTGCTCGACAATCCGGCCGCGAAGGCGACCGACGCTCTGGTGGCCGACCCGGAGAACCTGTTCCAGCCGCGGTTCCGCTTCTGGTACAAGACGATGGACGACGAGGTCCGGGCCGCCCTCGGGGCGCTCATGTCGGGGGAGTCGACCCCTGACGAGCTCATCGAGCGGATGCAGACCGTCGCGGACGAGACCGCCGCCGACGACAACATCGAGAAGTTCACGCACGACGAGTGAGCGAGCAGGGGACGAAAGACGGCCTGAGCAGAACGGACCTCTCATGAGACACGGCAAGTACCCGTTCATCCTGAGCTTCTTGGCGCTGCCGGTCGGGCTGTACGCCTGGCTGGTGATCCTGCCGTTCGCTCAGGCCTTCCAGATCTCGCTCACCGACTGGAGCGGATCGAGCAACCAGTTCAACTACATCGGCCTGGACAACTACGTCAACCTGTTCAAGGACGAGAACCTGGTCATGCCGGCCATCCGGCACACCGCGATCATCGTGGTGGCCCTGCCGGTCATCACGATCGCGCTGGGCCTGTTCTTCGCGTTCATGCTGAACATCGGCGGGCGCAGCCGCCAGGGCCGCATCGAGGGCGTGCGGGGCGCGCGCTTCCACAAGATCGTCTACTTCTTCCCGCAGGTGCTGTCGGTCGCGATCGTCGGCATCCTGTGGCAGCAGGTGTACGCCCCCCAGAACTTCGGCGGGCTCATCACCGGGACGCTCGACCTGTTCGGGCTGCCCGCCCCGGTCAACGGCTTCCTGGCCGACAAGCGCTTCGTGCTCGTCAGCGTCATCGCCGTCCTGGTGTGGAGTTCGGTCGGGTTCTACCTGGTGTTCTTCTCCTCGGCGATGGCCTCGATCCCGCGCGACCTGTACGAGGCGGGGATCATCGACGGTGCCGGGCGCATCCAGACCTTCTTCAAGATCACCCTGCCGCTGCTGTGGGATTCGGTCCAGACCGCCTGGATCTATCTGTCCATTGTGGCCTTGGACGTGTTCGTGCTGGTGTACATGATGACGCCCGACCGAGGCGGCCCCGACTCCGCGAGTGAAGTGGTCGGCGGCGTCATCTGGAAGTACGCCTTCAACAACGGGGAGCAGGCGTTCGCGTCCGCGCTCGGCGTGGTCCTGTTCTTCGCCGCCCTGACCCTGGCCGTCGTCTCGCTGCGCTTCGGCCGGCGCGAGCAGATCGAATACTGAGGAGCGAGCATGGCCACCCAGACCCCCGCGAAGGCCGAAACAGCCCAACCGGATCCGCCCCGCACGCCCGACGCCCCGCGCGTCGAGGGCCGCGTCATGAACGTGTTCTCCCAGGCCTTCCTGTGGCTGTGGGCGGTCATGGTGATCGTCCCGGTCGCCTGGATCGTGCTGACCTCCTTCAAATCCGCGCGCGAGATCGCCGTCGACCCGCTCGGACTGCCCGAGACCCCGCGGTGGGAGAACTACGTCAACGCCTGGACCAACGGGCACATCGGCGGGTACTTCCTCAACACCCTCCAGGTCATGGTCTTCTCCGTGTTCGGCACCATGCTGCTGGGCGCCATGGCCGCGTACGTGCTCGCGCGCTACGAGTTCCGGGGCAATCGCCTGCTGTACTTCATGTTCGCCGGCGGCATGATGTTCCCGGTGTTCCTGGCCCTGTTCCCGCTGTTCAAGACCCTCCAGAACGTCGGGCTGCTGAACACCTACCCCGGCCTGGTCATCGTCTACATCGCCTACTCGCTGCCGTTCACGGTGTTCTTCCTGACCGCGTTCTTCCGAACGCTGCCAACGGGAGTCGCCGAGGCCGCCCTCATCGACGGCGCCGGGCACTACCGACTGTTCTTCCAGGTCATGCTGCCCATGGCCAAACCGGGCCTGATCGCCATCACGATCTTCAACATCATCGGCCAGTGGAACCAGTTCCTGCTGCCGCTGGTGCTGCTCAGCCGCAACCCGGAGGACGCGGTCATCTCCCAGGGCCTGGCCAACCTCGCACTGCGCCAAGGCTACGAAGGCGACCCGGGCGCGCTCTTCGCCGGCACCGTCCTGGCGATGGTCCCGATCTTCCTCGCCTACGTCATCTTCCAACGCCAGATCCAGGCCGGCCTGACCGCCGGCGCCATCAAGTAGTCGCTCCCGGGGGCGCCCACCGGGCGTCCCCTGTTGCGCCCCGGGTCGATGGGGCCTCCGTGCCGCCAGTTCGTAAACTGGTTATACGAAGGGTGTTTACAAGTGTCGAAATCTGTGGAAATATCTACATTGTTCGATTAAACCCTTCGAAGGAGACGACGATGTCACCTACCAGGCAACCCGGATCCGGTCCCACGAGGCGCTGGCGGAGCGGCCTGCTCGCGCTGGCCGGCCTCTCCGGGCTTATCCTCACTGCGGCCACCTCCGGCCTCGCGGCGCAGGCCCAGACCGATGGGGGCGCAGCGGAAATCGGTACCCAGGAGGCAGTCGTGTTCGACAACGGCCAGCAGATCACCACCACCACGGGCGAACTCATGCACGCCCACGGCGGCGGCATCCTCAAAGACGGCGACACCTATTACATGGTGGGGGAGAATCGCATCGAGAACGGCTTCCTCTTCAACGCCGTCTCCATGTACTCCTCGCCCGACCTGGTCAACTGGACCCACGCGAACGACATCCTCACCAAGGACTCCGACCCCGACCTCGACCCGGCCAATATCGAGCGCCCGAAGGTCATCTACAACGAGTCCAACGACACCTACGTCATGTGGGCGCACAAAGAGAACGGCACGGACTACGGCGACGCCGAAGTGGCGGTCGCGGTGTCGGACACCATCGACGGCGACTACGCCTACCAGGGCTCCTTCCGTCCCCTCGACCACGAGTCGCGCGACATGACCCTGTTCGTGGACGACGGCACCGGCTACCTCATCTCCTCCGCGCGCAGCAACTACGACCTCCACATCTACCGGCTGACGGACGACTACCTCGGGGTCGAGGAGCTGCTCTACAGCTTCGACGGCGACCACCGCGAGGCCCCCGCCATCCTCGAGCGCGACGGCGTCTACTTCCTCATCACCTCCGGCGCCACCGGCTGGAACGCCAACCAGGCGCAGTACGCGACCACCACGAACTTCCCCGCGGGCCCCTGGTCGGGCTGGACGAACTTCGGCGACTCGACCACCTTCGGCTCGCAGTCCACCTACGTCACCGAGATCAGCGGCAGCGCCGGGACCGACTACCTCTACATGGGCGACCGCTGGGGGCCGCAGTTCGGCGGCACCCCCAACGACAGCGAATACGTCTGGCTCCCGCTGGAGTTCCCGTCGGCCACCAGCCTCGACATGGACTGGTTCTCGCAGTTGAGCATCGACACCGCCGCCGGCACTGTCGAAGGCATTCCGGGCGGCGACGACGGCAGCCCCTGGAACTCCACCTTCGTCAACTCCGGCACCGGCAAGTGCCTCGACGTCCCGCACGGCAGCGCCGACGACGGCGTGCTGCTCCAGCAGTACGACTGCCACGGCGGCACCCAGCAGGGCTTCACCTTCGACCCCGTCTACCCCGGGTCCAGCACCGGTTCCATCGCCAACACCGCCACCGGCCGGTGCCTCGACGTGCTCGACGAGTCCACCGCCGAAGGCGCCCCGGTCGGCCAGTGGGGCTGCTGGAACGGTGCCAACCAGCGCTTCACGCTGGAGCCGGCCGCGGACGGCCTCTACCGGATCGTCGCCCGGATCTCGGGGCTGTGCCTCCAGCCCGAGGGCGGCCAGAGCGGGAACAACGTGGGCATCGTCCAGGCCGCCTGCGGTTCCTCGGCCGCCCAACTGTGGGAGATCCCGGGCAGCCCCGCGTAGATGGGTGGTCGCCTTTCCCCTGATTCAGCACCGGTCCGCCCCGGCTTCACGAGAGCCGGAGCGGACCGGTGCGGTGTCCCCTGCTGCGCGGTTCGGTGCGGGCTTCAAGCAAAAGGCGGCAGCGACGGCGGAGCGGGCACTTTCCCGGGCGGGCGTTCCCGGTGCCCGGTCCCGCGGCACTCGGGCTTCAGGCGGGCAGCGACGGCAGAGCGGGGAGGGCGGCCCCGCGACACGCCCGACCGCAGGTGACGAGGCACTTGAGCAGGGAAAACACCGCCATCATTCACCCGATCGAGTGATGCAGTCAGACCCGTCATGTGTCACCATTGAGGCATAGAACAGGAGCACCAAGACAGGAACCCTGTTCGAGGAGCAAACGCGTTGAGGAGGTGACATCGATGGCCCCGAACCCCACCAGCACCGGCCCTGACCGGCGGGCCAAGTCAGCGACCATCCACACCGCGCTCGATGAGTCGGCGGCACTGATCAATGCCGCCCATGCTTCGGTGCTGGCGCATGTGATCGAGGCGAAGACCGCGAACATCCACCGCGACTTCGACGGCTTCTCCGCCCTCCGGGAATGGCTGGTGTCGACCTTCGACTTCCATCAGCAGATCGCCTCCGACCTGGCCGCGATCGCTCGCCGTTCCCGGAAGTTCACCCTCCTCGCCACTGCGGCGACGTCGCAGGCGGCCAGGATCGACCCGGTCGCCTATGCCGTGCGCCAGTTGGACAAGACTCCTGCGATGCGCCTGTACGCGAAGACGCCGTACCGCGAGGCGGTCCCCTCTCCCTTCGACGCCCAGACCGTGTGTGCGACTCCGGAAGCGCTCATCGTCCAGTACTGCGCGCACGCGCCGTTCAAAGACCTCAAGGCACACCTGGCCGAGATCGAAGCGTCCCTCGCTGAGAGCGCGGAGCTGTTCGAAGGGCTCGGGGAGCAGTCCCTGCAATACCTGGAACTGTCCGAGCAGCCCAACGGCATGTGGACCCTGAACGGACAACTCTCGGCCGATACCGGTGCCCTATTCGCCAAGATGCTCGCCACCGCCGTCCCCCCGCCCCGCCAAGACGAAGCCGACCAAGACGGCGACCTGCCCGCCGCCGCGAACCGGAACGCCGAAGCGCTCCACCAGATGCTCGCCGCCTACGGCACCAGCCCCGACGCACCGACCCGGCACGGCCACACCGCGACCCTCTCGCTCCTGTGCGACCTGGAAACCCTGCAAGGCTACGACACCGGACGCACCCCCACCCTCGAAGGCCGGCCGATCAGCCTCGCCAAGGCCCGCCTGCTGGCCTGCGAGGGCAGCGTCATCCCCATGGTCTACGACTATGCGACCGGTGAAGTAGTCGAACTCGGCCGCCAAGAACGACTCCCCAACACCGCCCTGCGCCGCAAACTCGAAGCCGAGCAACCCGGCGGGTGCGCCTGGCACAACTGCGACCGGCCCATCGCCTGGACCGAAGCCCACCACATCGTGCACTGGGCCGACGGCGGTGACACGAACGCGGACAACCTGATCCTGCTGTGCCGCTTCCACCACGGCCGCATCCACACACAGAAGAACAAAGAACATAGCATTTTGAGTACTTATTGTATCAATTGACGTCCTAGCTATCAACTCCAATAAGGAGTAAATTTGGCACTCCCCAGCCCCACTTGCTACAAGAAACTCGCCAAATCGAGCCGTACGGGCGAACATTCCCGGCTTGCGTTTTAACGTCATTTGAGTGATACGGGTGAACTTCGTGGTCATCGAGGGCACGCGCGCGGATGTTTGCTGTTGTGGACCAACATGATTCGACCAACGCACGTGAAGCGGAAATCGCTGCGTTGAACCGGTTTCGGTCGGACCTGTACACACGTGCATGACCTCTCGTGCCGACGGTCTCTTCGAGCTTTCCGACGCGCTGCTGTCCCATGTCGGGAAGGTCGACTCGCTCCCGCATCTGTCGCTGGAGGCGGGCTTCAGCCTTGCTCCGGCTGTGTGAAACAAGTAACGTCATCGTGAAGGAAAGGTTCTAACGCGGACATGCAATCTTGAGATTTTAGCGCATCAAAGTTTCATTTGGGGATATTGATGAGTAGTTACCAGGATGATGTTGACAGTCTGATCAGGCAGATCGAAAACGTAAATTCCTGGATTTGGGACTCGGACGATGTGAGATCTCAAATTCACCTTTTTCGTGGAAGTATGGAGCTATTGGTTTCGGGCAGCCTGGCGGCCGGGCGGCAAACACTTGAAGATCTGCAAATTCTTCGCGATCTAATGGTGCAATTTCAGGGTGAAGACGATTTCGGCGAGATAGCTAACCTCCTTGACGGTTGGCAAGGAGGTGCCGCTAGCATGTACGCAGAGTTGGGTCCGAGTGAATTCCCGCAAATCTGGGCGAACCAGATTGAGTATCTCGATGGCCTTATTGCGAATGTCGGCGGCCAGACGGAGTTGTTGAGAAAGTCGAGACAGATAAGCCGGGATATCGCAAGGGCGGCAATTGCTGATGGTGGCTCAGAAGTTTCAACGGTCGGCAGATTTGGCCTCATTCTGGCCGGTGCAGTAGTGGCCGGTGGCGTCGCCGCAGCACTTCCGGCTTCGGGTGGTCTTTCAACGGTTGCCTTGGGAACCGGCCTCGAGATTGTTGGAAACCTCATTTCAGGCATGGGCGCGGACTCAGATGATGGCGAGATAGAACCGGTATTTAAGTTCGACGGTGACCCGCCGGAGCGACTTGATCAAGCGTTTGAAACTCTCAGAGAGTTGATCGATGATCACTTGAATTTCCGTGAGCAATTCAGGTCGAATGTAATTTTGACTTTCAATGACATTAATCCAGCGAATATTACTATCGGTCAATATGGGCCTGTATCAAGCGAAATTGAGTTTGCGGACCGAAATGACGTCTCACGAGATATCGGTATCCTGCAATTTGTAGGAGACGCGCGCCTGCCGTATCTTGTTGACATATTCTATGGCCTAGGGCAAAAACTCGGAAATAGCATAGATGGCACAGGAGGCGACGCATCTTCCATGCCCCGAGTTCCGGGCGGTGAGCAGTTGGAATACCGCGGTCAAATTCTTGTTGACGCGATCAATTCCTCGGCCCAGTTTCTCGACACACTAGCTGCGAACTTCCGAGCTGCCGCAGCAGATTTTGCGGAGATCGAAAATGTTACACAGCAAGAACTTGAAGGCATCATTAGCGATCTGGAGGAAGTGTGGAATACCCATCCGCCTGATGGACCTGTCGACACTGGCGACATTGACGAGGAACTTCCGGACTGACCACAAGGACCTCCAACTGAGGACCATGCTTGCGTTTTAACGTGATCGGGTATTGACCTGGGAGTTTCGCGCAGTCTTCGGGCACTGCCAGGACCAGTTGATCATTACTCGCGGCCGTTTAACTGGGATTGGCTCGCGGTGTTGTCACTTGTTGGCGGTCTTGGGCGAGATTCCTGGCTTCCATCGTTTCGCCCGGTGGCGGTTCGGCCGTCCTGGCGGTCCTCCGGCCAGGCCACGCTCCCAGAGGTCGGTCTCCCACTTCTCGACGAGCCCGATCGGGGCGAGAATGATTGCGAAGGCCGTCGCTGCGAGGAGGACGAACCGTCGAAGCCTCCCGCCAACCAGGAGCTGCCAGACTTCCCGTGCGCCATCAGCAGCCGATTGTGTTGGATCGCCTGCGGTGATCGGTCCACCATGACGGCGAAGCCATTGCCGTCCAGCAATCAGTAGTAGAAGGACCAGAGCCATTTGTGCCCCTGGAAGGGTGAGCCTGGGGAGGTCCTTTAGGGCGATGCCGGTCGAGGTCAGTATGCAGAACGGCCAGAACGCGGCCATGAGTTTGACGACCCGTCCTGACTCGGAGCCTTCCCCGATGCTCTCCTTCTGCGAGGGTGCGGCGACGAGCGGCCCGATCATGCCGATCAGGTGAGTGAATCCGATGAGGGTTGCAAGTTCGGGCGAAGGCCGCCAATCGAAGGCGGTGACCAGGATGACCGCGAGTGCGACGATGTAGGTGGCGATCGGTTGTTCTCTGCGACGAGCGCTGGAGGCGGCGGCTACTCCCGACCAGAGCCCGAGAGCGACCAGCGCGAAGAGCACTGTGAAGACGAGCGCGATGAGCGCCATCGGGGCGAGGACCTGCTCGGTATTGAGCGAGACGTTGGAGAGGCGCAGGCCGAGGGCGTAGTAGAAGTGACCGTAGCCCTCAAGAACCCCGGCGTAGAGAAGGGTTGCGCTGCCGCCGAGGGTACCGGCGAAGGTGAGCAGATTCTTGGCGAGCGGGCGGTTCGCGTTGCGAAGGCTGAGTGGCCGTTCAGATGTGTTGGGGCTCATGGATTTGATGTTTGCAGGTCAATGCGGCGAGCGGGGTTCACGCTTGGTGATCGGTTGTGAACGGGCATAGCCGGTCACAAGCGGTCACATGGGTGCCGTGTTGTGATCGCCGGTTGCCCAGAGACGTTGACCTCGGCGAGCTTTTTGGGCTCCGACCTCGTCTCCGATAGCGGTGCGGGCTTCAGTGAGGGCGGTCCAAGCATCGGGACGGGTGCGGTCAATGGCGGTGGCCCGTTCCAGGACGGCAATGGCGGCGGCTGGATCGTCCTCGGCGTTGTGGAATGCGGCGAGGTGGAGGCAGGTCGTATACGCGGCTCGCCGGAGTTCGGCGCGTCTGTCGCTGAGCCAGTCGTCGTCGAAGCCTTCGGCGAAGTCGCCGCCGTAGTGGGACAGGGCGCGTGTGAGGTGGTCGCGGCGTTCGGTATCGGTGGTGCTGGCGGCGGCGAGGTGACGCTCGTGCTCGAAGTCGGCCAGGTCGCAGGCAACGTATTCATGGAGACGGTAGCGCTCGGTCTGGTCGTCGTGGACGATGACGCGAATGTCGAGACCGGTGGCGTCCTTGACATCGCGTCGGGCGTCCGAGGTGATGGTGCCGAGATGACCTCGGGCCTTGTCGACGTGGGAGTCGCCGACGACGGTTTCGAGGAGGTCGTCGAGTGTTCGCCCTTCGGTGTCGAGCGCGAGTGTGGTCAGCAGCAGGAGGCTTTTGCGGCGTCGCCATTGGACCGGCCGGTCTTGCCAGAGCAGTGCGGGGGTGCCGAGGAGTTTGAGCCGGAGATCGCCCTGTTCTGGCAGCGGTGCTGGTGCGGGTTTCGGTTCAGGGGCTTCAGCCTCGGGGCGCGCGGCTGGTTCGGAAGGCTGGGGATCTGACGGTTCCGGAGGATCGGTCGGTGTGGGCTCTGGATCGGCTGTGGCGGTGAGGAGTTCGGTAAAGGTGGTCTGGTCGGCGATATAGCAACGGGTGATCTCCTCCAGGCCGGAGCCTTCAGGACCGGTGGTGGTGACTGTGCCGTCGGCGGCGAGCGTAAGTTCGCCGCCGTCCCAGGGCCCAAGGATCAGCGCTCCATTCAGGTCGTGTTTGAGAACTTCGGCCAGGTGCGTTGCCTCGTCTCCCGGTGGTTCAAGGAGCAATAGCAGGGGCGGAAGGTCGATGCGGCCGGCGTTGAGGTCGTAGACGGGATCGTCCGCGCGTTCCTCCGCCGCCTCGATCGCGGCGCCGACGTCGGGGACGATGTTGAGGCTCGCCGGGGCCTCGGCGGAGTCGAGACCGATGGTCTCGGCGACGCTGGCCGTGATGACGATGGGGACCTGTGAGGAGACGGCGGTCAGGACGGTGGCGCGTGCGGCTCCTGCGGCTCCGGGCCCGGTAAGCCCGAGGCCGTCTCCGGTCCAGTCGAGCATGGAGGCTTCTGCGGTACGGGAGGGCCCGGCAGTTCCGAGGGGAAGGACAGTGTCAGTTGCAGTTGTCGGTTGCTCCTCTCCGTCGAGCAGGGTTTCCAGGTCTGCCAGGCGCCCGGTGAGGGTCTCGCCTGTCGTGCCTGGGTCGGAGTCGGTGCGGTCGCGGCGGCGTTTGGCGAGGACCAGGAGGCTGAAGGCGGCTCCGAACGCGAGGAAGGTCCCTGCCGTTAGCCAGAGTCCGACTGGGGCCGCTGCGGTGTCGATGGCGGAGTTGTCATCTGTCGGTGGCGCAGCGGCACTGGTCGATCTGTCGGCATCAGAGCTGGGGTTCTCGGTCGGTGTGGGTTCAGCGGTGGCTGTTGGCGCGGGGATCAGTCCGTCGTCGGTCCCCGGTGTCGATGTCTCCTCGCTCGCGGTGGAGGGACTTTCGGACGGTGGGTCTGCTTCGGGTGTGGGGGCTTCGGTCGGGTCTGGGGCGGCTTCGCTTGTGGGTCCGGGGCTCGGATCTTCCGATGGCTCAGCGGTGTTCGGTGTCTCCTCTGCCGGTTCGTCGGTGGCCGCTTCGTCGACGGGGATCGTGAGTTCCCAACCGGGATAGATCTCGTCCTCGTCGGTGAGCGTCCCGCCGACCTCCTGGGGCACGCCTTCGTTGGCTTCGTAGATCTCCTGCCAGCGGAGCGGGTCGTCCAGGTAGTCGTCGTCGGCGGCGATGTCCCAGAGCGTGTCGCCGCCTTCGACGACATGCGTGACCTCCTCGGTGTCGGCTTGCTGCTGTCGAGCTTGATCGCTGTCCGTATTCACGTTCGCGTGGGTGTCTTGTTCCGCGTGCTGCTCGTCGGCAGGGTTGATCGGGGCGGAGACCGATGCCGGGTCGGCGGCGGCTGACGTTGGTGCTGCCGCGGTGGCCGGGCCTGCGGCGAGGACTGCTGCGATGAGGACGGCGGCGAGCAGCCTGAGCGGGCCGCGGGACGTTGGCTTCGCGGTTGGCGTTCCTCCCGCAGGGGTGTGGATCTGGGCCCAGGTTTCGAAGGCGAAGGCGCGCAGGAGTGCGGCCCACAGGAGCCATCCGGCGATGGCGAGGGCGTTGAGCAGGAGCCGGTCTGAGACGGGGCGGGTGGCCGCCGCCCAGACCTCGTCGAGTCCGGGCAGGTGATCGGGCAGGGGCCAACCGATCTGGACCAGTAGGACCGGCGGCCCTGCCAGGACGGCGGCGACGGCGATGAGGGCGGCCGTGGCCTTGAAGAACTTCATAACGGAGCCTCCACGAGGGTGCCGGACGAGGGTTCGGCGGTCTGGGTTGCCGTGACGTTCCAGGTGCCCTGGCCAATGACGTCGAGCAGGATCGGGTCCCAAGTGGTCTCGATCGTGACGGTGACGGCTTCAGGTGTGGCGCTGGCAGATCCGGAGTGTCCGGAGTCGGTGAGGTAGTCCAGGGCCGCGCTTTTGGCTGCGGCCGGATCGAGCCGGGTTTCACCGGTGGCGCGCCAGTGGGCGAGGTCGATTTCGGCCGCGCCGGTGCGGGCGGCTTCGGCGGCGACGCCTCGGGCGGTGGCCTTGGTCGTGATGCCGAGCCCGGCGTCGAAGACGAGGGCAGCGACGGCGAACAGCGCGAGAGTGAGACCGACGATGTAGACGGTGGCCCCGCCCTCGTCCGGCCATGGCTTACCAGGCTCAGTTTGGGCACTCATAGGTCGGACCGCCACGTGTCGATGCGGGCCGTGCCGGTGGCCGTCAAGGTCCAGGTGGTGCCGTCGAACCCCGGCGCGTTGAGCGTGGGGACCTCGCAGGTGAGTGTGACGGTCACGGTGTCGCCTGGCGCGAAGTTCTCCAGGTCGACCGAGATGTCGAGCCCGGTGCAGGCGCTCGCGCTGGACGTCGCGGTGGCTTCGGCAGCGGCGATGGCATCGGCGCTGGTGCGTTGGAGACTGGCGTCGCGCGCGGCGTGGTAGGCGGCACCGGCCAGGTCGATGTCGGCGGCGATGAGCCTGGTGACGACGACAATGAACAGCATGATCGCTACCGGGACCGGGAAGACCAGGACGGTCTCGACAGTGCTGGAACCGTCGTCCCTCCCGTCTCCTGGATGTCTGCGTCTCATGCCGGTTCCGTCTCGAACTCGGCTTCGACCGGCGCGGTTTGGGTGACCGTGACCGGCAGTGTCAGGCCGGGAATGAGCTCGACCGCGGTGCCCGACAGAGTGACCGTAGCGCTGGCGTCGTCACGGCCGGTCGTGATGTCGAGACCGTTGAGGCCGCCTCCGAGGTCGTTCACCGATTCGAGGGCGACGGTGGCGGCGTCGTCTGCGGTGCCGTCGGCGGTTCGGAGAGCGGTGACGGCTTCGCCTGCGGCGGCGTGAGCGGTGTAGGCGGCGATGCCCCACAGCCCGGCTTGGACCACGATGAGCAGCATCAGCATGAGCGCAGGGGTGGCGATGACCAGTTCGACCGTCGCCGAGCCCTCGTCGGCTCCGTCCGGTGGCTTGTCGATGCGGGTCATTCGAGGAACCCGGCGGCTTCTTCGGCCCTGGAATTGATGGCGACGATGATGATTCCGGCGATGACCGCGATGGTCACGGCCGACATGAGCGCGATGATGATGGTCTTCTCGTCGATCTCGCCGGCGTCTCCGGTCGCGCGCAATCGATGCCACCGGTCCTGGAGGAACGTTTTGAGGATGACTGAGGCAGTGATGAGGTAGTTCATGCGGTGCTCCAGGGTTGGTGCTTCAAAGTCCGGTGAGGACGGCGTATAGGGACGGGAAGAGGACGAAGGTGAGGATGCCTGCACCGAACAGCACCAGCGGGAGGCTCATCTTCTCGGTGTCCGAAGCCTTGTCGGCCTCGATCTCGGCGACGCGGGCGGCGCGCATCGTCTCGGTCCGTGCCGCCAACGATTCGCGGACCCGCGCGCCCTCGTCTCCGGCGAGGCCGACTGTGGCGGCGAGCTGTTCGAACTCGGTGACCCCGATCCGATGTCCGAACTCGGCCAAGGCATCCCAGGGGCGCTGGCCGATCAGGCGGGCCCGCTCCAGGACCGCTGCCACGGCCTGCCACTTCGGGACCGTGCCCGCGCGGGCCGATTCGTAGATGGCCGAGGACAAGCCCGCGCTGCCGGACAGTGCGATCACGACGAGGTCCAGGTAGGAGGACAAGACGTGGCGGTACTCGACTCGGGCTGCGTCGGCGGCCCGGTGCACGGCCATTTCTCCCGCTAGGTAGGCGATGGCGGCGGCGAACAGCCCGGCCCAGACCGGCAGCATCCACGTCACGCCAGCTCCGGCAAGTACAGCCAGTCCCGCGAGCACGGCCGGGGCGAACGTAGCGGCGAAGGTCGTGATGGCTTGGCGTCGAAGGTGGCCTGTGACGCTTCGACCCAGGCAGGCCAGATCGGCTCGGGTGCGCTTCGACGGCAGGCCGACCTTCACGGCGACGCCGGTCGCCTCGGTGCCTTCGTCGGCGCCGGACAGTCGGGCCAGGGCTCGGTCGAGCTGTCGGCGACGCGGTTTCAGCCCGGCCAGGGCCACCCATGCGCCGCCGCCGAAGACCGCGCCGAGCAGGACCGCTGCTGTCACGCTCATGCCGTGCTCCCGCCGAGGAGACGGACGGCTCGGGCCGGGGCGGAGAGGCTGGCGAGCCACCACAGCGCGAGCGCGTAGATGCCGACCACGAGCGCCAACACCATCTGACCGGTCGCATTGCCGTACGGGGCCAGGAAGTCTCGGTTCAGGACGATCAGCCCGGCTGGGAAGATCAGGGCGACGGCGGCCATGATGCGGCTGGCCGTGCGAACCCTCGCCCGCGACGCCTGGATGCGCATGCGCACCGCCGCGCCTTCGCGAGCGGTGCGCGCTAGCCGCGAGAGCAGGTCGGACAGGTTCCCCGATTGGTTCGCGGCGGCGCTGAGTGCCATGACGGCCATGTCGGCGGTCTCGTCGTCGACAGCTCTGGCGAAGTCCGCCAGTGCATCAGACAGCGATCGTCCGGCGTGGAGGTCGTCGGCGAGCGCGGCTACTTCGGCGCGGATGCGGGGTGGGGCGTAGGCGGCGGTTGCGGTGATGGTCTGTTCCAGCCCGGCCGCTGCTGCGAGGACGTCGCGGAGGCTCTCGATCCATGCTGCGATGGCGTCGATGCGTTCGATCTCGGCGCGGCCGGTCTGCTCGGACCCGAAGAGACGTGGTGCGAACCAGGCCAGCGCGCCCGCCGCGAGCGCGGCGACCGGCCAGCCGGTGAAGAGCCCTGCTGCTGTTGCGGCGGCGAGTGCGGCGAGGAGTCGCTTCCAGTGTTCGCGCAGCCAGGACCGCCGGGCGGTGTACTGCGCTGCGACGGTAGGTCGGTTTCTCAGCCCGAGTGCTGCTATGACCGTGCCGAGGCCGAAGACGGCGCCGAGCGCGAGGGCGGTCTGCACGGTGCTCATCGGCGCATCACCGCCTGCTCAGGCCGCCAACCGGTGGCTGCCAGGCGGTCGCGAAGGCTCTCGGAGGGCGGTGAGGCCGGCGCCGCCCGACCGCCGGGGCCGGTGCGGAAGAGCTCGTTGCTGGTCACGGTCGATCCGTGCGCGCTGCACAACTCTCGGATCGAGACCACCCGCCGGACACGGTCGGTGCCGCGCGAGAGGTGGACGACTAGGTGCACCGCTTCGGCGATGAGTCGCGCCACGGCCGTCTCGGTGAGCTGCGATGCGGCCTCCAGTCCGTACAGCATGAGCTTGGAGACTGCGCCTTCCGAAGAGGACGCGTGGATGGTCGATAGGGACCCGTCGTTGCCTTGGGTCATGGCGTGCAACATCGTGATGGTTTCCGCGCCCCGGACTTCTCCGACGAACACCCGTGAGGGGTTCATGCGCAGTCCGGCTCGGAACAGGTCACCGAGGCCGACTTCCCCGGCGCCTTCGAGGTTCGCCGACCGAGCTTGGAGTGCGACGACGTTGGCGTGCACGTCGGGGTCGCCGTCGAGGGCCAGTTCGTAACTGTCCTCAATCGTCACGAGGCGTTCGGCCGGATCAAGCAGCGCGGCTAGGGAGCGCAGGAGCGTCGTCTTGCCGACGCCGGTCTCTCCGGAGACGACGATGTTGCACCGGGCCCCAATCGCCGCTTTCAGCAGCCGCGTCATGGCCGGGGTGAGTACGTTGAGGCGTTCGAGCTCGGCGAGGTCGGCTTTCAGGTGGCGGTGGCGGCGGATCGATACTGCCGGGCGGCGGGAGACGGCCATGACCGCGTTCAGTCGTGACCCGTCCGGCAGCTGGAGATCGAGGATCGGCGCCGAGCGGTCCCAGCGGCGTTCTTGCGACGCGAGGCCGCCGCCCGCCGCGATCGAGCGGACCATCTCGATGAGCTCGCGGTCAGAGGAGGCGACCGGCGGGGCGGGCAGGTCGACGCCGCCTTTACGGATCCAGACGTTGTCGCACCCGTTGCACCAGATGTCTTCAACCGCTTCGTCATCCAGCAGCCGCGCCAGACCTCCGGTCCCGGCCAGGTTTGCCGAGACCTCCCTGCCCAGTCGTGCCCGCAGTGCTGGATCGAGCGGCGCGTCGCCGTCCATCAGACGCGCCCCGTTGTGGTCGCGCAGCACCGCCTCGACGGCCATCGCCGCCGCCGCGTTCTGATCGGTGGGCAGCCCGTACTCGTCGGTCCGCTCGCGAAGCCACTCCCGCGCGGCCTCGGTCAGCGCCGCGATCAGGGCCGTTTCATCGATCGCCATCGGCTGCTCCAGTCGGGTGCGCTTCGACGGCGAGCGCGGCCTTCGGCACCGACCGCAGACGCTCGGCCACGGTGGAGGCGAGTCGGGCCCATTCCTTCGCGGCGCGTCGACGGGCGCGGCCTCGGACCGCACCGTAGACCACCTCGGGGGCAGGCATCGCTCCCAGCACTTCGGCCCGCTCATACTCAGCGAGCGCGGCAGCTACCTCGCTTGGCAGGTACTCACCGCCCGCGCACACCACGAGTACCGGCCCGGCTCGGCGGGCCGATAGTCCTGCCAAGTGGCTGCGCATATGCGCCACTGCGGAAACCGAGCCTTCGACCAGCAGCACCGCCACCTCGGCGTACTCGACCAGATTCCACACCGGCGACTCGGGCCAGAGCCTGCCGACATCCGCAAGGGCCACGCCCGCAGCCGGGTTGAGCGCCTTCGAGGCCGGCGGGCTCACGACCGGCAGTGCGGCGGCGACCTGCCGACCGCCCGGCGGCGCGCACACCACCCCCACCCGGCGTCCGACCACCTCCAGGTGCTGGACGCCGTAGACCAAGGGCTCCTCGCCGACTCCTCCGGCATCCGCCGCCGCAGCGACTTCGACGAGACCAGGCCGGAACGGAACGCCCCACCGCGCCGCCACGTCACCGCCGGTCGGATCGACCTCCACCACTCCGGCCGTCTGTCCGTCCGGCCACCACGCCGCCAACGCCAGACTTGTGGCCGTCACCCCGACCGACCCTGAAACTCCTGCCACCGCAACAAGACTCATCAGCCGCCCCCGTCCGATCCGAGGGCAACCATCACCGCCCCGTCGAGGTTCGCCAGCGCCAGACTCGCCGCGTCGTCCTCGGCGAACTCGATGCCGAACAGCGCGTCCTCACCGGAGGCGGTCACGCTGGACACCACTGCCTCAA
Source organism: Glycomyces buryatensis (assembly GCF_004912275.1). GTDB lineage: Bacteria > Actinomycetota > Actinomycetes > Mycobacteriales > Micromonosporaceae > Glycomyces > Glycomyces buryatensis. Next base: position 97,840 of record NZ_STGY01000073.1, read on the forward strand.
AGCTCCACACTGCCGAACCTGAATCCGCTGCCGTGTCTTCGCCATCGCCGCCGCTGCCCAGCGGGGCATACACCGCGACCCGCCAACCAGGTTGCGCATCGACCGGGAAGCGACCGGCGGTCAGCAGCAACGTGGTCACCGCTCGGCCCTCATCCGGCCAGGCCTGGCCGGTCAGCATCGACTCGGTCAGCGGCGTTCCCGCCACCACCGGCACAGCGAGAGCGCTCCCGACCGCCGCCGAGGCATTGTCGGCTTCGATCAGGTCGAGCCGGTCGTCGACGACCATCGACACTTCAGCGGTATCGGTCAATTCCAGTACCTCACCGGCCGCGAGGTCTTCGGCGGCCACCAAGACCGGTACCCGCTCCTCACCGTTCAACGCCACCAGTGCGAAAGCGACGGCGGACACCACCATCACCAACGCGCCGACGAGCGCCAACGGCCACGACCTGCGCCGTGGCAACCGCGTCCCACTGGTCTCGGGCTCGGCCACGACTGGAGCGGTCTCGGAGGTCAACGTCTGACTCATCGCACGATCACCGACCGGGCCTCAGCCACTTCCCACGTCGTCTCGGACACCGTCGCCAAATCAGCGAAACTGCCACTGTCGCCGGTCGTGGAAGTCCAGGCCACCGTCCAATACACCGTCGCCGTCACATCGACCTCGGAGGCCGAGCGCGTATAGGTGTAGTCGCACCCATCAGGTGACTCGGCATCCGGGGCCATGCCTGGACGCCAAATCGTTCCAGGTCCTTCACACTCCACCTCGGAGCCGTCCCCGAGATCCCACACCACACGCGACGGCGCGGCCGTCGCGGTCACCGTCACGCTTCCGGCAGTCACCGACGCCGACACCGAGTTCCACGACGACTCCGAAACCGCCAACCACACCGGCAAATGCACCAACTGTCGGTCCGCAGGTGAAGCCGCCAAATCCGGCCCCGGCAGCGCCAACCGATCCCGCGCCGCTGCCGCCAACCCAGGGACCGGGTCTGATTCCGGCTCAGGCTGACACTTCTCGGGCCACTCCTCGACGGGCAGATCGGTGTATTCGATGGCCGCGCATTCCGAGCCGTCTCCTTCTCCCGGAGCAGGACCATTCTCGTCGTGATCGTCGCCGATCGGAGAGGTGGGCGAGTCGTCGGACGGCGACTCGGGCGATCCTTCTCCGTCCTCGCCTGCGTAGAGGTCACAGGCGGGTTCACCGGGCGGGCATTCCACGTCACCACGGTTGTCCGCCATGACGGTTCCAGGGGAGGCGAGCAATACGAAGCTGAACAGGCCAGTTGCCACGATTGTCGTTCGAATGAGTTTCAGCATGATCCGAGCTCCTGCACGTTGACCACGTCCACGACCCATCCGTCAGCGGACTTCAGGACCTCGGCTCGCGAGCCGCGCCTTCCGTACTCTTCGCCTTCGACCGGCACCTCCGTGCCCGCGTCGACAATGACTGCCGTGGACGTATCCATGCACAGCTCGATGAGGATCGTCGTCGGATCTTCCTCGGGGGTCCGTTCCAGGACCGTCGTATCGCTGATGACCGCCAGACCATTCTGCTTCTGATCCTGGTCGACCATACTTTGCGCGATGTCTTGGGCGGCTTGGAGTGCCTGCCCGGTCGCTACTTCTTGGAGCGCGTCGTAGTCGGGGTCAGGAATCGCGGCTGCTTCATCGACCGCCTTCCAGTACGCCTCGACAGCGGCCTCGGCGGCTTCATCTGGAGTCGGTTCGGATTCGTCCGCAGTGGAAGACTCAGCTTGCGACGGCAGGCTATCGGTCGTGTTGTCACCGGGATCACCTGGCCCGGTGCAGGCAGCAGCCACGGCCGTCATGAGGCCGAAAGCTATTGAAATGAGGAGTCGGCGGCCCATAGGCAAAACCTCCTAAATGGGGATCAAGGAGGACCTGAGACCTACCGTCTCGTAACCCTGAGCAATGCGTCAAGGGATCACAAGCAAAAATCTGACACAGAGCATGAATTTGTGGTTACACAAAGTCGCACCAGGCTCTCAGATGTCAACTCGTCACAGTAGTGACGCGAGTATCCCTAATGGTCAATGGAGTCAATGGGTCGGCGAGCGTGGCGTCTGCATCACTGGGCATTGAGTCATTCGACCTGCTGGAGGTGCCGCGCCCATTTCAAGGCGTGGTCGCTCATCTGGGCGAACAGGGCCCGCCCGGGCTTCCGCATGGCGAGGTAGGCCCAGACGCCGAGCATCTCGACGGCGAACATCCGACGCACCTCGGGTTCGAGGTCGGGGTGCGGGAGGTGGGCGAGCCGCCACCGGTCGGCTTCCTCGCATGGGTGCCCTGCGGCGACGAGGCGGAGGGTGAGCATTTCGGCGTCGACCCAGGGCGCGGCCCGGCGTGCCCACGCCCAGTCGATCAGCTTGGCCTGGCGTTCATCGATGAGGAGGTTGAGTTCGTGGAGATCGGTGTGCGCAAGGTGGTCACCGGCCAAGGCATCAAGGGCCGCGGCTTCTTGCCCCGCGAAGCGGTCCAGATTCGCACTGACCCACTGGTCCAGCTGCTCAGGCGGCTTGACCGCAAGTCGCGCCCAGGGGCGCATCTGCTCCCACCGCCGCGATTCGGAGGCGAACGTGTCGCGGCCTGCGAGCGGGGACCGTGCGGCCAGATCGTGCAGTGCCTTGGCGATGTGGGCGAGGTCCGGTGAACCCGGCACGAGGCTGGCATGGCGGCCTTCGACGTATTCCCAGCCCAGGAGAACCCACTCGTCGGCTTCGACCACCCAACGCAGGCCCGGCCCGGGGACGCCCGCTCGTGCGGCAGCGGCCTCGTTGCGGTACATCCACACCCGGGGGTCGCCTGCTCGGATGCCTTTGTAGAAGACGGCGCCGCCGTCGGTGTCGAGGACACCGGCGGCGGCATTGTTCATCCCCGCGGCGACCGGGCTGACCTGTCCGATGGGTCCGCAGCGCCTGCCCACCTCGCGGCGGACGGCCTCGGGCAGGTCAGTCCAGTCGCAGCGGTCCACGTGGCTCCCTTCCTAGAGCGGGCTCGTCAGGCCCGGCGGCGGCGGGTCGTCCGCGCAGCCGTCCTTGCACTGGGAGCATTTGCCGGCCTTGAGCGAGCTCCACAGCTCCGCATCGAGGCGGAACCCGGCCTTGCGGATGGCGGCGGCAGACCGGTCGAGCACGGCCTGCACGTCCGCCTCGCCCTGCTCCTCGGACTCGTGGGGGACGTGGTGGATGAACTGGCCCGCGACCTGCTCACAGAAGGCAGCGTAGTCGCGGGTGTGGAGGATGAACATGTGCCACCCGATGTCGACGGCCATCGACGGCGACAGCGGCTCGGCGGTGACCGCGCAGGCGGCGAGGAACGCGGCGGCCTGGTCCATGCACCGCTCGGCCATGGCGGCTTCGAAGTGGTGTTCGATCGCGATCCTCTTGGCGAGCTTCGCGAACACGTCGCCGGGGACGAGGTCGCGGCCCTGCTTCAGGGCCTTCGTGGTGTCCATTGGGGTCTCCTCTCGGGAGTCGGATTCGGGGCCTGATTGCCCCGCCTCATCCAGTACAGCCCGTGGTCACGTGGTGCCGGTAGAGTGAGTGCGCCGCGCATCGTGCGCGCAACCGTCGCGCACCCCCACTCAACCTCTCGGAGGCCGACCGTGAGCGCTCTTGAACCCGAGGATTTCGCTGCTACCGTCCGGCACTGGCTTGAGGTCTCGGGCTTCTCGCGCAAGAAGCTGGCGAAGGAGGCGAACTTCTCCTCCGGGTACGTCTCCAAAGTGGCCTCCGGGGCCGAACGCGGCTCGCTCGACTTCGCGGCCCGCGCAGACACGGCGATGGCCACTGGTGGCGCGCTCGAACGGGCATGGCAGGCGCACCACGGTCAAGGAGCAAAGCCGTCCGCAGAACCGATCGTCTCGGCACCAGGGGGATTGATCGTCGACCAGGACATCGCCGAACTCCACTATGGTCACGGGCAGTACCGGCTGACGCAGCGGCGCCGGATCGTCAACACCGGAAGCGAGCCGATCACCCGCTACCTGATCCGCATCGCCGTCGACAAATTCCCCGGCGAGCCGGAGCGGTCCAATGCCCACTACCGGGAGCATCCGCTTCGCTGGGAGGACCTCAATCTCGAAGCGTGGTGCGGGAGTGGCCGGACCGAGCCGATCACGTGGACCGTCCAGCACGACCGTGACTCTTTCAAGGAGGTGTGGCTGTCCTTCCGTGGCGCGCAGGGACGGCGGCTGCCGATCTACCCCGGCGAGGCCGGGTGGATCGAGTACACGTACACGGTGCCCGAAGGTCAGTGGGGCAACTGGTTTCGCCGGGCCGTCCGCCTGCCGACCAACCATCTTGGAGTGCGGTTGGACATGCCCGCCGACCGGGCACCGGAGGTGTGGGGCACGCACACGTCGCTCGCCGGTGACGACCTGCCGCTGCCCTCCCCGATCGAAGTCGAGCGAATCGGAGACCGGTTGACGTACTCGTGGTCGTGCGAGAACCCGCCTTTGCACGCCCGGTACACGATGCAGTGGCGTTGGTCTGCTGGCGCTTACGATGAGCCGATGCAGACGCCGAGTCAGGTCATGGCGGACCTGGGGATCGTCCAGGACCCCGACGCCGTCTTGCGCCGCACTGCTCGGCGCTTCAATCTCCCGGCCGAGGCCGAGCAGGTGCGCGATGTCGTGGCGCGGCTCGAAGCTGCCGCCGAGCAGATCACGAAGGTCCATGATTTCACTGGCAAAGGGCGAGGCTTGGCGGCTCCGCAAATCGGAGTCGATGCCGCCGCCGCTGTCGTCTACACGCCCGGCGCAGTCGCACCGCTCGTGTTGTTGAACCCCGTTGTCGTCGAGACCAGCGCCGAAACGGACATGCAATACGAGGGTTGCTTGAGTTTCTTCGACACGCGCTCTCGGATTCCTCGGCCGCTCGTAGCCCACATCGAGCACACCGGCCTCGATGGCACTCGACGGATTACGGTCTTCGATCAGGGCATCGCCCGCCTGGTCCTACACGAAGTGGACCACCTTCACGGGGTGCTGTGCAAAGACCGCCTACCCGAAGGCGAAGAACCCACACCGATCGAAGAATACCGAGGGACCGGCTCGGCCTGGCAGTACAAGTAACAGAAAGGCGGGCGGCAACAGCCGCCCGCCATTTCTGTACTTGGGGTGGGGCCGCCCGTTCGTCTGCAAAGTCGGCGGCGGCCCCATTCAGGGAGGACGGGAGTCCTCCCCGGTTTAAGGCGTCTGCGAGCGCTGCTCGGCGGTCACTGTAGGGTCCGCCGAACGCTTCACGCTGCGGTAGACCTTGATCGGCAGCGCCACTGCTACGGCAACAACTCCGAAACTGAACAGGAGCAGGGCGTAGACGATCACGGTCTTCGCGAACCCGTCTGCGAGCCATGAGGCCACCAGGAACAGTCCGATCGCGGTCGCGACCGCTGCGAAGGACAGGAATGCCTCGCTCGCGAGGGCTCGCGACCAGGCCGGCCGTGACGGCTTCTCGTCCTCGGAGACAACCTCGTTCGCTTCGGCATAGTCGGCTCGGTCGTAGCGTTCACGCCAGACCCGCACGGCTTCGGTGATGATCTGGGCCCGGAATTCGGAGGCGTGGACGGCCTCGGGCACGCCTTGCAGGTCCAGCGGCATCCATTCGGGAGCATCGGTGTGGAGACGGAGCACGGTGCCTACGATCTGGTCCCCGTCCAGTCGCTTCATCGGAGCCAGGATCGAAATGGAGGTGGGCGATGCCATCCGCCCGTTCATCTCGGCTTGCACCAACTTGTACTCAGTATCGCCGAGTTTGAACGTGTCGAGGACCTTCATCCGGCCACCTCTCCGACCGCGTTGCCGATCGCGCAGCCGCCTACCAGGACCGTGGTCACGATGGCGCTGATCGTCAGCAGGGCCCGGCGAGGGCGCTTCTTACGGTTCTTGGTGAGGATCGCCAAGCCGCCGACGATGGCGGCAAGGCCCACTACGACGCCGCCGCCAGCGGCTTTGGGAGCATCCAGCAGGCGCGGGGAGTAGTACAGTTCCGCGCCGATTCCGGAGAAGACGGCGAGAATCGAGACGCTGACGCGGTTGACGAGCCGCCCGAGTTTGATCCGGTTGATGTGGCGCTGAATCGGCCCCTGCTCGCCCGGGGCGATGACCGCGAGGAGCAGGACCCCGACGGCCGCGAAGACGAGCGTGAAGCTGGTGTCTATCGCGGAAGCCCCGAGGTCGAGGAGAGAGCGCCATGCCTGTTCGAGGTCAGCGGCGCTCGTTGGCGTTAGCTCACCCATGCCACGGCCTCCTGCGGCAGCATGGGGATCTTGTACGAGCAGTCCCGTGCCTTCTTGAAGCCGTGCCGGGCTTCGAGTTCAGTCCCGTTGAGGATGGCGTCCACGATCGCCTCGCAGGTGTTCACGATCCCGGTCTCAACGAGTGAACCGGCGATGATGCCGACCTCGTACGCCTCGGGTTTCCATGCCGGTGCCGTGGGCTGGCCGGGTGCGACGACGACGGCGCCGAGGGCCTCGTTTCCTTCTGGGTAGATCGCGGTGACGGTGATGCGCCATCGGCCCGGCTCGTTCGAGGCTTCGCGCGCAAGGCGCAGCGAACGGCAGTTGCGCCGGATCGTCCCGAGCGGGTCCGTTTTGGTCTTGACGCTAGTGGTGATGGTCATGGCCGGGGTGCTCCATGTCGGGGATCTGGTCGAGGAGATTGGACAGCGGTCCCAGGGAAGAGACGGCTTGTGCGGCTTGGGCGAGGAACCGGCCCGCGAAGATCAGGCCGCCGAGACCGGCGAGACCGAAGATGACGGCCAGGAGCATGAAGACGAGGCCGATCGCATCGACCTGGCCGGTTTCGAGCAGTGCTCGCAGCGTCACCGATGCCGCCGAGAGCCCGACGATGGCGAACAGCCCTGCGATGGTTACGAGCCCGAGCCCAAGGTGTTTGAGGTGCTTGTCAAATGCTGGCATTGCTTCCATTGGTGGGGAAAATCCTCACTACAAATCGATAGTCTTCATTGGCCTCTGTGGTGTGTGATGTGGGGCCGGGCGCGGCGAGATGGACATGATCTGGGAACTCGATGTCCTTGCCTTGGGTAAGCTCCGCCGCGCCCGGAGCCTTAAACGGACGAGGCGCTGTGGGTGTTCGCGATGATCTTGCGGGCCTTCGCCTCGATCCGCCCGCACATGCCGTCGCCGTTCCACGCGCCGCGCCAGACCGGCTCGGCTTCAGGGTCGGACGTGAACCAGCAGACCAGGCGTGGACCTGCGGGGCCGTCGTTGACGTACACGCGATACTCGGTGCCCTCGTCCCCGCTGTCCGGCACCTCCAACACGGTGAAGACGACCGGGTCCGTGCCGAACGTCCCGAGGGGCGTCTCTTTCCCGGTGGGCTCGACCGGCCTCGCGGCCTCTGCCGTGGGCGCGTTGGTGCTCGTGTTCTTCCTGCGTCGTGTCATTTACCCGTCCCTATAGATCTTCGTCGCGTACTCGCAGATGGCATTGCGATTCTCGGTTCCGTGCCGGTCGAACTGGCCGCGGCCGAGGTGTTCCCGGTAGGCGTAGCTGTGCCGCAGGAGCGCGCCATCCGTTCGATGGAGCATGAAGACGTTCCCCACCCAAGTCCCGGTCTGGGCGTCGGTGACCTGGACGTATGCGCCGACTCGGCTGTGCTTCACGAGGAATGCAAGCCGAAGCCCGGCCACCTCCAGGTCTGTGGTGGGTCCTGCCATCACACGCTCCCGGTGTTCACGACGGGCCGATCGCCCGCCGAGTCCTGTCAGTGAATGTTGTTGCGCCTCAAGGTGTGAGCGGTTCGTACGCCTGGTACATCCCGAGCGCATACCCGGCCAGGAACAACGCGAGAGGCGCGAGGCGGGCCTCGTAGTCCCCGCTACCGGCAAGCGCCACTTCGGTCGCTGACTTCGCGAGGTCGGCGACGACGCAAGGCGTGCCGGTGATCCGGTTGAAGTCGTGAAACTTCACCCGGCGAGTGCCGATCTCCGCAACGGCCAGAAGCGTGAGCGCATTGCCTGCGGCATCGACCACGGTGAACGTGGACGTTCCCTGTTGAACCAGGCCCTTGCCGGATTTGCGGCGGTCCATCACATGCCCCTTGTCTGGCGGACATACAAGTCGATCCGCTTCGGAGTCTCCTCGTTGTAGAACCCCTCTGCCGCGTCCCGGATCTCGTCCGAGTACGGCCGGAACCGGTCGCAGTTCTCGGGGTTGGGAAGGGCGATAATCGGCGCGATGGTGCCGATCCGCGTCACCTCCGCCACCTGCTGAGCTGGCGAGCCGGGAAGGTAGACGAACACGATCCCGTCGCCGGGGAACGCGCGGTAGACCAGTTCGGCCCCGCCGTCGCTCAGGGCGCGCATCCGCGTCGGTGTTTCGGTGTCGCTCATCATGACCAGACCTTCTCTTCCATGAGCTGGTGGAATGCGTTCGCGATGCTGTTGACGAGGGCGGCACGGGCAGAGGGGGCGAGCAGACTTTCCACGGCGCGCACCCAGGCCGGACGGACTCGCCTGCGGCCGATGACGACCGACCCCAGCCAGTACTCACGGCCGGTGCGGTCGGTACCGGTAACGGAGAACCCCCAGATCCGACCTACGGGCCGGACCGGAGTGGCCCAGACGGAGACGAGATGACTCCCGCCAACCTGGGACATGTCGAACGAGATCGGCTGGGCGCTCATGCGAGTGCTCCAGTGTCCACCGGATACGGGAGAGGTCGGCGCTGGCGCGGCACCAGGACTGTCGCGAGGGCGGGCTGCCGGATGATCTCGTACGTCCCGGTCGGGGCCACCTGGCCCCAGAACCCGGGCTTCGCCGGTTCGGGGTAGGAGTCCTGCCAGATGGCACTGAACTCGTCGGACCTCTCTTCGCGTGCGCGGCGTTCCTTCGCCGTCGCCTTCCGGCGCTTGCGGCTTCGCTGGTCGTTCGCCTCGATGATCTCGGCCTCGAACGTCGTAAAGAGGTCAGCGCTGTGCCGGAGGTCTTCGGCCCGGTCGGCTTCGGTGGAGTCTTGGAGGTAGGCGATGAACTCGGGGGTACGGTCCTCGCACCCGAACTCGCCCCAGCGCTTGCCGCAGATGCAGCGCTTGCTGAACCAGCCGTGGCGTTTCGTGTGCTTGGCGATCGCAGCCTTGGTCGGGTTGAGCGCTTCGTCGTAAGATGAGACGGAACTCAGGTAAGGCATGACAGATTAAGCCCTTCATGCTGCGCCGGGTTTTTAGAGCGGCCCGCCCGAGACCAACCGACTTCCAATCACCGGTCTCTAGGCGGGCCGCCGTCTTTGTACCCAGCGGCTTCGCGGATAGATCCTGTTCAGTTGAGGTGGCCCGCCCGTCCCCCAACTCCTCAGAAGAGGCGGGCGGGCCGTGGGCTGCCCTGCGGCGGGGCGCGCCAGCCGGGATACCCTCGTCGCTCGGCTGGCGCTCAAAGCACCGTCCGATCTCACAGCCAAGAATCAAGTTGTTTTGACTGGTCAACGCCCATAAGATGCGAATTACACCCGCTGGGCGAATTTTGGCCATGTGGCGATCATCCCATATCCCGGTCAGGTACACAAGTTGTGAATATGGAAAGATTCTGTGCGTTCTCACAGATCTGGTCCGCAGGCTGCGCGACTCCAAGGCCGACGTCGGCTCCGGATAAGATTCGCCTAGAAACAGGGAGGCATCGTGGCGAAGAAGACGAAAGAGCAACCTTCGCTGCGCGCCCAATGGCTTGGGCGCGATCTTCGCAAGCGCCGCACGGACCTCAAGCTCAAGATCGCCGAGGTTGCCACGTACCTCGCGCGAGATGACGGGACCATCAGCCGTTACGAGTCAGGCGATTATCGAATCCCCGAGAACGACCTGCGGAACATGCTCGACCGCTATGACATCACCGATCCAACGGAGTTTGCGTACTTCGTCCAGCTCAACGAGGAAGTACGCCAGCGTGGCTGGTGGGACGGCTTCAAGAAACACCTCGGCTCAGCGTTCGCAGACTACGTCTGGCTGGAGTCCAATGCCGTCTCGATGAGCGCGTTCTGCTTGGCGGTCCCGAACGGCCTGCTTCAAACGCCAGAGGTCGTTCACGAGCTGATCGGTCGAGGACCGCAGTCCGGCAATCCCGAGCAGGTGAAGTCCCTGGTCCAAGCTCGAACATTGAGGGCTGAGGTTCTGCGGAAGCGTGACCGTCACTTCAGGTTCCTCCTTCATGAGGCGGCGCTGAGTGTGCAGATCGGCGACGAGCGAACGATGGCAGGCCAGTATGAACACTATTTGACCGTGTCCGAGCTCGAGCAGGTCGAACTACGGGTCCTACCGGCGGCCGTCAACCGCCACATCGGCATGGGCATTACTACTGGGTTCACCAACTTCGAGCTTGCCGACCCGATGCCCGATGTCACCTGTACTGAGACCGCTTCAGGCGCCATCTTCAAAGAGAGCCCCGACACCGAGGTGTTTGAGCAGGCATTCGACTCGATGTGGAACGTTGACGCTCTCGGTCCGAAGGATTCCATGGAGTACATCACTAAATTGAAGGACGTACCAAAATGACTACCCGGTCTACCTCGCACCCCGTAGAGGATTTGGCCTGGACAACCTGGCGGAAATCGTCGAGGAGTTCGGACTCTGGGAACGGTCAGTGCGTGGAGGTTCGAGCAAGCGCTGCGGACCTAGCCTCCACTGTCTTTCAAGTCCGAGACTCGAAACTAGGTGGAGCTTCCCCGACCCTTCGTCTGACCGCTGGTGACTTCACTGCCCTGCTCAAGCAGAGCAACCAGCATTAAACGCCCAACAACTCCGAGGTGCGCTCCCGTTGGGGCGCACCTTTTCACTTTCCAGGTCAACGATCCTGTTCCGAGGTTTCACCGCTCCAGTCCTGCACGGGCATTTCCGGCTGAGGTGCCCATCGGGCACCAACCGAGTTCTCCTGTTCCGCAGGTAGATCAGGTCGCTGACCTGTGGTCGCGTATTCCTGCGCCAGGCGGATGGCCTCGGGGATGCTCACCCGCGCTTCTGAAGCCGCAACGTGAACCAGGTTCTCACTCGAGTCGACCATGACCGTGATGTCCGCGCCGGGGATATCGGGATCGACCGCGATCAGGCCCTCAGGAAGCCAGCACACGGCGGCGGCGCCGATGGTCTCGGCCGTTACTTCGGGAAGCGTCTCGATCTCCTCCATGGAGGCCACTGGCACCCCGCCTGGCTCGGGGTCAAGGTCGAGGCGCAGCGTCATGTCGTCGCGTTCGGCTCCGATCGGTCCGAGCCACATGGTGATCCCGCGTGTGCCGTGCGGGTTGACCATGTTCAGCGTCTCCACGATGAGTGAGGCGATCTCGGCGGGGTCTGTGACGTCCTCGCTGGCGACGTCCCATGCGATGCGCGCGCTCATGCGATTGCCTTTCCATTGCCGTCGTAAGTGCCGTAGAGCTGGGTTCCCGACTCGCATTTTACGTAGATCATGACCTTTGCCCCGGTCGGGATGAGGTCGGGGAACACCGCGTCGCAGCCGCGGAGGCCTCCGCATGGCTGGTTGTTGATCACGGCGACAACCGGTCCCGCCGCGGGTCGGGAGTCGCGGATCGCTGCGGCGAGTTTGGCTTCAGCGTGGTCCATGATGATCAGCCGCTTATAAGCAGTCTTCAGGCCCTCGGCTGCTGAGCGGTCGCGTCCGCTTTCGAAACGGACCGCGTCGCCGTTCTCGTTGTCGTCGTACGCGAACACGACAGTCGTCTTGCCCTTGCCTCCGGGCGGTAGTCGTTCGGCCAGGTCATGCACGAGTTTCGGCACCGGCTCGGGCCCACTTGGCTGGGGTGGGGCCGGTGGCGGCGGGCTCGGTGGCTTGCCGCCATGTCCACCCGCTCCGGCCCCACCTGTCGATCCACCACCGAGCAGGGTTCCCTCGATGTAGCGCTCGATTGTGTCGTCGCCAGCGGCATAGAGCGCGAGCGCCTCTTCGAGTTTCTCCTGGGACTGGGCGAGCTGGCCGAGTCCCTCTTCCACCAGCGGATTGGTCGACCCGTCGGTGTCCATGCGGAGCTGGGTGGCGAGCTGCTCGACCACATCGCGAATGGCTCGAACCGTGGCCTGCGTCCGCTCGCTTTCCTCAATGGCGGCTCGCAGGTCGGCGATGGTCTCGCTCAGCGTCGACACGAGGGCGGCTCCAGGGGCTTCCGAGACGGGGTTGGGGGAAGTGTACAAACCCGTGAGTCGTAATGCTTTGAGCCAGACGCAAAGGCGCTCTTCGGCTCGACGGCGGCAGAGACCGACCGCGAGGGGTGTGCGACCGGTTCGGCGGGCGATCGCGGTCAGGTGTTCGCCGTCGAAGCGGGTGGCGCCGATCAGGTGCGCCTCGGCTCGGTCGATGACGCCGGCAGTGACGGCGCTGCCGAGAATGAGGTCGACGTGGCCGGTGCCGACGCGCTCGGGCTCTTCGCGAAGGAGTGCTTCTTCGGACTCGTGGCGTTGCCGCCTGTTCGACCGGCCGAGGCTTCGGGCGGCGGTATGCGCCGCCTGGCACAGCTGCGAGCAGATGGCACGGCGGGCCAGGTCCACTGTGCTGATCGCGGCGATGAAACCGGTGATCGCTTCGGCTTCGAGGTCGGCGCGTTCGGTGCCGGGGCTTTGGAGTTTGGCGCGGCCCGCAGCTCTTCGCAGGCCGGGGACGGCGAGTCCGAGCAGGAGCAGGTGCAGCGGCTCCGCCTCGTCGGTATCGCGGACTCTGCGGATGAGGTCGGCCCAGACCTGATCCCGGATGGCGAGCGGGGCGGCGTCGTCGAGCAGCCACCGGCGGAACCTCCCCGGAGCGGCCGATGCGTCTGGCGCGCTGGGGTCGTGGTGGTCGCCCAGGGGTAGCGGTCCCTCGATGTCGCAGAAGTGGGCGTCGATCAGATTGAGCGGCAGCATGGCCGTTCCTCCCTTGATTCGCGTTCGCCGCGTCAGCGGCCGGGAGTCCATCGCGCCACGTCGTGACCGCCCACCGCCATGCACACGCGTTCACAGACGGACACAGCGCGAACGCTCCTGCGATCACACCCGTTCCGGCCCTGGACGACCAAGGATCGAACGGGCGCCTCGTGTGACCGCTCGTGACCGTGCCAGTCCGGTCACGGCACGCCCTTCGCCGGTCACGAGCGGCGGTTTTGGAGTGAACCGTCGCCAGGTGCGGCGGTTCGGGCCCGCTGTGCGGGGCTGCTTCCAGTCCGTTTCGTTCACGACCGACTGAGGAGGTGATGGCGCTCGCGCCGTTCCGCGCACCGGGTCCGGGGCTCCGGCCTTCCGCCGGGCCGGGGCCCCACTCGGGACTTCCTATGGGAGGTGCGCGGTGGAACCGACCTTCAACGACCGCTCCGATTCGGGGCGCTGGCGCGTCGTGGCGGCGCATCCGGCGACGGCCTGGGCGCTGCGCCTAGGGCTGATCGTGGCCGGGACCGCCGTGGTGATCGCGCTGGACGCGGGCCCGGCACTGGCGCAGACGACGACCGAGACGGTCACGGCCATGCTCAATCGGATCCGGAACTGGATCATCGGTCTGGCCGGCCTGTTCGCGGTCATCATGGCGACGATCGCCGGGGTCCGCTACATGCTCTCCTCCGACCCCGCGCAGACGGAGAAGGCGAAGTCGGCGCTGCGGGCCGCGGGGGTGGGTTTGGCGCTGGTGCTGTTCGCGCCGGTGCTGATCAAGCTCCTCGAATACTTCGTCGGCTCCCACTCCTACGAGTGAGGTGCCGCGATGATCGATGACCTGTTCGACAACGCGTCGCAGTGGGCGTTCGACCAGATGCGCGATACCAGTCTCAGTGTCATCGAGTCGCTGATCGCCCTGTCGATGCTGGTGCTCAACCCCCTGTTCACCGTCCTCGCAACGCCGTTGGCCTCGTCGTTCCGCCTGCTGGTGATGGGCGTCTACGGCCTGTTGGTGTGCGTCGGCGGGGTGATCGTGATGACCTCCGAATCGCTCCAGGAGCGCTACTCGGCCCGCGAGATCGTCCCCCGCCTCATCGCGGGCTTTCTGCTTTCCTCCTTCTCACCGAACATCGTGTGGTTCATCCAGGACCTCAATATCGATTTCGTCGCCGCGTTCACCCTCGGGGAGACGATGGGCGACTCCGAGCACGGGGCCGACTTCCTTGACATCCTGGCGATCGAGGCGCGCTCGATACCGATCACGCTCATCGATCTGGTGGTCGCGTTCTTGAAACTCATCGGGGCGTTCGTGCTGTGGCTGTGCATGCTCACCCGCAATATCGCCTGGTTCGTCGTCGCCGTCTTCGCGCCGGTCGCCTTGGCCTGCCACGCTCTTCCGTTCTCCGAGGGCGTGGCGTGGCTGTGGTGGCGGATGCTGTGGGCCTGTTTCGGCTCCTCGGTCGGGCAGGCCGCGCTGATCTGGGTGTGGGCGAACATCTACACCGACCTGGACGACATCGAGGTCCTCGGCTACTACAGCCTCGGCCCGTTCTACCTGCTGGTGCTCATCTGGGTCGCCTGGCGCCTCCACAAGGACCTGTTCATCTGGGCTAAGGGCACACCGCTGCGGATCCCCGGCGCCAAGCTGGCCAAGACCGTTATCGGCTCGGCGATCGGGATCGCCCTGTTCAGGGCCAACCCAGTCGGGCGCGTCATCGGCCTCGGCATGCAAATGTTCCGAGGCCGGGGCAACCAGAACCAGCAGGTCCCGCCCGCGCCGCCGCGCCGGCCCCAGCCTCCGAACCCACGGCCGCGACCGGCGCCGCCGGGCCCGCCCGGCCCGCCGAACCCGCCAAGCCAGCCCGCGCTCGACCGCCCGCCGTACGTCACCGGCGACTCATCTGCCCGGCCCCCGCAGCGTCCAGGGCAGGGACCGACCAGCGCCGAGCAACTACCCCCGCAACCGGTCCGGGGTGAACTGGAGGCCGCGCCGCCCCGGCAGTGGAAGGCGGGCGCCGGTCCCGAGCGCCCGCCAGAGCCGGACGGAGAGCCGGAGCCGCTACGGCCCGGACCGGTCCGCCGCGAACTGGAGACTGCCCCGCCGGGACTGTGGGAAACCGGCCCCGCGAAGTGGCGGGCCAGTCCCGGCCCTGATCGGTCTGTCGAGCGCACCGCCGACATCACTCCCGCCCCCGAACCCACGGCCTGGGACCGATTGCGGCGCCACCGGCCTCGGGTAGAGACGATTCCCCCTCCCGAGCCGGTCAAGCGCCCGGCCCTGGCCACGCCGACCGATATCGACCGGATCAAACGTCACCGCCGAGGAAGGAAATTCCCATGAGCACCGCAGGGCACGTACCGGTTCCAGCCGACATCGATATCCAGGACAGGGTCCTGTTCGGACTGACGGTGCGGCAGTTGTTGATGCTCGCCCCTTCCGGGCTGGCTGCGGCGTTGGTCTGGCAGTCGTTGAGTTCGCTGCTGCCTTTGGAGTTGGTCATGCCGCTGGCGTGTATTCCGGTGGCGTTGTCGGCGGCGGTGGCGATCGGCCGGGTCGACGGGATCGGGCTCGACCGGCTCTTCGCCGCTGCGGCCGTCATGCCGCGGCGGCCAATGGCCGCTGGCAGGGGCGCCGCCCTGGGCATTCAGTTGGAGCGGAGGGCTGCATCGAACCCGGAGGCCGGCGTGCTCACCGGCCCGGTCCGACGCGTCGCCGATGACGGCTTGATCGACCTCGGTGCGGCCGGGTTCGCTCGCGCGGTCGATGTAGGCAGCGTGAACTTCGACCTGCTGGGGCCGGCCGAGCAGACGAGTCTGGTCGCCGCGCTCGCCAGGCTGTGTTACGGGCTCGACGCCCATCTCCAGGTCGTCGTGGCCACGCGCCCAGTCGACCTGTCCGGATACATCGACGCACTCGACGAGCGTGCGACGGCCCATCCGAATACGGCTGTCGCGACTTCCGCTCGCGCGCATGCTCACTGGCTCGCCGGACTGGTGCGGGTGCAGGGATTGCTCGATCGGCAGATCACCGTGGTCGTCACCGCCCACAGCGCCGAGGCGGCCGAGCGGGCCGCTGGCGCGGTGTGCGACTTCGCTGCCTCCATCGGCGCGGGAGCGGCGCTGCTGGACCGGGCCGGAGTGTGCGAGCGCGTCCGTGCCGGGGTCGATCCCTTCGGGACACCGGGAAGGCGGATCGCATGAGCGGCATGACTTGGCTGCGGAGCCTGTGGGGATGGGGCGAATCGTTCGACGCCTCGGTTGAACTGTGGCCCGATGCGGTGCGCCCCGAAGCCCGCCGGGTGCAGACCGGGGACGGTTGGGCGGCCACGCTGATCCTGGTCGGCTGGCCCGGCATGGTCTCCTATGCGTGGCTGGAGCCGCTGGTCGACCAGGCCACCAGACTCGAAGTCGCCCTACACCTCGACGGTGTTCCCGCCGAGGTCGCGGCGGCGCGGCTGCGCAAGCAGCGGGCCCGGATGGAGTCGACGCAGCGGTACGTGGCCGCGAAGGAACACCTCGACGACCCCCGACTCGACGCCGCCGCCAGCGATGCGGCCGGACTCGCCTCCCGGATCGCCCGCGGCGACACCCGGTTGCACGCGATGAGCTTCTATGTCACCGTCCACGCCCCCACACCAGAAACGCTGGACCGCTCCTGCGCGCGGCTTCGTGCGACGGCGGCGGCGATGATGTGCGACCTGCGCCCGGCCACCTTCCGGCCCCTCCAAGGCCTGACCTCCACCGTCCCGGTCGGCATCGATTCGCTCGGCGCGCGCCGGACCGTCGACACCGATACCGCCGCCGCGGCCTTCCCGTTCGGCTCCCCGGACGTGCCCGGCCCGCCCGGCGAACAGGCGGTCCTCTACGGATTGAACGCGATCAGCGGCGCCCCGGTGCTGTGGGACCGGTGGGCCGAGGACAACTACAACTCGATCGTCGTCGCCAGGTCCGGCGCCGGAAAGTCGTATTTCGCGAAGACGACCATGTTGCGCGAGCTCTACCAGGACACCTCGGTGACCGTCATCGACCCCGAAGGCGAATACCGGGCATTGGCGGACGCGGTCGGCGGCACGGTCTGCGCCCCGGGCGCGGCCGGCGAGGCGATCAACCCCCTCGCGCTCCCGACCCAGGCGAGTCCGGAGGACCTGACTCGCCGCAAGCTCTTCTGCGCCACCGTCATCGAAACCGCACTCGGCGAGAACCTGTCGAGCACCGAAGCCGCCGCCGTGGACGCGGCAGTCGCGGCCGCCTATGCCGCCTGCGGCATCACCGACGAACCGGGCACCTGGGGCCGCAAACCGCCGATCATGCCGGAGGTGACTGCGCTCCTTGCCGAGGGCTCGGAGATCGGGGCGAGCTTGGCGGCAAGGTTGGCCCCGTATGTGACCGGCGGCCTCTCCAGCCTGCTCGCCGGGCACACCGAGACCGCTTCCACCGCTGGGCCAGGCCAGTTGCACGTCTTCGACCTGTCGGCAGTGCCCGAAGAGATGGCGGCCGTGACCACGCTCGTGGTGCTCGATGCGATCTGGCGGAGCCTGCGCACCGATGGCGTCCGGCGGCTGGTCGCGGTCGATGAGGCGTGGCTGCTGCTGCGCGACGGGGCCGGAGCCGCCTTCCTCAGCCGTCTCGCCAAGTCCGCGAGAAAGAGGAACGCGGGGTTGATGGTGATCACCCAGGATGCCGACGACCTGTTGTCGACCAGCTTGGGCCACACCGTCATCGCCAACAGCGCCACCCAAGTGCTCTTGCGACAGGCCCCGCAGTCGATAGCGGCGGTCACCGCGGCGTTCGCGCTCACCGACACCGAGGCCGACCTGATCGCCAGCGCGCGTCGGGGTGATGCGTTGCTGCTCGCGGGACAGACGCGGGTGGCGTTCTCCACGATCGCCGCGCCCGAGGAGCACCGGCTGTGCCTGACCGGACTCGAAGCCTTCGGCGACGGGGGGCGGTGAGGGCATGCGACGCATCATCTCCGCCATCGTCGTGGCAGTCATGGCCGCCTGCTGCTGCACCGTCGGCGTGGTCGCCACCGCGGCCGAAAGTCTCACGTCCTGGTTCGGGTTCGGATGGTTCGCCGGATGCAGCGTCGATGCCGGGGCCGTCGCGGCCGATCTGGAGCGCGAATACTCCTCCTACGGTGAGACCGAGATCGCCCACGCGGTCACCATCTACATCACCGGCGCCGACCTCGGGCTCTCCGAGCGAGCTGTGGTCATCGCCGTAGCGACAGCGATGCAGGAATCCGGGCTTGAGAACCTCGCCAACCCCAACCACCCGGCGTCGCTGGAGTTGCCCAACGACGGCACCGGCTACGACCACGATTCACTCGGGCTGTTCCAGCAGCGGCCCGCCTCGGGCTGGGGCACCGTCTCAGAGCTCATGGACCCCGCCACCGCCGCCACCAAGTTCTACAACGCGCTCACCGACGTCGAGGACTGGGAGACCCGACCCCTGACCGAAGCCGCCCAACTCGTGCAGCGCTCGGCGTTCCCCGACGCCTACGCCAAACACGAGGACACCGCCGCCGCGATCGT
Source organism: Glycomyces buryatensis (assembly GCF_004912275.1). Classification (GTDB taxonomy): domain Bacteria; phylum Actinomycetota; class Actinomycetes; order Mycobacteriales; family Micromonosporaceae; genus Glycomyces; species Glycomyces buryatensis. The sequence goes on from NZ_STGY01000073.1 coordinate 116,251, forward strand.
CCAGGGCGTCACCGCGCGCATCAACTGCAACCGGGCCGCAGGATCGGATATCTCGGCCGAAGGCTGGACCCATCCCCTCCCCGGCCACGTGGTCACCGGCGGGTTCCGCACCGCCGAGAGGCCGACACATCAAGGCGTGGACCTGCCCGCCGGCTCCGGCACGCCGATTCTGACCGCCGGGCCCGGCGAGGTCGTCAAGGTCCGCTGCAACGCCCACACCACCTCAGGCGGGGCATATTCGTGCGATGTGGACGGCTCACCCGACGTCCGTGGCTGCGGCTGGTATGTCGAGATCGCCCACCCCGACGGGACGCTCACCCGCTACTGCCACATGCGGACCGAACCGCCCGTCGCGGTCGGCGACTCGGTAGCGGCCGGGCAGGTCATCGGCGAGGTCGGCTCCTCTGGGCACTCCTCGGGCCCGCACCTGCACTACGAGACCCATAACCGCGCCGAGAACCCCGGCTCGGACTCGGCCGTGCCGCCGTTGGATTTCATGGCCGCTCGCGGTGTCCAGTTGGGGGAGGCGTAGGCGACATGAACAATCTCGTGCACGACCCCTCGATGTGGCTGGCCTTCGCTGCCGCACTCACTGCGGGCGTGGTCGGCCTCGTCCGAATAGCCCTCCACCGCCGTGACGCCCGAACCTGGCTTCCGGGATCGCGGTATGTCACCATCGCGGCCCCGCCCGAAGTCGACCCGCGCGGCGCAGCTGCACTGTGGACGCATCTGGGCGCGATCAGCCGATCGCCTTGGCAGCGATTCTGGTTCGGTCAGCCGCATGTCGTCTTCGAGTACCGGTTCTGCGGTGCGGAGATGACCGTCCGGATCTGGGTGCCCACGCCGGTGAGCGCCGGGGTCGTCGCCGACGCCGTCCAAGCCGCATGGCCGGGAGCGAAGACCGAGACCACCGACGCCGAACCACCGCTGCCAGAAGAAGACCATGCAGCCGGTGGGCGCTTGGTCTGGTCGGGGACGGCCGCCGAGCCGGTCACCGCCGATGCTCCGGTCGATCCGCTCCGCGGCCTCATCGCCGCCGGCCTCGCCGGTCGTCGAGACGCCGTCGCCCTCGTACAGGTCTCGGCCCGACCCGCATCCCCTCGCGAAACCCGCCTCCTACGCCGAGCTGCCGACGGCGCCCAGCGACGGACGAGCCTGATCGACGAGATCCTGGACCTGTTCACCCTCACCGGGCCGAAAACCACCGCCACAATCAGGGAACCGGCCACACTTACCCGGTACCGCAGGGCCGCGGCCGAACGGTCCGGCGGCCTGCTCTGGTCGGTCGGCCTGCGCTGGGCCGTCACCGGGAACACGGCGAGCGGGCAGGCAGCTGAAGCCGCCGCCTCCCGGCTCGGCGGTGCGGCAGCGGCGCTCACCGGCGCGGCCGGAATACGGCGCCGCCGCATGGCGAACCTCGCCGGGAGATGCAATACCTGGGTCCACGACAGCGCCATCACCTTGACCTGCAACGAGACCGGCGCCCTCGCGCACCTACCCTCCGATGAGGTCGTACCCGCGATGGAACGAGCCGGAGCCCGCACGGTCGCCGCACCAGTCCACGCGGTGAACGGCGGCCGGAACACCAAGACGCTCGGCATCGGCCCCGACGGCCGACGACTCGCCATCCGCGTCACCGACGCCCGCCACCACATGCACATCGTCGGCCCCACCGGCTCGGGCAAGTCGGTGCTACTGCACCACATGATCATGAGCGACATCAGGGCGCGCAGGCCCGTGGTCGTCATCGACCCCAAAGGCGACCTCGTCAACGACGTGGTCGACAGCCTCGATCCGGACACCGCCAAGAACCGCCTCGTCCTCATCGACCCCTCCGCCCCCGGGCCCCACCCCGGACTCGATCCCCTCGCCGGAGCCGACTCCGAAGTAGTCATCGACCAGTTCACCGGAATCTGCCGCCGCATCTGGGAACGACACTGGGGCCCCAGGGCCGACGACATCCTCCGCAACGCCCTGCGCACGCTCTTCGTCGCCGGTGACCCCGCACTGCGGCACCTGCCCTCACTGCTGACCAACAAGGCCTACCGCGCGCCCCTGATCGCCGGCATCGACGACCCGATGGTCCTCGGCGGCTTCTGGACATGGTTCGACCAACTCTCACCCACGGTCCAATCCCAAGCCGCCGGGCCAGTCCTCTCCCGCATCCGGGCACTGCTGGGCCACGAGTTCGTCCGCGACACCATCGGATCACCCGAACGCGGCTTCGACCTCGAAGCCGCATTGAACACCGACGGCATCGTCCTAGCGCGGCTGCCCAAAGGCCAGCTCGGCGACGACACCGCCCGCCTACTCGGATCGGTACTGACCGCCCGCGTCTGGCAGGCCGCCTCCGCCCGCGCCCGCATCCCAGAGAACAAACGACGCGACGCCACGCTCTATCTCGACGAATTCCAGAACTTCCTGAACCTGCCCTACGCCGTCGAGGACATGCTCGCCGAAGCCCGCGGCCTGCACCTGGGCATGGTGCTGGCCCACCAGCACTGGGCCCAACTCGACCGCCCACTCCAATTCGCCGTCGCGGCCAACGCCCGCACCAAGGCCTACTTCGCCACCAGCGCCGAGGACGCCCACCTGCTGGCCCGCCACACCGCCCCGAACCTCTCCGAGCACGACCTGGAACACCTGCCCGCGTACACCATCGCGGCCCGCCCCTTCACAGGCGGCCGCACCCTCCCCGCCTGCACCCTCACCACCCTGCCCCCCGAAACACCGATCGGGCAGGGCGAGTCCATCCGCGCCCAGGCCGCCGCGCACCCGGCGTTCACACCGCACACGACAAGGAGCCGCCGACCATGACCGCCACTGTGGCGAAAGACGCCATCGCCTTCACCGACCTCTACCAGCGCCTGACCGACAGGGACCTGGCCATCATCGACTGCCTCGGCTCCCACCAGATCCTGACCACACCGATGCTCGCCGACGTCTTCTTCCCCTCCGAATGGACCGCCCGCGACCGCATCCTCACCCTCAACCGCCTCGGCGTCCTCGCCCGATTTCGGCCCACCAACCGCTCCGCCTACCGCTACACCCTCGGCGAATGGGGCCACGCGATCTGGGCCCACCGCAACGCCGCCAAACCCCCGACGAAGCAGTGGTGCGCCTGGCACGTCCAGAAACTCGCCGTCTCCCGCACCCGAATCCACCTGGAGACGGCCAACGGCATCGCCTGCCGCCTCCACGCCGACGCCCAAGCGAACGGCGCCTTCACGGTCGTGCAATGGCTCTGTGAGACCGAGGCCGCCGCCGCATGTTCGGGGCAGCTCCACCCCGACGCCGGATGGGTCGTCAAGTGGCGCACCGGCCCCCAGCTACGCGCCTGGCACGAACACGACCAGGGCACCGAGACCCACACCCAGCTCGCCGCGAAGCTCCGCCGCTACATGCGCTACCGGCCCCTCGACGGTGGTCGCTCACGTACCCTCCTGTTCACCCTCCCCAGTGCGGCCCGCGAAAGCAACTTCCACACCACCGCCCGCCGCGAACCCCTCGAATTCCCGGTCGCCACCGCCATCACCGCCCAGGCCGCACGCCACCCCGCAGGACAGCACTGGAGATTGATCGGTTCCGGGCGCCGCCTGAGCCTCGCCGAAATCGCCCACCGCGCCGAGCAGACCTGACCGACGAGCGTGCAACATGCCCGGCCATGCCATCGGTTCGAAAGCAATTGACGCCTTCCCTCAAACTCAATGAGTGCATTATGGATCGATCTCGCCGGGCTCGTACCCGCCTCCTACAACCGGGCCCTGTGACCGACCCTCTCGCCCCTCCCATGACAACACGGCCCCGATCACAGCCTCAATCCGCAGCTCACGCCCCGTATCCGGCCCCAGCAGCAAACCCGAATCCATATCCCCAGAACACACCGACGACATTCACCGCGGTCTTGCCCCGCGACCCTCACTGCTGCCACCGATGCTGGTCATTACCCGGCTGCTTTCGTCGCGGGCGTGTTGCTGACGCCTCTTCAGGAGACTGCTGGCGCTGCCCCCTTACTCCTTCTCACAGACCGGTTCGGGCGGCGTCCCCGCTCAGCGCGGGCCCGTTCAGTGAGTCCGACCCGCGAGTTGGCTTCGGTCATGCCTTGCGCGAGGAGCGCCGATATTCTTCGATGGTGAACGCACCCTTCGACGACGACCATCCTCGGGTCGCTGACATCCTGCCCGTGCTCTCGGTAGCGCTGCAACGACACCTGCGCGAAGCAGGCGAGACCGATCTTGCGATCGTGGCCGCTGATCTTCGGGTCTACGGGAACTGCGAGTGCGATGGGCCCACGTGCCACAGCTTCTACACCGACGAGCCGCCGAACGGACCATACGGTGAAGGGCACCGGAACATCCTGCTCGACCGTGAAGACGGACGCGAGGGCATGATCATTCTCGATGTCGTCCGGGGCCGGATCAAGTTCGTCGAGGTGCTCGATTGAGCAGGGCCGCGACCGCACGGCAGTAGGCGCTCTCGGGTCTGCCAGATAGAGCAGCGAGTTTCGCCCTCTTGAATCCGAAACCACCGGGTCTGTGATCGCCTGTGACCGGTTGTGAACGCTTGTGATCGTGCATTTGCGCTGGCAGACCGCTATCGTCGAAGCTTCACATCACGTTTGACGCTTTACCTTTCCGGAGCTCGCTCCGCCAGTCGGTAGCCGTACCGGACGCGAACCCTCCCACTGGGAAACCGGTCGGACCCGCGTTCACGGCCATCTGGCGGCCCTGCCGCTCCGTCTCGTCCGCAAATCTGCGGCTGGTCAGCGCCTTTCTCGCGCTGCGCCCCACCTCCACCACCGCACCCTGAGCCGTCCGGTTCGGGGATTCCGTCATGCCCTCCATCGACTACATCGGAGTCATCGACATGCACATCGCACACCTCGCCATCGGTCAGACCGTCCGCCTCCGCCCTGCCATCACCATCCCGACCGGCAAAGGCCGCTGCACCGACTTCATCTCCCCTCGGTTCGTCGAAGCCGTCGTCGCCGGCTTCACCCCAGGCCCCAACCCGCATGCAGTCCTGGTGAACCTCCCCATCCCTGGTCCATGGAATTCCCCGCAATGGGTTTACCCGGACGACCTCCACTGCAACGGCTGCGACTGCCTCGAATGCGAACTCGACGCCCCGCGCGACCCGTTCGCCGTCATCGTCGCCGCAGAACAGCGTGAACGCCCCCACCGCAAGTCCTAGACGAGACGCCGCTCTTTCGATCGGATCGGCGAACGCCTGATCGCGGTCATACCACCAGCAGAGTGAGCGCCCAACCGGCCATGAGGAACGGCCCCAAGGGCATCCGGTGGCTCTTGCCGCGTTGCCGAAGTCGGACGGCGGCCACCGGTACGGCCAGCAGGAGGCTCAGCAGCAGCCACCAGGCGACCGCGCGGACCTCCAGCATCCCCAGCGGCAGCGCGTAGACCGTTCCAATGGCGATGTCTCCTCGTGCGATCCCGCCCCCGGAGAAGAACGCCACGGAGCCCAACGCCAGCAGCGCGATTCCCGCGCCGACGAGCGCCAACTTCGCTGGTCCCGGATCGCGGTCCGCGAGGAAGCCGAGGACGGCTGCCGCCGCGAAGACCGTCCCGAGCGTCCAGGCGATCGGGAACGGAATGCGTCGGGTCACCGCGTCGCACAAGGCGATACCGGGAACCGCCGCAGCGAAGACCATCAGGGCCCCGAGCTGGTACGGCCCCGCCGCTGCCGACACACCTATCCATCCGGCGAGCCCCGCCGCCGCTACTGCCGCTGCCACCGTCCACATCAATCGTCCGCTGCGGCTGCGAAACGAGGGCCGAGGCAACCGCCTTGGCGTCGTCCTCCAGGCGGCGGCGATGAACGGGAGCGCGGCGACCAATCCGAGCAGGGCCGCAGTCCAGGGGTGCATCGCTTCAGGCTACCGAGACCATCGGGCCGAGGCGGGTCCCCAAGTACTCCGAATCCGGGCAACACCATGCCACCAACATTGAGAGGAACACCGTCCATGAACCACCCGTCTTTCCCCACATCGCTGGAGCCGGGCCAGAAGGTCGCGGCCAGGCCCTGGTTGTGGCTGCCGGCCCCCGGAGCCCTGGCGGTCAACACGCTCGCGCCGTACTACTGCCCGGCCACGATCGACAGCACCCTGGTCGATCTCGTCGAGATCGTCTTCGACCAGCCGCAGTTCGAGGTGTGGCCGCAGCGGCAGATCATCGCCCCGACCGACCTGCACCCCTGGCCGCATCACTGCCGCGAATGCCGGGCCACCGCCGCGCCGCTCGACCCGGCCACCGACATCGCCGCTTTGCGACGCCATTGTGCAGCGCTCGAAGCCGAACGCGACGCCCTCCAGGCCGAGCTGTTCGCCACGCGCGCCGCGCTCCCGCTCTCCGCCTGACCACTCATGTCATTGATGGCCGCAGCCTTCTGGCTGCGGCCATCGCCGTCTCCGCAATCTGACTTCCGAGAAAAGGAGTACCGCCATGTCCCATCTCGATCACCGTGAACTGCCGTGCCGTCTGTGCGGCATGGACACCATCGTGCCCGGCCGGGTCTGCTGGACCTGCCGCCGCATCGCCCACGACGCCGAAGCCGACGCCTCGGGCTTGCTCGACGCTTCCGCCGGAGCCCTGGGTTCCCTGTGGGGCGCGGTTCTCGCCCGCCACCTCCTCCGGCGCGCCGTCGCCGACCGGACCCGCAACGGACTCACCCCGCTGGAACCGGCCGGGGCCGTCGTCGTCGAGTTCGAACACGCGGGCACCGGATCGACGTTCGCCACCCTCACCGCCGAAGCCTTCGACGCTTCCGATCGGACCCGTCTGCGCCAGTACGTCGGGCTCGGGCCGATCGATTCCGGCGAGTTGCTGCGGGTCCACGACGGGAGGCGGGTGTTCAGCGATGCGGTTGCCGAACGCATCCGCGCCGCCTGGTCCAGCCGACCGGCCGACCACTGAAGCCGACATCCCAACGACGTTCCCACCTCCGGCTCCGACGTCCTGTCGGGGCCGGTTCGCCATGTCCACCAACGCACAAGAAAGAGGAAAGCAACATGCCAACCGACAACAGCCACGACCTGAGCGCGCTCGCCCGCAGTCAACTGCGTCCCGAACTCGACCCCGCTCCGACTCTGCGCGTCCAGGTTCGAGCGAAGCCACTCCGCCAGGCCCCGGTGTACGCGCTCGTGGCGGTGCCCATGAAAGCCCAAGCCGCAGAACTTCGTACGGTCCGGCTCGAAGCCGACGACGACCGGTTGACGCTCACCGGGTTCGACTACATCCATGCCCTGTCGGTCTCCCTCACGGTGAAGCGCGGCCCGCTCCACCGCAGCGGCAACGCCGCCGTCGACGCTGCCCGCCTCGCGGCCGCGCTCGACCTTGTCGGCGGTGAGACCGTCGAAATCACCGTGGCAGGCAAGGCCATCACCGTGATGGCACCGGGTTGCACGGTGCTCTTGGCCGCCGTGCCACTCGACCGATTCCCTACCCTGCCACAGCCGATGGACGACGCCGAACGCATCACGGGCGGTGCGCTCGACGGCACGGCGCTCACCGCCATTGCCCGCGCGGGGGCGGTCGTCGAGACAGGACCTGTTTACGGCGACTGGGCAGCGGTCCGGGTGCGCATCGACGCCTCAGGTATCCGGGCGTGGGCGAAGGCCACGTACGCCGCGACGGTCCAAACCGTCGAGCACGCCACGGACGCCAGCGACCGGAAGGTGCTCGACGTCGTCATCCCCTCTGAGGCCGTCGTAGCGCTGGCGAAGCCCTTTGCCGACATGGGCGGGGAGTGGAGCACCGCCGTCGTCGCCTGTTCTTCCACGCGGTGGCTGGAGCTGCGCCGCGGCGACGTCACCAGCCGCATCAAGACCCTCGCCACCGCCGTCGAAGACCTGTCGGTGATCGGCGGATACCTCGACGAGCCGGTCCAGGCCAGTGCTGCGCAGTCCAAGTCCTCGCTCGCCTCCCGCATCCGCGCGAATCGGAGCGAGCGCCTGGAGCTGGCCGAGGTGGTCGAGTTCTGGGGCCTGCGCCGCACCGTCGACCGGCGGCTGCTCAAGAAAGCCCTGGCGACCCTCCCCGACGGTGAGGTCACGCTCGCCCTCACCACCGGCAACCGGCTCCTGCTCACCGCTGGCGGTGCGCGGACCGTCGTCTCAACGGCGCCGCTCTCGTAAGTACCGCCAGCTACCTCCATCGGCGAGCCCTGAACGACTCGCCTCCATCCATCAAGAATCAATCCAGAAGGGACAGCCCAATGGCTGACAACAACCGCGACAAGGTCCTGGCCTGCCTCACCGAGGCAGGAGAACCCTTGACCGTCCGCAACATCACCGCCACCACCGGTCTGAAAACCGCCGAGGTCAAGGAAGCCCTCGATTCGCTCAAGGCCGAGGACCGCACCGCATCGGCCAAGTCCGGCCGCACCGAGCAGTGGTCCCTGGCCAGCACCGACGCCAGCGACAGCCCGGACACGCCCGAAAAGCAGCCCGAACCCGAGGACGAGGCGACCGAGGAACCGTCCGAGATCGACGACCAGACCGGTCCCGTGAACACCGACGAGCCCGACGTGCAGGCCGTCACCGATGACGCCCAGGGCGAGGACCTCACCGACGAGGTCGAAGTCCAGGGCACCGACGACTCCGAGGCCGAGCCGCCCACCGAAGCCGACTCCGGCGACGACGCTGGGCCCGACGGCCCGAATGAGGACGAGGTGTCCGTACCCGAGCCGGTCGACCCGGAAGTCGTGTTCGCCGCGACGATGCTCGACCAGCTCGGTGAGAAAGCCACGTTCACCGTCGAGTCCTTCGCGCGGACCTGCGGGAAGACCACCGCGACCGAACGGAACCGGCTGCTGCGTGCCCTGTGGGCGCTGGCCGAGCACTACCTGCTCGACAAGTCCGACCCGAACAACGTCGACGGCGGCGAGTGGACAGTCAAGGCCCCGGGCCTGGCCGCTGCCGCCGTCGAGCGGCGCATCCAGGCCGACGACGCGCCGAACGAGATCGAGGTCCGCACCGTCAAGCGGATGCCGTGGGCAGCGAACGGCGGTTCGAAGGCCAGCCGCAGCCCCGGGAGCAACCTCAGGGGCGACTTGAAACCCGCCAGGGTCCGGGGCGAGCTGCGCGAGCAGATCGACGCGGTCCTTGACGCGCTTCCGTCCGGCGAGGTGGTGACGCCCGGCTGGGTCGCCGAGGCCGTCCGCAAGGACGACACCCACCACCGCGAGGCCGACTCGAACGCGGTCAACAACTACCTGCGCGAGCTGCGCCTCCAAGGCCGCGTCGCCGACGCCTCCGCCGAACACGGCGGCCGCGCCTACCGCCTCGCCTGACCAATCCACCAACACCACACCGAGGGCCGACAACTGCGGTTGTCGGCCCTCGCGCTGTCCAACCACGCCAACAAGAAAGGAAGAGAGGAACCCCAGATGGGACGCAAGACCTACACCGAAGAGGAGAAGGCCGCGTTCAAAGAACGCGACCGGGAACTGGCCGAAGCGGCCGACGCCGCCCTGGCCGCACCAGGGGCCGGAGCTAGAGCAACCGAGGTCGCGCTGCGCTCGCCGAAACTGGCGGCCTACAGCCTCCGCAACCACATGATGCTCGCCCTCCAAGCCGAACAGGCCGGGATCGAGCTGCGCGATGTCGACACCGGCCGCGGATGGAAGGAACGCGGTCGCACTCCCCGCAAGGGATCCAAGGCGGTCATGCGGATCGTCTACCCGATCACGCCCAAGTCCGGCGAAGCCGACACCAGCGAGGACGGCGAGACCCCGAAGACGCGGTTCCGCACCAAGGCGGTCTTCGAGATCGACCAGACCGACGAAAGCGAGACCTTCACTTCCGATCCCAAGGTGGCACCGGAAAGCGACCCGGCCCGGATCTGGCATGACCGGCTCCTCCGCGAAGCCGCGAGCCTGGGCTACACCGTCCGGTACACGCGTCCCGACGAGGCCGCAGCGCTCGCTGTCACCGACGGCGAGTCGAAGACGATCGCCGTGGCCGCCGCCGACCCGCTCGCGCTCGCACCCGAAGCCCTCGGCGCGCTGGCCGATCGCCTCGCCGAGGCACTGACGGCCGCGCGGGCCGACGGTTCGGCGAAGCCGAACGCGACTGCTGCACGTCAGGCCGGTCCCGATGCGGGCACGGTCCTCGAATTCGACTGATCCGAGTGGGACCACGCTTCGGCGCGGTCCCACTCCTCCAGTTTGGAGGCATCCGTTGGGACGCATCACCATCACCAGCCGATCCGCTCCGCAGCTCGGTCGAACACGCGCCGACTTCGTCGATGACTGGACGGCCCCGGCCACCTACTACGACTTGTCCGGCCCCCGCATCAGCGGCAGCGTCACCGTCTGGGCCGTAGCGGAACTCAGGGCCGACGAGGCTCCGAGCTTGGAGGTCTGCGAGGTCCACATGGCCCTCGGCCGTACCGACCCGTTCGAGTCTCACGGTTCCGCAGGCCGCCGTGGGCTGGACAACCCGCTGATCGTCAATGGTGTCGAGATCGCTCGCGACCGGACCAGCACCTACTTCTCGCCCGCGCATCTGGCCGACCGCAAGCACTCCGAGGGAGGCCATCTGAGTTGGCGTCTCCCCGATCGCTCTCGGGAAACCGCGCAGGCGCTGCTGCGGTACGTCGCCGCGCACTGGGCCAGGCGAGATCCGCACTTCCTGGTCTTCCGCATCAACGCCGTCCAACGGGCGCTCGCGGCCTGGAACTGCGAACGTCGAAGCCGCATGACCGGGGCATACCGCGGTGTCCTCGAACGACATCGCACCCTCACACGCCTACGAGCCGTCGCCGACAGCGCGCACCACTTCCGTCTGGCGCTGCCTCCCGGACCCGCCCCCGCCACATCGGAGGCCGCCCCTGTTCCACCCGCCCAAGGGCAATGACGCTCTCGATCGACCACCCGCGCCCGCCGGACCTCGTGTCCCGGCGGGCATTTTCCGCTGCACCGAAAGGAGTCCGCCGCTATGGACTACGCCACCGCCGCCACCGAGCACTCCACCTTCCACTGGCTCACCACCGAAAGCATCTGGGACGCAGACCCCGACGTCTACGACATGATCGCCCGTGCGGCCAGGGAAATTCACTGGGCCAGCGTCACCCACAGGCCCACCGCCGCCGCAGTCCACTGCGAACTCGTATTCGACTACCTCACCACCGGTCTGATCGCCGCCACCGGCGCCGCCGAGCGGACCGTATGGATCGGCAAGGCCAGCCGCTCCCGCACCAAGCCCATCCCACACACCCTCACGGGCGTCCGGGAGATCACCGATGAGGGCACCCGCGCGCTCCTCCTGCTCACCGGTGCCGAACAACCGGTTCCGGTCGCAGTGTGGGAGCAGGCGCTGCTCGGTCCCGCCGTAGACACCTCATGTGCCGCAGCGGCACACCGCTATTGCCACGGCCGCGACGACCAGGGCCGGGCCTGCGGGTGCCGGTGCGGATGCCGCTGGCCCGACCGGCTCGCGGCCTACCAGGGTCTCGCCGCCGGCGACGAAGCGACCGACCCGGCATTGACGTGGTCCTTCACCGTCACCAGTTCGCCCCAGCTCCAAAAGACCGGAAGCCTCGCCCTGGAAGTCCAAGGCGCCGACGAACCGTGCGCCGAGCTGTTCTACCGACAGCCCACAGAGCCGGTCATCGTCCACAACGCCTGGCGTCTGTCCCGGACCGACGAGGCAACCGAGCCGCCGTCGTCGGCCTAACCGTCGACTCGCCACCATGCGCGCGGTCCGGCCGTTCGACCGGCCCGCGCCGTTCCCGACGGCCCGCGCCGCTGCGGGCCGTTTCTCGTCCCTTCGCATCGAAAGGTCATCATCATGTCCGCCAACCACTTCACCGCTGCGGTAGCCCCGCCCGCCGTCACTGCCGACAACCACGGGCTGAGTGTCGCGGCCACTGCCACGCTCGACTACGCCGCCTGTTCCCTGAACCTCGCCGGACACCAGCCCCTCACCGAAGTCTGGGCACAGACCGCATGCATCGTCGCGGCGCTGCCCGGCCAGGTAATCGACGAAAGCGACCTCGATCCGGGCGGCGGCTGGCCGGGCGAGGGATTGCACGTGCTCGACCGGCGCAGCCCCAGCAGCTTCGCCTACGATCTGACCGCACTCGGGTTCGATGCGCGCGCCGAGACCATCTGGGACGACACGGCCCGCCTCAACTTCGCCGACGCCCCGCGCCGCCTCCACCTGCTCACCGTCGAGACACCGTTGGCGCTCGCGGCCGCGACCGTAACGGACGATCAGGCACGACCTTCGAGGGCGGCCGTACTGGGTCGATACGAGATCCGTCCGGGCCGGTACCTGTTCGCCGAGATCATCACCGCCGCCGGAACCCGAACGATGCTCCACGGCATCTGGGCCTGCCCAGGCGACATGACTACCGAATCGCTGGCCGAGGTCGAAGGGTTCGACGCCTGGCAGATCAACGCAGCCTGCGCTTCGTGCGGGCGAGCCTGGATCGCCTGCGCCGGATCGGCATGGTTCCGACCCGACCCCGACGACGTCGGCAACGACCTCGACTGGCATTACGAGGACGCCACTACCGCCAGGGGCGAGGCGATCGATTGCCCGATCGGCTGGTGCCCCGGCCGCGTCGACTTCACCGTCTAGGAACCCGGCGTTGAGCACCGAAACTCCGGCGATCAACGTCTGGCGGCTCGACAGAGGCAACCCCGACAAGCCCGACACCGAGCCATCGCCATAGCTCAACCCAGCAGCCATTCCTCCGCAATATCCGCACGATGAGGAAGGAGCCCATCATGGGTTCACGCTCGATCACCAAGATCACCTTCACCGACACAACCGTCCGGCTCTACCTCCACTGGGGCTCGCCGGAATACCAGATCCCGAACATGGCCGAGTTCATCTTCTGGGCCTGGACACTCGACAAACCCTGGACTGCCGACAGCTACCGCGCCTACCTCGACACGGTCAGCGACGGCTCCCTCCCGGCAGAACCGACCGACGGGTTCCACGGCGACCTGGAGCACTACTACCGCATCACGATCGGGGAGAACGGCCAGGTCACCTACGTCTACAAGCACCTCAACTTCGACGCCGAGGACTGGGCTGTCGAGTTCCAGGCAGAAAACCGCGCCGAGCTGTACGACGAAGCAATCCGCCAACTCGAAGCCCACCGTCGATGGGTCGCCGACGCCATCGAAGCGAACCCGAAAGCGGTGCACTACGAGCAAGACCTCGCCGCGATCGACCACCACCTGCACGAAGCCCGCCTGTACGCACAGGTCGAAGCACTGCCCGGCGTGCCCGCGTCGGCCTGCCAGTCCGACTTCCACGCCGAGCACTCGTGCGAGCGAGACCAGTGCTCGATCTGGACCCCCGAACTGACCGAAATCGCCGACCGGCCACCCCGTCGAGGAGACCACGACGACGGCAGCCAGGACTGAACCAACCGGCCCCAGGTGGCCCGAGCAGATGCTCGGGCCACCTGCCCGCACGCGAACCCGGCTTTTTTCATGCCCGAAATCGGCTGTACCAACCAGCGTTCACCGCTGCCGGATTACCAGCGCGGGAGTATAGCTCCGACCCGCCCTGACTGTCCATTCACAACCGATCACACGCGGGCACAACCGGTCACAGTGCAGGTCAGAGGCCGGTCACAAGATGCGGTTCTTCTATGACTGGAAGCAAACGGCCCCTGCGCCACCGCCATGACGACACCACCGAACCACCGACCCGGACACATCGACGTCCCCTTGAACGTCTGGCCCGGCCCCGCCACCACCGCCGAAATCACCACCCAGGTCGCCGCCCGCCTGGCCGCGCCAGGCGAGAGCGTCACTGTCATCGACGCCGACATCGATCCGTCCGATCTCGTGGCCACCGGCCGCCGGGTCACCGCGATCGCGACCTCACGCCGGGACGCGGGCGCCGTCCTCGCCGAGCTCCCCGCCCTCCCGGTGGCCGACCGTTCGCGCCTGACCATGCTGTACTCGCCCCGGGCAGCCCTGGCCGATACGCTCGCGCGCTTCGCAGGCCGCTCTCGCCTGACCATCGCCCCGGCCCGATTGACCGCGCTGCCGGACATTTGGGCCGGAGCGGTCGCCACCCTTCAGCCCGCGGGCCGACTGGCCCTCATCGACGCCGCCGGCCCGGCAGACCTACCGCCTGTGGCCACCAACGACCTGGTCTTCCAGGCGCACATCGTCTGCGCGGCCACCGAGGTCTACGAACACGCCGCCGCCGAGGCCGAGGAGCTGGACGAGGAGTTCGCCCTGCCCGAGGCGCTGACCCGCGTCCACCGGGACGTGGCGCTGTTCTGCCGCACCGACTTCGCCGGAGGTGAGCGATGAACGCCCCGCGTCAGCTCGCATCGATCTGGGCGAGTGGCCAACAGCACCAGCGGACCCAGCGCGCAGGCCGCTACACGAAAGCCTCCACCGAACACCCCGCGAAGATGCCGCCAGCGCTCGCCGCCCACGCCATCGCCGCTTATTCACGGCGCGGCGACCTCGTAGTCGATCCGATGTGCGGGATCGGCACGAGCGTGGTCGAGGCGATGCATCTGGGACGGGACGCCATCGGTGTCGACTGCGAGCCGCCCTGGGTCGACATGGCCGTCGACAACATCGACCTCGCCACCGCCCAGGGCGCGGCCGGAACCGGCTCAGTGCGGTGCGGCGATGCACGCGACCTGCCCGACCTTCTTCCGCTCGGAGCGGTCGGCGACGTCGCCCTCATCTTGGCCTCACCGCCGTACGGGCTCTACGGGCACGCCCGCGTCCGCACCTACACCGGGCCCGGCCGCCTCGCCGCGACCAGTGAGCACCCCTTCATCCACCGGCCCCATCCCGGCCAGCTCGCCCTCACCGGCCCCGACCGCTTCGCGGCCGGTCTCGCTGAAGTCCTCCTCGCCTGCCACGAGGTACTTCGGCCAGGAGGGTTCCTGGTCCTCACCGGCCGGCCCTACCGTGCTGCCGGACTCCTGATCGACCTGCCCGGCGAGCTCGCCGCCACCGCTGCCGTCTGCGGGTTCGACCTCCACGCCCGCCACGTCGCACTCCTGGCCTCCTGGAACGACGGGGTCCTGCGTCCCCATCACTCCTTCTTCGGGCTTCACCACGCCCGCCGCCTCGCCCGGATGGGTTTTCCTGCGCATCTGTGCGTCCACGAAGACGTCATCGTCGCCCGGAGGCCCAGGTGACCACCACATCTGAGAGGACGCTGTTGGAATCAGCCGGGAGCTACGCGAAGCAGATGGCCGACTCACCGGCCTTCGACTATGTGGCGAACCGCCGGGGCATCACCGACCCGGCCTTGATCCGGCGCCTCGGCCTCGGATACGTCGGTGAGCCATCGACAAGCCACGAGCGGTTCCAAGGTATGTTGGCCGTCCCATACCTGCGGCACGGCTACTCGGGCCCGAACGTCACCACGATTCGCTTCGCGTGTATCGCTGACGACTGTGCACACGAGCACCACGACAAGATCAGCTCACTACCCGGTCACGGGGTGCGCCTCTACAACACCCGTGACCTGCTCGCACCGGCAGACGAAATCTGCATCTGCCTGGGCGAGTGGGACACCATCACCGCCCTCACTTACGGCCTCCACGCTGTTGGCGTCCAAAGCGTCACTGGCTGGAAACCCTACATGGCCCAGGCGTTCCAGGGCTACAAAAAGGTCAGGATCTTCACCCGGATCGGCGACCGGGACCAATCGATGCAGTGGGCGAACGAACTGGCCGCGCAGATCCCCGCCGCCATTGTCGAGTCACACCCGGTTGCTCGAGGAGAACCAGCGGCGTTACGCCCTTGAAGTCGAGCAGGGGCTCCACCTGAAGAGCAAGGCTGCCAAGAAGTCCGCGAAGAAGGCTCCCAAGGCTGAGGTCTCGGTCCAGGATTCGCTGTTCGATATCTGATCCCGGGACGCCGTTCCGAAGGGTCGCAACACCGTTTGCTTTGGCATCATCTGCTACCTAGCGCGGGCTTAGTAGGGCAGCGGTTCGCCCGTGGTCAGCAGTTGACCTCCAGTTTGCGGTATGATGTTGCGGCCCAAGACAAGCAGCGCGGGGCCCCCTCTTGTCGATCCCGAATCCTTAGGCGGCAGCAGTGGGTGAAGACACCGACCATCACCTAGCGACACTGAAAGTTGCGAAGCACGGCGTCATCGTGGCGGTGTGGAGCTTGGTCGTCGCCGTGATCGGGCTCGGGTACACAGTCTTCGCTGACCTTGGCGGTGTGGAGTGGGCCCGTGGAGCATCCTTTACGGGAGACTGGCTGGTGAGGCCTGGGCTCCCGTTCTGGACTGGTTTTTTGCATTTGAGTTGGATCGGATTCGGCTGCGCGGTTGCTTTCGGCGGGCTCAATGTGCTGCTCCGCAAGCTGTTCAAGGTCGGTGACAACTTGATCGGCTGGTGGTTGTCGGAGTCCTTCGTGCTCATCGTGCTGATGGTGATGGCCGCAGTGTCAATCGGCAAAGGATTCTGGCCCACCGCGCTGGCGGTCGCCGGTGCACTGGTGCAATGCTGGGGGTTCGTCGGGCTCCTCCTGATGTCGATACGGCTGCCGAACATTCACCACAAGCATCCGGATGCATAGAGCCCGAGCCGACTAACCCACTCGCTGCGGACTCGGCTGGAGAGCGTTGGGCGGTTGTCGTATGACCGACAAACTTTGGGTAACGTCGGGGGTTACGAGACCCGATTTGTCAAGGTCGGGAGTTCCCCACTGCGTCTATTCAGTCAGGCCCACTGCCGCATCGCTGCGACCAGTTCCTGATCGTGTTTGGCAGCCATGGCCCGCTGCGCCAGTCGCGTCGCCTGCGTCTCCTCGTCTTCCGCCAGCGGCAGCAACCGGCCCCGGTAGTCATAGACGTGTACGTATTCCTCGATGGGTGGCTTCTTCGAGGTCTTCCCGGTCGGGAAGACGATGATCTCCGGGAACACCTGAGAGAGGATGTTCTGCTGCGCTTCGATGTCCAGGTCTTCCCATTCGCGGTAGACCTGGTCCCAGGGGACCTCGGTCAGTCTGGCCGGGGCCTCGGCGACGGCTTCGGTCTCGCCCAGAGCCTCTAGCTCCCGCTTGGCTCGGGCTTCACCGGCCAGGAACGCCTTCTTGGAGATTTGCCCGGCGAAGTACATCTCCGCCATCTCCTCCTGCGTCGCTTCGATCTCGGAGCGCTTGGCCTCCTTCGCCGCGGCCTGTGCTCGTGCGGACTCGGCGTCGTCTTTGCCGGTCGCCATGAACGCCTCGTACTGCTCCGGGGACTGGAGGTAGCCCATCAACAGGCCGGTCACGTACTCGTCGATCCGGTCCGCGCGCACGGAGGTGTGCTGCTTGCCGCAGCACTCGCGGCGGCACACGTAGTACAGGTACCCGCTCGCCCAGTGCGAGCGCAGCGGCAGGCACTCATCGACCGGCCCGCACTGGTAGATGCCCGATCCCATGTAGCGCTTGTGGTTGCCTTTCTCCGACAGCGTCCGCGTCAGGACCGCTTTCATCGCTTCCCACTCCTGGCGGGTGACGATCGGCTCCCAGTTGCCGGGAGTCAGCTCCGCGAGCCAGGGCGCGACCGGTTCGGGCGCGGAGTCGTACAGGTAGGTGGTGCGCTGGTAGGCGCGCATCGCGCACAGCTCGGGGGCCAGGAGTGCGGCTTTGACCGTGTCCCAGTCGAAGGCGTTGCCCGCCGTGTTCGTGAACCCCGCTTTGTTCCAGCGGCGCGAGACCTCCGCGAGGGTCCCGCCCAACGCGAGCACGTAGTTGTAGCCGTCGCGGATCGCCGCTGCCTGCTCGGGGACGATGGTGTACGAGGTCTTGTCCTCGGTCTTGGTGTAGCCGAACTTTGCCCGGCCGGTCGAGGGCATCCCCTGGCGGACGCGCTCCAGCTCGGTCAGGTTCCGTTTCTTCGCCATCTCCTCGACCATCGACCGGTTGATGTCGACACGGATGCGGGCGTTGAGCCGCCCTCCCGGCGTGCTCAGGTCGAAGTGTGCGTCATGGGTGAGGTAGACGGGGAAGTCCTTGGAATCGAGCAGGCTGATGAGGTCTTCGAGTTCCAGCGGGAGCCGGTAGAGCCGTTCGTTGTCACGGCAGATCGCCCGCGCGAGCACACCGGACTTGAGGGCTTCGATCATGCGGGTGTATTCAGGGCGCGGCTTGCGCGGGTTCGAGGCACTGACCGACTGGTCAAGGAACAGTGCCACATTGACCCAGCTGCGGGCCTCGCACTCCTTGAGGGCGTTCGTGATCTGGTTCTCCAGGGAGAGCGTGTCATCCTCACCCGGCCTCGGGGAGCGGCGGACGTAGATCGCTGTCACCGAGTCCGGCTCGGCCTCGGCAAGCTGCTGAGGGGTCCAGATGAGGTGCTTGTACTTGATGCTGAGGTCGCTTGCGACGCTGTATCGCCTGGCCTTGGTTCTGGGGGTCATACGATTGCCTCCTACGTTCGAGGATATGTTGTTTATTCTCATGTGTCCACACCCCCGGCTGGACGGTCACCAAGACCGGCCCCGGTAGTGCGTTGATCGTCCACCACCACGGCCACGAGGCCACCCCTGAGGACATGCACGAATACTCGGGCGGCCAGGGCTGCGGGCACGGCTGCGAAGACCACCGCAGCAACATCGACCTCGATGAAGACTTCAGGAACGGGCCTGATGATGCTTTCCCCACCGGCCTCTACCCCGAAGAACACGCACAAGTCCCAGACCGTGACTTGAAGGATGTCCTCGACGCCTATGCGCTCCACCGGATCGGCATCGACCTCAAACGGGCCAAAGCCAGGGCAAGGGAACGCTTCCGCCAACCCTCCACCGCCGAAGCCGAACCGGCCACGGCCACCCCACCGCCCGACCGGTTACCGTGCCCCGCCGCCAGGCAGCAACGGCGGCGGGGGAAGCGGACCCGCAAAGGACCGCAGCCCGACCCCACCCGGCAACGGGACCAGCGGGATCGGGCCCTCCGTCGTGCCCGAAGGCGGCATTACTGCCCCTGCCATCCCTACGGCCGAGGCCGGGCCGGGCTCACCAACTGGCCCCACCAACAGGCCCCGCCCCGGCAACGAATGCCAGCCACCCTCCGCACCTCTCCATCGCTGATTCGATTGAAGCCCAACCCACACGCACCCCGACCGCCAGCCGACCACAGCCGGCCTGGGCAGACCGCCACTGTCGCTGACTCGTCTGAAGCGCAACCTCTATGCACCCGGACCGCCAGCCGACCGGGCCCCGGGCCGGCCGGACCTCCACTGTCGCTGATTCACGGCCGCCCGGTCAGTGCTCGAGCGCGGCAGGTCAGTCGGATTCGAACGAGCCGATGGACAGATCCTCCATCGTGAAGACGCTGCCGTCGGCGAGGTGGAGTTCGACCGGGCCGAACATCAGGTAGAAGCGCAGGGCGCCGAGGGCGTTGTCGTGCGTGCAGAAGTTGCCCCCGGCCTTGGGATAGACCGTGCTGGAGAAGGCGCCGACCTCGATGGTGTCGTAGCCGGCGGCGATGACGCCGGGGCAGTGCGGCAGGTGGGATCCGAGGTCGTCGGCGCACTCGGCGCAACGGATGGTGAACGACTGCGGGACGCCGCCGGAATCGTGCTTGGACTTGTCGGTCGGGTGGGCGACAATGGCCTTGTCGGGCGTAGACATGTTCTGCCTCCGATGTTCGAGGCCGGGGCGGATCTGGCTACCAACCTTCTGACCGCCCCGGCCGGCTCCTGTTTCGGGCTGGGGCTCGGACACTCGCGTATAACCTCCGTGACCAAAACCACGCCCAGTGGTAGATTGACACAAACCTAATCACAGCGCAAGCTTCAAAACGCATTTCGTCCAAAAATATGCAACGCTGAGACTCGAACGAGCGATGGAGGTAGGGCGATGGCAGGACGCGGACGACCCAAAGGACCCGGTAGCAGCCTTCGATCCCGGTGGCTCGGCGAGCGCTTGCGCGCTCTCCGTGAAGCCGCCGACATCTCGCCCGTGGAAGTGGCCGAGTTCCTGCAACGGGACCGCTCAGTCGTGGGGCGCTACGAGACCGGCGACTATCCGATCCGGCGGGCCGACGTGTACGCGCTCCTTACTTACTACGGGGTCGAGGACGAGAAGACCCGCGAGACTCTGCTCGAACTGTGTGAAGATGTCTGGCGCAAAGGCTGGTGGGATCCCTATAAGAAGGAAGTCGCTAAGGACTTCGTAGACCTGCCCTGGCTGGAGTCGCGTACCGATGAGCTTTGCGTGTACCAGAACATGGTGATTCACGGTCTGGCGCAGACCCGTGCCTACGCGGAGACCTTGATTCGCAAAGCCGAAGCGGATGCGGAGGAAGCGCAGATCCAGCGATGGGTGGACCTTCGGCTCGGGCGACAGGCGATCCTCGCCGGCGATGAAGCACTTCGGTACACGATGGTGATCGAAGAGCCGGTGTTGCACAGGCCGATCGGCGGAGTCAAGGTGATGAGTGAACAGCTCAGGCATCTGCTGGACCTTGGAGAGCTGGAGACCATCGAGATCCGGGTCCTGCCCACAGCCCACGGACCGCACAGCGGCCATCTGGGCAGCTTCTTGCTGTTCGTGATGCCAGAGCAGTTCACGGATGTCGCCTATGTCGAGTCGCTCGGAGGGGCGCTCTATGTCGAATCACCTGATGTGGATCGGTTCGAGGATGCGTGGCACGATGTGAATAAGGCTGCGCTCGACCAGAAGAGATCGGCGGCGCTTATCAAGTCCGTATTGAAGGAGACCAAGTGAAGATCACCGGTACTGTCCAGGAGCTTTCGGCCCCGGAGCTTGCCGGGATTCGCTGGAAGATCAGTTCGCGCAGCGACAGCAACGGCGGCAGCTGTGTCGAGGCCGGGGCGCTGGCCGACAATTCCGGCCGGGTCGCCGTCCGTCACTCGCACCACCCCGAGGGGTCGGTCATCGTCTACACCCGCGCCGAATGGGATGCCTTCCTCGCCGGAGCCCGAGACGGCGAGTTCGACTTCACCGAGTAAATCGCGCGTGCGTCGGCCTCCGATGCCCCGCCGTGCGCTGTGTCGCCTGCCTCATCCCGACCCCGCCGTTCGTCGCATAACCCCTGACCAGGCATAATCGAGAGGTTGCGCTTCGGCGCGGCATTCTCCGGGTCTCGAACCCGGACAACCACAGCGAGTCGGTCCCGAACCGGACCGGCGTTTAGCGAACGAAGGGATTCAGTCAAGTGGCTGAACAAACACAGCAGCAGGCTGGCGGTGACCGCGGCGGACGTGGCGGTCGCGGCGGCCGCGGGGGCCGGGACGGCGGTCGCGGACGCGACCGCGCCGAGAAGTCCCCGCACATCGAGCGCGTCGTCACGATCAACCGTGTCGCCAAGGTCGTCAAGGGCGGTCGTCGCTTCGCGTTCACCGCACTCGTCGTCGTCGGCGACGGTGCGGGCAACGTCGGTGTCGGCTACGGCAAGGCCAAGGAAGTCCCCGCGGCGATCGCCAAGGGCGTCGAAGAGGCCAAGAAGGCCTTCTTCGAGGTCCCGCGCATCGGCGGCACCATCCCGCACGAGGTGCTCGGTGAGGACGCCGCCGGCGTCGTCATGCTGAAGCCCGCCTCGGCCGGTACCGGTGTCATCGCAGGTGGACCGGTCCGCGCCGTCCTCGAGTGCGCCGGCATTCACGATGTCCTGTCGAAGTCGCTCGGCTCCTCGAACGCGATCAACATCGTCCACGCGACGGTGCACGCGCTCAAGCAGCTCGAAAGCCCGGAGGCCGTCGCGGCCCGCCGCGGCATGGCCCTGGAGGACATTGCTCCCAAGGGTCTGCTGCGCGCCCGCGCCGAGGCCGCCCAGGCCGCGCAGGCTTAGGGGGATCGAGAACAGCATGGCACGTTTGAAGATCACCCAGGTCCGCTCCGTCATCGGCACCAAGCCGAAGCACCGGGCCACCATGCAGACCCTCGGTCTGCGCAAAATCCGCCAGACGGTATTCAAGGACGACCTGCCGCAGTACCGCGGCATGGTCCACAGCGTCCGCCACCTGGTCGAAGTCGAGGAGGTCGAGTAGTCATGACGATTCGCATCCATGACCTGCAGCCCGCCCCCGGCGCCAAGAAGGCCAAGACCCGCGTCGGTCGCGGTGAAGGCTCCAAGGGCAAGACCGCTGGGCGAGGCACCAAGGGCACCAAGGCCCGCAAGACCGTGCCGGCCGGGTTCGAGGGTGGCCAGATGCCGCTCCAGATCCGGCTGCCGAAGCTCAAGGGCTTCAAGCCGCACAACAAGGTCGTCTTCCAGGTGGTGAACCTCGACCGTCTCGTGGAGCTCTTCCCCGAGGGCGGCGAGGTCGGCCCCGAGCAGCTGATCGAGGTGGGCGTCCTCAACAAGAAGGAGCTCATCAAGGTCCTCGGCTCCGGTGAAGTCGACGGCGTCAAGTTCGACCTGAAGGCGCACGCCTTCTCCGCGTCGGCGACCACGAAGGTCACCGCCGCCGGCGGTTCGACCACCGTGGTGGACAAGAAGACCGGCGAGCCCCTCGGCGAATAATCGCCCTGGGCTTCGGCCGCACAAATGATCTGCGAAGCGGGTCGGAGGGAACTCCGGCCCGTTTCGTCATGGCGAATGCCGAATATCTGCGCCTGTGGACGCCTGCTAGGCTCCCGTAGCGAGGACCACCGTCTTCCTCGGCGTGTGACACCTCGCTCGGAACATATACACGCCCACTGGTTACCATGGCGGGCACCGTAATCCGAACGGACCTGCCGGTGGACCCCCCCAGGGGTCTTGTTCAGGAGGAACTGCTTTGCTCTCCGCCTTCATAAGCGCGTTTCGGACTCCCGATCTGCGCAAGAAGATCCTGTTCACCTTGATGATCATCGGACTGTATCGTCTTGGTGCGCAGATGCCGAGCCCCGGCGTCGACTACGCCGCTGTGCAGACCTGCCTGGACATCGCCCCGGACGACGACGCCGGCGCCTTTGGACTGTTGAACATGTTCACCGGGGGAGCGCTCCTTCAGCTCTCGGTGTTCGCACTCGGCGTGATGCCGTACATCACCTCCTCGATCATCATGCAGCTCTTGACTGTTGTGATCCCGCGACTCGAGCAGTTGCGCAAGGAGGGCCAGCCGGGCCAGGTCAAGATCACCCAGTACACCAGGTATCTGACCCTGGGTCTGGCGCTGCTCCAGGCCGCCAGCTATATCGCGTTGGCCCGTTCGGGTGTGCTGTTCCAGACGACGTGTCCCGACGAGATCCTCCCTGACCTGTCGGGCTCCGAGGCCAATATCCCGTACTGGATGACCATCGTCGTGGTCGTGTCGGTCATGGTCGCCGGTACCGCGATGATCATGTGGTTCGGCGAGCAGATCACCGAGCGCGGCGTCGGCAACGGCATGAGCCTCTTGATCTTCGCCTCGATCGCCGCGCAGATGCCCGGCCAGTTCTGGGGCCTGAAGAACTCCGAGGGCTGGTTCATGTTCGGCGCGATCGTCGCGGTCGGCATCGCCATCCTCGTCGCGGTCATCTTCATCGAGCAGTCCCAGCGCCGCATCCCGGTGCAGTACGCCAAGAAGATGGTGGGCCGCCGGGCCTACGGCGGGACCTCCACGTACATCCCGCTCAAGGTCAACCAGGCCGGCGTCATCCCGGTCATCTTCGGTTCCTCGCTGCTGTACATCCCGACGCTGTTCCTCCAGTTGAACGCCGGCTCCGACTCGTGGTGGACGAACTTCATCGACCGCTACCTGATCGACCAGGGCTCGTGGGTGTACATCCTCGTCTACACCGCGCTGATCATCTTCTTCACGTACTTCTACGTCTCGATCACCTTCAAGGTGGACGACGTCGCCGAGAACATGAAGAAGGCCGGCGGATTCATCCCAGGTGTGCGTCCCGGCAAGCCGACCGCCACCTACTTGCAGCGAGTCCTGTCACGCCTGACCTTCCCAGGCTCGCTTTACCTGGCCACAATCGCTATCCTTCCCAATCTGGCCATCATCGCGTTCGGAAACCAGCAGTTGTTCGCGCAGTTCCCGTTCGGCGGCACCTCCGTGCTGATCATGGTCGGCGTCGGCCTGGAGTCGGTCAAGCAGATCGAGTCCCAGTTGATGCAGCGCCACTACGAGGGCTTCCTGCGCTAGTCAAGCGGGAAGGGAAGGAACGGAATTTGCGACTGGTACTGGTAGGCCCGCCCGGGGCCGGCAAGGGGACCCAGGCGGAGATCATCGCCGAACGACTCGGCGTCCCCAAGATCTCCACCGGTGACATCTTCCGCGCCAACGTCTCCGGCGGTACCTCGCTCGGCCTGGAGGCCAAGCGCTACATGGACGCCGGGGACCTGGTGCCCGACGAGGTCACCAACCGGATGGTCGCCGACCGCCTGGAACAGGACGACGCGCTGGACGGGTTCCTGCTCGACGGCTACCCCCGCAACACCGAGCAGGCCGAGGTGCTCGACGGACTGCTCCTCGCGGCCGGCGTGAGCCTGGACGTGGCCCTGGAACTGACCGTGGATGACGACGAGGTGGTGCGTCGGCTGTCCGGACGCCGCGTCTCCAAGTCGACCGGCAAGGTCTACCACCTCGAATTCGACCCGCCCGAGGACCCCGAATCGGACGACCTGTACCAGCGTTCCGACGACCAGCCGGAGACCATCAAGAACCGGCTCAAGGTCTACGCCGAGCAGACCGCCCCGATCATCGGCTACTACGGGGCCCGGGACAAACTGGTCCAGATCGACGCGATCGGTGAGGTCGCCGAGGTGACCGCGCGGGCGCTGTCCGCCATCGGCGCCGACAAGTAACCGCCGTGTTCCGCCGTCGCCAGCAGATCCAGTACAAGACCCCTGCCCAGATCGTCAAGATGCGGGCCGCGGGCCTGGTCGTCGCCGAGGTCCATCGGGCCATGCGCGATGCGGCCCGGCCCGGGGTGTCGACGGCGGAACTCGACCGAATCGCCGATGACGTGATCCGCTCAGCGGGTGCCGTGCCCTCCTTCAAGGGCTACGACATCGGATTCGGGCCCTACCCGGCGTCGATCTGCTCCTCGGTGAACGAGCAGATCGTCCACGCCATCCCCAGCGAGGACGCGGTCCTCGCCGAGGGCGACCTCTTGTCCGTGGACGTCGGCGCCATCGTCGACGGCTGGCACGGCGACGCCGCCATCACCATCGAGATCGGTTCGGTGGACTCGAAGCTGACGGCGCTGCGCGAGGCCTGCGAGGCCTCGATGTGGGCCGGCATCCGGGCCGCCGCCACCGCGAAGCGCCTGGGCGGCATCTCGAACGCGATCGAGCGCTCGATCGAGGACAACTCCTCCTTCGGCATCGTGACCGGCTTCGGCGGGCACGGCATCGGCACGGAGATGCACCAGGACCCGCACATCCTCAACTACGGCCGCCCCGGCGAGGGCCCGAAGCTGCGCACCGGCATGGCCCTGGCCATCGAGCCCATGATCACGCTGGGCTCGCCGGACACCGCCGAGCTCGAGGACGGCTGGACCATCGTCACAGACGACGGCTCCGCGGCCGCCCACACCGAGCACACCATCGCGCTGTGCGAGGACGGCATCTGGGTGCTGACGGCGCCGGACGGCGGCGTCGAACACCTGGGTGAACTGGCCGCCAGCGCGGCTCGTGCCGAGTAATCCTCCGGTGCCATAATTGCCGGTGTGACGGAAGATCAAGGCAAGCTTCGAATCTCGAACGCCGATCGCGACCAGGCGATGGAGCGTTTGCAGCATGCGCTCGACGAGGGCCGCATTGACTTGGGCGAATTCGACGAGCGCACCAAGTCCGCCCTTGAGGCGAAGACCAATGCCGAGCTGGACCTGATCTTCGAGGACCTCCCGCAGGACCGCGCCGCGGACCAGGCGGTCAATACGATCGAACTGACCCCCGAGGAGCGCGCCGAGCGCGAGGCGGCCGTGCAGGGCCGCGTCCACGGCCGCCGCGGCCTGCCCGCTTCAGTGCAGACCCTGATCTGGGTGGCGGTTCCCACGACCGCGATCTGGCTGATCTCCTCGGTATCCTCGGGCGAGGTCCAGAACTTCTGGCCCGCCTGGCCGATCGGCATCATGTTGGCGATCTTCCTGGCCCAATGGCTGACCAGCGGCCGGAATCGGGACCGCTGAGAGGGCCGTTGACCGGCATCGGAACCTGAGTGGTGCTCGCCGCAAGTGTCCAGTGATGACATACTTATCGCGTGACCGAAGACCTGGGACGGTTTCGGATCTCGAACGCCGATCGAGACGAAGCGGTAGCCCTCCTCCAGCGCGCCTTGGACGAAGGCCGCCTCGATCTGTCCGAATTCGACACCCGATCGCATCAGGTCTATGAGGCGAAGACCCACGCGGAACTCGACCTGATCTTCGACGACCTGCCCCTCAGCCGTCCCGACTCCGGGACGATCGAGCCCGCGCGTCCCCGGGGCGCGAGCGATTCGTCTGAGCCGCAATCAAAACCGCAATCGAAGCCGGAACGGAAGCAGCGGCGGAAGGGGCATTTCGTCCCGCCGTCGCTGCACTGGCTCATCTGGGTCGGGACCATCGCGACCACCGCGTGGATCGTCTCGAATCTCAGCTCGGGTGACCCGGAGTGGGACAACTTCTGGCCGGCGTACCCCATGAGCGTGCTGGGGGCGATCACGATCGCCTGGTGGCTGTGCGACCGCTTCACCCGTGATTGATTCCGATCCCCAACCCCCTATGAGGAGTTCCATGTCCGCCCTGATACCCAACGGCGACCGCCACATGCGGATCGGCGATGTCGAACGTACGGCGCTGTCCGAACTGCTGCGGACCTCCGTCGACCGCGGCTACCTGACGCTCGAGGAATACGAGAAGCGGGTCGGCAGGATCCTGGAGGCGAAGACCGCCGGCGACGTCGAGGACGTGCTGGGGGACCTGCCCGCGTATCAGGCGATTCTCGAGGCGGAACCGCTTGAGCCGCTGCGGACTCCGGACTGGGTGAAGTGGGTGTGGGTCGGGATCTCGATTCCGATCGGGATCAATCTGGGAGTCTGGGCGATCCTGCTGGCCACCATCGGATGGGTCTACTTCTGGCCGATGTGGGTCATGGTCCCGCTGCTGGTGGTGGCGGGGGCGCTGACGGTGGCGGAGCGCGCGATCATTCGCCCGGCGCTGGAAAAGAAGCGTCGGGAAAGCCGCCGCAGGCGCCGCTGACTGGCACGAGCCCCGCGGTTTCCGCGGGGCTCAGTACGAACGGGATGAACGACGGGACGTCCTGCGCCCGGGACGCTCCGTGCGGCACGGCTCCTGGAACCCGGCCCGAGCGCACGAAAAAGCCCCGCGGAAACCGCGGGGCCTTTTGCCTTGGGGTGAACGACGGGACTTGAACCCGCGACCTCCTAGACCACAACCAGGCGTTCTACCAGCTGAACTACGCCCACCAAGTTCGGCTTACAAGGAATCCCTGTAGCCGCGAACAATCATAGCCAGAACCCGGCCCGATCTGTCAACCGGGTTCGGTGTTCGGGGTCTCAACGATGCTCAGGTCGGCGGCCGCCGACCTCGCCTCCTCGGTCGACGGACCGGGGAGCGGCACGAAGACGGTGCGCCGGTAGTACTCGAGCTCTTTGATGCTCTCGTTGATGTCCGCCAACGCGCGGTGGGCGAGGCCCTTGGCCGGCTGGTTGTAGTAGACCCGCGGGTACCAGCGGCGGCTGAGCTCCTTGATCGAGGACACGTCGATCATGCGGTAGTGCAGGTGCTCGTCCAGGCGGGGCATGTACTTGGCGATGAACGTCCGGTCGGTGGCGATCGAGTTGCCGCACAACGGGGCCGTGCGAGCCTCGGGCACGAACTGCTTGATGTACTCCAGGACCGCGTTCTCGGCCTCTTCCAAGGAGATCGTGGAGGCGCGAACCTCGTCGGTCAGGCCCGACTTGGCGTGCATGTCGGCCACGAATGCGCCCATATTGTCGAGTTCTATTCCGTCGCAGGCGATCACGAGGTCCAAGCCCTCGTCCAGGGGAGTCAGGTCGGGCTCGGTGACCAGTACGGCGATCTCGATGAGGGCTTCGGTCTCCGGGTCGAGGCCGGTCATTTCGCAGTCGACCCACACTAGGCGTTCTTCGCTCACGCGGCCCACTCTACGCGCAACGGGCCCCAACGTGATCTTCGTCTGTGCTCATCCCGTTCCCAGCTCCTTGTCAGGGGTCGGGAGGATACTCATGGGCATAGGGATAGAACGCGTGATGCCGCTGATCCGACCACCGCTGGCCGGGAAGGGTGTTGCTTATCACGGATACGGTCCGCTATGGTGCAGACATCAGAGAGTCGTCACCTATGCGGCCCGGATCGCAGTGACAAGCACCGCATTGAGATTATGTCTCAATAAATTCCAGGTAACAAGCGTGTACCCCTAGAGATTGAAGGTTTGCGATGAAGCAGACCGGGAAAAACCGTGACCAGGGCCGGAGCTCTCAGGCCTCACCTGAGGTGGAGTGATCCCCGTCTCAAGGGCATCATGAACGGTCCGAACCCCCGTCTTGGGAATAGGAACCGCGAACTGGGCCTTCTATGAGCAGGGCCAGGTTATCCGATCGGTACTCATCTCTCCCCTGAGGGATTGCCGGTTTTGTAACCGTGGTGTATCGAACACCAGGACGCGGAATTCCACGCAACGAAGCGGTCGTTGTAACGAGTACACCGTTTACGCGGTGTCGGGGGACGAGGAAGCTGGAGGAGACCTTGAGCGTGGAGACTAAGACAACACCCACCCTCACCACCGAAGAGGTCGCTGAGGAGCGAGACCTTGTAGGCGTATACCTGCATGAGATCTCGAAAACACCGTTGCTGGACGCCGCCGCCGAGGTCGACTTGGCCAAAGCGGTCGAAGCCGGCTTGTTCGCCAAGCATCTGCTCAACGAGGACGACGCCTTCGACGGCGCGACCGAGAAAGAGCTGAAGCGCTTGGTGGAGGATGGCGCTCGCGCCAAGGAACAGTTCATCAAGGCCAACCTGCGCCTGGTCGTCTCGATCGCCCGACGCTACGTCCGCTCCGGCATGCCGATGCTGGACCTCATCCAGGAGGGCAACACGGGGCTCGTCCGCGCCGTCGAGAAATTCGACTACCAGCGCGGCTTCAAGTTCTCGACGTACGCCACCTGGTGGATCCGCCAGGCCATCAGCCGGGCCATCGCCCAGCAGGAGCGCACCGTGCGCCTGCCGGTGCATCTGGTCGAGGACGTCAACCGCATGCGGAACGTGACCCGTCAGCTCACCCGTGAGCTCGGCGGCGACCCGGAACCGGATCAGGTCGCGAAGGCACTCGGCGTCACCGTCGAGCGCGTGAACGAACTCATCCGCTGGAGCCAGGACACGGTCTCGCTGGACACGCCGATCGGCGACGACGG
This sequence comes from Glycomyces buryatensis, assembly GCF_004912275.1. Classification (GTDB taxonomy): domain Bacteria; phylum Actinomycetota; class Actinomycetes; order Mycobacteriales; family Micromonosporaceae; genus Glycomyces; species Glycomyces buryatensis. Next base: position 145,529 of record NZ_STGY01000073.1, read on the forward strand.
CGACACCAGCCTCGGCGACCTGGTCGCCGATTCCGACGAGCCGAGTCCCGAGGACGTCGTGCTCGCCGGCATGGAGCGGCAGCGCATCGAGATGATGCTCAACCACCTCGACGAGCGTTCGGCCGGGATCGTCAAGGCCCGCTACGGGCTCGAAGACGGCCGCGAGCACTCGCTCACCGAGGTCGCCCACCGCTTCCACCTGTCGCGCGAACGCATCCGGCAGCTGGAGATCCAGGCGCTGGCGCGGCTGAAGGAGCTGGCCAACGACCAGGTGATGGCGGAGGCCGCTTGACTGCGGGAGAAGCGGCGCTTACCGCGACGAAGTAAACCTCTATTGAGACATGACGAAAGGGCCGGGGCGAATGCCCCGGCCCTTTCGTCATGCTCACCGATGGTCAGACGCGGCGGTAGCCGTCGATGCCCATCATGTCGATGTCGGAGATCTTCACGACGTCGCCCGAGGAGGGCGCGTGGAGGACCTGGCCGTCGCCGATGTAGATGCCCATGTGCGACTGGCCGTTGTAGAAGACCAGGTCACCAGGCTGGAGGTCGCCGCGGCCGATCGAGGACGTGGAGCCCCAGATCGAGTACGTCGAGTGGTCCAGCGAGATTCCCGAGACCGCGTAGGCGCCCATGACCAGGCCCGAGCAGTCCCAGGTGTCGGGGCCGGCGGCGCCGTAGACGTAGGACTCGCCGAGCTGGTCCTTGGCGAACTCGACCGCCGCGGTGGCGGCGTCGGAGCTGTAGGACGCGGTCGAGTCCGAGGACGACGATGACGAGGAGCTGCTGGAGCTCTCCGACTCGGCCGCCTCGGCTTCGGCCTCAGCCTCAGCCTCAGCTTCGGCTTCGGCTTCGGCCTCAGCCTCGGCCTCGGCCGCGGCGGCCTCGTCGTAGGCGTCCTCGGCCTCGTCGATCTCTTCGTCCAGGCCGTCGACCTTGGCCTGGGTCTGGTCGATCTGCGCCGTGAGCTTCTCGGCCACGGTGGAGGCGTGAGCGGCCTCGTCGTACCGGTCCGACTGCTCCTGGGCGTAGTAGACCAGGGTCGAGACCTTGGCGTCGAGCTCGTCCTCGGCGGCCGCCACGGCCTCGGTGACCTGGCCGAGCTGGATGTCGGTCGCGCCGTAGTCGGCCGCGGCCGCGTCCACGACGGCCTGGGCGGCCGAGAGCCGCTGCCCCAGGTCGTCGAGCTGCGCGTCGGCGGCGTCCCGGTCGGATTCGAGCTCGTCGAGGTGGTCCTGGATCTCCGAGGAGGTGGCGTCGTCGTAGTCGATCTCGGCCGCGTGGGCCTCGGATCCGGCGAAGACGGTCACGGTGCCGACGGTCACCAAGGTGATCCCGGCGAATGCGGTGGTACGGCGCAAAATGGCGCTCGCGCGCGAAATATGGACGGTATCAGAGCAGGTCTGAGCCACGAGTGGCCTTTCTTCCTCGTCCGCCTACCGGGTTAGCTGTCGGGTTCGGGCTGGGAAGAGCGCCCTACCCGCCGCGGCCCGAAGGCCCAGGCGGGATTCACCCCGTGCGTCGGATCTGGGGGGAGGCGTCTGACACGCCGACTCTTTCGAGTCTCCAAAGCGGTGGGTTCCCGGTCCGCGCTCAGGCGTGGACGAGTCATAGGGGTGGGCTCGTCCGGCGCCAAGGCGCGATTCGGCGGTCCGGCGGTAGGACCTCTGGGGGAGGCCCTGACGTCCCGACCGGAACAGCCGCCGACGCTAATCGAGACGGCTGTGGCTGACAAGAGTCGTGTGAATTGCTCCACAGCCCTGTAACGGACAGTGAGGACAGGCGGGGCGATAGGGCGGTTATCCAGGGGTTTTACTGTCCGAACGACCGATGGGGGTCGGGCGAACGGTCAGAAGCTCCGCAGCGAGGCCGGCGGCGGCGGGGACTGGAGCGCCGTCCCGTCCTTCGCCGGGGCCGCGCCCGCGACGTAGTCCGACAGCTCCGAACCGGCCACCACCCGGCACGGGAACGTCGCCTCCGCGCAGCGGCGGCGCAGCTCGGCCACCGGCAGCGCCACGTTCGCGCCGACGGCCACGACATTGCCGAAGCGCTTGCCCCGCAGGATCGCCGGCTCGGCCATGACCGCCCGGTGCTCCCACACCTCGCCCATCGCCGCCAGCGCCGGCTTCAGGAACCGCATCTGGCCGCCGTCGCACAGGTTCACCGCGTAGTGCCCGCCCGGGCGCAGCACCCGCGCGGCCTCGCGCAGGAACTCCACGGTCGTCACGTGCGCGGGCACGCGGGCCCCGGCGTAGACGTCGGTGATGATGAGGTCGTAGCAGTCGTCAGGGGCGGCCTCGACCGCTTCGCGCGCGTCGGTGTGGCGAATCTTCACCTTCACCCGGCGCGGCAGCGGCGCCTCGGCGCGCACCAGCGCCACCAGCTCCTCGTTCGTCTCCACGGCCTGCTGGTACGAGTTCGGCCGGGTGGCCGCGACGTACCGCGCCAGCGCCAGCGCCCCCGCACCCAGGTGCAGGACCCGCAGGGGCTTGCCCGGCGCGTCCACCGCGTCGATCAGATAGGCGATGCGCTGCATGTACTCGGCGTCGAGGTACGCCGGATCGTCGAGGTCGACGGTCGCCTGAATGACCTCGTCGGCGATCAGGTGCAGCAGGCTGGGGCGGTTGGGGTCGGCATCAAAGCGCAGTGAATTCAGCATGGCGAAGTCATTCTGGTTCGGGGAAGTGAGCGCAGCGAACGGCATTGGCGCGGTGGGCGCGCAGCGCCCTCGATGTGGGTGGCGGTGGGCGACGGGTGGGCGCGTAAGGGTGTGGGCTCGTCACGAACCCATTGTGCCCGAAGGGCCCCGCTCCTCCTGGATCCGAGCGGACGCCGCGATGTGTGCGATTCGGCGCAGTGCGGCCAGGACGGTCTCCCCGAGGACGGTCCCAATGACCGCCTGCTCGACGTTCACGCCCCCCTCGCCGGTTGCCTCCGCGATCGCCTCCATGTCCGCCGAGGCCAGCTGTGCCGCCGCGTCCGCGTAATGGCCCAGCACCTCCTGCGGGTCGCGATTGCCCAGCCGGTAGTACGCCGCCATCGCCGTCACCAGCGCGTCGCGGTACATCGGCGGGGCCACCTCGGCCCAGCCGTACTCCTCCAGCAGTGCGTCGACCGTCCGCTCCGCCGCCTGCGTGGTGCCCTCGCTGGCCAGGGAGAACTTCGGTTCGCGGTGCGTGGCCGCCAGGGCCGCGCCCATCGCCTGGAAGGCCGACTCCGGATGGCGGGCCAGGATCGTCAGGACCTCGCCGATCTGCGCGACCGACAGGCCGGCCGTCTCCGACAGCGCCCGGATCAGCAGCAACCGGTGGACGTGCTCGGGCCCGTACTCGACCGTGTTGCCCTCGCCGTGCACACCGGAAGGCAGGAGGTGTTCCCGCAGGTAGTACTTGATCGTGGCAGCCGGGACGCCGGTCCGCTCCGAAAGCTCCCCGATTCGCATAGGACGGAGTCTATGACGGAATGCGCGGTCGCGTTACGGTTGAGCCACGGCAGGATCCCCCCGCCTCCTTCTCACCGAGCCCCGACGCGGAAAGGCCACCCGATGCGGACCAGCCCTCCCGTCGCCCACCACCACCCGAACCCGAAGGCGCCCGCGCCTCCCGCGCCCACCTCCGTCGCCCACCACCCCCCGAACCCGCAGGCGCCCGCGCCTACCGCCCCCACCTCCGTCGCCCACCCCCACCCGAACCCGCAGGCGCCCGCGCCTACCGCCCTCCCCCCCGCCGCCCACCACCACCCGAACCCGAAGGCGCCCGCGCCTACCGCGCTCACCTCCGTCGCCGGGCGACACCCACATCCGAAGGCGCTTCGCGCCCGCCGCGCTCACCCGCGCCCTGAACACGAATGGCTTTGCCGTGACTGATCCCCGAACGGCTCTCATGGCCGAGCTGCGAGAGCTTGCGACGCAGCCGATCCCCGACTTCGATCCCGCGCTGGCCGACGACTACGCCGAGACCGGGCGGCGCCTGCCGTACGAGAACCAGTACTTCGCGCGCCGCCGCCACCTCGCGGCGCTCGCGATCGCCGGCGAGTCGGGGCAGCTCGACGAGGTTCTCGAGGCGATCTGCGAGGAGAAGTCCTGGGCGCTGCCCGCCCACTGGGACGAGGCCGAGCCGCGCACCTGCGTCGACCTGTTCGCCTGCGAGAGCGCCCAGACCCTGGCCGAGATCCTGGTCCTGCGCCCGGACCTCGAATCGGCGAAGCGCGTCCGCGAGGAGATCTTCGCGCGCGTCATCGACCCGCTGTTCGACTCCGAGGAGCCGTACTGGTGGGAGGAGCGGATCTCGAATTGGACGGCCGTGTGCGCCGGGGCGGCGGGGATGGCCGCGCTCGCGCTCGGCGTCGACACCGACACCGTCCGGGCCCGCATCATCCCCGTGCTCCAGAGCTACCTGTTCTCCTTCGGTCCCGACGGCGGCTGCGTCGAGGGGATCGACTACTGGGTCTACGGCTTCGGCTACTTCACCTACTTCGCCGAGGCCTGGCGGGACGCCACCGGCGAGGACCTGTTGGCCGGCACCGAGGCGATCGCCTCGTTCCCGGCGGCCGTGCAGCTGTACCCGCGCTCGTTCGCGACCTTCGGCGACGCCCGCTCGGACGCGGTGCTGCCGAACGGCCTCCTCGCCCGCCTGGCCGACCGCCTGGGCGTCGATCTGCCGGTCGTGGAGCACACGCCGACGTTCGCCGACGACTACTGCGCCCGCTGGGCCCACCTCACCCGGACCCTCGAATGGGGACGGGAGCTGGGCGGCCAGATCGCGCCCGGCCGCACCCTGCTGGCCGACGTCGGCTGGTATGTCGAGCGCCGCGAGCTCGGCCGCCGCATGTGGTCGCTCGCGGTCAAGGGCGGCTTCAACGCCGAGCCGCACAATCACCTCGACCTCGGCTCGTTCATCATCGCCGCCGACGGCGAGCAGCTGGTGTGCGACCCGGGCGCCGGCGAGTACACCGCCGCCTACTTCGGCGACGAGCGCTACGAGCAGACCCACCCCGCCTCGGCCTGGCACTCGGTGCCGACCGTCGAGGGCGCGTCCCAGCAGGTCGGCGAGGACTCCCGGGCCGAGCTGGTCTACACCGACGACGGGGTGGACGCCTACATCGACGCCTACGGCGATGGCGCGCTGCTGCGCAAGTTCTCCTGGGACTCCGGCGGCATCGAACTGTTCGACGCCGGTCCCGAACTGGTCGAGTCCTTCGTCAGCCGCCTCCAGCCCGAACTCGACGGCGACAAGGCCACCTGGATCGGCGAGCGCGGCACCCTCGTCCTCCACGGCGTCGATGCGGCGACGGCGGTCATCGAGCACGTCGACACCACCGACCACCACGGCCTGCCCGAGCGGCTATGGGCGCTCCGCTTCTCCTTCACGGGCGGCCTCCGCTTCGAGCTGCTCTAGCAGCCCGTCGGCCCGCAGCCGGTCGCGCGCGGCGGCGATGGCCTCGCTGGTGTGCTCGAACAGTCGACCCCGCTGCCACAGCGGCTCCAGGATCCCCAGGGCCGCCAGCGGCTTTGAGTGGAGCGGCTCCAGGCCCGAGAGGTAGACCGCGATGCCGCGGTGCTCCAGGCGCTTGATCGCGTCGGCCAGGACCGTCGCGCCCGAAGCATCCAGCGTCGACACCCGGCTCATGCGCAGGACCACCACGCGCACGTCGGCGACGTCGAGCAGTTGGAGCAGGAAACGGTGCGCGGCGGCGAAGAACAGCGGACCTTCGAGCCGGTAGGCCACGATGTGCTCGTGGAGCAGCGCCGTCTCCTCGTCGTGGTGGTCGGTCTCCTCGATCGGCTCTCGCTCGACCGTCATCGATCGCGAGATCCGGCCCAGTGCCAGCAGTCCCGCCAGCGCGATTCCCATGGCCACCGCCCACACCAGGTTGAACAGGACGGTCGCCGCCAGCGTCAAGGTCATGACCGCCGCGTCGGCGCGGGTCGACCGCGCGAGCGCCAGCATCGAGCCGACCTCGATCATCCGGATCGACGTCGCGATGAGCACCCCGGCGAGGGCGGCGAGCGGCACGTGGGCGACGACGGGCGCGAGCAGGACCATCATGAGCGCCAATACGATCGCATGCGAGAGCGCCGCCGTCCGCCCGGCCGCGCCCGCCCGCACGTTCACCGCCGTGCGCGCCAGCGCCCCCGAGGACGGCATGCCGCCGAAGAACGGAGTGACCAGGTTCGCCAGGCCCTGCCCGAGCAGTTCCCGGTCCGGGTTGTGGTGCTGGTCGACGGTCATATTGTCGGCCACGGTCGCCGACAGCAGCGACTCCAGCGCGCACAGGGCGCACACCGCGACGGCCGCGGCGACCAGGTCGGGGATCTCGGCCGGATCGAAGAACGACGTGTCCGGGGCCGGAATGGAACTCGGCAGCGCCCCGATCACCGACACGTCGGCCGCGAGGTACCAGGTCGTGACGGAGGCGCCGATGACCGCCAGCAGCGGCACCGGGATCAGCGAGTGCAGCCGGGAGCCGAGCAGGATCGCGGCCGTCACCGCCGCCGAGACCGTCAGCGGCTGCCAGTGGGGCTCCGCAATGAATTCGGCGACCGAATCCCAAGCGCCCGTGAGAATGTGCTCGTTCTGCGCCGGCAGGCCCAGCGCCGGCGGCAACTGCTGCAATGCGATCACCACCCCGACACCGGCGGTGAAGCCCTCCACCACCGGCACCGGCACGTACCGCGCGTAGCGCCCGGCCCCGCACACGGCGAGGGCCACCAGCATCAGACCGGCCATGAGCCCGACCAGGAGTACGCCCGCGTGGCTGTGGGTCGCCGCCAGCGGCACCAGCACCACCGCCATCGTCCCGGTCGGCCCGGTGACCTGAAGGTTCGAGCCGCCCAGGATCGCCGCGAGCGCCCCGGCGATGATCGAGGTGATGAGCCCGGCGAAGGCCCCCAGTCCCGAGGCGATCCCGAAGCCGAGCGCCAGCGGCAGGGCCACCACCGCGACGGTGACCCCCGCGAGCAGATCGGTGTGCCAGTGGCGGCGCAGCGGCGCCAGGTCCGAGCGGCCGGGGAACAGCTGCCTGAATCGTCGGGGTTTCGCCTGGGATGCCACTCGTACCGCTGCCATGGTCATATTGTCGGGGAACGGGACTGGTGAACCCGGCGGATGCGAACCGTCGGCGGGTTGCTTCGCCGTCGGCCGGATTCGGCTGCTGCCGTAGGATGGCGCCCGTGCGAGTCAAGGGAATGGAACTGGCCGTCCGCGTCGGCGGGGCCTGCGTCGTGAGCGCCGCCGCCGTGCTCGCCGCCGTCCTGGAGTCGTTCCTGGTGCCCTTCTACCTCGGCACCGTGGCCGTGCCGCTGGCCGGCGCGCTCGCCTTCGCCCTCAACTGGGGCCTGGCCGGGCTCGGCGTGTGGTGGACCGGCGGACGTTGGGCCGCGGTGCTCACCTCCGCCATCTGGTTCGTCGTCGTCCTCTTCGCGTCGGCCCCGACCGCGGCCGGCTCGCTCGTGATCACCAGCGGCCTGAACGGGTACGCGCTGCTGCTGGCCGGGACCGCCGGGGTCGCCGTGTCGCTGTGGCAGTATTTTCGTCCCAGACCGAATCGACAGCTTTCGCACCCCTCGATCCAGAAGGAGTCCTCATCGTGACCCTCTTCAATCGCCTTTTGATGCCGCACTGGCCCTCGATCTACGGCTTCGCGCTGGCGTTGATCGCGTCCAACCTCGTCGGGCGGATCATCGCCGGGCGGCTGGACGACGGCACCGAGGCCACCGCCGACACCGGCGAGCTCATCGGGTTGATCACCTACCTGTCGATGGCCGCCGTGGCGATCGCCGCCGGGATCTGGTGGGGCGTGCGGCGTCAGCGGGGGGAGATCGTGCCCGAGCTGCTGCCGATCTTCGTGGTCGCGACGCTGGTGTCGGTGCTGCTGAACCCGGTCATCGCCCGGATCGACTACCCCAGCGTCGACGGGATCTTCTCGCAGATCGTGCTGTTCTTCGCCACGCTCGTGGTCTCCGGCTTCGTCGGCTACCTGATCGTCATGGCGCTCGGCGTGGACCAGTACGGCCGCCAGCTCAAGGCCACCGAGGCCGCCTGGGAGAAGAAGGCGAACCCGGCGAAGGCCGCGGCCGCCTAAGCGGACCGTTCCGGGAGTCCGGTACCAGTAGCGGTAGCGCTCGGTGTAGCCGAGCTTTCCGTACATGGCGAGGGCGGCCTCGTTGTCGGTCTCGACCTGGAGCGCCGCCCGGCTCGCGCCGCTGCGGAAGCCCCAGGACTCCAACGCGTGCAGGATCTCGGTCCCGAGCCCGCGCCGCCGGTATTCGGGCAGCGTGCCGATGCCGGAGATCATCACCAGGTCGCCTTCGATCGCGCCGCGCCCGCGCGCGACGAGGACGCCGGCTTCGGTGATCTCGGCGAAACCCCGCCTCGGCCCCGAGCCCAGGATCTTCGCGGCCACTTCCGGCATGCCGCGACCGACCTGTTCCAGCAGGTCCTCGCTCGGCCGGTGCACGATGCGGGCCGCACCGTCGTAGCCGTCCCCGCCCAGCTCCTTCGTGAGCACCGCCGTGCGGGCTTCGTCCGTCCAGCCGCGCGAGGCCAGTTCCTCGTCGAGGCGCTTCGCGATCGGCGCGACGGCGATGAGCGGGCGCTCGCCGCGCTCGGCGTACCAGCGCTCGACCGCCGCGATGGCCGCGTCGAGGCTGAGATCGGATTCGGTGAGCGCCAGCACCGAGTTGGCTCGGCGCGTGTACCCGTCGGAGTAGCGTAGAAGCCATCCACCCAGGTCTTCGGCCTCCACGGGGGGCCAGGCGGCGGCCAGGAGCCGTTCGAGCTCAAGGATCTCGGAGAACGGGGTGGGCCTCGGCGGGATGGGACGGGCCGCGGCCACGTCGCCGATCGGGACGGTGACCGTTGTCCCCGCCGCGGAGCGCACTTCCAGACGTTCGGTGTCCCAGTGGATAAGCTCACCAGTAACGTCGCGGTATCGGCGGCCCGGAGCCGCGTCGTGCAGTCGAATTCGGACCGCGACCCGCAGGCCCACGTGTTCAGGTCCCAGCATCTGGCGCACCCCTTGCCTTCGGATCTCGTAATGGAAATAAGCTTTAGGCTCATCACAGCGCAGTCCGCCCGATTGCGCGCCGTAGGAAGGACGACTCGTGACATACGTAATCGCCGAGCCGTGCGTGGATGTTCTCGACAAGGCCTGCATTGAAGAGTGCCCGGTCGACTGCATCTACGAAGGCAACCGGATGCTCTACATCCACCCCGACGAGTGTGTCGACTGCGGGGCGTGCGAGCCGGTGTGCCCGGTGGAGGCGATCTTCTACGAAGATGACGTCCCCGACGAATGGGACGGCTACACCAAGGCCAACGTCGACTTCTTCGACGAGGTCGGCAGCCCCGGCGGGGCCTCCAAGGTCGGCAAGATCGACAAGGACGACCCGTTCGTGGCCGGACAGCCGGCCAAGGAGGAATAGCCGACGTGGCGTTCCGCCGTCTGCACAGCGCCTCTCCGGCGCGGCGGCTGCCCCAGTTCCCCTGGGACCGCTTGGCCCCGTACAAGGAACAGGCGGCGGCACACGCCGGCGGACTGGTCGACCTGTCGGTCGGCGGTCCCGTCGACGAGGTCGCCCCGCTCATCCGCGAGGCGCTGTGCGAGGCGGCCGCCCGGCCCGGTTACCCCACCGTCGCCGGCACGCCCGGGCTGCGGGAGGCGATCCGCTCCTGGCTCCACCGCCACACCGGCGTGGGCCCGGACGTGGCGGTGCTGCCCACCGTCGGCTCCAAGGAACTGGTCGCGAACCTCCCCGCCCAGCTGGGCATCGTCGCAGGAGAAGCCGTGTCCTACCCCGACATCGCCTACCCGACGTACGAGATCGGGGCGGTGCTGGCCAAGGCCGACGCGCTGCCCGTGGCCGACCCGCGCGACGGTGCGGGGTCCCGCCTGCGGCTGGCCTGGATCAACTACCCGACCAACCCGACCGGCGAGGTCGCCTCGGTCGAGTATCTGCGCGACCTGGTCCGCTGGGCCCGCGAGAGCGGCGTGGTCCTCGCCGGCGACGAGTGCTACCTCACCCTCGGGTGGGACGAGGAGCACCCGCCGGTGTCGATCCTCGACCCGCGCGTGAACGACGGCGACCTCACCGGACTGCTGGCGGCGCACTCGCTCTCGAAGCGCTCCAGCCTGGCCGGATACCGCTCGGCGTTCCTCGCCGGGGATCCGGCGATCATCGCCGATCTTTTGGAGATCCGCCGCCACTCGGGCTTCATGATTCCGTGGCCGGTCCAGCAGGCCACCATCGCGGCCCTGCACGACGAGGAGCACGCGATCGAGCAGCGCGCCCGGTACGGCGCGCGCCGCCAGACCCTGTTGGACGCCTTCGAATCCGCCGGGTTCCGCATCGAGGGCTCCCACGCGGGCCTGTACCTGTGGACCACTCGCGACGAGGACTGCTGGACGACCATCGAGTGGCTCGCCGACCGCGGCATCCTGGCCGCCCCGGGGGAGTTCTACGGGGCGGGCGGAGGCCGGCACGTGCGCGTGGCGCTGACGGCCACCGACGAACGCGTCGCCGAGGCCGCACTGCGCCTCGCGAAAGAGTGACCCGGCCGAAAACGACATAGGACGAGGGGCCCGCGGCCGGATGCCGCGGGCCCCTCGCCCGTTCACACTGGGACTGCCGATTCGCCGAAGCGCCCGGTTAGGGAATTTCGGGAGCCGGGACCTCGGGGTCCGGGACCTCAGGCGCCGGGACCTCAGGATCCTCCGCGCCCGGAACCTCGGCGCCCGTGACCAGGGCCAGGATCGTCTGGCACGTCTCGTTCATCGCCGCGATGTCGGGCACCTCGGCCGGCGGCTCGATGGGCGGCACTCCCGGAATCCCGGGCACCCCCGGAGTCTGCTCCGCGCCCTCCGGCTCCTCGGCCGGATCCTCGCCCACCTGCGCCTCCAGAGCCGCCTGGAGGTCGGTGAGGCATACCTGGAGTTCCAGGAGCACCGCCGGGTCGGGCACGCCCGGTACGTCGCCCGCGCCCGGAATCTCCGGCACAGGAGGAGCCTGCTCCACCTGGGTCGATTCGATCTGCCCCGTATCGGTCGCCGCGAAGGCAGGGGAGGCGGCGAACGCGGCGATGGGGACGGCGGCCGCCCCGATCAGAACGGTCCTCCAGAGTTTGCTGGTGCGGTTTGCTTCGGACTGTGCCATGCGGATTCCTCCGTGTAGATTGCTGGCTACTTTCCGATATGGACCATAGGTCGCCTGCGAGACAGTCTCAGCAGTTCGCTGAAAACAACCCGCATTAGTCCGAAATCGCCGATCGTTAGCTTGGATCGGATACGGCTTGCCGGATGTCGGTCCCCCGGGACACACTTAGCGGGTGACTGACTCGCTCCTGATCGGCCGGGACCATCCCGCGGCACTCCTGCGCGCCGCCGTGGAGCGCACCACCGCCAGCCACGGTGGCCTCGCCCTGGTCACCGGGGAAGCCGGGATCGGCAAGACCGCGCTCGTCACCGGCGTCGCCGCCGAATTCCGGGACGAGCTCATGGTCCTGTTCGCCACCTCCTGGGAATCCGAGGCCGTCCCCGAATACTGGCTGTGGACGCAGGTCCTGCGATCGTTGAAATCGCAACTGCCCAAAGACGAATGGGCCGAGCTTCCGACCGAAGAGCCCGGCATCGCCGCGATGCTCGGACAGGCCGAGAGCGTCAAGCCGAGCGAATTCGAGCTCTACGACGCGGTCACGCGGCTGCTCACCGCCGCCTCCCAGCACCGCCCGATCGTGGTCGTGCTCGACGACCTCCACTTCGCCGACCCCGGCAGCATCGACGCGCTCAAGTTCGCCTCCCAGCACACCTGGTTCGAACGCGTCCTGTTCATCGGCACCTACCGCGACGTCGAGGTCGACGCCGGCCACCCGCTGCGCGCCCGCATGCTGCCCCTCGTCGCCAAGGCCACCATGGTCACCCTCGACGGCCTCGACGAGACCGGAGTGGCCCGCCTCATCGGCGACACCGTCGGGCGCACCCCGGAGGCCGAGGTCATCGCCGAGATCACCCGCCGCACCGGCGGGAACCCGTTCTTCGTGGAGCAGACCGCGCAGCTGTGGGCCACCGGCCAGAGCGTCGACGCCACCACCGCCGGCATGCGCGACGCCCTGGAGCGCCGCCTCCAACAACTCGACGAGCCGCTGATCAAGATGCTCGCCCTCGCCTCGGTCGGCGGCCGCGAGTTCCACCCCGCCGTCATGTCCGGCGCCTCCGGGATCGAGCTCCACCGGATCGAGGCCGCCATCGACGCCGCCTGCCAGACCCGGCTCATCCGGCCCGAACGCGACCGCTTCGTCTTCGTCCACGACCTCGTCCGCGAGAAGCTCTACGCGGGCATCCCCGAAGCCGAGGCCTCCAAGCACCACGGCTGCATCGTGCGGGCCCTCGTCGCCGACGAATCGCTCCAGAAACTCATGCTGGCCACCGAGATCGCCCACCACGCCTGGCTCGCCGGCGACCACGTCGACCCCGAGGTCGCCGTCGACTTCCTCGCCCGGGCCGCCACCGAGTCCGGCAACTGCCTCGTCGGGAGGGCCGCCGAGAAGTACCTGCGCCGGGCCGTCGAGCGCTGCGGTCCGGACATGGTCCGCCGTCGAGTGCTGCTGCGGCTCGAACTCGCCGACGCCGTCAGAATGACCCGCCGCGAGGACGAGGCCCGCGCCATCCACGACCTGGCCGTGATGGAGGCCCAAGACCACGGCGACCCGCTGCTGCTGGTACGCGCCGTGGTGTCGGGGCCGCACGAAGGCGCCTCCCAGAACATCGACCTCAAACGCCGCATCTACGAGGAGCTGACGGGCACCCCGCCCGACCCCGGGCTCTCGCACGACGACCTCACCCGCCAAATCCTGGCCAACTTCATGGCCGCCGCCCGCGAACGCGACTCCGACGACGACATCGCCTACGGGCTGTGGGCCACCCACGCGGTCATGTGGGGACCGGGCACGGCCGCGCGGCGCCAGGAACTGGTGGAGGAGCTGATCGAGGTCGCGCGGCGCACCGGCGACGAGGGCACGCGCCTGTTCGCCACCTCCCTGCGCTGGGTCGCGCTCCTCGAACAGGGGGATCCGGCCTTCCGGGACCAGCTCGAACTCTTCGCCGGCCTGGCCGAGAACACCGGGACCGAGCGCTGGCTCGGCGCCGCCAGGGTCGACCGCTCCGTCATCGCCGTCCTCCAGGGACGGTTCGAACAGGCCGCCGAACTGCTCGAAGCCGCACGCGAGTTCATCGGCGACGATCGCGTGCACGAGGACTGGCTGCGCTACCTCGAATGGGAGGCCCGCTACGCCGCCGGAGAGGCACCCGAGCCGCCGAGTTCTGTGTGGCGCACCGTCTTCGGCTCCTGGCACTACGAGATCGTGTCGGGCCTCAGTTCGCTGCGGCGCGGCGATATCGCCGAGGCCCGCCGCGCCCACGACCGCGTCGAGGCCGAATCGATCGACCACTACGACTCGTGGGCCTCGCTGTGGCTCCGCTTCGAGACCGAACTGGCCGTCGCCGAGGGCGACGCCGAGATGATCGCCCGCCTGCGGTCGCGACTCGCGCCCCACGAGGGCGAATGGCTCGTCGCCATGTGGGGTTGCAGCATCCACGGTCCGATCAGCCACTGGCTCGGAGTCCTCGCCGCCGCCGCGTGCGACCGCGAGCGCGCCCTCGAATGCTTCCGTTCCGCAGCCGAGCAGGCGGACCGGCTCGGCGCCGTCCCCTGGGCGAAGCTGGCCCGCGGCGCCGCCGCCGATCTGACCGCGCCCGCCCCGATCCCGGTCGCGGCCGGGACGGGGCCGCTGCTTCGCCGCGACCGGTCCACCTGGACGCTGCGCTACGACGGCACCACCATCCACCTGCCGCACACCAAGGGCCTGGCCGACCTGCAGCACCTGCTGGAGCGGCCGGGGGCCGAAGTCTCCGCGGTGGAACTGCTCGACCCCGAGGCCGGGCCCGAGGTCGCGACCGACGCCGCGCTGGGCGGGGACGACGTCCTCGACGACGAGGCCCGCGCCAGGTACCGCAGTCACCTCGAGGCGCTCGACGATCAGATCGATGCGGCCGCCGCCTTCGGCAACGACGCGCGCGCCGCCGTCCTCGACGCCGAGCGCGCCGCCCTCATCGAGCAGCTCAAGGTCGCCACCGGGCTCGGCGGGCGGTCCAGGCGGCTCGGCGACAATGCCGAGCGTGCCCGGAAGTCCGTGACCAACCGGATCCGCAACACCCTCAAGAAACTCGAGTCCGTCCATCCCCCGCTCGCCGCGCACCTGCGCGAGACGGTCACCACCGGCTCCAGCTGCGCGTACCGGCCCGGCGCTGATGCTCCGGAGTGGGGCTTCTAGAAAGCGACCACCGCTGCACGCCTGCTCGCCGGACGAGACAGAGCCGGGCCCACCTCGCGGCGGGCCCGGCTCCCGGGTGTTTTCAATGCGGTTCTAGCGGCGGTTGTAGGCGCGGACCGTCAGGGTCCCGAAGACCAGGATGAAACCGGCCGACCAGATCAGCGTCGTCACGATCGCCCCGGAGTCGGCAGTGCCGTCGAACAGGCCGCGGACGCCGTCGACCAGCTGGCTGATCGGGGTGTTCTCAACGACCGGCTGGAGCCAACCCGGCATGGTCGACGGGTCCACCATGACGTTCGACAGGAACGTCAGCGGGAACAGGATCGACATCGAGATCGACATGACCGTCTTCTCGGAGCGGGTGATCAGGCCCAGCCAGGTCCACAGCCACGAGAACGAGAAGCAGAACACCAGCAGCAGTGCCACGCCCAGCAGGACGCCGTCAGCGCCGCCATCGGGCCGGTAGCCCATCACCATGCCGGTGCCGAACATGATCGCCCCGGCTGCGGCGTAACGGAACACGTCCGCCAGCAGGTAGCCGACCATCGGCGCGGCCCGCCAGATCGGCAGCGTCCGGAACCGGTCCGACACGCCCTTGTGGATGTCGATGTTCACCGACATGCCGGTGTACATCGTGGTCATCACGATGCTCATGACCATGATGCCCGGCAAGAGGAACTGCAGGTAGTCGCCGGTGCCGCCCGCGATCGCGCCGCCGAACAGGTAGGTGAACATCAGCAGCATCATGATCGGGAAGATCAGAATGTCCGACAACTGCTCGGGCACGTGCTTGATCTTCAGCATCGAACGCCAGGCGAACGCCCGGGCCGAGGCGAACGCGCTCGGCGGGGCCGGGCGCTCCCCGGCGGCCAGGAGCCGGCGCAGCCGCTCCTTCTCGACCGGCGCCGGAGCCTCGGCATCGGTCCTCGTCTGGGTATCGGTGATAGCCATGATCGGTTTCCTTTCTTAAAGCTTGAGGGGTGTTCAGGCGTCGGTGCGCTCTGTCAGGGACAGGAAGACCTCGTCGAGGCTGGGTTGGCCCAGCGAGAAGTCGTCCACGAGGATGCCCTCGCGGGACAGTTCGCCGAGGGCGTGCGAGCCCTGCGCGGCGGTGTCCTGCCCGGGCGGCAGCAGCGCCGTCAGCGCCACCGGGTCGTCGTCGAGCTCGACCTCGGCGCCCAGCGCGTCGGCCAGGACCTGACGTGCGTGGTCCCGCTGGTCGGTGTGGTGCAGCCGCAGCTTGATCGACCCGGCGCCCACCGACGACTTGAGCTGGCCGGGGGTGCCCTCGGCGATGACCTTCCCGGTGTCGATGACCGCGATGCGGCTCGCCAGCTGGTCGGCCTCCTCCAGGTACTGGGTCGTCAGCAGCACCGTGGTGCCCTCGCCGACGATCGTGCGGATCACGTCCCACACCTGGTTGCGGCTGCGCGGGTCGAGACCGGTCGTCGGCTCGTCCAGGAACAGCAGCTTCGGGGTGATGATGATCGACGCGGCGATGTCCAGGCGCCGCCGCATCCCGCCCGAGTAGGCCTTCGCCTGCTTGCCGGCGGCGAAGGTGAGTCCGAACGCCTCCAGAAGATCCGAGGCACGAGACCGCGCGGCCGGCTTGGAGTAGCCGTACAGACGCGACAGCAGCACCAGATTCTCCAGGCCGGTCAGGTCCTCGTCCATCGAGGCGTACTGCCCGGTCAGGCTCACCTGGGTGCGCACCGCGGCCGGGTCGGAGACGATGTCGTGGCCGAAGACGGTCGCGGTCCCGGCGTCCGGGCGCAGCAGCGTCGCCAGCATCCTGACGGTGGTGGTCTTGCCCGCGCCGTTGGGGCCGAGGACGCCGTACACGGTTCCGGCCGGGACGGAGAGATCGACGCCGTCGACGGCTTTGATGTCCTTGAAGTGCTTGACGAGCCCTTCGGCTCGGATCGCGATGTCGGGGTTCGACATGGTCGCCTCCTGGGTGGGTTTCTGTCTCTCACCCAGAAGGCGCTACGCCTCGGCCACGAACCCCGCTACGGGCCGCTACATCGCGTGTAGCAGTGCCCGACGCCACACGAAACGGCTCATTCGGCGTGGTGCTTGGGCCGGACCACCAGCCACAGCAGCAGCGCCGCGATGCCCGAACCGATGCCGATCGCCGCCGCCGTGGTGTTCCACACGCCCGGCAGGCCCAGCTCGTAGAAGTCCGCCAGCCACGGGACGCTCAGCACCAGCAGGAACGCGCCGCCGCACGCCGCCACCAGGGTGACCTTCCACCACGTGTACGGCTTCGCCACGATCGCCAGGGCCGCCAGAGCGAGGCAGAACAGCGTGATGCCGGCGGTCGTCTGCGGCAGTTTCGAGTCGGTCCCGTCGTGCGCCAGCGATGCCAGGTAGACGACGAACGTCGGAATGGCGCAGGCCAGACCGGCCGGGATCGCGAACTTGAGGGTCCGCTTCACAAAGCCCGGCTTCGCCCGGTCGAACGTCGGCGCGAGCGCCAGGAAGAACGCCGGGATGCCGATCGTGAACGCGTTGATCAGCGACTGGTGGATCGGCAGGAACGGGTACGGCAGCGGGTCGCCGCCGGCGATCCACGAGCCGATCGCCCCGATCGCGATGAACAGGGCCAGCGAGATCGCGTAGACCGTCTTGGTCAGGAACAGGTTCGAGACCCGCCCGATATTGCCCAGCACCCGGCGGCCCTCGTTGACCACGTGCGGCAGCGTCGCGAACTCGTCGTCCAGCAGGACCACCTGGGCGACCGAGCGGGCCGCGGCCGAACCGGAGCCCATGGCGATGCCCAGGTCCGCGTCCTTGAGCGCCAGCACGTCGTTGACGCCGTCGCCGGTCATCGCGACGGTGTGACCCCGCGACTGGAGGGCCTTGATGAAGTCGCGCTTCTGATGCGGCTTGACGCGGCCGAAGATCGTGTTGTTCTCCAGCAGGTCCGCGAGTTCCTCGGGGTCCTCGGGCAGACGCCGGGCGTCCACGGTGTCGCCGGCGCCGTCCACGCCGAGCTGCGCGGCCACCGCTCCGACGGCGGCGGGGGAGTCACCGGAGATGATCTTGACCGCGACCCCCTGCTCCTTGAAGTATTCGAGGGTGGCGGCGGCGGTGGAGCGCAGGCGCTGGCGCAGCACCACCAGGGCCTGGGGCTTGACGCCGGTGACGCCGCCGGTGGTGGAGGCCGACTCGGCCGTGACCAGCGCGAGGACGCGGAGTCCCTGGGCGGCGAGCATGTCGGCCTCGAGCGCGACCGGGTCGGACTGGTCCAGCAGGATGTCGGGCGCGCCGAGCAGCCAGGTGCCGTTGTCGGTGAAGCGGGTGCCGCTCCACTTGCGGGCGGAGGAGAACGGCATGGCGTCGATGACCCGCCAGCCGGGGTCCTCCGCGTCCCGCTCCTGGAGGTAGGCCCCGATGGCCTGCATGGTCGGGTTGGGGCTGTCGTCGGAGGCGTCGAGCGCGGCCAGGGCGACGAGCGGGTCCTCGCCTTCGCCGGGGACGGGGCGGATCTCCTCGACGTCCATGCCGCCCTCGGTGAGCGTGCCGGTCTTGTCCAGGCACAGCACGTCGGTGCGGGCCAGGCCCTCGATCGCGGGCAGTTCCTGGACGAGGCAGTGGCGCGCGCCGAGCCGGATGACGCCGACGGCGAAGGCCACGGAGGTCAAGAGCACCAGGCCCTCGGGGATCATCGGGACGATGCCGGCGACGGTGGAGACGACGATCTCGCGCCAGTTCTCGAGGTCGGAGGCCTGGCTGATGATGAGCAGCAGCGCGATCGGGACGATGAGCCAGTTGATGAGCTTGATGAAGCGGTTGATGCCCTCGCGCAGCTCGGAGCGGGCCAGGGTGAACTTGCTGGCCTCCTCGACCAGCTTGGCCGCGTAGGAGTCCGCGCCGATCTGCTCGGCCCGGAACTTGCCGGTGCCGGCCACGGCGAAGGAGCCGGAGCGGACCTCGTCGCCGGGGGCCTTGGCGACCGGGTCGGCCTCGCCGGTCAGGAGCGATTCGTCGATCTCCAGGTTGCGGGATTCGACGACGGGGCCGTCGACCACGATGCGGTCGCCCGGCTCGATGACCACGATGTCGTCGGCCACGATCGTGGCCGGGTCGATCTCAATCACCTCGCCGTCGCGCAGGACCCTCGCATTGGCGGTGTTCATGAGCGAGAGCTTGTCCAGGGTGCGCTTGGCGCGCAGCTCCTGCACGGTGCCGATGAGGATGTTGGCGATGATGACGCCCACGAACAGGGCCTGCTTCAAGCCGTAGAAGAGGTCTTCCTGCAAGGTCCCGAAGGTGATCGCGATGACCGCCAGGACGGCGATGACCGCGTTGAGCGGGGTGAAGAAGTTGGCGCGCAGGATCGCCGAGAGCGGCCGGCTGGTGTGCCGCTTGGTCTCGTTGGTCCGCCCCGCCTCGACGCGCTCGGCGACCTCGGCTTCGGTCAGTCCGCGGGTTCCTGCCAGCATGGGTGTTGTCACGTCGACAGCTTATGCGACCCAAACCGCTGTCCATCACCGCAGAAGGACCGAAACTCCGGTTCCGCGGCTCCTCCTTCGGAATGAGCCCGGGCAGCGCTCCTCGGCCGAACTGCCGACCGCGAACCACCTTCGGGCACCTCGTAGAATTCCTGCTATGGCCAAAGTACTCACACCGCAGAGCGAGGATTTTCCCCGCTGGTATCAGGACGTCATCACCAAAGCCCAGCTGGCCGAGAACGGTCCGGCGAAGGGCTCGCAGGTGATCCGGCCGACCGGTTTCGCGCTGTGGGAGCGTATGGTCGCCGAGCTGGACGACCGCATCAAGGAGACCGGCACCGAGAACGCCTCGTTCCCCCTGCTGATCCCCGAGTCCTACTTCCAGCGGGAGGCCAACCACGTCGAGGGCTTCGCGCCCGAGCTGTGGATGGTCACCCACGGCGGCGGCAAGGAGCTCGAAGAGAAGCTCGCGATCCGCCCCACCTCCGAGACCGTCATCGGCGAGTACCTGTCGAAGTGGATCAACTCGTACCGCGACCTGCCGCTGCTGCTCAACCAGTGGTGCAACGTCATGCGCTACGAGCTGCGCACGCGGTTGTTCCTGCGCTCCTCGGAGTTCCTGTGGCAGGAGGGCCACACCGTCCACGAGACTTATGAGGAAGCCCACGCGTTCACGCTGCGCATCCTCCACGACGTCTACGCCGACTTCATCGAGAACGTCCTGGCGCTGCCGGTCCACCGCGGCATCAAGACCGAGGCCGAGCGCTTCGCCGGGGCCTTGAACACGTTCACGGTCGAGTCGCTCATGCGCGACGGCAAGGCGCTCCAGATGGGCACCTCCCACGAGCTGGGCCAGAACTTCGCCAAGGCCTTCGACGTCCAGTTCCAGGGCGCCGACGGCAAGCAGCAGTTCGGCTGGACCACCTCCTGGGGCGTCTCGACCCGCATGGTCGGCGGCCTCATCATGGGCCACGGCGACGACGACGGACTGCGGGTCCCCCCGAATCTTGCACCCGTCCAGGTGAACGTGATGGTCGTCAAGGACACCGAAGAGGTCCAGGCCGCCGCGAAGAAGGTCTACGACGAGCTCAAGGGTGACGGCCTGCGCGTCAAGCTCGACAACCGCGGCGACATCGCCTTCGGCCGCCGCGCCGTCGACGCCGAACTCAAGGGCTACCCGGTCCGCATCGAGATCGGCCCCCGCGACCTCAAGAACGGCGAGGCCACCGTGGTCAGCCGCGTCGAGGGCACGAAGCAGACCATTCCGCTGGGGATGCTCGCCGAGGCCGTCGCCGCCGCGCTCGAAGAGGCCCAGCAGCAGCTGCGGGACGAGGCCCTGGAGTTCCGGGAGTCCCACACCGCCGACGTGGCCACCGTCGAGGAGGCCGTCGAGGCCGCCCAGACCGGCTACGCCCGGATCGCGTGGGACCGGTGCGGCGTCGAGGGTGAGACGCAGGCCGCCCAATCGGGCGTGACCGTGCGCGTCCTGCAGCGCGCCGACGGCTCCGTGCCGGACTCGCTGGATGAGGACGGTCTCATTGCCTACCTCGCCCGGGGGTACTAGGACCGACGTGCGCTAGACTTCGACGCTGTAAATAGCTTTGGGACGGGTGCCCTCTCAACAACCGTGACGCAAAGCCAGGTCCTAGCAGCGCAGCGATCCATATTTTCCATGTGGATCATCGCTGCGCTGACGTGATCCCTAATTCAGGAGTTACAGGAACGTGGCAGTAAAGATTCGCCTCACGCGCATGGGGAAGATTCGTTCTCCCCAGTACCGCATCGTCATCGCCGACTCGCGCGTCAAGCGCGACGGCAAGGTCATCGAGAATGTCGGGATCTACCACCCGAAGGAAAACCCGTCGCTGATCGAGGTCAAGTCCGACCGCATTCAGCACTGGCTCTCCGTGGGCGCCCAGCCGTCCGAGGCCGTCAAGGCCATCCTCTGCAAGACCGGCGACTGGCAGTCCTTCAAGGGTCTGCCCGCGCCGGGCGAGCTGAAGGTCAAGGAGCCGAAGGCCGAGAAGGAGGCGCTTTACATCGCCGCCCTCAAGGAGTCCGGTGTCGACCCGAGCAAGGCCTACGTGCCGGAGGAGACCCCGGCCAAGAAGACCGCGTCGAAGTCGAAGAAGTCCGCCGAGAAGGCCGACGAATCGGCTAAGACTGAAGAGGCCGAGGCCAAGACCGACGAGGCCTCTGAAGACAAAGGGGAGTGACCGTGTTGCGGCCAGCGCTTGAACACCTTGTGAAAGGCATTGTCGACAATCCCGACGATGTCCGAGTACGTCTGGTCGACTCCCGTCGCGGTAAGCGCCTCGAGGTCCGGGTCAACCCGGAAGACCTCGGGACGGTCATCGGACGGGGCGGTCGCACCGTCAATGCGCTGCGCCAGGTCATCGGTTCCATCGGTGGCCGCGGCATTCGCGTTGAGGTCGTCGATTCCTACTGAGTCAAGCCGCACGGCCCCGGGGTTCGCCCCCGGGGCCGTTGTGCTGTCTCCAGAGCAGAAGAGGTTTTCCATTGGTACAGCTGGTGGTCGGGCGGATCGTGCGCCCGCACGGGGTGCGCGGCGAGCTCATCGTGGAAGTCCGCACCGATGATCCCGAGGAGCGGTTCAAGCCGGGCGTGGAGTACTCCACGAAGGCGGGGCCGCTCAAGGCCGAGACGGTGCGCTGGCACCAGGGCCGCCCGATGATCAACTTCGCGGGCGTGTCGGGCCGCAATGAGGCCGAGGCGCTGCGCGGGACGGAGCTGAGTCTCGACATCGATCCGGACGATCTCGTCGCGTCGGAGGACGAGGTCCACGACACGCTGCTGATCGGGCTCACCGTGGTCGATCGGGACGCGGGGGAGATCGGGACGGTGTCCCGGGTCGACCACGGCGCCGCCCACGAGACCCTGGTCGTCAAGCGGCGCGGGCAGAGCCCGGCGCTGATCCCGTTCGTGGCCGAGATGATCCGCGAGGTCGACCTGGACGCGGAGACGATCCACGTGGACCTGCCCGAGGGGCTGCTGGAACTCTGATGCGGGATCTTTCATGAGAATCGACGTAGTGACGGTCTTCCCCGAGTACCTCTCGCCGCTGGAGCTGTCGCTCATCGGCCGCGCCCGCGAGCGGGGCCTGCTCGAGTTGAACGTCCACGACCTCAGGCGCTGGACGCACGACGTCCACCACTCGGTCGACGGCGCCCCCGCGGGCGGCGGGGCCGGCATGGTCATGAAGCCGCAGCCGTGGGGCGAGTGCCTCGATGAGCTCATCCCGGGTGAGGCAAAGCCCCGTCTGCTGGTGACCAGCCCGGCCGGGCGGCCGTTCACGCAGGCGATGGCGCATGAACTTGCGGCCGAGCCGTGGCTCATGTTCGCCTGCGGCCGTTACGAAGGCATCGACCAGCGGGTGGTCGACCACGCGTCGGACAGCATGGAGGTCACCGAGGTCTCGATCGGCGACTACGTCCTCTTCGGCGGGGAGGTCGCGGTCCTGGCGATCGTGGAGGCCGTGACGCGGCTGCTGCCGGGCGTGCTCGGCAATGCCGCCTCGTTGGACGACGAGTCCCACAACGACGGCCTGCTGGAGGCTCCGGCGTACACCCGCCCGGCCGAGTGGCGGGGCCTGGAGGTGCCGCCGGTGCTCCTGTCGGGCGACCACGGCAAGGTCGACCGGTGGCGCCGTGACCAGGCACTGCTCCGCACCGCGAAGGCCCGCCCGGATTTGCTGGAGCGCATCGACCGCGATAACCTCGATGAACGTGACCGGCGCCTACTTCTAGGGGCCGGGATAACTCTGTCCGAGCAGGATGTGGCAGAGTAGGTGAGTTGACGTGATGAGCCGTTCGTTCAGGCGGTTCCTCTCGCGCGATCACGAACTTTCATTTCTGAAATCAACGAGGGTTGACACCAATGAACATTCTGGATGAGCTGAACGCTGCTTCCATGCGAGCCGACGTGCCGGACTTCCGTCCCGGCGACACCGTCAAAGTGAGCGTGCGCGTTCAGGAAGGCGCCCGGTCCCGTGTCCAGGTGTTCCAGGGCGTCGTCATCCGTCGCCACGGCGCCGGCATCGGTGAGACCTTCACCGTCCGCAAGCTGAGCTTCGGCATCGGCGTCGAGCGCACCTTCCCGGTCCACGGCCCGATGGTCGACAAGATCGAGATCGCGATGCGAGGCAAGGTTCGCCGCGCCAAGCTGTACTACCTGCGCGAGCGCAAGGGTAAGGCCGCGAAGATCAAGGAAAAGCGCGAGATCTAGTCGGCGACGCTTTCGAGCCGACGATTGGCTCAGTGCGCCAACGGTTTCGAACCCCGGGCTTCGGTCCGGGGTTTCGTGTTGCCCCCGGTTTTCGGTTAGGCTCTGCGAATGAGTCCTGGTTCTCCCGATAACGGCGGGTTGAATGGACCGCGCCGTATCGACTGGGGCCGACTCCCCGGGCCGGACGGCCCGGTCGATCCGCCGCCTCCGCCCGAGCGGTCCGGGCCCCGCCGTCCGCCTCCGGGCCGCGGCGATTCCCCGACCGAGAGGATCCCCCGGGTGGACCTGGGGCGAGCGGGCGGCCCGACCGGCCCGCCCGATCGCGTCCCGGGCGCCTTCGACAACGTCGGCGGAGCGGACCAGAGGAACAGAACGGGAGCGCACCCGCGCCCCACCGGACCCCAGAACCGGGCGGCCGGTCCCCAGGACAAGGTGACCGGCTCGCACCAGCGGCCCGGCGCCCGTCCCAAGCGTTCGCCCCGCAAGGAGAAGGAGCCCGAGAGCCGCCTGTCGCAGCCGCACAAGCGCCAGTACCTGTCGCTGTGGATCGAGCTGCCGCTGCTGCTGGTCGTCGCGTTCTCGGCGGCGGTGCTGCTGCGCACCTTCGCGGTGCAGCCGTTCTACATCCCGTCCGGTTCGATGGAGCAGACCCTCCAGGAGGGCGACAAGGTCCTGGTCCTCAAGCTCACCCAGACGCTGCGCACCCCGCAGCGCGGCGAGGTCGTGGTCTTCCGCGGCACCGACTCCTGGGATCCGGAGTACCGGCCCTCGAACTCGGAGGACTCGTTCACCTCCGACGTCTCCACCGCCGTGCTCGACCTGATCGGGCTGGCGGAGCCCGACGAGAAGGACTTCATCAAGCGGGTCATCGCCGTCGGCGGCGACACCGTCTCCTGCTGCGACGCGGACGGCAATGTCGTGGTCAACGGCGTCTCGCTGCACGAGGACGAGTACGTCTACGACAACGCCCCGCTGGACGTCGAGCCCGGCACGTGCCATTCGCGGCTGTTCGAGGAGCTGACCATCCCCGAGGGACAGGTGTGGGTGATGGGCGACCACCGCGGCAATTCGAAGGACTCCCGATGTCAGGGGCCCGTGCCGGTGGAGAACCTCATCGGCCGGGCGATCGCGCTGGTGTGGCCGACGGACCGCGCCCGGAACCTGGAGATCCCCGCGTCGTTCGCGGTGCTGGACGGCACGACCGGGGGCGGCGGAGGGGATTCCGGCGACGAAACCGGCGATTCCGACACGTCCGGATCCGAGGCGATAGGGGCCGTCACGTCCGGGTGGACCAGTGCGGCGGGCGGATATCAGCTGCCGCCTGCCTTGCCTGCCACGGGGATGGGCGCCCCCCTGCCCGCAGTGCAAGCGCGTAGACTCGCACCGTGATCGAAGAAGGGCAAGCGCCCGATGCCGACGGTGACGGCGTCGACGAGACCTCCAGTCAGCAGCAGCCCCAGAAGAAGAAGGGTTCGTTCTGGAAAGAACTGCCCATCCTCTTGGGCGTGGCCATTCTGGTGGCCATTGTGGTGCGTACCTGGGTGGTCCAGACCTATTACATCCCTTCGGGATCGATGGAGAACACCCTTGAGCTGAACGACCGGGTGCTGGTCAACAAGCTGGTCTACAACTTCTCCGATCCGGAGCGCGGCGAGATCGTCGTCTTCACGGCTCCCGTTTCGTGGCGGTCAGATCCGGATGAGGACGAGTTCATCAAGCGGGTCATCGCCGTCGGCGGCGACCACGTGGTGTGCTGCGACGACGACGGACGGATCACCGTCAACGGCGAGGCCCTCGAAGAGGACGACTACCTCTACGTCAACCCGCTGACCGGTGAGCAGGACGTGCCGAGCCTGGACGCGTTCGATGTAGTCGTGCCCGCGGACCGGCTGTGGGTCATGGGCGACCACCGTCAGGCCTCCGGCGACTCGCGCGAGCGCTACATCCGTGAGGGCGGCGACGTCGAGGCGGCGACCATCGAGACCGACGCCGTCATCGGCAAGGCGTTCGTGCTGTTCTGGCCGGTCGGTCACGGGACCTGGTTCTCGATTCCCGGGACCTTCGAGGACGTCCCGCCGCCTTCGTGACCATGCTGCGCCCCGCCCCGACCCGCATGCGGCGCGCCGGCGACCTGTACGCGATGGAGGCCGCCCTGTGCCGCCGCGGCCTCGGCCCGGTGGCCGGGGTCGACGAGGCCGGGCGCGGGGCCTGCGCCGGACCGCTCGTGGTCGCCGCCGTCAGCCTCCCGCCCACGGCCCGCCTGGAGGAGTTGAACGACTCCAAGCTGCTGACCGAGGCCGCCCGCGAACGGGTCTTCGAGCGACTGCGCCGCTCCCGTGCCCTGATTGCGACCTGCGCCTACCCGCCGGCCGAGATCGACGCCAGGGGCGTCGGCGTGTGCAACCTGGAGGGCATGCGGCTGGCGGTCGCCCGCCTGGAGGAGCGTCCCGGATACGTCCTCACCGACGGCTTCCCGGTGGCGGGCATGCCTGTCCGGAGCCTCGGAGTGGTCAAGGGCGACCGGAGCGCCGCGTGCGTCGCGGCCGCCGGGGTGGTCGCGAAGGTCACGCGCGATCGGATGATGCACGAGCTCGACGGGCGCTACCCTCACTACGGCTTCGCCGTGCACAAGGGATACGGCACGGCCCTTCACGCTGCGGCGCTGCACCAATGGGGCCCATGCGAGGAGCACCGGAAGTCCTATGCGAACGTCGCCGTCCACCTCGCTGCGTGACCGCTGGTTCGCCCCGGCGCTTGCCCGGCGGCAAGCCGCGGGGCGAACAGGGCGCAGGCGCACTATCGTTGGAACCGTCGTTGAGAAGGAGGAGCGTTGAGCGCCGAGGACCTCGAAAAGTACGAGACCGACATGGAACTCCAGCTGTACCGCGAATACCGGGACATCGTGCGGCAGTTCACCTACGTGGTCGAGACCGAGCGGCGGTTCTACCTGGCCAACGCGGTGGAGGTCCACGTGCGGGGCGCGGAGGCCGAGACCTACTTCGAAGTGGAGATGACCGACGCCTGGGTGTGGGACATGTACCGGCCGGCCCGCTTCGTCAAGCACGTCCGCGTCCTGACCTTCAAGGACGTCAACGTGGAAGAGCTGGATAAGCCCGACATCACCCTGCCGTAAAGCGGACCATAACGGGCGGCGAATCCGCCGCTAATATTGTCTGGTGTCAACACTCCGTGATGTCGTCAGCTCCCACACCGACCTGACCTCGAACTCAGCCGCCCACCTGCAGCGGCTGGTCGCCGAATGGCAGCTCCTCGCCGACCTCTCGTTCGCCGACTTCCTGCTGTGGGGCGCGGTCGCCGGCCACCCCGGCCGGTACGTGTGCATGGCGCAGGTCCGGCCCACCACGGGTCCGACGGCGTACGAGGAGGACCAGGTCGGGCGCGTCATCGAAGGCGCCGACGCCCAGCACCTGAACGTCGCCTTCACCGAGGGGCGCATCTTCCGCGAGGGCGACCCGGTCTGGCGCGGCGACGTCGCGGCCCGCCACGAGGCCATCCCGGTGCGCCGCCGCGACCGCAGCCAGGTCATCGCCGTGGCCGCCCGCGACACCAACCTGTCCGACTCGCGCAGCCCCTCCCACCTGGAACTCAACTACCTCAAGACCGCCGACTACCTGGTCCAGATGCTCACCGACGGCGGCTTCCCGCCCCCGCTGCTGCCCGGCGAGCCCACCACCGCGCCCCGCATCGGCGACGGCCTGGTCCGCATCGGCTCCGACGGCCTGGTCCGCTACGCCTCCCCGAACGCCCTCTCGGCCTACCGCCGCATGGGCGTCACCGGGCACCTGCGCGACCGCGACCTGGCCGAACTGACCCGCAGCCTGCCCGGCGACACCGAGGTCGGCGCCGACGCCGCCCGCCGCATCGCCGACGCCCTCGCCGGCGGCACCCCCCGCCGCAAGGAGATCGAGGCGCGCGGCGCCACGGTCCTCATGCGGGCGCTGCCGCTGCGGCCCGGCGGGAAGGCCGCCGGCGCGCTCGTCCTGGTCCGCGACATCACCGAGGTCCGCCGCCTCGACCGGGAGCTGGTCACCAAGGACGCGACCATCCGCGAGATCCATCACCGCGTCAAGAACAACCTCCAGACCGTCGCCGCGCTGCTGCGCCTCCAGGCCCGCCGCGTCGGCTCCCCGCAGGCCCGCGTCTCCCTGGAGGAGTCGGTGCGCCGGGTCGCCTCGATCGCGCTGGTCCACGAGACCCTCGCCCAGTCCTCGGACGAATCGGTCGGCTTCGACCAGATCGTGGACCGCGTCGCCTCCATGGCCGTCGAGGTCTCCGTCGCCGAGTCGAAGGTGACGCTCCGCCGCGAGGGCACCTTCGGGGTCCTGCCGAGCGAATACGCCACGCCGCTGGTCATGGTCGTCAACGAACTTCTCCAGAACGCCGTCGAGCACGCCTACCCGCCCGGCCAGGAGGGTGAGGTCGTCATCAGCGTCGAACGCTCCGGCGACCGGCTCCGCGTCACCGTCTCCGACCAAGGCAAGGGGCTCCCCGAGGGCTTCAAGATCGCCGGCTCCAACCGCCTCGGCCTCCAGATCGTCCACACCCTGGTCACTGGCGAACTGCGCGGCACCATCGACATGCGCCCCCGCGAGGAGGGCGGCACCGAGGCCGTCGTGGACTTCGCCCTCCAGTGACGAAGGAACGGAGGGCGAAGCAGGAGGTGCAGTGCCCTCCAGTAATCCGAGTCGACGTCCCGAAGCGGACGGTCGCGGCACTGGTCTCTGTGGCCCGGGCCGCCCTTCTCGTGCGCCCGAACGCGTGTGGCGCGGGCTTCCACCAGCCGGGACGAGGGGTGTCGATGGGCGGGATGTGTGGCATGCTTGCAGGCATGTCTCGCGCACACGGGCTCCGATTGGTGGCACGCCGCCACGTCGACCTTTGCCGTGTGTTCAGCGCCGCCTGTCTGATGCGCGCTTAATTCTTCCGGCTATTCGCCGTCGAAACCTTGCCACTTCTGTGTCCGCATGAGGAGAACTGTGCCAACGCCAACGCGCAAACCCCGTCGCCCTAAGGGCCAAGGCCAGTGGGCCATGGGCCACCGGGAGCCGCTCAACAAGAACGAGCAGTCCAAAAAGGACGACAACCCGCTCAATGTGCGGCAGCGCATCGAGGGCATCTACTCCGTGCGCGGTTTCGACTCCATCGACCCGGCGGACCTGCGCGGACGCTTCCGCTGGTGGGGCCTGTACACCCAGCGCAAGCCCGGCATCGCCGGCGGCAAGACCGGCATCCTCGAAGAGGAGGAGCTGGACGACAAGTACTTCATGATGCGCGTGCGCATGGACGGCGGCCAGCTCAACCTCGCCCAGCTGCGCACCGTCGCCGACATCTCCAAGGACTTCGGCCGCGACACCGCCGACGTCACCGACCGCCAGAACGTCCAGTACCACTGGATCCGCGTCGAGGACGTCCCCGAGATCTGGCGCCGTCTCGAAGCGGTCGGCCTCGACACCCAGGAGGCCTGCGGCGACTGCCCGCGCGTCGTCCTCGGCTCGCCGGTGGCCGGAGTCAGCAAGGACGAGGTCATCGACCCGACCGAGCAGATCCAGGCCATCCACGATCGCTTCGTCGGCGACCGTTCGCTGTCGAACCTGCCGCGCAAGTTCAAGTCCTCCATCGGCTGGCTCCCTGACAACCCGTACGAGACCAACGACATCTCCCTCATCGGCGCCGAGCACCCCGAGCACGGCCCCGGCTTCGACATCTGGGTCGGCGGCGGGCTCTCCACCAACCCGATGTTCGCCCAGCGCCTCGGCGTCTGGGTCGCCCAGGAGGACATCGAAGAGGTCTGGGTCAATGTCGTCCGCATCTTCCGCGACTGGGGCTACCGGCGCCTGCGCACCCGCGCGCGCCTGAAGTTCCTCGTCAAGGACTGGGGCGCCGAGAAGTTCCGCGAGGTCCTGGAGTCCGAGGCCTATCTCGGCCGCAAGCTTCCCGACCTCGACGCGCCGCCCGTGCCCGAGAAGCTGCTCGACCACATCGGCATCCACGAGCAGACCGACGGCAACTACTACATCGGCGTCGCGCCGGTCGTCGGCCGCGTCTCCGGCACCCTGCTCGGGCAGCTCGCCGACGTGGCCGAGAAGTACGGCTCCGACCGCGTCCGCACCACCGCGCTCCAGAAGCTCCTGCTCCTGGACGTCCCCGCGGACCGCGTCGAAGACGCCGTCGCCGATCTCGAGGCGATCGGCCTGTCCGCCCGCCCGTCCCAGTGGCGCCGCGCCACCATGGCCTGCACCGGCATCCAGTTCTGCAAACTGGCCATCGTGGACACCAAGGACCGCGCCCGCGACCTCGTCGCCGAGCTCGAGAAGCGCGTCCCCGAACTCGACGTCCCGATCTCCATCCACGTCAACGGCTGCCCCAACGCCTGCGCCCGCACCCAGACCGCCGACATCGGCCTCAAGGGCCAGCTGGTCACGGTCGACGGCGAGCAGGTCGAGGGCTTCCAGGTCCACCTCGGCGGCGGCCACGCCGCCGCGGCCAGCCTCGGGCGCAAGTCCCGCGGCCTCAAGGTCGCCTCGGCCGAACTCGGCGACTATGTGGAACGCCTCACCCGCCGCTACCTGTCCGCCAGGTCGGAGGGCGAGACCTTCGCGCAGTGGGTCCATCGGGCCGACGAAGAGGAATTCAAGTGAGCGGCCGCGTCGTTCCTTATAACTGCCCGTACTGCGGAGAGGAAGACCTGCGCCCCTACGAGCCGGATCCCGACAGCGACGTCGAGATCCGCGGCGGATGGCATTGCTACGACTGCACCCGAGTCTTCTCGGTGAAGTACTACGGCACCGCGGCCCCCGCGGCCATCGCCCCGCCAGACCTCCCTGCAGCCAGCAGTGAGTAGCGCTTTTTACCCCGAGGAGTAACGACATGAACACCACGACGAACCGGGATCCCTTCGAACTACGCGACCTCGCCACCGCCGCGGGAGACCGCCTCGAAACGGCCACGGCCACCGAGATCATCGAGTGGGCCGTCGGCGAGTTCGGCGAGCGCTTCTGTGTGACCTCCTCGATGGCCGACGCCGCCGTGGTCCACCTGGCCTCGCAGGTCGCTCCCGGGCTCGACGTGGTGTTCCTCGACACCGGACTCCACTTCCCCGAGACCCTCGAAGTCCGCGACTTCGTGGCCTCCACCATGAACGTCAACGTCCGGACCATCGGCCCCGACCAGTCGGTCCTGTCCCAGGACGCCGAGTTCGGGCCGCGGCTGTTCGCGCGCGCCCCCGACGAATGCTGCGCCCTGCGGAAGGTCATGCCGCTCAACGAGGCGCTGTCCGACTACGACTCCTGGGCCACCGGCCTGCGCCGCGACGAGGGGCCGAGCCGCGCGAACACCCGCGTGGTCGACTTCGACGTGACCCGCCGCAAGGTCAAGGTCTCGCCCATCGCCAAGTGGACCGAGGCCGACCAGGAGGCGTACATCGAGCGCTACAACATCCCGGTGAACCCGCTGCTGAAGGACGGCTTCCGTTCGATCGGCTGCTGGCCGTGCACCCGGCGCACCGAGCCGGGCGAGGACCCGCGCGCGGGCCGCTGGGCCGCCTTCGACAAGACCGAGTGCGGACTGCATGTCTAACAGCGCCTCCGCGGAGCTGACGCGGGCGCAGGACGCGACCTCGGTCGCGTCCCGGCCCGCCTCCCGGCCCGCGCCTGAGCCGGCGGCTCCGGTCGTGCTGGTGGCGCACGGCAGCCCCGACCCGAGGTCGCCGGAGGCCGTGCGCGCCATCGCCGACGCGGCGGGGAGCCGCGTCGGCTTCCTGGAGTTCAACGACCCCGATCCGGTCGACGTGTTGACTTCCCTTGCAGACGAGGGCACCCGGCGCGCCGTGGCACTCCCGCTGCTGCTGACCGACGCTTATCACTCGCAGACCGACCTGCCGGACGTCGCGCGCCGCGCCGAGGCGGCCCGTCCGGGGCTCTCGGTGGACCTGGCCCGCCCGGTGGGGGACCTGTCGCTCGCGAAGGCCCTCGTGCGCGGACTGCCGAGGGACGTGGACGGTCTGGTCGTGCTCGCCGCCGGTACGCGCGTCGACGCGGGCCGCGCCCACGTAGCGGAGGTGGCGGCCGAGGCCGGTCGCCTGCTCGGCGTGCCGGCCGGCCCGGGATTCGCCTCGGGGCCGGGACCGCGCGCCGCGGAGACCGTCGAGGCGCTGCGAGCCGAAGGCGCCCGGAAGGTCGCGGCGGTCTGCTACTTCATCGCCCCGGGACTGCTGTGCGACACGGCGATCGAATCGGCCCGCTCCGCCGGCGTCGTACACGCCGGAGAACCGCTCGGTACGGCCCCCGAGCTCCTGGAGCTCATCGCGGCCCGCGCCGACGCGGTCCGCTGATACTCGCGAAAAGCCATCCCCAGCCCCCACCCGCCCAGGGGAGAAATGCAGTATCGCCGCAAGCGTCGCAGCCGGGTCCGACAGAAAACGCGGCCGGTGACGGTCCGGGAACTGAAGGTCACCCGAAAGCGTTACTCGCCGGTCTCTCCGAAGGGGCGCCGCTCCTCGCCGAAGTCGGTCGCCTTTCGCGTCGCCGGAGCCAGAACCAACACGAGCATGACCGCCGCCAGGACCCACGCCGCCAGGCCGTAGCCCGAAAGCCCCGCCTCGCGCAGGTAGTACCCGACCGGCAGCCACAGCAGCGCATTGAACACCGCTTGCGCGATCGCATTGCGCCCCATCCACAGTCGCCGACCCAGGAACCAGTAATACAGGGCGATCAGCCAGGCCGCCACGGCGACGCCGAGCGCGGCCTGAGTCGAGCTCACCTCGCCGATGACCAGCTGCGCCACGCCCCACAGCCCGGCGGCGACGAGTCCGGTTGCGAGGAGCCAGAAAACGGCCGAAGCGGCGACGAGCGTCCACGGCCTGTCGCGATCGGCGTCGGAATCGGTGACGGTGCCCATGTCGGCGTCGGTTTCGTTCACCTCCCCACCGTATCCCGGGCTACGCTGCGCTTATGCGCGCCTTGCAACCAGCGCCACAGCGTGGTCTGCTCATCGTGAATCCGAAGGCCTCGACGGGCTCTCGCCGCCGCACCAAGTGGGTGGTCAGACAGCTCGGCGAGGTGATTGACCTGACCGTGCGGAAAACCGAGCGGCGCGGGCACGCCGAGGAACTGGCGCGCCAAGGTGCCGAAGAGGGCTTCGACGTGATCCTCAGCCTCGGCGGCGACGGCACCGTCAACGAGGTCGTCAACGGCCTGCTGGCCGACGTCCCCGACGCCGAGTCCGCTCCGATCTTCGCCCCCATCCCCGCCGGGTCGACCAATGTCTTCGCCCGCGCGCTGGGGCTTCCCTGGGACCGCCGCCGGGCCTCGATGGCGATCGTGGACGCCCTGCGGGAGCGAAGGACCCGCACGGTGAGTCTCGGGCGCGTCGTGAGCGAGAAGGAGGACCGCCTCTTCACCTTCTGCGCCGGACTCGGCTGGGACGCCTCGGTGATCAAGCGTGTCGAGTCTTACCGCAAGAGACGCAATATCGGCGCGCACTATGCCCGAGCCGTCATGGCGGAATTGAACGAGCATGGCGTGGAAGGCGATTCGATAGATGTCGAGCTGTCGACGGGGGAGTCGGATCAGTCGACCGGCATGGTCGTGGTCCAAAATTGTGCGCCGTGGACGTACTTGGGTACCCTTCCGGTGAATCTCAACGCGCGGGCATCCTTTAATGCTGGACTTGACGTTCTGATTCTGCGTAAACTTGACCTACCGGCCACAACTCGGACCGCCGCTTCACTGCTGGTGGGAAGAGAAGGTCCGGACGGTGAGCACGCAGTCACGCATCACGATCTCGACGGGATCAGACTGCGCACATCGCTACCGCAAGCGTTTCAACTCGACGGAGACTATCTCGGCGAGCGTACGGAACTCGAACTCAGTTCGGTTCCCGGAGCATTGCGGGTAGCCTGCTAACAACTTGGGAAAACCTGAGACTGGGTGTTGACAACTCAGGCGTGAGCGGGCAAGGTTGATTTCGCCGCCGACTGTACTAACACTTGGCTCGCAAGCTTCGCCAAGGTGGGCGGCGTGAGACTTCATAACCGAATATCGTGTTTTCGGTGCGTATTGACCGGGCATTTGGATGAGTACTGTCGCCCAGTAGTCACTCACGGCGAAGCCTCTGAGCCCAGCCGGCCCAACGTTGAGTGCCAGTGTGTCAAACCGGTTCGACTCGCTGTCATCGGCCCCCGGGTATGGGGGTTGAGGGAGCCGCCCCGAGGGCCCGCGGTAGGGGTCCCGGAGTGTGTGGCCCACGAGTCTTCGTCGAGGTAGCGCGGTGAGTTCACTCACTTCAAGCTAATTTCCGGAGTCGAACCCCTTGACAAATCCAAACTTTGTGAAAGCATTCACAAGGTGGTCGGGTCAAGGTGCGGACCGCAGGTCACCAACCGGGTGACCGCCTACGTCGGTCGATGTTCTCGAAAGACGCTCAGGCGTTCAGCAATGACGCTGAGGTGTGCGGAGGAAGACCGCGTTCGCGGTGGCAACGGTTCCCTTTGTCGGGAGCCCTCGCCCACCTCGATATCGCCCGAATGGTCGCCCGTTGCGGTGTGACCGTCCACAAGCAATACCGGCTGGCCAGTGCGTGAGCGATCCCGTCGCACGCCGCCGGAACACAAGCAGCGAATAACAACGTGTAATCCAATGTTCTGATCTTAAGCAAGGAGATGTTTTGATGGATTGGCGCCACGAGGCCATTTGCCGAGACGAGGACCCCGAGCTGTTCTTCCCCATCGGGGACACGGGTCCTGCGCTCTCGCAGATCGAGCAGGCCAAGAACGTCTGCCGGCGCTGCCCTGTCACCGAGTCCTGCCTGCAGTGGGCACTCGAAACCGGCCAGGATGCCGGCGTATGGGGTGGGCTGAGCGAGGTGGAACGCCGCGAGCTCAAGCGCCGTTCCGGTGCGCTGCGGACGCTTGCCGCTCCGGTCGCGGGCTAGGACCCGACCAGCGGCGGACCAGCGGGTCCGCAGTCCCCTTGATTCACCCATCCCTCGTATTTGAGCAGTGAGCTTGAAAGGCCCGGCAGGAATGCCGGGCCTTCAGGCTTTTCAGGACGGAAACGGCGGCCTCGGCAGCGGCGCGAGGCCGACGTGCCGCATCGCGGTGAAGTGGCGCCTCGCCCGCGGCTTCGTAGTGCGACCGTGCCGTGAGACCGTGCCGCACGGGGGCGAAACCCGCCGCCGATTCCCACGGCGGGTCGCCCCGGTCAGTGGAGGCTGTGGCGCTCGGTGTCGGCGTCGGACTCCGTGGAGGGGCGCCGCTGGCGGATGCTGATCGTGGACACCGACCCGGCCGTCTCGGACCTGACCTCGTCAGTGAGGGCCCTGAGGACCTGCCACTGGTAGGTGTTGTCTCCGGGTAGCGGATCGCCCTTGGGGCGGCTCAGGACGATCTGGAGGCACGTCTCGCCCACCTCCAGGCGGCACCGCAGCGGCTCCGGGGGCGTGCGGCCGCGCAGCAGCCTCGGGCGGGCCGAATCCGGCGGCAGGAGCAGCCCCACCGCCGCGTTCACCGCCGCTCGCAGGTCCTCGATCTCGTCGAGAGAGAAGCCCAATCGGGTGGCCACCGCCGCGGTCGCGGTGGGCAGCACCGAGAGGTAGTCACCCTCCTGTGGGACGTCGAGCAGCAGCACGTCTTCGCGTTCATCGCTCACCGGCATCGCCGCTCCCTGTGACGTTCTGTGTAGACGAATTCAGCAACTCGCACTGCAAAGAATAGTGGTCACCACGTTCGCGCGCAGGCCGGGCCATGATGCGGGCCCGGGCCGCAATCCCCCGGACGGGTTGGTTTCGCCCGCACAAGCGAAGACAATTCGGGACGATCGGATGATGCACCCCAGCGTATACCCACGAGCGCCCGCCCGGTCCTGGATGGACCGGGCGGGCGCTACGGTGCTTCAGATACGTTGCGGTGCAACGCTTTATAGATCTTGCTAGGCCTTCTTGGTCTCCCAGAAGATGGTGGCGATCTCGTCGATCTTGGCCAGGAGCTCCTCGGCCACCTTCGGGTCCGCGCTGCCCTTGGAACCGGAGGCTCCGGCGAGCTTCGTCGCCTCGTTGACGAGGGAGTGCAGCTGCGGGTACTTCTCGAAGTGCGGCGGCTTGAAGTAGTCGGTCCACAGCACCCACAGGTGCTCCTTGACGAGGTTGGACCGCTGCTCCTTGATGATCAGAGCGCGAGTGCGGAATTCAGGGTCCTCGTTGGCCTGGTACTTCTCGCAGATCGCCTTGACCGACTCGGCTTCAATGCGGGCCTGCGCCGGGTCGTAGACCCCGCAAGGCAGGTCGCAGTGGGCCGAAGCCGTGATTTGCGGCAGCATCCGCTTGAACAGAGGCTTCAACATTGTGCCCCTCCAGCTTCTTTCCAGTGGGTGTGATTCCACCGCCGACCTTACCTCTCGGAGAGGAGAATTCGGCTATACCCCTAGAGTGGGAGTCGCAACACGGATTCATGAATACCCATAGTGGACAACGCGTTCGCGGCTGAAACCCAGGTTCCCGCTCGCCAGCTCGCCAAACGGAGGTCGATCACCGATGCTTGCCGCCTATGCCCGCGATGTCAATCCGGACGATCCGTTCTCGGCTCTCTCGGTGGGTGAGATCGATCCGCCCGCCGTTCCCGCGGACTGGACCCGGATCGAGCTCGCCGCCGCGACGATCAATCACCACGACCTCTGGTCGCTCGCCGGAGTGGGCCTGAGCGCCGAGCAGTGCCCCATGATCCTCGGGACCGACGCCGTCGGCACCACGGCCGACGGCGAGGAGGTCGTCGTCTACCCGATCATCGCCGACGCGACCCTGCCCGACGAGACGCTGGACCCGAAGCGGTCCCTGCTCTCGGAGCTCCACCCCGGCACGCTCGCCGAGTCCGTCGCCGTCCCGGCCCGCAACCTGCTGCCCAAGCCGCGGGGCTGGAGCGCCGCCCAGGCCGCCTGCCTGCCGACGGCCTATCTCACCGCCTGGCGCATGCTCACCGCCCGCGGACGCCTCGCTGAGGGCGGCGCCGTCCTCGTTCAGGGCACCGGCGGCGGCGTCGCCACCGCCGCCATCGTCCTGGCCAAGGCCCTCGGCGCCCGCGTCTACGCCACCGGCCGGACCGAGGAGCGCCGCGCCAAGGCCGCCGAGATCGGCGCCGAGGCCGTCGAACCGGGCGCGCGGCTGCCCGAACGGGTCGACGTCGTGATCGACTCCGTCGCCGGTGAGACCGTCGCCCACTCGATCAAGTCCCTCAAGCCCGGCGGGCGCCTGGTCATCTGCGGTGCCACCGCCGGCCACGCCCCCGTGATCGACCTGCGCCACGTCTTCTTCAAGCAGCTGGAGATCGTCGGCTCGACCATGGGCACGCGGGACGAGCTGGCCGAACTCATCGCCTTCTGCGAAAACCAGGAGGTCGAGCCCGTGATCGACTCCGTCCACACCCTGGCCGACGCCGAGACCGCGCTGCGCCGTCTGGACTCGGGAGACGCGTTCGGCAAGGTCGTGGTGCTGCGCTCGTGAGAAACCCAACGTCGTAAGTACGACAGTGGGGTCGGTTTCTGGCGCATTCGCCCGCCGACCGGCCCCGCCAGAGCCCACCCTGTAGGGGATCTGAACCTAGGGGAGGGACGATCATGGCAGTCGTAGGGCGGGTCAAGGACGGACTCAAGTCCGGCGCCACAGGCGCGTGGGCGATCGGCAGGAAACTCGCGTTCAAGATCGCGGTCGGCGCGGCGATCGTCGTGGTCGCCGTGGCACTGGCCGAGCAGGGCGAGGGTGCGGCCTCCACTGCCGCCTCCCGTGCCGCGTTGACCGACGCGAGCCCGGCCGCGGCGCACCCGGCGCTGTTGACCACCGAACGGGCCGAGGAACAGCTCATGCTGTGCAAGTACACCGTCGAGGCCACCTTCGGCGTCTCGATCTTCACCGAGACCAAGATGAGCGCGAAGCGCCTCGCCCGTCTCAAGAACGGCACCGAGGTGCGCGGTTCCTGCGGCACTACCGAGGGCGAGAAGACGATCGGCTGCGCGGGCCTGGAATGGGAGACGAAGTGGATCAGGATCTCCTCGGGCGACACGGTCGGCTGGGCCCAGGCGAGCTGTCTGGAGAAGCAGGGCATCTTCTGATCGCTTAGGGGACAGGCAAAACGGGGCGCGGCTCAGGCCGCGCCCCGTTTCGTATTGCGTCAGGTCCGGCTACTTCAGGCCGACGCCCGCGACGCCTTCGACGATCCGCTTCTGGAAGATCAGGAAGACGATGAGCAGCGGCAGCGCGCCGAGCACGGCCGAGGCCATGGTCTGCGCGTAGAACAGGCCGTAACCGCCGGCGACCGTGCCGAGGCCGACCGGGAGGGTCATCATCGACGGGTCGGTGGCGGCGATCAAGGGCCACAGGAAGTTGTTCCAGGAGCCGATGAAGGTGAAGATGCCGACCGCGGCCATGATCGGGCCCGCCAGCGGGATGATGATCGACCACAGGATCCGGAAGTGACCGGCCCCGTCGATCTTCGCGGCCTCCTCGTAGTCGCGCGGGATGCCGTCGAAGAACCGCTTCAGGATGAACACCATGACCGGCGCGACCACCTGCGGGAGCGCCAGGCCCCAGTAGGTGTTCGACAGGTGCAGGGCGTTGACCAGGTCGAACATCGGGATGATGAGGGCTTGGCCCGGCACCATGAGGCCCGCGATGATGCTCGCGAA
This sequence comes from Glycomyces buryatensis, assembly GCF_004912275.1. Taxonomy (GTDB): domain Bacteria; phylum Actinomycetota; class Actinomycetes; order Mycobacteriales; family Micromonosporaceae; genus Glycomyces; species Glycomyces buryatensis. The sequence goes on from NZ_STGY01000073.1 coordinate 183,242, forward strand.
GATGACGTTCTTGTAAGGGAAGTCGAAGCGCGAGAACCCGTAGGCTGCCAGGACGCACAGGATGAGCGTCAGGACCGTGACGATGGTCGACACGATCGTGGAGTTCAGCATCCACGTCAGGTGCTCGCCGCGTTCGAACAGGACCTTGTACCCGTCAAGCGACCAGTCCTCGGGGATCCAGCGAATCGGCTGGCCGAGGCTGGCGGCCTGCTCGGTCTTGAAGGACGTCGACAGCGCCCACAGCAGCGGCACCAGCCAGAACAGAGCCAGCACGGTCGCCGAGACGTAGACGATCACGGCGCCGACGCTGAGGCGCCCGCGGCGCGGCTTGAGCGCGCGCTTCTCGCCGGACTCAGGCGTAGGGGCTTCTTTGAGAGCGGTCATGTCAGTCCTCCTCCCTGGAGAAGATCCGGAACTGGACGATGGAGACGATCAGGATGAGCACGAACAGCACATAGGACAGTGCCGAGGCGTAGCCGATCCGGAAGCCCTCGAAGCCCGCGATGTAGATGTAGTGGATGGCGACCTCGGTGGCCCGGTTGGGGCCGCCCGCCGTCATCAGGTACATCTGGTCGAAGATCCGCAGGCTGGCGATGAGCTGCAGGACGATGACCAGGCCCGTGGTCTTCTTCAGCAGCGGCAGCGTGATGCCCCACAGCTGCTGCCACCAGTTGGCGCCGTCGATCGCGGCGGCCTCGTAGACCTCGGGCTGGATCGACTGGATGGCGGCCAGGTAGAGCAGGAAGTTGAAGCCGACGGTCCACCACACGGTGGTCATGACGACCGCCATCATCGCGGTGTTCTCGTCCTGAAGCCACAGCGTCGCCGCTTCGGGGCTCTGGATGCCGAGGAGTTGGAGGTAGTGGTTGACCAGGCCGCCGTCGGGCTGGTACATCCACATCCAGATCATCGTGACCACGGAGACCGGCAGCACGAACGGCGCGAAGAACGCCATCCGCAGGAACCAGCCCATCTTGCGGGCGCGATTGACCAGGAGCGCCAGGATGATCGCGATGATCACCAGCGGCGGGGTGCTGTACAGCGTGAACACGGCGGTGTTCCACAGGGCGTCCCAGGCGCGCTGGTCGCCGAAGGCCTCCGCCCAGTTGTCGAGGCCGATCCAGCTGACGGGGCGGCCGGTCAGGCTCTTGTCGGTGAAGGAGTAGTACAGGCCGAGGATGGTCGGCCAGACCAGGAAGAGCACGTAGGCGGCGAAGAAGGGGAGCACGAACCAGAGTCCGGCCAATGACCGGGGCTTCTTCTGGGGCGCCAGGGCCTCTTGCCGCGCCGTTGCGGCGGACGCCTCGTCGGGCGTCTCGGTTTTCACAGTCATGTCAGAGGTCCCTTGTTCACTCGACCGGGTTGGGGAGCGCCAACAGGTCTTCGATGCGCGACTTCATGGTCGCCAGGGCGACGTCGGGAGTCATCGCCTGCGAATAGACCTGGTTGAGCACGGCGTTGGAGTCGTCCAGGAGTCGAGCGGCGGAACCGGAGAACCAGGCGTCGGGATCAAACTGGACATTGTGGACAACGTTCGCGTACTCCGCGTTCGGCTGGAGGTTCTGGTAGTCCTCGCCCTCGGTGACGGGCAGGTAGGTCGGCGTGTGGCCGCCCCCGGCACCCCACTCGAAGCTGTTCTTGACCATGTAGGCGACGTAGGCGATGGTGGCCTTGCGGACCTCGGGGTCCCACGAGTTGTGATGGGGGAAGACGAATCCGTGGCTGTCGCCCTGGGTGTAGCGGTTGCCGTTGTAGAGCGCGGGCATCTCGGTCATGGAGAAGTCGAGGCCCTCGAACAGCCTGAACCGGGCGATCTCCCAGTTGCCGACCTGGACGAGGCCGGACACGCCGTTCTCGAAGTTCGCGGCGCACTGGCCGCCGTCGGCGAAGGTCGGGCACAGGCCTTCTTCGGCCATCTTGTACAGGACTTCGATGGCGGCGAGGGCCTTGCCGTCGTCCATCTCGTAGTCGCCGTCGCCGAAGATCATCTCCCCGTCCTGCTGACGGTAGAAGGCCCAGAACTGGCGCCATCCGGCCAGGGTGTCGAGCGAGGTGCCGTACTCGCCGGTGACGTCCTTGACGGCGCGCAGCAGGTCGAAGTACTCCTCGACGCCGTCGGTCTCCAAGAGGGTGCCGTCGGGGTTCAGGACGTTCGCCTGGGCGCAGATGTCGCGGTTGTAGTAGTTGACCAACGCGTGGGTGTCGAGCGGGACGGCGTAGAGCTTGTCGTCCACGAAGCACTTGTCCCAGATCGCCTCGGGGAAGTCCTCACCCTTGATCCCGAACTCTTCGAGCTCGGAGAGCTCGATGTGGTCGAGGATGGTGCCGGGGGAGAGGCTCTTGACCCGCGACACGTGGGAGGTGGCGACATCGGCGGCGTTGCCGCCGCTCTTGACCCGCGACACGTGGGAGGTGGCGACATCGGCGGCGTTGCCGCCCGCCGCGCCCATCACGACCCGGGTGTAGAACGGGGTTCCCCAGGCGAAGGTGGTCGCTTCAAGGTTGATGTCGGGATTGGCGGCCATGAACTCTTCGTGCATGGCCGTCATGACCGCGCCGTCGCCGCCGGCCAGGAGATTCCACTGCTTCACAGGTGTACCGCCGCCGAGTTCACTGGAGAGCGAGCCGCACCCGGCCAGGCCTAGGCCGGCTGTCGCGGTCGCTCCAGTGAGGAGCGTTCGCCGGGACACATTGCCCGGCGGTGAGGGAACGGGGGGCATCTAAGCATCACTCCAATGTGATCTTCTTTGTTTCATCAGTTGCCCATATGGGGGCCGCCTCACATTGTTACCGGTTACATGGACTATCGTCAAGAGTCCGAACATAGACAAACCTCATTTAGAGGGACTATTGAGGCTGCTGTTGTAGAAGTGAGACCTGATTGAGTCCTGTGAGTGCCAGGGCACGGGACGCAAGCAAAAGCAGAGGTGAGGCCCGCGGGCCTCACCTCTGCTCTTCTTACGTTTTCCTAGTGCGTCCTACCGTGTCCTAGCTGGGCTGCGGCAGGGCCACGTCGACCAGCGCCCGCTGCTCGACCTCGTGGACCTTCGGCGAACCGGTCGACGGCGCCGCCGCGGCCGGGCGCGAGATGCGGCGCAGGTGCACCCCGCCCAGCTGCTCCAGCAGGTTGAGCGCGATGTGCGACCAGGCGCCCTGGTTGGCCGGCTCCTCCTGGACCCAGGCGATGTCGTCCGCGTTCGGGAAGGCGCCCAAGGCGCCCTGGAGCTCCTCGGCCGGGAGCGGGTAGAGCTGCTCGACCCGGACGATCGCGGTGTCGGTGATGCCGCGCTGCCTGCGGGCATTGGCCAGGTCGTAGTAGATCTTGCCCGAGCAGAGCAGGATCTTCTTGACGCTGCCCGCCTGGACTTCGCCGGCGGCGAGGGCCGGGTCGGGCATGACCGGCTGGAAGCGGCCCGAGGTGAACTCGTCGAGCTGGCTGACCGCGGCCTTGTGGCGCAGCAGCGACTTCGGCGTGAACACGATGAGCGGCTTCTTGACCGGGTCGAGCGCCTGGCGCCGGAGCAGGTGGAAGTAGTTGGCCGGGCTGGTCGAGTTGACCACCCGCATGTTCTCGTCGGCGCACAGTTGCAGGAACCGCTCGATGCGGCCCGAGGTGTGGTCGGGGCCGGCGCCCTCGTGGCCGTGGGGGAGCAGGAGCGTCAGGCCCGAGTGCTGGCCCCACTTGGCCTCGCCCGAGGAGATGAACTCGTCGGTGATGGTCTGGGCGCCGTCGACGAAGTCGCCGAACTGGGCCTCCCAGGCCACCAGCATCTCCGGGTTCTCCACGGAGTAGCCGTACTCGAATCCCATCGCGGCGTACTCCGAGAGGAGCGAGTCGTAGACGAAGAACTTCGAGGACTGTTCGCCCAGGTGGTTCAGCGGCGTGTACTCCGCGCCGGTGGCCTGGTCGATGGCGACCGAGTGGCGCTGCACGAAGGTGCCGCGGCGCGAGTCCTGGCCGGCGAGGCGGATGGCCTTGCCCTGCATCAGGAGCGAACCGAACGCGAGGGTCTCGGCGAAGGCCCAGTCGACATTGCCCGAAGTGGACATCTCGCTGCGCTTCTCCAGGACCTTGCGGACCGCCTTGTGCGGCTCGAAGCCCTCGGGAAGCGTGGTGTGCGCCTTGCCGATCATGGCGACGGTCTCGGCGTCGACCGAGGTATCGATGTCGGCGACCGGTTCGGGCTGGTGGCGCCACGGCATCGGGCCGGTCTGGCCGGACAGTGCTTCCTTCGTCTCGCGGAAGACCCGCTCGAGCTGCGCCTGGTAGTCGGCCAGGGCTTCCTCGGCGTCGTCCATGGTGATGTCGCCGCGGCCGATGAGCGCTCGGGTGTAGAGCTTGCGGACGGACTGCTTGGAGTCGATGACCTGGTACATCTCCGGGTTGGTCATCTTCGGGTCGTCGCCCTCGTTGTGGCCGCGGCGCCGGTAGCAGACCATGTCGATGACGACGTCCTTGCGGAACTGCTGGCGGTAGGCGAAGGCCAGCTTCGCGACCTCGCAGACCGCCTCGGGGTCGTCGCCGTTGACGTGGAAAATCGGCGCCTGGATCATGCGGGCGACGTCGGTGCAGTACAGCGACGAGCGCGAGTGCAGCGGGGCGGTGGTGAAACCGACCTGGTTGTTGACCACGGCGTGGACGGTGCCGCCGGTGCGGTAGCCGCGCAGCTGCGACAGGTTCAGCGTCTCGGCGACCACGCCCTGACCGGCGAACGCGGCGTCGCCGTGGATGGCCAGCGGCAGGACGGTGAAGCCCTCCTCGCCGAGGTTGATCTTGTCCTGCTTGGCGCGCACGATGCCCTCGAGCACCGGGTTGACCGCCTCCAGGTGGGAGGGGTTGGCCGCCACCGACACGACGGTCTCATTGCGTCCGTCGGGGGAGGTGAACTTGCCGGTCAGTCCCAAGTGGTACTTGACGTCGCCGGAGCCGCCGATGGACTTGGGGTCGATGTGCCCCTCGAACTCGGTGAAGATCTTGGAGAGCTTCTTGCCGACGATGTTCGCCAGGACGTTCAGGCGCCCGCGGTGGGGCATGCCGATGACGACCTCGTCGAGCTCCTCATTGGCGGCCTCGTTGAGGATCTGGTCGAGCAGCGGGATGAGCGACTCGCCGCCTTCGAGGCTGAAGCGCTTCTGGCCCACGAACTTCGTCTGGAGGAAGGTCTCGAAGGCCTCGGCTGCGTTGAGGCGCCCGAGGATGTGCTTCTGCTCCTCGACCTTCGGCTTCTCGAAGGGGACCTCGATGCGCCGCTGGAGCCATTGGCGCTCTTCGGGATCCTGGATGTGCATGTACTCCACGCCGATGCGGCGGCAGTAGGAGTCGCGCAGGACGCCGAGGATCTCGCGCAGGCTCATCCGCTGCTGGCCGGCGAAGCCGCCGACCGGGAAGGTGCGGTCGAGGTCCCACAGCGTCAGCCCGTGCGACAGGATGTCGAGGTCGGGGTGGCGGCGGATCTCGTAGTGCAGCGGGTTGGTGTCGGCCATGAGGTGGCCGCGGACCCGGTAGGCGTGGATGAGCTCGATGATCCGGGCGTTCTTGTCGATCTGACCCTCGTGGGTCTTGGAGACGTCGCGGACCCACCGGACCGGCTCGTACGGGATGTACAGGCTCTTGAAGATCTGGTCGAAGAAGTCGTCGCCGAGCAGCAGCCGGTGCAGCGTGGCGAGGAACTGGCCGGACTCGGCGCCCTGGATGATGCGGTGGTCGTAGGTCGAGGTCACCGTCATGATCTTGGAGACGCCCAGGTCGGCGAGGGTCTCGTCGGAGGCCCCGGCGAACTCGGCGGGCACCTCCATGGCGCCGACGCCGACGATGAGGCCTTGGCCCTTCATCAGGCGCGGGACGGAGTGGACGGTGCCGATGCCGCCGGGGTTGGTCAGAGTCAGCGTCGCCCCGGCGTGGTCCTCCATCGTGAGCTTGCCCGTGCGGGCCTTGCGGACCAGGTCCTCGTAGGCCTGCCAGAACTCGCGGAAGTCCATGGACTCGCAGTGCTTGATCGACGGCACGACGAGGGTGCGGGAGCCGTCGGGCTTGGCGAGGTCGATCGCGAGGCCGAGGTTGATCGAGGCGGGGGTGACCTGCTGCGGCTTGCCGTCGACGACCTTGTAGGCGGCGTTCATGCCCGGGTGGGCCTTGACCGCCTGCACCAGCGCGTAGCCGATCAGGTGGGTGAAGGAGACCTTCCCGCCCTGGCCGCGCTTGAGGTGGTTGTTGATGACGATGCGGTTGTCGAACAGCAGCTTCGCGGGGACGGCGCGGACGGACGTGGCCGTCGGGATCTCCAGCGACGCGTCCATGTTCTGGGCGACCTTCGCGGCGACGCCCTTGAGCGGCTTGATGGCGGCGGAGCCGGAGGCGGGGGCGGTGGGTTCGGGCTCGTTCACGATCGGGGCGGCCTTCTTCTCCGTTGAAGCGGTCTGGGGAGCGGGGGTGGGTGCAGCCGGGACGACGGGCGCGGGAGCCGCCTGGGGCTTCTCGACCTTGGCGGTGATCTCGGCCTCGGGCTTTCGCGAGGCATCCGCGACCGCGGCGGTGACCGAATCGGCGGCCTTTGCGGCCGGCGTCGGATCGCCGCCGAAGAACTCGCGCCACCCGGCGCTCACACTGTCGGGGTTTTCGCGGTAACGCTCATACATCTCGTTGACCAGCCATTCATTGGCACCGAAATCGGTCAACGGATTGCGCGGAGTCGCACTCGACACGACTGAATCGCCTCTTCTTTGACGCTGCGTGGACGGAGACGGAAGTCCCCGCGTCAAGAGTAACCGCGGGGCTGAAAAAATGTAGTACCGGTAACGCTCCTGCGGAACCGGTCACGGCACGGGTCACGGGGCGCCGCTGCGCTCCTTCGCAGAGAACGTCTCTGTCGGCTCCTCGAGGAGTTCCTCGGCACCGACGACGGTGAACAGTCGGGTGATGAACCGGTTGGGGCCCACCACGGCCAGTTCGACGCCCATCTCGCGGGCGATCCGGTAGGCGACCACGATGGTGCCGATCCCGGTGGAGTCGAGGACGGTCACCTTCGCGACATCGACCCGGATGGAGGACACCCCTCCGGCTTCGAGGGCGTTGGTGATCGTCTCGCGGATCTGGGGAGCGGTCGCGTAGTCGACCTCCCCTGCCAGTTCCACCGTGACGACCCCGGTATCGGTGGTAGCGGTCTCGATTGACAGCGTCATGAATTCACCTAGCAAACTCGGTAGGGAGCCCGCCCGAGCACCTGCCGTACTCGGCTGCGACCCAAAGTCTATCCGACGGGGCCGACACAGAACACGTCCAGATGCCACTGTTTGGAGGCGCTTTGGGGGGAAAGTGCACAGGTGACGGACGAGACAGCCTCGTGTTCGCACCCGCACGGACCAGGCGTCACGGCTGGCCGGGGCCCTGGCCACGACGTATTCTTCATAGCCACCCCTGACCTGGACGAAGCCGCACATGTGAAGATGAGGTCTATGCCCCAGCCGAACACCGAGTCCGAGGCCACGTTGCTCGTCGTAGAGGACGAGGAGAACATCTGCGAGCTGCTGGCGACCTCGCTGCGCTACGCGGGATTCGCCGTCCACGCCGTCGGCACCGGCGACGAAGCGCTCCGCTCCGTCGCCAGGCACCGCCCCGACCTGGTCGTCCTCGACGTGGGCCTGCCCGACTTCGACGGTTTCGAGGTGGTTCGCCGCCTCCGCTCCAGCTCCGACCGCACTCCGGTGCTCTTTCTCACCGCCCGAGATGACACCGCCGACACGGTGACCGGTCTGACCGCCGGCGGTGACGATTACATCACCAAGCCGTTCGCGCTCGAAGAGGTCGTCGCCCGCATCCGCGCGGTCCTGCGCCGCTCCGGCGGCGAGCTGCCGCGTCCCTCGCGGCTGAAGTACGCCGACCTCGAACTGGACGAGGAGACCCACGAGGTGTGGCGCTCCGGCGAGGCCGTGCAGCTCTCGCCCACCGAGTTCAAGCTGCTGCGCTACTTCATGATCAACGCCGGACGGGTGCTGTCCAAGGCCCAGATCCTCGACCACGTCTGGCGCTACGACTTCCGCGGCGACGACGGCATCGTGGAGTCCTACGTCTCCTACCTGCGCCGCAAGGTCGACACGGGCGACCCCAAGCTCATCCAGACCCTGCGCGGCATCGGTTACGTCCTGCGGGAGCAGAATCGTTGAGCAGGCCAGGCATCGCCCAGTCCATTCGGGACCGGTGGGACCGCACCCCGCTGCGGGTGCGCCTCACCGCGGCGGTGCTCGTGCTCGTGGCGGGTTCGCTCCTGCTCATCAGCGTCTCCACCATCCTCGCCCTCCACTCCTACTTCCTGGGGACCGTGGACGACGAGCTGGAGTCCACACTGCTCAAGACCAGCCCCAGTGAGCTCGACTTCTCCGAGGATGAGAACTCGGCGCCGCAGCTGCGGCCCAACCAGTACATCTTCAGCGCCGTCTATGACGACGGGACGGCAGGGGGAAACCGCCTCGACCACCCTCGCGACCGCTCCGATGTGCCCGTGTTCGACCTGGCGCAACTGGAGGCCGCCGAGGGGAACGCCTTCACCGCACTCGGCGCCGACGGCACCACCCGGTGGAGGGTGCTCGGCGTCGTCGGTTCCATGGTCGGCAGCCAGAGCCCCGACTTCGATCCCGAGACGCAGACCGGTGAGCACGCCGCCTACTACGTCCTCTCCTACAAGCTCACCCACTTCGACAAGACCGTCGCCGGCCTGGTGTGGGTCGACCTGCTCATAGGAGCCGGGGTCCTGGCCGGGCTCGCCGCCCTCGGCGTCGGCCTGGTGCGGGCCAGCCTCTCGCCGCTGCGGCAGATCGAGAACACCGCCGCGATGATCGCGGCCGGCAACTACTCGCGCCGGGTGCCCGACCGAGATCCGGGCACCGAGGTCGGCCGCGTCGGCTACGCCATCAACTCGATGCTCGGCAAGATCGAGAGCACCGTGCGGGCCCGGGAGTACTCCGAGGAACGCGCGCACGACTCCGAGCAGCGCATGCGGGAGTTCATCGCCGACGCCTCCCACGAGCTGCGCACTCCGTTGACCTCCGTGCGCGGCTACGCCGAACTCGTGCGCACCAACCCGAACATGCCCGAGTCCGAGCGGCAGCACTACATCGGACAGATCGAGGAGGCCGCCAAGCGGATGGGCCTGCTCGTCGGCGACCTGCTGCACCTGGCCCGGCTCGGGCAGGAGCGGCCGGTCGAGACCGAACCGGTCGATCTGGCGGTGCTCGGCCACGAGGCTGTCTCCGCCCACGCCGTCACCGACGTGGACCACCAGTTCGAGTTCAAGTCCTCCGGGCGGCCCGCCATCGTGGCCGCCGACCGGGCCCGGATGCGCCAGGTCCTCGACAACCTCCTGTCGAACGCGGTGCGGCACACCCCGACCGGGACGCTCATCACCGTCGAGGTCGCCGCGGACGAGGACGGGGTGCGCCTCAACGTCGCCGACAACGGGCCCGGCATGGACCCCGAGACCGCCGAGCGCGTCTTCGAGCGCTTCTACCGCTCCGAGGCCGTCGGGCACGCCGGTTCGGGGCTGGGGCTGGCGATCGTGATGGCCATCGTCAAGGGACACGGCGGCACCGTCGAGGTCCAATCCACCCCTGGTGAGGGCACGGTGTTCACCGTGAAGCTCGCCGCCGAACCGACGCCGTGAGCGCGATTCGGTTCTTAAAGGGTTTTAAGGCGTTTTTGCAGCGGACCGAGAGCAAGGCCCGGCATGCTGCTATTCATGAGCAACACTGAGAGCAATTCGGTCCCCGAGGGGGCCAGGGAGCCGCAGAGCCCGGAGGGGACGCCGAATCGTCCTGAAGCACAGGCGGCTCCGAACCCCGCTGACTCGACACCGTCCACGCCGGAGCCCTCCGGATCGAACGGTGAGACGAAGAACTTGAGCCCAGATCAGGTCACAGCACCCGCGGCCCCCGACTACAGCCAGGCCGACCCGGCCCATGCCGGGCCCGAATTCGATCAGGCCGCCGCCGCGGCCGGTCCCGGTGAGGCCGCCCCGAGCGCGCCGGTCTCCGCGTACGGCCCCGGCGCCGACGCCGCCGCCCAGCCGGGAGACGGCACCCGCATCATGCAGCCCGGCGCCCCGCAGCCCGCGCCCCCCGCCGTGCCGCACATGGCCGCGCCCGGCGGGCCCCCGCCGTACCCGCCGCCCGGCGGCCCCATGTACTCCCAGCCCGGGGCGCCCATCGCCCCGCCGAAGCAGGGCCGCGGCAAACTCGTCGCGGGCGCTCTGGCCCTGGCCCTCCTCGCCGGCGGCGCCGGCGGCATCGCCGGATACTGGCTCTCGGATGGCAAGGGCGGCACCACCACCGTCGAATCGGTGTCGATGGACGCCGGCGACGGCCAGACCTATACCGACATCGTCAACGAGGTGAGCCCGTCCGTGGTCACCATCGTGACCGACGCGGCCGAGGGCTCCGGCGTCGTCTACTCCGACGACGGCTACATCGTCACCAACAACCACGTGGTCGACGGCGCCCAGAGCGTCGAGGTCCGCTTCTCGGACGGCTCTAGCGCCGACGCCGAGATCGTGGCCACCGACGCCACCCAGGACCTGGCCGTCATCCAGGTCTCCGGGGGCGAAGACCTGACCCCGGTGGCCTTCGGCGACTCCGACTCGCTGCAGGTCGGCGACGTCACCGTCGCCATCGGCTCGCCGCTGGGACTGGAGGGCACGGTCACCACCGGCATCGTCTCGGCGCTCAACCGCTCCATGACGGTGGCCGGAGAGGACTCCCAGATGCAGTCCGCGCAGGGCACGACCCTCTCCGGGCTGATCCAGACGGACGCGGCGATCAATATGGGCAACTCCGGCGGCGCCCTCGTGAACGGCAACGGCGAGCTCGTCGGCATCAACTCGGCGATCGCCACCACCGAGTCCGGCAGCATCGGCCTGGGCTTCGCGATCCCGTCCAACACCGTCAAGGACGTGGTCGACCAGCTGATCGAGCACGGCTCGGTCGAGCAGGGCTACCTGGGCGTGTCGGTCTCCGACACCGACGGCAACGGGGCGATGGTCCTGGCCGTCGAGGACGGCTCGCCGGCCGCCGAGGCCGGGCTCCAGGAGGGCGACGTCATCACCAAGATCGACGACCAGGACGTCACCAGCGCTGCCGAGGTCGTCTCGGTGGTGCAGAGCAAGGCCTCCGGCGACAAGGTCACCATCACCTTCACCAGGGACGACCAGGAGCAGACGACCGAGGCCACCCTGGCCACCCAATAAGCGCATCGGCTGGCAGAACTCGGCCCCGAGGCGTCTAGCCTCGGGGCCGAACTCTGCGCAGTTCACTGATGCGCGCTCGTCGTCTCCCTTTGGCGCTCTTCGGATCCGGTGAGTTGCGCCGGCGCCATGCGGAGCTCGGCCGGCGGCAATCCGGTGTCGATCCACTCGGCGAGCCGGTTGTGGTCGATGATGAGGACGCCCAACTGCGCGGCGACGGCCTCGTTGCGGGCCGAGTGATGGAGCCAGTGCAGGTTGGCGTTGGTGATGAGCACCCCGGCATCGCAGTCCCAGCGGGCCTTGATCTCGCCGCCGAGGATCTGGACGTGGCGGGTGCCATTCTGGCGCTTCATGGCGCGGTCGTCCTTCTTGGCGCGCACGATGATGCGCTTGCCGTTGTTGAAGGTGACCACGAAGTTGCAGCCGAGGTCGTTCTGGCGGTGCCCGAACTTCTTGATGCGCTTGGCGTCGAGGCGGACCAGGAGCTGGGCGACGGTGGCGTCGAAGGTCGGGATGTTCATCCGGCCCACGCTGCGCATGAGCTCTTGGCGCTCGGGGGTCATGGTGCGCTCGTGGCGGTCACCGCCGCGGCTGCGGAATAGGACCCACGCTGCGGTTGCGGTGCCCCCCAACAGGATCGCTACCGAGGCGAACCAGGCCCAGTGGTCGGCTACGAAGCCGAGAGCGAAGTAGCCGAGGATGAGAACGGCGATTCCCGCTCCCACTCTTAGGAACACGGACATGGCGGCCTCCACTGTGCTGAAGGGGGCGTGCGGTTAGCGTTATGTCACCTGGCTTGTTACACCGAGTATCCGTTACCCTTCGCTCATTTGTAAGACCACTGTCCGGTACCCGACAACATGACCCGGCAACCTGCGTGTGCGATGTGTCGCGGCATGATCACCGGTGTGGCGGCCCTGCAACGAAGGTAGTGGATACTGGCCGGATGTCAACATCTTCGACCGGCGTTGTGGTGCTTCTCGGTGCGCCGCTGGGAAATCCAGAGGACGCCTCACCTCGGGTGGCTGCCGAGTTGGCTCGCGCCGACATCATCGCGGCAGAGGATACCCGTCGGCTGCAACGACTCCTGGGCGAGCTGGGCGTCACGACGAGTGCGCGGGTCACATCGTATTTCGAGGCGAACGAGTCCGGTCGAACCCAGATGCTCATCGAACAATTGTACGACGGAAAGCGGGTCGCCGTCATCACCGACGGCGGCATGCCGTCGGTTTCCGACCCCGGTTTTCGCCTGGTGCGGGCGGCGATCGACGCCGGGATCCCGGTCACCTGCACGCCGGGCCCGAGCGCGGTGACGACGGCGCTGGCACTGTCGGGACTGCCGTGCGACCGCTTCTGCTTCGAGGGCTTCGCGCCCCGCAAGGACGGCGAGCGGCGGCGCCAGTTCGGGGCGCTGGCCCGGGAGCGGCGCACGATGGTGTTCTTCGAGTCGCCGCGACGCATCGCGGACACCTTGCGCGCCATGGCGGACGCCTTCGGGCCGGAGCGCGAGGCGGCGCTGTGCCGGGAGCTGACGAAGACGCACGAGCAGGTGCGCCGGGGCGGCCTGTCGGCGCTGGCCGAGGGCGCCGAGGAGGACCCACCGCGCGGCGAGATCACCCTGGTGGTCGCGGGCTGGTCGGGCCCGGACCCGCAGGACGCCACCCCGGAGGCGATGGCGGCGGCCGTGGCCGAACTCGAAGCGGCCGGCGAGGACCGAAAGGCGGCCATGAAGGAAGTGGCCGCGCGCTTCGGAGTGAGCCGCAGGGACGTCTACAACGCCACGATCAATCCCGATTGAGGCCGGTCAGAGTTCGTCGAACTTGAAGGTCTTCCAGGCGATCAGGGAGACGACGACCGCGAAACCCGCGAGGTAGGCGATGTGGCCGAGGACCATGCTCGGGGGTTCGCCCAGGGTCGCCACCGATTGGATGGCCAGGTTCAGGTGGGTCATCGGGGAGAGCTGGGAGATCCAGGACATCCAGCCGGGCAGCGCGTCGACCGTGTAGAACGCGCCCGAGACGAACGCCATCGGCATCGTCACGAGGTTGCTCAGGCCCGCCGCGCCCGGGCTCGTCTTGGCGATCGAGCCGATGATGACGCCTATGGCGAGGAACGAGAAGGTCCCGAGCAGCACCAGCGGGATCACGAACCACGTCCACGCCGACAGCGTGAAGCCGAGCAGTCCCGCCGCGATGCTCAGGAACACCACCGTCTGGAGCAGCACCACCAGCAGGCTCACGCTGATGCGGGCGGCGATGAAGCGGCCCGAGGAGGCCGGGGTGACGCGGAGGCGGCGGATCAGCTTGTCGCGCTTGAGGTCCACGATCGTGCCGGCCGCGCCGAACACGCCCGAGATGGCGATGCCCCAGGCGAGCATGCCCGGCGCCAGCCACTGCACCGGCTGCATCGAGCGGTCCTCGGCGGCCACGTCCTCGGAGTCCAGCGGCAGGGCGGTCCCGTCCTCGGTCAGGGCGGTGACATTGGCGTCGGCGATGAGCTCGCCGAGGCGGGCCTCGGCCAGCTCGCCGGTGACGCCCGTGGTCTGCGAGTAGTAGATGGTGATCGCGTCGCCGTCCTGGACGACGGCCGCGTCGGCCTCGCCCTCCTCGACCTGTTCGAGCGCGCCGTCGATCCCCGAGACCGTCTCGATCTCGAGCTCGTCGGCACCGACCCCGTCCAGCACCGCGACGTCGCCGACGGTCAGCACCTTCGGGACCGGGTCGCCGCCGGGGCCGTACACCAGCGACAACAGCACCAGGAACAGCAGTGGCAGCAGCAGGTTGAAGAACACCTGGGCCTTGTCGCGGGTCCACGACAGCCACAGGGCCTTCACCAGCGCCAGATAGGTCCCCATGGCGCTGGGGCGAACGCCGGGCCGCGTCGCCGCCTGCGGCTCCGTTCCCGAAGGCGTCTGCGCCTGCTCGCTCGTCCGCATCTCGGTGCTCACTCGCGCCACTCCCGTCCGGTCACTTCAAGGAACACGTCTTCGAGGCTCGCCGTCCGCACCGACAGGCCCTGGAGGGCGCCGTCCGCGGCCAGCGCCGTCAACAGCTTCTGCGGGTCGCGGGTCTCGAAGACCAGTTGGCCCTCGTCCTCGCGCACCGTCTCGCCCGCCGCAATTGCTGTCACTTGATCGGAATCCAGCTGACCTGCGGCGACGGCGATGCGGGTGGGCGCGTCGAGCTCGCCGATGAGTTCGGCCGGGGTCCCGATGGTGCGGATCTTCCCCGCGTCCATGATGGCGACCCGGTCGCAGAGCGCCTCGGCCTCCTCCATGTAGTGGGTCGTCAGCACGACGGTGCGGCCTTCGTCGTTGATGCGCCGGATCAGGTCCCACAGGTTCCGCCGGGCCTGCGGGTCGAGTGCGGCGGTCGGCTCGTCCAGGAACACCAGCTCCGGGTCGCCGACGAGGGAGCAGGCGATGGAAAGCCGCTGCTTCTGACCGCCGGAGAGCTTCTCGGCCCGCACGTTCGCGAAGTCGCCGAGACCGACGATGTCGAGCATTTCCGCCGACCGCTCGGGGCCCGCCCCGTAGAGCTTGGCGAAGGTGTCCAGCTGCTCCCGGGCCGAGAGGAATTCGAAGAACGCCGAGGACTGGAGCTGGACGCCCATGCGACCGGCCAGCTCGGGGGAGTGGGGCCACGGGGACCGGCCCAGCAGGCGGACCTCGCCGGAGTCGGGCTTGCGCAGCCCCTCGACGATCTCCAGGGTGGTGGTCTTCCCGGCCCCGTTGGGACCGAGGATGCCGAAGAACTCGCCCGGCTCGACCCGGAAGCTCACCCCGTCGACGGCGCGGATCTTCCCGGTCTTCCGGCCGCTGTATGTCTTTCGCAGATCGGTGACCTCAATGGCGGCTTCCATACTGCGCAACGCTATGCCATGCGTCAATGTGACGGGGTTCTCGTCGGGGCCGCTGCCAGGAGGCCGTCCACGGATCTCGGGATTCATTCACTGCATTACGCGAGTATGCGTGGGTCCTCAGGTCAGGAAGGATTCGCGGGTGGTTGCTTGCTGGTGAAGCTGCAGAGCGGGCTGTTCGAACCGGAGGTCCGGAGAAGTGTCATACCCCTTGTTTAGGGTCGTGGGGTGCAGCTCAGGTACCGGTACCGGATATTCCCGACAGCCCCGCAACGGCGGGAGTTGGCTCGGGTATTCGGATGTGTTCGCACGGTCTGGAACGACGCGGTCGCGGCGAGGAAGCACGCGCATGCCAAAGGACTGCCGTATCCGTTGACATCGGAGTTGGACAAGGCGTTGATAACCGCGGCGAAGCGAACCCCGGAGCGGTCGTGGTTGGCCGAGGTGTCGACGGTGCCATTGCAGCAGGTGTTGCGTGACTGCCATCAGGCGTACCGGAACTTTTTCGATTCGTTGTCGAGCAAGCGTGCCGGGCCGCGAATTGGTCGGCCGCTGTTCAAGCGGCGCACGGGTATGCAATCGGCGAGGTACACCCAACGCGGGTTTGTGCTGCGGCCGAACGGCCGGTTGTATATAGCGAAGGTCGGGGAGGTGACGGTGGCGTGGTCACGGGACCTTCCGGCCGCTCCGTCCAGCGTGACGGTTATCAAGAGCCCGACCGGGAAGTACTACGCCAGTTTCGTCGTCTCGATCGATGGCGACGCCGAGCGGTTGGAGCCGATGGCGGATCCGGAAGCGGAGACCGGGATCGACTTGGGGCTGAAGGATTTCGCGGTGCTGCGCGGGGGCAAGTGGATCGAGAATCCGAAGTTCTTCGCCCGGCTGGAACGAAAA
>NZ_STGY01000055.1 GCF_004912275.1 Glycomyces buryatensis
GCCTCGTGAAGTGGCTGCGGCACAACACGTCTCGCCACGACCGCCACCGAGACCGCACCGCACCCCCGCACCCTTGCACTCCGGCGCCCCCGCACCCTTGCACTCCGGCGCCCCTCCGCCCCACCTCCCCTGCGGCCGGGTACGGAGGCCGCGCCCGTCCCCACTGCTGCCGTCGTCGATGCCTTTGGCGCAGCCCGACCATGAACCGGCATGGCCCCGCCGACGCACCGGTCCCCAATGCAGGCCTCCCCAAGCGCCACAACACCACCCGCCCAGACGCCCACCCGCCCAGAGGCTCAAACCGAACAGCATCGCCAAAATGACCCAGTCCCGCTCGCGCATGACGAAGGGGGCCACCGCAAGCCGCGGTGGCCCCCTGTCGCTCTCGTCTCCGATTACTCGGCGGCGGCGAGGAACTCGGTGTTCAGCAGCAGGTTGGGAGTGCCTTCGGTGACCTCGATCGCGTCCGCGACGGCGCCCTCGGTCAGGGCCGCGGAGACCTCCTCAGGGGTGGCCTCGGGGTTGGTCTCCAGGTAGAGGGCCGCGACTCCCGCGACGTGCGGGGCGGCCATCGAGGTGCCGGAGATGGTGTCGGAGGCGTCGTCGCCGTCGATCCAGGCCGACGTGATGCCGTCACCGGGGGCGATGATGTCGACGCACTCGCCCCAGTTCGACCACGAGGTCTGGGCGTCGTTCTCGTCGCTGGCGGCGACGGTGATGGCGGTCGGCTCGGAGCCCGGCGACACGTCGCAGGCGTCCTGGCCCTCGTTGCCGGCGGCGATCGCGAAGGTCACGCCCACCGAGGTGGCGCCGGCGATGGCGTCGTTGAGCGCCTGGCTGAAGGTCCCGCCGAGGCTCATGTTCGCCACGGCCGGGCCTCCGGCGGCGTTCTCGGTGACCCAGTCGATGCCGCCGATGATGCCGGCGTAAGAGCCCGAGCCCTCGCAGTCGAGGACGCGGACGGGGACGACGGTGACGTCCTTGGCCAGGCCGTAGGTGGTGCCGCCGATGGTGCCGGCGACGTGGGTGCCGTGGCCGTGGCAGTCGGACGCGTCGGCGTCGTCGTCCACGAAGTCGTAGCCTTCGCCGATGCGGCCGGTGAAGTCCTCGTGCGTGGTGTTCACGCCGGTGTCGAGGACGTAGGCGTTGACGCCGGTCCCGCCGACGTCATACGTGTAGGAGGCGTCCAGCGGCAGCTCCTGCTGGTCGACGCGGTCCTGGCCCCACGACGGCGGGTCGGTCTGGACGTCGGCGATGGAGACGGTGCGGTTCTGCTCGATGTAGGCGACCGATTCGTCGGCGGCCAGTTCGACCGCTTCGGCCTCGGTCATCTCGGTGACGTAGCCGTTCACCGAGTCGAGGGTCTCTTCGACCGCTACGTCGACGCCGAGGTCCTTGGCGATGCCGCCGAGGCTTTCGGCGCTCTCGTCCATGACGACGATGTACTCGCCGTCGATGGCGTCGGCCGAGCCCGCGCCGGCGATGACGTCGGCGGCGTTCAACTGGTCGGGTTCATCGGCCGAGGCGAAGGCGGTGGCCGCGAGGATGGAACCGCCGGCGAGTGCGCCGGCGAGGCCGATCGCGGCGGTACGGCGCAGGCGCCGTTTGGTTCCTGCCGTTGACAAGGGGGAACTCCTTTGGTTGTCCCGGGGCCGCCGCTGGGGGTGCGTTCGTGCGCCAGGGGGGAGGGTGATTCAGCTGTCTGCGGGCACGGGGCCCTGGTGGCTAACCATAAATCAGAGAACATTTCGTGTAAAGACCCCCAATCCGATTAATAAATCAATGAATGAACAACCCGTGTCAAAGGTCCAAAACAGACAAACGGACCGGAGTGCCGCACTCACTGAGCGCGACACCCCGGTCCGCGGACGGGGTCAGCCATCCCGTTGCAGCGTGTAGATCGTTGCGGGACACCCCGATTCGTGAGCGGGGCGAGCTATCCCGTTACAGGGTGTAGAGCAGCCGGTTCGGGCTGCCCGAGCCCGCGCCGGTCACCACACCGGTGGTGGCGTTGGAGGTGATCCAATTGGACACCGCCGACGTCGAAGCGCCCGGAACCCGTTGCAGGTAAAGCGCGACCGCGCCCGCGACGTGCGGTGAGGCCATCGAGGTGCCGGAGATGGTGTTGGTGGCGGAAGAGCTCGTGTACCAGGCCGAGGTGATGCTCGAACCGGGCGCGAACACGTCCAGGCAGGATCCGTAGTTGGAGTAGGAGGCCCGCGCGTCCGTCGACGTGGTCGCTCCGACGGTGATCGCCGAGGCGGCCGAGGCCGGGGAGTAGTTGCAGGCGTTGCGGTTCGAATTGCCCGCGGCCACCACGAAGGAGACCCCGGACGAGACGGCGGAGGACACGGCGTTGTTGAGCGCCGCGGAGTAGCCCCCGCCGAGGCTCATGTTCGCCACGGCCGGCTTGATCGCATTGGTCCTGACCCAGTTGATGCCGTTGATGACTCCGGCGGTGGTGCCGCCGCCCGAGCAGTCCAGGACGCGGACCCCGTGCAGGGTAACGCCCTTGGCGACGCCGTGGATGGTGCCGCCGACGGTCCCGGCGACGTGCGTGCCGTGGCCGTTGCAGTCGTTCGGGTTGGAGTCATTGCCGACGAAGTCGTAGCCGTTGCCGATCCGCCCGGAGAACTGCGAGTGGGAGGTCAGAATGCCGGTGTCCACAATGTAGGCGTGGACGCCCGAGCCGGTGTAGTTGTAGGTGTAGGTGCCCGACAGCGGCCTGGAGCGCTGGTCGATCCGGTCCAGACCCCAGGTCGCGTTGTTCTGGGTGGCCTCGATCGAGACGACGGCGTTCTGTTCGACGAAGGAGACCCCGTCGGCCGCGGCCAGGTCGAGCGCCTCGGATTCGGTGGCGTCCACCAGGACGGTGTCGACCTCGTCGAAGGTCTCCACGACCTCGGTGTCGACGTCCGCGTCGGCCTCGGCCTCGGCGAACTCGGCAGCGGAGTCGAGCACCACCAGGTACTCGCCGGCGATCGCGTCCGGGTTGTCGGCGCCGACGATCTGCGCCGTGGAGGTCTCGGCCTGGGCCGATCCCGCCGTGAGTGCGGCCGCCACCAGGGCGGCGGCCCCGATACTGGCGGCCGCGACAGTGCGGATTCTATTGCGTGAGTAGGACATGAGGGTGATCCCTTTCGCTGCCCCGGTCCGGATTGCGAACCGGGGGAATGGGGTTGATGGAGGTGGGGACCGAACCGGCGCACGGGGCGCCGGCAGTTCGGGTTATGGCAGTTCGGTTATGGCCATTCGGGTTATGGGGCCGCGGGTCCGGAGCGGAGTCCGGGCCCGCGGCCGATCGCTATGCGGTTGTGTGTGGGTGGGGGAAGTGCCTGGATTCGGGGCCGTAACCGACTCGCCGAGCCCGTCGTTATGCGGTTGTGAGGAAGGAGGGAATCAAGCAGGGGGACATCAGAGCTCGAGCGTCCAGCTGTTGAGCGTGCCGGAGTCGCCGAAGTAGACGTCCGTGATCTCGAGGGTCCAGGTCCCGGCCGAGTCCTCATCGGACAGGTCGAGCGGGTAGGTCGCGATCACGTTGTCGCCGGAGTCGAAACCGGAGTCCTTGACCGGGTAGGCGGTCCCGTCCGGGGCGATCAGGTCGATGACCAGGTCGCCGCGCCAGGTGTGGGTGATGTCGACCGACAGCGAACTGGCCGAGCGGGCGGTGCCCTCGCACTCGAACGTCATGGTCGCGGTCGTGGTGGAGACGTCGGGCAGTGCCACGGAGGCGTCGCTGGTCTGCGCGCAGTCGCTCGGCTCGCCCGGGTCGGGGTCGCCGCCGCCCTCGCTACCGGTGTGCAGCAGCCGGTTCGGGCTGCCGGCGACATCGGAGACGCGACCGGTGGCGGCATTGCCGCTCACCCAGGTCTCGACCTCGTCGGTCGTGGCGCTCGGGTTGAGCGACAGGTAGACCGCGACCGCGCCCGCGACGTGCGGGGAGGCCATCGAGGTGCCGGAGATCGTGTTCGTGGCCGAGTTCGAACCGATCCACGTCGAGGTGATGTCTACGCCCGGGGCGAAGATGTCGGTGCAGGAGCCGAAGTTCGAGAAGTACGCCCTGGTGTCGCTGTCATCGCTCGCGGCGACGGTCAGAGCGCTGGCCGCCGAGGCCGGAGAGACGTTGCAGGCGTTCTGGTCCTCGTTGCCGGCCGCCACCGCGAAGGTGACGCCGGAGGCGACCGCCGCGTCGACGGCATTGTTGAGTGCGGCCGAGTAGCCGCCGCCGAGGCTCATGTTCGCGACCGAAGGGCCCGAGTGGTTCTCGGTGACCCAGTCGACCCCGGCGATGACGCCGGCATTGGTGCCCGAGCCTTCGCAGTCCAGGACGCGCACGCCGACGAGCGTGACCTCCTTGGCCAGGCCGTAGTCGGTGGCGCCGATCGTGCCCGCGACGTGGGTGCCGTGGCCCTGGCAGTCGGTCGGGCTCGAGTCGTCGTCGACGAAGTCGTAACCGGTGCCGACGCGGCCGGCGAACTGCCCGTGGGAGGCGAGGATCCCGGTGTCCACGATGTACGCGGTCACGCCCGAGCCGTCGCCCAGGTACTCATAGGAGTCGTCCAGCGGCAGGTCGAGCTGGTCGACGCGGTCCAGGCCCCAGGACGGGGGATTGTCCTGGACGTCGGCGATGGAGACCGTCTGGTTCTGCTCCACGAAGGCCACCTCGTCGTCGGCGGCCAGCTCGGCCGCCTCGGTGGCGGTCATTTCGGCCAGGTAGCCGTCGATGGTCTCGAAGCTGTCGATGACTTCGGCGCCGGAATCGCTTGCGAGCGTTGAAGACCCGTCTTCCATGACGACGATGTACTCGCCGTCCACGGCATCGGGGGAATCGGCGCCGAACACCGTGCCGGTGGCGGGATCGGCCCAGGCGGCGCTCGCGCCGAGCCCGGCCGAGGCGATCGCGGCGGCCCCGGCGAGGGACGCGGCGCCGACTCTGCGCAGGGTTGATCTGGGGGATGACATCAGGGGGGTACTCCCTTTCGGTCGATCGGCGTCGTCCGCGGGGGAACGGATGGGGGCGCGAGCCGACACCGGTTTACCGGCTTGGTGAAACCGGTCCCTTTCGGGCTTTCCCTTTCAGGTTAGGGAAATCACAACCAAAAGTGAAGCCCCTGGAAGAGGGGTGTAAATCAGTGAATTAAGGCCGTGTTACCAACCGGTACGAAAAGTGGAAAACGCAGTACAATGCCCAGACAACAAATCCATTTGCGGCACTTTGCGGTGATATATGGGCACTGGGAGCGCTCTGTTAGGGGTTGTGGCAAAGTCGCCGCGATCCTAAAAAGCGAACGCGGCGGGTCGTTCAAGCGGAGAAACGGGCATTCGCGGGTCGAATGGCACTACGGGAATCGCCCCTAGTCGGCCAGCTCCATCCAGCGCTCCTCGATCTCGTCGCGCTCGGTCTCCAATTCGGCCAGACGAGCGCCCAGCTCCGTCAGCTTCTCCGGATCCGTCGCGGACTCGGCCATGCCCGCATGCACGTCCTTGATCTTGTCCTCGACCTTCACCAGGCGCCGCTCCAGCTTCCCCAGCTCCTTCTGCACCGCCCGGTCCGTCGTCGCCTTCGACGGCGACTTCTCCTGCGCCGCAGACGATGACGACGAAGACACCGACCGCACCGGACCCGCCTCGGCCCGCCGCTCCAGATACTCCTCGATACCGCGCGGCAGGTTCCGCAGCGTGCGGTCACCCAACAGCGCCCACGTCTCGTCCGCGACCCGCTCGGTGAAGTACCGGTCGTGGCTCACCACGATCATCGTCCCCGCCCAGTCGTCCAGCAGGTCCTCGAGCTGCGTCAGCGTCTCGATGTCCAGGTCGTTCGTGGGCTCGTCGAGGAACAGCACGTTCGGCTCGGCCATGAGCAAGCGCGCCACCTGAAGCCGACGGCGCTGACCGCCCGACAGATCGCGCACGAACGTGCGCTGGCGACCGCCGACGAAACCCAGCCGCTCGGCGAGCTGACCGGCCGAGATCTCCTTCTTGCCGAACTGGACCCGCTTGGCGACCAACTCGATCGCCTCCAGGACCCGCCAGGAACCGTCGAGGTCTTCCATGTGCTGGGTCAGCCACGCCAGCTTCACCGTGCGGCCGACCTTGACGCGACCCGCCGCGGGCTGCTTGTCGTCGATCGCCTCGGCGAGGGTGCGCAGCAGCGAGGTCTTGCCCGCGCCATTGACGCCGAGCAGCCCGACCCGCTTGCCCGGGCCCAGGATCCAATCGAGGTGTTCAAGCAGGGTCTGATCCCCGGCCTTGACGGTGACGTCCTTGGCCTCGAAGACCGTCTTGCCCAGGCGGCCGGTCGCGAAGCTCACCAGCTCGGCGGTGTCGCGCGGCGGCGGCTCGTTCGCGATGAGCTCGTTGGCGGCGTCGATCCGGAACTTCGACTTGGAGGTGCGGGCCTTGGGGCCGCGCCGCAGCCATGCCAGCTCCTTGCGCATGAGGTTCTGGCGCTTGTCCTCGGCCAGGTTCGCCTGACGCTCGCGCTCGGCGCGGGCCAGGACGTAGGCCGAATAGCCGCCGTCGTACTCGTAGACATCGCCGCGCTGGACATCCCAGATGCGGTCGGCGATCTCATCGAGGAACCACCGGTCGTGCGTGACGACCAGGATCGCGGACTTCGTGATGTTCAGGTGCCGCGCCAGCCAGGCGATGCCCTCGATGTCGAGGTGGTTGGTGGGCTCGTCGAGCAGCAGCAGGTCGGCCGGCTCGGCATGTGAGGCATCACCGATGAGGACCCGGGCGAGGTCGGTCCGGCGCCGCTCGCCGCCCGACAGCACGCCGATGACCGAGTCCAGACCCTCGGGGAGCACGGGGGCGTCCAGGCCGCCGAACAGGCCTTCGAGAACGGAGCGGACGCGGGCGGAGCGGGCCCATTCGTGGGAGTCGGCATCGCCGAAGAGCTCACTGCGGACGGTCGCGGTGTCATCGAGCGAGTCGGTCTGCCCCAGGACGGCGACGGTGGTGCCGCCGGTGTGCACGACGCGCCCGGAATCGGGCTCGTCGGTGCGGCCGATGAGCTTGAGGAGCGTGGACTTGCCGTCGCCGTTGCGGCCGACGACGCCGACGCGCTGGCCTGCGCCGATCCCGAGGGAGACCGCGTCGAGGATGACCTGATCGGGGTAGGCCTTGGACACGGATTCGAGGTTTACAAGATTGGGCGCAGACACGTGAACCAAGACTACCCGCGAAGCTGAGGACCGGGTCATTGGCTCAGTCCGCGCAGCTCGCGAGCGCCCCCCTTGCCTCAGCCCGCGTGGTCCACAAAACCATATGAGCATATGGTTATACGACCTGTAGGCGTATGGCATTCGAACGCCTGAGAGCTGCGAGCGTTATCAATCTCTGCTATGGTGTCACATGGCAGTCATTGTGACGTCATGAATGGAATAATATGACACCCTCGAAATTTCCGGCAGCGCGCGGACTCCTCGCCGTCGTCCGCCTGCTCCCGCTCATCTCTCGTCCCCGCACCGCACTCTTCGCCGCGACGACGGTCCTCGTAGCGGCCTTTCCCCTAGTCATGACCATCGCGACCGGTTTGCTCGTCGGGCAGATCCCGGCCGCGGCCGAGGCCGGTCCCGGTTCCCCCGAGGCCCGCGAGGCCTACGTCCTGCTGGGCGTCGGCGTGGCCGCGCTCCTGGCACTGCGGCTCGTCAGCCAGGCCCACCAGACCAACGCGCGCAACCTGGGGCGCGATCTCGAACTGCTGCTTCAGGACCGGCTCGTCTCCGCGGTCGCGCGGCCGGTCGGCGTCGCCCATCTCGAGGACGACGACATCCTGGCGCTGCTGCGGATCGCCCGGCAGCTGGGCATGGACTACATCCGTCCCGAACGCGCGATCCAGGGACTCGCCGCCATCGCGCCCGAGTTCCTCTCGGCCGCCGGAGGCTCGATCGTCCTGTGCTTCTTCAATGTCTGGATCGGCCTGGCCTGGCTGATCGGGTGGCCGCTGGTCGTCATCGCCATGCAGAACGAGTACACGCGCATCGGCAAGTCCGTCTACATGCGCTCGACCGAGATGCGCGAGAACGAATACCTGCGCGACCTCGCCATCACCGCCGAGCCCGCCAAGGAGCTGCGGGTCTGGGGCATGATGCCGTGGCTGCTGGGCCGGTTCGACCGGCTCAGCGACGAGCACCTGGAGCACACCGAACGGAACCAGGGCATGCGCGCCCGTGTCGCCCTGCCGGTCATCGCGGCACTGCTCGTGCTCACCAGCGTGACCGCGGTCGCCTTGGTGGACGCGGGGGTCAATGGGCTCGTCGGGTTCGGTGCGCTCGCCGTCTATGTCGTTGCACTGCAGAAGATGTTCACCTTCTTCGCCTTCGACGACAATGCCGCGTTCCTCTCCTACGGTGTGCTGCCGATTCCCGGCATTCTCGCCCTCGACGGGAAGCTCGCCGCCGAGGAGCGCGAGGTGACCGCCGTCCTGCCCGACGGGGCGCCGGTCGAGCGGATTCGGTTCGAGCGGGTCGACTTCGCCTATCCCGGTGCGGACCGGCCCGTCATCGAAAGCCTCGATCTCGACATCGAGGCCGGGACCTCCCTGGCGATCGTGGGACACAACGGCGCCGGCAAGACCAGCCTCGTCAAGCTTCTCGCGGGCCTGTACGAACCCACCGGCGGAAAGATCACTATGGACGGTGTCGATCTGGCCGAGGTCGATCCCGCGCAGTGGAGGACGAGCCTGTCGGCCCTGTTCCAGGACTTCACCCGCTACCAGTTGTCGGTGCGCGACAACATCACGCTCGGCGCCCCGCACCTGGCCGGTGATACCGACCGGATATGGAAGGCCTGCGAGCCGATGGGCATCCGCGACCTCATCGAGTCGCTCCCGGACGGCCTGGACACGGTGCTGTCCAGCGAGTACGCGGACGGCACCGACCTCTCCGGCGGGCAGTGGCAGCGGATCGCCTTGGCCCGCGCGCTGTTCGCGGTCCAGGCCGGGGCGAAGGTCCTCATCCTGGACGAGCCCGCGGCGGCGCTCGACGTGCGCGCCGAGGCCGAACTGTACGAGCAGTTCCTCAATATCACCGCCGGGCTGACGACCATCGTCATCTCCCACCGCTTCTCGACGGTCCGCCGGGCCGACCGGATCGTCGTCCTCGACGGCGGCGCGGTGGTCGAGGACGGCTCCCACGACGAACTCATGGCCCTCGGCGGACGCTACGCCGACGCCTTCACCTTGCAGGCCAACCGGCTCGCCCGTTAACCCCTACGGAGATATTCCATGTTGGACAAAATCAAGGCCGGTTGGCGTGGCTACCGGGACTCCCTCGCCATCGGCTATCGGGCCCACCCCAAAGGCGTGATCGCCCAGATCGTGCTCGGCCTGGCTGAGGCGCTCCTCATTCCGATCGCGCTGTACCTCATCAAGGTCATGATCGACGCGGTCCAGACCGGGGACTCCCAGCAGGCCTACCTCGCCGCGGCCTCGCTCGGGCTGGCGGTCGGGGTCATCTGGGCCGTCGTCTTCGCCTACGTCAAGGTCATCTTCACGGTCCTGCACCACACCGTGCGGGTCGCCGATCGCAGGATCATGGAGCTCATGGGGAATCCGCCCGGGCTCGACCACCACGAGCGGTCCGACTATCTCGACCGGGTGCAGCGCATCCGCGAGGACCGGTGGCTGCTCGGCGGCTGCATCAATCAGACCGCGCAGATGCTCAGGGCGGTCCTGGTGATCGTCTTCGGCGGCGCCATGCTCGCGCAGGTCCACCCGCTGCTGCTGGTGTTCCCGCTGATCACCTTGGCGGGGATGACCATTGCCCGGCGGGCGGGAGCCATCGAGGAGGACTACCTGGAGCGGACGAGCGCCGCGGAACGGCGGCGTCGCCACCTGTTCGAGGTCGCCACCGGCACCGACGCCGGCAAGGAACTGCGGATCTTCGGCAGCGCGGGCGAACTCGGCGCCCGCCACAGCGCTGCCGGGCGCGGCGTCGTGGCCGAGCGGAACCGCGGTCAGTGGAAGGCCGCGAGGCTCGCCTCCTGGGAGGGCGTGATCTCGGCGTTCGGGATGGCCTCCGGCATCGGATTCGTGCTCTACCTGGCCATTCGCGGCCAGGCGACCGCCGGTGACGTGATCCTCCTGGTCGGCCTGATCCAGATCATCGCCGGATACGCGGCGGGCCTGACCATGCACACCGTCCTGGTCTACAAGACCGCCAAACTGGGCGCGCGTCTGGAATGGCTGCGCAAGTACGGTGAGGCGAGCGCGGGCCCGGCCCGGCCCGTCGAGACCCCCGAACGCCTGTCGAACGGCATTGTCCTGGAGGACGTCTCGTTCGCCTACCCCGAGTCGAAACGGCCGTCGCTGGACGGAGTCTCGCTGGAACTCCCGGCCGGAAAGGTCGTGGCGCTGGTGGGGGAGAACGGCGCGGGGAAGACCACCCTGGTCAAACTGCTGTCCGGTTTCTACCAGCCGACGGGCGGTCAAATCCTGGTCGACGGCCAGGACCTGACCGGTTTCGGCGTGGCGTCGTGGCGCCAGCGCATCGGCGCGACGTTCCAGGACCTGGCCCGTTTCGAGTTCACCGCGCGCGAGACGATCGGCGTGGGGGACCTCGGGGCCGGCTTCGATGACGAGCGGGTCCGCGAGGCGATGGCCCGCGCAGGTGCCGGCGATGTCATCGAAGACCTGCCCGGCGGGCTCGACACCCGCCTGGGCGGCCGCTGGGACGACGGCACGGATCTGTCCGGCGGCCAATGGCAGAAGCTCGCGATCGGGCGTGGCCGGATGCGGGAGGAACCGCTGCTGGTGCTCTTCGACGAACCGACGGCGGCCCTCGACCCGCAGACCGAGCACGCCCTCTTCGAGCAGTTCGCCGAGGAGGTCCGGGCGGGACGCCAGCGCGGCACGGTCACCGTCCTTGTCTCGCACCGCTTCTCGACGGTGTCGATGGCCGACCTGATCGTGGTGCTGGACCAGGGCCGGGTGGCCGAGACGGGTACGCACAAGGAACTGATGGAACGGCGCGGCGCCTACGCCGAGCTGTACGAACTCCAGTCCTCGGCCTACCGCTAGGGGGTGTCCGGCCACCGGGCAGGGCCGTCGCGGGTCCTGCCCGATGCCGCCGGTCGCGGTCTTCGTCCGCGTCAGAACATCTTGGCCCGGTTGGGGTGGTCCTCACCGGCCGGGCAGTAGTGGAGTTGCAGCGTGTAGCCCCGGCCTATGTAGACCTTGACCGGGTCGATGTACGGCCATTCGGCGTCTGCCTGCACCAGCGGCAGCCAGTGATCGGTGCCCTCGTCATCCTCACCGGAAGCGGCGGTGAACAACGGCAGCTGGGTTTCGCCGCATTCGCACTTGAGCGGGTACGGATCGGTGACGCCTGAATAGCCGCCGTAGCCCATGACCTTCCATCCGCGCGATTGCGCATCCCAGTAGCCGGGATCGACGCCGACGCTCTCCTGCCATGCGGTGATGCTCATTGCGAGCGGGGCGGGGAGCTCTTTCTCCCACACCGGGTACTCGGTCACGATCTCGGGGCGGATCACGCAGGGCTCGGGGAGGTAGCTTTCGTTGCAGAGGACCGGGACCGGCGGCGATTCGAGGGGTTCGCCGATGGTTTCGCCGCTGCGCCAGCGGAGCTGGAAGGCCGGGCAGTACGGGGCGTCGGCTTCCGGGTGGTCGCGCGGGCACCACAGGACTTGCAACAGGTCGTAGCGGTCGGCCCAGGGCAGGCCGGGTACGTCCCGGTAGTAGAGCTGGGCCAGGGCGACCAGCGGCGGCGGTGCTTCCGGGTCGTATTCGGGGCGGCCGTCCAGGGAGTGTTCGCTGCGTAGTTCCTTCATGCGGAGGCGTTCGGCATCCCAATCGAGCTCTTCCCCTGCCGCTTTGCGCCGGTCGCGGTCGGCCAGGTAGCGGCGTTCGGCGCGCACGTGGTCGACGGGCTCGTCCGCGCAGTCGTCGTGTTCGAGCTCGCAGACGGGCCACGATTCGTCAGCGGGCCACAGCAGCGGACCGCCGATCGAGCTCTCGTGCACCGTGGTGGTCCCCGGCCGGGGGCGCAGCCGAACGGCGCTCTTGGCGTAGGCGGCGAGTTCCGGCAGGTGAACGGCGATGTCACGGGGGTGGGCGGAGTCGGTGTGGCGCATAGGGGCTCGCTTTCGGGTTGTCGAGAATGGCGCCGAACGAGTTATCTCGCAGGGTTTACCAGTAGCGGTTGCAGCATTCGGTGTGCAGGGTCGCGTACGGGTTGCGGCGGTCGGGGATCGAGCGGTTCCGGCGTCCCATCTCGATTTTGGTGCAGCAGTGCCAGTCAGGATGCTCGGCGAGGTGCGCCGGGTAGTCCTCGGCAAGTGCGCGCATCCCGTCGCCTTCGAGTTCGTAAGCGTGACGACTGCCGATGAGGAACAGGGTGTCGGTCGCGACGGGCCGGCGCTCGGCCGGTCCGCGTTGGTGCTCTGGCCGGGGTCAGGCGAGTGCGCCGAGGGTCAGTGCGGCGGCGGCCGGGACCAGGTACAGGACCGGGTAGACGACGGTCGAGTACGAGCGGGCCCGCAGGACGGTGATGACGGCGCCGGTGAAGTACAGGATCAGGGCGATCGCGGCGGCGATGCCGATGGGCGGTACGAATAGCCCGACCAGCAGGCCGAGCGCCCCGGTGGCCTTGGCGAGGCCCAGCCACAGCCACCAGCTCTGAGGCACACCGTAAGAGGCCAGCGGGTCGGTGACCCAGGCGGCCTTGCTGAGGACCGAGTAGGCCGAGAAGCCGATCCAGAGGGCGGCGAAGACGGTGACGATGAGGTGGGCGATCGACATTGGGGGCTCCATTCGTGCTGGCCGGGATCGGGTCCCGGCCGGTTGGCTTTCGGTGTTGTGCCCCCTTGACCGAGCCGACCTTGATTCCCTGACACTTCGGGCGGAAGTGTGACTGCCCTCTCCTAGGCTGGCGCAATGGAGTTGGAGTTCAGCGGGGAGCTGTGGTTCTGGAAGGGCCCCGCACCCTGGTATTTCGTCACCGTTCCCGAGGCGGCCTGCCGCGAGTTGGAGGCGGCGTCGGCCGTGGTGAGTTATGGCTGGGGCATGATCCCGGTACTCGCCGGCATCGGGGGAACGGAATGGAAGACCTCGTTGTGGCCCAAGGACGGGAGCTACATCGTCCCGGTGAAGGCCGCGGTCCGGAAGGCGACCGGCGCCGACGAGGGCGATACGGTCGCGGTCCGTCTCTCCGTTGAGATCTGACCCTTGATAGCCCTCAGTGGGGTTGCCGCATGACTGAACACGATGGACCCTTGCCGCGACCGGGTCCGCTCCTCGCAGCGGGCACCCGGCGGCAGTGCTTGTCGCACTGGGGATCTCGTTGATTCAGATCCCGGCCCTTTTCGCAGCGAAGTGGGCCGCCGGGTTTCCCCGGCGGCCCACTGTCCCTTGTCGCCTAAGCGCGATAGCGCCCGGTCATGCGCAGTGCCGAGCCAAGGACAACCTCGCTACGCTCGGTTGTATGCGCTGGCCACCGCCCGCATCGTCGCCAGGACGATGTTCGGGTGCACTCCTGCGCCCCATACGGTCCTGCCGTCGATCGCACACTCCACATAAGACGCGGCCTGAGCGTGCTGGCCGGACGAGAGCGCGTGCTCGGCGTAGTCCAGCACCTCGACCTGAACGCCCACGGTCGCCAGCGCGTCGGTGAACGCAGAGAGCGGGCCGTTCCCGGTGCCGGTGATCTTCTGCTCCAGGCCGTCCAGGGCGATCTGCGCGTCGAGCGTGACCGTCTCGTCGGCGTAGGTCGTGGTGTGGTCCTCCACGACCAGGCGCTTCGTCGGCTGGTAGTCCGGGTGGTACTCGCGGCGGAAGACGTCGTGGATCTCCGAAGCGGTCACTTCCCGGCCGGTGGTGTCGGAGTGCTTCTGGATCGCCTGGCTGAACTCGATCTGCATGCGCCGGGGCAGGTCGAAGCCGTATTCGGACTGCATGAGGTAGGCGACGCCGCCCTTGCCGGACTGCGAGTTGACGCGGATGACCGCCTCGTAGCTGCGCCCGACGTCCTTGGGGTCGATCGGCAGATACGGTACGCCCCAAGTGAAGTCGTCCACCACGGTGCCCGCCTCGGCGGCGTCGGCCTCCAGGTGGGCGAAGCCCTTCTTGATGGCGTCCTGGTGCGAACCGGAGAACGCCGTGTACACCAGGTCCCCGGCGTACGGGTGCCGCTCGTGCACCGGCAGCTGGTTGCAGTACTCGACGGCGCGCTTGATCTCGTCGATGTCGGAGAAGTCGATCTTCGGGTCCACGCCCTGGCTGAACAGGTTCAGGCCCAGCGTCACGATGCACACGTTGCCGGTGCGCTCGCCGTTGCCGAACAGGCAGCCCTCGACGCGGTCGGCCCCGGCCTGGACGGCCAGTTCGGCGGCGGCGACGCCGGTGCCGCGGTCGTTGTGCGGGTGCACGGATAGGATGAGCGACTCGCGGTTCGGCAGGTGGCGGTCCATCCACTCGATCGAGTCGGCGAAGACGTTGGGGGTGGCCATCTCGACGGTGGCCGGCAGGTTCACGATCAGGGGCCAGTCGGGGCGCGGCTGGATGACCTCGGCGACCTTGGAGACCACTTCGAGGGCGTAGTCCAGTTCGGTGCCGGTGTAGGACTCGGGGGAGTACTCGTAGCGGACGGCGGTGTCGGGGGCCAGCATCTCGGCGTACTTCAGGCACAGCCGCGCGCCGGTCGTGGCGATGTCGGTGATGCCGTCCTTGTCCAGTCCGAACACGACGCGGCGCTGGAGGGTCGAGGTCGAGTTGTAGAAGTGGACGATGGCCTGCTTGGCGCCGCGGATCGATTCGAAGGTCCGCTCGATGAGGTGCTCGCGGCACTGGGTCAGGACCTGGATGGTGACATCGTCGGGGATCAGGTCCTGTTCGATCAGCTGCCGTACGAAGTCGAAGTCGGTCTGGGACGCCGAGGGGAATCCGACCTCGATCTCCTTGTAGCCCATGTCGACCAGCAGGCGGAACATCTTCAGTTTCCGCTCGGGGGACATCGGGTCGATGAGGGCCTGGTTGCCGTCGCGCAGGTCGACCGCGCACCAGATGGGGGCGGAGTCGATCACCTTGTCGGGCCAGGTGCGGCCGGGCAGGTCGACGGAGAACTGGGAGGCGTAGGGCTGGTATCGCTTGGCGCGTTCAGCGAACGAGGAAGAAGTCAACGGTTTGCTCCATGAATCGGTTGTCACTGACAGCCGGCACGCGAAAACCCGCGGCGAGGAGCCGACCTAGTAGGCCCCGCCGCGGCAGCTAAGGAGCATCGAATACCGCATGACCCCGCGAGCCTACACCCCATAGCGGACACCGGGGAAGACCGGCGCCCGCATCCTGGGACGCGCGGATCGCACCAGTGCAGCGCCGACCGCCGGTGGCGACCACCGCCCGCATCCGGGACGCGGGAGAGCCCCGTCAGCCGTTCAGCAGCAGCTCATCGATCGTGAGGCGCCCGCGCGGGGACCGGTCGGGTCCGGCCACGGACTCCTCCAGCAGGCCCGGGTCGCCCGCGATGCCGATCGCCATGACCGTCGTCGGACGCAGCGCCTCGGGCAGTTCGAACTCGCCCGCGATCGCGTCGGCGTCGAAGCCGCCCATCTGCCGCACCGTCAGGCCCTCGGCCGCGGCCTGGAACGTCAGGTGCGCCATGGCCTGCCCCAGGTCGTAGGCGGCGTGCGAGAGCGGCCCCTTCTCGTTGGAGTCGACGCGCACCCCCACCAGCAGTGCCGAGGCGTGCTGCGCCCACTCGCGGTTGCCGGGCTTGAGTGAGTCGAGCACCCGCTTGAACTCCCCGGTCTCGCGCCGGGCGAGGATGAACCGCCACGGCTGCGAGTTGCCCGCGCTCGGCGACCAGCGGGCCGCCTCCAGCAGGGCCGTGACCTGGTCATCGCTCAGGTCGTACCCGGCTTCGAAGGCGCGGGTCGACTGGCGCGACGCCAGCAGCGGGTGGATCGGCACCGCGGTCTGCGCGTGCCGGTCGAACGATGTGTTCATGAACTACCCCTCAGAACAGGGTCGGATCAGCATTCATGGCGATTTTCGCCAAATTTCATGGTGCCACGGCCAGGCCCCGAGCCGGGTCCCGCTGTCGGCTTCCTTACTCTCCGGCTTCAGCTTCCGACGGGGCCTCGGGCACCTCCGAAACGCCCTCCGACGGCGTCGGCGAAGGCGAATTCGACGGCGCCTCGGACGGTGTTCCGGACGCCGAAGGCTCCGGCGTCGGCTTCTCAGGCGCCTTGCGCCCCAACGGGTCTCCCTCCACGATCTCCCCCGGGAGTTCCACCGTCGCCACGGCCGCGGCGGGCTTGCCCTCCAACGTCAGCGACCCGACGTCGCCGCCCGTGACCGACACGATCGTTCCTGAAGCATCGAGACACCACTCACCCTCCGGGAACGGCGTCCGCACCACCACCGTGTTCGGCGTCAGCGTGAAGCAGTCGCCCTGCTGCGACACCGCGAACGGCAGCTGCCGGTCGAGCAGCTGCGGCAGCCACTCGATGAACGGCCGCTGCACCTGCGGATCGAACTTCGACGGAATCTCCCCGGTGATCCCGGCCAACTTCACGCACCGCTCCTGTGCGCACTGGAAGAACCCGCCGGTCGTCCACGCCACCGACACGTCCACCGTCCCGCCCTGCGCCCACGCCGGCACGTCCACCCGCCACGTCCCGTCCTCGGCCGCCCACATCGTCACCGTCCCGCCCTCGCTCCACGCGTACTCGGCCGTGAACGACGTGTCCAGCGCCGTCGAGACCCGCCCGATGAGCGCCGCCTGCGGGCTGGCCCGCCGCGGCGCCGGATCGGTCTCGTCCACCACCGTCGCCGACCCGCAGCCCGATAGCACGGCCGCCAGCAGCGCCGCCAACGTGAGCGCTGCCACTGTGATACTGCCTTTTTTCCTTGCCACAGCGCGATTCTGCGTCCTATGGCGCGGAACGACCTGGCGACACACCGCAGGTCGCAGTTAAGGTGAGGTGGCCCGCCCGGCAACGGGGCGGTGCGACGACGCCCGACAAACACAGACATTGAGGTGACATCCGTGGCGCTGGTCGTGCAGAAGTACGGCGGTTCATCGGTCGAGAATGCCGAGCGCGTCAAGCGCGTGGCTGAGCGGATCGTCGCGACGCGAAAGCGCGGGGACGATGTCGTAGTGGTGGTCTCGGCGATGGGCGACACCACCGATGAGCTGCTCGACCTGGCCGCTCAGGTCTCGCCGGTCCCCGAACCGCGCGAACTCGACATGCTCCTGACCGCCGGCGAGCGGATCTCCATGTCCGTGCTGGCGATGGCGATCAACAACCTCGGTTTCGGCGCGCGCTCCTTCACCGGCTCGCAGGCCGGGATGCTGACCACCGCCTCCCACGGCGAGGCCCGCATCATCGACGTGACGCCCGGCCGCATCCGCTCGTCGCTCGACGAGGGCTTCATCACCATCGTCGCCGGTTTCCAGGGCGTCAGCCAGGACACCAAGGACATCACGACGCTCGGCCGCGGCGGCTCGGACACCACCGCCGTCGCCCTCGCCGCGGCCCTCGAGGCCGACGTGTGCGAGATCTACTCCGACGTCGACGGCGTCTACACGGCCGATCCGCGCATCGTCCCGAACGCGAAGAAGCTTGACAACATCACCTTCGAGGAGATGCTGGAGATGGCCGCCTCCGGCGCCAAGATCCTGCATCTGCGCAGCGTGGAGTACGCCCGCCGCTACGGGATCCCGCTGCACGTCCGTTCGTCGTACTCGACCAAGACCGGCACGATCGTGTCGGGTTACATGGAGGAGCTGCCCGTGGAGCAAGCACTCATCAGCGGCGTCGCGCACGACCGCTCCGAAGCGAAGATCACCGTCACGCGCGTGCCCGACAAGCCGGGCTCGGCCGCGTCGATCTTCAAGATCATCGCCGATGCCGAGATCGACATCGACATGATCGTGCAGAACGTGTCGACGACCGGCAACGGCCACACCGACATCTCCTTCACGCTCCCCAAGGACGCGGGCCGCAAGGCGACCGAGGCGCTGAAGAAGCACCAGGACGCCGTCGGCTTCGAGACCCTCATCTACGACGAGAACATCGGCAAGATCTCCCTGGTCGGCGCCGGGATGCGCTCGCACCCGGGCGTCACGGCGAACTTCTGCCAGGCCCTGGCCGACGCCGGCGTGAACATCGAGATCATCTCCACCTCGGAGATCCGCATCTCGGTCGTCTGCCGGGACACGGAGCTGGACGAGGCGGTCCGCGCCGTCCACGACCGGTTCGAACTCGGCGGCAGCGAAGAAGCCGTCGTCTACGCGGGGACGGGGCGATAAGCATGAGCCGCAAGCTGAATGTCGCGATCGTCGGCGCCACCGGCGTCGTCGGATCGATCATGCGCCGTCTCCTCGCCGAAGAGCGCGACAAGTGGGGCGAGATCCGCCTGATCGCCTCCCCGCGCTCGGCCGGGAAGGTCCTCAATGTCGGCGACGAGGCCATCACGGTCCAGGCCATCGGCCCGGACGTGTTCGCCGGCATCGACATCGCCCACTTCGACCTGCCCGACGAGGTCTCCGCCGAATGGGTGCCCGTCGCGGCCGCCGCCGGCGCGGTCGTCATCGACAAGTCCGCCCACTTCCGCATGGACCCCGAGGTTCCCCTGGTGTGCCGCGAGGCCAACCCGGAGGCGGCCCGGATCCGCCCCAAGGGCATTATCGCGAACGCCAACTGCACGACGCTCGCGCTCATTCCGACGCTGGCCGCGCTGAACGAGGCGTTCGGCCTGGTCTCGATGTCGGTCGCGTCCTACCAGGCCGCGTCCGGCTCGGGCAAGGAAGGCCTGGAGGCGCTGTACGCGCAGGTCGACAAGACCGCCGGGATCGAGCGCATCGGCACCGACCACGGCGATGTGCGCGCCGTGCTCGGCGCGGAGTACGACACGCCGTTCGGGGCGCCGCTGGCGCTGAACGTGGTGCCGAAGGTCGGCGGCTGGAAGGACGGCGGCTGGACCTCCGAAGAGCTCAAGGTGCGCAACGAATCGCGCAAGATCCTGGGCCTGCCGGAGCTGAAGGTCGCCTCGACGTGCGTGCGCGTGCCGGTGGCCGTGGGCCACTCGCAGGCCGTGCACGCGACGTTCGCGAACGAGGTCAGCGTGGAGGCGGCGCACCGGGTGCTGGACGCGGCCGAGGGCGTCGACCTGGTCGACGACCCGGCGAACGGGGTCTACCCGATGCCGATCGACTCGGTCGGCAAGCACGGCACGCAGGTCGGGCGGGTGCGGCAGTCGATCGACTTCCCGAACTCGCTGGAGTTCTTCGTCGTCGGCGACAACCTCATGAAGGGCGCGGCCCTCAACTCGATCGAGACGGCCGAGCTCGTCCGCCAGGAGCTCGAAGCGAACGCGTAAACGGAAAAGCAGTACATGACGCGGCCCCGGGGCGAAAGCCTCGGGGCCGCGTTGCGTTCCGGGCAGCGTGATGCGCGGTGGTGTTGCGAATTTTGCGCCCCTTGGCAATAACCCTGCCCCAGGGGTACGACAATCCGGTGCTGGGACAGCGACCCGGGGCCGAAGCCCCCAGCCGCTGTTCGCGTTACGCGTCGCGCTTCTTGAACAAAGTCCAGGCGGCGGCCATGATGATCGCCGCGAAGAGCGCGAACACCGCGCCGCCTTCCCAGCGGCTGAGCATGTCGCCGCCGAGGTCCTCGGCGTCGGACAGGTCGAGGATCATCAACCGGCTTCCCGCGTTGAAGGGCAGGAACTTAACCGCGGGCTCCAGCCAGTCCAGTGCGGGGATAAATGCGAGCCCCGCAATCGCGGTCTCGAGGATCAGGGGCATCAGGAAGATCACGACCAGCGCCGAGGGCACGCCGCGGAACAGCAGGCCCAGGCCCTGGCCGACGAGCATGTAGATCAGCACGTACAGCACGTAGCCGATGAGCGACGGCAGCAGCGGGTCCTCGAACAGGCCCTGGATCTCGCCCCAGAACGCGAGCATCACGGCCGCATTGAGCACCAGCGACAGCACCGTCACCGCTACCGTGACGCCGGACATGACGAGGATCTTCGCCGCGATCAGTCGCGAGCGCTGCGGCAGCGACGTGAGCGTCGGCTGGATCGTGCCGTGCCGGTACTCGTGACCGGTCGAGAAGATCCCGATGATCCCCATGAAGACGGCCAGGAAAGGGAGGCCGAACATGGCGCCACCATTGAGCAGCACCGCGGTGAAGAACGTGTCCAGCGTCTGGTCGCCGGCCGCGATCCCGGTGATCAGCGGGATCGCCAGAGCGCAGAGCAGGCCGATGCCGATGAGCCAGTAAGTCGAGCGCAGCGTCCAAAGCCGCGTCCATTCGTATCGGAGTGCGTCAAGCATTGTCGGTTCCGTCCTGAGCGGGCTGGGCAGCCTGGGCGGCCGGTGCGGCCGGTGCGGCCGTCTTCTCGGGGTCGATCGCGACGAACTCCTCAGAGGAGCCGGTGGCGGACATGAACGCGTCTTCGAGCGAAGCCGAGTGCTCGGACAGCTCGCGCAGTTCGATGCCTTCGTTGAAGGCCAGGTGGCCGACCAGGTCGATCTTGAGGTCGGCGACGATCAGCTCGCCTTTGGCCCCGGTGGTGACGGTGGCGCCCTCGCGTTCCAGCACCGGGGTGAAGGCCTCGGCGGCGGGGCTGCGGACGATCACGGTGGTCTGGGTGAACTCGCGGACGAACGTGTCGACGTCGCCGTTGAAGATCATGTTGCCCTTGCCGATGACGACCAGTTCGTCGGCCATGAGCTGCATTTCTGACAGCAGGTGGCTGGAGACGAAGATGGTGCGCCCCTCGTAGGCCAGTCGCTTGAGGATGTCCCTCATCCAGTGGATGCCGTGGGGGTCGAGGCCGTTGGTGGGTTCGTCGAGCAGCAGGATCCCCGGGTCGCCGAGGAGCGCCTGGGCCAGGCCGAGGCGCTGGGCCATGCCGAGGGAGTAGCCCTTGGGCTTCTTGCGCTTGACGGTGGCGAGCCCGACGTACTCCATGACCTCGTCGATGCGGGAGGTCGGGATGCGGTTGGCGGAGGCGAGCATCCGCAGGTGGTTGCGGGCCGAGCGGGTGGGGTGGAAGGGCTTGGCCTCCAGCAGGGTGCCGACGTCGTTCATCGGACGCCGGATGTCACCGAATTTCGTGCCGTCGAAGAGGGTTTCGCCGCCGCCGTGGTCGAGTCCGAGCATCAGTCGCATGGTGGTGGACTTGCCCGAGCCGTTGGGCCCGAGGAAGCCGGTGACGACGCCGGGGCGTACGTCGAACGAGAGTTCGTTGACCGCAACGGTTTTCTTGTACCGCTTGTGCAGTCCTCTGGCGGTGATCATGGGGCTCCTTGTCTGCGCGGAGGGCGTACCGCGTGATTTGAGCCTAGTGGCCGCTTTGGTCCCGCGCATGACACCGGAGTCGGATTCGGCCTCGTACCGAGGTCGTATACGGGCGGCGGAGCACGGCCGTTTCGCGGCCCGTCGCGCACCGCCGGCCGTCGTCGGCGGCATCACCGATTCTCGCGAATGCCCCGGTCAGGTGCCCGATCCCAGGAGCCGGTCGAGGTGGTCGGCGGCGGCGCGCCGCAGCCGTTCAGTGCCGAGTTCGGATGCGACCGCGCCGAGGTGTTCGGCGGCGAGGGGCGCCAGCAGTGCGTGCGCCCCGGCGTCCGGGTCGACCCAGCCGAGCTCGCCCAGCAGGATCGCGGTGTGGCGGTGCCAGAAGCGGTAGGAGCCGATCCGGTACCGCGCCCCCGGCGAGGAGGTCTCCGACATGCGCAGCAGGTCCAGGTGGCCGAGCGCGTAGTCCAGGTAGGCCTCCGAGAAGGCCCGCAGCCGCGCCGCGGTGTCCGTGCCGGGTCCCGGTGGCGCCGCGTCCGTGCCGGGCCCCAGTGGCGCCTCGCCGCTCAGGATGCGGCCCTGGAGCTCGCGTTCGCGCTCGTCGAGCAGGGCGACGGCCAGCCCCGCCTTGTCGCCGAAGCGGCGGAACGGCGTCCCCTTGCCGACCCCGGCCGCGGCGGCGATCGCGTCCATCGACACGGCGTCGACGCCGTGCGCGGCGAACAGGCGCGAGGCGGCCGCGAGGATCGCCGAGCGATTGCGGGCGGCATCCGCGCGTTCCACCGGTGGTGACGAGCGCAACAGCGATAGATCTTCATAAACGGACTGCGGTCCGTTATGTTTGGAACTCACAACCGGACCATAGTCCGAATCTCGAAGGAGTGCAAATGGTCAACCTCATCTCCCGCGACGAACTCGCCGGAGCACTCGACAAGGTCACCCTCGTGGACGCCCTCGGCGCCGAATACCACGCCAAGCGCCACCTCCCCGGCGCCGTCCCGCTCGCCCCCGGCGAGGTCGACGCGCGCGCCGCCGAGGTCCTGCCCGACAAGGACGCACGGATCGTCACCTACTGCTCCAACGAGGCCTGCCCCAACTCCGGGCAGGTCGCCGAGCGCCTGATCCGCCTCGGCTACAGCGACGTTCGCAAGTACAAGGAGGGCATCGAGGACTGGGCCGACGCCGGCCTGCCCCTCGAATAGCCCCCCGTCACGCGACACGCGGCCGCGCCCGCCGGGAGCGAAGACCCGGTGGGCGCTGCCGTTAAACTTGCCTTGTGAGCCTGCGCCTGTACGACACCGGTACCCGTTCCGTCCGCGACTTCCAGCCTCGGAAGACCGACGAGGTCGGCGTGTACCTGTGCGGCCTCACCGTGCAGGGGCCGCCGCACATCGGGCACCTGCGTTCCGGGGTCTCCTACGACCTGCTCATCCGGTGGCTGCGCCGCTCCGGTTACAACGTCAACTACGTCCGCAATGTCACCGACATCGACGACAAGATCCTGGTGCGCGGCGCCGAGCAGGGCCGGCCCTGGTGGGCCATCGCCTACGAGAACGAGCGCAAGCTCGCCGAGGGCTACGACGCGCTCAATGTCGAGGCCCCCACCTACGAGCCGCGCGCCACCGGCCACATCACCCAGATGATCGACCTCATCC
This sequence comes from Glycomyces buryatensis, assembly GCF_004912275.1. Classification (GTDB taxonomy): domain Bacteria; phylum Actinomycetota; class Actinomycetes; order Mycobacteriales; family Micromonosporaceae; genus Glycomyces; species Glycomyces buryatensis. Next base: position 22,935 of record NZ_STGY01000055.1, read on the forward strand.
AGTCGCTCCTCGAACGCGGCCACGCCTACGCCACCGAGGCCGGCGACGTCTGGTTCTCGGTGTCCTCCTGGCCCGACTACGGCGAGCTCTCCCACCGCCGCCCCGAGGACATGCTCTCCGGCGCCGAGCCCGGCAATAAGCGCGACTCGCGCGACTTCGGACTCTGGAAGGCCCACAAGCCGGGCGAACCGCTCGATGCCGCCTGGACCTCCCCGTGGGGCCCGGGCCGCCCCGGCTGGCACATCGAGTGCTCCGCGATGGCCCGCCGCTACCTCGGCGACGCCTTCGACATCCACGGCGGGGGCACCGACATCATGTTCCCCCACCACGAGAACGAGCTCGCCCAGTCCCGCGGCGCCGGCCTCGACTTCGCCAAGTACTGGGTGCACAACGGGATGCTCAACCTCGCCGGCACCAAGATGAGCAAGTCCCTGGGCAATACCCTCAGCGTCTCGGCCCTCGGCGAGAAGGGCTTCTCGCCCGCCGCGATCCGCTACTACCTGACCAGCGTCCACTACCGCTCGGCCGTCGACTTCTCCGAGGACGCCCTCGGCGAGGCCCAGTCCGCGTGGGAGCGCCTGTCGAACTTCGTGCGCCGCGCCGCCGAGGCCCTCGGGCTCGAATCGACCATCGGCGGCATGATGTGCGCCGATTTCGTGAACGCGATGGACGACGACTTGAACACACCGGCCGCCGTCGCCGCCATCCACGACATGGCCCGCGAGGGCAATGCCGCGCTCGACGCCGGGGACGACACCGCCGCGACCAACATCGCCGGCGGGGTGCGAGCTATGCTCGATCAGCTCGGCCTCGACCCATTCGATGCCCATTGGGACGATCCGAGCGACGCGAAGCTGACCGGTGCCGTCGACGCCCTGGTCCAGATCGCGCTCGAACAGCGTGCAGAGGCGCGCGCACGCAAGGACTACGCGGCGGCCGATCGCATCCGTGACGAGCTGACGCAAGCGGGCGTCACCGTCAAGGACACCCCTCGTGGTCCTGTATGGACCGTAGATTAGTTCCGGGGGAACACTCAGATGAGCACCAAGGGCGGACATCCGAACCGTCGCAAGACCGCCAAGGCCGGCCCGAGCAAGGGCTCCGGCGGCGGCAAGAAGGGCCTGGCCGGCAAGGGCCGCACCCTCAAGGCGGAGGACCGCCCCTGGCACAAGTCCTACACCGGCGACGACAAGCCCCGCAAGACCAAGTGGAAGCAGGACAAGGAGCGCGCCAAGGCCGCCGCCGAGGGCCGCACCACCAATATCGGCAAGACCAAGCCCGCCGCGCGCACCCGCCGCGACGAGGGCCCGGAGATGCTCCTGGGCCGCAACCCCGTCCTGGAGGCCCTGCGCGCCAAGGTCCCCGCCACCGCGCTGTACGTGGCCTTCGGCACCGAGATCGACGACCGCGTCGCCGAGTCCGTGCGCCTGGCCAACAACCGCGACCTCCCCGTCAAGGAACTGGCCCGCCGCGACCTCGACCGCCGCACCAACAACGCCCTCCACCAGGGCATCGGCCTCGAAGTCGAACCGTTCCAGTACGGCGACGTCGACCAGCTCGTCGCGAACGCCAAGGCCAGCGGCACCGCGCCGCTCCTGGTCGCCCTCGACGGCGTCACCGACCCGCGCAACCTCGGCGCGATCATCCGCTCCACCGCCGCCTTCGGCGGCCACGGACTGGTCATCCCGTCCAAGCGCGCCGCGTCCGTCACGGCCGTCGCCTGGCGGGCCTCCGCCGGCGCCGCCGCGCGCCTCCCGATCGCCAAGGTCGTCAACCTCACCCGCACCATCAAGGAACTCCAGCAGCAGGGCTTCATGACCGTCGCGCTCGACGCGGGCGGCGACGCCGACGTGTTCGACCTGCCGGTCGCCACCGACCCGCTGCTCATCGTCGTCGGCGACGAAGGCAAGGGCGTCTCCCGCCTGGTCGCCGAGACCTGCGACTACCGGGTGGGCATCCCGATCGCCAGCGAGGTCGAATCGCTCAACGCCTCCGTCGCGGCCTCGATCGCCCTCGCCGAGGTACAGCGCCAGCGCAGGTAGACGAGCGGTCGCCGAGCAGGCGGACCTCCCCGATCGGCGATCCCTCGACCAGGCCCGTCGGGACGGACCTGACCGGCCGACCGTAATCTGTTGTTCAAGCACCCGCCGTCTCGTCCCCCGGAGCTGCAAAACCCATGCCGGCCGAATACCTCCTCAGCGTTGACCTCGGTACCTCCCACACGGTCGCGATGGTGGTGTGGCCCGACGGCCGCACCCGCCCGCTGCTGTTCGACGGGTCGCCGGTCATGCCCTCGGCGGTGTTCCTCGACCAGGCCGGCACCATCCACACCGGACGCGACGCCGAACGGCTCGGCCCGACCGCCCCCGAGCGGTTCGAACCCAACCCGAAGCAGCGCATCGGCAACGGCACGATCCTGCTGGGAGACCGGGAGGTCGACGTCCGCGACGCGTTCGCCGCGATCCTGGGCCGGGTCGCCTCCCAGTGCAGCGAGGCGGCCGGGGGACTGCCGCGCACGGTGATCCTGACGTGCCCGGCCGCGTGGGGCGAGCAGCGCCGGGGCACCCTCCAGGACGCCGCGGCGCGGGCGGGCTACCCGCCGGTCCAGCTCATCACCGAGCCGGTCGCCGCCGCCCACTACTACACCTCGCGCCTGGAACACCCGCTCAATCCGGGCGAGGCCATCGCGGTCTTCGACTTCGGCGGCGGCACCCTCGACATCGCCGTGGTCGAACGCGAGGCGGACGGCTCCTTCGCGGTCCTCGCCGACGGCGGACTCCCCGACCTCGGCGGCCTCGACTTCGACGCGGCCCTGGTCGCCCACATCGGAGCGCAGGTCTCCCAGCGCGAACCCGACGTGTGGAAGCGGCTCGAAACCCCCACCACCGCCGGCGAACAGCGCGACCGCAGGACACTGTGGAACGACATTCGCGGCGCCAAGGAGATGCTCTCGCGCTCCTCGGTCGCCCCGGTGACCGTGCCCGGCCTCGAACAGGCCCTCCACCTCACCCGCGGCGAACTCGACCAGCTCTCGGCGCCCCTGCTCGGGCGCGCCGTCGGCGAGACCCAGCGCGTCCTGTCGCTCACCGGCCGCGACGCGTCCGGGCTCGGCGGGCTCTTCCTGGTCGGCGGCTCCAGCCGGATGCCGCTGGTGTCCAAGGTCCTCCACGAACAGCTCGGCATCGCCCCGACCGCGCTCGAACAGCCCGAACTGCCGGTCAGCGAGGGCGCCGCCCTGTCCCTGGCCGCCCCCGCCCCGGTCACGCCGCCGGTCATGAGCCCGCAGGCGCCGCCCGGGTTCAGCCCGGCCGGGAACCTGCCGCCGCAGACGCCGGCCTCCGACGAGACCATGCAGCTGCGCATGCCCGGCGCGCAGCAGCCGAAGCGGAAGCAGAAGCGCGCCAAGTGGATCGCGCTCGCCGCGGGCATCGCGGTACTGGCCGTCGCCGCGCCGCTGGCCTGGAACTACTTCGCCGACCCGTTCCGGGAGCGGCCGTTCGACGATTTGACCGCCGTGGGCGATCTCGTCCCCTACGCGGTCGACGAGGCGCCCGAGGCGCTGATGGAGGTCCGCACGTGGGAGGACCGGACCCTCTTCGCCTACGCCGCCGACCCCGACGAGGACATGCACCTCCTCGCGGTCGACAACACCACCGGCGAGACCCTCTGGGACGAGGAGGTGGTGATCGGCGGCGGTGGATGGGGATCGACGATCTTCGCCGCCGCGGACCTGCTGACGGTCCGCCAGGAGGTCCCCGAGTCCACCGAATCCTCGTACGAGGACTACCTGTTCCACTTCCTCGACTGGGAGACCGGCGAGGAGATCGGTACCGCCACCACGGACGGCGGCAACTCCATGCGCTACGGCGACCATGTCGTCTCCGCTTGGGACGGAGCGAACGAGGCCACCGTGTTCAACGCCTCCGGGAAGGTCGCCCAACGGATCGAGTTCGGCGACGCCGAGGAGGGCGTCGACCTCCACGACTGGGGGCTGGTCCGCTCCAGCGAGGACCTGGAGCACCCCTCGACCCCCGTGCTCGGCAACGGTCGGATGTGGGTCCTCACCTCCGACGACGTGGTGCACGTCTACGACCTCCAAACCGGCAAGGAGATCGCCTCCAATGCGGTCGAGTCCATTTCCGACACCTACTTCGCCTACGACGACACCATGTACGTGACCATTGAGGACAGCACCGGTTACAAGATCCGCGCCTACGACATCGAGTCCGGTCTGCGCTCGGTGGGCGAGGACTACGTCCGCGCCGAGGTCACGCCCCAGTTCATGCGCTCATGCGGCGTGGGCCGGGTGTGCGTGCAGGAGCAGGATGCGGACCAGTACATCACCTACCGAGTCTTCGACGTCGAAGAGGGCGCGATCGTGAAGGACTTCGACGAGTACGAGTCCGGCTATGACCGCATCGAACCGGTCGGCGAGAACCTCATGGTCACCTACTACGAGGGGCGCGAGGAGCGCCGCACCCAGGTCTACGATCGCGACTTCGAGACCATCGGCGACGTGCACAGCGAGGTGTTCAGCGCGATCGACGGCGGCACCGCGCTCGAATACCCAGACTGGGACGGCTACGGCCTGAACCAGGGGCCGGTCGTCGGGCTCGGCGGCCGGACCGGCGAGCGGACCCTGATCAGCGACGCCCTGGAGACCTACGGCTGCAGCGGATCCGATACGACGCTGGCCTGCTTCCAGGAGGAAGGCATGCAGATCTTCCGCTTCCGCGACGCGTAGGCGAACCGGGCCGGATGAACACTCGCCGATCGGCGACCGCCCATCTGGCTCGTCAGTTCAGTCCCAGTCGGCGAAGACGCCTTCCTTCCGCAGCCCCTCGAACCGCTCCCGCAGCGCCTCCAGGAAGTCCCCGTCGACGTCCGACCCCCGCAGCCCTTCGCCCACAAAGACATCGGCGAAGAACGGCACCAGCAGCGCCTGCCCCTTCGGCAGCGCCTTCCCCAAGCCATGCGTGTAGATCGGCACGACCGGCACGTCAGGGTGCCGCGCGGCCAGCTTCGCCACGCCGCCCCTGAACTGCGCCAACTGCTCCGGCTCCCCCCGCGAACCCTCGGGGAAGAAGATCAGGATCTCCCCGCGCTCCAAAGCCTCACCGCAGGCCGCGAGCGGATCGCCGCCATCCTCCGAGCGCTGGCGCTCGATCGGCAGGACCCCGATGATCTGCAACGAGAACCAGGTCATGAAGCGGTTCCGCAGGAAGTAGTCGGCGGCGGCCACCGGCCGCACCCGGCCCCGCCGCGTCCCCATCAGACTCATCAGGACCATCGTGTCGAGATGACTGTTGTGGTTGGCGGCCAACACGGCCGGTCCCTCGGTCGGCAGCCGCTCCCGATTCCGCACGTTCAAACCCAGGACCAATAGGATCACCGTCCGCACGATCACGGTGAAGAACACCCAGCGCAGTACCCGGTTCACAACAGCCCCAAAGCGGTCGGCGAATAGTGCAGGAAATACAGGTAGTGGAAGAACAGCGGCGCCGTGTAGATCAGGCTGTCGACCCGGTCGAGCATGCCGCCATGCCCCGGCAGCAGGCTCCCGGTGTCCTTGACGCCGAGATCCCGCTTCAGCGCCGAGATCGTCACGTCACCGGCGAACCCGCCGATGCCGATCAAGAGACCCGCGCCCAGCGACTCCAAGTGGCTCATAGGGGTCAGCCACGGACCCAGCACCCACGCGAGCACCAGCGTCGTCACCACCCCGCCGATCAGACCCTCGACGGTCTTGCCCGGACTGACCTGAGGCACCACCTTGTGCCGGCCGAGCGTCTTCCCCCAGACGTACTGGCCGACATCGTTGAACTGCGTCAGGAACACCAGGAACAGCACCAGACCCGGCCCGCCCGCACCCGGATTCAACTCCCCGGGCAGCACCAGCAGATAGGCGACGTGGCTGATACCGAACACCATCGCCATCAGGCCCCACTGAGTCGTGCCGACCGCCCGCAGAAAGTGGTTCGTCTCCCCGCCCAGCACCATGCGGAACGGCAGCAGCAGGAACACGTACACCGGGATGAAGATGATGAAGATCCCGTACCACTCCAGCCCGATGATCGCGTACTGCGCCGGGATCGTCAGGTAGGCCAGGAAGATCACCGAACGGTCGACCCGCCGGGTCGGGATCAGCGAGAAGTACTCCTTGAGCGCCAGGAACGACACCAGCGCGAAGAAGACCAGCGAAACGACCTCGTTGACGACAATCGCGACGGTGAACACCGCGGCCATCACCCACCAGGACCGCACCCGCTGCACCAGCTCCGTATGCGTCGCCTCGGGAAGCCTCCTGCGCAGCAACGCGATCAGGACCGTGGCGGTGACGAGGATGCCCGCCACCCCGGCCAGCGCGATGAGCGCGGCCGATTCGACTCCGAGGATCATGCACCGGCCTCCATCTCGCGCAAGGCCTTGCGGGCGCGGTTCGCGATCGTGACGACCAGCGCCAGCGCCACCAGCGCCAGCAGCACGTTCAGCCACATCCCGCCGGGACCTCCGAGGCCGAGCCACAGTCCGAGCGCGCCGAACACCAGCGCCCGGTCGCTCTTGCCCATCGGCCCGTCGTAGCGACGCGACGCCCCGACCTGAATGCCCAGGACGCCGGTCATTTCGGCGATGACGGCGAGGACGACGACCATGACCACCAGGCGAGGATCGAGTCCGGTGACGAACGCCAGCGGCAGGTAGAGGGCGGCGTCGGAGACGACGTCGCCGAGTTCGTTGAGGATCGCGCCGAGCCGGGAGCGCTGGCCGTGGTCGCGGGCGAGCATCCCGTCGACGGCGTTGAGCGCCATGCGCAGGAGCAGGAACGCGGGCAGGGCGAGCAGCGGCCAGGCTTCGTTCGGCCAGATGGCGATGGCGGCGCCGAGTCCGATCGAGAGGACGGCGGCGGCCACGGTCACGGCGTTGGCGGTGACTCCGGCGGAGGCGAGGCGGGCGACGCCGGGTCTGAGCAGTCGTTGGAAGGCGGGTTTGAGTTGGTAGACCGATGGCATCGAGGGGCCCTTCTGTTCGAGGAATGGAGGGACGTTGTCGGTGGGTGGGCGGGGTTCAGCGGCCGGTCCAGGCGCGACGGGCGTGGAGGATCCACCAGACGAGCTGGCCGATGATGCCGAGCACGGGAATGCCGAGGAAGAGGAGCGCGAACAACTGGTCGGAGGTCAGGACGGTCTGATCGCCGAAGTAGGGGGTCTCGGTCCACAGGACCTGCTTGTACAGGGCCACGAGGAGCACGCAGGCCAGCGCGGCGGCGCCGTACCCGATCCGCCGGTCCTTCCGCATGACCGCCGCGGCGATGAACGCCGCGGCCGCGACGAGGTAGGAGGCCAGGTAGTACCAGGTCACCTCCGAGTTGGAGCCGTCCTTGGACATTGCGGTGTTGAATGCCACGAGCCACAGCACGAGGAAGCCGAGGACCAGCAGCAGCGGTTCGGCCGTGTAGATGTCGGCCCGTGGCCGGGTTGTGCGGGCGGCCCGCCACGACATGGCCACGAAGGCGATGGGGAGCAGTGCGAGCAGGAGGTATTTGGCGTAGTCGAGGACAGTGCCGGAGATGTCCCAGGTGAAGAGCCCGGCGAGCCAGGCGACGGCCGCGAGGCCCCAGTAGGCGGCGCGGGCCTCGACCCGTTTCGCGCGGAACGCGAACCACAGTGCGATGCCGACCGCCAGCGTGAAGAGGAGTGTCATGCAATAAGTGTCCCCACCGGTGGCAAGCCCCTTGGTCCCGTTTTCATGCCAAAACTGTAGGCATTCCACAACGAGCGGTGGCCGGACGCCACTCTGGGCCCCGAATTTTCTCCGTTTCCTCCAAACGGAACGCCGCCCCGCGCGATGCGGAGCGGTTCCGGTGCGTAGGGCCTGCCGCTGTGGCTCGGCTACAATCGTTCCGTCTCGCCGTCACATCGGCGCGGGCGTGCCGGCGTAGCTTTAATTGGTAGAGCAACGCACTTGTAATGCGTAGGTTGCGGGTTCGAGTCCTGTCGCCGGCTCCAAGTTCCCCTGAGATTTGACCAGACAGCCTCGGAAAAATCGTACCAACACGCTGGAAATGTTGGTACTGAGTGATTGTAAATCTTGGTATTCTATGCCAGTGACGAGGGAATATGTAGCACGCATCGCAGACCGGCTGATCGATGACCTCATGACCGACTTTCCGGCCGTGCTCATCGTCGGACCACGGGCCTGCGGCAAGACGACGACCGCGCGCCGCCATGCCCAGACCGTGATCCAGCTCGATCGCGAAGCGGAAGCAGCGGTCGTCCGAGCGGATCCCGAGGGCGCACTCGACGTGACTCGTCCTGTACTTCTGGACGAATGGCAGGTGGCGCCGGAGGTGCTCGGCGCGGTGAAACGATCGGTGGACACACGCCCGGGCCCCGGCGCATTCCTGATCACCGGCTCCGTTCGCTCTGACCTCCATGCCGAAGGATGGCCGCTGACGGGACGGGCGATCCGAGTCGAGATGCACGGACTCATTCAGAGGGAGATCGAAGGCGCGATCGATCTGGATCCGCTCTTCGACCGCCTGCACGCCGATCCGACAGGCGCCCTGCGGAATACAACGACCGACATGGCACTCAACGACTACCTGGACTTGGCAATCAGGGGCGGGTATCCGGATTCCGTTCTCGCTTCCACCGCGACAGCACGGCGGCGATGGCTCAGAGCCTATGTCGATCAGGTCGTGTCACGAGACGCCGAACTCATCGACAGCGGTCGCGACCCGCTCAAGCTCCGGCGCTATCTGTACGTCCTCTGCCTCAACACGGCAGGGGTCACCGCCGCGAAGACGCTCTACGAAACCGCGGGCATCAACAGCAGGACCGCCCAGGCATACGACCGCCTGATCGGGAACCTCCTACTCGCCGAGGAAGTACCGGCGTGGTGGACCAACCGACTCAAGCGCCTCACCAAGGCCCCCAAGCGGTACATCTCGGACCCCGGTATTGCCGCGGCCGTCCTTCAGATCGATCGCCAAGGACTTCGTCGTAGCGCCGACCTGCTCGGAAGAGTGCTCGACACCTTCGTGGCCAGCCAGCTTCGCGCCGAGGCCCGAGTGGGCGAGTCGGACCCTACGCTGTACCACCTGCGCACGGCCGACCAGCACCACGAAATCGATCTGCTCGCGGAGTATCCGGACGGCACCGTGTTCGCCTTCGAAATCAAATCGTCGGCAGCCGTTACTGCAAGGGACGCAAGGCACCTCGCCTGGCTACGCGACGAACTCGGCGATCGGTTCATCGGTGGAGCGGTACTCCACACGGGCCCACGCTCGTTCGCGCTCGGCGACCGCCTCATCGCCGCGCCCATAGCCGCATTGTGGTCACGACCTGCCGAGCGGCAAACCTGACCGCCTCAGCGGGCGGCCAGGCTCCCTTGCGGCTCAGCCCTTCACGGCGCCGACGATCACGCCCTTCTTGAAGTGCTTCTGCACGAACGGGTAGATGATCAGGGCCGGGATGATCGCGACCATCACGATCGCCATCTTGACCGCCAGCGTCGGCGGCGCCGTCTCGAGCCCGGAGGTCTGCGGCAGCGGCGCCGACTCGACCACGTACGTGCGCAATACGAGCGCGAGCGGCCATTTCGAGGTGCTGTCCATGAACAGGAACGCATTGAACCAGTTGTTCCAGTAGCCGACCGCGTAGAACAGGGTCACCACCGCGATCACGGCCTTGGACAGCGGGGCGACGATCTGCCACAGGATGCGGAACTCGCCGGCGCCGTCGATGCGGGCCGAGTCGAACAGCTCCTGCGGAATGTTCATGAAGAACGCCCGCAGCACCACGACATTGAAGGCGCTCACGGCCATTGGCAGGATCAGCGACAGGTAGTTGTCCCGCAGCCCCAGCCCGGAGATCCACAGGTAGACGGGGATGAGGCCGGGGAAGACGACGAACATCATCAGCACCGAGAACAGGATGGTCCGGTGGCCGAACGAGCCGGGCCGCGAGAGCGCGTAGGCCCCCAGGATCGACACGACGACGCTGATGAACGTCCCGACGACGGTGATGCCCAGGCTCACCCCGAGCGAGCGCAGCACCACCTTATTGCGGAACATCTGCTCGTAGGCCTCGAAGGTGATGCCGTCGCCGGGCCAGATGACCAGGCCGCCGACGCGGTTCACGGTCTCCGCCGAGGACAGGCTCGTCAGGGCGACCGCATAGAGCGGGAACAGGATCAGCAGGGCGATGACGACGATGGCGACGCCCTTGGACGCCTGACCGGCGGCCGTCGGCTTCTCGTCCCACACGGCCCGGCCGGTCGCGGTTTTCGGATTGCTCATGATCGCGAATACACTCCCCGCTCGCCCATCATATGTGCGGCCTTATTGGCCGCCAGGATCAGCACGAGGCCGACCACGCCCTTGAACAGGCCCGCGGCGGCGCCGTAGTCGAAGTCGCCCGTGCGGATGCCCGAGTAGTACACGAACGTGTCGAACACCTCCGACGCCTGCGAGCCGACCGCGCTGCGCTGCAAGAAGAACTGCTCGAACCCGACATTGAGCGCATCGCCCAGCCGCAGGATCAGCAGCAGCACGATCACAGGCCGGATCCCCGGCAGCGTGATGTGCCAGAGCCGGCGCCAGCGCCCGGCCCCGTCGACGGCGGCGGCCTCGTACAGGTTCGGGTCGATCGCCGCCAGAGCGGCCAGGAAGATGATCGCGCCGAACCCGGCGTCCTTCCAGATCGCCTGCGACGTAATGAGGAGGATGAACGTGTCGGGGTCGGTCATCCAGTTGATGCCGTCGAAGCCGGCCCGCCGCAGCAGCTGGCTGACGAGCCCGGCGCCGCCGAGCATCTGCTGGAAGATCGCGACGACCAGCACCCAGGAGAAGAAGTACGGCAGGTACACCACGCTCTGCAGCATCGACCGCAGCCGCCCCGACGTGATCGAGTGCAGCAGCAGCGCCAGCGCGATCGGCACCGGGAAGTAGAACACCAGCTGGAACGCGGTGATCGACAGCGTGTTCGTCATGGCCCGCAGGAACTCCGGGTCACCGAAGAGGTTCCCGAAGTGGGTGAAGCCGACGACGCGGGAGCCGAGGATGCCGCCGGTGAACGGCTTGTAGTCCTGGAACGCCACGACATTGCCCAGCGTGGGGATCCACCAGAATCCCCACACCAGGGCCATCATCGGCACGGCCATGAGCACCAGCGGCCAGTCGTTCCGCAGCCGTTTCTTCCAGTGCGCCTTGGGTTTCTTCGGCGCGGTCCGGTGGGTGGAGTCCCCGGTCTCGGCGACCGAGGACTCCACAGTGGTCGAAGTGGTCACAGGCGGTCGTTGTCCTCTGCGACCTTGGTGTAGTACTCGCGGGCGCTGTCGCCGACCTTGGTGCGCCAGTCGTCGACGAGTGTCGTCCAGTCCGCAACCTCGCGCTGGCCGCGGTAGATCTCGTGGTGGGCCTCGGTCATCGGCTCGTTCTCGGCCGACAGGTCGGAGGGCATCTCGACGCGCAGTCCCTGGAACGGGCTGTCGTCGAGGAACGGCGCGGCGTTGGTCTCCCAGGCGTGCAGGGCTTCGACCATGCCCGGATACTGGAACTTGTTGTTCGCGTTGGACCGGCCGGAGAGGAACATGTAGGTGGGCGCGACCTCGGTCTGGCCCAGTTCGGTGCGCTGGGGCACGCCCTCGTCGTCGATGGTGAAGTGGACGCCCTCGACGCCGTCCGACACCAGGTCCGCTTCGACGGTGCCGAAGGGGGTCGAGCACCAGTTGGCGACCCGCAGGCACTCCTTGATCCGCTCCTCGGAGAGGTCCTTCTTGATGAAGGTGAACATGCCGGCGGGGTCGTCGCGCCAGATGGTGGGCGTGCCGCCGGGCTCGGCGGCCATCGGGTTCATGACCTGGAGGTCGAAGCCGTCGACATTGCGGTAGGTCGCGAACATCTCGTGCCAGGCGCCGAGGCCGTCCTCGTAGAACACCGCCTGGCCCGAGCCGATGATCTCCTTCGCGTTGGTGAGGCGGTCGGCGACGTAGTCGGGGTGGACCAGGCCCTTGTCGAAGACCTGGCGGGTGAACTCGACGGCGGCGGCGAACTCCTCCGTCTCGAACTTGTGCACGAGCTTGCCGTCGTCGTTGCGCCACAGAGTGGGCACGCCCATCGCCTCTTGGATGGTCTGGTCGATGGAGGCGAAGGCCCAGCGGTTCTTCGAGGGGTCGTTGATCTCCTCGGCGATCGCCAGGAGCTCCTCGAGGTTGGTCGGGTGCTCCACGCTCAGTTCGTCCAGTATGTCCTGGCGGGCGAACATGGCGTTCGTGTACGGCGCCCGTTCCCAGGGGATGCCGAGGAGCTTGCCGCCGAAGACGCCCATTGCCCATGCGGCCGTGGGATAGGAGGCGAGGAGCGGATAGTCGGCGGCCTTGTCGCCGGCGAGGAAGGGGGAGAGGTCGGCGAACAGCTCGTTCGCGGCCTCGGTGAAGTCGGCGAGCTTGATGATCTCCCAGCCGGGGATCTGGAACATGTCGGGGACGTCGCCGCTGGCGAGGATCGTGGTGATCTTGTCGCCGTAGGTGTTGCCGTCGGCGATATTGAATTCGACGGTGCCGCCGAGGATCTCGTTGACCGCCTGGAAGTAGGAGTTGTCGGCGAGGCCGGGTGGGGTCGGGTTCCACAGCGGTGTGATGGCGGTGATGTCCTCGCCGGTGGTCATGGGCGCCTCGGTGATCACCTGGACCGGTTCGGCCGGGCGCGAGAGGTAGCCGGGGGTCACGGTGCCGTCGGGCTGGCCGGGGAGGTCGGGCTCGATGCCGCCCTCGTAGGGCGTGTACGTGGGGAGGAGGTCGGCGAGTTCGTCGGTGCCGGCGGCGGTTCCGTCGGGGCCCTCCTCCAGGTCGGAGCAGGCGCCGATGCCGACTGCGATGCCGGCGGCGGCCGTGGCGTGGAAGAGGTTCCTGCGGTTGAGGCCGAACGCGGTTCGACTGGATCGGTCGCCCATGTTGTGCGCCTTTCGATCGAGGTCTAAAAGAGGAGTAGGGGCTATTGCTTGGGATGGGCGCCGGTTCCCGTTTACTTAAGCAATACGTACCAACTAATATAACTTCATAGATGAGAGATGCGCAACACCTGTCCCACGGGTTTCTCGGGATAGGTGGTGAGAGGGTCGCTATTCATCCACAGTGGTCATTCTGTGACCGATTTCATCCGCCATTGCGGGGGTGCGGAGAGCAGCGGCCGTGCCGCCGGAGTGGTGCCACGCTCCAGTTGCCGATTGCCCGGAGAGCGACCCGTCGTCTTGGCGAGAGAGTGCCCAGTCTGTTAGGGCGGAGCGGAGATCAGTCGCCGTCGACGGTGACCGTGCCGCCGACGAGCCCGGCGGCGGCGCCGTCGGCCAGCGCGGCGGCCTCGCCTCGGGCGGCGTCGAGGGAGTCGCGCAGGTGCAGCAGCTTCGCGTAGGCCGCGCCCCTCCGGCGCTGCTCTTCGAGCGGGAGTCGCGGGACCTTGACCGACAGGAGTCGCCGTTTGGCGCCGGTGGCGGTCCGCTTGGTGGCCTTCGGGATCCGGGCGGCGACGACGGCCGCGAGCCAGGGCAGGTCGATCTGGTCCGAGGTAGCGGTGATGGTCCACTGCGACTCGGCCGCCGCCGAGGCGGGGCCGAGCCGGACGGCCGGGGAGCCGATCGGGTCGACGATGATGGCCGAGGACGCGTCGGCCGCCTTCGGCCCCGAGCCGCCGGCCGCACCCGGGACGACCGTGATGTGGCCGCCCGACGCCAGGTCGGCCAGGCTGACCTCCGGGGCCGTCTCGCCGGGACCGGATCCGAAGCGCGGCAATGAATCCCGTGCCGCGTCCAACTGCTCGGCGAGCCGTTCCAGCCCGCTCGCGAGGTCGCCGGCGCCCCCGGTCGCGGCGGCCAGGTACACCGCGGGCGAGATGTCCACGTCCTCGTCCCACAGGCTCATGAGCGGCACCGTCACCGAGTGCGCGGTCGCGATGGGCGAGTGCGGGTCGTCGGCGAGCGCCCGCCAGGTCTCGGCCACGTCGGAGCCGGTCGACACCAGCAGCTGGGTCGTCTCGCCGCGCGGCACCAGGACCCAGATGTGCGCCTTGGTGTCCGGGTGGTCGACCACGGCCCGCAGCGCGCCCCATCGCAGCAGTTCGGAGCGCAGGCGCCGTCCCGAACGCCGGTGGGCGACCTGCGCGGGCATCCGGACGACCGCGACGCCGCCGGGCGCCAGGAGCGCCAGGCAGTGCAGGGCCCAGGCCAGTTCGGGCTCGGTGCGCGGGGGCGTGCCGTAGGCCAGGCGCGGGTCGTCGCCGGCGGGGAGCCGTTCGTACCCGGAGTCCTTGACATTGAAGGGCGGGTCGCACACCACCAGGTCGTAGCGCCGCTCGGGCAAGGCCCCCAGCAGTGAGTCGCCGACGCGGATGTCGATGTCGGCCTCCGGATCGGCCAGCCGCAGCCGCTCGGTGGCGATCGCGGCGCGGGCGGCCGACAGCTCCTGTCCGCCGATGGCCGAACAGGGCCCGACGCGCCGGACGGTGGCGGCGAGCAGGTCCCCGTCGTCGCAGGCGGGATCGAAGACGGCCGGCTCGGAGCGCGCCGGGGCGCAGGCGGCCGCGACGTCGACCAGGGTGTGCAGTCCGGGCGCGGTGCCGGTTCCGGCGGCCTCGCGGGCGCGCTCCACGAAGAACTCGAACAGCTCGGCCGCGTCGGCGCTCTCGCTCAGTTCGCTCAGGAGCCCGGCCAGGTGCCGGTGCTCGGTGCGCTCGCCCGCGAGCGCGGAAGCGATGGCGCCCAAGGCGTCCCCGGCCGTGGGGTAGTCGACGGACAGGGAGAACCAGAGCCGGTCGGCGCCGGTGACGTGCAGGGCGCGGCCGTGCTCGGCGGCCCACTGCTCGATGTCGGCGAGTGCGAAGCGGGGGCGGCGGGAGGCCTCGTCGATGGGGGCGGGGAAGTCGGGTTCCCTACGGCGCCAATTGCTGACGGCATTGCGGCCGACCCCGGCCAGTCGGGCGAGGTCGGTCAGCGTGATGGTCTCGCCGGTCCTGGTGTGATCTGCGCTCATGCGGCTCCCCTGTTCGCGTTTGTCAGATCCTACCCACCCCCCGTGCGGACGCTTGACACAGCATTCTATGCTTGTGAAGTGAGTTCACGTGCAACAGTTCGTGACAAGTTCTACACGGAAGGTCAATCATGAAGCAGGAAATCGAGTTCCCGGTCATCGCCAAGCGCCTCCTCGCCGCCGCCGGCGCCGGACTCTTCGGCCTGGCCGCGCTGACCGCTTGCGACGCAGCCGCGTCGGATGGCTCGGGCGGCTCGACCGACTCTGGTGGCGACACCGCCGAAAAAGCGGCGGAGACCTGTGAGGTCGCCCCCGCCGAGGAAGGCGCGGGCACCGACTTCGAGGCCCCGCTGGCGACCTGCCAGGCCGCCAGCATTCCCGGCTGGGACGTCGCGGTCACCGCCGTCGAGCTCGACGCCACCGAGACCGTCCTGGACGCGAATACGTTCAATGAGGACGTCGCGGACGGCACGCAGTACCTCATGTACACCCTGACCGCGATCAACACCGGCGACGCGGCCGCCGACCCGTTCCTCGACCTGACGACCTCCGTCGACATCGGCGACCTGCGCTACGACGAGACGTGCGGCGTGCTGCCCAACGACATGGTCGACGTCGGCGAGATCGCCCCCGGCGATTCCTTCACCGCCAACGACTGCGACTTCATCGACTCCGAGGGTGCGGAGTCCGCCGTCCTCGCCGTTTCGTCCCTCATGGACATGGAATCGACCGAGGTCTACTTCAAGCTCGGCTAAACACCCGAAGACGGGAGGGCGCGGGTTCCTCGGCGGAACCCGCGCCCTTCTCTGCCAGATACATCCAGATGCCGTGACGTTCGCCATGTCTTCGACACGTTAAGCAAAGTGCGTTAATTCTTTCCCCAGTTCAGGGACCCGCGTTTTGGCCCCGCCACGCAATGCGATTGGTGTCGATCTCATAGGCTCCTGGCAGTTCTTCTCAACCGCGGCACCCATCACGCGGCCATTCAGAGATCCATCCCAAGAAAGCAGCCATGGAAAACGACATCAAGACCCCCCGTTCCTACAAGCGACTCCTCGCCCTCGCCGGTGCAGGCCTCCTCGGCGTGGCCGCGCTGAGCGGTTGCAACGCCCTCTCGGACGCCGTCGACGACGCCTCCTCGGAAGACCCCGACGCGGTCAACGAAGAGGCCTACGACGCGGCCGCCGACGTCGTCCCCGGTGACTGCCTCACCGTCGACTTCATGGGCGCCACGGAAGAAGAGTTCACCATCCCCTGCGACGACGAGGGCGCCTACTGGGAGATCACCGAGATCTCCGCCGACACCGGCGCCACCGCCACGGGCGGCACCCTCAGCGACAACCAGCCGCTGTTCGACCTGTGCGGTGAGGAGGTCGGCGCGATCACCCCGGGCAGCCCGGTCACCGACTGGAACATGGTCTACGACGAGACCACCGGCAACGTCGACTACCTCTACTGCACCCAGGCGATCGGCGGCATCGTCGCCGACGCGGGCGAGTGCTTCTCCAGCTCCGACTTCTACTCGACGGCCATCCCCTGCGACGACGCCGAGGCCGACACCGAGGTCGCCTCGGTGGTCTCCCTGGAGCTCGGCGAGTACAGCGAGGATGACCTGGCGACCGCCGCCGCCGACTGTACCTCCAGCGCCTCCTTCCCGACGACGGACCAGTTCGGCCGTTCCACGGGCGTCTTCTGCATCGAAAGCCTCATGTAATCCACTGGCGAGCAATCGAATACGACGAAGCCCGGGGGCCGTGCCCCCGGGCTTTTCGCATCGCCGGAGAACGCGATTCATGCCGATCCGATAAGCGGAATGTCATGTCCCGCATACGGACTCGGAACTGAATTCGGACTCAGGGAATGAACACCACGTACTCGCGGAGATGATGCTCGAAGGTGGGGCTGATCTCGATCACCAGCAGCACCTCGCCGAGGCTCCCGAACGGTCCGGAGCGGGCCACCCAGTCCTGGATCTGACGGGCGCTGGTAATGGTCACTCCGGGCAGGCCCGCCAGGACGTGGGCGGGGGCGTGGTTGAGGTCGACCAGGCCGCCGTCGTCGAACTGGCGCGGCAGATCCGGGCGGCCGATGCCGAGTCGCTTGGCCAGCATCGGATCGGCGTCGACGGTGCGGCGGGCCTGCTCCCGCAGGTGCCGGGCCCGATCGACCACCTCGGTGCCTTCGAGGCGGGCCACCGGCACCTGCGGCCGAGCCGGCTTCTCCCAGACGGACGGCCGGATGACGAACAGGTGCCCCGTCGCGCCGAGCGTGCCGAGCCCGATGAAGGCGATGTTCATCGCGTCGACTCCGGAAGGCGCCTGATCCCCGAAGCTCCCCATGATCCCGCATGCGGCGATGAGCGTGGCGCTGTAGACGATCAAGCCGATGAGCGTATTGGTGGTGCGGCGCCGGCTCAAGGCGATCGCGAACGCGATGGGCGTGCCGAGCCCACAGGTCAACAGCGGAAGTAGGGCCCACAGGATGGTGCCGCTGCGGGAGAAGTTCGTGGTGGTTCGCTTGGGACTGTTCGTAGGTGGGACATAAGGACCGGAGGCGGTCATCTAACGGGGACTCCCAGTGGCGGAGGTGGCCTGCACCGGCCACACCGGGCCCGCCTGGGGCGGAATGGCCCAGGCCCGAAGCAGCCGCTCGGCCTCGATGGTATCCGGCTCGGCCGGACCGAGCGCCGCCGCCATGTCCTTCACCAATGCCGCGAGCGACTGATGCGCCTCCCCGCCGCGCCCGAGCGCCACGAGCATGTCCACCGCGATCCGCCTGGAGCGCAACGTATCCCGATGCCGCTCGCCGAGCAGGCGCCGCTGCCGCTCGATGACGGCGCCGAGACCGGCCAGGGCACTGGAGGCATTGCCAAGGGCCGCAAGGCATTGGGCGGCCCTGACTTGGCAGTGCAGTCCCCGGGCCGGTTCGGCGGCCTCGAAATCGGCGGTGAGGGAGCGATACGCCGTCAGCGCGCCGTGGAAGTCTCCGGAGGAGAAGGCCCACTCGGCCTCCTCGAGCCGGCCTGTGGCGCCGCGCGGGGCGGGAGCGGGGGAGGTCCGGCCGGCGGCGGCGGCCACGTCCGGCGGAGCGAGCGGCGCCCGGAGCGGCCACGTCGGATCCCCCGAATCATGAGCGGCCGCACCGGAAACGGGAACCTGGCCGAACAGCCTCGCCAGTTGCAGGAAGACCTCGGACGCCGACGAGGGCCGCCGCTCGGGCTCCTTGGAGAGCAGCGAGGCGATGAGCGAATCCAACTCGCTCGGCACCTCGGGATGCCTGCGCCGCACGGGCTCGGGAATCTCGGTGAGATGGGCGGTCTGCACCTCGTAGGCGCTGGAGTGAGAGGCGAAGAGGCGCTCGCCGGTGGTCATCTCGTAGAGCAGGGCGCCGAGCGAGTACAGGTCGGAGGAGGGCCCGACGGGCTTGGCCAGGATCTGCTCGGGAGCCATGTAGTTCACCGTCCCGGGCTTGTCGCCGGTGGCGGTCAACTGCGTGACATCGGGCTCCAGAATGGAGGCGATCCCGAAATCGACCACGCTGACCAATCCGCTCAGGCCGACGATGATATTGGCGGGCTTGAGATCCCGGTGGACGACACCGGCGGCGTGGGCGGCGGCGAGCACCGAGGCCAATTGAGCCCCAACGGCCACGGCCCAATCGGTGGGGAACGGCCCGGTCTCGTCGAGCAGATCCCGCAGGCTCAGCCCGGGCAGGTATTCCATGACCAGGTAGAGCTCGTCGCCGTCCTCATCGACCCCGGCATCGAAGATGGCGGGAATGCCGGGGTGGGAGATCCGGGCGGTGACACGGGCCTCGCGCCCGAACCGGGCGACGATCTCCTCGCGCCCGGGACCATGCAACAGGTCGGGCTTGACCACCTTGACGGCCACCTCGCGGTCCAGCCGGGCATCGATCCCCTGCCAGACACGCCCCATCCCGCCGGCCCCGATCGGCCGCGCGAGCGAATAACGGTCGCCGACCACACGCCTAGACTCCACCCCATATTTCTACCCGCCCCCGCCCAGCCCAAAGCGTGACCAACCGGATCCGGCCAGCAGCCGGGTCGGGATCAGCCGTCGTCCTCATCGGCATCGTCGTCGGCGAAGTACGCCTCGATACGGCGATTGAGTTCCCGCCGCCTGCCGCGATCCACTTGGGCCCCATCGAAGAGATCGGCCCGCATCTCCCGCAGCAGATGGTGCCAGGGGTCGCCTTCGATGCCCGGGAACTCTTCGGCGTCCACCTCGAGGATGGAAGCGAGCTCCACCAGATTCTGGTAGTAGAGACGCTCGTATTCGGGACCGAGCACGACCTCGTCAATGAAGGCGGCGAGGGAGTCCTTGACGATGATGAAGTTGTCCCGCAGGTTCCAATCCCAGGCGTCGGCGTCATAGAACACCGTCTCCCCGGTTTGAGCATGGAGCAGGATCGCCGTGGTGTCGGCCAGCTCGGACTCGCCGATGACATGCCAATCGTGCTCGCCCTGCCACTCGGTCTCGGACTCATCGAGTTTCCATCGGCCCCAATGCTCCCGGCCGGAGAACCGCAGCTGCCCCAGTTGACGACCCGCGAGGGCGGCGGCCAGGCGCTCTTGCGGCTCCAGGCTCAGGTCTTTGAAATGCTCCGTATCGAGCTCCCGGCGAAACTCCTCGCCGTGCTCCCAGATTCGCAGCACATTCGCCGCGAACCGCACGCCATCGGCGGCGAGTAGATAGTCGACCTTCGTCTTGATCGATTCGAGTTCAGCGTTCATCGTGATCCTTCTCTCGGGCCAACCGCAGCCGTTCGTCCGGTGCGAGTGATGCCGTGCCGCAACGCTAGTTCGCTCTGGCCGGATTCTAAGGTTCCCAGGTTCGGATACGGTGAGGGGCGGCATCCCGATGCGGGACGCGATCCCCTTATAGCGGAGGACATCCGATGGTGGGTACGGCCGAGATATGAGCGACGCAGCCGAAACCGATCGCCTGGTGGTCGAGTGCCTCAGCTGTTCTGGGTCGGGGCGTCAGATCAGTGCGTGTTCCTGCACGAAGACCGGCAACACGCTGGTCGTCTCCGAAAGCGCCGCATTGGGTTCGTACGAGGCGTTCGTCAAATGCCGCCTCTGCCACGGGTCGGGGACGGTCACGTATCGCTGCATCACCTGCTCCGGCGAGGGGCGGGCCCGCGGGCAGCTGGTGGTCTCGGCGGTCAACACCGGCACCGGACAGGTCGCCTCGGTCTCCGTGATCCCCGGCGTCATCACCCCGGTCAAAGTGGGCCCGGACGATCGGGGCCGGGAATGGGTACTGCCGCTCGGCGAGGTGCTGGGCGACGTCGCCGCCCAGGTCGGTCTCGACACCAAGCCCGCCTTGACCGGCTTCGGCTTCTACCGGTGGCGCCCGATCCGCCTCGCCCGCGAATGGGACCCCGAGATGGAAGCGGCAGAACGATTCCGGATCGAGGCCGAGGCGCTGGCCTCCAATGAGCGCGGGCGCCGCCAGGTCCTCATCGCGCACCCGAACCAGACCTGGCCCGCCGACCCGGACCAGCGGTTGGCCGAGTTGTGCTCCCTCGCTGCGGCGTTGCGGGTGGACCTGATGGTGTGGCGGCATGCTCGGGCCACCGGACCGGATGGCCGACCGCGGTTCTCGTGGTGGGTCGGCTTGACGCTGCCGGGTGTGCCGCTGCCGGTCGGGGGACCACCGTCCTGGCCCCGTCACATGAACCTGCGGAAAGCCTTGCTGCGCGCTGACTCCCAAGACATGGTCGACCGGTTCCATCCCGGCCACAACGATGACCGGCCCGGTGGGACTCCCGGCCGTTTCGTCGACGACGCTTCGGGCACCGGGCCCGCCGCTCCCGGCCCGGCATCGCAGCTGGCGCGCGAGCTCGAAGTGCTCGGCGGGGAAACCGATCCGGCCGCGGCGATCTGGCGCGACGGCGCCTGGCATTTGACGAAGGTCGTAGTCGCACGCGTCCGGGAGACGCTCATCCCGATCGAAACCGGCCAGGTCGAGCAGCGCCATCTCGCCGAATGGGCCCTGGAGACCGAGCCGCCGACGCCTACGTGGCTGGCCGCACCGATCCCGTCCCACGGCTGTGCGACCTGCCAGACCGGTACCGCCTGGTCGCAGTGCCAGTGCATTGACAACCGCAACGGGGACGCCTATTCGCGCTGCGCGGTGTGCGGCGGGACCGGGGAGCGGCCTTCGGAGACCTGCTCCACCTGTGGACACTCGGGCCGCATTCACACTGGCGCGGTCATCACCGTCACCGACGCTCGCTCCTTCGCCCGCCACATCAACCTCGCACCTCCCCCGGCCCCGCCCGGCACCCAGCCCACTCCGGTCGCCGCGCACGGCGGGGATCGGACGCTCCATCGGCTCGGCAAGCCTTGGCGGCTCGGCGGAATCCTCAAAGAATTCGGGATCGATCCGGCGAACGTGACCATCGCCGGCGGCCCCGACATGAGCAGCCAAATCTTCGACGGCACTTGCACCGCACTCGTAGGCGCCGACCACGACGCGCAGGCGCGGGCGTTCTGCGAGCGAATCAGCCGCGGCTGGAGGGCCGGGCGGGTCTTCTGGCGGTTGCGCCGCCCTGATGAGCGCGGCGTCAAGGCGCTGGCGCAGGCCGCGAACGCGTTCGGGCTCGACCTGGTCGTCGGGGCCCGATTTCAGGCACCCGTGCCCGCCGTCCCTGACTCGGTCGCGGTTGGGACCCGCTGGTCCGCATACGTTCTCGACCCGGAAGAGCGGCATAGGCAAGAAACCTGGCTGGGCGCCGACCGGCCATTCGCCGCGGCGGTGGGCTTCGGTTGGGAGCATTGGACGCGCGTATTCGAGTACCAGCGGTTCGCACCCACCGCGGTGCTGTCCGAACCGCAGCGGACCGACCCGGCATCGGCGGACCTCGACAGGCTCGAACCCGTCCTCGACGGACTCGCCCGCCGCTGCGCCGACCCCGAACCTCGGACGGTCAAGCTCCACCTCAGCCCGGACCGCGCGCTCATCAGATTGGAGGAGCGTTCGAACACCCCCGGTGAACGCGACTGGCGGGTGCTGGCCGACGCGGCGACGTTCACCGAGGCCGTCGCACAACTCAACGACTGAATCGACGAGCGTCTCGTGCAGTCCCGCTGTCGTCCATTCTCAGGACACCTTGGGCGGGTAGGCGATGTCGTCGCGGGAGCCGAGATAGTCGACCTTCGCCCGGACCTGCTCGAAGTCGGTGCGAATAGGGGCCGGCGTCAGGCCGCCCAGGCCTTGGCCTCGCCTGCCCAGTAGGACTGGGTCTCGTCCTGGCCGACTTGCGGATCTATCTCGTTGGCGCGGCGCAGGAAGGCCGCCAAAGCCAGATCCGCCTCCTCGTCGTTGTCGATCATGTACCGCTCCATCCGAAGGTGGTACATCCGCCACGAGATCTCCACATATGACGCTGCGGAGGAGTTCAGGAACGAGCGCCTGCCGTTGCGCCTGGAGACCCCTTGCACCGCACCGGTTCCCGGGGCCGCAAAGACGTCGAGGATGCGCAGGCGCCCCAGCAGGTAGCCCATGACCTCGTCATCCCTCTTTACCGCCTCGGCCGGCGGCGACGCCTCCGGCAGATACTTCATGATCGGAATCCTCGGCAGCCCGAAATCCAGCAGCGCCCGCCGATCGGGCTCGGGAACCTGCCACCCGGAGACCGCGGACGCAGGCGGAATCACCTGGTCGTCGGGATCGACGAGTTCGGCGATCGGATCATTGAGAATGCGGTCGAGCTGCATCGGTGACTCCTAGTCGGCTCGGCGATGACGGTCGACCGTCAGCCGGATGTCATGTTCTCGTAGACGGCTGCGAGTCATTCATGAAGGCCAGAGATGTTGCAACGCAATGCCATTGAACTCTGCTGTGTCCATTGATGAAGCTGTGCCGGAATTTTTCTTATCGCCGCGGCAACATGGCAGGCGAGTGGGTGAAAGTAAAGGCTGCTTCGGCATTTTTCTGGGTTGCAAGAACGGGCTTCAAGACGACCCCGCTAGTCGGAAAGCAAGCAGTGCGGCGCGCGATCAATGATCGCACGCCGCACTGGTTTGCTTGTCGCCGTTTACTTCAGCGGGTCGTTGTCGTCTTCGAAGCGGGCCAGGCCCCAGATGTCTTCGTCTTCGATGAGCCAGGTGCCGGAGTCGAACTCTTCGTCCTCGCCGGTGCCGCCGGCGCCCCCTCGGCCGCCGCCCATCATGCCGCCGCCTCCGGCTCGGCCTCCCGCAGCGCCCGCGCCGCGGCCTCCAGCGCCCATGCCGCCTGCCCGGCCGCCCATGCCGCCGCCGCGGCCCGCACCGGCTCCGGAACCTGCGCCCATGCCACCGGCACCGCCGAAGAGGCCCGCGCCGGCGCCACCGCCCATGCCGCCGCTACCGCCGCCAGTTCCGGGGCCGCCACCGGGTGCCGTGGGAGCCAATGTGCCTGGGCCGCCACCGCCGCCCGAGGCGAGACCGCCGCCGAGGTCATCGGGGTCTTCACCCGCCTCAGACGACCACGGGTTCTCGGAATCGAGGCCGGTGCTGGGGGTGCTGCCCGAGCCACCGGAACCGCCGGGGCCGGAGATGTCGGTCAAGTTCTCCGGCGGGACATAGGAGTCCGAGCCGGTGCCCATGCTGCCGGGCGACTGCGGCGCGGAGCCGCCATCGGTGCCCGGCCAGGCCGGGGTGTCGCCGTCGTTGAACGCGGTGTCTTCCGAAGGGTCGGCGACCGGCTGGATCGCAGCGACCTCGAACTCGGTGGATTGCTGGCGCGAGACCACATCGTTGTCGATCTCGGAGGCCTTGGCCTGGTACTCCGTCGAGCCGTCGGCGTTCTTGTCCGCGACGGCCGCGTCGGCGTATTCGTCGGCGTCTTTGTTCGCGGCCTGCTCGGCGTTCATGCCGGGCGGGAGGGTGTCGGGGTTCTCGGTGTACTCGGTGAGTCGGGTCTGGTACTCCTCTTCGCGCTCTTCGCGAATGCTGTCGAAGACGGTCGGGTCGAGCCCGGCCTTGTCGACGGCGGCCTGGGCCTCTTCGTCCTCCGAGATATCGCACGCGTCGTTGAAGGGAACACGGCTGTGCAGCCGGTGGGCGCAGCCCGAGTGTTCCTCCAAATAGAAGAGGGGAGCCGGGTAGGCAATTCTGTTGCTGCCCTGCTGGCCGGCGACCGTCTCTTGCTTCTCACGGAGCTGGCCGACCACGCCGCCCGCGCCGTCCTCGCCGATCGCGTCCACCATCGCGTCGACATTGGTGATGACGATGTCGACCTGCTCGGTCAGGGCTTCGTAGTCGGACCCGGTCCACTCATTGCCCAGATCGACGGTGGCCTCTTTGACCTTCGACTTGATGGTCTCGATCTTGCCTTTGAAAGTAGCCCAGTGATTGGCGATCGTTTCGAAGGCGTAGGCATCAGGGTTATCCGGGCGAAGCGCATTCACCATGCCTTTGACGGTCTCGCCGGGAGGCATGGCGACTTCTCCGCGCATGGTCTCGAAATCGGATTCAGTCTGGCCCATGACGGGAACCGCGGACATGAGCTTGACCCAGGCTCGTTCAGCCTCGGTCACCTGAGCATTGGTGCACCCGTCACCATCGCAGGAGGGGCTTGGGAGGAGCCCTTCGATGACGCTGTTGATGTCATCAGTGCTCTTGCCCTCATCAACTGCGGTGTAGGTGGCTTCGTCTTCGTTGCTCATTGGGGGTTACTCCTCGAACTTCGCAGCGATTTCGGAATTGAGGCCCGGAAGGTATTCTTCGGTCACGAAGGGGGCGTACTCATCCAGGGTGAAGTTGTAGACGGGAGCGTCCTCTCCGCCGGGGTCGTTGTCAACGTAGGTGAAGAA
This sequence comes from Glycomyces buryatensis, assembly GCF_004912275.1. Taxonomy (GTDB): domain Bacteria; phylum Actinomycetota; class Actinomycetes; order Mycobacteriales; family Micromonosporaceae; genus Glycomyces; species Glycomyces buryatensis. The sequence continues at coordinate 47,781 of NZ_STGY01000055.1, forward strand.
CTCGATTACCCAGTTCCCTTGCTGGCCCCAGCTATTGACCGTCTGTCCGAATTCGGTATATCCGCTCCAGAAATAGCTCTCGGTCCACTCACCCCCGAGTTCACCTTCTTGTACGTCGGTGTACTCGGTTCCACCGTCGCCGGGTTCGAAACCGTCAACCAATGATTGGTACTCATCGGCGGCTTCTTGATCGGTTTCGAAAGGAAGCAGGGTCAGTTGGGCCCTGGCGTTCGCAGAGCCGGGGAGGTGGAACTGGCCGCGACAGGCCGGAAGTTCACCTTCGTTGTTCGGAACCATCCCGCCTTCGACGACTTCCTCGACGCCGATGTAGTCCTGGTACGGCTGGAGGTCTTCGAAGATTTCGCATCCGGTGCCCCATGAAGTCATGGCGCCGTAGACCTCTGCTTGGGTCACACCCGGATACACGCTTTCCGCACGGTCGCCTCCTCCGTCGGAGTTGCCGCCGTTGCTGTCGTCGCCGCCTCCGAGGGCGTTGCAGCCCGTCAGGAGCAGAACTGCGGCGCCGAGTGCGGCGGCGGTCTTGACGAGTCGATGGGTTCGCATCGGATTCAGGTTCTCCCGGGATCAGCCGTCTTGGTTGTTGACATCGGAGGTCGTCAGAGCCTCGGACTCGTCGCTGTCGTCGGCCGAGGCCGTGACCGCGTCGGACAGGCCCTCAAGGGCTTCGATCAGCTTCTGGGTATTGGTCCACATGGTCTGGTGGAACTCGTTGTAGCTGCTGCGTGCGGAGGGGGCGTTGTCGAGCACGCCGAAGGCGGGCATTTTGCCCAGAGCGCCTTCGGGTTCGAGCATGGGGGCGAGTTCGTCTCGAGCGGTTTCGAGGTGAGGCTTGACTGCCTCTGTGAACTCGCGCATGGCTTCAGAATCGATTTTTCTCGCCACGGGGGTTTCTCCTCAAGGAGCGCAGTGTATTTGGGACCTGACCTCGATGGTATCGGACCGGCGCAATTCACACGGAGCGCCCGAAGCCGGACATGAGGGTGGCCGCGTCTCTAGACGGATCTGGACGCGAGGGCGCGCCTTATTGGTCCGCTGAGCCGTGGCCGTTTAGACTTGTCGTGCGTGCTATGAGCACGAAATTCAGATAAGTGAATATCAGCGGCGGCCCGCCGCAACGTCGCTAAACAAGCTGGCGGGCCGCCTCCTTCACCAGAGAGGCGTACCTCCCGTGGCATATATCAGCCTACTCGAAAACAGGCCTGAGTCTGTAGACGGAAACCCCTCGGGCGTCGCGTGGAACGTGATCGTTCCGCCCTGGACGCTCCCCCCGAGGAACCCGGCGGCGTTCCGCGCGAAGATCGCCGCGCTCAACCCCAAGCCGAGCCCCAGCCCGCAATGCTCCGACCAGCGACTCAACCCTCGCCCCAACCGGCGTTTCGGCCCCCGGGCCATGCAACGCCCCGATCTGCCGAGCCTCGGTCGTCTGCGGGAGGCGGCGTTCGACCGCTTCATGGAGGGTTCGGCCGACCTTGCCCAGGCACACCACACGGAGATGGACCCCGGCCGCTGGGAACGGGCCTGGACGAGCCTGAGGGAGGGTCGGATCTGGCGGGCCCTCAAGACTGCCTGCGGCCGGGACCGCAAAGGAACCCAGAGTCGCGCGGCAGCGGCGGAACCGCTGAATCGGTCTGCCGCACAACAAGTCCGCGCCGCGCGGTTCGCCGACGCCCTGGGCGGAGCCCGCCGCGCCCGACAAGAGCACGCCACCGCCATCAGCGACGCCGAACCCGAAGGTCAAGGGCGCCTGAGGGGTAGCGGCGGCTGGCTCTCTGGGCCTGGACTCGACAACGTGCCCGGCGGCACTGTCGCAAACACCGGAGGTGATCCCGACACCGGAGATGAGGTGGCACCCGACTACGAAGGCCTCACGCCCCCAACGGAACCGCCCGAACCGTCCAAGACCGTCCACACCGCCGAGGAAACGGCCCGCAACCCGCACGCCCCGGGTTTCCACACAGCACCCGACGGCACGCACTACCTGAATTTCCCGCTCCAGACCACCGCCCGCGCCGCCGCCATCAAGGTCACCGACCTGATGCGGGCCGGGGCCGCCCTCGGAGCGCTCATGGACAGAGGGGCCACGGCATGAGACTCCACGCCGTCATCGATGAGGCCGGACTCCCGGTCCTCGGCATCGAAACGATCGACAATCGAAAGGTCCAATACTCCTGGCCCATCGGCCAAGACCGCCTCCGCCTACTCTTCGTAGACCTGATCCCCGCCACCATCGGCTCGATCACCGGCCTCCAAACCCGCTGCCCGCGACTCCACGTCTCCGAACCGCTCCACCGAGAATGGGCCGAATCCCAAACCGATCACCTGAAATCCGAAGCAATCCGCCTCTGGCACACCACCTTCCGCCACTGCGAAGGCTGAGAGGAGACGAGATCTCGGTACGCCCTCGAACTGGAGAAGCTTCTGGTCCGGGGGCACCGTGAATGGCGTTGGCCACGTAGATTCGGGTCGAACAATCAATCGCCCAGGAAGAAGAGACGTGCTTGACCCTCGATACCCATCGCAGACACCTGCCCGCATACCGATCGCGATTGCCCTGATCCAGTTCGCAGTCTTCTTCATCGCGCTGTCGCCGCTGGCACTCGTCCCGCTAATGCAAGCCGACGCGACCTACTACTTCGAGACCTGGATCGAGCCTGAACCTGGCGACACCGCCACTCAATACATGCTGGAACACAGCTACGTTGAGCTGGGACTCATCGGCGTCGGTGTGGTGCTCCTGCTCGTCTTGGCCATCGTCTCGGCAGTCGGATTGCACAAAGGCAAGCGCTCCGCCCGCATCCTGACCGCAATTTGGGTAGGCATCCTGGTTGTGGGCGCGATCGGGTGGGAGAGCTGGGTCTGGATCTGGAGCTCAAGCCTCGGCGAGGACCTGGAGTCGGCCTCCGCCGGCAAATTCTCGGGGGCGCAGTACTACATGGACGCGCTTGATCTGAATATCCCTGTGGCCGCAGCGACGCTCGTATTGGCCCTGCTCGTCTTCATCCTCGTATTGACACCCGCTGTGCGGAGGTGGACTCCCAAGCGGAGCTACGTCGTGTTCGCCGGGCAGCAAGCGCCCACGGCAGGCGCACAATTCGGTCCGCCGCAACAGGCCCAATTCCCACCCTCGGACCAGAGGCAGTTTTAGCCCTTGATGCTTGCCGTCATGTCGAAGATTCGAAGAGCCGCAGCCCAGCACTCCCAAACCGGCCGGCCTCCTTGGCCCGCCATGGATGTGATGAGCTGTGGAAGCGATGAGCACTGATCAATCCGAGCCGGCTCGGAACCGTGACTCCGATGAACCCCTTGAGGAACCGCCCTCGAGCTCCGCGGCCTCCTGCCCTTTTCCTCGCCGGCCTGACCACGACCCTGCTCACGGCCGTCGCCGGACTCACCGGCGGCCACGAGGTCGATTACCGCGAAACCGTCTCGCCCTGGTTCCGGAGCATCTGGATCCTCCAACCCGACGTCGCCGCCATGGCCGGCGCCTTCAAGCTCCACGCGCTCATCGGCCTGACCCTCTTCGCGCTCTTCCCCTTCACTCGGCTCGTCCACGCCTTCAGCGCACCCGTCTGGTACCTCTTCCGCCCCTACGTCGTCTACAGGACCCGAGACCGGGAACCCACCCCGGCCTCCCGCCGGGCACCCGAGGCTGGACGTAGATTCACCCGCTTCGGGGGAGTGCCGCGTGGAGGATTCGCTTTAGAATGGGGGACCCCCTTGTCTCCCAGCAGGAAGATGCCCCTCGATGCTCGACGAGGCCATGCAGCGCATCCACGAGGCCAAGCGCACCAGGCAGACGGAGCTCGATCTCGCCGATCTGGACCTCACCCAATTGCCCGAAGAGGTCTGCGAGCTGACCGGGCTCACCAACCTCAACCTCATGGACAACCGGCTCACAGGGCTGCCCGAGTCGATCGGCAATCTCACGGGGCTGGTCGAGCTGATCCTGTTCGACAACAGGCTGACTGCGCTTCCGGAGTCGATCGGGCGACTCGGCGCATTGACCAAGTTGGACCTCGGGAACAACCGGTTGACCGCACTGGTGGAAGCTGTCGGCGACCTCGCCACTCTCGAATGGCTCTACCTTTCCGGGAACGATCTGGAAGAACTGCCCGAGTCACTGTGCAACCTCGTCTCCCTGGTTGAAATCGACCTTCGCAGCAACGATCTCGAAGCGCTGCCCGAACCGATCGGCAATCTCGCGAGCCTGGCCGAACTCAACCTGCGGGGCAATGACCTCCGGTCGCTGCCCGAGTCGATCGGCGACCTGGCGCGGCTCGAGTTTCTGGATCTGAACGCCAACCGGCTGACATCACTGCCTGAATCCATCGGGGCGCTCGCCGCGCTCACCAATCTCGATCTCAACGGCAACCGGATCACCGAACTGCCCGACTCGATCGGCGAACTCAGGAAGCTGGAAGAGCTCGACGTGAGCTACAACCGACTGGAGGCACTGCCGCAGAGCATCGGGAAGCTCACCGCCATCAAGAAGCTCACCGCCCGAAACAACGACCTCCTATCACTGCCGGAAACCCTCGGCAACCTGGTCGCGCTCACCGAACTCGATCTCTGGGACTGCAGTATCGAAGCGCTGCCGGACACGATCGGGAATCTCACCGCGATCACCAGACTCGACCTGGGGTTCAACCGGCTTTCGGTGCTGCCAGACTCGATCGAAAACCTGACCGCCCTCACCGAGCTCGACCTCAGATTCAACCGGCTCTCGATGCTGCCGGACTCGATCGGGAACCTCACCGAGCTCGAGACGCTGGATCTCGAAGGCAACCGGCTCTCAGCACTTCCGGACTCCATCGGAGGCCTCACGGCACTCACGCAGCTCGAGGTCAAGCGCAATCAACTCAGTGTCCTGCCCGCGAGCCTGTCAGCAATCGGGGGGTTGAAGGAGCTTCTGGTCGAAGGGAACCCGTTCGCCCCCGAGGTGGCCGCCGCGGTTGCCAGCGGGCACGACGGCCTCATGGCCTTCCTCAAGGAAATTTCGTGATCGTTTGGCTTCAGCACCAAAATGATCGCGAATCTCGTTTCTGCTTCGCTATGCGCCCCAGCCCACCTCAACCAGGCGCTTCACACGATCGCGGAACTTGAACAAGCCCTGGCTCGCGGCGGTTCGCTGATGGTGAAAGCCCGAAGGCCTCAGGAACCGACCCTATTCACCGCCATTCCGTGAAACGGCCGGGAAACGCCAGATTCCAATCGTCTTCTCCGACTTGTTCCACGATTTCCGCGAGCTGCCTTCTCACCTCGGGATGAGCCGCAAAGTACTCGTCGGGCAGTGAGAGGCAGGCCGCAAGGAGATCACCGGGGTACAGATCCCCTTCAACCATTGGAGTTCGCTGGAGATCGTGCAACGCGAAGGGCACGGTCCATGCAAGCGAAATCCGTTGGCCGATGAGCAGGCGAAGCTCCTCGGTCGACAGCTGCGATGCAGGTTTGGCGCGCGCCGCATGGCAATGACGGATGAGTCTGGTTGCGTCAGCGGAAGGCCGCGGCCAGCGGTCGTTCTCCAATTGCTCCAGGGACTCATGGATTTCGGTGCGGTTCATGATGGCATGTGTCTGCACTTAGCTTTCCACTGGCCAAAAGCGGCAGCGATTGAAGCGCTCGCATGTACGTATGGACCGTCGCCTCCGTGACGAACCACCCTCCGTTCATCGTCGACGTAGATCATGTCGAACCCGTGCAATCGCAGCAGCGCTGACCGGACCATCGGGTCGGCGATCTCGTCGTCGCGCTCCTCGACCCAGGGTTTCGCCCAAACATGGGCCTCCTCGCGAGTGATCTCGCGGTTGATGACCCGGTTCCATTGCGCGGCCACCTCCTCGCGGTTGGGGATGTCCATACCTTCCATCATATTGCTCATTTGAGCCATTACGGGTTCGCTAGAATTGATCTATCGGCTCGATAATATATCCTTTAAGTATCGGAGCAAACATATTTTGAGCGTCAAGATCATTGGGGTCGATCAATCTCGGATCGACGACTATTTCTTGGCCCTTTCGCTTCTCGATCACGATAATTTCATCATAGAATTCAAGGAATCCAGATGAACTGTTATCACGAGATAGTAGGTCGAGTACGGACTTAATGATTCGGGCAAGGCCTCGATTCTCATCCTCGAAGTTCATAGATTTGCGCGGCTCGAAAGAGATCGAGGTAAAGGTGTCGGTGGCCTGCAATCGCCGTCCTTCGTCTGTGAACTCTGCAACCTCCATGACAGTCGCAGCAGCCCACCATTTCTCACCTGTGATAGGTGACGGCGCCAGGAGTTTAACTCGATCAAGATCGAGTACGGTACAGAAGAAATCCGAAATCTCCTCCACTGAATAAGAGGCTGTGTTGAATTCGTAATTTGTCGACATGGAAATCTCCTAGAACGGATAGAAATCGATGACCTGGCCGTTTTGAACAATCTTGATCTCCTCAAGGTTGTTGATCGGCTTGCGCTCCAGGGTCGCTCTCAGGTCGGCTATATTCATCCCTGAATCATCGAGGTTGAGTACGATATTATCAGCCTGCCCCTTCTTGACCTTCGCGGATATATCGTCTCGGATACGGCCTGGGTCATCTCTACTTGGAGAGTAGCAGTCGAAGTACTCGCCTTCGATTTTGTAATCGGGGTCCTTACCGTTCTCGTTCCTGGGAGGGTTTTGCTCAACGTCATACCCGTGTTCGGCCAGAGTCTGAGCGGCCTCATTCTCACGTTGTAGCCCTCGCCTGTTTTCTGGGCTGCCCCTCACTTCGGTCGGTTCACCGCGGGGCGTGTTGTTCGGGCTCGGCTCCTGAGACGGTTCGGTACGGCCTTTGTCATCGGTCGGCGTGTTGTTTGCGGAGTTGTCGGCATCAGCGTCGGTGCCACCATTGGCGTCTTGTCCTTGTCCCGGGACCTCGCCCTTTTTGTAGTTTCCTTCTACTGCGTCGTTGGCGGACGTGATGCCGTTGGCGGGCAGGTCGGCGCCGTGTGAGTTGGTGCCGCCACTGCCGTTGCCCTTGCCGCTCTTGTCTTTGGAGGCGAGGGCTAGGCCTATGACGGCCACGGTCAGGAGCTTGAAGAGGATGCGCATCGGATTCGGGTCCTAGCTGTCGAGGAGCGCTTGCAGGGCCTCGAAGCTCTGCACGAGGGCCATGATCACGCCGAAGAGCGTTATGGACAGGTTCAGGACCAGGCCGGTCGCCTGCGTCGCCACCAGGGGGATGCCCACGCCGGTCGCGATGAGCCCCAACCAGACCGGGAGTCGGACGAATAGAGTCGACACCAGTTCCGCGATCAGGTCCCGCACCAGTTCGCGGGTGACGGTGATCAGTGTCCCGGCGCCTTCGGTGGCCGCGCTCATTGCCGCGCACAGACTTGCCAGACCGTCGGTGCCTTCGACGTTGTAGTCCATCTTCGTCCGGTAGGCGTTCGCGGCCTCGCCGCTCCAGTCCGCGACGTCGTCATCGATATAGGCGTCGAGCTCGTCCTTGATGGCGAGCACTTCGGCCGCCATATTGGCCCACGTCTGGGCATGCGCGGTGAGGATGTCGGCGTCGCCGGCGATGTCGTCGAGGAATTCGCGCAGCGGTCCGACCGCCTCCATCAGCCAGGCGACTCCGGTCGAGGTGATCGTGCCGAGCGGGTCGAGAAAAGTGGCGACGCCTTCGAGGCCGGTCATGAGGCCGGCGAGGGAGGCGTCGACCCAGTTGCCTTCCTGGATGCCGGTCACCACGCCGGCGATCTCCTCGCCGATCCCCGAACCGGTGTACCAGCGATGGGAGTCCTGGACATCGGCCACCAGGTAGTTGTCACTCATCTACAGCTCCCCAGCGATATTGTCGAGATCGGATGCGGCGGAGGCGTCGGCGTCCTCATAGGATTCGGCGGTCGCGTTCAGGGCCGTCACGTGGCCTTCCAGATTGCGTTTGCCCTGATCGATGCGGGCATCGACCATGGCGTGCTTCTCCTCGAGGATCGGGGCGATCCACTCGCACAGCGGTCCGAAGGCATCGTCCGCCTGGGTGATCGCGGTCGAGGCCGAGCGGACGGCCTCGAACCTCTCGATCAGGCCTTGGATGTGGCTGGTGTGGGTGCGCAGATCCTCGGGGTCGACGCTGAGGCGGTCGCTCATTGCCGCTGGCCTTCCGCGTCGGAGTCGAGGCGTTGTTTGAGGCTCGCCGCGACCGCCTTGCCTGTCTCGGAGTCAGCCCCGACCGTGGCGGCGATGACCTCGCCGGTCTGTTCCACGATGCGCCGCTTGGCTTCGGCGATCGTCTCCATTATGGTGCGCGAGACGACGTCGGGTGTGACACGTCGAGTGCGGTCGGATAGTTCGATGCCGGTCAGGTTCCCCGTCGAGTCGACCTTGACGGTGATCAGGCCGTTCGAGTCGGACACGGTCACCGACAGGGCTTTCATCTGCTCGGCCATCGCCTGCGTCTGGGACGCCATCTGCTCGAATCTGGCCTTGCGCTCCTCGAGTCGCGCGCGGGCGGCCTCCGGGTTGAGCACGCGAGCCAGGTTCGGACGCGGAGAAGGCGGTGGCGGTGGGATGTCATGGGGAGTCAAAGGTCGTTCCTTCCAAAGGAAGCGAGGGGAGGTTCACGACATGTTATGAGGCGCCTGCACATTCGAGGGAATGCGTCCCGAATTGTGGGATCTGCGTGGATTCCGAACCCTGCTGGTCAAGCCCATCTCGGGCGCCCGCACGGTGGGTAGGACAGGGAAGCGGGCACCGGGATTGGGCCGGTGCCCGCTGGCGATCGTTGGTTTGGGTTGTGGGCCTGGGTTATTCGCAGGTCCAGGTGACTGCCTTCAGGATGTGCATGCCGTCGGCGTCTTCTCCGGCGTAGACCTGGCCGGCGAGCAGAGTCCCGTCCTCGTTGATCTCGGTGGCGGTGTCGCCGAAGTAGTTGTCGGCCGGGTCGGTGAGGCCGGGGAGTTCGACCAGTTCGTCCGCGGTTTGGTAAGCGGCGCTTGGGGAAGCCTCGCCCGCCGCCGTGCCCTCGGGGTTGATGCCCGGGGCGAAGACCAGGTCGAGGATTTCGGCGGTGCCCTCGGTCAGGTTCCAGCGCATGCCGGTTTCCAGCTCGTCGTTGAAGAGGTAGCCGGAGACCCAGTCGCCGCTGATGTCCATCGGGTAGGAGCCCGCCGCGTTCTCGTCCACGCCGTCGGGGAGCGGGAGGGCCTCGCCGGTGCCGTCGGGGTGCCAGACGTACGGGCGGGAGTTGTCCTCGCCGTAGCCGTAGTAGCCGACGATGGTGCCGTCCTCGTCGATGTCGGTCGCCTGGCCCCAGGTGGCGTCCTCCGGGAGCTCCAGGGCGACCGGCTCGGTTTCGCCTGCGGGCCAGAGCACCGGGGTCGCCGACTCCGCCTCGCCGTCGGTGCCGATGATGTCGCCGGCCTCGTTGATGCCGTCGGCAGAGCCGTACTCCGCGGTGGTGGTCAGCGGGGTCAGTTCGGTGCCGTCCCAGATGTACGGCTTCGAGCCGCCGTCCTCGAAGGTGCTGCCCACGGCAATGCCCGCGGTGGTGACGTCCTGAAGGGACTGATCCTCGCCCGGCATGGCCACCTCGGTGGCCTCGCCGCCGGAGTACAGCCACGTGTCGCGCTGGTAGGTGTCCAGGTCGTAGGTGCGGTAGGCGATGACGGAGCCGTCCTCGCTCATGCCGGTGACGATGCTGAAGTACCGGTCCTCGGGCATCGGCAGCTCGGCCAGTACGCAGGTCGCCTGGGCCGCTTCGGATTCGTCGTTGTTCGCCTCGGCGTGCGCGCCCTGGACCGATAGGACCGCCACGGCCGCCGACGCGATGAGCGCGGTGCCTCCGAGGAGTGCCGTCCGCAGTTTGGCCTGCGATTTCGATCGCGAGTTAGCCCCCGGCTCCAGCTGTGGCTCCACAGTGTTCGACATCAGGTCGTCTTCCCTTCGTGTCGGGTGCGCCGGGGCCTGACGGCCCCGTCAATCCAAGGACGCCGGTAGGTTGCCGCCGGGTTGCCCGGAACATGCGACTTTGTCGATGCGATGGTGGTTCCGCCCGGAATCGCCACGGACCCAACGTCCTCGTACTCCCCAGTAGGCCACAGGGGACACCCTGTGCCCGTGTCATGAAACCACTGCGTAACACGGTAATCATGAGGGTTTATCCGGTATCAAAAACGCCCAACCCGGATTGACTGAAACATGTGTTGGACGCTACAGTTCTTCACAATTACCCTTCCGTGTGAACGCATCCTCACCCCTCAAGGTGAACCCCAAGTGGTAGGGAGCCATATGCAGGCCTTGATCTCCGACCCCCGCAGCGTTCGATCGCGCACCGTCGACGGCCTAGGTGCCTTGGGTATACCGGCCCCGCCCGAGCAGTTCCCGCTCCCCTTCCCCTCCGGCCAGATGCCCCGCCTCCGGCCCCGCGTCCACCTCGAAGCACGCGCCGCGATCCTGAACGTAGTGCAGGCCAGGGTCTTCGACATGCCCGAGGAACTCGCGATGCGCTGGCTCCTGGACGCCCACGTGCTCGACCACCTCGCCCCCGACGAGTGGGGCTTCATCGCCTGCGGCCGCGGCGAACGCCCCCGCTACGCCGACCAGCTCGAAAGCCTCTACACCGTCGCCTGGCTCATCGGCCTGGTCGACCACCTCGACCCCGCCGTCGCCTGCGCCGAGGAACTCCCCGAACTCCTGCCCGACCTGCGCCGCCCCGAGACCTTCAGCGACTGGCGCGACCGCCAGCTCACCCCCACCCGCGACGCGGGCGTCGTCGCCGAAATGCTCGACCTCTACTACTGCCTCGACTTCGTCTGCGACCAGGCCCGCCGCGCCGGTCAGGCCCCGCCCAGCGGCGTGGACGACTGCCTGGTGTGGCACCGGCGCTGGGCCCTCGAATGGGCCGTCGTCTTCAATGAGGAGCGGCCCGTGCATTGGGACGAGGTACGGCTTTGATCTCCGCCGCTCCCTGAGATGGAAGCGGATCCCCGGCTTGCGGTGCGCTGTCGCGCACCGTCTACGGGTGGGTTCCTGTTTCAATGCCTACTGCCCGGTCTCCCGGGTCTGACGCAGGCTCCGCAGGCGTTTTATGTGTCCGGGGATCCCTCGGCCACAAGACGCTTGCCTTCGCTCCTGATATTGATCTCCGCGTTCACATCACGGTCATGGACCGCCCCGCACGGACACTCCCACTCCCGGACCTTCAACCCTTCCAGCCCTTTCGGGCCGGTGAGTGCTCCGCACGCTGAACACAACTGCGTGGACGGAAAGTACCGGTCGACCTTGGCGAAGCTCCTCCCCGCCCGCTTCGCCTTCGCCTCAAGCCGGCTCAGGAACATGCCCGCCCCGACATCCTGCCACGACTTCGCGGCCCGGCCCCGGGACAGACCAGCGATATTCAGGTCTTCGACGTAGATGCCTTGGTTCTCGGCAACGATCGTCGCAACCTGTTGGTCGATCCAGTCCGCCCGCTTGTGCTTGATCTTTTCGTGGACCCTTGCGACCTTCAGCCGCGCCTTGGCGCGGTTCGCTGAGCCCTTTGTCTTGCGCGAGAGCGTCCGCTGGGCTTTCTTCAGTTTCCGTTCGAGCCGGGCGAAGAACTTCGGGTTCTCGATCCGCTTGCCCCCGCGCAGCACCGCGAAATCCGTCAAACCGAGGTCGATCCCGGACTCCACCTCCGGATCCGCCAACGGCTCCAACCGCTCGGCGTCGCCATCAAGCTCGATCACGAAACTCGCGTAGTACTTGCCAGTCGGGGTCTTGATCACCGTCACTGAGGACGGCTCGGCCGGAAGCTCCCGCGACCACGCGACCTTCACCTCACCGACCTTAGCCACATACAACCGGCCACCTGGCCGGAGCGCGAACCCGCGTCGGGTGTACCGCGCCGACTGTGTCCCAGCACGACGTTTGAAGCGTGGCGGGCCGATTCGCGGCCCGGCCCGTTTCCCCGACAGCGAATTGAAGAAGTTCATATATGCCGCATGGCAGTCGCGCAGCACCTGCTGCAACGGCACCGTCGACACCTCGGCCAGCCACGACCGCTCCGTCGTCCGTTTCGCCGCCGTGATCAAAGCCTTGTCCAAGTCCGCTGTCCTCGGATACGGCAGGCCCTCGGCATGCGCGTGCGTCCTTGCGGCGACCGCGTCGTTCCAGACCGTGCGCACACAACCGAAAACCCGCGCCAGCTCCCGCCGCTGCGGGGCCGTCGGGTAGATCCGGTAGCGGTACCTCAACTGCACATCACGACTCTAAACAAGGGGTACGACACTATTGCCCGGTTCACGGTTAGAACAGTCCCGCTCCGTGGAACCTTGCACAGACAATCGCCCGCGATCCCTCCCCAGCACGAAGGCCAGAGCACGCTCGCGGAGTACGGTGAGGCAGCCGCACGAAACGCACTGACTATATTCATGGGATGAATTCGACTGCGCTCTCCCACCAACAGATCCGCAAGGCCCCGAAGGTCGTGCTCCATGAGCACCTCGACGGCGGCCTGCGCCCCCAGACGCTCATCGACATCGCCGACGAGATCGGGTACGACAAGCTGCCCGAGACCGATGCGGGGAAGCTGGCCGACTGGTTCTTCAAGGCCGCCGACTCCCACACCCTCGAGCTCTATCTGAAGACGTTCGAGCACACCATCGCCGTTTCCCAGATGTCCCACACCTGCGCCCGCATCGCCTCCGAGGCCGCTCAAGACCTTGCCGCCGACGGCGTCGTCTACGCCGAGATCCGCTACGCCCCTGAGCAGCAGCTCAGGGACGGCATGATGCTCGAAGAGGTCGTGGAGGCCACTCAGGCCGGATTCGAGGAGGGCATCCGCAAGGCCAAGGAGGCCGGGCACGAGATCCGGATCGGCACCATCCTGTGCGCCATGCGCCACGCGAATCGTTCTGCGGAGATCGCCAAGCTCGCGGTGGCCTACCGCGACAAGGGCGTCGTCGGCTTCGATATCGCCGGCGGCGAGATCGGCAACCCGCCCGAGAAGCACCTCGAGGCGTTCAACTTCCTGCGGAAGGAGTCGATGCCGTTCACCATCCACGCCGGGGAGGCCTGCGGGCCCGATTCCATCCACCGCGCGGTCGGCATCTGCGGTGCGAACCGGATCGGCCACGGCGTCCGGCTCATCGAGAACATCGACCTGTCCGGTGACAACGTAAAGCTGTCGAACCTGGCCCACTACATCCGCGACCAGGGCATCACCCTGGAGCTGGCCCCGTCCTCGAACCTTCAGACCGGGGCCGGCGCCGAAACCATTGGGGAGCACCCGATCAGCGTGTTCTACGCCCTGGACTTCAACGTCACCGTCAACAACGACAACCGCCTGATGAGCCGCACCGACACCTCCCGCGAGTTCCAGCTGCTGTCCGAGACCTTCGGCTGGGGCTGGGCTGAGATCAAGCGCTGCACCGAGAACGCCATGGAGTCCGCGTTCATCCACCAGCCCGAGCGCAGTCGCATCCTCGAACAAGCGATCCGTCCCTTCTACGCGGCGCTCGAAGGGAACACTCAGTAGTCTGAGTAAGCTCGGCTTCATGCACGTTTACACCGCCCCTGTGATCGTCCCCATCGCGGGCGACCCGATCCGAGAGGGCGCGGTCGGGGTCGACGGCGGGCAGATCGCCTACGTCGGCCCCGCCGCCGACGCCCCTGACGCCGAAGCGACCACCGCGTTCGAAGGCGTACTCACGCCCGGACTGATCAACGCCCACACCCACCTCTGCTACACCGCCTTCGACGACATGTACGGCAACGAGAAGGAATTCTTCGAGTGGATCCAGGAGTTCCCGCGCCGCAATCCCGGCACCGCTGACGACGCGTGGCGCGCCTCGGTCCAGGCCGGCATCGACCAGTCCCTGGCCGCCGGCGTCACCGCCGTCGCCGACATCGTCACCCCCGAGGCCGCCTTCGACGCGCTGCTGACCTCCGACCTGGCCGGCGTCGCCTACTGGGAGGCCTGCTTCATCGACGACGCCGCCTGGGAAGACCGCCGCAAGGCCTGGCGCGAGGTCGTCACAGAGAAGCGCGCGATCAACAACTCCGACATGGCGATCGGCATCAGCCCCCACACCCTCTACACGCTCGGCACCGGCGTCGCCAAGGGCCTCGCCGAGCTCGCGCGCACCCTCGACATCCGCCTCCACCCGCACCTGGCCGAGACCACCCACGAGGACATGTTCGTGCGCCGCGGCGCCGGACCGTTCGCCTTCATGAACCGCCGCGGCGGCCTCCAGCTCGACCTCGCCGACGGCGGCGCCGGGCACTCCCCGGCCGAGCAGATGGACAAGGTCGGCTGGCTCGGCGCGGATTCGCATGTCGCGCACGGCGTCCACCTCGACGCGGACGACCGCGAACGGCTGCGCAAGAAGCAAACCGCCGTCGCCCTGTGCGCCCGCTCCAACGTCCGCCTCGAAGCCGGGGACGCACCCGTCGCCGCACTGCGGGCAGAGGGGAACCTCGTCGCCGTCGGCACCGACTCGCGCGCCTCCTCGCCCGACCTCGACGTCGCCGCCGAACTGCCCGCGCTGCGCCGCATCGCGCTGGCCCAGGGCGACGACGGCGAAGGAATCAATGAGTGGCTCGTCCGCGCCGCCACCGAGGGCGGGGCGAAGGCTTTGGGTCGCAGTGACATCGGCGCCATCAAGGTCGGCGCCCGCGCCGACCTGGCTCTGTTCGACGTCGCGACGGAAGGCGACCCGTATGCGGCGCTGGTGAAGTCGGCGGCCGGAAAATGCAAGGCCACGGTCGTCAAGGGCAAGCTCATCGTGCACTGAGCGAGCACTTTGCGAGCGAGCCCGACCCCGGTCGGGGAAACCCTCCCGGCACTCCTGACCCTCAAGCCTCTTCGTAACGCTTCGGTCTCAGTGCTTGCCACACGCCACTTCATCCGCAATGCTGAAAGCGGAACGGCGATGCCCGACGCAGCGCCGACCGCGACTTGATCCCGAATGGGGAAGGGCGACTTCGCACTTCCCTGTTTATCCCCTGGAGATAGCGGGGCATGCGTCCGACGGGCGCATGCCCCGCTGCCATTTCCGGCGTCCGAATTGGCGTGTCGAATCGGACCTTCAACCGCTTTCCACCACTATTCATCGCAGCTCCCGCCGAACTGTGACAGCGCGCACCTCGTAGTTATCGCTTGGGTTACGTGCGATAACGGTTCGGTTTCATAGATCGACATCACAACGCCTCATGCGTCAATGTGGTGTGTAGCGCAGACCGCATTCACAACACATCACAGTGTTGCGATGTACAGCGGCTGCCGAGACCCTACCGATGGAGGCGCAGGTGATCGCGACGATGCCCGACTATCCCGCGCGCTTCCTCGCGTCCCCGGCTCTTTCCCCTGCACCTCAGGCCATTCGGCCTGACTCTCCGACCTCCCCACAGGGTGGCGCGCGGCCAAAGCACATGCTCCCTCACGGCCGCGCGTGACGCGCGAATGCGCGTCTGCCCGCTAACCCCTTGATCCGCCGGGGCCCACAACCCCTGGGCTCCGGCGGATTTCCTTTCCGGGATATGCGAGGCTGAGCACGTGATCGAGGCGAACGAATCGAATACCCCGCGTAAGGAACCCGGCCGCATCGCCGCGATGTTCGACCGGGTCGCACCGGCATACGACCGCACCAACACCGTGATGGTCGCCGGTCAGGACAAGCGCTGGCGCAAAGCCACCCGCGAGGCCTTGAGCCTCCAGCCGGGCGAGCGCTGCCTCGATCTGGGCGCGGGCACGGGCATCTCCACCGCGGAGCTCGCCAAGTCCGGGGCCGACGTCATCGGCGCCGACATCTCGCTGGGAATGCTCCGCGAGCACGGTGACCGGCAGGTGCCGCTCGTCGCGGCCGACGCGCTGACGCTGCCCTTCGCTGACAACACCTTCAACGCCGTCACCGGCTTCTTCTTCATCCGCAACGTGGTCGACCTCGACGCGTGCCTCGCCGAGATCCTGCGGGTCCTGGCCCCGGGGGGCCGCATGGTGCTGTGCGAGGTCTCGCGGCCGGTGTGGAAGCCCTACCGGGCCGCCCACGGCGTGTTCGTCAAGCACGTGCTGCCGAAGGTGGCCGGGCGCGTCTCGTCGGACAAGGACGCCTACAAGTACCTCGCCGAGTCGACCTTGGAGTGGCCCGACCAGGCCGCCTTCGCCGATCGGATCGTGGCCGCCGGCTACCGCAAGGTCGCCTGGCGCAACCTCGCCGGCGGCGCGGTCGCCATGCACCGCGGCTTCAAATAGTCGTGACACCCCTGAATCCGCGGTGAACGGCGACCGCTCGGGGACCGCTGCCGCGGCCCCTGCTCGGTGAGAACGCTCTACTCGACGCGCTCGACCAGGCCGGTCTCGATCGAGTAGTACGCCCCGACGATCTCCAGCCCGTTCGCGATCGGGTCGGCGAACTCGGGCTGCTTCTTCAGGTCCTCGACGACGAGCAGGACGTTCGCGCGGATCATGGCCTCGACGTCCGTCTCTTCCTCGCCGGTGTCCTCGATGGCTTCGTAGGCCGGTTCGATGGCTTCGACGATCTCGTCGAAGGGGTCGTCGTCCTCGGCGTCCGCGTGGAGGGCCTCGTAGGCGTGCGTGACCGCCCCGCAGTGCTGGTGGCCCAGGACCACCACGAGGGGCGTGCCGATCGCGAGCGGTCCGTAGACGACCGATTCGGCGACCAGCTCGTCGAAGGTGCTGCCGGCGGTGCGGACGATCATGAGCTCGCCATTGCCGGTGTCGAACACCAGCTCCGGCGCGACCCGCGAGTCCACGCAGCCGAAGACGATCGCCCACGGCGACTGGGTGTCGAGCAGCGCCTCGCGGCTCTCCGGAGTGGTGTTCGGGTGGGTCGCCTCGCCAGCCGCCCAGCGGGCATTGCCCTCCACGAGCCGGTCCCAGGCCTCGGTGGCCGTCGTCGGGGGCGTCGTGGTCGCGGCGGCGTCGGTGGATGCGGCAGTCGGGTCCGCCGAACCGCCTTGGCCGCCTTGGTCATCGGCTGAGCACGCGGTCAGCGCTGCGCCGAGGCCGACAGCGCCGATACCAGAGATGAGTCCACGACGGGATGATTTGAGAGAATTATTCACCATGACCGGACACTAGACATGGCAATCTGTTTACTTGAAATTTGTACTAACTGATGTGACCGGACTCGCGCGCTAGGCGTAAAGGTCCGGCCCCGGCCCGAGGTGGGCCGGGGCCGGACCCGTTGCCTCTGGTCGCCTACTACGACAACCAGCGGTACGCTGCGGCTTGCCGCAGCCGCAATGAGGTGGCAGAGTCGGATATACTGGAGTCGGGAAACGTTACGGCCGATTGGAGTTGATCCGTATGGCTAAAACTAGCGTTGATATCAATACTGAGCAGATGGAGCGGGCCCAGACGATCCTGGGGACCGCCACGATCAAGGACACGATCGACGCCGCGTTGCGACGGGTCATTGCCGAAGAAGCCAGAGAGCGGTTCATCGACCTCGCCTCGACCGGCTGCTTCGCCGAACTCGCCGACCCCGAGGTGCGGCGGAAGATTCGGTCGTGACGCAGTACTTGGGCGACACCAGTGCACTGTCGCGATGGGGTCTGGAGCCGGTCAAAGCCCGGCTCGACCCGCTGCTTCGGCGCGGACTCATCTCGATTTGCGACGCTACCGAATACGAAATGCTGTTCACGGCCCGCGATCACGCGGAGCGGGAACAGCTCAAGTCGGTCATGATCCCGGCCTTTCCGTGGGTGCCGATGGGCGACAACGTATTCGCCGATGTGCTGGATCTGCAGCAGCGGCTCACCCAGCACGGCAAACACCGGTGCGCATCGATGGTCGATGCGATGCTGGCTGTCGTGGCGGCAAGGGAAGGCCTGACGATTCTGCACTACGACCGTGACTTCGCGACCATCGCCGAGGTCACCGGTCAACCGGTCGAATGGGTCGTGGAGCCGGGAACCGTCTGAACTCGGCAATGCCGCGCGCTAGGCGTAACGGTCCGGCCCCGGCCCGGGGTGGGCCGGGGCCGACCCCCGTATTCTGATTGGAATTGCGCGCTAGTTCAGCTGGAACGATCGCTTCGCCAGGCCGAGCCAGAAGCCGTCGATGACCGTCTCGGCCACCTGCTCGGTTTCGGACGCCGCCCCGTAGGTCACGAACAGCGGCAGGTAGTGGTCGACCGTCGGGTGCGCGTACGGCATCCCCGGGGCCAGCGAGCGGTAGCGCGCCAGGGTGTCGACGTCCCCGCGCTCCAGCGCCTCGGCGGCCCAGTGGTCGAAATCGGACGACCAGCCCGGCACCCGTTCCGGGTGGCGGAAGTCGATGTACGGCAGCCCGTGCGTCATGAAGCCCGAACCGATCAGCAGATAGCCCTCCTCGCGGAGCGGGCGCAGGCGACGGCCGAGTTCGAGCAGCCGGTCCGGGTCCTGGGTCGGCATGGACATCTGGACGACCGGGATGTCGGCGCCCGGATACATGACCTTGAGCGGCACCCACGCGCCGTGGTCGAGCCCGCGGCTCGCATGCTGGTGCACCGGTTCGTGATCGGGCATCGCGGCACCGAGGCGGCGGGCCAGGGCCGAGGCGTCCGGGGTCTCGTACGTCATCCGGTAGTATCGCTCGGGGAAGCCCCCGAAGTCGTAGACCAGGGGAGTGGCGGCCTCGGGGCTGGAGATCATGAGCGGCGCCGACTCCCAGTGCGCGGAGACGACGACGATGCCCTTGGGCTGGGGCAGCGACTGGGCCCAGGCGAAGAGCTGCGCCATCCACTCGGCCTCGTCGAACAGCGGCGGCGCGCCGTGGCTGAGGTAGAGCGAGGGCAGCGGCCCGTCCGCGTCGGTCCACTCGCGGCGTTCGGCGGCGGCGGGCGCGGTGGTCTCCAGGAACGCGTCGAACGCGGCGCCGGGTCGGCCAGGCATGGTCACTCCCATTAGTTGAATGTTCAATTAATGGTACTCGTTTTGCTTGATCCGTCAAGTATTGAAGTTAAGCTTGGGGAATGAGTGATGAAGCACGCTGGCTGAACGACGCCGAGCTGGAAACCTGGCTGGCCGTGATCGGCATGGTGACGCGACTTCCCAACGAGCTCGACCAGCAGTTGCGGCGCGACGCCCACATGAGCCACTTCGAATACGGGGTGCTCGCCGCCCTGGAACACGCCGAGGACGCCACCAGACGCATGAGCGACCTCGCCTACGTGTGCCACGGCTCCCTCTCGCGCCTCTCCCACGTGGTGCGCCGCCTCGAAGAGCAGAACCTCATCGAGCGCTTCGCCTGCCCCGACGACGGCCGCTCGACCCTCGCCAGGCTCACCGACGACGGCCGCCGGCGCCTCGCCAAGGCCGCGCCGGGGCACGTCGAGTTGGTGCGCAGCTTGATATTCGACGAACTGAGCGAGGAAGAGGCGAAGGAGTACGGCCGCCTCACCAGGCGAATCCTGGACCGAATCACGAAATGAGCGCGGTGGCCCCGCCCGGCTAGAGTGGCAGCGCCCGGGCACCCCCGTCCCTTCCCCGAGGAGGCACCCCCATGCCCTTCCCGCGATCATCTGCGAACGGCGCGAAGCTCATCGGCGCCGCGACCGCCGCACTCGCACTGGCCGCCTGCACCACCTCCGGTTCGAGCATCAACGAGGACTACACGGACAACGAGGCGCTGGCCGAGATGGAGGCGTTCGTCGCCGATTCGATCGAGCCGCTGGAGGACTTCCCGGGGTTCGAGCGCCGGATCGTCAAGGTGATCGAGTGCCTGTACGGGATGAACGAGGAGCACACCGAGGAGGGCTACGACGTCGTCTCCCTCGAATACGAGTTCCCCGAGGCGAACTGGGAGGACCCGCTGGTCCGCGAGACCTACCCGGAGCAGCTGGCGCGATTGTGGGGGGACCAGGGGCATGAGGTCGAGGTAGATCACGACGACGGCGCGATCGGCCGCGTCACGGCGAAGCGGGACGACGGCTTCACCATGAACTACAACGTCCAGGGCGTGGTGTGGATGAACGTCCATCTCACCGGCGACGACTGCGTGGCCATCGCCGACGGCGAGCTCGAGATCCCCGAACCCCAGGGCGGCGTCACGGGGGAGGACAACGACATCCTGTCCGGCTACGGCCCCCGAGTCGACTGACCCGGTCCGGCGGGACAATGGCCGGTTGGAGATCATCCTCAATCGCGCCGGTCCCCTCGCGGGTCCTGCGAACACGAAAACGCCCGACCGGAATGGAACCGGTCGGGCGATCTCTCTGCTCGGCGCCACCCCTAGCGCAGGGCAGAATCCGCGAATGCGGTGGATTAAGCGGCGGCCGCGGCGCGGCCGGCCTTCAGGGCCGCGGCGGTCTCGACCACGCGCTCGGCCTGCGCGGTGGCGGCGGTGAGCACGCCTTCATCGACCGGGGTGCCCCAGCCGAAGTGCGAGACGCCGTACGGCGAGGCGTTCGCGAAGGCGACCTCGCCGGCGTAGCCGGGGGCAACGATGATGCCGCCGAAGTGGTGGAACGAGTTGTACAGAGCCAGCAGCGTCGACTCGTTGCCGCCGTGCTTGCCGGAGGCGGCCGCGAAGCCCGAGTAGACCTTGTCGGCCAGTTTGCCCTGGAACCACAGGCCACCGAGGGTGTCGATGTACTGCTTGAGCTGCGAGGAGACGTTGCCGAAGCGGGTGGGGCTGCCCATGATCACGGCGTCGGCCCAGTCGACGTCATCCGGAGTGGCCTCGGCGATGTCGGCGGTGGCCTGAATGTTCGCGGCCCACTGCTCGTTCGCGTCGATCGCCTCCTGCGGGGCGAGCTCGGCGACCCGGCGCAGCCGGACCTCGGCTCCGGACTTCTCCGCACCTTCGGCGATCTGGCGGGCGAGCTGGGTGACGTTGCCGGTCTGCGAGTAGTAGACGACCGTGACCTTGACGGGCTCGTTGACGGACATGGGATTTCTCCTTTGCGAGGCCGGCGGGCGCGGGGCCGGACCGGAACAGTTTCAAATATTGGGGCGACTGTGCCGCGAGTGGTTCGAGAGTTCGTTCAATATCGAACTACCCGAGAAACCATAACCCGGTTCCAGGCAAAGTTCAATTTTGAACCAATGTGTCGCTGGCCACGCGACCTGCGGCGAAGCACCGTGTTACGAGAGTGTTTCACAGTGGTGGAAGTCTTCAGGTAGCCCAACTGTCGGCTTTATCACTGCGTGCGGGAGTGATCCGCGCGCGCTCCTGGGGCTGGAGTCGTTCCCTGTTTCAAGCACAGCCGTACGGGACGTGACCTCGCAAAATAGCGACTTAGGCAGGCCTAAGTGACGGCCCGTGAATAACGGAGTTCTAGACTGCAGACAAACGCTTGTGAAGAGCTTCACAAGCGGGTAGATCGTTAATAAGATCACCGCCCCACACGCCTGAGAGGACGCTTGTGACCACTCACGCAACCCCGGATGCCGACGTCATCGTCGTCGGAGCGGGACCTGGTGGTTCAGCCGCGGCCTACCACCTGGCCGCCCGGGGCGTCGACGTACTGCTGTTGGAGAAGACCCACTTCCCGCGCGAGAAGGTCTGCGGGGACGGGCTGACCCCCCGCTCGGTCGCGCAGCTGCTCAAGATGGGCGTCGACACCTCTGAATCCGCCGGCTGGATCCACAACAAGGGCCTGCGGGTCGTCGCCGACGACGCCGCGCTCGAAATCGACTGGCCCGTCCTGGAGTCCTTCCCCTCCTACGGCCTCGCCAGGACCCGCATGGACTTCGACGAGATCCTGGCCGCCCGCGCCGTCGCCGCCGGGGCCTCGCTCCAGACCGGCGTCCGCGTCGTCGCCCCCGTGTTCGACCTGGCCGGGCGCGTCACCGGCGTCAGCGCCGAACAGGGCGGCGAGACCGTCGTCTTCAAGGCGCCCTTGGTGATCGCCGCAGACGGCGTCTCCGGGCGCCTGGCCTTGTCCCTCGGCATCAAGCGGGACGAGAAGCGCCCCATGGGCGTCGCGGTCCGCCAGTACTACAAGAGCCCCCTCAAGCACGACGACGACTACCTCGAATCCCATCTGGCGCTGCGCACCGCCGAGGCACCCGACGTCCTCCAGCCCGGCTACGGGTGGATCTTCGGGCTCGGCGACGGCCGCGTCAACGTCGGGCTCGGCGTCCTCAACTCCTCGACCGGGTACCAGAAGACGAACTACCGCTCGCTGCTGCGGAACTGGCTCGAGAACACCCCCGAGGAATGGGGCCTCGTGGAGGAGTCGAACGCCGACGGGCCCGTGCGCGGCGCCGCCCTTCCCATGGGCTTCAACCGGGTCCCGCACTACAGCCGCGGCCTGATGCTCGTGGGCGACGCGGGCGGCATGGTCAACCCGTTCAACGGCGAGGGCATCGCCTACGCCATCGAATCGGGCGAGATCGCCGCCGACATCGTCGCCGCGGCGCTTCGCGAACCCACCGTCCCGCGTCGGGAAGCGGCCCTGCGTCGTTATCCAGAGCGGATGGACGCATTGCTGGGTTCCTACTACCGGATGGGCGGCATCTTCGTCGACCTCATCGGTCGTCCGCAGATCATGAAGCTGTGCACCGAGCACGGACTCAAGCACCCCGCCCTCATGCGCCTGGTGTTGAAACTGCTGGCGAACCTCACCGACCGGCCCGGACGCGACACCGCGGACCGGATCGTCAACGGGATGCGGGTCGTCACGCCCCGATTGGGCCGGGCCAATACTCGGCTCGGAAGCTCCGCCACCCGGGGCAAGCCCCGGTCCGCAAGCTTCGCCACTCGAGCCAATGTTCGGCTCGCAAGCGTCGCCGAAGAAAGGTCCTGAGCGGATGGAAGTCTACGTACCGGTCATCATCATGTTCGCCATTGGAGCCGGCTTCGGCGTCGTCTCGGTGGTCGCCGCGCGAATCACCGGCCCCAGACGTGTGAACCGGGCCAAGAACGACCCCTACGAGTGCGGGATCGAGCCGGCCCCGACCACCTCGGGAGCGACCAAGTTCCCGGTGAAGTTCTACCTCACGGCGATGCTGTTCATCGTCTTCGACATCGAGATCATCTTCCTGGTGCCCTGGGCGGTCCACCACGACGTGCTCGGCGTCTTCGGCTTCTGGGCCGTAGTCATGTTCATCGGAGCGCTGTTCGTCGCCTACGCCTACGAATGGCGCCGCGGCGGTCTGGACTGGGATTAAGACAATGGGTATCGAAGAGAAACTCCCGCAAGGCATCATCCTCACCTCCGTCGAGGCCCTGGTCAACTGGACCAGGCGGGCCTCCATGTGGCCGGCCACGTTCGGACTCGCCTGCTGCGCCATCGAGATGATGGCGACCGGCGCGGCCCGCTACGACACCGGCCGCTTCGGCATGGAGGTCTTCAGAGCCTCACCGCGCCAAGCGGACCTGATGATCGTCGCCGGGCGGGTGAGCCAGAAGATGGCCCCGGTCCTGCGCCAGATCTACGACCAGATGGCCGAGCCCAAGTGGGTCCTGTCGATGGGCGTGTGCGCCACCTCCGGCGGCATGTTCAACAACTACGCGATCGTGCAGGGCGTCGACCACGTCGTCCCCGTCGACATGTACCTCCCCGGCTGCCCCCCGCGCCCTGAGATGCTCCTCGACGCGATCCTCAAACTCCACGAGAAGGTCCAGCACGAGCCGCTCGGCGAGAAGCGCCGCGAGGCCCTCGCCGACCTGCCCGAGCCCGCCATCAAACCCGGCGCCATGCCCTCCTCGTACCGCTTCGACAAGCAGCGCAAGAAGGAATGGGCCGAGGCAGTGAAGGACGGGACCGAGGAGCAACTGCGGATCCGCAAGGCGGTGGCAAAGCGATGAGCGACGGCGAAATCCAACCGGTCGGCCAGGAGGCCCAGGGACTCTTCGGCGTCTCCGGCTCGGGCGACACCTCCGGCTTCGGCGGCCTGGTCAACCAGAGCCCGAGCGCCGCCCCGCTGGTCTCCACGCCCGCGCCGCTCGGGGAGTACTTCGACGAAGTGGTCGACTCGCTCCAGCAGCTGCTCGGAGACGACATCGCGAGGGCGGTGATCGTGGACCGGGGCGAGCTGACCATCCACGTCGCGCCCGACCGCGTCGCCGACGTCTGCCAATCCATGCGCGACGACGAGAACCTCCGCTTCGAGCTGTGCAGCTCGGTGTCCGGAGTCGACTACCCGGAGCAGGCGAACCGGCTGCACGTGGTCTACCACCTGACGTCCATGACCTACCGGCGCCGGGTCCGGCTCGAAACCGCCGTGAGCCTCGACCACCCGGTCGTGGCCAGCGTGACCGCCGTGTACCCGACCGCCGACTGGCAGGAGCGCGAGGCCTACGACATGTTCGGTGTCGTCTTCGAGGGCCACCCGCACCTGACCCGGATTCTCATGCCCGACGACTGGGAGGGCTACCCGCAGCGCAAGGACTATCCCTTGGGCGGCATCGCGGTCGAATACAAGGGCGCGCATATCCCGCCGCCGGACGAACGGAGGGCTTACAAGTGACCGCCACCGACAACGCTCACGACATCTTCGAAGACGAGGATGCCTATGCGGCCGAACGGGACACGACCGAAGGCAAGGTCTACACCGTCACCGGAGGCGACTGGGACGAGATGGTCGCCGCCGTCGACCCGGTCAACGACGAACGCCTCATCGTCAACCTCGGTCCGCAGCACCCGTCCACGCACGGCGTGCTCCGCCTGGTCTGCGAGATGGAGGGCGAGACCGTCCGCTCCGTCCGGCCCGTCATCGGCTACCTCCACACCGGCATCGAGAAGAACCTCGAATACCGGACCTGGACCCAGGGCTGCACCTTCGTCACCCGCGCCGACTACCTCGCGCCGATCTTCAACGAGACCGGCTACTGCCTCGCCGTCGAGAAACTCCTCGACATCGAAGTACCGAAGCGCGCCAACACCATCCGCGTCATCATGATGGAGCTCAACCGCATCAGCTCCCACCTGGTCGCCCTCGCGACGACCGGCATGGAGCTCGGCGCGCTCTCGATGATGATCTACGGCTTCCGCGACCGCGAGAAGATCCTCGACATCTTCGAAGCCGTCTGCGGCCTGCGCATGAACATGGCCTACGTCCGCCCCGGCGGCGTCTCCCAGGACATCCCCGCCGAAGCCGTCGGCATGATCCGCGACTTCGTCGACTACATGCCGCAGGGCCTCGACGACTACGAAGGCCTCCTCACCGGCAACGCCATCTGGCAGGAACGCACCCAAGGCGTCGGCTACCTCGACGTCTCCGGCTGCCTCGCCATGGGCGTCACCGGACCCGTCCTGCGCTCAGCCGGCCTCGGCTGGGACCTGCGCAAGACCATGCCCTACTGCGGCTACGAGGAATACGACTTCGACGTGCCCACCCACAACGGCGCCGACGCCTGGGCCCGCTACGTCATCCGCCTCGCCGAGATCCGCGAAAGCCTCAAGATCATCAGCCAGGGACTCGACAAGCTCGAACCCGGACCGGTCATGGTCGCCGACAAGAAGATCGCCTGGCCCGCCCAGCTCGCCACCGGCGCCGACGGCATGGGCAACAGCCTCAACCACATCCGCCACATCATGAGCCAGTCGATGGAAGCGCTGATCCACCACTTCAAGCTCGTCACCGAGGGCTTCCGAGTCCCCGCCGGGCAGGTATACACCGCGATCGAGTCCCCCCGCGGGGAACTGGGCATCCACGCCGTCTCCGACGGCGGCACCCGCCCGTTCCGCGTCCACATGCGGGAACCCTCCTTCGTCAACTTGCAGGCACTCCCCGCCCTCGCCGAGGGCGGCCTCCTCGCCGACGTCATCGCCGGCGGGGCCTCGCTCGACCCCGTCATGGGAGGTTGCGACCGATGAGCTACCCGGACCACATCCGCGACCAGGCCGAACAGGTCATGCGCCGCTACCCGCAGGGCCGCGAGCGCTCAGCGCTCCTACCGCTGCTCCACCTCGTGCAATCCCACGACGGGTACATCTCCGAAGACGGCATCGCCTTCTGCGCCGAAGCCCTGGGACTCACCAAGGCCCAAGTCCAGGCCGTGTCCACCTTCTACACCATGTACAAGCGGGAACCGGCCGGCGACTGGCTCGTCAGCGTCTGCACCAACACCCTCTGCCAGGCCAAAGGCGGACAGAAGGTCTTCGACGCACTCGCCGACGACCTCGACATCGGACACGACGAGTCCACCCCCGACGGCAAGTTCACCCTCGAACACGCCGAATGCCTCGCCGCCTGCGACTACGCCCCCGTCGTCACCGTCAACTACGAGTTCTTCGACAATATGGACGAAGCCCAGGCCCTCGAACTGGTCCACCAGCTCAAAGAGGGCAAGCGGCCCATCCCGTCCCGAGGAGCGCCGCTGTGCACCCTCCGCGAGATGTCCGTCCAGCTCGCCGGATTCGAAGACGAACGCGAAGTCGGCCTGGAAGGCAATGCCCAAGGCGACGCCACCCTCGCCGGAGCCCGGCTGGCCGCCGAGGCCGGCATCACCGCGCCGGCCTTCGACCCCACCGCGCCGCTGGTAGCAAAAGAGGAAGCGAAGTGAGTCGAGTAACCGTGCCTGGCCCCAGACGACCCTCCGAAGACGTCCTCAACAAGCTCAAGCCCGTCATCACCAAGCGCTGGCTCTCGCCCGGCGCTTGGCGGCGCGACGTCTACGAGCAGCTCGACGGCTACAAGGCCCTGCGCAAGGCACTGACCTACGAGCCGGGCGACCTGATCACGTTCATGAAGGACTCCGGGCACCGCGGCCGCGGCGGCGCCGGGTTCCCCGTCGGCATGAAGTGGCAGTTCGTGCCCGACGACGGCCAGGAGCACTACCTGGTCGTCAACGCCGACGAGGGCGAGCCGGGCACCTGCAAGGACCTGCCGCTCATGATGAACGACCCGCACTCGGTCATCGAGGGCATCGCGATCGCCTCCTACGCCATCAAGGCGAACCGGGCGTTCGTGTACGTGCGCGGCGAGGCCGTCCACGCCGCTCGCAGGCTCCGTGGTGCTGTCGCCGAGGCGAAGGAAGCCGGATACCTCGGCAAGGACATCCTCGGCTCGGGCTTCGACCTCGAAGTGGTGATCCACTCGGGCGCGGGCGCCTACATCTGCGGCGAGGAGACCGCCCTGCTGGACTCGCTCGAGGGCAAGCGGGGCCAGCCGCGGCTGCGGCCGCCGTTCCCGGCCACGCACGGGCTCTACCAGAAGCCCACGTGCATCAACAATGTCGGCACCATCGCCGCCGTCCCGCACATCGTGCTCGGCGGCGCCGAATGGTGGAAGTCAATCGGCTCGGAGAACTCGGCCGGGACGATGATCTACTCGCTGTCGGGCCGCGTCAAGCGCCCCGGCCAGTACGAATGCTCGATGGGGACGACCCTCGCCGAACTCATCGAACTGGCCGGCGGCATGGAGGACGGGCACGAGCTCAAGTTCTTCACCCCCGGCGGTTCGTCGACGCCGATGCTCTCGGCCGAACACGTCGACGTCCCCCTGGACTTCGACAATGTCTCCAAGGCCGGATCCATCCTGGGCACCACGGCGCTCATGATCTTCTCCGACCAGGACTGCCCGGTCGTCGCCTGCTGGCGGTGGCTGAAGTTCTACCAGCACGAATCGTGCGGCAAATGCACGCCGTGCCGCGAGGGCAACTACTGGATGGTCCGCGTCTACGAGCGCATCCTGTCCGGCACCGGCACCCCCGCCGACCTGAAACTGCTGACGGACGCGTGCCGGAACCTGCTCGGCCGGTCCTTCTGCGGCCTCGGCGACGGCGCGACCTCCTGCGTCACTTCATCACTGAAGTACTTCAAGCAGGACTACCTCGACTACATCGACGGCCACAAGCAGCCCCTCTTTGACGCCGTGCAGATCGGAGCGCACTGATGAGCGACCAAGTCACGTTCACGATCGATGGCGTAGAAGTCACCGTCCCCAAGGGCACCTTGCTCATTCGGGCCGCCGAGCAGCTCGGCATCGAGATCCCCCGGTTCTGCGACCACCCGCTGCTGGAGCCCGCCGGGGCCTGCCGCCAATGCCTGGTCGACGTCCCCGACATGGGCAATGGACGCGGCATGCCCAAGCCGGCCGCCTCGTGCACCACCACCGCGATGCCGGGGATGGTCGTCAAGACCCAGCACACCAGCGAGATCGCGCGGGACGCCCAGGAGGGGATCATGGAGTTCCTCCTGATCAACCACCCCCTGGACTGCCCCGTCTGCGACAAGGGCGGCGAATGCCCGCTCCAGAACCAGGCCATGTCGGCCGGCCGCACCGAGACCCGCATGGAGGTGGCCGACAAGCGCCAGTACAAGAAGGCGCTGCCGATCTCCTCGCAGGTCCTGCTCGACCGCGAACGCTGCGTCCTGTGCGCCAGGTGCACCCGCTTCTCCGACCAGATCGCCGGCGACCCCTTCATCGAGCTGATGGAACGGTCCGCGCTCGAACAGGTCGGCGTCTACGAGGACGAGCCGTTCGAGTCCTACTTCTCCGGCAACACCGTGCAGATCTGCCCGGTCGGCGCGCTCACCGGCACCCAGTATCGCTTCCGCTCCAGGCCTTTCGACCTCGTCTCCAGCCCCAGCGTGTGCGAGCACTGCGCCGCCGGCTGCGACCAGCGCACGGACCACCGGCGCGGCAAGGTCCTGCGCCGCCTCGCCGGGAACGACCCGGCCGTCAACGAGGAGTGGAACTGCGACAAGGGCCGCTGGGCCTCGTCGTACATCGACTCCGCCGACCGCATCACCAAGCCGATGGTCCGCGAGGAGGACGGCTCGCTGCGCGAGGCCTCCTGGCCCGAGGCACTGCGCCGGGCCGCCAAGGGCCTCAAGGCGGCCTCGAGCGGCGTCGGGGTCCTGCCCGGCGGTCGCCTCACCGTCGAGGACTCCTACGGGTACGCCAAGTTCGCGCGCGTCGCCCTGGGCACCAACGACATCGACTTCCGCTCCCGGCCCCACTCGACCGAGGAGTCCGAATTCCTGGCCCACTCCGTCGCCGGGGTCTACCCGTCGTCGGGCGCGGTCACCTACGAGGACCTGGAGAAGGCGCCGGTCGTGCTCGTCGCCGGTCTCGAAGTCGAAGAGGAATGCCCGATCGCGTTCCTGCGCATGCGCAAGGCCGTCAAGACGAAGGGCCAGCGCGTCCACGTCCTCGCGCCGTTCGCGACGCGGGGCACGACCAAGCTGAACGCGAACCTCATCGAGGGACTGCCCGGCGAGGAGGCCGAACTGCTCGACGCCTGGTGCCGCGGAGGCATGGTCCGCGACGCACTCGGCGAAGACGGCGCGGTCATCCTGCTGGGCGAGCGCCTCGCGACCGTCGAGGGCGCGCTCTCGGCCGCCGTCAAGCTCTCCCGCGCCACCGGCGCCCGCCTCGCCTGGATCCCCAGGCGCGCAGGCGATCGCGGCGCCGTCGAGGCCGGATGCCTGCCGGGGCTGCTGCCCGGCGGCGGACTCGCCGACTACGCGGCCGACCGCGAGCAGCTGGCCCGGTACTGGGGCGTCGACGACCTTCCGGGGGCCGACGGGCGCCACGCCTGGCAGATCCTGCAGGCCGCCGCGGAAGGCGAGCTCGACGCGCTCCTGATCGGCGGCGTCGACCCGTACGACTTCGCCGACGCGCCCGCCGTCGAAGCGGCCCTGTACGCGGCCCGCTTCGTCGTCTCGCTGGAGATCCGCCACTCGGCGGTCACCCGCGTCGCCGACGTCATCCTCCCGGTCGCGCCCGTCACCGACAAGGACGGCGCCTACTTCGACTGGGAGGGCCGGCTCCGCACCTTCGAGGCCGTCCTCGAATCGGACCTGATGAGCGACCACTCCGTGCTCAACGCGCTCTCCGCCGCGATGGGCGTCGAACTCGGCGTCGGACTCACGCGCGTGGTCCGGGCCGAACTGGCCGGGCTTCCCGACCCGATCACCCGCCAGCCCGCCCCCGACTACCAGGTCGACGCCCCGGCGCGGCCGGGCGAGGGAAAGGCGATCCTGGCGACCTGGCGGCAGCTGCTCGACGGCGGCTCGCTCCAGGAGAACAATCCGCATCTGGCCGGGTGCGCCCCAGACCCGGTGGTGCGCTTGAGCGCGGCGACCGCGAAGGCGATCGGCGCCACTGAGGGCTCCGGCGTCACCGTCGCCACCTCGATCGGCGGGATCACGCTGCCGCTGCAGACCACCGACATGCCCGAGGGCGTCGTCTGGGTGCCGACCAACGCGCCCGGGCGCGGGATCTTCCGCCACCTCGGCGCCGGCTCGGGCGACGTCGTCGCCATCCGCGCCTATCCGGCGGTGCCGAAGCCCGCCGGCCCTGAGCAGAATCCCGGCTCGCAAGCGTCGCCGGGCAATGAGAAGGAGACGGTCAACTCATGAACGACCCGATCTGGCTGATGCTCGTCAAGGGCGTCCTCGTCTTCGTGGTGCTGGTCCTGCTGGTGCTGTTCACCATCTGGTTCGAGCGGCGCATCGTCGCGATCATGCAGGTGCGGCCCGGCCCGAACCGCAACGGGCCCTTCGGTCTGCTCCAGTCGCTCGCCGACGGCCTCAAGTTGGCGTTCAAGGAGGACATCATGCCGCGCACGGCCGACAAGGTCGTGTTCATCGCCGCGCCGATCATCGCCGTCTCCTGCGCGTTCACCGCGTTCGCGGTGATCCCCTTCGGCCCCGAGGTATCGGTCTTCGGCATCGAGACCGAACTCCAGCTCACCGACTTCGAGGTCAGCGTCCTGGTCATCCTGGCCTGCTCCGCGCTCGGCGTCTACGGCATCGTCCTGGCCGGCTGGGCCTCCGGCTCGACCTACTCGCTGCTCGGCGCGCTCCGCGCCGCCGCCCAGGTCATCTCCTACGAGATCGCCCTCGGCCTCGCGGTCCTGACCGTGTTCTTCCAGTCCCAGCTCATGTCCACCGGGGCGATCGTCGAGGCCCAGGCCGAAGGCATCCCGATGAACATCGGCGGGCTCGAACTGACGCTGCCGGGCTGGTACTTCCTGATCCTCGCGCCCAGCTTCGTCATCTTCGTGATCGCGATGGTCGGCGAGACCAACCGGGCCCCGTTCGACATGCCCGAGGCCGAATCCGAGCTCGTCGCCGGCTTCGCCACCGAGTACTCGTCGCTGAAGTACGCGTCGTTCTTCCTGGCCGAGTACGTCAACATGGTCACCATGTCGGCCCTGGCCGTCACCCTCTTCCTCGGCGGCTGGGCCGCCCCCTTCCCGAACTCGTGGTGGCCCGCCGCCAACGAGGGGTTCCTGCCGCTGGTCTGGTTCTTCGGGAAGGTCATGGCGTTCCTGTTCTTCTACGTGTGGCTGCGCGGCACCCTGCCCCGCATCCGCTACGACCAGTTCATGCGGCTGGGCTGGAAGGTCCTCGTCCCCGTCAGCCTGGTGTGGCTGCTCGTGCTGGCCGCCATGAACATCGGCCTCGACGCGGGCAACGACCTGCCCACCCGCATCGCCTTCGCCGGCGGCGCCGCCATCGTCGTGATGGCGCTGATCTTCTTCTGGCCCACCAGGAAGCCGTACGAGCCGCCGGCCGAGCCCGACGCGGGACTCGGCGGATTCCCCGTCCCGCCGCTCGACCTCGTCGTCCCGCCCAGCCCGCGGAGCCTCACCGAGATCGAGCCGGCCAGTGCCACCGCGACCGCCACTGTCGCGAACGGCTCAGGGGCGAACGGCTCGGCCGATGCTTCGAACGGCTCGCAATCCACGAGTAGGAGGGAGGAGTAATGTCCGGCTTCGCCAAAGGCTTCGGCGTCACCTTCTCGCACATGTTCAAACCCAAGGTGACCGTCGACTACCCCGAGCGGCCCCCGAAACTCCAGCCGCGCTACCACGGCCGCCACGTCCTCAACCGTCACCCGGACGGCCTGGAGAAGTGCATCGGCTGCGAGCTGTGCGCCTGGGCCTGCCCGGCCGACGCGATCTACGTCGAAGGCGCCGAGAACACCGAGGCCGAGCGGTACTCGCCCGGTGAGCGGTACGCCAAGACCTACCAGATCAACTACGCCCGCTGCATCTTCTGCGGCCTGTGCGTCGAGGCCTGCCCGACCCGTTCGCTCACCATGTCGAACGAGTACGAGCTCGCCCGCGACGACCGCCGCGACCTCATCTTCACCAAGGAAGAGCTGCTGGCCCCCCTGAACGAGGGCATGGAGCAGCCGCCGCACCCGATGCGGCTGGGCGACAGCGAAAAGGACTACTACGGGTCCGGGCCGACCAACCCCGGCGCCAGCGAAGGCGCCGAGTTCTCCCTCTCGGAGATGCTGGCCGAGACGAAGAAGGGGGCCGAGCAATGATCGACGTGGCCCAAGCGGCGTCGACCGGCGAGGCCGTCGCGTTCTGGATCCTCGCGCCCATGGCGCTCGGCGGCGCCATCGGTCTCGTGCTGGCCCGCTCGGCGATCCACGCCGCGCTCATGCTCGCGCTCACCATGATGTGCCTCGCCGTCTTCTACATCATGCAGTCCGCGCCGTTCCTGGGATTCGTCCAGGTCATGGTCTACACCGGCGCGATCATGATGCTGTTCCTGTTCGTGCTCATGCTGTTCGGACGAGATTCGCGCGATTCGATGTTCGAGACGCTGCGCGGGCAGCGGCTCATCGCCGTATGCCTCGGCATCGGCCTCGCCGCGCTCCTCGCCTCGGGTCTGGCCCACGCCGTCGCCGGCCTCACCGTCGCGGACGGCCCGCCGGTCTCGGCCTCGGGCGCCGGAGCCGGCTCCAACGTGGAAGCCATCGCCGAATCGCTGTTCAGCACCTACCTCTTCCCGTTCGAGGTCATGTCCGGGGTCCTCACCGTCGCCGCCGTCGGCGCCCTCATGTTCGCCCACGTCTCCCGCAAGGGCGAGGCGCGCGGACAGAAGCAGGCCAGCCGCGAACGCTTCGCACCCGGCAACTACCCCGGACCCAGGCCCGGACCCGGCGTGTTCGCCACCTCCGATTCGACCGCGACTCCCGCGCTCGGGCCGGACGGCGCCATCGTCCCCGAGAGTCTGTCCGAATACGTCCCGCCGCGGCAACTCACGCCCGCCGAGTCCGCACCCAAGCACACCGAGGGGAGAGAGGGATGAGCCCGGACTACTACCTGATCCTCGCCGCCGCCCTGTTCTGCATCGGCGCTGTCGGCGTCCTGATGCGGCGCAACGCCATCGTCGTGTTCATGTGCGTCGAGCTCATGCTCAACGCCGGGAACCTGACGCTGGTCACCTTCTCCCGCACCACCGGCACCATCGACGGGCAGGTCATGGCGTTCTTCGTCATGGCCGTCGCCGCCGCCGAAGTCGTCATCGGACTCGCCATCATCATGGCGATCTTCCGCTCCCGCCGTTCGGCCTCCGTCGACGACGCCAACCTGCTGAAGGCCTAGAGGGGACCTCGTGGAAGCAATGACCTACGCGAGCGCCAGCGGGCTGCTCGCCTGGACCTGGGCGCTCATCGCCCTGCCCGCCGCCGGCGCCGCCGTCCTGCTGCTCGCCGGCCGCCGCGCCGACAAGTGGGGGCACTGGATCGGCGTCGCCACCATCGGCGCCGCCTTCGCGCTCGCCCTCGGCTCCTTCGCCTCCCTGCGGGGACTTGAGAACAAGACGATCGCGACCGAGCTGTTTACCGTCATGTCGGTGGGGGAGCTGCGGATCGACGCTTCGCTGCTGTTCGACCCGCTCAGCGCCGTCTTCTGCCTCCTCATCACCGGCGTAGGCTTCCTCATCCACATCTACGCCGTCGGCTACATGGCACACGACGACGGGCGCCGGAAGTTCTTCGCCTACTTCAACCTGTTCGTCGCCGCGATGCTCATCCTCGTCCTCGGCGGCAACTACTTCATGACCTTCGTCGGCTGGGAAGGCGTCGGGCTCGCCTCCTACCTGCTCATCGCGTTCTGGCAGACGAAGCCCGCGGCCGCCACCGCGGGCAAGAAGGCGTTCCTGACCAACCGCGTCGCCGACGTCGGGTTCCTGCTCGCCATGTTCCTCATGGTCGGCGCCTTCGGATCGCTCGACTTCGCGACCGTCTTCAATGGGGCGGAAGGGCTCTCGACCGGCATGAGCCTGGCGATCGGGCTGCTGCTGCTCGCCGCGGCCTGCGGCAAGAGCGGCCAGTGGCCGTTCCAGACCTGGCTGCCCGACGCGATGGAGGGCCCCACCCCGGTGTCGGCCCTCATCCACGCCGCCACCATGGTCACCGCCGGCGTCTACCTCATCGCCCGCTCGCACATCATCTTCAGCCTCAATGCGAATGTGCAGACCGCCGTCGTCATGATCGGCGCCCTGACGCTCCTGTTCGGCGCGATCGTCGGCTGCGCGAAGGACGACATCAAACGCGTCCTCGCCTGGTCCACCGTTTCCCAGATCGGCTACATGTTCCTGGCCGTCGGGCTCGGCGGCGGCGCGTTCGCGCTCGGCATCATCCACCTGCTCGCCCACGGCTTCTTCAAGGCCGGGCTGTTCCTCGGTTCCGGCTCGGTCATGCACGCCATGAACGACCAGACCGACATCCGCCGCTTCGGCGGGCTGTGGCGGGTCATGCCGTGGACGTACGCGACCTTCGCCGCCGGATGGCTCGCCATCATCGGCATGTTCCCCTTCTCGGGGTACTTCACGAAGGACCCGATCATCGCCTCCGCGTTCGCCCGCGAAGGCTGGCAGGGCTGGGCCGTCGGCGGCGCGGCACTGCTGGGCGCCGCGCTCACCGCGTTCTACATGACGCGGCTGTTCGTGCTCACCTTCCACGGCCCCAAGCGATGGACCGACGACGTGCATCCGCATGAGAGCCCGGCGATCATGACGGGCCCGCTCGTCGTCCTCGCCCTCGGCTCGATCGGCGCCGGCGGCCTCATGGCCACCTCCGTCGTGGACTGGCTGACGCCGGTCTTCGGCGAGGCCCACGAGGCCCACGGGCACCTGACCCACGCGCAGGTCACCATCGCGACCATGGCCGTCGTCGTTCTCGGTGCGGCCCTTGCGGTGCTGTTGTTCCGAGGCGGAACCGACGCGGTGCCGCGCGCCGCCGCCTGGCCGGTGCGGCTCGCCCGCGCCGACCTCGGCGGCGAGGCCGTCAACCGCGGCCTGTTCGAGCGTCCCGGGCGCGTCGCCACCGGCGCCGCCATCGCGATGGACGCCCGCGGCGTCGACGGCGTCGTCAACGGCCTGTCCGCGGGCATCGGCGGCACCTCGAGGCGCCTGCTGACGTTGCAGACCGGCTTCGTCCGCTCCTATGCCCTGTCCATATTGTCCGGCGCCGTCATCGTGGTGGCCGCGCTCATGGTTGTGGTGATCCAATGATGAATGAGCTCCCATTGCTGTCGGCGCTCGTCGCCGTGCCCCTGATCGGCGCGGTCATCGTCGCGTCGGTGCGGCGCGAACAGGCGAACGTGGCCAAGTGGACCGCGCTGGGCTTCTCCATCGCGGTGGCGGTCATCGCCGCGCTGGTGGCGCTCGGCTTCGACTACTCGGACGGGGCCCCGTGGCTCCAGCAGACCGAGTCCTACTCGTGGGTCGAGGCCTGGGACCTGAACCTGTCGTGGGGCGTTGACGGGATCGCGCTGCTGCTGGTGGCGCTCACGGCCGGGCTGGTCCCGATCGCGATGCTCGCCGCCTGGCGGGACCTCGACTCGGTCAAGCGCTCGGTGCCGGCGTTCTTCGCGCTGATCCTGGCGCTCGAGGCGGCCATGCTGGCGACCTTCCTGGCGTCCAATGTGCTGCTGTTCTACTTCTTCTTCGAGGCCATGCTGGTCCCGATGTACTTCCTCATCGGCTCCTACGGGACCGGGCCCCGCCGCCAATACGCGGCCGTGAAGTTCTTCCTGTACTCGCTGGTCGGCGGCCTGTTCATGCTCGTCGCCGTCATCGGCCTGTGGGTTCACAACGGTGGCGTTTTCGACTGGCAGACGCTCGTCGCGGCCGAGCCGATGGAGGCCGGGTCGCTCCAGAACTGGCTGTTCCTCGGCTTCTTCATCGCCTTCGCGATCAAGGCCCCGTTCTTCCCGTTCCACACCTGGCTGCCCGATGCGGGCGGTGCCGCCCCGGCGGCCATCGCCGCGCTGCTCGTCGGCGTCATGGACAAGATCGGGACGTTCGCGATCCTGCGCTACTGCCTGCCGCTGTTCCCCGATGCGACGCGGACGTTCGCGCCGTGGATCATCGGGATGAGCGTCATCGGCGTCGTCTACGCGGCCCTGGTCGCGATCGGGCAGACCGACCTGAAGCGGCTGGTCGCCTACACGTCGATCGCCCACTTCGGGTTCATCGGGCTGGGGATCTTCGCGTTCACCCAGACCTCGGCGACCGGCGCCGTCCTCTACATGTTCAACCACGGCCTCGCCACGGGCCTGCTGTTCATCGTCGTCGGGATGCTGACGCTGCGCCGCGGTTCGGCGTCCATCACCGACTACGGGGGAGCGGCCAAGACGCTGCCGCTGCTGGCGGGGGTCTTCCTCTTCGCCGGCCTGGCGTCGCTGTCGCTGCCCGGGACCGCCCCGTTCATCTCGGAGTTCCTGGTCCTATTGGGCGCCTTCGCATCGAACGAGCCGGTCGCGATCGTGGCGACCCTGGGCATCATCCTCGCCGCCGCTTACGTGCTGTGGATGTACCAGCGGACCATGCAGGGCACCCGCAACCCCGCCCTGGACGACCTTTCGGCGATGAAACGCGACCTCACCATTCGCGAGAAGGCCCTCGTGGCCCCGCTCGTGATCGCGATCCTCGGCTTCGGCCTCTACCCGCAGCCGCTCATCGACGCCGTCGAACCCGCCGTGGACAACACCCTGCAATTCGTGGTCGACGAACCCGCCGACGTGCCAGCCGCTGGAGAGACCAATGAATGAGACTCAAACCGCCACTCTCCAGATCGACTGGGGCGGACTGGCGCCCATGATCATCGTCTTCGCCGTGGCCTTCGTGGGGCTGCTGGTGGAGGCCTCCGTGCCCAAGCGGCGCCGGCTCCCGGTGCAGCTGGCGCTGACCGTCGCCGCCCTCATCGGCGCCGTCGTGGCGGTGGTGCTCCTTCAGGGCGCCAACACGACCGCGTTCTCGATCGGGGGCACCCCGATCGGCTCGGTCATCCTCGACGGTCCCGGGCTGTTCATGCAGGGCCTCATCGCGGTTCTCGCGCTCGTGGCGGTCCTGCTGCTCGCCGAGCACCGCACCACCGCGGGCGGCGACTTCGTCTCCGAGGCGGCGGTGGTGGCCGACTCGGCCGCCGACGTGGCCCAGCGGCGCGATCCCGGCGCGACCGAGATCTTCCCGCTGACGCTCTTCGCCGTCGGCGGCATGATGATGTTCGTGACGGCCGGCGACCTGCTCACCATGTTCGTCGCGCTGGAGATGTTCAGCCTCCCGCTGTACCTGCTGTGCGGCCTGGCCAAGCGCCGCCGGCTCATCTCCCAGGAGGCCTCGCTCAAGTACTTCCTGCTGGGGGCCTTCGCTTCGGCGTTCTTCGTCTACGGCATGGCGATGCTCTACGGGTTCGCCGGCACCATCGACCTGGTCGGCATCAACCAGGCCGGGGTCAGCTCGGGCGAGCCGCGGATGCTGCTGTACATCGGCGTGGCCATGATCTCGGTGGCCCTGCTCTTCAAGGCCGCGGCGGTCCCGTTCCACATGTGGACCCCCGACGTCTACACCGGAGCCCCGACGCCGGTCACGGCCCTCATGGCCGGCTGCGTCAAGGTCGCCGCCTTCGGCGGCCTGCTGCGGGTCTTCAACGTGGGCCTGTCCTCCTCCGCGTGGGACTGGCACACCATCCTGGTGATCATCGCGGTCGCCACCATGCTCGGCGGCGCGATCTTCGCGGTCACCCAGCGGAACATCAAGCGGCTCTTGGCCTACAGCTCCATCGCCAACGCCGGGTACCTCCTGGTCGGCGTGATCGCCCTCGGCGACGCGGTCGGCCAGACCATGTTCTACCTGGCCGCATACGGCTTCACGGTCATCGCCGCCTTCGCGGTGGTCAGCCTGGTCCGGGACGGCGACGAGGAGGCGACCCACCTGTCCCGCTGGGCCGGGCTCGGCAAGAGCTCCCCGTGGACGGCGGTGGTCTTCACCGTCCTGATGCTGGCCCTGGCCGGCATCCCGTTCACGAGCGGCTTCGCCGCCAAGTTCGCCCTCTTCGGCGCGGGCATCGAAGCGGGCGAGGTCGGCCTGGTCGTCGTCGGCGTCATCTCCTCGGCGATCCTGGCCTTCCCGTACCTGCGGGTCGTGGTGCTCCTGTGGCTCAATGAACCGGCCCCGGACGCCCCGACGGTCAACCTCCCCAGCCCGATGGCGGGCACGGTGGTGGCGGTAGGCGTGGCCGCGACGATTCTGCTCGGACTCTTCCCCGGCCTCCTGCTCAGCATCGTGGACGGGGCCAGCACCTTCCTGGGTACCTGACCAGTTAATACAACGACCGCCCGGCGTTGTCCACAACCTGTGGACAACGCCGGGCGGTCGTTGTTCTGACTGTGCTCAGCGGGGCATGCCCGCGCCGACCAGTTCCCGCTCCTCGGCGGGCTCGGGGATCGCGACCGGCACGCGGGTGGCGAACCACGCCTTCGCCGACTTCGAAGAGAGGCATCCGAGGATCGAGGCCGGGAAGGCGCCGCAGACCACGAGCATCGCGGCCGCGCTGAGGAAGAACGGGGCGTCGTCGGGGAACGTCGCGAGGTAGGCGCGGAGGGCGATCCACAGGTACATGGCGAAGGGAATATAGGCCAGCGCGTACCAGGCGACCACGATCGCCGAGTCGTCGCGGCGCCCGAGGCGCTGCGCGATGACGGGCATTGCCGCCGTGATCCCGATCGAGACCAGGATGAGCACCCAGCGTTCGAGGTCGATGGAGAGCAGCACGTCACCCATGGTGTCGTGGCTGGAGTCCGAGGTGGTGGCGGCGAAGACGAAGCCCAGGCCGATCGTGTAGAGGCTGGTGATCGCGATGAATTGCAGCCAGAGCAGTGCCTGAGCAGCCATGACGGTCTTGGGTTTTACGGCAGGTTGCTGCACTGCGCTCCTTGACGGTTCTCTCTAAGGACACTGGATCCTTCGAAGACGCGGGGCGGGGGGATTGCCCGCCGTCGAGCCCGGGGGCCAGGGTGGCCCTTGAACGATAGCGAACCCGTTCCAGCCGTGACCTCGGACGTTCGGTCAACTCTTGACTTCCCAGATTCTGGTAGCTACTGTCAAATGACAGTAACTATCAGAATGAAGGAGCCATGAGCACCCTCTCCACACGCCGCCGCTGGGCGGCCCTTCTCGCCCTCCTGCTGGGCATCCTCGTCGTCGGGCTCGACGTCACGATCCTCAATGTCGCGCTGCCCACGCTCGCCGTGGACCTCGACGCCTCCACCGCCGACCTCCAGTGGATCGTCGACGCGTTCATCGTCGTGCTCGCGGCCCTGCTGCTGCCGGCCGGACTGCTCGGGACCGGATCGGGCGCAAGAAGATCCTGCTCGTCGGGCTGGCGATCTTCGCCCTCGCCTGCACGGTCGCGACCCTCGCCGACAGCGTCGGCGTCCTCATCGCCGCGCGCGTCCTCATGGGCGTCGGCGCCGCCATCGTCATGCCCGTGTCCATGTCGGTCGTGCCGAGCATGTTCGCCGGGGCCGAGCGCACCCGCGCGATCGCCCTGCTCACCGCCGGCATGGCGATCGGCCTGCCGCTGGGCCCGCTGGTCGGCGGGTGGCTGTTGGAGCACTACTGGTGGGGTTCGGTGTTCCTCATCAATATCCCGCTCATCGTCGCCGGGTTCATCGCCGTCGCCGTGTTCCTACCCGAGTCGACCGACCGCCACGCGCCCCGCCTCCAGCCGTTCGCGGCCGCGGCGGCGGTGCTCGGGCTCGCCGCGCTCGTCTACGGCGTCATCGAGGCGCCGACCCACGGCTGGACCTCCGCGCACACCCTCATCGGCGGGATCGGCGGCCTGGCCCTGGTGGCGCTGTTCGTGGTCAGCCAGCTGCGTTCGGCCGAGCCGATGGTGGACCTGGGGCTGTTCCGGAACCGGGCGTTCCTGTGGGGCTCGATCGTGGTCACCGCCGCCTCGCTGGTGCTGATGGGCTCGCTGTTCCTGGTGCCGCAGTACCTCCAGATCGTGGAGGGCAACACCGCCTTCGGCGCCGGCCTGCGCCTGCTGCCGATGATCGGCGGACTGCTGTGCGGCGGCCTCGCGTCGGAGCGCATGGCCGGGCGCTGGGGCTACCGGTTCACCATCACGTGCGGCCTCGGACTGCTCGCGGCGGGCTGCCTGATCGCGCTGTTCACCAGTCCCGACTCGGGGTACGCCCTGGCCGGGACCTGGCTCGCCGTCGTCGGCGCCGGGCTCGGTTTGTCCATGGTCCCGGCAACGGACGCGGTCCTCGGGTCCCTCCCGCCCGACAGCGCCGCCACCGGCTCGGCCCTGATGCAGACGATGCGTCAGACCGGCGGCGCGATCGGCGTCGCCGTGCTCGGCTCGATCGCCTCCTCGGTCTACCGCTCCGAGCTCGACGTGTCCGGCCTCCCTCCCGAGGCCGCCGGTCCGGCCGAGGACTCCGTCGCGGGAGCCGCCGCCGTCGCCGATCAGCTCGGTCTGCCCGAGGTCGCCGCGGCCGCGAACGCCGCGTTCACCGACGCCATGGTCGTGGTCTTCCTCGCCTGCGCCATCCTCACCGGGGCGGTGAAGATCGCCGCCGGACTCAGGTTCCCGAGGACGGTGGAGGCGGACGAGGCACAATCACAACATGAGCCGTCCCGGACTGCGTGAGCGAAAGAAGATCGAGACCCTTCACCGGGTCCAGGAGGAGGCCATGCGGCTGTTCGACGAACAGGGCTACGACGCGACGACGATCGAGCAGATCGCGGCGGCCGCAGGGGTCTCCCCCTCCACCTTCTACCGCTACTTCCCGACCAAAGAGGACGTGGTCGTCCAGGACGAGTACGACCCGATGATCATCGGCGTCTTCCAATCCCAACCGGAGGGCGTCGCACCCATCGACGCGCTCCGCGCCACCCTCACCGAGCTGTTCGGACAGTTCACCGCCGAGGACATGCAGCGCATCCACCACCGCGTCGAACTGATCTACTCCGTGCCGGCGTTGCAGGCCCGGCAGATCCGGCAGACGGTCGCCACCGAGCGGATGATCTGCGACCTGGTGGCCGCCCGGGCCGGCCGCGACCCCGCCGACCTGGAGGTCCGGAACTTCGCCGCGACGCTGGTGGCCGCCTGGGTCACCGCGATCACCGCTTGGAGCGAGAAGGGCGGTCAAGGCAACCTGCTGGACTACATGGACCGCTGCCTCACCCACCTCGAAGCGGGCGTGCCGCTCTGAGCTGGACAGGCGGTCAGTCGGTGAAGGCCGATGTGTCGAGCTCGAAGTCGAACGGTGCTGGAACCGTCACGGGCTTGCCGAAAAGGACCGTCGTGTGGGTCTGGTAGCCCCGCTCAGACGGGTCGGAGTATACCGTCAGTTCCCGCTTCTTCATGTCGAAGAGAAGGTAGACGGGAACATCCGAGCGACCATAGATGTCGAGTTTCGAGGTCAGGTCATCGCGGCGGGTCGACGGCGAGGTGAACTCGCCGACCAGTACGAGTGATTCGCTTGGAGCGAAAGGCGTGTCGTTCTCCGCCATGTCGAGGTCCACGACATAGAGGTCTGGGCCAAGTGCCCCGTGCATCGCAGGGAAGATGAACTTGAACGGCGCCTCTCGGGCGGAGTAACCTTCGGGCGCATGGCGCCGGAGCTGCTCAAGCATGGATTCCATCGGCTTGGCGTAAGTCCACCTCGACCACGGCGACACGACGATTTTCCCCCCGAAGACCTCGACATTGTGGTGGGGAGCTTCCACTTCATCCGCGATGGTCAGTTGCTCGCGAAACTCCCGTTCCGCCCCATCGTAGGCGTCGGTGTCGGTTTCCTTGCGTTCGAGGGTCATCGCCATCGTCGCCTCCTCGGTCACCCGTGCGTTGGTATATACGCACGACCGATTATGGCAGGTCTATCCGGAAACCGCGTCAGGCCTCTCGTTCGAGCATGTAGTCGCAGATGTCGATCAGGGCCGCGCTGGCCGGGCCCTGGGGGAGGGCCTGGGCCAGGTCGTGGGCCCGCCGGCCGTACTGCTCCAGGGTCGCTCGCGCCTGGTCGATCGCCGTGGAGGCGCGAAGCAGCGCAAGGGCTTCGGCGAGGTCCTCCTCGGCCACCGGGCCGGAGACGAGTTCGCGCAGGCGCTCCTCCG
The DNA here is from genome assembly GCF_004912275.1 of Glycomyces buryatensis. Lineage (GTDB taxonomy): Bacteria > Actinomycetota > Actinomycetes > Mycobacteriales > Micromonosporaceae > Glycomyces > Glycomyces buryatensis. Next base: position 89,821 of record NZ_STGY01000055.1, read on the forward strand.
ACGGGTCGGTGCCGGCGAGGGCGTAGATGATCGGGAGGGTCGGGACGCCTTCGAGGAGGTCGGTGCCGGGGGTCTTGCCCGAGGTGTCGGAGGCGATGTCGATGATGTCGTCGGCGATCTGGAAGGCCACGCCGATGACTTCGCCGAACTCCTCGGCGATCGCGACGGTCTCGGGCGGCGCTCCGGCGAACCAGGCGCCGAACTTCGCGCTGGTGGCGATGAGCGAGCCGGTCTTCTCCGAGAGGATGTCCAGGTGCCATTCGACGGGGTCGATCCCGTCGGGACGCCGGACCGTCTCGTTGATCTGGCCGCGAACCAGCCGCGCGAACGTCGCCGCCTGCACCCGCACCGCCTCGGGGCCGAGGTCGGACATGATCTGCGCGGCCTGGCTGAACAGGTAGTCCCCGGTGAGGATCGCGATCGAGTTGTCCCAGCGGGCATTCGCCGAGGGGGCGCCGCGACGCACGGCGGCCTCGTCCATGACGTCGTCGTGGTACAGCGTCGCCAGATGCGTCAGTTCGAGCGCCACGGCGGAGTCGATGATGCCCGGCCGGCCCGGGTCGCCCAGGTGGGAGCAGGCGAGGGTCAGCATGGGGCGGAAGCGCTTCCCGCCGGCGTGAATGAGGTGGGCGCCGGACTGGCGCAGCAGTGGCTGGTCCGTGTCGACGGCCTTGAGCAGCCGCTCCTCGACAGCGTCGAGCGACTCGCGCATCTGGTCGGCGAAGGCCGCGTCGGTAAAGCTCAGCGCGGTCTGGGCGCTTCCGGTGGTCACCACAGGCTCACCTTATCGTGTGGGGTGGTAATCGGGCACAGGGCGGGAAAGGGCAGTCGCCTGCGTCCCAGCGCCGCATCGCGGTCCGCCGATCGCATTGGACGTCATGAGGCGGCATTGACGGAGGAGCCCGCGGCTGAATTGACAGCGGAGCCTGCGCTTGAATCGGCGGCGGATTTGGCGGTGGCGCGGACGCCCGTCAGGAGGAATCCGATCGCCGCGGCCATGCAGCAGATGACGACGCTCCACCCGGCCGTCCACCCGGAGTGCTCGACGATGAGGCCGAAGGCGATCGGGCCGATCGTGCCGCCCGCGAACACGCCGGTCTGGGTGATCGAGGTGGCCGCGGCGGGCGCGTGCGGGTAGCGCTTGGTGACGGCGAAGTTCATCAGGCCCGGCCAGGCCCAGCCGAGCGAGAACGCGGCCGCGGTGCCCACCATCAGCAGCCACGGCACTCCGGCCATGATCGCGACAATCCCGGCCATGCCGCCGATGAGCATCCCGACGATGATGCCGAACTCGCCCCCGGCCTTGCCCTGCCGGAGGTCGCCCAGGCCGCCGAACCCGGTGCGGGCGATGACCCCCGCGAGCCCGCCGATGGTCAGGTTCAGCCCGGCGAAGGACTCCGACGTGCCCATCTGGACCGCGTAGGTGGTGAGGTAGGAGCCGAGCGGCGTGGCCGCCGACGCACCCAGGCAGGTCGCGGCGGCGAACAGCAGCAGGCCCCGGTCGAATGCGCGGCCCTTGCCCTGCTTCGGCGGAGTCTCGATGCGGCCGAGGCCGTGGAGCGGGATGATCGCCATGAGCGCCAGCACCGCCCCGGCGACGAAGCCCCAGCGCCAGCCCAGCGTCAGGGCGATGACGGGGACGGCGAGACCGGACAGCATCGTGCACAGCGGGACCGAGGCCTGCTTGGCGCCGAACATGAGCCCCTTGCGGCGCAGCGGCGCCCAGTCCGAGAGGATCGAGTTCGACGACAGCTGCCCGAGCCCATTGGCCGGGGCGGCCAACAGCAGCAGCACGATGAGCGTGGTCGTGTCGTGGGCGAACCCCGCGACGGCCAGCAGCGCCACCACCACATTCAGGACTGCCGCGCGCGAGGTCGCCACGGCCCCGAAGCGCTCCACCAAGGCCCCGGCCGGGATCGTCGTCAGTGCGCTGACGGCGAAGTAGAGGCCGGACGTGAGACCGATGGCGCCGATGCTCATGCCGAGCTCGCCGGAGATCTGCACCGCCAGCCCGCCGAACAGGAACACGGGGACGACCGCGGCCACGTTGACGCACAAGGCACTCAAGAACGTCGTGGAGGTCTTCGGGGCGGCGGTGAGAGCGGTGGCTGGCACGTTGGCAACCGTACTCCAAGCCGTGAGGGGCTCCCAGATCCTGAAACTTCAACATAGAAGATGATCATTGTGCGTCACGAAATCGGGTGAACAGGGCTTGACTCCGCGACACGCCGCGTGCGAGTGTGGGTCTGGTCGTACTGGAGCGCAATAGTCACAGTATGTCGCGATTCTTCGGCGCCAGGCGGGGTCGTCTCGCCGGCCGCGCCATCCACGGCACACGCCAAAACGCGACGGCCCTGGTGGGAGGGCCGCCGCGCTGTGGTTATTCAATTAGAGCGGCCGCAGCGACGGCGAGGAAGTTGGTGGGGACTCGACGCCGTCGCTGCGGCCTGTTCGCTTCCCGGCTGAGCCGAGTTTCGAACGGTGCTGACAGTTAGATACTGCCCTGTACGAGAGGGTGACGCAACAGGCGGTTGTTTATATAGTTAGATTCTCGGCCGCGACGCGACTTCCAGGTCTCCGCTTTCCAGGAAGCGCGCCAGGTCAACGGTAGTCAAATGGAGCGGCGGCATGGTGGACCAGCGGCAGCCAGAGGGTAAGTCGGCCAGTCAAGGCGGCATTCAACCCCTGACTCAGAACGAACCGACGAAGATGATCCAGAGTGTGCAGCGGGCACTGCGCATCATGGAGTACGTGGGCGCTCACTCAGGTGGGGTGTCGGCCCAGCGCATCGCATTCGAATGCGGCCTGAACCGGGCCACCGCCTACAACCTCCTGCGCACCCTCGTCTACGAGCGCTACCTGCGTCGCGACGCCATGGGCCGCTACGCCCTCGGCCTGGAGGTCTCCGACCGCTACAACGAACTCACCCACGCCATGGCCGGGCCGCGCAATTGCGGAGAGTTCATGCGCCGCATGGCCACCGAGACCGGCTACACCACCTTTGTGGCCAGATTCGTGGAGGGCCGCCCCGCGGTCACCTCCGTGACCGAGGGCAACCGCAGCCCGCACGTGGAAGACCTCATCGTCGGCTTCGACGACGGCGCCCACGCCACCGCCCTCGGCAAGGCCCTGCTGTCGACGCTGCGTCCGCACGAGCGTTCGGGCTTCCTCAAGTCCATGGGGATGCGCAAGTTCACCGGCCGCACGCTGACCGAGCCGGACCTGCTGGAGCAGGACCTCATGGTCTACGGCGAGTCCGGGGTGTACGCCGAGATGGGCCAGTTCCAGGAGGGCGTCGGCTGCGCCGCGGTCGTCGTGCGCGACGACGAGGATCCCGGCGAGCGCATCGTCCTGGCCGCAGCCATGCCACTTGAGGACATCGGACGCTTCTGGCCGGTGCTCACCAAGCGAATGCGCCGCGCCGCAGTGGAGATGCAGCCGCTGCTCTAGGAAGCGTCCAGGCGTCCCCGACAGCCGACAGGTCCGCTAGGAGGTGTTCAAACACTCCTGACGGTCGACATCCGGTCCACCAGGAGGTGTTCAGGCACCCCCGACTGCCGACATCCGGTCGGCCCGGCCATGAATGACCCCTCCCTGTAACACTTAACGTGAGCATTAGCCGCATTAGTCTGCTACGGTTCCATGCGTTTTGCCCATAAACGCAGGCGGAATCGAGAGACTGAAACACATGGCAGACCTGTACATCAATGGAAGCTGGACCGGTGCGGCCGACGGCGGGACCCGCGACGTGCTCGACCCGGCCGACGGCAGTGTGCTCGCCCACGTCGATGAGGCCGGAAAGTCCGATGTCGACGATGCCGTCGGCGCCGCCCGCCGCGCCTTCGATGACGGCCCGTGGCGCACCACCACCGCGGGCGAACGCGCGACGGCCCTGCGGGCCATCGTCGACGGCCTCCGCACCAATCGCGAAGACCTCGCCCGCATCGAATCGCTCGACACCGGCAAGACCATCGCCGAAGCCGAGACCGACGTCGACGACATCACCGCCGTGTTCGACTACTACGCCGACACCGCCGGCAAGGACGAAGGGCGCGTGGTCGACACCGGCGTCAAGGGCGCCATCAGCCGCATCGTCTACGAACCCATCGGGGTCTGCGCGCTCATCGCCCCCTGGAACTACCCGCTGCTCCAGATGTCCTGGAAGCTCGCCCCGGCCCTCGCCGCCGGAAACACCTGCGTCATCAAACCGTCCGAAGTGACGCCTCTCGCCACGATCGAATTGGTGCGCATCATCGCCGCCACCGGCCTGCCCGCGGGCGTGCTCAACCTGCTCCTCGGCGACGGCGCCGGCACCGGGGCGCCCATGACCGAGCATCCCGGCGTCGACATGGTCTCCTTCACCGGCGGCCTCGAAACCGGCAAGCGGATCATGGCCACCTGCGCCGCCGACGTCAAGAACGTCGCGCTCGAACTCGGCGGCAAGAACCCCAACGTCGTCTTCGACGACGCCGACTTCGACTCCGCCGTCGACTACGCCCTCAACGCCGTGTTCTTCCACTCCGGACAGGTCTGCTCCGCCGGGGCCCGCCTCATCATCCAGGAGAACCTCCACGACCGCTTCGTGGACGAACTCGCCCGCCGCGCCGCCCGGATCAAGCTCGGCCGCGGCCAGGACGAGGGCGTCGAGGTCGGCCCGCTCGTCTCCGAGGCCCACCGCGCCAAAGTCGAGCGCTACATCCAGACCGCCAAGGACGAGGGCGCCCTCCTGCGCTGCGGCGGGAAGCGACCCGACGACCCGGCGCTGGCCGACGGGTTCTTCCTGGAACCGACCATCTTCGACCGCTGCGACCGCACCATGACCATCGTCCGCGAGGAGGTCTTCGGGCCGGTGCTCTCGGTCGAGACGTTCGTGTCCGAGGACGAGGCAGTCTTCCTCGCCAACGACACCGAGTTCGGCCTGGCCGGGGCCGTGTGGACCGCCGACGCCGGGCGCGGCCAGCGCGTCGCCCAGCGCCTGCGCCACGGCACGGTGTGGATCAACGACTACCACCCGTATGTGCCGCAAGCCGAATGGGGCGGCTTCGGCAAGTCCGGTATCGGCCGCGAACTCGGCCCGACGGGGCTGGAGGAGTACCGCGAGTCCAAGCACATCTGGCAGAACACCGATCCCGCGCCGATGCGCTGGTTCAACCGGCAGGAGCAGTAGTCATGGCAGTCCAGAAGTACGACTACATCATCGTCGGCGGCGGATCGGCCGGCTGCGTGCTCGCCAATCGGCTCTCCGCGGACCCGACGAACACCGTCCTCGTCCTGGAGGCCGGCCGCACGGACTGGATCTGGGACATCTTCATCCACATGCCGGCCGCGCTCACCCAGATCATCGGCAACCCGCTCTACGACTGGCGCTACGAGTCCGAGCCCGAGCCCCACATGGGCGGGCGGCGCGTCTCCCACGGCCGCGGCAAGGTCCTCGGCGGCTCCTCCTCGATCAACGGCATGATCTTCCAGCGCGGCAACCCGATGGACCTCGAGCGCTGGGCCGCCGATCCGGGCATGGAGACCTGGGACTACGAGCACTGCCTGCCCTACTTCAAGAAGATGGAGAACCTCACCGCCGGGGCCAGCGACTGGCGCGGCGACGAGGGACCGCTCTGGCTCGAACGCGGACCGGCGGCGAACCCGCTGTTCAAGGCGTTCCTGCATGCCGCCCAGGAGGCCGGCTACCCGATCACCGCCGACGTCAACGGCTACCAGCAGGAGGGCTTCGCCCACTTCGACCGCAATATCAAGAACGGGAAGCGGTTCTCCTCGGCCCGCGCCTACTACCACCCGGTGAAGCACCGCCAGAACCTGACGCTGAGGACCCTGGCGTTGACGACGAAGGTCCTCCTCAAGGGGAAGAAGGCCGTCGGCGTCCAGTACCGGCAGGCCGGGATCACGCACACCGTCCTGGCCGGTGAGGTCATCCTCGCGGGCGGGGCGATCAATACCCCGCAGCTGATGCAGCTGTCGGGCATCGGCGACCCCGAGCACCTGAAGTCGGTGGGCGTAAAGCCCCGCCACGACCTGCCCGGCGTCGGGGCGAACCTCCAGGACCACCTGGAGGTGTACATCCAGCACGCCTGCTCGCAGCCGGTGAGCTACAACCCGATCTACAACCCGATCCACTACCCGCGCATCGGATTGCAGTGGCTCCTCGGCCAGCGGGGCCCGGCCTCCACCAACCACTTCGAGGCCGGCGGGTTCGTGCGAGGCAACGACGAGGTCGAGTACCCGAACCTCATGTTCCACTTCCTGCCGATCGCCGTCCGCTACGACGGCACCAAGGTCGACGCGAAACACGGCTACCAGATCCACATCGGACCAATGTACTCCGATGTGCGCGGCAGCGTCTTGATCAAGTCGGCCGACCCGAAGCAGAAGCCCGCGCTGCGGTTCAACTACCTGTCGACGCCCAACGACCGCAAGGAGTGGATCGAGGCCATTCGCGTCGGCCGCGACATCCTCTCCCAGCCCGCGTTCAAGGACTTCGACGACGGCGAGCTCTCGCCCGGCGCCGCAGTGGAGTCCGATGAGGACATCCTCGACTGGGTCGCCCGCGACGCCGAGACCGCCTACCACCCGTCCTGCACCGCGAAGATGGGCACCGGAGACGACGCCGTCATCGACCCGCTGAGCATGAAGGTCCACGGCCTCGAGGGCCTGCGCGTCGTCGACGCCTCCGCCATGCCCTATCTGACCAACGGCAATATCTACGCGCCCGTGATGATGCTCGCCGAGAAATCGGCCGACCTCATCCTCGGCAATACGCCGCTCCCGCCCGCAAAAGTTCCCTACTACCGTGCCGAAACCTCCCCCGAATCCGAATAAGGAGCGACCGTGCCCGACGACCGCAACGGCCCGAACCCGATGGAGGGGGCGCTGAGCACCGCCGCCCCCCAAGAATCCGAGACCGGGGCCGGGGGGAAGAACCGGCTCAACCCGGTCGTCTTCTTCACCTCCTCCGCCCTCATCGTCGCCGTCAGCGCCTGGGCGATGATCGACCCCGTCGGCGCGGGCGACGTCCTGTGGCAGGTCGTCGCCTGGGTCTCGGAGTACTTCGGCTGGTACTACTTCCTCACCGGCACCCTCGTGGTCGTGTTCGTGATCGCGCTGGCCGCCTCCCGCTACGGAAAGGTCAAGCTCGGACCCGACCACGCCAAACCCGACTTCTCGGTGTTCGCCTGGGCGGCAATGCTCTTCGCCGCCGGCATCGGCATCGACCTGATGTTCTACTCGGTGGCCGAACCGGTCACCCAGTTCCTCCAGCCGCCCGTCGGCGACGGGGGCACCGTCGAGGCCGCCCGCCAGGCCATCGTGTGGACGCTGTTCCACTACGGCATCACCGGCTGGGCCATGTACACCCTCATGGGCCTGGCGCTGGCGTTCTTCGCGTTCCGCTACCGGCTGCCGCTGACGATCCGCTCGGCCCTCTACCCGATCTTCGGGAAGCGCATCCACGGCCCGATCGGCGACGCGGTCGACATCGCGGCGGTGCTCGGCACCGTCTTCGGGGTGGCAGTTAGCCTCGGCATCGGCGTCGCCCAGCTGAACTTCGGCCTGAACTTCCTGTTCGGCGTGCCGCAGACCCAGGCCTGGCAGATCGCCCTGATCGCCGTCGCGGTCGTCATGGCGACCGCGTCGGCCGTGTCGGGCATCGACAAGGGCATCCGGATCCTCTCCGAGATCAACGTGGTCCTCGCGATCGGCATGGTCCTGTACGTGATGATCGTCGAGGGTTTCGCCGAGACGATGAACAAGCTGGTGCTCAATGTCGGCGACTACGTCTCGCGGTTCCCGTTCCTGACGATGGACACCTTCGGCTACGACCAGCCGACCGAGTGGCTGAACACCTGGACGCTGTTCTTCTGGGCGTGGTGGGTCGCGTGGGCGCCGTTCGTGGGCCTGTTCCTCGCCAAGATCAGCCGCGGCCGCACCATCCGGCAGTTCGTGGCGGCGACCATGGTGATCCCGTTCCTGTTCACGCTGCTGTTCCTGGCGGTGTTCGGCAATGCCGCGATCGACCGGGCGGTGGACGATCCCGAAGGGTTCGGCGCGAACACCATCGCCCTGCCCGAGCAAGGCTTCTACACGCTGCTCGACCAGTACCCGGGCGTCACGTTCATCGCCGGGCTGGCCACGTTCGTCGGGCTGCTCTTCTACGTCACCTCGGCCGACTCCGGGGCGATCGTGCTGGGCAACTTCACCTCCAAGATGGACGACCCGACCAAGGACGCCGACCGCTGGCAGCGCATCTACTGGTCGGTGCTGCTCGGCGTCATCACCTTGGCGATGCTGACCGTCGGTGGCATTACGGCTTTGCAGGGCGCGACGATCATCATGGGGCTGCCGTTCTCCTTCGTGATGTACCTGGTGGGCTTCGGATTGTGGAGGGCGCTGCGGGTGGAGACCTACCGGGCGCAGGCGCTGCGGACCGCGCTGCCGGGGTCGCTGTCCGAACGGTCGAACCTGGACTCGAAGACGGGCGTGCGCTCGTGGCGCCAGCGCATCAGCCGCGCCTCCAGCTTCCCGGGCCGCAAGCAGGTCACCCGCTACGTCGACGGCCCGGCCAAGGCGGCGTTCACACAGGTCGCGACTGAACTCGACGAGCAGGGCTGCGGGACGAACGTCGTGGAGGACATCGCCGTCGAGACCGGGATTCCGTACCTGGAACTCCAGGTGGACATGGGCACCGAGGAGCACTTCTCGTATGCGATCTGGGCCGAGTCGGCGCAGGTCCCGGGCTTCGCCCTGAACCGGATCTCCGAGAGCGAGGAGTACTGGCGGCTGGAGGTCTACCTCAACGAGGGCAACCAGGGGTATGACGTCATGGGTTATACGGAGCAGCAGCTCATCGGCGACATTCTCGACCACTACGAGCGGCACCTGGAGTTCTTGAGGATCAGCCGCGAGGCCCCAGGCGGTCCGGCGGTCCCCGACGACCTCCACTTCGGCGACACGCAGACGCGAGAGCCATAGGAAGCGAAGCAGCTCTAGGCAGAGCGGAGAAGAACGAAGCAGGGGATGTCGTGACGCGGCATCCCCTGCTTCGTATCTGGGCCCTTGTGGCTGAGGTTTCGTATTCGGGTTACTGGCGGTTGCGGTCCTGACGCCGCTCGGCGTTATTGGCGGTTGCCGTCCCGGCGTCCCTCTACGACGCGATCGGGGAGGACCAGGTTGATGACCCCGCCGGCGATCGTGACCACGAGCGAGCCGAGGATCGCCCATCCGAAGTTGTCGACGCTGAACACCAGATCGAACAGCCCGGCGATCCACGCGACGAGCAGGAACAGCGCCGCATTGACGATGAGCGCGAACAGCCCCAGTGTGAGGACGTAGAACCCGCAGCCCAGACCCTTGATAATCGGCTTGAGCACTGCGTTGACGATCCCGAAGATCACCGCGATGACCCCGAGCGTGAGAATCCGGTCGGCGGCCGAGTCGGTGGACGTCCCGATCTGGATGCCCGAAAGCAGCCACGAGGCGATCCAGAACGCCGCCCCGGTAACGATGATCTTGACAATGAGCTTCACGCGCCCCATGGTGCCAGACAGGAACAACTCTCACGGTCCCCGGCTTGTTCGTGCGGGCGCCCGATTAGGGATCGGTTCCGAGACGGATTGGCCCCCAGGCGGTCCGGTGAGCGGTGAAGGGGAGGCCGCGCAGCGGCCTCCCTCAACTCGTCGTGGTCTGGACGTCAGTCGTCGTAGTAGTGGTAACGGCATTGAATGACGCGGACCTCCTCGTTCTCGACCTTGTAGATCAGGCGGTGTTCGGCGGTGATGCGCCGAGACCAGTAACCGTGGAAGCCGTGTCGAAGCGGCTCGGGTCTCCCGATCCCCTCGTTGCCGTTGCGCTGGATGTCCTTGATGAGCAAGTTGATCCGCTTGAGGATCTTGCGGTCTTCGTTCTGCCAGTGAAGGTAGTCTTCCCAGGCCGCTTCGTCCCAGCTCAGCTTCATTCTTCTATCAGGTCCCGCTCGATCCCGCCGCCGCGCTCCATTCGCTCCATGGCGTCGAACAGTCGACGGGCGTTCGCCGGGCTCTTGAGGAGGTAGGCCGTTTCTTTGAGCGATTCGTACTCGTCGAGCGCGACGATGACGACGGGGTCGTGCCCGGAACGGGTCACGATCACCTCTTCGCGGTCGTTGATGACCGTGTCGAGGGTCTTCGCGTATTCGGCTCTTGACTGGGAGAAAGATATGGTCTTCACATTCACCTCCTCATGATGTACTAGGAAATGTACACCTCTTGGTATCGACACGCCAGGGTTCAGACGGATCAGCGACAGACGGGGTCCGCTTGACTCGGTGGCGGTCTGCTGG
>NZ_STGY01000023.1 GCF_004912275.1 Glycomyces buryatensis
TGCTGATCCCCCTAGAGGTAGTGGCGCTGTTCGCGCTGGTGATCGGAGTAGGTCTGGTAGGCCTGACGGGTCGAATCCAGTTCAGACGCCTGGCTGACGGGCACGTCCCACCAGGCGCTGCCGGGAGGGTTCGGTCCTTCGAGGTCGGTGTCGATGTGGACGACGGTGGTGCGGGTATTGGCCTTGGCCTTGACCATCGCTTCGCGGAACTCGGCTACCCCACTCGCGCGTATGACCTCGGCGCCGAGACTGGCGGCGTTCGCCGCCAGATCCACCGGCAGCACCTCGCCGTCGAGCAGCCCGGATTCGTCGTCGCGGTACCGGTACTTGGTGCCGAAATGCTGGGAACCCAGGGACTCCGAAAGCGACCCGATCGAGGCGAAGCCGTGGTTTTGGACGATCACGATGATCACCTTGAGGCCCTCGGAGATCATGGTCGTGATCTCGGAGGAGAGCATCAGGTACGAGCCGTCGCCGACCAGGACCACGACCTCGCGGTCGGGCGCGGCCATTTTGGTGCCGACTCCGGCGGCGATCTCAAAGCCCATACACGAGTAGGCGTATTCGACGTTGTAGGCCTTCGGATCGCG
>NZ_STGY01000049.1:0-370 GCF_004912275.1 Glycomyces buryatensis
GACGGGACACGGGACCGAAGCGACCAGGACACGACCGGACCGGCCGGTGAGCACGCCCCGATAGCGGGGCCGCGCTCGACCGAACCTGCCGGTGAGCGGGACGCTCGTTGAACGGCAACGTTCCACTGGAACGGACCGGTCAGCGGAACGGACCGGTCAGCGGAACGCTCCTCAGGGACTTCGTCTGGCCGGAACGGCCCGGCGGAAGACGCGAAGCCCCTCACCGGGAAGCGCACGACCGACAGGCACGAAGACCGAGGGCCGAGAAGCCGATGTGTGATGCCCGAAGCGAGACACGGGAAGGGAAGGGAGGCAAGACGACCATGACAGCCATGCCGACCATGACGGACCCGAGCTCGAGCTCGACGGC
>NZ_STGY01000049.1:475-10822 GCF_004912275.1 Glycomyces buryatensis
ACTGCCCCCGCCGACAGCCCCGCACGGACGGCCCGGCAGCCGAGGCCACCGGCCCCGGCCGGGCCGCCGCTCCGCCGAGCCTGGCCCCGCCGCAACGCCTTCCGGCCCGACCTCGGCAACGCACCCAGGGCGGTCCCTACACCACTCCATCGTTGAAGGCCCGAACCCCAACCGACGACCGGCCGACCCCGGCGACGCACCGGCAACCGCATTGCCACCGCTCCATCGCTGACCGCCTGAACCGCAACGGAAACGCTGGCCGGCACGAACCGCCGCACCAACCGAACGGCATTGGGACATTTAGGCAGCGCGGCAGCGACGGTCCTGTCGCTGCCGCCTACTGGTCGCGCTCTGTCTACGGGCTCACGGGCTGAGTAGGCGGCCCGCTGCCTTCCTTGCGATGGCGACCGCGTTCCCGAATTGGCCGACATCGCTCATGACGACCGCGCCTTCGTGGAGCAGGAGCAATTCAAGCGCCGTGTCCTGGATTTCGGCTTTGACTTCGGCTTTGACTTCGGTCTCGGACCCAACCTCGAGCAGGCCCGCCGACTCGATCAGTTCGGCGAAACGGCCCATGAGCCAGCGCTTCTGGTCCGCCGCCAGCGCATGTGCCGGGTGGTCCGGTCCGGAGATTTCGGCTCGGGCATTGATCATGGCGCAGCCGCGGTCGCCCTCGGTGGCGCGCCATTCGGTCAGGGAGTCGAAGACGGCCAGGACGGCGCCGCGCGGGTCGGGTGCGGCGTCGATGTGGCGTTCGACCACGACCCGCCAGCGCACGTCGCGGGCGCGCAGGTAGGCCATGACGAGGTTGTCCTTCGAGCCGAAGCGGTCGTAGATGGTCTTCTTGGTGACCCCGGCCTCGGCGGCGATGCGGTCGACGCCGACCGAGTTGATGCCCTGGTGGTAGAACAGCTCGCTGGCGGTGTCCAGGACGCGGCGGGCGGCGCGGGTCAGGCGCGGCTGCTCCGTGTCGGTCGTCATGACGGCTCCCTCCGAAAATTCCACTGGAAGTATACCGCCCTGTATAGCTACGGTAGTAGACCGACCTGTTTACTTTTGGAGAGGCGGTCACCATGCGGCCAACCGACCGGCTGTTCGCCGGCGCCTTCGTCGTCCTGTGGAGCTCGGGCTTCATCGGCGCCGAGCTCGCCACCCGCCAGGCCCCGGCACTGACCGTCCTCAACTGGCGCTTCCTGCTCCTCGCGGCACCCGCCATCGCATGGATCCTGTGGCGCCGCAAGCACTTCAAGGCCCGCGACGTCGCCGTCCACGTCGTCATCGGACTCCTCGCCCAGGTCGGCTACCTCTACGGGGTCGTCATGGCCAGCGAGCTCGGCGTCTCGCCAGGCACCACCGCGCTCATTGCGAGCCTCCAACCCCTGGTCACCGCCGCCGCCGCATTCCTCGCGCTCGGCCAGACCATGCGGGCCGCCCAGATCGGCGGGCTCGCCATCGGGTTCGCCGGGGTCGCGCTGGTCGTCTCGGACGACTACACGGGCGGCACCGCCTCGCCGTGGGCCTACGTGCTTCCCTTGGCGGCCATGCTGAGTCTGGTCTCGGCCACCATCCTGGAGCGGCGGCTGCGGCCGCGGAGCCTGGGACCGCTCGACGCGCTGGCGGTCCAGTTCACCACCACCGCAACGGCGTTCGCGGCGATCTCGGCATCGGCCGGGCAGTTCGCGCCGGTGCCGACGCCCCAGTTCTGGGGTGCGGTCGCCTGGGTGACGATCCTGGCGGGGATCGGCGGGTACGGCACCTACTGGATCGTGGTGCGCCGCAACGGTGCCACGGCGGCGGCCACCCTGCTGTACTTCACGCCGCCGGTGACGATGCTGTGGGCGTGGGCGATGTTCGGCACCAGCATCGGCGCCGCCACCTGGCTCGGACTGGCGGTGACGGCGGTCGGTGTGACGCTGGCACTCAGGAAAACTGGTCGCGGGAAACCCGGGCGGCGGCGACCGGTCCCGGCCGATCCGGTCCCCGCGGACTCGGTGCCCGCAGAGCCGGTTCCGGCCCGGTCTGCTGTTGCCCCTTAAGGATTCTGCCCGGTCGCCGTGCCATGCGGGGCGGGGCCGATTCCCCTATGCTCGGGCCATGCCCCTCCTCCGTTCCGTCCGTGATTCGTTGGCGCGTGTGGCGAGTGCGGTCCGACGACGGTTCAGCCAGACCGGATCCTCATCGCCCCTGGTGCGCGACGATCCGCCGCGTGGGCCCCGGCCGATCAGCGGATGGGCGTTGCCACTGGTGCTCGTCTCGATCGTGCTGGGCGGGTGGTGGTTCTACGACCTCCAAGCGGCGCAGGTCGATGCGGTCAATGCCGACAACTCGATCGAGACCGAGCTGGAGCTGACCCGCCTGCGCGTGGAGTCGCTGCGGAACATGCTCGCGGTCGGCGCGGGCGTCGGCGGCCTGGCGGCCCTGGTGCTGGGATTCCGGCGGCAGCAGCACAACGAGTACGACGCGACCCAGCAGCGCATCACCGAGCTCCGCATCAAGGCGGTCGAGCAGTTGGGTTCCGACAAACCGACGGTGCGGATCGGCGGACTCCACAACCTGGAGCGACTCGGCGAACAGCACGAGGAACTAAGGCAGATCGTGCTGGACGAGATCTGCGCCTACCTGCGCCTGCCCTATGCCCCTCCCAAACGAGACAAAGGGAACGGGCGGGAATCGCGCGGATTCGAGCCGGTGGGCCCGCCCCCGGCCGAGGACCGTGCAGCCGAGATGGAAGGAACGGTTCGCATGCTGGCCCAAGAGATCCTGCAACGCCACCTCAACCCGAAGTTCGGCAAGGGGCAGTACTGGAAGCACCGCCGCATCCACCTCAGTGGGGCATACCTCGACCGCATCAACTTCAGCAACTGTCGGCTCGAGCGCGCACTCTTCGCCGGGGCGACGTTTGCGGGCAAGACGCGTTTCGTGCAAACCACCTTCACCAGGTCCCCTAGCTTCAACGGCGCGACATTCGAAGGCGAAGCCTGGTTCAACTCCGCAATCTTCAACGAACGCGCGTACTTCGCCGACACGACGTTTCTCAAGCAAGTGCGATTCGGCGCGGCCATGTTTATCGACTATGCCGAGTTCACAGGAACGAGGTTCTGCGGGTTCACTTCTTTCGACTGGGCCCAATTTGAACGCGTCGCAGATTTCAAAGCCTCCTTCCTGTCCGGAGCAAGTGCCCACCGCATGTCCGTGCGCTTGCTGCGGTATTGGACCCCGGACCATCCTCCTTCTGGCAAACCACCCACCGACATCATGGATGCGTTCGAGGCAGGCGGTGTAAGTATCGGGCTCGAGCCCTTGCTAGAGGACGATGTGTTCTTGCTCGAAACCGATGTCGGGGAGGGTTGGAAAGTCGAACCCCTTCCGGAGGACCCGGACTGGGGCCGACTGGTCAGGACCGATGCGCAACCGGAAGATTGACCCGGGCTACTCGGCGATGCGGTGCTGCTAAGACAACGAGTCCTCCTGCGGCCCTTAGAACTCCTAACACATTGGCGTGGAATCACGCCGGTGAGGCCGGCCGGCTGTTCTTGATTCTCTTGGCAGGTGAGCAAACCGTGGATCGTTGATGACGGGCTGTGGGCGCTGATCGAGCCGCTGCTTCCCGGTTGGCCGCCTGGGCGGCGTGGGCCGAAGCCGATTCCTGACCGGCTGTGTCTCCAGGGCGTCCTGTTCGTGCTGTATGCGGGGATCGGGTGGGAGCATTTGCCGTAAGAGCTCGGGTTCGGTTCGGGCATGACCTGCTGGCGGCGGTTGGATCAGTGGTGCCGGGCCGGAGTCTTCGAAGCGCTCCACCGGCTGCTCTTGGCGAACCTGCATGCCGCCGGTGAAGTGGACTGGTCCCGAGTTTGCATCGACGCCAGCCACGTGAAGGCCAAGAAAGGGGGCTCGGGGGTCGGCCCCTCGCCGGTCGACCGCGGCAAGCCCGGCTCGAAGCACCACATCGTCTGCGACGGCGCGGGCCTGCCGCTTCGGGTCATCACCACCGGCGGCAACGTGCCCGACATCGCCATGGCCCAGACACTCATCGCTACAATTCCGCCGGTCGCCGGGCGGATCGGCCGTCCTCGCTCGAGACCCGATGCGGTCCTGGCGGACAAAGGCTACGACTCGGCCGCGTTCCGCACCCATCTCAAGGGGCGCGGCATCCTGGCGGTGATCTCGCAGCGGAAACGCCGGGACATCATCGGGCTCGGCAGCCTGCGCTGGGTGGTGGAGCGGACGATCGCCCATCTGCATCAGTTCAAGCGTCTCGCCACCCGTTGGGAGCGCCGCCTCGACCTGCATGAAGCCCTGACCAGCCTCGCTTCGGCACTGATCTGCTGGAGACGCTTCGCTTCGCGAGGAGCGTCGGCTGGGCTCTAGGTGGTAAGGAACGACTGACCACTGCGTCCGCGAGCTGGCAGCGTCACCGGGTAGAACGGTCGGGGAGTTCCGCCGCCGCCGATTCCGGAGATCCCCACGGTTCCTCCAGCGCGGCCCGAAGCGCGATGGCGGTATCCGTACCGATGCGTCCGGCAAGCGCGGTTTCAAGCCCGGAGAGTATCTGCATCGCCTCGGAGCGGCGCCGAGCACCAGCCGCAGTGAGGCGCACGAGCTTCGACCGAGCTGACCGCGGATCGCTCTCCACTGTGGCCACGCCCAGGGCGACAAGTTCATGGACCCACTGGTGCGCAGTCGGGGCACTGACACCCAAGCGCCGAGCCAACTCGGCGATGCTCGCCCCTTCTGACGGGAGCTGGCTCAGCAGGGTCACGTGTGCCTCGCTGATGGCCACCCCGCCTTCCTGGGTCTCGAACGCAGCGGTCAGGGCTGCTCGGAACCAGTGGTGTGCGCGCCACAGCAGCCGGATGAGCGGCTCGGATTCGGACGGTGAAGAGGACATGTGGTTCTGCTTTCACAGTGGGACGGGCGATTCGGCGCGGTCCGCCGATAGTAAGCCGGTCGGCCTCGGTGACTGACATCACTTGGATTCCGAGACCATCGACAACCATTAGATAACCTATGATTAGGCTACCTATTGATGGTTTCGGATCGATCGCCGGTCTCACAGTCGATGGAAGGGCATAGCGATGACGACAGCATCGGCTGCGCCTCCTCTCGCCGCAGGCACCTCCCGGCGGAGCCTCTTGACCACCGCGGCCGGCGCCACCGCCGACATGTCAGCAGGCGTCGTTGCCTCGCCCTCCGTCGCCGTCGGTACCGCTGGACCTACCATCGGTCCCCTGCTAAGCCGACCCGAAACTGGGCAGCTGATCACGTTGGGCCGCAACAACATTCGACCAAACACTCGAAGCCGAATCACGTTCGAGACTCCCGATTGGAGCACCATGATCGCCGCGAAAGGCCTCCATAAGCGCTACAAGAAGACCGTGGCGGTGGACGATCTGTCGTTCGACGTCCGCCCCGGCGTCGTCACCGGCTTCCTGGGGCCCAACGGCTCCGGAAAGTCCACCACTATGAGGCTGATGCTCGGCCTCGACCACGGCGAGGGCGAGACCACCTTCGACGGCGAGCGGTTCACCGACATCCGCCGGCCGATGAACCACGTCGGCACCCTGCTGGAGGCCAAGCCCTTCCACCCCACCCGCTCGGCCCGCAACCACCTGAAGATGCTCGCCTCCGCCAACGGCATCACCGACACCAGGATCGACGAGGTCCTGGAGACGGTCGGCCTCGGCGCTGTCAGGCGCAAGCAGCCCAAGGGCTACTCGCTGGGCATGGCGCAGCGGCTCGGCCTCGCGCAGGCGCTGCTGGGCGACCCGCACACGCTGCTGCTCGACGAGCCCACCAACGGCTTGGACCCGCACGGCATCCACTGGATGCGCGACCTGCTGCAGCAGCTGGCCGCCGAGGGCCGCACCGTGTTCGTCTCCAGCCACCTGCTCTCGGAGATGCAGCTCATGGCCGACGAACTCGTCGTCATCGGCCGCGGTCAGATGATCTTCAACGGCGACGTCGACGACTTCGTCCGCGAGTTCACCCAGTCCACGGTCATCGTCCGCAGCCCCGCCGCCGATGCCTTCCTCTCCGCGCTCGAAGCCGAGGGCGCGACCGTCGCCAAGGGCGACGACGGCGAACTCGTCGTCTCGGACATGGCGATCGGCGCGGTCGGCCACCTGGCCTTCACCGAGGGCATCGAGCTCACGGAGCTCTCCACCCGCTCGGCCTCGCTCGAAGAGGCGTTCATGTCCGCCACCGGCGCCGCGGAGCAGTTCGTCGCCCGCGAACCCGTCCCGACCGCCACGACCACCGGAGGTGCCCAGCATGCTTGACGCGCTCAGATTCGAATGGACCCGGCTGCGCACGCTCCGCTCGACCTACTGGATGGTCGGCTCCGGCCTGGTGGCCTCAGCCGCGATCCCGCTGACACTCGGCTTCGGAACCGCCGACGAGCGGCTCAACGCCGATTCTCTGAACGTCGGCCTTAACGGCGGGGCCTCCTTCGTGATCCCGTTCCTGGCGGTGTTCATGGCCGTGGTCGGTATCTTCGCCACCGGCCACGAATACCGACACGGCACGATCCAGCCGACCCTGACCGCACTGCCGCAGCGCTCGCGCCTGATCCTGGCGAAGATCCTCACTGTCGCGGGGCTGACGGCCGCGGTCACGCTGGTGTCGATCGCGCTCAACGCGACCCTGATGCTCGCGTTCTGGGGCGAGCTGCCAGGACTGTTCGACGACCCGGTGCGCTCGGCGCTGCTGGGATACGTGACCTACAACGTGATCTACGCACTGGTCGGGCTCGGCCTGGGGCTGCTGTTCCGCGGCGTCCCTTCGGCACTGGTGGTCATCTTCCTGATGCCGCTGATCGTCGAGACCCTGATCGTCGGGCTCACCATGGTCCCGGCCCTCGACGGGCTGGCGCCGGTGGTGCGGCTCCTGCCGTTCACTGCCGGGTCGGAGCTGATGCTGACCAGCGCGGCGGAGTTCGGTCCCGCGGCCCCGGACTACGACTTCTTCGGCCGCTGGGCCTCGGGCGGCGTGTTCGCCGTCTTCGCCGCCCTGATCATCGGCGTCGCCTGGACCCAGTTCAAGCAACGCGACGCCTAGAAATCCGATTCCACGGAGCCAGTAGTCGTGGACGGTCTCCCGCGGTGTGAACTCCTCCAATCAGGAGTCCGGGCGCGGGAGGCTGTCCTCCGGCCATCATCAACGATCCACGGTTTGCTCATCCACCAAGAGAACCAGTAACAGCCCCCCAGCCTCACCGGCGTAATTGCACCCCAATGTGTTAGAGGTTCTTAGTGCCCGCTGCAATCAGGGTCGGCGATCAGCCCTCTGGTTTGTTCCATGATCCAGTCGCACCACTGGTCGCCGTTCCACGCGCCGCGCCAGACGATCGGGTCCTCGGGATCATCGGTGAAGCGACAGCACAGGCGCGGTCCCGCACCGTCGTCCACATCGAGCAGGTACTCGACCGGTCCCCTCGGGTACTCACTCGATGGCGGGACTATCTCGTACAGCGTGAACACGGCTGGGCCCCTGCGGAAGTCGCCCAGGTAGCCATCGATGCCGGGTTCACCGTCCGAGCGGAGGTTGTACGGACCCTCTTCTCCGGGCGCTGCGGTCTCAACCATCACAGCACCTCACCGCGTTCGAGTCGGCGCGATACCGGTCGCCGGACCGGCGCCGTGGAAGGCCCGGAACGCCGACTCTTCGAACCAGGTCTTCCAGTGCGGCTTGAAGCTCCGCCAGAGCGGCCCCCAAGTCGCCTTGAGTTCACCGGAGTTCAGGCCGGAGACGATCAGCACGATGTCCTCGCGTTCACCCGTGTAAACCTGGAACGAATCCGGCTTGTCCGCACTCGAAGCGCGCACCCGGTAGATCCTGAATTCATCGCGAAAGGAACCTCGCTCCAGTGGTCCGGGATCGAGCCTTCCGGCGTGATTGGCGTCGACCATTGCAGTAACTCCATTTCGGACTATCTAATATCCGACAGTTTGTGCACCCAGAGGTCGCGCGTGTTTTTCGAGAGACGCGACCCCTGGGCTTTCCTCACCACATCGGAAGCTGTATGGCTCAACTCCCGACACCATGAATGTAGGCGATGTTTCCGCAGGTCACAAGGAGAGACTCGGCCACCGCGACCCAGGCGGCGAGGACACGACCTGGAGAATCAGTACCCGTAATACTCAGGGTTCGCAACTCGGCCATAGACATTCCGGGATTTCCGAAAGTCGCACTCCTATGCGATAGTGGATAGTCCAGCTCAGGCCAATCCACGAATCTGGGGGCAGGTATGGCAATCGTCGAGGACTCGGGTTGGTGGTTCCTCAAGACCATGGCAAGAAAGCACCGAGTCGCATCGGGCAGGTCGCAGCGAGAGGTCGGTGAGTACGTCTACCGATCCGAGGACACCATCAGAGCATGGGAACTCGGAAGGACCGATATCCCGCTCAACGCACTCGCGGTGTACGCCAAGGCATGCGGCATCAGCGATGAGATCGCGGGCTACATGAGGCAGGTCGCCGAGGCTCGCAAGAATCCCGAGAAGGCGATCGAGGCCGACATGCGCTTCAATGCGCTGTTCCTCGCTCTCGCAGAGGAATACAGCTGCGACATCTTCAAGTTCGACGCCTTGATCATCCCGGGACCGCTCCAGATCGGCGAGTACCACGACGACGTGGTCCGCGCGATCGACCCAAAGGCCACCAACAAGAACCTCGAAGACGGGTGGGAGTTCAAGCTGGAACGGGCGGCAGCCCTGGCAGCACGCGGAGACCGCCCGACAATCCACTTCCTCATCGGCGAGGCCGCGCTCCTCATGCTCCGACAGGTCTCCAAGGAGATCTACAGAAAGCAGATGGCCCACCTCAGGCGCTGGGCGAAGAAGCCGGGAGTCTCAATTCGAATTCTGCGTGCGCCGGTGTCAGGCCGGCTTGCCAACTTCGACATCTACTTGAGCGGGAAAAACCAAGCCGCATGTCCCCCGTTCGTCTACACCGAGATCGCCGACTCTAGCTGGTGCATCGACGATCCCACCCGAATCGCGCGTTACGATGAGATCCGCAAGATGCTGTGGAAGATGGCGACCCGGATCGAGGACTACCACGATGACGACAGGCGTGACCGGTTGGCGTAAGAGCACTCGCAGTGGTGCCACCAACGACACCAATTGTGTTGAAATCCGCCGGGCATGGCGCAAGAGCAACCTCAGCGGCGCCGACAACAACACCGACTGCGTCGAAGTCGCGCTCTGCTCCGATGATGACGGCTTCCACCTCCGGGACTCGAAGCTCGACTCGGACTCCCCCGTGTTCGACCTGTCCCCCAAGGACTTCTCCGCCCTGATCAACGCCGCAGGCTGACCCAGGGACAACGACAAGACACAAGCACCGCCGGGCCTGGTTACGCGAAATCGGCCCGGCGGTGCTCTGCGCTAATGCGGTTGCAGCGCACCGAAGGAGTGCCCATACTGGCGCGATGGCACTCGCGTACGACCCCCGTTCCGTCGACGGGGAGACCCTGGATGCGCTGCTCTACGACCACCTCAACTCCTGGGGCGTCAGCGATACCTTCTACCTCGACTTCGTCATGGGCGCCGAGAACGTCCTCGATGTCGGGTGCGGCACCGGCACGATCCTGAGCCGCGCCCGCTCCGAAGGCCACGCCGGGCGTTTGTGCGGTCTCGACCCCGACCCGGCCATGCTCGATCAGGCCCGCGAGTCCGACGCCGCCGAATGGCTGCTCGCCCCGGCCGCCGAAGCCTCATGGAAGGGCGAATTCGACCTGGCGATCATGAGCGGCAATGCCTTCCAATGCCTGCTCGACGACGAGACGACCCGCGCCTCACTCGCCGCGATCCACCGTGCCCTGGTCGCCGGCGGGCGCTTCGTCTTCGACACCCGCAACCCGGCCATGCACGAATGGCGCACCTGGAACCCCGAGGATCCCTTCGAGATCGTGGACCCGCTCGGGGAACCCATGCGCATCTACCAGGAAGCCGGCGAACCTGACGCGCACGGTGTCGTGGCGCTCAAAGCGAGGTTCGAGGCCGGGTACTGGGAACAGCCGCTCGTGGCCTCCTGCGGCCTGCGCTTTATCAGCCCCGAAGCCCTGGACCGCCACCTCACCGCGAACGGCTTCACCGTCGAACACCGCTTCGGCGCCTGGGACGAGACCCCCTTCGACCCCGGCAACTCCCGCTCGATCATCACCGTCGTACGAGCGGTGTAGCGCCCCGGGCCCCACCGTCGCTCGAACGCGGCGGCGAATAGTAGGTCGGAAATCGCGAAGCCGTCCACAAGAACCGGGGTTATCCACAGGGCTTTCTCGGAGTGCCGCAAGTTATCCACAGGCAGAAAGTTTTTGTTGGTGGGCTTGTGGTGTGCGTGATGTGCT
>NZ_STGY01000085.1 GCF_004912275.1 Glycomyces buryatensis
CCGGGCTCGACGAACATGATCACCGGCGCGGCCTTGGCGACCACGAACCGTCTCCCGGTCCTATTGCTGCCCAGCGACATGTTCGCGACCCGGGTGCCCGACCCGGTGCTCCAGCAACTCGAGGACACGCGGGCGGGGGACGTGTCGGTGAATGACGCGTTCCGGCCGGTCTCGAAGTACTTCGACCGCGTCTGTCGGCCCGAGCAGTTGATCCCGGCCGCCCTGGCCGCGATGCGGGTATTGACCGATCCGGTCGAGACCGGCGCGGTCACGCTGTGTCTGCCACAGGATGTGCAGGCCGAGGCGTTCGACTGGCCGGTCGAGTTCTTCCGCAAGCGGGTCTGGCGTATCGGTCGCGCGGTTCCGGAACCGTCCGCCGTGGAACGGGTCGCGGAACTCCTGCGGGGCGCCGAACGACCCCTGATCGTCGCGGGCGGGGGCGTGGTCTACTCGGAGGCCGAGGCCGAGCTGCGGGCGTTCGCTGCGGCGACGGGTATTCCGGTCGCGGACACGCACGCGGGCAAGGGCGCCGTTCAGTGGGACCACCCGCAATCGGTGGGCGGTCTCGGCTCCACCGGCACCACGGCGGCGAACGCCCTCGCGGCTGAGGCGGATGTGGTGCTCGGCATCGGGACTCGGTATTCGGACTTCACCACCGCCAGCCACACCGTGTTCGCCAACCCGGATGTCACCTTCGCGAACCTCAACGTGGCTCGCCTCGACGCTGTGAAGCACTCGGCCGAGATGCTGCTGGCCGACGCGAAAACCGGTCTTGCCGCGCTCGCGAAGGCGCTG
>NZ_STGY01000029.1:0-1196 GCF_004912275.1 Glycomyces buryatensis
TGTAGCATGCGTGAAGCCCTGGACATAAGGGGCATGATGACTTGACCTCATCCCCACCTTCCTCCGAGTTAACCCCGGCAGTCTCCCGCGAGTCCCCAACTGAATGCTGGCAACACGGGATAAGGGTTGCGCTCGTTGCGGGACTTAACCCAACATCTCACGACACGAGCTGACGACAGCCATGCACCACCTGTCACCCAGTCCGAAGAGGCGCCTATCTCTAGGCGTTTCCGGGTGATGTCAAACCCAGGTAAGGTTCTTCGCGTTGCATCGAATTAATCCGCATGCTCCGCCGCTTGTGCGGGCCCCCGTCAATTCCTTTGAGTTTTGGCCTTGCGGCCGTACTCCCCAGGCGGGGCGCTTAATGCGTTAGCTACGGCACAGACCGAACAAAGCCGGCCCACACCTAGCGCCCACCGTTTACAGCATGGACTACCAGGGTATCTAATCCTGTTCGCTCCCCACGCTTTCGCTCCTCAGCGTCAGAACAAGCCCAGAGATCCGCCTTCGCCACCGGTGTTCCTCCACATATCTGCGCATTTCACCGCTACACGTAGAATTCCGATCTCCCCTACTTGCCTCAAGCCCGCCCGTATCCACCGCAAAACCCCAGTTAAGCCGAGGCCTTTCACGGCAGACGCGACGAGCCGCCTACGAGCCCTTTACGCCCAATAAATCCGGACAACGCTCGCGCCCTACGTCTTACCGCGGCTGCTGGCACGTAGTTAGCCGGCGCTTATTCAACCACTACCGTCAACACTGAAAAACAGTACCTTCGTCATGGATAAAAGAGGTTTACAACCCGAAAGCCGTCATCCCTCACGCGGCGTCGCTGCATCAGGCTTCCGCCCATTGTGCAAAATTCCCCACTGCTGCCTCCCGTAGGAGTCTGGGCCGTATCTCAGTCCCAATGTGACCGACCGCCCTCTCAGGCCGGCTACCCGTCAACGCCTTGGTAGGCCATTACCCCACCAACCAACTGATAGGCCGCGGGTCCCTCCCGAACCGAAACAACTTTCCACCACCCCCCATGCGGGAAATGGTCGTATCCGGTATTAGCCGTCGTTTCCAACGGTTATCCCAAAGTCCGGGGCAGGTTACCCACGTGTTACTCACCCGTTCGCCACTCGAGTACCCGCAAGCGGGCCTTTCCGTTCGACTTGCATGTGTGAAGCACGCCGCCAGCGTTCGTCCTG
>NZ_STGY01000029.1:1258-142789 GCF_004912275.1 Glycomyces buryatensis
ACTAGTCAGTCTCAAACCTCTAAGAAGTTTCAGCTCCGACCGGAGCGACTCCAGAAACTTACCAGATCATTTTTTGGGCCGTTTTCGGCCCCCGATCCGTTCGCTCGGAGATTTGCCTTTTTGGTTCTGGGCCAGGGCCTTTCGGCTTTCCTGTCCGTTTCCCCCTCGGGCAAAGACAAATTTACGCGACGGTGAACCGGGGTTTGCAAGGGGGGTACGTGGTCGCCGACACATCCTCACAAACCCCGAGTTTCCGCAGGTAGAGCATGAAATCAGGGCTATCCGCGGCGGCTCTTGCCGCGCGCTTCCTTCTCTTTCTCGACTTCTTCGAGCAGTTGAGCGCGACGGGCCTTGCGGTCCGCCAGGCGCTCATCGGCGCCCTTGCGCTCATTGCGGTCGAACCTGATGTCGGTTCCGCGCGGTCCGGCGGTCGCAATGACGTTCGGGTCGGTCGGTTCCCACTCGAACTCGCTTTCGCCGATCTTCACGATCGAGCCGACGATGGCGCCTTGTTTCGCGAGTTCGACTTCAATGCCGAGATTCGCGAGTCGGTCCGAGAGGTAGCCAACGGCTTCTTCGTTCTTGAAGTCCGTCTGTCCCACCCAGCGCTCGGGCTTGTGTCCGGTGACGAGGAATTCGACATCCCCCTCATATGCCGGCACCAGCCTGCGGACCTCGAAGCCGGAGTCGTCAACCGCGTGGGGTCGGATGACCGTGCGGGTCGACTCGATCGGCGGCTGCGCGTCCCGGTACTCCTCTACCGCCTTCGCGAAGGCGAAGTTCAATTCTCGGAGTCCCTCACGGCTGACCGCGCTCACCTGGAAGACGGGCCAGCCGTACTTCTCCAAGTCGGGCTGCACGTACTCGGCGAGCTCGCGCCCATCGGTGACGTCGATCTTGTTGAGCACGATGATGCGGGGCCGCTCGGCGAGGCCGCCGTACTCGGCGAGCTCGTGTTCGAGCGCGTCGATGTCGGAGACCGGGTCGCGATCCGATTCGAGATTGGCGCAGTCGACCACGTGAGCCAAGACGGCGCAGCGCTCGATGTGCCGCAGGAACTCGAGGCCCAGGCCCTTGCCGGTCGCCGCTCCCGGGATGAGGCCCGGGACGTCGGCGATGGTGTAGGTCGTCTCTCCCGCCGACACGACACCGAGGTTCGGCGTCAAGGTCGTGAACGGGTAGTCGGCGATCTTGGGACGGGCCGCCGACATCGCGGCGATGAGGGAGGACTTGCCCGCAGACGGGAAGCCGACCAGTCCGACGTCGGCGACGCTCTTGAGTTCGAGGGTCACCTCCAGCTCGTCACCGGGCTCGCCGAGTTCGGCGAAGCCGGGGACCTTGCGTGCGGAGTTCGCCAGCCTGGCGTTGCCGCGACCGCCACGACCGCCGGAGGCGACCGTCATCTCGGTGCCGATGCCGGTGAGGTCGGCGAGCATCTCGCCGTTCGAATAGACGACGGTGCCGTTGGGGACGGAGACGCGGATGCTTTCGCCCGCGGCGCCGTCGCGGTTGGAGCCTGAACCCTGCTTGCCGTTGCCACCTTGCAGGCGGCTCTGGAAGTGGAAGTCCAGCAGCGTGTGGATATTGGGATCGACGACGAAGACCACATCACCGCCGTGGCCGCCGGTGCCTCCATCGGGGCCGCCGAGCGGCTTGAACTTCTCACGGTGGACCGACACACAGCCGTTGCCACCTTTACCGGCAAGGACCTGCAGTTTTACTCGGTCTACAAAACTTGTCACCGACCTAGCGTACCCACCGCTGGACCCCCAGAGACGAAGGCTGCCGCACGTGCTAAAGTTTCTCCTCGTGCGAGGGACACAGGCCAACAAGCCTGATAGTCACTCAATCATCTTGCGGCGCTAGCTCAACTGGCAGAGCAGCTGACTCTTAATCAGCGGGTTCGGGGTTCGAGTCCCTGGCGCCGCACCACTAAAGGCCCAGGTGACTGGGCCTTTTTTATTGCCTTCGGCAGGCCTCTGGGTGCCCTTGCGCCGCTCCGGATCTGCTTCAAGACGGGCCGGAGCAGCCGAAACGGTTGCCCGTCCGGCAGTGTCTGGACTCACTGGATGTCGACACGGACACTCGGTGTGGCGGACCACCTACCTAGATCCAGCCCTGCTCCCAGGCGTGCTGCGCGGCCGCGTGGCGGGTGCGCTTGCCGAGCTTCTTCATCGCCGTCGAGAGGTAGTTGCGGACTGTCCCCGATGCGAGGTGGAGTTCCGCGGCGATCTCGTCGATCGTGCCGCCGCCCCTGGTCGCGCGGAGGAGTTCGAGTTCGCGCTCGGTCAACGGCGATCGGTCCTCGGTGAGGGCGGAGGCGGCGATCTCGGGGTCGATGTAGCGGCGTCCGGCATTGACGTCGCGGATGATGCGGGCGAGTTGATCCGCGGGCGTGGTCTTGGGGACGAACCCCGAGACTCCGGCGGCCAGCGCGCGGCGGAGAACGCCGGGCCGGGCGTGCCGGGTCACCAGGACCACTTTGGGGCCGTGGGTGTTTCGCGTGGCCGTCGGTCCGTCGGGGTTGCCGCCGAGGATGCGGGCCGCGGCCCATAGTCCGTCGCGGGGCGGCATCTCGAGGTCGAGGATCGCGACGTCGGGGGTGTGGAGCTCGGCGAGCGCTGCCGCGTCTTCGCCGTTGTCGGCCTGGATTACGACCGTCATGTCCTCTTCCAGGTCGAGCAGTGCCGCCAGCGCTTCCCGGATGAGCGTCTCGTCGTCGGCGACGAGGAGTCTGATCACGCTGTGCCTTTCAAGCCGTCGGCGGTTTCGCGCGTGAGCGACGGCACCCCCGGGAGTGTGCCTGTCAGGGTGAACCGGTCGCCTTCGCGCCCGTGTGCGACGGTACCGCCGAAGGCCGCGAACCGTTCGGCCAGCATCGCCAGTCCGTTGCCGAGCTCGCCGACCTCGCTTGCACCGTCATTGGTGATCTCGACGGTCGCCGTCGTCCCATCCGCTTCTACCTGCAGGCTCGCCGTGGATGCCGCGGAATGCCGCAGCAGGTTCGTCGTTCCTTCCCGGACCAGAAGTCCGAGCAGCCGTTCCCGTTCGGGGTCGAGCCCGTGTGTCTCGGCGTTCACTTCGGCTTCGATGCCCGCCGATTGCAGGATTCTGGCGGCCGAGTCGACTTCGTCGGCCAGTGAGACTCGTCGGTAGCCGCCGACGAGGGCGCGCATGTCTCTGAGGGCGGAGCGCCCGAGTTCTTCCATCGCTTCGAGTTCGGCGGCTGCGGCGTCCGGCCGATCGTTGATGAAGCGGCGCGCCAGTTGTGCCTTGAGCACGATGACCTGGAGGTGGCCGCCTTGGACGTCGTGCAGTTCGGCGGCGAAGCGCAGGCGTTCCTCGGCCACCGCGAGTTCGGCGGCGAGGCCGCGGCTCTGTTCGAGTTCGAGTGCCACGTTGTAGTTCCACCACTGGAAGACGACGCCGAAGATGATGCAGGGGAACATCAGCAGCGTGAGAAAGACCAGCATGGGCGCGGCCATGCCGATGCCTCCCAGTACTGCCGCGATGAGCGCCGCGGCCACTGTTACGGCTGTGGCGAAGCGGTTGCGGGTGCCGGGTCGGCGCCACAGGACGGGGCAGGACGCCAGGAGCCCGGCCGGGGCCGCCCAGGCCGCGAAGATCGTCGAGTCCCAGGCGCTGAAGGCGAGGCCGAACAGCAGAACCGCCGTCCCGGTCCAGAACAGCCTGGGCTGCGGTTGTCTCGTCTCTCCGGCGACGTAGCGGGCCAGCATGATGGTCGCCAACGTCGTCACAATGACCATTGCGGCGACCGTTACGCCGATCCACTGCCCCCAGTCGCTCGCTCCGGCCAAATACGCGCCGGCGATGAACAGCGTCAATGGGCCGCCGGACACGGTCGTCCAGAGGGTGTACTGGTAGAGGCGGCGCAGGTCTCGCACCGGCAGTTCGGAGTGGCCGTTCACGGGGTGATTGAAACACCCCGACTCCCAAAGTGACAAATGTCAGCCGGGCGGCACACATTTGCACGACGATCGGTGCGGTTTAGGCACTACCGGAGGCTGGGCGCGCGGCGGATCGTCAAGGTATGAACGGAAACCCGACCCCACTCGTCACCCATGCGGCCCCGCCGGATTCCCCGATCGGCGCTGCCGGCGCCGTGGATGTCGCTGGACTGTCCTGCCGCTATGGGGATTTCACCGCCGTCGACGGCGTCTCGCTCGGTGTCGCGCCGGGTGAGTTGTTCGCGTTGCTGGGCACCAATGGCGCCGGCAAGACCACGACCATCGAGACATTGCAGGGGCTGCTTCGCCCGGCTTCGGGCCGGGTGTCGGTGCTCGGCCGGGATCCGTGGCGGCATCGGCGGGCGCTCGCCGGGGAAGTCGCGGTGATCGGTCAGAAGACCGGTTTCGCAGACGATCTCACCGCGGCGGAGACGGTCAAGTTGTGGAACGACCTGCACGCGGGACGCACTGCGGTCGGTGCGCTGCTGGAGAAGGTGGAGCTCGATCACCGGGCAGCGGTCCGGGTGGGTGCGCTGTCGGGTGGTGAGCGGCGCCGTCTCGATCTGGCGATGGCGATCTCCACCGTGCCCAAGGTCCTGTTCGCGGATGAGCCGACCACCGGTCTCGATCCCAGGTCTCGCCGCCGTACCTGGGCGACGCTGCGGGAGCTCACCGAGTCGGGCACGGCGGTGCTGCTCACCACGCACTACTTGGACGAGGCCGCCGAGTTGGCCGACCGGGTCGCGATCATGCACGGGGGCCGCATCGTCCGCTCCGGCACGGTGGACGACATCGTCGCCGCCCATGACGCTCTCATTACCGCGCGTCTGCCTGCGGAACTCGGCCTCGACTCTCTTCCTGGTATGGCCGGGACGCTCGCCGTCGACGGCGGGGAGCTGCGGGTGCGCACCACGGATCTGCAAGGGGACTTGTACCGGCTCCTCGATTGGGCCGAGCGGTTCGCGGTCGAATTGCGCGGACTCAAGGCCGCGCCCGCCACCCTTGACGAGATCTTCGCCGAACTCGAAGACGTTCAGGAGAACCGATGAGCACCAATGCTGTTGCCCCTGCCCGCCGCCGTCCGCACTGGTGGACGCTCGCGGTGGCCGAGTCCCGCCTGATCGGCCGCAATCGGACGGTCATGGCGACCATCGTGATCATGCCGCTGGTTTTCGGTCTCATGTTGATGCAGTCGGGGCGCGGTTTCCTCGCATCGTCGACCGGGACGCTGGCCGCCACCCAGCTCGGGCTGTTGTTGATGTTCGGCGTTTTCATGGGGACGACCATGACGCTCGCCGCCCGCCGGGAGCAGCTTTACCTCAAGCGGCTGCGCACGTCCGCTGCCTCCACCGCGTCGATCGTGACGGGGCTGGCGGCGCCGCCGGTCTTCATCGCGTTGGCGCAGTTCGCGTTCCTGGCGGTCGTGACCGCTTGGTTCTGGAGTTCGGCGCCGGCCCATCCGGAGTTGTTGGTGCTGGCTTTCGTCGTCGGGGCGGTGACCGCGGTCGCGCTCGGCTTCCTGACGGCGTCGTTCACCAAGAATCCCGAGGCCGCTCAGATCACGGTGCTGCCGGGGATGATGCTGCTGATGGTCGGCATGGGCTGGGCTCTGGTGCGGCCGACCGGCGAGGTCGAGTGGTTTCAGATGGCGGTTCCCGGTGGTGCCGTGATCGAACTGGTCCGTGCCGCTTGGGACGGACCGGCCGGCGGTTATGCGGCGGCGGCGGCCGTCCCGGCCCTGCTCGCGTTGGCCGTCTCCGCTGTGGCGGTGGCCTTGGCCGCGGTGCTCTTCCGCTGGCAGCCCCGCACCTGACCGCGCTGACGCCTGTCCTCAGGCGGGATCGGTGACGGCGCCTGGTCGCAGGAGGACTCCGGTCGCGTCGTCGTGCCGTTTGGCCTTGCGGAGCAGCCGCGGGTCGTCGCGTTCTTCGCGACGCACCGCCTCGATGAGCGCGGGGATTCCTTCGGTCTCCGCCAGGTCCAGGATCTGTTCCCAGGTGCGGCCGTAGCGTTCGGCCAGGCGGGTGAGGCCGTCCGTGAACAGGCACGCGGTGTCGATATCGGCCAGGGGTGCGTCGCCGGTCCTGGCTTCGCGGGCGGCGTGGGGGTCGGCGGAGGCGACCCAGAATCCATTGGGGCGATTGCGCACGCGGTCGATGTACTCGACGGAGTACCTGCGGAGGCCGCCGACGTCGACGACCGCGGGCGGGTCGGTCAGTCGCGCGAGCCGGTCATCGGACTCGACCTGCGGCGGGCTGCCCGGTTCGCGCCAGGCGATGGCGCAGTCCCCGAGCACCAGCCATTGGAAACGGCCGCCGCGGGCTCGCACGATGGCGACCGTGGCGGCCGGTGAGACGGGGTTCGACAGGTCGCAGCTGTCGCCGTGGAGCGTGGCGACGACGGCGATAGCTTCGGCGAGCACCGATCGGAGGTCCTGGTCCCCCGTGGTGAAGCGCCCGGCCAGGGCGGCGCCGAGCGCCGCCACGTACCAGGGGACGTCGTGAACGCACCCGTCGTCGGGGTAGCGGGTAACGCCGTCCAGGACCAGTGCCCAGGATTCGGCTACGAGGTAGTAGTCCTCGTTCGGGACGGAGCCGCCGGCCTGGGTGGCGGCCGAGGCCGGCGTCAGCATGGCGTCCCGGAGCCGATTAGAGGACGTGCGCGGCGTAGTACGTTTCCACCTGGGCGATCATGCCGTCGAGCACCGCGATTGCTGCGTCCCTGTCGTATTCGGACTCTTCCATCATGGTGGTCGCCTCGACTTCGATGTTCGAGATGGCCAGGTTGATGCCGATCGTGGTGTAGTCGTAACTGGTGGACTCGTGGGTGTAGCCCGTGTCGCCGTAGGTGGTGTAGTCCTCGACCGTGTAGGTGTCGTCTTCGGCATACGAATCCTGCATGTCTTCCACCCAGCCGATGTTGAAATCGGAGTCGTCGGTGACGTCGACATAGAGGCGCAGCGTGTCGTAGTTGCTGGTATAGAAGCTGCAGGAGATGTTGGCCGTGTCGCCCGAGGTCGAGGCGGAGGTGGAGGACTCGTCTGGGTCCACCTCGTCGCCGATGAGCTCTTCGAATCCCGACGTGTCGTACAACTCGCAGTCCGACTCGGCGAGCGTGGCCTCGCCGTCCGTCACGGGCTCGTCGCCGCCGTCAGTGGGGTCGTCGCCGCCTTCGGTGGTCTCCTCGGCCGACGATTCCGGCGCCGTCGTCGGATCCCCGCCGCCACCCTGATTGGAGTCGTTGCTGCGCTGGACGATCAAGAGGACCACTGCCATTATGACCGCCAGGACCACGATCACCGTCACGCCGATGAGCCACAGGTTGTTGCCCTGCTGCTGCGGCGGCTGGGGTTGCTGCTGCCCGTAGGGGTTCGGGTAGCTCGGCTGCGTCGGGGGGTAAGACATTGGTTCGCTCCTGGGATCATCGTGCTTCCGTCTCACTTTAACCGCGCGTGTCCAACGGCCTGCACCAGGCAGTTCACCGGAGTGTCTTGGTCCGGTCGACCAACTGAACACGATTCACGGTTAAACTGGGAACGCGCCTTTCTCTGTGCGCGCCCAGCTCCCGACCCCGCGATTGGTCCACTATGGCGAACGTCTTCCACCAGCGACTCGACGAGCTCGACGAGCTCCTGGTCGACATGGCCCGCCGCGTCGGCGAGGCCATCGAGCACGCCAGCGCGGCGCTGTTGGCGATCGACACCGAGGCCGCGGCGGCGATCGTGGCCGCCGACGAGGACCTCAACGCGCTCCAGTTCCGGGTGGACGACCGGATCGTGGAGCTGATGACCCGCTACGAGCCGGTCGCGACCGACCTGCGATTCATTCTCGCTGCGGTGCGCATCTCGGTCGATCTGGAGCGGATGGGCGACCTGGCCAAGCACGTGGCGAAGTCGGTGCTGCTGCGGGCGCCGGCCCCGGCGATCCCCGATTCGCTGCGCGAGGACTTCGCGGGCATGGGGCAGGCCGCGGTGCGCATCTCGGAGAAGCTGGTGCGCGTCCTCGCCGAGCGCGACCAGATGGAGGCCACGCAGCTGGGCCTGGACGACGACGTGCTGGACGCGCTCCAGCAGCGCGTCCACGACCAGATCCCGGACCTCGGCTACGGCCCCCAGGTCGCCGTCGACGCGGCGCTGCTGGCCCGGTTCTTCGAGCGCTTCGGTGACCATGCGGTGCGCATTTCGCATCAGGTCGTGTACCTCGTGACCGGCGACGTTCACCTCGACCGTTCATAACGTTCAGATCACAGCCAGGTACCGCTCCGGTCGAATACCCTGCTCACAGGGGTGGTCGTCACCTCCGTGTTCTCATCGTTGCGAATCGCGCTCAGTCGTTCACCTTGAGTTCAACTCCAAGTCGCCAGGTGAACACCGGCTCTCGGTTTGATGGTTGAGAACAGTGAAGCATTACCCGGTGCATCCCCGGGGATACGGAGTAGAGACCAGCTGTGAACATCAAACTGAACCGCAGAGCCATCTTCGGCACCCTTACCGCCAGCACCCTCGCGCTCAGCCTTGCGGCTTGTGGCGGAGGCGGCGACGAATCCGGCGACGGCGCGTCCGGCGAGATCAACGCCTCCGGCGCCAGCTTCCCCGAGGCCTACTACGCGGCGGCCATCGAAGGATTCGCCGAGGTCAACCCCGAGCTGAACGTCACCTACAACGCCACGGGTTCGAGCACCGGCAAGTCCGAGTTCGGCGAGGGCCTCAACGACTTCGCCGGTTCCGACTCTCTGGTCGGCGACGACGACGGGGTCGAGGCCGGCTCCTTCCAGTACCTCCCGACCGTGGCCGCCCCGATCACCGTGGCGTACAACCTCCCCAACGTCGAGGGCATCCAGATCGACCAGGAGACCCTCGCGGGCATCTTCCAGGGCGACATCACCGCCTGGAACGACCCCGCCATCGCCGCCACGAACGAGGGCCTCGAACTGCCCGAGACCCCGATCACCATCGCGCGCCGTTCCGACGGTTCGGGCACTACCAGTAACTTCACCACCTTCCTGGACGAGGCCACCGACACGTGGACGCTCGGCGCCGGCGACGAAGTCAGCTGGCCCGAAGGCTCCATCGGCGGCGAGAAGAACACCGGTGTGGCCCAGGTCCTTCAGCAGACCGAAGGCGCCATCGGCTACATCGACCTGGCCGACGCCGCCGAGATCGGCCTCGTCACCGCGTCCATCGAGAACGCCGACGGCGCCTTCGTCGCCCCGACCCTGGAAGGCGCCACCGCCGCCCTGGCCGGCGCCGAAATCGCCGAGGACCTCTCCTACAACCCGCTGAACGCCACGGGCGCCGACGCCTACCCGATCACCGCGCCGACCTACATCCTCATCCGCACCGAATACGAGGACGAGAACGTCGCCGCCGGTGTCAAGGAGTTCGTGAACTACCTGCTGACCGACGGCCAGGCACTGGCCGAAGGCGCCAACTTCGCCCCTCTGCCCGAGGAGCTCCAGACCCAGGCCCTCGACGCCCTGAACGCGACGATTGCCGACTAGCAGCGCGTCCCCGATGACCCCAGCGACGCCCCCGGCGCCGATGGGGTCCTCGGCCGTTCCGCACCACGAATCGGAGTGAAAACCTTGACCCCAACGGCAACCCGCGAAGCCCCCTCCGAGGTCGACCTCGGAGGAGAGGCACGCGCCCGCCGGGCCGACCGGAGCTTCACCGGCCTGGTGACCGCGGCCGGGCTCACCGTCCTCATCGTGCTGGGCCTGATCCTGGTCACGACCACGTTGAACGCCTGGCCCGCCATCTCGCTGGACCCGGTCAACTTCCTGACCGGGCGCACCTGGGACCCGAACGCGGACCTGTTCGGGACGGTCCCGTTCCTGTACGGCACCGTCGTGACCTCGCTGATCGGCATGATCATCGCGGTGCCGGTCTCCATCGGCATCGCCCTGTACATCACCGAGGTCGCCCACCGGCGGTTCCGCAAGTTCATCGTCACCGTCATCGACCTGCTCGCCACCGTGCCCTCGGTGGTCTTCGGCCTCGTCGGCGGACTCGTGGTGATTCCGGCCATCACGCCGGCCTACCAGTGGTTCGCCGGACTGGTCGCCCCGATTCCGGGCCTGAACGCGGTCTTCAGCGAGACCAACACCGGCCGCAACTACTTCACGGCCGGGCTGATCCTCGCGGTCATGTGCATCCCGATCATCACCTCCATCTCGCGCGAGGTCTTCTCGACCGTGCCCGAGACGGACAAGCAGGCCGCCTACGCCTTGGGCGCGACCCGCTGGGAAATGATCAAGGGCGCGATCCTCCCCCACTCCTTCGGCGGACTCGTCGGCGCCTCGATGCTCGGCCTGGGTCGGGCGATGGGTGAGACGATCGCGGTCTCCCTGGTCATCGGCGGCTCGCTCGGCATGACCCCCAACATGTTCGCGCCCGGCAACACGATGGCCTCGGTCATCGCGCAGCAGTGGGGCGAATCGAGCGGCCTGCACACCGACGCGCTCATCGGCATCGGCGTCCAGCTGTTCGCCATCACCGTCATCATCAACTTCCTCGCCCGCGCCGTGGTGCGCCGCGCCGAGATCAAGATGAAGGGGGCCCACTCATGACGAGCCTCTCCAGCACTCCGCCGGACCTGACGCGCCGCAACCTGTCGTGGCGCCGGTCGCTGGCCAACCGGACCTCCACGCTCCTCATCGGACTGTGCGTCGTGCTCGCGGCCTTCCCGCTGTTCCTGGTCATGTGGCAGGTCATCTCCCGCGGTGGCTCGTCGATGAGCCTGGATTTCCTCACCGAGGAGATCCCCCGCAACTACCGCACCGCCGGCCCCGGCATGGGCCCGGCGATCGTGGGCACCCTGTTCATCACCGGCATGGCAGCACTCATCGCCATCCCGATCGGCGTGCTCGGCGCGGTCTACCTCAACGAGTACGGCAAGAACAAGCCGCTGGCGCGGTTCATCCGCACCATGGCCGACGTCATGACCGGCGTCCCCTCGATCATGATGGGCCTGTTCATCTACGTCTCCTACGTGATCGTCATCGGCGAGCAGATCGGTTTCGCCGGTTCCCTGGCGCTGGCGTGCCTGATGCTGCCGATCGTGATCCGCTCGACCGAGGAGATGCTGCGGCTGGTTCCCGACGAGCTGCGGCAGGCCTCGGCCGGTCTGGGCGCGCGCAAGTGGCGCACGATCATGACCGTGGTGCTGCCGTCGGCCTCCTCGGGCATCACCTCCGGTGCGCTGCTGGCGATCGCCCGCGCCGCCGGCGAGACCGCGCCGATCATCGTCACGGTCGGCCTGACGTACATCTACAAGCCCGACCTGTTCTACGGCCAGAACACGAACCTGGCGGCGCAGATCTTCCGCAACGCCAGCCAGCCGTTCGCGGCCTCGCAGGAACGCGCCTGGGGTGCGGCCCTGACGCTGATGGGTTTGGTCTTCCTGTTCACGATCATCTCGCGCATCATCGCCTCGCGCTTCGCGATCGACAAGCGCTGAGGCCCGGCCAGCCGGTTCTCCTCCGATAACACCGAGGGCCCCGACCAGATCTGGTCGGGGCCCTCGGTGTTTCCGCTTGTGTCCCTAGCCGAAGCGGCCGGTCACGTAGTTCTCGGTGCGCACGTCGGACGGGGTGGTGAAGATCCGCTGGGTGTCGTCGAACTCGACCAGGACCCCGGTGCGGGTGTCGCTGACCTCGTTGACCTCAGTGGAGAAGAATGCGGTCTTGTCGGACACCCGCGCGGCCTGCTGCATGTTGTGGGTGACGATGACGATCGTGAACTGCTCGGCCAGGTCGACCATGAGCTCCTCGATGCGGGCCGTGGCGATCGGGTCGAGCGCCGAGCAGGGCTCGTCCATGAGGACCACCTCGGGCTGGAGCGCAATCGTGCGGGCGATGCACAGCCGCTGCTGCTGCCCGCCCGAGAGCGCCAGCGCCGACTTCTTGAGGTCGTCCTTGACCTCGTCCCACAGCGCGGCCTTGCGGAGCGAGTCCTCGACGATGTCGTCGCGCTCAGCGCGGGGCACGCCGTGGATCTTGGGCCCGTAGGAAACATTGTCAAAGATGGACTTGGGGAAGGGGTTGGCCTTCTGGAAGACCATGCCGATGCGGCGGCGCACCTCGACCGGGTCGACGCCGGACTCGTAGATGTCCTTGCCGTGGTAGGAGACCGTGCCTTCGACGCGGGCGCCGGGGATGAGGTCGTTCATGCGGTTGAGCGAGCGCAGCAGCGTGGACTTTCCGCAGCCGGAAGGTCCGATGAGCGCGGTGATCTCGTTCTTGGCGACGGTGAAGTTCACGTCCTTGACGGCTTTGAAGTCGCCGTAGAAGACGCCCACGTCCTTGATGTCGAATACGGTCGGGCCGCCGGTGCCGGGGCTCTCGTGCGCGGGCTGCGGCGCCATGTCGATACGACGGGAGCGCGCGTCGGGGCCGGCACCGGACAGAGTCGGGTCGCTCATGGGGTCTCTCCTCCGCGAGGTGCAGTTTCAAACGTTCGGGGTGTCTCCGACGCTAAAACCGGCGGGTAGCGGACGGGGCGAATGGCGGTGAACCCGAGGTGAACGCGGGGCCGCGGGGGTGTTTCGGCGGCACCGCCCCGGACGAGGTGATTCGGCCGAAACCGGGCAGGGCGCCCGCGGCCGCGGGAATACTGTCCACATGAGTTTTCTGGTGCGGCTTGTGCTGACCGCGATCGCGCTGTGGCTGGCCACGGTGATCGTCGGGGGCATCTACCTGTTCGGCGACTCGACGCTGGCGAAGTTCTTCTCGCTGGTGTTGGTGGCCTTGGTGTTCACGGTGGTGAATGCGCTCGTCAAGCCGATCGTGATGATGGTCGGCTGCGCTCTGTACGTGCTGACGCTGGGCCTGTTCGGCCTGGTGGTGAACGCTCTGATGTTCTGGCTGACGGCCTGGATCTCCGAGCAGTTGTCACTGGGGTTCCATGTGGACGGGTTCTGGCCGGCGTTCTGGGGCGCGATCATCGTGTCGCTGGCGATGTGGGTGATGGATCTGCTGACGCCTCGCAAGGAGGACGCGGGAGCGTAAGAGCGCGATACGACTAGGCCCCGTCGGGCGGCTCCCGAGCCGCCCGACGGGGCCTAGTCGTTGCTGCTGTTAGAACGGCAGACCGGTGGCCGGGCCGGTGGGGACGTCGCGAATGTTGTCGTCACGTCCGTTCCGGGCTCCGGCGCCGGGCGAGTTGAACGGCATGGGCCCCTGGGGTCCGGGAGCCTTGCCGAGCCTGCGGCGCATGACATTGAGGTTGTGCAGCCCGGCGAGCGCATAGGTTCGGATGCGCTCGAACTGCTTGGTCTTCTTGGCGGTCTTGAGCGCTACACCGGCATTGTGGTGAAGCTTGCGGGCGCGCACGAGCGCGGCGCCGGCCTCGGGGTCGGCGACCTGCACGGGCGCAATGGCGATCTGCGAGGTGAGGAGTTTGGTCCAGGCCTCGGCTTCTTCTTTGGCGCGGGCTTTTCGGCGGCGCCTGGTCTCGATGCTGGATCGCAGCCCGAGGACTGCCGCGAAGATGAGGACAAGGGCGAGAACTGCTCCGAACGCGGCGATTGCCACTTCAATGGCGCTTTCCATCGTCACCCCCCGTGACCAGTGCTGATATGTCTCTGTTGAATATTATTCCATTGGCCGCCGACTTTTATGAAACTCCCCCTGGTTCACGTCGAGTCGGGCGTTTTCCGGTATTTCCGGCCTTCGGTGCGAGCCGGAACTATGGGACACGGCTTCACATGCAAAAGTGCGCATGTTAGCATTCGATTTCGACGGGCATCCCCACCCGCCACACTCACCCTGACAGAGGAGGAACCCGCATGGGCCACGACCACTCGCACGGCGCCGTCTCCCTCGGCGCCCGTCACCGCGGACGGCTCTGGCTGGCACTGGCCCTGGCCGTCACGGTGGTGTTCGCCGAAGGGGTCGCGGCCTGGTACACCCACTCCCTGGCGCTGCTGTCCGACGCCGCCCACGTCGCCAGCGACTCGCTCGGCATCGCGATGGCCCTGTCCGCCATCATCGCCGTCCGCAGGGCCGGCGCCGGGCCGAAGCGCACCTTCGGCCTCTACCGGCTCGAAGTCCTTGCCGCCCTCGCGAACACGCTGCTGCTGTTCGGCGTCGCGTCCTTCGTGGTGGTGCAGGCGATCCGGCGCATGGGGGACCCGCCCGAGGTCCAGGCCGGGCCGATGCTCACCGTCGCCTGCCTGGCACTGGCGGCCAACGTCACCTCGCTGCTCCTGCTCCGGTCGGGCGCGGCCGAGTCGATCAACGTGCGAGGCGCCTACTTCGAGGTCCTGGGCGATGCGCTCAGCTCGCTGGGCGTCATCATCGCCGCGGTGGTCATCGCCCTCACCGACTGGTACTACGCCGACAGCCTCATCGCCGTGGCCGTGGGCCTGTTCATCCTGCCCCGCGCGGCACGCCTGGGGCGGGACGCGCTGCGCATCCTACTCCAGCACGCCCCGGCCGGCGTGGACCTAAACGAGGTCAAATCCGCCTTGGCAACACTCGAAGGAGTGAATGAGGTGCACGATCTGCACCTGTGGACCCTCACCTCGGGTATGGACGTGGCGACCGTCCACCTGGGACTCGAATCCGAGGCCGATCCGGCGGCGGTCCTGGCCGAGGCACAGCAAACGCTGGCCAAACGCTTCGGAATCGAGCACGCGACCGTCCAGATCGAGCCCGGGAGCGCCAATCGGGAATGCGAGACGCCGGGATGGTAACACCGACCGGTCGCTGTCTGGAAACCGATAGTGACGGATATATGACGCGCGCTCAATATGCGGCTGGCTATCGTAGACACCGTCCTGGGGACTCGAAGTGCTCCTTGGAAGGAGGGGTCGATGTTGACCCATGTATGGATGAAGAGCAGCAGGTCCGGCCCGAACGGCGCCTGCGTTGAAGTAAGGCTGGCGAACGGTGCCGTGGAGATCAGGGACACCAAGCTGACGCGCAGTCCTATTCTGCGAGCCAGCCGTGCCGACTGGCAGTCACTGCTGCGGCAGGAAGGCCGGTAGCAAGACCTGAGAAAGGGGCGGCCGCGGCATTCGCCGCGGCCGCCCCTTTACGCATGGGCTACAGGGATTTGAGGCGTTCGGCCTGGGCCTCGATGAACTCCAGGCTGCGACCGGGATTCAGGGCGGCCGAGCGCAGGTTCCCGAAGATCTCGTGGAAGGGCTGGACGTCCTCGCCCTCTTCGTAGACGTCGCCATTGTGGCCCTCGATGTAGACCACGTCGGGATGGCGGTAGCCGGGGTCGATCTCGCCGTTCGCCTCACCGAAGCCGAGGATCGTGAACGAGGACAGCATCCCGGGGTAGGCCCCGCCCTCGAACGGCAGCACCTGGAGGTGGACGTTCGGCAGCGAGGCGAGTTCGAGCAGATTCTGGAGCTGGTCGATCATGACCT
The DNA here is from genome assembly GCF_004912275.1 of Glycomyces buryatensis. Lineage (GTDB taxonomy): Bacteria > Actinomycetota > Actinomycetes > Mycobacteriales > Micromonosporaceae > Glycomyces > Glycomyces buryatensis. Next base: position 16,605 of record NZ_STGY01000029.1, read on the forward strand.
TCGGACCGCCGAGGACGCGCCTGATGGCCGCCTCGTCGATGATGTTCCAGATCTTCAGGTCGTCCCGCAGGCGCTGCTGCCGCTCCATGCGCAGGCTGATGCGGTCGTCCATGTACCGCCGACCCTGCTCCAGCACGAAATCGAACGTGGCCTGGGCGTACTCACGGGTCTGCAAGAGCCCGTTGATGATCAACCCGTCGTACAGGTACAGATTGGAGGCGTCCTGCTCCAAGCCGATGTACGTGGCGTACGGCGGGGAGATGGTGTCGGAGTACCTGGCCCACCAGCCGCGCTTGCGGCCGTCCCGGGCGAGGCGCACCAGCTCCTCGATCTGCGCGGGGTCGGAGACGCCGTAAACCTCGGTGAGGGCCTGGACGTCGCGGGGCTTGATGCCCACCCGCCCGAGTTCCATGCGGTAGATGGTGGAGGTGGTGACCTCCAGCGCATCGGCCGCGTCCTGCGCCTCGGCGCCTGAGCGCTCGCGCAGCTCGCGGAGGATCCTCCCGGCCCGCCTGCGGCGCACCGTGGGACTACCGCCTGAAGGCATTGCCTTGCCCCCCAGCTTCTTCGGGTTGTCAGCGTCGTCGTTCGATGTTCCCATTTGACACCCTGATCTCTCCGGAATCGGTGAGGACGCACCGGTGGAGGAGGACTTCTGGCCGCTCACCGGCTTGGACCTGCGGGGACAATTATTCGCCACCCGATCCGGTTATACCTCTTGCATCCAAAATCTGCATGTGCAATTCTACTGTACGGAGGGGCTACCCGCCTCCACCGACTGTACCGATTCGGCACCGCGACTCGGCGAACCAGGTGCCCATACCGCTCGAAGGCAGCAGATTCCATTGGCCCGCAAGCGGTTCAATGATTCGAAAACCAGCTCGAAAGGCAGCCCGCGTTGCGAAGTCCGTACACACTTGACAATCCTCCCCCGGACGAACCCCCTGGTGGGGTCCCCGTGCCGAGTCTGTGGCGCGTGCAGTCCCGGTGGTGGAAGCGGCATACGCCCGCACTCGAACAGCGAGGCGCCAAGCGCCCGGTGTGCGAACACTGCAACCAGTCCTGGCCGTGCCACTCGTGGGCGTGCTGGGACGGCCAGCTCGGCGAGGCCGTCAGCCGGCCCGGCCAGGCGGCCCGAAGCCTTTCAGACGCAATGCAAACGACTCCGATCGAGGTCGGACCGCGAACCGTCGAGCCGATCCCGGTGCGAGCCCGGGCGATGAAGCGGGCCATGACCCCTCGTGCCGAAAGAAGCGCCGCCTAGCGCGTAGCTTCGACGCCTTCCGGTCGTTAAACCCTGAGAGAGAATCCGACTCAAAGGGAAAGCCGCCGGATGCTGAGCACGCGCAACCTCAAGGCAGGCGACGTCCTGGACGGGCGATACCGGCTCGAACGCCGCGTCGGCGGCGGCGGCATGGGCGACGTCTGGGAAGGCACCGACACGATCCTGTGGCGGACCGTCGCCATTAAGATTCTGTTGGCCGACCTGGTCGACGACCGCGGTTTCCGCGAACGCTTCCGCCGGGAGGCCAGGGCCATCGCCGTGATGAAGGGCCCCGGTGTCGTCGAGGTCTACGACTACGGCGAGATCGAGCACGAGGACGCCCAGATCGCGTACCTCATCATGGAATTCGTGGACGGCAAGCCGCTCTCGCGGCTGCTGGGACTGTGGGGGAAGCTCGGCTCCGCCGACGCGCTGCGCGTGATCGGCGGAGTCGCCGAGGCCCTCCAGGTCGCCCATGCCGCCGGGATCGTCCACCGGGACATCAAGCCGGGCAATATCCTCGTCCGCGCTGACGGCTCGGTCGTGTTGGTGGACTTCGGGATCGCCCGCGTCAACCACAACCTGACCCTCACCACCACCGGTGTCGTGCTGGGCACCGTCACCTACATGTCCCCCGAGCAGGCTGCCGGTGAGAACCTCACGGCCGCTTCGGATCTGTACTCGCTCGGTATCGTCGCGCACCAGTGTCTGGCCGGCTCGCCGCCGTTCAAGGCCGACACGCCTCTGGGCGTGCTCTCGGCCCACCTGCGCAATCCGCCGCCGCCGCTACCGGTCGACATACCGGTCGAGGTGACCCAGATCGTGCGCCGCGCCCTGGAGAAGGAGCCGTCGGCGCGCTGGGAGAACGCTGCCGAGTTCGCGCAGGCCTGCAGCGAGACGCGGGCGGCGATGATCGGCCCCGCCCCGCGCGCCGCGAACCCGCCGACCCGGGTCCAGCAGCCGCGCCCGCGCCCCGAGCCGATGGGGGCGATGTCGCCGACCGGCGGCGCCCGGTCGGTCCCGGTCTCCCCCGTTTCACCGGTCTCCTCACTCTCGGGCCAGTACCCGCTGCCGCCGGTCACCGGCCAGCATCCGATCCGCTACCGCACCGGGCAGCACCAGATCCCATCGAGCTCGGGTCAGCACCGATTGCCGCCGCAGACGGGCCAGCACCAGGTTCCCTCGCACACCGGCGCCCACCGGGCCCCGAGCGGCATCCGCACCACCGGATCGCATCCGGTCTCCCCGCCACCGGCACCGCCAACGACTCCCGGCCAGGTCGCGAGCGCCGAAGAGCGCCCGAAGCGGCGCCGGCTGTGGATCACCTTGGCGGGCACGCTCGCCGCGATCGCGGCGGTCAGCGCCGTCGCCGCGGCCGGCCCGTGGGAGCGGCTGTTCGGCGACGGGGCCGTCCCCGCCGGGGAGACCGCGCCCGCTGAAGCCGACGTGCAGGGCCAGGACGCCGACGATCCGGACAACGGTTCCGAGGGAGACGCGCCGGACAATCCGGATGCACCCGACCACGACCCGTCGGCGACGGGCGAGGACGACACCGATGCCTCGGGCACCCAGAGTCCCAGCGCCGGAACCGGCCCCAGCCAGACCGAGTCGACCCTGCCGAGCACGAGCCCCAGCACCTCCCCCAGCGCGGCCCCGAAGGCCACCGTCCCGGGCGTGGTCGGCCAGACCGAATCCGAAGCGCGCCAGCACCTCGAGGAGTCCGACCTGGCAACCTCGGTGGTCTACGAGGGCGAGGGCGAAGCCCGTTGCGGCGTCGTCCGCCAGAACCCGAGCGCCGGCACCGAGGTCGCGCCCGACTCCACAGTGCAGATCACCGTCGAGCGCGCCGCCGACGCCGCCTCCTGCCGGACCGAGGAGGGAACGACCGAGGCGCCCGCCGGCTAGTTCGCACTAGCCGACAGGCGCCTCGTTCTTCGCTCTCTTCAGTTACTGACCGGCCGCGTCGCGGGCCTCCTTGAGCTGGTCCAGTGCCGCGAACAACTCGTCCAGTGCGGCCCCGGCCTCAGCCTCGGTACCCGAGGTGCGGGCCTCCTCATAGGCCTCCTGCGCCGCGATGACGTCGTTGATCGCCTGCTCGACCTCCGGCGGCTCGGTGCCGTCGGACGTGGGCGTCTCGACGGGCGCCTCGGTGGTCGGCTCCTCCGTTGGTTCCTCGCCCGTGGCGTCCTCGTCCTCAGTGGTCTCGGTCGCCGGCGGGGCGCCCTCGATGAACTGCTGGACCACCGAATCGACCGCCTGGTCGAGGGTGTCCTCGTACCCGACGTAGCCGCCGTAGGAGATCGCGACCTTCTCGAGCACCGGCAGTGTCGTGTCACCGCCGCCGACCTGCCTGCGCAGATAGAGCGGTTCGGTGTACAGCACGCCGTCGCCGACCGGCAGCGCCAGCAGGTTGCCCCACTCCACTTGCAGGTCCGACTGCTGGTACTGGCGCAGGTCGTTGACCACGTCCCCTTGCGAGGTGATGATCTGGTGCATCTGTCTGACGGACTGGTTGTCGCCGCCGGATATCTGCTGGACGTTGAGGACCGGGTTGCCCTCACCGTTGTAGTAGCCGGCCATCATCGAGGCCAGGATGTTGTCACGCGAGATCGGCGTGAAAGTCCCCGTCAGCTGGAACTCCGGCTCTTCGAGCCCGAAGTTGGCGTACACGTAGTACGGCGGCTGCGAGACGGCCGCGGGGCTCGACGGGTCGTCCGGGACCTGCCAGGCCTCGGAGTTCTCGATGAACTCGCCCGAGTTGTCGACGTGGTAGCGCTCGAGGATGGACCGCTGCACCTTGAACATGTCCTGGGCGTAGCGGAAGTGAGCCGAAAGCTCCTCCGGCGTCTCTTCCTTGGGCGTGATCAGGTCGCCGCCGTAGATCGAGTTCCAGGCCTTGAGGATCGGGTCCTCCTCGTCGAACTCGTACAGTTCGACCTCGCCGGAGTAGGCGTTGACCACGGCCTTGACCGAGGAGCGGATGTAGTTGACGTCCTGGCTGTCCTGCGCCGTGACGCCCTGACCGGTGTAGGTGTCGGTCGTCGTCGCGGCGAGGTCGACCCGATCGGAGTACGGGAAGTTGTTCGCCGTGGTGTAGCCGTCGACGATCCACACGACCTCGCCGTCGACGACGGCCGGGTACGGGTCGGACTCGACGGTCAGGAACGGCGCGACGGCCTGGACCCGGTCGCGGACATTGCGGTTGTACAGCAGCTGCGAGTTGTCGTTGATGCGGTCCGAGAGCAGGAAGCGCGGTTCCTGGAGCTCCCAGGCGTACAGCAGCCGGTTCCAGAAGGAGCCGACATCGACGCCGGTGTCGCCCTGGAACGTGGTTCGCACGTCCTCCTCGACCACCTCGATGTCTTCCTCCTCCTCGGCCTGCTCGGCCTCCTCGGAGACGGAGACGTCGGCGGGGCGTTCGAACTCGACCGGGGTCTCGCCCTCGGGGACACCGACGATCGCGTAGTCGTCATTGAGCATCCCGAAGTAGATCTGCGGGTAGTCGACCTTGATGTAGTCGTTGGTGGCCTCGCACCGGCCGGCATCGGACTCGCCCTCGCGCATCACCCCGGAGGTGAAGAACGGGTAGCCCTCGCAGTTCTCGCGGGTCGGCGCGGACACGAAGCCCCAGCCGTGGGTGTACACGGTATGGCGGACCGTCCAGTCCTGCTGGCTCTCGTTGTAGTTGGCGGGGTTGAGCTCCCGCAAGCCGACCACGAAGTCCTCGGTGACCTCTTCGCCATCGTCATTGGTGTAGGTGTAGCGGTCGACGTCGAGCTTGTCGGAGAAGTCGTAGAAGCTGCGCGGCTGCTGGCGCTGCGTGAACGCGTCCGAGACCACGAACGGGTCGATCAGGCGCATGTTCGCGACGGTGGCCGCGTCGGCGGCCTCCGGGTCGTTCAACACCTCGGCGTCCGGCGCCGACGAGACGTCGTACGTGGACACGTTGAGGACGTCCTCTTGGAGGTCGAAGGCGTATCTCGTGCCTTCGATGGTGTGCTGGACGTACTCGCCTTCGCGCTGCGGCACGTTCGGCTCGACCTGGAAGTTGCGGACCACGGCCGGGTAGATGCCGCCGGCCGCGATCGCGGTGACCACGACGAGGCCGAGCGCCGTCAGCGGCAGAGCAAGGCTCCTTGTGAAGCCCCAGGAGAAGATCAGGATGACCACGGCCGCGATGACCGATACCCAGATGAGCGCGTTCTTCGCGTTCATCAGGGCGTTGATCTCGGTGTAGCCGCCACCGACGATATTGGTGACCGAGTTCAACTGCGTCGCGAAGTCGAAGCGGTCGAAGTAGTACGCGACCGCCTTGAGCCCCAGGAACAGTGCCACCAGGACCGACAGGTGGATGCGGGCCGCGTTCGTCATGCGGTCGCCGGTGCCGGAGAAGCGCAGCGCGCCGTACAGGTAATAGGCGCTCAGCGAGGCCAGGAGCCCGACGACGACGGCCGCGAAGCCGAAGCCGATCAGGAACTGCCAGAACGGGAGCCGGAAGATGTAGAACCCGGCGTCCATGTGGAGGACCGGGTCCTCCCAGCCGAACGATCCGCCCTCGCGGAACAGCAGCCAGGTCTCCCAGCGGGACTGGGCCGACATGCCGGCGAAGATGCCGACGACGACGGCGAGCCCGGCGATCCACCAGCCGGCCTTGGGCGAGAGGAGTTCGCGGTATCGCTCCAGGCCCTCCTGCTCGGAGGTGGCCGGCCAGGTGTCCGGCCGGAAGCGATAGGCGATGTACAGGTTCGCAGCGGTCCACGCGGCCATGGCGAGGGTGAACACCCCGAACAGGCCGATGCGGTTCCACATCATCGTCGAGAACACCGTGGTGTAGTCGATCGAGTCGTACCACAGGTAGTTGGTGCGCAGGCTGACCAACCAGCCGAGCACCGACAACATGACTATGGCGCCCACGAGGAGGATCAGGACGTACCGTCCTCGTCGGCTCATCCGTGGGGGTGTGGGCGTCCGGTTCGCCACTCTAAGCAACTCCTTTGTGTCTATTGGAGCCGACGCGGATTCAGCAGGTCATGACGTCCTCGCCGGCCGCGATGGACTCAAGCGCCGAGACCGCTTCCGCGAGCGTCTCCACCCTGACAATAGTCATGTCACCGGCCAATGCCGAAGCGGCGTCCTCACAGTCCGCTGCCGGCGAGAGGAAGACATCGACTCCCGCCTCCTCTGAGGCGGTGATCTTCTGCTGGACGCCGCCGATCGCCCCGACGTTCCCCTGTGGATCGATCTCGCCGGTGCCCGCGACGACCATTCCGTCGGTCAGATCGGCCTCCGTTACCCGGTCGACGATGCCGAGCGCGAAGATCAGACCGGCCGAGGGCCCGCCGATGTCGAGCGCCTCGGTGTCGATCTCAATGCCGTACGGGTCCTCATACGACGACTCCAATTCGACGTCGCCGAGGACCACATCGGGGACGTCAACGTTCTGTCCGTCACGCTGAACCGTGACGTCAGTTTCGCTGTCGGCGAAATTCTCCAAGGCATCCAAGGACTCGACGGGCTCGCCGCCGACCGCGGTCACGACATCGTCGGCGCGCAGACTCCCCGAGTCGGCCACCACCGTGAGCACCGCCGGCTCTCCGAGGTACCCCAGCGCGGCCTGCTCGGCGTTCGACTGCGACTCGACCCAGTCCGCCTGGTTCTCCTCATTGATCTCCTCCTGGGACCGGTCCGGGGGATAGACCAGGTCGCGGGGGATGATCGCGTACTCATTGGACATCCAATAGCCCAGCGCCTTTGCCAAGCTGACCGACTGCGTGACCCGCACCGTCGTCAATCGCAGCTCGCCCTCGGAGGGGTATTCGACATCGGCGCTGATGATCTCGCGCTCTTCGCCGTCGACCTCTTCGAGCCCGAGCACGTCCTCGGTGGGGCCCGGACCGAACACCACGTAGGCCACGTCCATGGCGAGCGCCTGCCAGGTCAGGAGTGCCACCAGGGCCGCACCGAGCAGGACTGTGATTCCACGCCTTCGCATGGGCGGAAGCCTACATGGCACAGGCCATGTGGACGTTCGGCCGTGAGCGTAAACGGGCGGTTCAGATCGCCAGGCCATGGTTTTCCAGGCCCCGTCTGACGTACGGTTGGCCCATGGGCTCCGACATTCCATTCGGCTTCGGCAATCTGGGCGGCGACCTGCCCGACCCGAACGATCCGCGGGTGCAGCAGATGATGCAGCAGCTGCAACAGATGATGGCGCAATCGCTGTCGTCCGGTCCGGTCAACTGGCAGCTGGCCAAGCAACTGGCCGAGTCAGAGTTGGCCTCCGAGAACACCGTGGGCCCGGCCGACCAGGCCGCGGTCTCCGAAGCGGTGCGCCTCGCCGACCTGTGGCTCGACGCCGCGACCGCCTGGCCGAGCGGAGTCACGGCCACCGACGCGTGGACCCGCAAGCAGTGGATCGACCAGACCGAGGCCTCTTGGAAGCAGCTCGCGGAGCCGCTCGCCGGGCAAATGGGCGAGGCGATGCAGACGCTGGTCCCCGAGGAGATGTCCGGGATGCTCGGCCCGATGGCCGACCTCATGAAGGGCGTCGGCTCGGCACTCTTCGGCGCGCAGATGGGACAGGCGCTGGCCAAGCTGGCCGGCGAGGTCCTCTCTTCTACGGATGTCGGTCTGCCGCTGGGCAAGACGGGCGTGGCCGCGCTGCTGCCGAACAATGTCGCCGCTTACGCCGAGGGCCTGGAGCTCCCGGTGGAAGAGGTGCGGTTGTTCGTGGCGCTGCGCGAGGCCGCCACGCACCAGCTGTACACGCACGCCCCTTGGCTGCGTTCGCATCTGCTCGGAGCGCTCGACGCCTATGCCCGCGAGATCCGCATCGACGAGTCTGCGATCGAAGAGGCCATGTCGGAGATCGACCCGACCGACCCCGAGGCCGCGGCCACGATGGACCTCTCCGAGGTCTTCAAGCCCGAGGACACCGAGCAGCAGAAGGCGGCGCTGGCGCGGCTGGCGACGACCCTCGCTCTGGTGACCGGCTGGATCAACGTGGTGGTGGCCGAGGCGGCCGACGGACGGCTGCCGACGATCGACCGGCTGCTGGAATCGGCGCGCCGGCGCCGGGCGTCCGGCGGTCCGGCGGAGCAGACGTTCGAGGCGCTCGTGGGTCTCCAGCTGGACCCGACGAAGGTCCGCGCGGCGACGCGGCTCTGGAAGTCGCTGGGCGAGGCCCGCGGCATCGAGGGACGCGAGGGCGTGTGGGCCCACCCGGACCTGATGCCGGGTGCGTCCGATCTTGAGCACCCTGAAGGCTTCGTGACGGTTTCCGAGGCCATGGGCGACTTGGACATGTCCATGTTCGACCAGCTCGCGGTCAACGACCCGCGCCCTCCGGAAGAGGACGAGGGCGACGAAGGCGACGAGGGCGAAGCCGACAAGGACAAGCCGTAGCCCGAATCAGGCTCGACGACAATCGCGACCGGGCTGGGGGTTCTCACGCACCTCCTTGGGCCGGTCGCTCGCCGTGTGTCCCGAAGTGCGAGGTAGGCCCTAGACGACCTCGTTCTCGACGTCCGCGATGCCTTCGAGGTAGCCGCGGGCCCGCTCTGCCTTGGAGTAGCGGCTGACCAGGTCCCAGAACGGCCGGGAGTGATCGGCGTGGACCAGGTGGGCCAGTTCGTGGAGCAGGACGTAGTCGAGCACCCAGGACGGCATCATGGTGAGCCGCCGCGAGATCCGGATGGTGCCGTCGGCGGGAGTGCACGAACCCCAGCGCCGATGCTGGTTCTCGACCCACTTGACACTGACGGGATCGGCGCAATTGGGGTATTCGGGGTAGTAGCGCCGAGCGAGCCTGACGGCCCTGGTCCGTAGCGCTGCGTCGCTCGCACGCACGCTGCGGGCCTCTTTCTTCTGGAGCTTTTCCAGCATGTGGTCGATCCACTCGCGTTCTTCTCGTTCGGAGAAGGCATCGGGAATCATCACGACCACGCGGCCACGTTCTTCGTAGGCCGCCACGGTGGCACGACGCTTTGTTGAGCGCCGCACTTCAACGGGGGGATGGACTTTGCGCGCCATGAACGCACATTAATCCGTGGGGGTGACATTCGCATAACACGAAAGTCGCGATTATGTCGGTAGAAGTGTAAATGGCAAGAAAATCCCCTCGTCAATTCCCATCATCTGGGACTAGACGAGGGGGCCGGGCCATTCGCCCGCGATCACGAAGCCTTGCCGAGGATCCGGTTCATCTTGGTGCCGCAGACCGGGCACGTCCCCTTGGCCATCCGCCGGCCCGAATCGGACACGACCACGTGGCCCTCGAAGTCACGCTTCTCGCGGCACTTGACGCAATAGCCGTTGTAGGTCTCGGTAGCTTGAGCCACTGGATCTCCCCCTTGCTGAGCGCGATCACTCTGTGCGACCGCCTGGCCTCAGAATGCCACAAATTTCACGCGTGTAAGCCAGGGCGCGCCGCTTCACCCACGCGGGGGCCAGGCGTGAAACCGCCGCACGTCGCCGTGCACCCCCGCCCACCTGCCCCCCGGCTCCGCCAGGCGTGTGTTTGCCGGGCCGCCACGCCTGGCCGATTTCTCCCGCTTCGATACAGACACGGGACCGGTTTCATGTACGGCGAGTACAGAAAGCACGACGTGTCGGCTTCTCGGCGGGCGGATGGTGGGTTCGGCGTGAGAGCATTGGGAACGTGAGCGACAGGCATGGACCCTCCCATTCAGGCGACGACCTCCCTCGCCGCGCCTTCAGCCGTGGCATGAAGCTCGCGTCCCTCCCTTTGGGGCTGGCCGGGCGCGCGACCGTCGGCCTGGGCAAGCGCGTCACCGGGCTGGCCGACGAGATCCTCGGCGAGCAGGCGCAGCGGCGCACCGCGGAACACGTCTTCAGCGTCCTCGGCCAGCTCAAGGGCGGGGCGATGAAGCTGGGGCAGGCCCTCTCGATCTTCGAGGCCGCGCTGCCGGAGCACCTGGCCGCTCCCTATCGGCAGGCGCTGACCAAGCTCCAGAACTCGGCCCCTCCCCTGCCGGCGGCCAGCGTCCACGGCGTGCTCGAGCGCCAGATGGGCGCGGACTGGCGCGATCGATTCTCCGAATTCGACGACACCCCGGCCGCGGCGGCGAGCATCGGTCAGGTCCACCGTGCGATCTGGGAGGACGGCCGCGAGGTCGCCGTCAAGATCCAGTACCCCGGGGCCGGCGACGCCCTGCGCACGGACCTGCGACACCTGTCGCGGATGGCCCCGATGTTCAAGGTGTTGCAGCCGAACTTCGACGTCAAGCGCATCACCGTGGAGCTGCGGGAGCGGCTGCTCGAAGAGCTCGACTACGAGCTGGAGGCCGACGCCCAGCGCAAGTTCGCCGACGCCTTTCGGGGCGACGAGCAGATCCGGGTGCCCGAGGTGGTGCACGCGAGCCCCGAGGTCCTGATCACAGAGTGGGTCACCGGGACTCCATTGGCGACGGTCATCTCCGAGGGCAGTGAGGAAGAGCGCGATCGGGCCGGGCTGCTGCTCACCACGCTGCACTTCTCGGCCCCGAAGCGGGCCGGGATGCTGCACGCCGACCCGCACCCGGGGAACTTCGCGCTCGCCGACGACGGCCGGCTCATCGTGTACGACTTCGGGGCGGCCGCGCGGATGCCGGGTGGAATGCCGTTCCAGGTGGGGCGCTTGACGAAGCTGACTCTCGAGGGCAAGGCCGAGGAGGTCGTGGAGGGTCTGCGCGGCGAGGGATTCGTGCCGCAGGACCTGATCGTCGACGCCCCGGCGATGCTCGAATTCCTGCGGCCCATGCTGGCGCCGTTGGGGAGCGAGGAGTTCCGGTTCTCGCGCGAGTGGCTGCGCGGGGAGAGCACTCGGCTGACGAATCAGAAGTCCGAGGCCTACAAGTTCGGCAAGCAGCTGAGCTTCCCGCCGTCGTACCTCCTCATTCACCGGGTGACCATGGGCTCGATAGGAGTCCTGTGTCAACTCGGCGCGAAGGCAAGGTGGAGGGACATTCTGGAGGAATGGCTCCCCGGCTTCGCCGACCCGGGAGCGATCGAAGGCGACCACCCCACCGCCTGACACCGCACCGCACCGCACCGCACCGCACCGCAATCGTCGTACCTCCAAGGCACCGTTGAGAATGGGGGGTCGTCATGCGCGACACACCCGACCGCGGGGTGAGCCCCCGCACTTCCTTGCAAAACTAAATGAGACGGGCAAAACGAAAGGGGCCCATCCCTTTCAGGATGAGCCCCTTCAGCCAACGCGAGGTCAACGGCGTCAAAGCCGCGAGTGCCCCGCTTCCTTCCAGAGACTGCGCATCCGGATTCGTCCTACGCGGCCGAACAGCAGATTCGCCGAACTCACCGGTCGGCTCACCTCGACCTCCCGGATCGGGAGTTCGAGGTCTTGGACACCGACGTCACTCTTGAGGTGGCGGCTCAGGTAATCAACCGTCATGACACCTTCACCCCCGCGAGCGCCAGTTCCTTGGTCCGCGCGTCGAGCTCGGCCTGCGCGGCCTGCTCGATCACCGCGGCGTCCTTGCGGGGCCGTCCACGCGGCCGCTTGCGGGCAACGACATTGCCCTTCTCGAAGATCTCGCCGCCCCAGACACCCCAGGGCTCGTGGCGCTCCAGGGCGCCGGCCAGGCACGCCACCCGCACGGGGCAGTCGGTGCACAGGGACTTGGCGAATTCGAGCTCGGTGGGGGACTCCGAGAACCACAGGTCCGCGTCGTACTCGCGGCAAGCCAGGTCGCCGCCAATCTCGGCGGCCTGTTCGCGCAGCTCAGGTCCGATGAGGGTGTCAGTCATGAACTCGCTCTCCTCTCTCATCTCGTTCGGCATCGTTGCTGGTCGCATCCGTGTTTGCTGAGGACTCAATTGCTTCGCAATCTGTCTCGTGTTCGTGCTGTGTGCTGTGTGGGTGGGCCGCGACCAGGTTTTTGCCATAAAAAATGGCCGCGATCCCTATGCGGGATTCGCGGCCTCGAGAGAGACAATCGGGCTTCTATAAGCCCTTTTGAGGTTCTCGAGGCGGTCTCCCGCGGGTGACTCCGTGACGCTTAGCGCTGACTGCCGGCTGGAACCAACCGGTCTGGCCGGCAGTAGAGCCACCGGTCCAACGACGGTCAACGAGCGCGACGGCGCCCATATCCGTGTTATTGACATTCGTCATGCCAGCGACCGTGGGTTCGACGGTTGCGGGCAGAGTGATGCCACTGATCGAAGCGGGGACGGGCGCTAGCTGCAGATACGCCACGATGCTCTTCGAGTCAATCGTGGTGTCTTCGTTAAGAATGTTCGGCAACATCGTCAGTCCCTCCTTCCGAGATCAGTGGTCGCCATTTCGGTACTTGCATCTCCTCGTGCCGGTGTTTGAGGTACAGACCTCAATCCGGCACCGGCAACGCTACGCCGGATGGCTCCGGGAACGCAACGCCTTTTATAGCGGTTCGTAAAAGAAATTTCTTGCCCCCGCCCGGGGCCATCAGTCCACTCCTTGAGAGATCGCGACGGCCTCCTCGACCGATCCGCCCTTGACCAGGCACAACACCGCCGGACCGTACTTGTCCAACTTGGACTTGCCGATGCCGTGGAGCGCGGCCAATTGCGTGTCGGATGTCGGACTTTGCTCCGCGATGGCGATCAAGGTCACATCCGTGAAGACGGTGAAGGCCGGCTTGCCGTCCTCCTTGGCCACACGGACTCTCCACTCTCGCATGCGCTCGAACAGTTCTTCATCCATTGTGGCTGGACAATCGGAGCAATGACCCAGCTTGCGGTCGCGGGCGTCGGTCAGGGGCTTGCCGCAGCCGGTGCAGTCGAGAACCTTCGCGGCCTTCTTGGACTTCTGGCGCACGGCCGGGGTCTTCGGGTCGGGCATGCGGGGGAAGCCGCCCAGACCGAGCGGGGCGAGGAAGCGACAGAGTTTGCGCTCCCGCCCGCCGGGGTTGCGCGCCAGGCCGTACGACAGCTGAAGTCGCTCGCGGGCGCGGGTGATGCCGACGTACAGGAGCCGGCGCTCTTCCTCCTGCGCGGCATCGGTGCGGGCGAACGTGGTCGGAAGCGTGCCGTCGGCCAGGCCGACCAGGAACACCGCGTCCCACTCCAGGCCCTTGGCCGCGTGCAGGCTGGCGAGGGTCACGCCCTCGACGGCGGGCGCGTGCTGCTCGGAGGCCCGGCGGCCCAGCTCGGCGCAGAACTCCTCCAGCGTCGGGTCCGAGTCGTTCTCGTTGTTCGCTTCACGCTGCTCGGTGAACTGCACCGCGAGGCCCGCCAGCGCGGTCACGGCTTCGTACGCTTCGCGTTGGGCCCCACCGGAAGGCGCTGCGTCCGGGCGCCAGCCGACCGCTTCGAGTGCGGCCGGGACGGCCTCGGCCAGGGGCATCTCACCGATGTCGGTCTTGACGGCCGAGCGCAGGGCGACGATCGCCTGGCGCACCTCGGGGCGGTCGTAGAAGCGGGCGGCGCCGGTGACGACGGTCGGGACGCCGTAGTTGGCAAGGGCCTCCTCATATGCCTGGGACTGGGCGTTGGTGCGGTACAGGACCGCGATCTCGGAGGCGCTGAGGCCGGAGGAGATGAGTTGGGAGCAGCGCCGGGCGACCATATCGGCCTCCTCGGCTTCGTCGGCGTAGGTCTCGGCGAAGACGTCGGGGCCGGAGGGCCGCTGGCCGATGAGTTCGAGCCGCATGGCGGCCTCGCGGCCCTTGGATTCGGCGATGATCTGGTTGGCCAGGCCGACGACCTGCGGGGTGGAGCGGTAGTCGCGGACGAGCCGGACGAGCGAGGCGTCCCGGTGGCGGCGGGTGAAGTCGAGCAGGTACTTCGAGGTGGCGCCGGTGAAGGAGTAGATGGTCTGGCTGGCGTCGCCGACGACGGTGATGTCGTTGCGGTCGCCCATCCAGGCGTCGAGCAGGCGCTGCTGGAGGGGGGTGACGTCCTGGTACTCGTCGACGACGAAGAAGCGGTACTGGCTGCGGATGCGGTCGGCGGTGGCCTCGTCCTCGGTGATCATGTCGGCGGTGTGGGCGAGCACGTCGGCGAAGTCCATGACGCCGGCGCGGCGCTTGGACTCGACGTAGGCGGCGTAGACCTTGGCGACGTCCTCGGGGGCGGCGGGGGCGTCGCGGCCGATCTTGGCGATGGCGCCGACGTAGTCGTCGGGGCCGATGAGTGAGGATGCGGCCCATTCGATCTCGGTGGCGAGGTCGAAGTTCTTATTGCGGGTGGTCTGGAGTCCGGCGCGGGCGGCGGCGATGCCGATGAACTTGAGCGTCGAGCCCGCCAGTTCGGGCAGTTGGCCGCCGAAGCGGCGCGTCCCGAAGTAGCGCAGTTGGCGCAGTGCGGCGGAGTGAAAGGTGCGGGCGTTGACGCCCGAGACGCCGAGTCCCCGTAGGCGGTCGCGCATCTCCCCCGCCGCGCGGGCGGTGAAGGTGACGGCCGTGACGTGCTGGCCGCGCATGTCGCCGCGGTTGACGCGCCAGGCGATGCGGTGGGTGACCGCTCGGGTCTTGCCGGTTCCGGCGCCGGCGAGGATGCAGACCGGTCCGGGGTCGGCGGTCACCGCCTGGCGCTGCTCAGGGTCGAGTTCGGCAAGCAGTTCGTCGAGTTCCCGGTCGCGCGAAGTCACCCCGCCAGTGTGGCAGAAGGCTGTGACAGCTCTGCTGCCGTCCGCGCCGCCGGGCCTGGGCGGGTGACGCACCTCGCTTGCGGCGCATCGCTGATGCTCATTCGAAAAATGTAATGGCGGATACACCGCGGCGGCGGTCTGGGCGGAATGCCGGAGGCAAGGCGAGCGTTAATCTCGATGTACGGAGGAGGTTTCATGGTCACCATGTACAGCACCACCTGGTGCGGCTACTGCAAGCGGCTCAAGACGCTGCTCGATCGCGATGGGATCGAGTACAGCGAGGTCAATATCGAGCAGGACCCGGCGGCCGCAGAGTGGGTCATGGGCGTCAACGGCGGGAACCAGACCGTCCCGACATTGCGATTCAGTGACGGTTCGGCGCTGACCAATCCCTCTCTGGGACAAGTAAAAGCCAAGCTCGCGGCTTGACGTGTGCCACATGCCGAGACTATGGTCACGTTTAGGACACAGAGCCGGTACGATGTCCTATAGTTGAGTCATCAAGCTTGCTTGGCTGCTTCGAGGGGTGGCAGCCAAGCATTTCAGGCCCGGGATGGATCCGTCCCGGGCCTTTTTCCTACCCTTCACAAAGCGCGCAGGTCTCCGCCCCACAACAGCATCGACTGGCTCCCGGCGGGCTCATCCCCGGCCGGCCGCTAGCCGCCCACCTGCCTGGACCCTGTTGGAGGCCATATGACCTCGCCCCGCGCCGCCTTCGGCGTCATGCTCATTCTGCTCGCGTCGGTCTTCTTCGGGGTCTGCGGACCTTTCGGCAAGACGATCATCCAGGCGGGCCTCTCCCCCATCCAGGTGACGTGGCTGCGCATCGTCGGCGTCGGCCTCTTCGCCGTCGCGGCCGCGTTTCTCCCGCTCTACCGGGCCCGCAAGGACGGCTTGAAGCTCCCGCTCGGGGCGCTCGCCCTGTTCGGCCTCACCGCGATCGCCGGCGTCCAGGCCTTCTACTTCATCGCCGTCGAGCGCCTGCCCGTCGGCATCGCCCTGCTCCTGGAGTTCATGGGCCCCATCGTGGTCGTCGCCTGGGTCCGCTTCGTGCGCCGCAATCCGCTGCCGCGAGCCGCCGTCATCGGGACGCTGCTGTCGATCGTCGGACTGTGCATCGTGGTGGAGGTCTGGACCGGCCTGCGCCTCGACGCGATCGGGCTGCTGGCCGGCTCGGCCGCCGCGGCCTGCCAGGCCACCTACTTCCTCGCGGGCGAGAAGCTGACCGCCAAGGTCGACGTGCGCGTCCTGCTCGCCATCGGCTTCACCACGGGTGCGATCGCGTTGGCGCCCTTGGCCGCCCCGTGGGCGATGGACTTCGCGGCCCTGAACGAGCCGGTCAAGCTCGGCGGCATCGACACCGTCGCCGCGGTGAGCCTGGTCCTGCTCGTGTTGTCCACGGCCGTCGCCTATGCGACCGGGCTGACCGGGCTGCGGTTCCTGTCGGCGCCGGTCGCAGGGGCGCTCGGGTACTCCGAAGTCGTCGTGGCCGCACTGGCGGCGTGGGCGCTGCTCGGCGAGTCGCTGACGGTGCCGCAGATCATCGGCGGACTCGTCGTCATCGCCGGGGTGTTCACGGCGCAGCGGGCCGTGGCGTCCAAGCGCGAGATCGATGAGGACAATGCCGAACCGGTCGTCTCGAAGGTCTGACTCGGCGTTCCAGGGGTGTTCGAGAACCCCTAGGACTCGTCGAGCCACGTCCCGATCAGGAAGCGCGCGATCGAGATCTTGATGGCACTGGGGATCTCTTCCTCGGTGTCGACCCACATCTCGCGGACCTCTTCGCGGGTGAACCAGCGGGCGTCGGCGATCTCGTCGGCCTGGAGCACCAGCTCCTGGGACGGGTCGGCGGTGGCCCGGTAGGCGAGCATGAGCGAACGCGGGTAGGGCCAGGGCTGGCTGGAGACGTATTCGAGCCGGTCGAGCTTGAACCCGATCTCCTCCGAGACTTCGCGGTGGACCGCGGCCTCGGCCGACTCGCCCGGCTCTACGAACCCGGCGATACAGGCGTAGCGGCCGCGCCGGGTGGAGCCCGGCTGGGACGAGGACTTCGGGCCGGCCCAGCGCTGGTGCTGGGCCAGCAGCGCCTTGTCGGCGCCGTCGTCGATGAGGACGATGACGGCGGGGTCGGTGCGCGGGAAGACGGGACGGCCCGAGTCGGCGGCCAGTTCCCACCCGGCCGCGCGGGCCCGCAGCGGTTCACCGGTCGCCGGATGGAACCGATACGCGTTGCGCCAGTGCATGACCCCGATGGCCTCGACCGCGATCGCCAGGTCCCGCTCGTCCCACGCGCCGCCGATCCAGCGGGTCGGCAGGCCGTCGGGGACGGGAGCGATGACGGCGAACACCGCCGGTTCCTCGCCGCCGAGGTAGATCCGCTCGCCCTCGGGAGCGGTTTCGGCGTCCCAGTAGTGGAGTCCGGCGGAATCGGCGTCGATGCGGTCGGCATCGGGGTCGCAGACGACGATCTGCGCGCGCGGCCAGGCCGCGTCGAGCCAGTCGGGGTCGCTTCGGTGCTCGGCGCAGCGATCGAGCACGTCGATCGCCAACGGCGGGTGGTTCATCGCGCCTCGATGGCGCCGACCTCGGCGAGCGAGTCCCTGATCTCGGCGCCGTCGCCGAGGATGACGGTGACCGCCCTCTCGGGGCTCATCCGCTCGCCCGCGACTCGCTTGATGTCCTCGGGTGTGACCGAACGCAGCCGCTCGGAGTGCTCGGCCAGCCACGACAGCGGCAGGCCGGCGGCGGCCAGCGCGGAGATGTAGTTGGCGACGCCGGACTGGGTGGCGGTGGCGAGCTTGATCGACCCGAGCGCGTAGCGGCGGGCGAGGTCGAGCTCGTCCTGGCTCGGCGGATTGTCGGCCATGCCGCGCAGTTCGGCGTACAGCTCTGCGAGGGCGGGGGCGGTGACCTCGGTGGCGACGTCGACGGCGGTGAGCTGGAAGGAGCCAGCCGGGTTGTGGTCCACGTGGGATCTCGGCGAGTAGCCGTAGCCCTTGGACTCGCGCAGGTTCATCACCAGGCGGGAGGTGAAGTAGCCGCCGTAGATGAGGTTGGCCAGGTGTTGGGCGGCGTTGTCGGGGTGGCTGCGGTCGATGGCGGGGTAGGCGACGCGCAGGGCGGACTGGACCGAGTCGGGCCGGTCGACCAGGACGATCGGGCCGGGCCGCAGGTCCGGCAGGGATTCCATGGTGCGCGGTTCTCCGGCACCGTTCCAGGCGGAGAGGTACTTCTCGACGGCGGCCCAGGCGGCGTCGGGGTCGATGTCGCCGACGATGACGAGGCGGGCGCCGGCGGGGTGGATCCGGGAGGCGTGCAGTGCCTGCACGGCCTGGCGGGTGACGGCGGCGACCTCGTCGGCGCCGGGCTGCTGGTGGCCGTAGGGGTGGTCGCCCCACAGGCGGGCGTCGAGGGCGCGCGAGACGAGGAAGTCGGGCTGCTGCTCGGCGACGGAGAGGCTGTCGATCATGCGGGAGCGTTCGACTTCGAGCGGTCCGTCGGGATAGTCGGCGGCGGTCAGCAGCTCGCCGAGGATGCCGAGGAGTTCGGGCAGTCCGGTGGCGAGGCTGTTGCCGGACACGGCGATCCGGTCGGGGTCGGAGCCGGCGCCGAGAGCGCCCCCGACGGTCTGGAGCCGCTGGGCGATCTCGGTCATCGAGGCGTTCTCGGTGCCGGAGAACAGGGCCGAGGCCAGCAGGTCGGCGGCGGCGAGGTCGGCGTGGGCGGCCGGGATCGACAGGCGGATCTCGGCGAGCGGGACGCCGGGGCGGCGGACCAGGTTCACCTGGAGTCCGTTGGGGAGCGACTGCCGGATCGGCGTCGGCAGGCTCAACGGGACCTCGGGTGCGAGGCCGGGCACGGTCTTGGTGATCGGGTCGCTCATTGTTCGCCTCCCGGGACGACTTCGAGGATGGCGCGGCGCTGCGGCGTCATCGACGCCGCCGCACCGGCCACGGATTCGGCGGTGACCTCGCCGAGCAGGGCCGCGAAGCGGGTGGCGACGCGGGCGTCGCCGTGGAAGATCTCGGCGGTGGCGAGGCGGCGCGAGCGTCCCATGACGGAGTCGTCGCCGCGCAGGAGCTGGGCCGCGACGCGGGCCTTGACCCGGTCGAGCTCGGCTTCGTCGACGCCTTCGGCCACGCGGGCGAGCTCGGCGTCCACGGTGGCCAGGAGGCCGTCGACGTCGGTGGCCGGTGGCAGGAACGCCTGTATGAGCAGCGCGGTCGGGCCGCGGGACGCGAAGGGCTCGGCCATGAAGGTGGCGTGAGCGGCCACGGCGGTGGCGGTGCGGTCCTGGTGGACCAGGCGCTCGACCAGCCGGGAGGCGTCGCCGTCGGTGAGCAGCTCGCCGAGGACGACGTACGGCAGGAACTCGTCCATCTCGGTGACCGGGTCGGGGGTGCGCCAGGCCATCGCGACGGCCGGGAGCGTCGCCCTTTCATCCGCATAGGATTCGCGGCGTTCGCCGTCGAGGTCCGGCTCGTTGAACGACGGGAGCACCGGCGCGGGCCGGGACTCCACGTCACCGAAGTGGCGCTGGACCAGTTCGCGGGCGGTGTCGAGCTGGAAGTCCCCGGCGACCGAGAGCACCGCGTTCGAGGCCGGATAGAAGGCGTCGAAGAATGCCTGCGCGTCGGCGACCGTGGCCGCCTCGAGGTCGCCGAAGGAGCCGTAGCCGTCGTGCGCGTTGGGGAAGGTGTCGAACATGACCGGCGGGAGCTTGAGCCAGGGGAAGCCGCCGTAGGGGCGGTTCAGGACATTGACCCGAATCTCCTCCTTGACGACCGAGACCTGGTTCTCGAGGTTCTCCTCGGTGATCGCCGGGCCCCGCATCCGGTCCGACTCCAGGAACAGCGCCAGCTCGAGCCCGTTGGAGGGCAGCAGGTTGAAGTAGTCGGTGTAGTCGATGTGGGTGGAGCCGTTGAAGGTCCCGCCCGCCGACTGGACGTGCCGCATGTGCTCGGCCTTGCCGACATTGTGCGAGCCCTGGAACATCATGTGCTCGAACAGGTGGGCGAAACCGGTGCGGCCCTCGGGCTCGCTCCGCATGCCCACGTCGTACACCACCGCCACCCCGACCACCGGCGCACCGGGATCGGGCGCCAGGACCACCCGCAACCCGTTGTCGAGCCGGTACGTCTCGATCGCGAACGCCGGGGCGGGAATCGTCGCAACAGTCATGGCGTGACCCTATCTCAGCGAGGGCCCTCGCAGAGCGCGCGGCGTTCGTCACAGACTCTTGGCGCCGGGACGTTCACCCGCTTTACTTGCCAACTGTGAACGGACAGCACTTCGAACGAGCCTGCGACGCGGACCGCGCCGCCGCTCAGTGCTGCCGAATGTGCGCTGGCTGAGGGCCCTCGTAACGCCGCGCCCCGAAGCGGCGAATCCCCCAGCGAAAGCGATCTTCTTCAATGCCTCCTTCTGCGGCCACGCCCAGCATCCGATTGTCCGGCGCCACCAAGCGTTACGGCGACGTCATCGCGCTCGACGGCGTCGACCTGGCGGTCGCGCCCGGCGAGATCTTCGGAATCCTGGGCCGATCCGGCGCCGGCAAGTCGACCCTGCTGCGCACCGTCAACCTCCTGACCCGACCCGACACGGGCACCGTCGAGGTCGCCGGCTCCGACCTGACCGCCCTGTCGGGGCGGCGGCTGCGGGCCGCTCGGGCGAAGACCGCCATGATCTTCCAGCACTTCAACCTGCTGTCGAACCGCAATGCGACGTCGAACGTGGCGCTCCCGCTGCGATTCGCCGGGGTGCCCCGGGCGCGTCGCCGCGAGCGGGCGCTCGAACTGCTCGACCTGGTCGGGCTCGCCGACAAGGCGAAGGTCTATCCGGGGCAGCTCTCGGGCGGGCAGCGCCAGCGCCTGGCGATCGCCCGCGCTCTCGCGGCCGACCCCGAGGTGCTGCTTTCGGACGAGGCCACGAGCGCGCTCGACACCGAGACCACCGACGAGATCCTCGACCTGCTCGCGCGGCTCAACCGCGAGCTGGGGCTGACGATCCTGCTCATCACCCACGAACTCGAGGTCATCACCCGCATCTGCGACCGCGCGGCGGTCATGGAGGCCGGGCGGTTCGTGGAGACGGGATGGACCTCCGAGCTGCTGGCCGACGCGGATTCGCGGCTCGGCTCGCAGGCGCGGCGCCTGGCGGCCCGCCTGGTCGGAGAGGAGATCGTCAAGTGAATTCTCAGATGGCCGAACGCCTTTACGAGGCACTGCTGGAGACGCTCCACATCGTCGCGGTGGCGGGGCTGTGGACGCTCGTCGGCGGACTCGTCCTCGGCGTGATCCTGTACGTCACCTCCAAGACCGGGCCGCGCCCGCTGGCCGTGCTCAACGCGCCGCTGGGCCTGGTCGTCAATATCGGCCGCAGCGCCCCGTTCGTGATCCTCATGGTCGCGATCGTGCCGCTGACCAGGGCCATTACCGGCACCACGATCGGAACCGCGGCGGCGATCGTGCCGCTGGCGGTGGCGTCGATCCCGTTCTTCGCCCGCCTGGTCGAGTCGGCCCTGCTGGAAGTCCAGCCGGGCCTGATCGAGGCCGCCCGCTCCATGGGCGCCTCCGTGCCGGCCCTGGTGTGGCGGGTCGTCCTGCCCGAGTCCACGCCCGGTCTCATCCGCGGCTTCACCGTCACGCTCGTCGCCGTCATCTCGTATTCGGCGATGGCCGGCATCGTCGGCGGCGGCGGACTGGGCGACCTCGCCTACCGCTACGGCTACCAGCGCTTCCAGACCGAGTACATGATCTGGCCGCTCATCATCCTGGTCGTACTCGTCCAGATGTTCCAAATCCTCGGCGACCGGTGCGCCCGCACCCTCGACCGCCGCTAAGAAAAAACCACCGATCCCCACATCTCCAAGGAGAGAACTGTGTTCAACCGTCGTGCCCTCATTGGCGCATCCGTCGCCGCCGCCAGCGCTTTGGCCCTGTCCGCCTGCGGTACCGACTCCGCTTCGGAGGCAACCGAGACCAACGGCACCGTGACCGTGGCCGCCACGCCCGTCCCGCACGCGGACATCCTGAACTTCATCTCGGAGAACCTGGCCGAGGACGCCGGGCTCACCATCGAGGTCGAGGAGTTCACCGACTACGTGCAGCCGAACGTCGCCACCGCCGACGGCTCGGTCGACGCCAACTTCTTCCAGACCGAGCCTTACCTGGAGGAGTACAACGTGGCCAACGGCACGGACCTGACCACGATCGCGCCGGTCCACATCGAGCCGCTGGGTCTGTACTCCGACAAGGTGACCTCCCTGGACGACCTCGCCGACGGCGCCCTGGTCGCCATCCCCGGCGACGGCTCCAACGGCGGCCGGGCCCTGGCCCTGCTCGCCGACGCCGGCCTGATCACCCTCGCCGACGGCGTGGACCCCGTCCTCGCCACCGAGGACGACGTCGCCGACAACCCGAAGAACCTGGAGTTCAAACCGCTCGAAGCGGCCCAGCTGGCCCGCTCCCTGCAGGACGTCGACGCGGCGGTCATCAATGGCAACTACGCCCTCGAAGCCGAGCTCAGCCCGGCAGAGGACGCCCTGTTCAGCGAGTCCCCCGAGGACAACCCGTACGCGAACTACCTCGTCACCACCGAGGCCAACGCCGACAACGAGGACGTCGCCAAGCTCGCCGAGCTCCTCCAGTCCGACGAGGTGAGGCAGTTCATCGAGGACACCTACTCCGACGGTTCCGTCGTCCCGGCCTCCTAACCAGGCAAAACAGCCAAGGAACCCGGTTGCACCGGTCTGGCCGCACCACGTAAGATAGTTGCGGCCAGACCGGGAACGGCCTGGCAAAGGGGTGTGGCGCAATTGGCAGCGCAGCGGCCTCCAAAGCCGAAGGTTGCAGGTTCGATTCCTGTCACCCCTGCAGATAGGCCGTAAGACGAAGGGTCTCTCCGGAACACCGGAGGGGCCCTTCGCTCTACCTGTTGGAGTCAATGGCGTTATGTCCGACTTCCTACGTTCTTGGCACACGGATCGCGTCAAGTTGAGGGATGCGCGGACCGTCTGCATGTGCGAACATCGATAGATGAGTGCGCCCGTCCAACTCACCGACGACCAACGCAAGCATCTTGATTTCATCCAGTCCTCGATCGCACGGATGTCGAGCTCGTCGACGACCGTGAAAGGCTGGGGCATAACGGTTTCGATGACTGCATTCGGCCTGGCGGCGGCAGGGGCGATACCGCTGGTCTCGGTGCTGGGGCTGACGGCGATGGCCTTCTTCGGCTTCCTGGACTGCCGGTATCTGCGGGAGGAGCGCCTCTTCCGCGAGCTCTACAACGATGCGCGGCAGGGACTGGTGGAAACGTATTCGATGGACCGCAGCGCCTACCTGGGCCGCTGCCGTTGGCCCGCCGTCGTCAGATCCTGGTCCATCACCAGTTTCTATGTCCCTTTAGCGCTGGTCGGCGGCGCTTCACTGACGTGGTCACTGGTCCAACCGGTGTAGCCGCGGCCCAATCGGCGGCGGATCTCCGCGGCCGTCTCGTCCAGGTCCGCATCGAACACCGGAGGTGCCGTCGGCCAGAGTCGCGGTAGAGCGTCGCCCTCCCAGCGGGGGACCAGGTGGATGTGCAGGTGCATGACCGTCTGCGACGCCGCCGCGCCATTCGATTGCACCACGTTGAGCCCCTGCGGATGCAGTGTGGCGCGGAGGGCGTCCGCGACGATCACCGTCCAGTGAGCGAGCGTCGCGGCCAATCCCAGATTCAGCGCCCAGATCTCGGGAACATGCACCCGAGGGATGAGCAGCGTGTGTCCGATCGCGGCGGGTGACAGGGGGAAGAATCCGACCACCGTGTCAGTCCGCAGCACCTCGCGGGCTTCGGCCTCACCGGAGGCAATGCGGCAGAATTCACAGTCGTCGTCCGCTGCGATCACATCCTGCCCAGACGCATGCTCACGGTTCAGATCGGGAACCGGCACGGGCGTCCCGTCTGCCACGATGCCACCGCCTTTCCAGCCCACCGGAACTGGAGCTGACCGATGTCCGGGCGAACCTCGGCAGCATATACCGTCTCGGGCCGGTTCGCGGACCGCTGCCGCCCCGAGACGGTGATACCCGGTTGAACGAAGCCTTACTCACTCACCGTCGCAGCCCACTCCTGCACCGGTTTGGTGCACGACTCCGAATCCGTGCCGCACTGGCCCTCGTTCCAGGCGTAGAACATCAACGCGGACAACAGGAGCACGATGGCGATGTGGAGCCTTGCCAACTTCGTGAAGCCGGCCGAGAGGCTCCGGACACTGTTCAACGTCCAGTCCGCCGCCGACGCGATGGAATCGTCGACGTTGCAGATCAACGTGGGCACCGGCTTGTCCGCGGCGCGAAACGCCACTGTCGGCACCACCAGGACCGTCAGAGCGGCACACGCCAGCCCCGTTGCGACACCCCGAAGCGCGTGGTCGAGAAGCTTGCTCGCCCAGATGACGCCCTTGCGGACCAACAGCACCATCACGAGCAGCAGGGCAACGGCGAACAGCGGCAGTCGCACCACCTCCGAGACTTCGGGCGGGAGCATCCCGACCGGAACGTCGACCAACGCGGCGAGCCGGTCGACCGAGGACGTCAGCATCTGCACCGCTAGTCCCCGTCCTCTTCGGTCTTGGCACCTTTGGGGCCCTCGGCGTCCAGCGCCCGCCGCTCACCGGCCTCGATCGAACCCTTCGTCGGGCCGGGCGGCTCCAAGGTCTCCACCAGCGCCCTGGTCGTCGCGTCGACGAACTTGGCGGCCTGGCCCGAAGGGAACATCTCCTTCTCGGCCATGGTTTTCGCCAACTCGATGACGGCGGCTCGGCGAGTATTCGACCTGTCGATGGTCATGGCCGCCACCTCTCGGGCGCTCTCGGGATCGCTCGCGAGCAGATTGGCGATGGTCCCGTTGTCGCCCTGCTCAAGGACCTCCATGTACGCCTCCACGTTGCGCTTGTGGAGTTTGATCCGGTTCTCCTGGAGGGCCTCCTCCACGCGCGCCTTCAGCGGGTTGACGTCGAGGGTGGTGGCCGCATCGTGGTGTTCACGAGGGAGCCTGAGCCCGATCCTCGAGACGGTCATCCTGATGCCCTCTTCGAGGTCGAGCGCCTTGCCGTGGAACATGTCGTTGAGGCGGCTCTCGGCGTCCATCACCTCGAGTGGTTTGAAGCCGCGCGTGATCGTCGGCAGCTCGTCCAGCAGCCGCTGGCGGCAAAGGGCCTGCGCGTCATCGGCGGCTTCCCTGACGACCGTCGCGGGATCGCTGACCCGCCACTCGTAACTCGCGGTGAAGGTGAATTCGAGCGTCAAGGAGCACGACGGCAGCGTGCCGGTGAACGAGTCGGTGTGCTTCGAGACGTCGACCACGAAGTACTCGCCGGGCCTGCGCCACAGCAGCTCGCCGTAGGTGAACGGCGAGGTCGTAGGGACCAGCCCCCCGTTTTGCAGCCGGTAGACCAGGGCGGTCCCGGGCGCTGGCGCCGGGCTGCCCCGGAAGCTGAAGCGGGAGATGGGTTGCCGATCTTTGATGGGGTTCATGTGGTTCATGCCTTCCGGTCGAGGATCGCTAGCAGGACGGCCGCGAAGTCGGGTGCGATGTGATCGTTGGTCCGCCAATTCGTGGCGTGGAATCTCAGTTCGTCGCTCTCCATCGGACTCGGCGCCGCGTCCTGGCACAGTCGTGCCAAGGCGTTCCGCAGGGGCTCGGAACGCTCGGCGGCCGAGGCCCAATTGCGCAGGACCGCCCGGATGGCCCCGGCGAATCCGGGGGCGAGGAGAGCCGCTCCGAGCAGGCGCGCGATGCCCTCGCGCAGCGCGGGCGAGTCTCCGGAGTCCGCCAGCCAGAGCAGCAGCGGCCAACGCGACGTGCCGCTCCCGTCCTGAATGGTGATCTGGAGCCTGGCGCACTGGAGGAAGCTCGCCACCCCGGCTCGACGGCGGCCCGCGGATTGATCTTGGGCCCATTCGTCGATGAGGCGGACGAGCTCGGCTCGGCGTTCTGGGCCCGCCTCGGCGATCAGTTCCCGGACGCTCAGTCCGATCGCCACGGCGAGCCCGCGATCGGCCTTCTTCGCCAGGCCCCCGAGCCGCTCGTCGGGGCCGCCGGGCATCGCGGGTCCGACGGCCGAGCCCAGCGCCCTCGTCGCGGCCATCCTCAGTGGTCGCGAATCGCTGCCGCACCAGTCCTTCACCAGGTCGATCACTTGAGAGGAATTCGCAGCGGATCCGACCAGCATCGACAGTGCCACGACCGCGTGTTCGCGCCGGTCGCCGCGGCCGCTCCTGGCCCAGCGGGCGATCACCTCGCGGCGGACGCGGGGAAAGTCGAACTGGCCGAGGTAGCCGATGGCCGCGGCCGCCCGAACCCCGGCGTCGATGCCGGAACCGGCGGTCATCGACTCCAGCCAAGGCAGCAGGAGATCGGCGTAGTCGTCGTATTCGCGCCACACGTAGTCGAGCACGCGGGTCGGGTATCCGGCGTCGATGAACTCGGCGACGGGGATCGCCGAGCGCCCCCGGCGCTGACGCGGTTCGCGGACCGACACGTGAGCCCGCGCCTGCACGAGCCGTTCGCTGCGGCGGGCCGGGCGATGCTTTCGTCCGGGCTGCGGTTCCTCTCCGTATTCCCCATTCCAGGCGCGCTGGAGCTTGGTCGCCGCGCGCCTGATGGTGTCGTACGGAGCGCCGTTGAACACCGACAGCGCGCAGACGGTCGTCATCGTCTGCGAGTCGTCGGCGATGGCGTCGATCCATGCCTCGACGTCCCGGGTGGAGCGGTCCTCGAAGTTCGCCCGCGCGTCCTTGACCGTGCCGCGCCCGGCTGCGACGTCGGCGAGATCGTGGGCGAGAGCGACGAGCAGATGCGCGTCGAATCCGTCGGACTCCATGGTTCGGAGCCACTCCCCCAGACCCTCGGTTTCGAGCAGGCGACGAGTCTCCTCGGGGGCCTCGATGAGCTCGTTGAGGTGGTTCTCGACGAGTTCGTCGGCCGGCGGCGGGGATTCCAGGCGCAGCGCGAGGCGCTCGATGCCGTGGTCGAACAGCCTGGTGGAGTCGTCGATGATGACCACGGCCTTCGAATGGCGTTCTGCGAGTTGCTGCTCCATCCGCTTGAGGTCGAGTGAGCTGAGACCGGCGACCTGGTCCGGGGTGAGCGGGTCGACGATGAATCCGGCCCCCTCCGGGAGCTCCTCGATCGGCAGGGCCGTCAGCTCGGCTTCGAGCTTGACCTCGTAGATCGAGCGGAACTGCGCCAGCAGCCGGATGGCGGTGGTGGTGGCGCCCCAGCGAGGGTGGATGCGCGCGACCAGCAGGTCGCCGCCCCGCAGCCGTGCATCGAGGTCCGGGAAGCCGCTGGGGCGCACGAACACCCGCGAGATCCCGTCGAGGACGTACTGCGGAATCGGCGGGGCCAGTTCCGCAGTCTGCTCCTCCCGGCCGTAGTTGTTGATGTTGATGTCGCCTTGAGCGACCAGGGAGTCATTGATGGACCGGGCGTTGAAACGGTACTTCCTCGGGGACGTTTCGCCTCCGGTGCCGACCTTGCGGTAGGCCAGGTACGGGTCGAAGTTGCCCCGAGCCGCGGCGCGTGCGTAGTCGAGCTCGTCGACCTTCGCAGCGCGATCGTCGTCGTCGGCTTCGGTCAGGTCGAAGTCATCGTCGATGGCTGAGGCCAGCGGATCCCCTTGGGGCGCTGAGGTCGCCGCCGCCTCGTCGGTGCCGAACGGCTTAGCGGAATCGTCGGACATTGACATCTCCTTGACTGAGGATCGAGTTTTTGACCCCTCCCTTGACGCGCATGGACCGGCGCTGGTCGACGACCGTCGTCGCGGACGGCGATCCCCCGTTCGTCGAACCATCGGTCTGGGGCAGGGTCGGCACGAACCGCTTCATCTCGACCACCAGTGCCGCGAGGTCGGCCTCGGTGTGCTCCCGTCGCAGGCGCATCCGCTTCTTCCTTGCAAGCGCCGCGATGTCCTTCGGCAATTGGGGATCGGCCGGGAATTCAGCGCCGTCGAGTAGGACCGGCACCACGTGCAGGTTCCACTTGAACGCCTTGCGGACCTCCCATCGGACGAAGTCCTTCCAGTTGTCGAGCCGCCGGTTGCCGTCGATGTCCTTGACTTCGAACCAGTTGGGTCCGATCTCGACGATCAGGACCGTGCTCGCTCTGAGTCGCCGCCGGATCCGCTCGGGGACGTCGTCGCCCGCCTTGACCGTTTCGGGGTCGAAGAACACGCGATCCTCACCGAAGACGGGGACCAGGCCCTTGTGGACCAAGGGTGCGGCGTAGCCGTCGTTCACGGCCCGGTAGCTGATGAAGACTCCGCTCATCAGCACTCCTTTCATCTCGGCACGCGAGGGGTCCAGGGCGCCGTCAGGCAACCTTGAAAGGAAAGTTCCCGAATAGAGATTCGGCCTGAGGTTGAGGTTGACTCCAATGACCTCGCGTGCAAATCTGGCCCGACGCTACATTCCTTAATGAGCGCTTATCGCTCAACACCGGAGTCACCGATGCCGGAACCGTCGTCGAAGCAGCACCAACGGAACACCAGTCTTTACCTCCAGGAACTCCTCGCCTCAGAGTCGTACTCCTTTCACTGGCGCCGCTACCCGACTGAACGCCAGCGTCAGCTGCCCCGCATCTCGGTCGCCAGGGTTCTAGCCGGATACTTGCTGCGCAGGGGCGAGACATTCAACGAAAAGGGGATTCGCGACAAGGTCTCGCGCGCGTTCAGCTCACGTGAACCGATCATTCCCGAGGACACGCTCAAACTGTTCATACAGGCGTTCGAGATCAGCGACATCGACGCCGAGACGCTGCGAAAGCTTCGGCGCGGTGAGGGACTCCAGCGCGTGGCCGTCCGCGATCTGCCCGAACCGGAAAACGGCCTGCCTCCGCCTCCGCCGTATCAAATCATCGGGCTCCGTGAATACCACTACATCGGATCTGACGGAAATCCGACAATCCATCGAACGATTCGCGATATCCGCTCGACGGCCGACCGCCTGGAATCCATTCGTTACACATTCGATACCGATCAGGTCGACGTCAAACAGATCAACGGCGGCACGCCCAGTGATCCCTACCTGCTGCCGAATGGACTCTCCACGGTTGACATAACCCTGCCGCGGCCACTCGGCATCGCCGATGATCACTCGATTGAATTCGTGACCCGATTCAAGAACCGCGAACTACTCGACCCGAACTTCCGTCGCGTGGCCCACCGGAGGATCGAGGGCCTGTCGATCCGCGTCGAGTTCCATCCCGAGTGTCTGCCCGCCAAGGTCTGGTGGGCCGAATGGAAGGACTACCGACCCCCGAACGACGAGGTGATCAGCCGACAGCCGGTCGCTCTGGACGCGGAGCACGCCGTCTACCACCGCCTCCACGCCGCGGAACGCGCGGTGGTCGGTTTCGAGTGGGAGTTCAGCGGCTTGGAGGGCTAACTGCGTCACTAGCACGGCACTGTTCGACCTGATCGACCTGGTCACCTACGAGGCCGGTTCGACCGGGATAGAGACCGCAACGAGGTCATGCACGGCCCTCACCTGCAGGTACAGGTTCCCGTAGGCCTCGATGAGGCCTGCAAGTCTCTGAATAGGGAAAACGTCCCCGGTTTCGATCACAGGATCGAGACCAGGGGCGTTTCTTTTGATCCATAGGTAAGCGATTACATGCGGCCGTACGCGGCTGATGGCGAAATATCGCGGCTGGTACGCGGCTCGGCAATCCGGCCTGTCTATGTGGACAGACGCCGACTCCTCTGCCAGCCCGTTCCCGACTTGCGCGAGCGACTGCGCGGCCGGGCCGGCCGCGAGCTCGTCGCCGTCCTGGCCCGAACCCGCCCCGCCGGCGATCCGGCCGATCCCCAAACGGCGCACCGCATCGCGCTGGGCCGCCTGGCTCGCCGCTATCAGGCCCTGGACGTCGAGATCAAGGAGGCCGACACCGAGATCCGGGCCCTGGTCGCCGGGGCCGCTCCGGATCTTCTGGAGCTGCCCGGGCTCGGCCCCGAGACCGCCGGACAACTGCTGACCAGCGCCGGCGACAACCCCGACCGGCTCCGTTCCGAGGCCGCGTTCGCCCACCTCTGCGGAGCCGCACCGGTCCCGGCCTCCTCCGGACGCACCAACCGGCACCGGCTCAATCGCGGCGGTGACCGCGCTGCGAACAACGCCCTACACACCATCGTGCTGGTCCGCATGAAATACGACCAGCACACCCGCGACTACGTCGCACGACGCACCCTCCAAGGCATGACCAAATCAGCGTCCGCAGCGTCAGACGCGTGGTTCGGGACTCCAGCGGCCGCGGCGCCGTTATCGGTCGCCCGGAGCCCGCCGCTGGAACCGCTCGAAGGGCACGCGGTCGAAAATGAAGCGGCTGGCGGTGTCAGGCGGTCGTCGAGCTGTGTTCGGGCGCCGACCAGGAGCCGAGGAGGCGGAGCGCTTCGTGTGATGCGGTGCCGGGTTCGGCCGACCACAGGACCAGTTGCTGGTCGGGATCGCCGGTGTGGGCGAACATGTCCCAGTTGAGGGTCATCTCGCCGACCACGGGGTGGTCGATTGCCTTGGTACAGATGCTCTTAGTGGCGACTTGGTGCTCGGCCCACCAGCGACGGAAGTCGTTGTCCTGCACCGAAAGCTCGCCGACGAGGGCGGCCAGCGCGGGGTCGTCGGGGTGTTCGGCGGCCTCCAGGCGCAGGTGGGCGACGCTGTAGCGGGCGATGAGCTCCCAGTCTTTGAAGAACTCGCGGGAGCCGGGCTCGCTGAACAGGAGCCGCACGTAGTTGCGGCGTTCGGGCGGCATCGTCGCGAAGTCGCCGATGAGGGCCGCGGCGAGGGCGTTCCAGGCGAGGATGTCCATGCGTCGGCCGAAGATGACGGCCGGGACGTCGGTGAGCTGGTCGAGGAGGCGCTGGAGCTGCGGCCGGACCTTCTGGGCAGTGCGGCGCCTGGGGCGGGCCGTCTGTTTTCCCGCGAGTTTGAACAGGTAGGCACGCTGGACCTCATCGAGGCGCAGCACGCGGGCGAGCGCCGTCAGGACGGGCGCGGAGGCGTTGATGCGGCCCTGCTCGAGCCGCGTGTAGTAGTCGTTGCTGATGGCGGCCAGCTGCGCGACCTCCTCGCGGCGCAGGCCCGGGACACGTCGCACGGCGGCGGTCCCAGGGAGTCCGACAGTCTCAGGGGTGAGTTCGGCGCGGCGGGCCTTGAGGAACTCGCCGAGTTCGTTGAGGTGCGGGTCGCTGCCGGTCATCGGACCAGTGTGACAGGTCAGGCGGCGTTCAGACAGGGAGAGATCTGTCCTAGGCAGCAGCCGTCCCAGGAGGGAATTCGACCATTGGCACGGCTCGAAGTCGCGGTGATGATCGTTCCGGGTGCCGGTAGCCGGCTTCCGCTACGCGATGAGGAGACGAACATGGAATACACGCGACTGGGCGAATCGGGTCTGAAGGTCAGTCGGCTGGCGCTCGGGTGCATGAGTTTCGGGGTGCCCGGCGGGTGGTCGCCGTGGACCCTCCAGGGCGAGGACGCCGAGGCGATCTTCAAGCAGGCCGTGGAGCTGGGCATCACGTTCTGGGACACCGCCAACGCCTACGGGGCGGGTTCCTCGGAGGAGCTGGTCGGGCAGGCGATGCGGAAGTTCTCGCGCCGTGAGGACATCGTGCTCGCGACCAAGGTCTTCTTCCCCATGCACGAGGGCGCGGGCGGCTCGGGCCTGTCGCGGAAGGCGATCTTCGAGCAGGTCGACGCCTCACTCGAGCGGCTCGGCACCGATTATGTCGACCTGCTCCAGATCCACCGCTTCGACCCCGAGACCTCGGTCGAGGAGACCATGGAGGCCCTGCACGACGTGGTGAAGTCCGGCAAGGCCCTCTATGTCGGCGCCTCGTCGATGTGGGCGTGGCAGTTCGCCAAGATGCAGTACAGCGCCCGGGCGAACGGCTGGACTCCGTTCGTCTCGATGCAGGACCAGTACAGTCTGCTCCAGCGCGAGGACGAGCGCGAGATGTTCGGTCTCCTCGAGGACGAGGGCGTGGGCTCGATGCCGTGGAGCCCGCTCGCCGCGGGCCGGGTTGCACGCCCCTGGGGAGCGAAGGGCACTTCGCGTTCGGATGTCACCGGCGACACCGACTTCGACGGGCGCCCGACGGTCTTCAACACCGACAAGGCGATCGTGGACGCGGTCGGCAAGATCGCGGCCGACCGCGGGGTCTCGATGGCGACGATCGCGATGGCCTGGGTCCTGAAGAACCCGGTCGTCGACGCGCCGATCATCGGCGCGACCAAGGCGCACCACCTCACCGATGCGGTCGCCGCGCTGGACATCGCACTCACCGACGCGGAGATCGCCTCGCTCGAGGAACCGTACACGGCCCGCCCCCACACCTTCTTCTAACCGAATCGCCGGGGGCGCGAGCCCCCCGGCCCGAACGCATAGGAGCATCCGTGAAACTCAAGAAACGCGCTCGTCGGCTACTCGTGGCCACTGCCGCGGCCACCGCGCTGGCGGCTACCTCGCTCGCCGCGATAAGCGCCGCATCCGCCTTCCCGGCCTCGGACGATGCAGCGGGTGCCACCGCCGCCTCCGCCGAACACGGGGGTGCCTACCAGGAGGCGTATCAGAAGTACGTCGCGGTAGAGGTCCTCGAGGGCGTGTTCGAGCGGGGCGACACCGATGTGGTGGACCGCTACGTATGGGACGACTACATCCAGCACAACCCAGTGGCCACCGACGGCGCGGAGACGCTGAAGAACCTCGGGGTCGAACTGGCCGAGCAGTTTCCCGACGCCGAGTACGACGTCCAGCGGGTCCTGTCCGAGGACGATCTAGTGGTCGTCCACTCGAACGTCAAGATGACCCCCGACACGCTCGGCATGGCCGTGGTCGACATCTTCCGCTTCGACGGCCAGAGGATCCGCGAGCACTGGGACTCCGGTCAGAACGTCCCGGAAGAGGACTCGGTCAGCGGCAACGACATGTTCTCGCAGGTCACTCCCGTGAAGTGGTGGCCGAGTCCCGAGGCTGAGGAGTCCAGCCGGGAGGTCGTCACCGCATACGTGGAAGGTCTGTCCGAACAGGACGTGACGGTGGTGGACGAGTTCGTCGCCGACGACTACGTCCAGCACAACCCGAATTTCCCGAACGGCGCCGAGGAGTTGAAGAGCGGCCTGGCTGACTTCTTCGAGCAGAACCCGGAGTCGAGCTACGACGTCAAGCGAGTCATCACCGACGGCGAGTTCGTGGCGGTCCACGCGCACCTGAAGAACAACCCTGACGACCTTGGGATGGCGGTCGTCGACTTGTACCTGGTGCGGGACGGACAGATTCGCGAGCACTGGGACACGCTCCAACCGGTCCCGGCGGAATCGGCCAACGACAACACCATGTTTTAGTACTCCAGTGAGAGTTCGGGGTTTGAGCTGCGGGGATGCCAACGCTGGACATGAGGACGGCCGTCGTGATCATTGTTGTTGTGACGCAACTGAAGAGCACGACGGCCGTTGAATTGAGTGTAGCCGTGGAACGGTGGCGGGAGGGCCTGGACGCGCTGCTGGCCCGGACTGCTCCGGCATTTCGCCGCATCGAAACCCGTCTGAACGCGAAGCGCCTGGTGAATGCGTTGATGGCGCATCTGGAACGGCGGAACTGCTGGACGCTTGCCGAGCAGGCCGGCGAGGCCGGACCGTGGCGGTTCCAGCACCTGCTCTCCCGCGCGAAGTGGAACGATGCCCAGGTCCGCAGCGAGTTCCGGGCCTACGTGTCCGAGCACTTGAACACAGTCGGCGGCCTGCGGGTCCTCGCCGTCGACGAGACCGGCGATGTCAAGAAAGGCGCATCGACGGTCGGGGTGCAGCGGCAGTGCTCGGGGACCGCGGGCCGGATCGAGAACTGCCAGCTGGCCGTCTACCTCGCCCTCGCCACGCAGGCCGGGCACGCGGCGGTCGATGGGCGCCTCTATCTGCCGAAAGTGTGGGCTGACGATGCTCAGCGGCGTGAGAGAGCCGGAGTACCTGAGGACGTCGTGTTCGCGACCAAGCCCGAGTTGGCCGCCGACATGATCGAGGCCGCGCTCGACGCGGGCATCGCTGCGGACTTCGCGACCGGCGATGAGGCCTATGGCATCAACTCCGGTGGACGCCGGTCACCGTCGCCGGAATGCGCTGGAGGATCGAAGAATCGTTCCAGGGCGCGAAGGAACTCGCCGCGCTCGATGAGCACCAGGTGAGGACCTGGACCTCCTGGCACCGGTGGGTCACCTCGCCATGCTCGCCTACGGCTTCCTCGCCATCACCCGCACCACCGAGGACACCGAGACCGAACCGGACATGATCGCCTTGACCTGCAACGAGATCCGCCACCTCCTGGCCAGCGAAGCAGCGCCGCGGATCGGCTGGGAGCATCGCCTCCGCTGGTCGACCTGGCGACGCCGCCACCAGGCCACCGCCAAACGACTGCATTACCAGCGGCAACACACCCTCGCCGCATGAAAACCCGAACCTACACCTGCAAATACTCCGGTGGCGGTTTCCGCGGATTGGATAATGGCGTTGCCGAAGGCGGCGCAGTGCTTCGCAGTGACGCCTCATATTGTCGCCGGTCGAAAACGAACGGACCCAACCCAGCAAGATCCCAGGATTTCCGCATTCCGTTGAAGAACCCCGACCAGGTCACGCTCGTATTGGTCACGTCGACACGCGCAGAAAGCGGCCAGCAGCCCCACAGCCCGCACGGGCAGCCGAGCAGCACCGTGTCACCCTCGTTGCAGTAAGACAGCTCCGGCTCCCCGAGAAAGTGCAGGCTCGGCCAGAAGACCCCATCCGACAACCCCAGGCCGACGTAACCCCCGGAGGAAGGCGCCTCATCCTCATCGCCGTCGACCTCCGCCAATGCCAACGGCCGCTCGATCGGACGCACCAACTCCTGCAGCCGCACCCCATCGATCAAAATCGCCAACCATGGCACCCCAAGCGCCTCAGAACCAGGAGCATCGGCAGCTTCGACCACGAACTCGATCCTGTTCACCGGCTACACCTCTCAGCTGCTCAACGCCTGAAACCCGAACCTACAACTGGAGTACTAATGGCGGGAGAGGTCAAGAGTCCAGTTCTCGATACGATAGAAAGTTCAATGGACCAGCCTCCGAAGGATCTCCGGGAGTTGTTGGACGGGTTAGCCAAGGCGAATTAGCAATTCTTCATTACCCTGTGAATTGACAGAGGCCGGGTTCATTAAGAGCGTGTCTCAGTTGGCGAGTTTCTTGTAGCAGGTGAGGGCTGCTGCGAGGGCGAGGAATGCGGCGAAGAGGCGGCCGTGGCGTTCGTATCGGATGGTGAGACGACGATAGCCGCCGAGCCAGGAGATGGTGCGTTCGACGGCCCAGCGGTGGCGGCTGAGCCGGGCGGAGGACTCGATGCTGCGGCGGGCGATGCGGTCGCCGATCCGGCGTTCGCGCAGGGCCCGGTGGCAGTCGGGGATGTCGTAAGCCTTGTCCGCGTGCAGCTTCGCCGGCTTGCGGCGCCTGGGCCCGCGCCGCGACTTGATCTTCGGGATCCCCTGCCCCAACGGTTCGAGGGCTTGCGAATCATGGAGGTTAGCCGCTGAGACGCCGAGCGAGAGCGGCAGGCCTGATCGGTCGGTGAGGTTGCGGAAGGCGGTCAGGGCACGGGATGCGGAGTCGGTCCGGGTCCGGCACGCGTCTTCACGGAAGGCGATGTCTCTGACCAGGTGGGACCTGTTCTCTATGGTCCAATGTCCCCGGATGAGTACGGCGAGATCGGCCGGGTCGGCTTGGTGGGCGTCGAGGCTGGTGACGGCGCGGGGGAACAGCAGCTGCCCGAGCGCGGGGTCGATGCCGCAGGTCTTGATCGGGCGTGACTCGCTGCGCCCGTGGCCGGTCTCGGGGTTGTCTTCGGTGAGCGAGTGGCGCGCGGCCAGCCAGGCGGATACGGCCCGATCCAGTGCTTCGGTGTCGATGCGGCGCAGTACCGCCGTCAGGCACCCGCGCGAGGGCGCGGTACGGGTTCGGAGCGGATGGCGACGCACTCGCAGCGCGGCCAGAACCTCGGCCGGGGCGTCGGCGACCCATTCGGCGATCTCGGCCGGGCTCGACCGACCCGCCAGCACCGCCGCGGCACACGGCCAGCACGGACCCGATCGGGTGCCACCGGCCCTGCCGCCCACGCGGGTCGGGCACCCACGACAGGTACTCCCGCAGGTCGGGCAGCTCGTCGAGTTGGAGCGGCCCCACCGCCGACAAGGATTCGAGGACACAGGAAGATACCGGAGCGGGCATGGAACTCCTTGCGGACCAACGGATTCGATACCCAAATGGTCCACTGTTCGGCGCCCGTCTTCGTCTGCTCCCCAATCAAACCCACCGAGGCAGGCCCAGAACGCGCCTACCCGCCCCGAACCCGCGAAGCCGAACAACCTGCGTCAGCTTGCGGAGAAGTACTGATCGTTGTCCAAATCGAATAGCAGGCCGGGCTGCGCGGGCTCCCAGCCGAGAGTCCGGCGGGTGACGAGATTGGACACTGGGAAGCTCTGCGTGACTATGTTCGCAAGGAAGCCAAAGTATCCCGGCACCATCAGTTCGTCCGCGGGAATGCTCACGGCGGGTAGGCCCAGACGGCTGCCAATGGCCTCGGCGATCTCGCGGAGCGGGATGGCCCCGTCCCCGACCGCGTGCCAGTATTTGCCGGCCGGGCCCTTCTCCAGCGCCAAACGGAACAAGGAGGCGGCATCGCGGATATGCACGGCGTTCCACACGTTCTTGCCGTATCCGGGATAGCCGGCGAAGCCCTTCTCCTTCGCGAGCGCGATCAGCATGGGAAGGAAGCCGGCACGATCGGTCGTGCTGTGCGCGATGTTCGCGATCCGCACGACCGAGGACCGCACTCCCCGCTCAGCGAGACCGACCACGGCGGTCTCCACGGCGTTGCGAGCCCGCAGGGTGCCCTTGTGCTCATCCCCGACAGGAAGGGCCGGGTCCTCCTCGGTGGCCGGTCGGCCCAGGTTCCCGGGCGAGCCGATGCTCCCCGCCGCGACCAGCGGTTTCCCGGTTCCCGCCAATGCCTCGCCGTACGCGCGCATGATCGGGAGCTCCGCGGCGGCCACGGCGTCGATCCCGCCGGAGGGAAGCAGGTCTCGCCTGTGCGCGACGTGGATGACGCCGTCGGAATCTGCGGCCGCCTCCTTGAGCCCGTCGAGGTCCTGGAGGTCGCCGCGGCGTACCTTCGCGCCGAGCGCGGACAGCGCCGCCGCAGCGGTATCCGACCGGGCCAGGCCGGTGACCTCGTGCCCGGCGTCGATGAGTTCGGGGATGATGTACGAGCCGGAATGGCCGGTCCCGCCAGTGACGAAAACGTGCATGCTACTGCTCCTTGTAGGTGAGGTGGCGCGAGAAGTGGTGGCGCGGGGGCGCTCACCCGAGGTTGTTGATGCCGAGGGAGAAGTCGAAGTTCCCCACGCCGTAGCGAGCCAAGCCCATCGTCAACAGGCCCGCTCCTTCAACCCAGTGGGCCATGCTCAGGTCGCCAGTGTCCCGCGGGCGCTGTCCGAGGCTTTCGATGAACGCGGACACGCGTGCCTTTGCCTGCGGGTCGTCGCCGGCCATGAACACGTCCACCGGGCCGCCTTGGGCCAGGACATGGCGGAAAAGAGTGTTGAACGCCTTCACGACATGGGCGCTCGCGGGCGCGGCCTCGGCCACCCTCTGCGCGATGGAGGTGTCGTGAGGGACGGCCAGCCCGGTGCCGGTGGCGTTGAAGGGGTTGGTGATGTCGACGATGATCTTGCCTGCCAGCGCGTCCCCGAACTCGCGGACGGCTGGCACGGCGCCGTCGGCCAGCACCGCGAGGACGACGATGTCGCCTGCCGGGGCGGCACCGAATGTCCCGGCTGTGGCGCCGCCACCGAGTGTCTTGGCCAGTGCCGCGGACTTGGCCGCGTCGCGGCCGATCACCTCGACGGTGTGGCCGCCCTTGAGTGCCAGGGTGCCGATGGCGCTGGCCATGTTCCCCGAGCCGATGATGCTGATGCTGATGCTGCTCATGATGTGTCGTCTCCTCCTGGTTTCGCTTCATCTCGTTCGCGCCGGGTCAGGCCCAGTGCGTCGGCCTGTTGAGGTGTCTCCCGGTCAGATCGCCGTGGTGCCGCCGTCGGCGACCAGCTCCAGCCCGTTCACATAACTCGAATCGTCCGAGGCGAGGAACAGCGCGACCGCCGCAATCTCCTCAGGGCGGCCCATCGTTCCCCGCGGGATCAGCGACTCGAATGCCGCTTTCGCCTCCTCGTCGAACAGTTCCTCCTGCTTCGCAGTGGCGACCTGGCCGGGGGTCAGTACGTTCACCCGGATCCGCCTGTCCTTCAACTCGTTGAGCCACACGCGGGCCCAGGCCTGCTGCACAGCCTTGCTCCCCGCGTACAGACTCCAGCCGGGGAAGGCCCCGAGCGAAGCGTTCGACCCTGTCATGAAGATCGAGCCCTCGTCGTTGATCAGCGGCAGCGCCTTCTGCACCGTGAACAGCGTCCCGCGGGCGTTCAGCCAGAAGGAGGCATGGAACTGCTCTTCGGTGATCTCGCCGAGCTTGCCCGGCTCGCCCATCCCGGCACTCGCCCACAGGACGTCGATCGAGCCCTTTTCCCGCTTGACCGTGTCGTACAAGTGGTCAAGGTCGTCCAGGTCGGACGCATCGCCCTGCACAGCGGTCACGTTCCGGCCGATCCGCTTGACGGCGTCGTCCAGCGCGTCCTGCCGCCGGCCCATGATGAAGACATGGGCTCCTTCGTCAACAAACAACTCGGCACCGGCCAGCGCCAGGCCGGTTGATCCACCGGTGATCACCGCCACCTTGCCATCGAGCTTTCCCACGACCACTCCCTTGCGTTGATGCATGTCCCGATTCACCGAATTGGCTCGGTCCCCATCGACGATGCCACTGGTCAGAGCGCTTGTCCAAGACCTGTTTCAGCCGCGGTGATACCTTGGGGGCATTGCCGGACCGGGAGGCTCCATGGATCTGGACCTACGCAAGCTGCGCTACTTCGTCGCCGTCGCCGACCGGCTGCACTTCGGCCGCGCCGCCGAGGAGCTGCACATCGCGCAGCCCGCGCTCAGTCGGCAGATCCGCGCTCTGGAAAAGGATCTCGGCTCCCCGTTGTTTATTAGGGACAGTCATGGTGTGGCGCTGACCGACGCGGGCCGACAACTACTGGCCGACGCCGGTCCGATGCTCGCCTCCGCGCAAGCGGTCCGCCGCCGGGTGAACGTGGCCGCCCGCGGCAGCGAGCGGCTGATGGTCGGCTTCCGGGCAGGCATCCCGGTCATCCCGGCGGCACGGGCGTTCGAGGCCCAGCACCCGGACGTGGTCGTGGACGTGCAGCGGATCGAACGGGACGACCAGGCCGCGATGTTGCTCGACGGTCGCATCGACGTCGCCTACGTGCGGCTGCCCATCGACGAGACCGGACTGCGCGTCACCTCGCTGTACACTGAACCGCGAGTGGCGGTGCTGCCCACCGGACACCGGTTGGCAGGCAAGGAGGAGGTCACCGAGGCCGACCTGGTCGGCGAACCGCTGGTCTGGCATGGCGTCCCGAGCACGCAGCCCACCAGGCGCCCGCACCCCAACGCCGGATACCGGGTGCGCGGGGTGGACGAGACGCTCGAGCATGTCGCGGCTGGCAGGGGCATCTCGTATCTGGCTCGTTCGGCGACCGTGTTCTACTCACATCCGGACATCGTCTATGTGCCCATCCCGGATCTGGCGCCTGAACAGGTGTGCCTCGCGATGGCGGCATCGCGCACGTCGCAAGTGGTCGATGACTTCTTCACCGCAGCTGAGTCGACGGCCGCGATCACGGCAGAATGCGGGAACTACGAAATGTGGCAGCTCGTAAGCGAAGCCGTTCTAAAACAAAGTTGAACGTCCCCACCGGGGTGGTGGAGACGTTCTGTGTTCTCGGTCGGGTACCGGGCGGCTCGCTGGAGTCGACAACCTCGCCCGCACTATCCGACACAACCAGCAAAACCATTGCAGGCCAGTGCCAGTCATCGGAATCGCGACATCACCGGACAAGACCGGTTTTCAATCACGCCCTGGGGCCGGCACCGACGGGGAGCGTCAGTGCCTTCGTGTTCGAGTTGGCGCGCCAGACGGGCGAACACCCTGGGCCGCAACCCCGAAAACGGCTCGATCCAGCACTCCTCGGCAGCGGTCACCACACCCACCCGGACATCCTAAACCGTTGGGCCACAACCAATAACAGGACAGTCTTCAGGCGGCCATATGCTGCGGCCACGAATGCGACGGCGGCGGGCGCCGCCAGTCCAGTCCGCCCCTCACTCTGGTGGGCGAGGGCCGCGGTGACGACCGCATCATTCCCGTGCCGGGCCTGATACCATCGGCCGCCGTCGACCTTCGAAACCAGTTGCCCGTCATCGGCGAATCGCAGCGCCCGACAGGCGTTGAGGACCGCATAGGTCGCCTCCCCTTGGTCCAGCCCCCACCGCAGTTCACCGAGCATCGCAGCACCGACGCGGTCGGCGGGCACAGGGCCGAACACCTCGGCAGGCGGCGGACCGTGCACGGCGAGGGCATGCTCGCGGCACACGGCGCAGTGCAGGATCAGGTCGGTGTCATCGCCGTTGCCGGCCCCGGGGATAACGACAGTCTCGGTCGCGTTGGTCCGGATGTGCACCTCGAAGGGGCAGGAATCGAGACTGGCCGCTGTCGCTGCGGTGATGACGCTCATCTCCAGC
Organism: Glycomyces buryatensis; assembly: GCF_004912275.1. Lineage (GTDB taxonomy): Bacteria > Actinomycetota > Actinomycetes > Mycobacteriales > Micromonosporaceae > Glycomyces > Glycomyces buryatensis. The sequence continues at coordinate 57,213 of NZ_STGY01000029.1, forward strand.
CCCGTGCCCGGGCACCGCGCCGCGGTCGCTGCCACGGCCTCGCCCATGGCCTGCTGGTCGGACCTGCTGCCGGGCTCGGCGATGACGGCCAGCACGTCCACGTCACTGCGGGAGGCGCGGAACCCTCCCAACACCGCAGAGCCATGCACGTAGACGCCGACCAGGTCGGGACACGCATCGGCAAGTACCGACGAGACCTCGGAGACATAGCGGACAACGTCGGAGGGAGTATCGGGAGCCATGAAGCCGAGCCTATCTCCGGATGAGTCACGGGACACGACAGGCACCGCCAAGGGACCTCGTTGACCCAGCACTACGCCCATTTGCGGGACAACCTTTAGCCCAGACCCGGCGAAAACATCACCGCATGTCCTCTAGGGTCGGAGCCTCACTGTAGTAGAACTCTTCACAGTCCTTCTCTTTGGGCGTGTCGTACGTTCCATCTTGATTGAGGACTTCTGAGCAGTACCTCTCGTGCTCATAATATTCGGCAAACACCAAATACTCATCCTCGTACAGTGGAGTATCCGGCCAGATATCCGTCATCCAGCAGATGTCGTCCGGCTCGTCGTTGAACTCGATAGCCCAATCCTCGCAGGACTTCATACCCGGTTCGAGATCACTCGCATTCTCGTCCCAGCCATCTGAAAAGGCGTCTTCCACTGCACGTTCCACATCTTCTTCGCGTTGCGCGAATTCCTCGCGTGTCAGCTGCTCGGTAGTGAGCGGGTCAAGCGTATCGGTGTCGACGTTGCAGACGTTCCACTCAGAGCTTGCTTGCTCGGGAGTAAGCCATTCTTGACAGGTTCTAGTTTCTTCGCTGCCATAGGCGACAACAGTCGCTAGACCTATCGCTACCCCGGCGGCACGTGCCGTATATTGTGCGCGCTTCATGATTCCTCCCAGGGATTCTCATGCTCGCTTTCGCCTCTAATACTCCATCCGTGATTCGTGACAGGTCTTGAAACGGATGGGATTGGGGCGCAGGAAGGAACAGCCGCTCTCGCACGCTTCATGTCGTGAGACAAGAAGAGACGAGCGCGGCGGCTGAGGCCAAGATACTTGAGGAAGTGTTCGATGCCGCCGGGCAGGCGGTGTTCGATGCGATGGCCGACCTGTTTCCCTCGCGGCCGTGCCGGATGAGCGCCCGCGACTACACGAAGGGCCTGCTGGCGAGCCTGGAACGGAAGAACTGCGTCACGATCGCCGAATGGGCCGGGCATTCCAGCCCGGACCGGCTGCACTACCTGCTCGAACGCGCGTGTTGGGAGGAGCGGGAGCTGCGGGTCCGCATCGGCGCCCTCGTCGCTGAGTTTCTCGACAGCGAGCGATCCGCCACTATCCGTGGAGATCGGCATGCTCGGCCGGGAGGCCGAGAAACGTCAGCCGGACCCATCAATATCGAGCACGCCCACTTCGCTGCCGCGCACGAACAGCACGTACACGTACTCGTCGTCGCCGTAGTCATCGACCGGTTCCGTCGGCGGCCACCTGGTGGGCAAATACCCCTTCACCGCGACGAGCGCGTCGCCCAGTCGGTCCTCGATGACATCGACCAGGTCGTCGACGAGATGGGTGACGACATGGCCGGCCGGAATCTCGGGCATCTCGTCGATGCCGTCCCACGAGCCGTCCCACATTTCGACAAGAGAGAGCCGGGCGATGTTGTGAAGCGCGGCCCGCAATTCGGTGAATGTGATCGGGCGAAACGTCGGGGCTTCATCGGCATGGTCTTCTGCGTCCTCGCGGGTGGCCGACCACCATCGCGTGGCAACGGCGAGGAGGTCCTTGTCCTCGGCGCCGCGCTCGGGAAGCGCGCCGATGCGGAACCTGAAGTCGACGGGGTTGTTGTTGTTCACCATGAGGTGCCCGCTCATGAGCGTGGCGAGACAGGAGATCCGGGTGCGGAAGGCGCCGTCGGCACCGTCGTCCGCGACGACCGGCGGCGGCTGCACCGTCGGCGCCGACGCGAGGGTGATCCGCGCCGTTCCGAAGTAGTCGCGGCTCAACAGATGCAGGTCCGGATCGTCGCTGGTTGTGGTGAGACGGAGCAGACCGCCATACGCGCCGTCCAGCATCTCCTTCGCCAGATACCGGGCCAACGACATCCGGCGCGCGTCCTCGACATGGATCGCCCTGGCGATGAGCGAGACCAATTCCTCGAGCGCCGTGGAATGGCCGCCGTTGGGCAACCCGCGGGCGTATGGGACGGCGCCCGAGACCTCCGGCAGGTTCGCGATCGTGGCAAGCTCCTCGGGGGAAGTCGGCCATGGCTCGTCGCGGCGATCGCCGATCGTATCGGGCACGAGTCTTGACGTCCACCCGGGTGTCGATTGCGGTGCCCATGAGGCGAGCAACCACAAGGCCGAGACAAGCATCCACTGATGGCTCGATGGCCGACGATCCCCGGGCCAGTACCCAGGGTCCGGTCGGCGCCATGAGTCGTTGAAAGCCGTGGCGATCTCCACTCGAACAACCTCCGTCACGGCCCGTGCGAGTCGAGCCCCTCGCGACCCAACCACTGCCACGGACCGCAGCGACCATACCTAAGCGCTGCAACGACACCAGACCCTCACCATCCGCGGCAATCAACTTTCACGGATGGAGTACTAGGACCGTCCTAGGACCAATGTCCTACTGCGCCAATGCAACGCTCTTGGGACTATCCGGTGATTCAGGCTCGCCGGAATCACCGGGCAGACCCCAGTCCGAGCCCGTCAGATGAGAGGACGGCCAGGTGCGATTCGACGACCACGGCATCGCGTTCACCGCGTCTGCGGACTCAACCCCGAACGACCCGTGGAAGTTCATCTTCTGGCTTCTCCGACCGAACGTCGGCAGATTGGCTGTCGCCGTGATCGCGCTCGCCGTGGCCGCCGCAGTCCACATGACGGTGCCGTGGTTCCTCGCCCGCGTGGTCGACGACGGCATCATCGCAGAGGACCGCGGGGCGCTGCTGACGTGGGCCTTCGCCATGCTCGCCATCGCCTTGATCAATCCGATCGCCTATGTGATCGGCTACCGGCAGATGTCGCTGGCCGAAGCCGCCGCCCGCCGCAGCACCGCGGTGCACCTCACGGACCGCCTGAACGGCGAGGGCGGCGGCGCCGCTTCCGGTGAGATCGTGAACCTGGTGACCGGCGACAGCGAAGGCGCGGCCTCCATACATTCCACTGTCGGACACGGGCTGATGAACCTCGTCGCGTTCGTGCTCGGGACGGTGTTGGTGTGGCGGATCAATCCGTGGCTGGGTGTCGTGATCGGCGTGGGGGTGGTGGCAACCGTCTTGATCGCCGGCCCGCTGTTGGGCCGACTCCAGCAGCGCTGGAACGACTACCGGGAATCGCTGGCCGATCTGACCGGACAGGCGGCAGACATGGTCGCCGGTCTGCGCGTACTGCGTGGCATCGGCGGGGAGCCGCGGTTCTTTGAGCGCTACCGAACCCGATCGGCGGCTCTGCGAGATTCGGCCTACCGCGTCACCGACCACAGCTCGTGGGTGCAGGCCCTGCAGCAGGCCGTCCCCTTGGCCTACATCAGTGCGGTGACCTGGATCGGCGCCCGACTCGCCCTGTCCGGGGCGATCAGCGTAGGCGAGTTGGGCGCGGCGTTCGGCTACGCCACCGGCCTGGTCATGTACTCCAATTCGCTCCTCGGCAACGCCCATGCCATGGTCGGCACGCGTGTCGCCGCCGGTCGCATCTCGACGATGCTGGGCGATGACTCCCGCCAGTTCGAGCCTGTCGGCTCACGGGCCGCGGCCACCGGGCCACTGCACGATCCGCTCACCGGATTCACCATTCCCGAAGGGGCTCTGACCGTCGTCACCACCGCGCGCAGCGCCATCGCGGGGGCACTGATGCGGCGACTGGCCCGGTACGACGACTCGGAGGCGACCTGGGACGGCGTCCCGCTCAACGAGTACGACCTCGCGACCGTACGTGAGGAGATCCTGCTGCTCGACCACGACGACTACCTATTCCCCGGCACCGTCGGCGGGGTGGTTCACACAGACGCGGACCGGGTCCGACTCGCACTGCGGACGGCCTGCGCGACCGACATCGGTGATGCTGACCGCCTCGTCGCGGACCGGGGCATGAACCTTTCGGGAGGCCAACGGCAGCGCCTGGTGTTGGCCAGGGCCATTGCGGCCGAACCGTCGGTGCTCTTGGCGGTGGACCCGACCGGAGCGGTCGACGCCGCCACCGAGGCACGGATCGCAGAACTGGTCGCGTCGGCCAGGCGCGGACGCACCACCGCAGTGGTCACCAATTCACCGCTGTGGATCGCTCAGGCCGACCGGGTCATCAACCTGACCGACGAACCGGCCGGATCCCCGGTCGCCGCGAGAACCGAGTCGTCGTGAGCAGGAGCGAATCCCACCGGTTGCCGACCAGTGAACCCCGCGAGGTGCGCCGAGCGGCCATCGAACTGTTCGGACACGAAAAAGGCACGGTCGCGCTCGCGTGCCTGCTCTACCTGGCCGCGGCCGGAGCCGGGGCGGCGCTGCCGGTGATGCTGGGCCGTGTCATTGACGGCATCGGCGACGGATGGTCCGCGGGCCGGATCGACCTGGTGTGCGCGGTGCTCTTCGGCTGCATCGGCGCCCAGATGATCCTCGTACGCGTCGGCCGGCGAGTCTCGCACCGCTTCGGCGACCGATCGGCCGCCCGCGTCCGAGAACGGGCACTGGGGCGGGCGCTCCGCCTGCCGCTCGGCACGATCGAACGCGCCGGCACCGGCGACCTGACCACCCGCACCACAGGGGACGTCGCCGCGGTGGCGGGACTGCTCCGATACACCGGCCCTGAGGTCGTGGCCGCAATCATCGAGCTGATCGTCCTCATCGTCGCGGCCTTCGTGATCGACCCACTCCTGGCGTTGGGGCTGGCCGCCGTATTGCCGCCGCTCGCACTGGTATCCCGCTGGTACCTGCGGGCCGCACGTCAGACGTTCCTGGCCGAACGAGCGGCCATGAGCGAACTGGCGGACGCCCTGACCGCGTCGTCCAGCGGTGCGCGCACGGTTGCGGCGCACCACCTCCAGGCCGAACGCGGGGAGCTGGGACACCGGCTGGCGCGGGCGCACTACCGGACGCTGCGGCGGATCATCAGCCTCCAGAGCCGGTTCCTGCCCTCGCTCGACCTCGCCTACCTGCTGCCGGTCTTCGCGGTGCTCATCGGCGGCGGGCTATGGGCACTGTCGGGCGGCGTCAAGGTCGGCGCGGTCGTCGCCTCCACTATGCTGGCCTACCGCCTGGCCGGGCCATTGGACCGGATCATGTACTCGCTGACGGAGTTCCAGTCCGCCGGAGCGGCCCTCGCCCGCGTCGAGGGCATCGGCAAGGTGCCCTTGGAAGATCGGCCCGGCCGCCCGATCGGCACCGCGATCGAACTCGCCGACGTCCGTTTCGGATACGACGACCACCACGATGTGCTCCACGCTCTGAGTCTGCGCCCGAGGGTCGGGGAGCACCTCGCCGTCGTCGGACCGTCGGGGGCGGGCAAGTCGACCGTGGCCCGCCTGATCGCCGGAATCGAACCACCGCGATCCGGGACCGCGACGATCGGCGGGGTCGGCAGTGCCACCATCGAGTTGGAATCGCTACGCCGCAACGTCATCCTGGTGACACAGGAGCACCACGTCTTCCACGCGAGCCTGCGCGACAACCTCGCTCTCGCAGCTGACCGCGACGACGATGCGCTACGCGAAGCGTTGCACCGAGTCGGAGCGGCATGGGCAACCGATCTGCCGGACGGCCTTGACACCGTCGTCGGCGGCGACGCCCACCGGCTCACCCCCGCACAGGCACAGCAGCTTGCGCTGGCTCGAGTGGTGCTGGCCGATCCCGAGATCGTGATCCTTGACGAGGCGACCGCCGGGCTCGACGCCGACGCAGTCGGCGAGACCGAGGCGGCCCTGTCAGCGGCATTGAGCGGTCGGACAGTCATCACGATCGCCCACCAGCTGCAGGTCGCACGCGGCGCCGACCGCATCGCGGTCGTGGACAACGGCCGGGTGGTCGAAACAGGGACGCACACCGGGCTCGTCCACCGAGGCGGCGTGTACGCAGGACTGTGGGAGGCGTGGAACCGTGGCAGGCAGTCGAATTGAGGCTTCGGGAGAATGCCTGGTCTGGATCGCCGGCACCAACCGGGTCGATCCCCGGTTTCTCACCTGGTGCTCGCCACTCGAGCGCGGGTGCCTCCACTCCTACCGCCACGCGGAGGACCGCGACCGATTCCCCATCGGCGTCGAAGTGACGAGGCTGGCGGTATCGGCGCTCACCGGCATCGATCCTGAAACAGTCCGCATCGAACGGACCTGCGATCGATGCGGAGCGGCCCACGACGGGGACGCAATTACATCGAGATCTCTCGATTTCCAGCTCCGACAGCCGCGGATTCAGGCCGTCGGCCGGATACGGTTCATGTATGGCCTACAGCTATTTTTCCCAGGACGACGCTACGGCCGCCCTCCGGTCCACGCTGGCGCACGCGCAGCGACTCCCGGCATTGTCGGCACTACTCGACGGCGACCTGCTGTGGGACCAATCGGCGCACCAACTCGTGTGCATGGTCGATTCCTGGATCGACGGCTCCAGATACGGGCGTCGAATGCACACTTGCACGGGCCGCCGCGTCATCAACGACAGCGACCTCGCGCGCGGGTTCTCCAACGGCGCCAAGACCGCCGAACCCGAACTCGTGGCCGCGGCGGCCGACGAGGTCCTCGACATCATTGTTGCCTGCATCTCCGCGGTCGACGATTCCAGGGCGTCGGCCGCGGTCACCGCGGCGCTCCATGGCGGCTTGGCGGAGTCCCCGTCTCGAAAGCCGATGTTCACGGCGCTGCGGGAACGGCAGCTCGCGCGCACGACCCAGCTCTGAGCGGAGGTGGCTCCCGAGGCGGATCCCTCATGTAGCCCCGACGCCGTCGGGGAGGTCTGCTTCGACCAGGGCCGTCATGGCCGTCCCCGCCGCCACTGCGGCGATGGATTCGAGGGCTTCGAGGTCGACACCGGTGCCGGGCCTGGGCGGGCAGTAGCAGGGCTCGCCGACTGCGTCGGGGGCGCTGACCGCATCGGGCAACGTCTGGAGGGGGCGGGCGAACGCGTCGGCCGGGTCGATCGCGTCGGTCGCGAGTTCGGTTCCCCACCGGCTCCGCCCGGCCGTTCGGTCCTCTGGTGACGCGAGTGGTTCGGCGGGGAGCGGCACGCTGTTGCCGCCTGCGGCGCGGAGGGTGCGCAGCACCGACGGGTCCTCATCGATGATCCGGCCGATGCGGAAGACCACCGCCACCACGTGCTTGCACGGCCGGACCGGGTCCGGACAGTCACAGCCGGCTTCGATCCGGTCGGGTCCCGGCAAGATGATCTCGACGCGGTAGCGGCTGGTGCCGCTGCCGTCCACGGTCGCCAGGGCGCGGCCGGGCTCGAACTCGGGCTCGGGAACGCGGCCGGGGGTCGCATAGGCCAGCCCGCGTTCGAGCCTGCCCGAGTCCGCCTTCCGCAGTACAGGTTCGGCGATATTGAGCCAGTTCTGGCCCCATGGGGTGGTCACGTTGCGGCCGAAGCTCATCGGGTCTCCTCCAGTCGGACGAGTTCGTGGAGCTGGGCGTCGCTCAGCTCGGTCAGCGCGGACTCGCCCGAACCGACCACCGTTTCGGCAAGGGCGCGTTTGGACCCCAAGAGGGCCGCGACGCGCTCTTCGAGGGTGCCTTCGCAGACGAGGCGGTGGACCTGGACCGCCTGGGTCTGGCCGATCCGGTAGGCCCGGTCGGTGGCCTGGTCCTCGGCGGCGGGGTTCCACCACCGGTCGAAGTGGACGACATGGGAGGCGCGGGTGAGGTTCAGCCCCACCCCGGCGGCCTTGAGCGACAAGAGCATCACCGGCATCTCACCCGCCTGGAACCGCTCGACCATCGCCTCCCGGCGCCCCACGGGCGTGCCGCCGTACAGGAACTCCGCTTCGATGCCCCTGCGGCTCAAGTGTGTCGAGAGGAGGTGCCCCATTTGGGCATACTGGGTGAACACGAGCGTGGCCGCGCCTTCGGCCGCGGTGATGTCGAGGAGTTCGTCGAGCAGTTCGAACTTGGCGGATTTGCCCTTGCCCGGGTCGGTCTCCTTCCTGTACTGAGCCGGGTGGTTGCAGATCTGCTTGAGTTCGGTGAGCAGCTTGAGCACCAGGCCGCGCCGCTCGATCCCGGCGGCCTCCCGAATGGCCGTCATGGTGTCTTTGACGACGCGCCGGTACAGGGCGGTCTGCTCCCTGGTGAGCGACACGGGGTGGTCGGTGATGGTCTTGGCGGGCAGTTCGGGGGCGATACCGGGGTCGGTCTTCAAGCGCCGCAGCATGAACGGGCGCAGGATGGCGGCCAGGCGGGCGGCGGCCTCGGGGTCGCCGCGCTCGACCGATCGCCCGTACGTGTCACGGAAGGCGCTCAGGTTCCCCAGCAGCCCCGGGGTGGTCCAGTCGAGGATCGCCCACAGGTCGGTGAGGTTGTTCTCGACCGGAGTGCCGGTGAGTGCCACCCGAGCCCCGGAGCGGATGGCGCGCAGGGCTTTCGCGGTTTCGGCGGCGGGGTTCTTGGCGTGCTGGGCCTCGTCGGCGCACACCAGCGACCACTCGATGCCGGCCAGGGCCTCGGCGTCGCGACGCATGGTGGCGTAGGTGGTCAGTACGAACTCGTCCTTGCCGACGTTGTCGAGGTCGCGGCCGGGCCCGTGGAAGCGGCGCACGGCCGAATCGGGCGAGAACCTGGCGATCTCGGCGGCCCAGTTCGCCAGGAGCGAGGCCGGGCACACCACCAGGGTCGGGCCGCTGGTGGCCCCGTCGCACTGGCGGTGCAGGTGGAGCGCGATGAGGGTGATGGTCTTGCCCAGGCCCATATCGTCGGCCAGGCACGAGCCGAGTCCCATCGACGCGAGTGTGCGCAGCCAGTTCAGGCCCCGCAGCTGGTAGTCGCGCAGGACCCCGCGCAGCGCGGCCGGTTGCGGCACGGGCCAGTTGCCGGGGTGCTCGGGGTCGGTGAGCCGGTCGCGCAGGTCGGCCAGAGATCCCGTGACGCTCACCGGGACGGCGGCGTCGCCCACGGTCGTCGACCCGGTCAGGGCGGCGCGGAGCCCTTCGAGCGGGGCCGGACGGGCCAAGCGGCGACGCAGCCGCTCGCGCAGGGCCTCGTCGACGAGCACCCACCGGTCGTCCAGGCGGACGGCCGGACCGGCCGCGTCGGCAATCCGGTCCAGCTCGGCTTCGGTGAGGTCCCGGTCCGCGCACGCCGCCTGCCATTTGAAGTCCAGCAGCCCGTCCAGTGAGAACAGTGCAGGGCCCTGCTCGCCGGATGCGGCCGATTCGATCCGCAGCGACGCCACCAAGCTCCGGTCCACCCGCGTCGACCAGCGAACCTCCACCCCGAGGTCGCGCAGATCGTCCTCGACTCCGTCGAGCAGGACGCCCAGGTCGTGCGCCTCCAGCGGGACGCTGAGTCCCAGTGAGCGGCCCAATGTCCGGATCGGACCCCAGTTGATCCGCCGGGCGACACCCTGGAACGCCTGCCGCAGTTCCGCATCGCCGATGCCGGCTTCGGCGGGCTCGACCAGCCGAGAGGGGTCGGCTCGGTCGAACAGCCGCGCCAGGCCGGTCGCCCGGCCGTCCGGCTCCAGCGACACCGCCAGCGCCGGGCCCCAGCCCTCGTCGCGCCCGCGCGCGAGCTCGGCCGCGGTGCGGGCGAAGGCGGGCAGTTTCGTCGGTTCATTGACCGCGAAGGCGTCGTGACCGGTGGTGGGTCTCGCGGCCGCCGAGCGGGGCCAGGCATCGGCGACCGCGTCGAGGAACGCCCGCAGCAGCCGGTACGGATCTGGCATCCGGATGCCCGTCCCGCTTTCGACCGGAATGGCGTAGGCGCTCGGCGGCATGGCGGCGGCCAGGTCGCGCAGGTAGTCGGCGTCTCGTCCGTCGAGCGGGCCGATCCGCCAGGCGTCGCCGCCTGCGGCGTCGAGGCCCGGCAGCAGCCGACCCGCGGCCACGCATTCGAGTGCTTTGCGGGAGGCCAGGCCCCAGGCGCGGGCCGAGTCGGTGCCGCCCGCGAGGCGGACGAGGGATTCGGCGGCGCGTTCGGGCCGCAGCAGCATCGCCGGGAACGTCCGGACCGTCCCGGCGGCGTCCGCCACGACATCGATCTCGCCCCGATCGCCCGTTCCGTCCGGGAGCGGACCCCCATCGGGCCGGTAGAAGGCAACGAGCCCGCCGCGCGGCGGATCGCTCGGGCGGAAGACGACTTCACAGTCGGATGGGGAGGCTTCGATGGTCACGGCGGCACCTCGCTGGAGCAGATCGGACGTCACCACGCCTAACGAGGTTACGCAGCCGAAGGCAATGGGCCGAACCACGGGACCGACGACCGCCTCACACTCCCGAACCGATGCGGCCGGAAGCAGCGGGGAGGCCCGGTTGTGGGCCTCCTTTTGGCGCGTGGGTTACTCGCCTGACGGCGGGTTCAGGACCAGGCCGTTCGGGGCGGTCCAGTGGTTTGCATCGTTGTAGGATGACCCGGACTGAGGAGGTGCGATGGCCGCGACCCTGCGCGATGTCGCGAAGCTGGCTGGCGTTTCGTTCAAGACGGTCTCGAACGTCATCAACGACTATCCGCACGTCCGCCCAGCGACCCGGGAGAAGGTCGAGCGCGCGATCGCCGAGCTCGGCTACAAGCCGAACATGAGCGCGCGCAGCCTGCGGTCGGGTCGCACCGACACGATCGCCCTTGCCGTCCCCGAGCTGAACCTGAGCTACTTCGCCGAGCTCGCCGGCCTCATCATCGCGGCCGCCGAGGAGAAGGGCCTGGTCACGCTGGTCGAGCAGACCGGCGGGGACCGAGAGCGGGAGCTGGCGCTGCTGCACAGCCCGCGCCTGAGCATGACCGACGGCCTCATCATCAGCCCGTTGGGCATGGGGCAACAGGACACCGAGGCGCTCGACGTCCCGTTCCCGCTGGTGCTGCTGGGCGAGCGGACCTTCGACTGGCCGTGCGACCACGTCACCATGCGCAATGAGGACGCCGCGCGCGCCGCGACCGAGTACCTCATCAGTTCGGGGCGACGCCGGATCGCCGTCATCGGCGAGAACGAGGCCGAGATCATGGGCTCGGCCCGGCTGCGGCTCCGCGGCTACCGCGAAGCGCTTGCGACGCAGGGAATCGAGTACGACGAGCGGCTGGTCGTGCGGGCCACGCTGTGGCACCGGGCGGACGGCGCGCGGGCGATGCGCGAGCTGCTGGAGCGCGGCGTCGAGTTCGACGCGGTCTTCGGCTTCAACGACACGCTGGCGCTCGGCGCGATGCGCGTACTCCAGGAGGCGGGGCTGCGCGTGCCCGAGGACGTGGCCGTCCTGGGCTTCGACGACCTGGACGAGGCCGCCTACTCGATCCCGTCGCTGACCACGGTGGACCCGGGCCGGGAGTGGTTGGCTCGCACCGCGGTCGACACGCTGTTCGAACGCATCGGGCGTGGAGGCGCCGAGCTGCCGCCGCGCACCAAGCTCGCGGATTTCAGGATCATCGAGCGCGAGTCCGCCCCGCGGGACTGAACCGCCGCAGGTTGCGCGTTTGGACAAGTGACATGAGCGTTCCCAATTTTTACAACGTTGTATGTTAGGTAAGGCACCTCCTGGATCGAGTGCACTTGAGCGGTCAAGTCCCCGGTCACGGAATGGAGAAGAAGTGGAAACGAAGCGCGCACGGCATTGACAGCCGCCGTGACGGGTCCTTAGGATTCACGCAATTACAACGTTGTAGAAGACGTGCCCGGTCGCCCAGGCGTGTCCCCGAATCGGCGTTGCACCAATCAAAGACAGCGCAGTCTCGCGTTGGGAGGGAACACGGAAATGACACGCACACGAATCCTGCTCGGTTCAGGGGTCGCCGCACTCGCGCTCATCGCGACCGGCTGCTCCGGAAGCGACGACGCCGGCGGCCCGGTCGAGCTCACGTTCTGGCACGGCTACACCGAGGCCGACGGCGACGTGCTCGAGGGCATCGTCGACGACTTCAACGCGTCTCAGGAAGACATCGCCATCAGCACCGAGGTGAAGACCTGGGCGAGCATTGACGACTCGCTGCTGACCGCGCTGTCCGCGGGCGAAGGCCCCGACATCGTGGCCATGCCCGCCGAACGCCTCCCGGTCTACGCCGACAAGGGCGCCTTCCAGGAGCTCGACGACTTCTACGCGAGCGAGGAGAGCAACACCGCGAACCTCGTCGAGGGCGCCGTGTCCATGGTCGAGGTCGATGGAGCCAAGTACGGCGTGCCCACCGGCTTCGTGCCGCTCGCGGTCTACTACAACACCGCGCTCTTCGAGACCGCCGGCGTCACCGAGTTCCCCGGGAACTGGGACGAGTGGGTCGCCACCTCCCAGCAGCTCACCGTGGACGAGAACGGCGACGGCACACCCGAGCAGTACGGCGCGGTCCTGCCCGACCACGCCACGGTCGCCAACGGCCTGTGGCCGTCCCTGTTCTACGGCAACGGCGGGAACATCGTCGAGGACGGCCAGGCCGTCATCGACTCGCCCGAGAACGCCGAGACCCTCGAGTTCTGGCGCGACGCGATCGTCGACGAGCAGATCTCGCCCACCGGAGTGGACGGCATCGGCGCCGACGAGCTGTTCAGCGCCGGCAAGGCCGCGATGACCGTCGGCGGCCCCTGGATGGCCTCGATCGCCGACGAGAACGGCATCGCCTACGAGATCGCGCCGATCCCGGCCGGTCCCGCCGAGCAGGCCGCCTCCGCGATCGGCGTGTCCATGTCGGTCACCGCCGACACGGACGACGACGAGCAGGCCGCCGCCGAGGAGTTCTTCTCGTTCTTCCTCAACGACGAGAACGCCGCCGCCTGGTCGCTCGGTTCCGGATGGCCGCCGCTGCGCACCGACGTCCCGGCCGAGGCCGTCGCCTCCAACCCGGTCGTCGTCTCGCTCAGCGAGATCGCGTCCACGGGCCGCCCGCTACTGCCGGGCGTCGTGAACAGCGTCGACGTCCTCGCGGCCATCGACGAGCTCACCCAGCGGGCCGTCGCCGGTGAGGACATCGACGCACTGCTCGCCGAGGCCGAGGCCGAGATCCAGACCGCCCTCGAGGACTAGTCGCGACCGGCGGGGACGCCCGGCGAGGGCGTCCCCGCCGTATTTCGAGAACGGAGGAAACGAGGAGACCATGAGTGCACCGCAGTCACCGGCCCGCCGGTACCGCCCGCCCGCACCGCTGGGAGGACGGCCCCGCCGACTCGACAGCCCCTGGCGTCGCAACGCGATGGCCGCCGGGTTCCTCGCGCCGGCGTTGATCATCATCGGCCTGTTCACGATCTGGCCGATGCTCTCGGCGCTGCGCCTGTCCTTCACCGACGCGAGCGGTTTCGGCGACCCCGAATGGGTCGGCCTCCAGAACTATGTGGACGTCTTCTCCGACCCCGACCTGCTCAAGGCGGTCACCAACACGGTGCTCTACACCGTGCTGTTCACCCCCACGGCGGTCCTCGCCGCCCTCGGCCTGGCGCTGCTGCTCAACAGCCCGCATCTGCCGTTCCGCTCGTTCTTCCGCACCGCGCTCTTCGTGCCCTTCGTGGTCTCGTTCGCGGTGGCGGCCTTCGCGTGGAGCTATCTCATCGACCCGCAGGTGGGCCTGCTCAACTACTGGCTGCGCGGCATGGGGATCCAGATGGGCAATGTGCTCCAGGATCCGACGTGGGCAATGCCGATGGTCGCGTTCGTCGCGGTGTGGAAGCTCTTCGGCTTCTACTTCGTGATCTTCCTGGCCGGGCTCCAGGACATCCCGTCCTCGCTCTACGAGGCCGCCCGCATGGACGGAGCCGGCCCGTGGTCGCGGCTGCGGCACGTGACACTGCCGCTGCTGTCGAACACGATGGCGTTCGTCCTCATCTTCGCGATGATCGCCGCGCTCCAGGCCTTCGACCAGATCTACGTCATGACCGGCGGCGGCCCCTACGGCAGCACCCAGACCCTGGTCATGGAGATCTACGAGTCCGGTTTCCGCAAGCTCGAAATCGGCTTCGCCTCCGCGCTCTCGTACGTGCTGCTCATCGCCACGTTGATGCTGAGCCTGGTGCAGTTCGCGTTCTTCGGCCGCAGAGAAAAGGACATGGCATGAGCACCGCCGCCGTCAAGCGCAACCGGCAGCGCCTTCAAAAGCTGCGCGAGCTCCGGCCGAGCACCGTCCTCGCCACGGTCGCCCTCATCATTGTCAGCGCCATCGTGCTGCTGCCCATCGTGATCATCGTGCTCACCGCGTTCAAGCCGGTCGCCGAGGTCAACGCCTACCCGCCGAGCCTGCTCCCGGACGCCTGGACGCTCGACAACCTGAAGACGGTGACCTCCGAGCTGCCGTTCCTCAGGCTCGTCGGCAACAGCTTCGTGTTCGCGGGCGGCGTCACCGCGTTCGCGCTGGTATTCGACTCGCTCGCGGCGTACGCCCTGGCCCGCATGGACTTCAAGGGCCGCAAGGTCCTGCTCATCGCGATCATCGCGACGCTGATGATCCCGTTCCAGGCCACGCTGATCCCGCTCTACCAGCTGGTGGCCGACCTGGGCTGGGTGAACACGTACACCGGGCTGATCGCGCCGCGCGCGGCGGACGCGTTCGGGATCTTCTTCCTGCGCCAGTTCTTCCTCGCGCTCCCCCGCGACATCGACGCGGCCGCGCGGATCGACGGCGCGGGCGAGTTCCGGATCTTCCGGTCGATCGTGCTGCCGAACGCCGTGCCCGCCCTGCTCACGTTGGGGCTGTTCACCTTCGTGAACAACTGGAACGACCTGCTGTGGCCGCTGGTGTTCACCACCGACGCCGAGATGGGCACCATCACCTCCGGTCTGACGCTGCTGACCGGGCCCAGCGGCATCGTGCCCCACGGCGTGATGATGGCCGGTTCGCTCATCGCGATCCTGCCGCTCGTCATCGCGTTCCTCTTCATCCAGCGCCGCTTCATCGAGAACATCGCAACGACAGGACTCAAATGACCTCCTCCCATTGGCATCGCGACGGCGCCCTGCACTTCGCGGTGGGCGTCGAGGACACCTTCGTGCCACAGAGCGAGCCCGGCGAGCGGCCGATCGACGAGTACGAACTCACCCAGCACTACGCGAAGTGGCACTCCGACCTCGCCCTGGCGAGCGGGGCGGGCGCGGAGCTGGTGCGCTGGGGGGTGCCGTGGTACCGGATCCAACCCGAAGCGGGCCAATGGGATTGGACCTGGATAGACCGCGTAATGGACCGCTTCGCGGAGCTCGGTCTGCGCCCGATCGTCGACCTCATGCACTACGGGACGCCACTGTGGATGGATCGTCAGTTCGCGAACCCCGAGTACCCGAAGCGGGTCGCCGAGTATTCGGCGCGCGTCGCAGAGCGATACGCGCACTTGGGGTTCGGCGACTACACGCCGGTGAACGAGCCGATGATCCACGCCCTGTTCTCCGGGGAGTACGCCTACTGGCCGCCGTACCTGTCGGGCCCCGAGGGCTTCAGCGAGATCGTGCGGCAGCTGGCGCGCGGCTTCGTGCTGGCGCAGCACGCCATGGCGGACGTGCTCGGCGATCGGGCGGTGTTCGTCCACGTCGACGCCGGGATGCGCTACGTCGGTGACGTCGACGCACCGGAGCACCGGGAGCATGCGGCACGGCTGAAGGAGCAGGTCTTCCTGGTGGAGGACCTGGTGACCGGCCGGGTCGGCGAGTCCCATCCGCTGCGGCCGTTCCTGGGCGCGCACGGCTGGGGCGACGACGACTTCGCGTGGTTCACCCAGGCTCCCGTACTTCCGGACGTGATGGGCGTGAACTACTACCCGCTCCACTCGACCGAGGTGTTCGAGGCCGGGGTCTTCCACTCGGGCGGGTTTCGGGACCCGCGTCCGAGCCGGGACGACGGCATCGCCGGGCTCACCGAGTTGATGCGGGAGGCGGCGGGCCGGTACCGGGTGCCGGTTATGCTGACCGAAACCTGCGTGACCGGTTCGGTCAAGGAGCGCATCGACTGGCTCGACAATTCGGTGGCTGCCCTGCACGACCTTCGCAACTCCGGCACCGACGTCGTCGGCTACACCTGGTGGCCCCTGTTCGACATGTACGAGTGGACCTACCGCCATTCGCAGCTGCCGCGCGAGGCGCACCGACTGACCATGGGGCTGTGGGAACTCCAGGAGAACGGCGGCGACCTCGCCCGGGTCGAAACCCCGGTGGCCGACCGCTTCCGCCACCACGCCGGGCGCGGCCGATAGCGGACGTCCCGCGGCAAGTGTGCAGCCGGACGCAGCTCAGTGGGCATGGAGTGCACTGCCGCTGCGGCTCCGAATAGGGCGAGACCGGGCGTCGGCTGCGACGCCAGGCGTTCGGCCTCCGCGTCCCCGAGAACCTGATCGCCTCGATACTCCGGTCGCTCGCCAGGTTCTGCTGGGCGGCCGCGCAGTGGTGTGGGCGGGAGTCGAACCCGCCTGTGCGAACCTGCCACACTACCGCCACCCTGTCTGCCGGTGGCTTTGCCTTAAGGACACGGCTGTATCATCCGTGATTGCGTACTCTCCGATTCCCTTGCCGTGCAATGGAATCATTTCGTACCCTGTTTTGTACTATTTAGATCCAGCCTTACCGTTGCTGTGTCCCCACTGGCCTTCGTCCCCGAATTCGGTTCTGCCACAACGGAAAGAGAGATCGCCCTTCGTCGGCTGGGTCATTGTTCACATTGGGCTATGCCCACAGGATCACGCGCCCCGGGCGCATGTCCGGAAATTCCTGACGGCAGTCCTCGTCCCCGAGCATCTCCGCACTCAGGTGCGAATCACGGGCTCGGATCCCTCGACCATGGCTGAGGCGCTCGCCGACGATCACATCGAGAAGGTCCGCGGGAAACCCGGTGGCGCGGCCGTCGGCACTCGCGGCCTCCGGCGAGCCGTCACCGTTCGCGACACCCCCGGCGGCGCCAGAGTTCGAGCCGACGACGATGACACCGTGCATGCCGAAGCGCCCGATCCGGCGCGCGGCGACGGGCTTGACGTGGTTACCCGTGACACGGCGAGCGCTCCCAACGGTCTCGCTCCCACTCACGACGTTCTCGCGAATCTGCACTCGACGACCGTACGGGCGCATACGCGCAGGGCAGAGTTTGTTACCGACAAGTATGTTGCACCACTGGAACGCTTCATATCCAGGTCGGCGTACCTGGCCTCATTGACCGGTACCGACGCTATAGCGTCAATTCGCCCCGCTCGACGCAACTCAATGCCACACAAGACCAAAGTGATCCACACAAAGCATGACCTCCACCTCATTCTTTCGGACAGGTCCGAATTCGCCCGAAAGACAATGTGAGCGCTACCACTTTGCGTGGTGTCGAGCGGCGTTCCGGGCGGCTCACCCCATGACCCCGCAGGAGCGTTCCCACCCGCTCAGGGTCGTTCGAGAGACCGAGACGCGTCGGTCAGTCAAGCCCGAGCCGGATGCGCTCGGCGACAATGATGCGCTGCTCCGCAGGGATCGAATCGTCGTCGAGGGGGCGGGCCTGGCGAACCCGGTGAAGCGGCGGTCGGGACTGCGGCGAGCGCATATCGGGTCGCCGCCGCAGGGGTCTCCCAGATCGCGGCGATCGGCATCACCCGCGTCTTGGGGCCGAACGACATCGTTTCCTGGCCGGTGTGCAGGACGGCATCGTTCGGGAAAGTGTGTATCGCCCTACCCGGGTTCAACAGAACCCGTATTACTCCAGCGTCCGCGTTTCCCTCACAGGGATGGCGACAGGTCGAAGTCGTGCTCGGCGATGGCGTGTTCGAAGAACTTGAAGGCTTCCTCCAGCGCCGGCGTGTGGTCGAGGCGTACGCCGACTTCGACGTCGGTGACCAGGCCGTAGTCGGCGTCGAAATTGGCCGAGAACAGCGCTCCTCGCTCGAGGTCGGCGATGGCCCCCTTCGCATGGTTGAGCGAACAGGGGTAGAGCAGCACGCCCATTTCGCGGAGTGTTCGAGTGTCGGCGAGGTGGTTCGAGTGGTGACGGTTCCTGAGCAGCATTCGCACCTCGACGCCCCGGTCGATTGCGGCGCGAAGGTGATCGAGCAGTAGATCCGGCTGCGTGGTCATGCCGTTGAGGCACCAGGTGGCGAGCAGCAGCTCGGACTGGGCCGAGTCGATGATGCTGCGGATCGCCTGCAGTATGTACTGCTCTTTGTTCCCGGTCCAGATCAGCCCGTTGGCGTTCGGGTCGGGCGCGGCGATATCGTTGACGGCGGTCAGGACAGGCTCTCCGCTGAGAGCGTCCAGGAGGCCTTCGTCCCCGATGAGCCAGGCGGCGATGAAGATCTTGCTTTCGGCGCCTTCGATGAGGTCGATCAGATCCGTTCGGATGGTCGATCCGCCTCCGCCGTAGGAGAAGGTGTGACGATATGTTCCATCGCTGTCGCGTCGTGCCTGTCGTCCTGGGGGCGCGGAACGGGCCCCAATACGGTGCAGCCGCAGTAACGCGAGGGGTGATCGGAACGTCACCATACCTTGAGTCCTAAGTGGGCCAACGTCGAAGGCCCCGGCTGTCGAGGCACGGGCGCTCGGCAGATTCCGGCGGTGGTGTTGGCATCGGGGTCTTGAACGTGATTGCCTGTGTGGCGCTTCAGCCAAGCGTCAAGAATCGTGGCGGCTTGGGCGGAAGCAAGTTCGGTGTCTATGCCGCACAGCGTGATTCGCGCCAGGACTCCGGCCGGTCCTGAGACCGTCAACTCACGACTGGCCGCACGGCCGGGTTCCGGATAAATGATCAACGCGCACGGTTCCCCCTCGGTCGCATACGCCTGGGCGTAGGTGGTGAGCTGATGGACGTCGCTCGCGCTGGTTCCCTGCTTGGCATAGCGCTTGTACTTCGCGTCCACCGGGATGCGATCTGGTACGCCGGCGAAGCCGACCAACGCGTCGGGCAGGAACGAACTGGCATTGCCGACGTCTCCTTGCACGCGTACCCGGTCAGGACCTGCGGCCGGGATGAGTGAGCCGTTCATCGGCGCGACCGCGTCCGCGACCATGCGTTTGACGACCGCTTCCCACAGCTTGTTCATGTCCAGAATGAACGCGTCGGCGGTGGCGCCGCTGTCGACCAGCAGGTCGCCTATGCTCTCGTCGTTCAGGAGCATCCGCGCCCAAGCGTGCGCCGGACGGTATCGCCGGTTCGCCCGGGTGTAGCGGGCCCGCCGGAGGGCGGCAGCGCTGCTGCGGAGATTGTCGGTTCGTGGGAACGCCTTGGCGAGTGCGGCGGCTTCGAGCGCGAGGTCGGGATGGTTTGCGAGCCGGGCGGCTTTGCACAGCGCGGTATGACACGCCTGGTTCTCCCAAATGGCGTCGTCACGATCGAAGTGGCGCACGTGAAGCCGGTCGACCTGGCCGAATCGGCGGGAGACTTGCCGTCCGAAGTCCAGACTGCCGCGAAGCACCGACTCGACCGATTCCCGACGTCGGTAGTCGCGGCGCAGGCCGGCACGTGCCAGCTGCCGGCATTCGGCGACGAGTGCGAAGGCGATCAGATCGAAGAAGCCCGTGTCCGCGGACATCCAGCGGCGCCGAAGGTCATCGAGCGGCGGATCCACCTTGAGCGCGTAGCACATCCACTCGATCAGACGGGTGCCGTCGAAGGCGAACTTCGGCTCCACGACGATCCGGTAAGCGCCCAGCACGATCACGCCGACCGCGGCTTTGAAGGTGAGCCGAAGCTTCGCGCCCGCGTCCTCGAGCCCGAGCAGGCCGCGCCCTGCAAGGCTTTCGAGCCGGAGGCGGTCGGCGGGGCCGACGAGCGCGGCGTCGAGATCGATCCGCCGGTACTCCCCGGTTCGAATCGTGCGGATCGCGGTGGAACCGCTATTCATCGCCGTCCCGGGCGAACTCGCTTGCCAAGGCGCCGACGAGGTCGCTCGGCTCGAACGTCTTCACGCTCCCGATCTGGGGATCGAGCATCGAACCGAGGAGGCGCTCGAGGATCTCGGGTCGGTCGAAGGTGTAGTCCTCCAGCAGGGGCACCAGCTCGTTGAAGAAGGCGAGGGCCAGGTGGGCGGCCGTGTCGATCGGCCTATCGTCGCGAAGCAGGTAGGCGTGCCCGATCTCCAGGTCGGCACCGAGGTGGGCGCGGATCCTCGCATTCAGTTCGCGGAGCAGGACCGCCAGGTCGAGGCCGTCGACGCTTCCGGTGAGGACCTCCGGGTCGGGATCGAGCCGCACGAAGGAGAACCTGCGGCGGATCGCGTTGTCGAGACTGGTGATGGAGTGGTCGGCACTGTTGAGCGTGGCGATGATGCGCAGGTTGTCCGGGATGTTGAAGGTCTGGCCGCTGACGGGCAGACGCATCGACAACGGGCGCTTGTCCTTCTCCAACATGGTGATCAGCTCACCGAAGACGCGCGGAAGATCGCCGCGGTTGACCTCGTCGATGACCAGCGTGTACGGGTCAGGGTGGACAGCTCGGGCAGCGTCACAGGCGTCCAGGAACAGCCCGCGCCGCAGTTCGAGCTTGAGACCGCCTTCGTCGGAGGGGACGGGCTTGAACCCTTCGATGAAGTCCTCGTAGCCGTAGGAGGGGTGGAAGGTCGTGAGCATTGCGCGAGTGCCGTCGTCGAGCAGATTCTGAATCGCCGTGGGCACCTCGGCTTCGGAGTCGGGGTAGCGGCCCGCGAGTGCGAGTGCCGCCCGCAAGGCGAGCCGAGTCTTGCCGGTACCGGGCGGCCCGTGCAGGATGAGCTGGCCTTTGAGGTCGACCACTTGCTTCAGACGCTGCACTTCGACCGGCAATTCGGCCTCAGCCACCGGGATGGCTCCGGTTTCAGCTGATTTCACGGGTCGCAGCTGGTGCAGCAGGTCAGGTGAGACTTTGCCGAATGTCTGCTGCCATCCGTGCAAGGGCTGGTCGAGCCGGCGTTTGCAATTGATGTCCCATTCGACCTCCACCAGGTTCCATGGGAGTTCGGGATCTACCTGATCGAACCGATAGCCTCCTGTGACTGTGCCCAGCCCGAGAACTTCGTGGGTGCCGCGGTTGGCGACGATCAGATCCCCCGGCTGGAGGTCACGGAACTGGAGCAGCTTCTTGGCGAGTGACACGTTGGACCGCTTGGGCTCGACTTCGGTGTCCAACGCCGTGCGCAGTTCGTCGGCGCTGGCGTATTGGGTGAGGTCACCGACTTGATTCCAGCCCACGCCGATGACCGATCCCTCGAGGCAGAATTCCCACCATTCGGCGCCCTTTCCAGGTGCAATCTTGAGAACGTGCGGGTCCCGCGGTGGTGCAAAATGTGCGTAAAGCGCCTCGACGGCTTCGAAGCGCGAGACATCGAGCCTGGGAACCAGTGATTCGTCAATGAGCGACTTAAGCTGGCGGTTCAGGCTCCAGGATGCGGCTCCGCGTATCGGTTCGGAGCCTAGAAGCCTGATGAAGTGGTGGAGGTGGTCCTTGCCGTAGACGTGCGCGAAGTGCTCCGGGAAGTACGCAGCGAAGGTCTTGGTCGACAGCGACTGGCCCGCTTGCAAGTATTTCAGACCGTCAAGGGAGTCGAAGTCCCCCGATTCAATGCGCTCGAACGCCGTAACGAAGTCGTTCCTCAGCCACTGCCAAGCAAGTTCGACGTCGAGTCCCTGCAGAGACGCGGCCAACCGCCACTCTCCGGTGTGATGCCGGTAGATCATGTGCTTAGCGGCGCTGCCGCCCTTGATACTGCCGAGGGCGTCGGTATGGAACTCCATCAAGGTGCAGAACGTCGTCCCGGAAGTGAGCGCATTTCCCTGGGCGTACCGATCGAGCGACATCGAAGGCCAATCCGAGCGCGGGAACTGCTCCCAGATCGCCTTGCGGGCCAGTTCGGCCCTCTCAGACTTGCGCTGCAGCACTCCGCGATTCGACTGCGCTAGCGTTTCCAGGACCGCGTCGATGTTATCCATTCACGAAGCCTACTCAGCTCTCGCTCAGCCGAACACGGGCAAATGCGGTGCCTCCAGCCCGGATGGGTTCCGGTGGAGAGCGGCCCGCGTGCCATGGTGAAACTCGCACAGTCTGAACCGGACCCGCTCCTGCGCCGCGAACCCGAAGCCGTCTAGGTGGTCGATGATCGACGGATGCGGTTGAAGTCCGCCGGTCAGCGTCTGTTCATTCGCCGGTGAACGTCGGCGGGCGCTTCTCCAGAAATGCCCGCATCCCCTCCTTCTGATCGTCGGTCGCGAAGAGCGCGTGGAAGGCCCTTCGCTCGTAACGGATGCCGTCGCCGAGGCCCGTCTCCAGGGCCCGGTCGACGCAGTCGCGGGCGGCCATCACGGCGAGCTTGCCGTAACCGGCAATCTGCTCGGCGATTTCGGTGGCCTCGGCGAGCAGACGATCGGCGGGGACGACCCGGGAGATCAGGCCGATGCGGTCCGCCTCTGCGGCGTCGATCAGCCTGCCGGTGAGGATCATGTCCATCGCCTTGGCCCGGCCCACCAGTCTGGTGAGCCGCTGGGTACCGCCGATCCCGGGAATGACGCCGAGTGTGATCTCGGGCTGGCCGAACTTGGAATTGTCGGCCGCGATGATCAGGTCGCACATCATCGCCAGTTCACACCCGCCGCCGAGCGCGTAGCCGGCGACCGCGGCGATCTTCGGGGTGCGCAGGGCCGCGAAGTCCTCCCAGCCGGCGAAGAAGTCTTCGGTCATCATGTCCGCGGCGGACTTCTCGGACATCTCGGTGATGTCCGCGCCGGCCGCGAAGGCGCGCTCGGAGCCGGTGATCACGAAGCAGCCGACGTCCCGGTCGCGGTCGAGCGGGGTCAGGGCGTCGACCAATTCGGTCATGAGCTCGGTGTCGAGGGCGTTGAGGACTTCGGGCCGGTGCAGGCGCACCCGCACGACCCGGCCTACGTGTTCGATCTTCAGTCGCATGATGTCTGCCTTTCTCAGGAGTCCCAGATGGCGCCGTACGCGGGGATGCCCCTGCGTTCGAGGCCATGGACCACCTGCCAGGTGAGTTTCTTGTTGGAGATGCAGATGACCGCCTCGGCGCCGAAATCGCGGTATGCGGCGCAGGCCAGCTGGATCATGTCGGGCTTGCCGTGCTCGGCGGTGTCCCAGATCCGGGCTTCGGGCTGCACGGCGAGGATCTCGTCGACCAGTCCGTCGCCGAACGTCTTCCGCGGTGTGCGAGTCGACCAGACCAGGAGGGCCGGGACCTCTTGGGCCAGCAGGTGGGGCAGGCAGGGGCCGATGCCGCTGCCGGTGGCCACGTAGACGACCTTGCGGAACAGGACTTCGATATTGGCGACGCCGGCCACCGTGATGCCCTTGACCCACACGTGCTTCGGCATGTCGTCGATGAACCGGCCGGTCCAGTCGCCCGAGCGCGAGATCGTCAGCCGGAAACCGTGCTCGCTGGGCGAGGGGATGTTCGCGAACGAGTGCCACTCCCGCAGCGGGGATCGGCTGATCGCGGTCGAGGACCCGGCGAAGGGCTTGCGGCCGTGGGTGAACCGGGCGATGGCCACGTGCGACGACGGCCGGGTGATGTCCACCGGAACCCGGCGCAGCCGGGTCCAGGGGGCGGCGATCGCCACGGTGACCACGCACAGCACCCAGAACTCCGGTGCCGCCCATAGGGAGATACTGCTGTGTTCTACCTGGACGATTGTGAGGGTCCACAGGAGCACCAGCGACAGCCAGCCGCCGAAGCGGTGGACCACCTCGAAGCCGTTGTGGTACTTGGCCCGCAGCCTCGGGGTCGTCATGACCACGATGCCGCAGAACAGTGCCACCAGCGCGTACGCGAGCACCAGCACGTCGGCGGGCGCGCCTTCGGCGGTGGCCAGCGCGACGAACGCGCCGAACCACAGGGTCCCCGAGAGCGCACCTCCGACGTGCAGGCCGCCGAAGTGGTACACCTTCGCCAGCGTCCACCGCACCCGCAGCGGCCACGTGACCGGTGCGGCCGTGGCCAGCCGGAACAGCAGGTTGATCAGGCGCTGACGGCGGATCAAAATCGCCAGGGCGAAGTTGATCAGCGCTGCGCGAGAGGCGAACTCGGCGGTGATGCCGTCGGGCAGTGCGAGGCCCAGCGCCACCAGGTTCACCGCGATCACGGATGCGGCCAGCCGGTTGTAGTGCATCAGCGCGGGGTGCTTGAAGAGACGTCGCGCCCTCGGGAGGAGCGGCGGAAGGGCGATGTCGCCGGTCATGTTCTCCTTGAGGAGGCTCATGTCGACGCACCTCCCTCGGCGAGGGCGCGACGCAGGAGAAGTGCCTTGTCGATCTTGCCGCGGCTGGTCAAGGGGAGCGCGTCGATGTTGTGGACGGTGTCCGGCACGCAGTAGTACGGCAGGGCTTCCGCGACTGTCTTGCGGGCGAGGTCCGCATCGACGGTGGCGGGTTGGACGAATGAGACCAGCGAGCGGTCGTCCAGTTTGACGGTGACCGCCCTGACGCAGCCGGGCACGCTCTCCAGGACGGCGGACACCGAGTCGAGCTCGACGCGGAATCCGCGGATCTTCACCTGGTCGTCGGTGCGCCCGAAGTGCTCCAGTTCGCCGTCGTCGGTCCAGCGGCCCAGGTCGCGGGTGCGGAACATCTTCCGGCCGCCGCCGAGGAACTGGTCGGGCGCGTAGCGCTCGGCGTTGAGCTCGGGGTTGGCCAGATAGCCGGCGGAGACGCAGTTCCCGCCCGCCCACATCTCGCCGATCTCGCCGATCGGAAGGGGATTGCGTTGCTCGTCGAGGATGTAGACGGTGTTGTTGGGTGTGGGTCTGCCGATCGTGAGGCGCCCGGTGCCGGGGCGGTACCGCTGCATCGTGTTCACGATGGTGGTCTCGGTCGGGCCGCAGCCGTTGTAGAAGGTGCTCCGCCCGCCCCACCGTTCGGCCAGCGTGCGGGGGCAGGGTTCGCCGGCGACGGCGACCGTGGCGATCCGTTCGCATGCGGCGGGGTCGATCCGGGACAGGATCGTCGGCGTCGCGATCAGGACGTTCGCCTGGCGGGCGATCTCGCCGATGTCGTCGCCGCGGATGAGCAGCGTGCCCCCGTGGGTGAGGCAGCCGAGAATCTCCCACGCGGCCATGTCGAAGGCGATATTGAGGATCTGCCCGACGGTGGTGCCCGGCCGGATGCCGAGGTCGCCGGGCTCGGTCAGCAGCAGGTTCGCCACATTGGCGTGGGTGACCTCGACCCCGTTGGGGGCGCCCGAAGTGCCCGAGGTGAACAGGACGTAGCAGGCCCGCCCGGGTTCGAAGTCGACGCGCGGGCCCGGAATGTCGTGGCGCTCGGCCATGACCGCGTCGATATGGATGCCGACGTGTCCGAGTGGAATGTCCACGGGCGCATCGGATTGCGTGAGCACTACCTTGGCACGCGCGGTGCGCAGGATGTGCCGGAGTGCCGGGGTCCGCACGATCTTGGCGTCCTGCGGCAGGTACGCCGCGCCGGTCTTCAGGATCGCGAGGATGCCCACGACCATTGGGATGCCGCGGCGAACGACCAAAGCGACGTGGTCGCCGGGGCGGACGCCGTGCCGAACGAGGCGGACGGCCAGCCGGTTGGCGTGCTTTTCCAACTCGCCGTAGGTGATCTGGTCTCCGGCATGCCGGGCGGCGATCGCCGAGGGCGTCGTGATGGCATGCCCTTCGATCACCTCATGGATCGACAATCGAGGGACCGCGCGAGCGGGGCCCCAGCCGAACCGGCGGAACCGCTCCACCTCCCGTTCATCCAATGAGGACCACGGACTCGAGTGACGGGATTGCGGCCCGGGTCTGTCGATGAGTCGTGTTCTAACTGCTCCACGGCCGTTCTTGTGACCGAGTCGGTGCGTTGGGTAATCGAAATCAGGCATGGGTCTACCGCCGGTTTCGCTGGTGATTATCGGGTCTCGACCCGATGGTGATCTGACTCTGAAGATTGCCTGCGGCAAGGAGATCGGGATCGCCTCACCGTTTCTTCTGGACAGACGACTCCGCTCGATTCCGAGAAATCGAGTCATCGGCCCAGCACCCACAGGTCGCGTGCCGCGCGATCGTGTTCACGTCCCTAGCATCGTGAACATGCAACCATTGGGAGCGCTTTCAAAAAGTAAGTATAGACAATCATAAATATAAAGTCAACGCCCGCGGAACATTTGACGTGCGCAACCCGCGCTGAGCAAGTTCATGGGACAGCGACCTTCGAGCATCAGCCCCAGTCCGGCATGCGGGCGATGACCCGCGGCGCGTGGGCAAATCTGAAAACGCCGCAAATGCGCCTTGCCACGACCATCAATTTCGCGGGCTGACCGCGCTCTCCCCCGATGTCCCGGCCCCCATCGGTTTCCATGGATGACTACCCGTCCTCGGCCTGCGGCGGTTCAAGCACGACGTTCCCACCGAGTTCGCCTTCTCACCGTGGGTCGCCCGGTAAGGATGTCGGGACACCGTCGTCGTACGCCTCCCTGATCGCGGACCTCAAGCGCCACTGACCGGCGCCGTCAGCGGGCCCGGAGTTCCTCGGCCCCTTGCAGTCTGGCGCGGTCGGCCGCGGCCCGGCCGGCGATGTGGCCCTCGTAGTTGCTGATCCGCGTGGCGGCCTGGAACGTCAGGTTCGGGAACAGCTCCTCGGTCTTGGCGTCCACGGCTTCGCGCCGCAACTGCATCACCGGGACCAGATCGGTCCCGGTCTCGTCGGCCACCTCGCGGACGGTCTCCTCGGCGGACTCCGTCAGCCGTTCACCGATCCGTACCGCGAACGCGGCGAGGAACGACTGCCGGAACGAACGCGTCCGCGACCGGCCTGCACTGTCCTGCTTCGCCCCTGCCCGAGTCATCGCGGACGTCGCCTGCACCATCAGCGAGTTGTACAGCAGCTCCACCGAACGGAGGTTCGTGCGCCCGCCGATCACGGTGGAGAACCCGGCAGCCAGGGAGTACACCGCTCAACATCCGTTGGCGTCGGCCACGACGTGCAGCAGCTCGGATTTCGGTTTCTCGTAAGGCTTTTCGATGTAGACGCGCAACGCGGCGGCCTCCAGAGCCGCGTCCGGGGTCTCCGCCAACAGCGCTTCGTTGATCGAGTGCCTGGCGATGAGCTGCTGGGCCTTCGCGGTGAACGCCTCGGCCTCGGCGTCGGAGTCCGTCGATTCGGCCTTGGCCAGCAATGCCCGGATTTTCTCGTACACCTTGGACGACTCTGCGCCGCTGCCGCGGACCGTGCCCGAATGGCTGCCGGGACGCGGCTGCACGAGGGGAATCGGTTCGAGGTCGGCGAGGGTGTAAAGCGCCTCCAAGAGCGCCGCCGCGACTGCGATCCAAGCAGGGCCTTCGAGATCGGCGAGCGCCTCCTTGGCGGACTCCGAACCTGAGCGTTCGGCCAGCGCCTCTCGTTGCGCACTCCACTGATCGCTCAACTGCGCCTCCGAATAGCGCCGCAGTTCGGAGCGCATGAGCGTTGCCGAGGCCTTCACGGTGGCGCTGGTGAAGTCCTTGGCCATCAGGCTGAGCACGTCCTTGGGCATCCAGCCGCCATCCCATGCCTGCCCGACCGCGTCCTCGGCCATCGTGTCGATCGCGGTGCCCACCGCTTCGGGCCAGCGGGCGTGCGCCATCGCGCCGGACAGCAGCCGCGCGGACTCCTCCCAGGTGGGGGCGT
The DNA here is from genome assembly GCF_004912275.1 of Glycomyces buryatensis. GTDB lineage: Bacteria > Actinomycetota > Actinomycetes > Mycobacteriales > Micromonosporaceae > Glycomyces > Glycomyces buryatensis. Next base: position 84,846 of record NZ_STGY01000029.1, read on the forward strand.
TGCACTCGCCACAAGGACATGCGTCGGTCATGATCTGGACGAGCACGTAGCGGGCCTGGACCACCAGCTCTTCCCAGGTGAAAGTACTTCGATCCGAACTTCGGTCCCTCACGCGGCGCTTGAGCTTCTCCCGCGACTTGGCCTTGCGTCGCTTCTGATTGTCCCGTCCCATCTCGCACCTCCAGGCTCGCCCTACTTGGCCTAACGGCTGTGGCCGCGATCGGCAACGGCCGGACTCCGGTGAAGCAGGGTACAGGGCCGAGGTGGTCGGCCATGGTGGCGGCGGTGTCGTCACGCCGGTACCGGAGGCGCCCAATACCGTCATCGACTTCGCCGGCGGCGCGTTTGACCGTCAACGGGCAGGCGCGGGAGGGCGACGGGATCACGGTCACGGTGTGCGCCTGACTATTCCGGGTAGTGGTACCGAGATCCTTCTTGGGTACACCACTGCGCCCGCTAACATCGACACTTATGGACCGGCAGGCCTGGGAGCAGCAGCACGACCCCGAAGGGCGGATCCGTTACATCGCAGAGTTCCTGCCCGCAGTCTGGGGTGGGGTCAACACGATGTTCACTCCATCCCATGCGTACCAATTCGAGTCGTTCGGCGTGGACGGTGGAGACATCGTCCACGCCACCGCCGTGGTGAACTACCGGGGACGACGGTGCAGCTACCGCCGCCAGATCTGGCCGCCTCAGCATCCGGCGCTTCTCGCGGCGCAGTTGTACACCACTTTCCTGGAAGAGCGGCTCAACAGCGACATCGGCCTGAACTCGGGTGGTACCGGAGCGGTCGAGCTGTGACAACCGGTCGGTGGACTCAGATTCGGCGAGGACTGGTGCGGCGGTGACAGTACTCGCCGGTCAAACCCGTGGCCCCCGGATCGCGCGGAACCATCACTCAGCGCCGCGTCACGCGGTCACCAGGGGGCGTGTGAGCCGTCGGGCAGCAGACATGACCCGTGATCGGCGGGGCTGAGTCGCTCAATGAGGTCGACCACTCCGGGGATCGCCTCTTCGAGCGGGGTGGCCGCCTCGGCGTGGCCGGTCATGTCGGTCTGCAGGTATCCCGGCCACAGGGCCGCCACGATCGGTCCGGTGTCGGCGACTTCGACGGCGATCATCTTCGTCAGCGCGTTGAGCGCGTACCGGCTGGCGACGAACGCGTGGTTCTCGGTGCGGGTGAGACCGCCGATCGGTCTGGTCGGCATCGTGAGGTTCACCAGACGAGCGTCCGGCCGCAGCAGGTTGAGGAACCGCTGGGCCATCTGCACCGGGCCGACAGTGTTGACGCGCAACACCTCGAGCATCCGCGGCCCGTCGACCTCGGCGAGCCCGGCGCTCGGCTCAAGGACGCCTGCATTGTTGACGAGGCGATCCAATCCGCCGTGGGACGCGACGAGATCCGCGGCGTTCTCGATGTCGCGCTGTGATCTGACGTCGAGCGGCACGATCACGAGGTCGTCTGTAGCCAGGGCGCGCAAGGCCGACGCGCGGTCAGGGTCACGGACGCCGGCGAATACCCGAGCGCCCCGCTTCAGATACTCGCGGGTGAGCGCATATCCGATACCGCGGCTCGCTCCGGTGATCAGTACATCGGTCACACCGGCATGTTATCCACTCACTGCCCGCATTTCGATCCCGCCGGTGCGTCGAGATTCGTTCGGCCCTTTAAACTCTGGGCGTGGATCGATCCGAACTCGAAGCGCTCATCTCCGAGGCGCTCGTCGACGCCTACGGCCCCGACGAGGAGTTGACCGCTTGGTCGGCAGTCCTTGAGGATGCATTGGAAGTCCCGTTCACCACGACGGTTCTGGGCCAGGAGGTGACCGTGACCAAACTCGACTTTCCCGAGCACGGCGGCGTCCGCGCCGTCTGTGTCGCTGCGGGGCATCGCCAACGCATCGCCCTGACCGACCTGCCGCTGCCCGATCCTCCTCCGGCCGGCGCGGAATGGGTCGCGGCCTATCGATTGTGGAGCGGGCGCGGATGAGCGCCTACCAGTACTACGAGTTCCTGGCGATCGACCGGCCGCTGACCGAAGCGGAGCAGGCGGAGGTCCGGGAGACCTCGACTCGGGCGAGGATCAACGCGACGAGCTTCGTCAACGAATACCACTACGGGGACTACTCCGGCGATACCCGGCGGATCCTCTCGCGCTACTACGACGCGCACCTGTACTTCGCCGAGTGGGGTTCACGGCAGGTGATGTTGAAGCTGCCCACGCGGCTGGTCGACTTGCAGCGGTGCGAACAGTACTGGGCCAACCCCGGCTGCACGATCAGCCGAGGTAAGGGCACGGTCGTCTTCGACTTCTCCCCGGACTTCGAGGATGATGGCGAGTGGGAGGATGTCTGGGATGAAGGCGATCTCGGGGTCTCGCTGGCGTCCATCGCCGGGGTGCGGAGTGAGATCGCCGTCGGCGATCTGCGCGGTCTCTACCTGGCTTGGCTTGCAGCATACGGCCGTTGGGAGATCGCCGAGGAGGCGTTCCCACCCGATGACGAGGACCGGCTCGAACCGCCCGTCCCGGCCGGGCTCGGCCGCCTGACCTTTCCACAGCGGGCGCTGGTGGACTTCCTGCGGATCGATCGCGACCTCCTGGCCGTCGCCGCGCGGACCAGTACGGCACTCGCCGACGCCGCCTGGCCGGGGGTGGACGAGGCGATCCGGCGTCTGTCCGAAAGCGACAAAGATGGATTGCTTTCCAGGGTGGCCGCCGGGGAGGGCGCGGCCGTCCGTCTGGAGCTGGCCCGCCTCGCTGCGGGCGACCGTTCGAACGCAGTCGACGATCCGGAGAAGCGCCGCACCGTCGGGGAACTGCTCGATGCCGCCGCCGAGCACCGTGAACAGCGTTTGCAGCGCGAACGCCTCGCCGCCGCAGCCGCAGCCGACGCTCGCGCCGCCGCGGAGGCGAAGCGGGAGCGGACGGAGCGTGATCGCAGGCTTCGTGAGGTCGCGCGCGATCCCGAGACGGCATGGGAACGGGTCGGTCAGCTCGTTGAGGTCGGACGGTCGGGTGAGTACGACGAGGCCGCGCACATCGTCGAGGACCTGTGGACACTCGCCATGCGCGATGGTCACCAGGACGCCGTTCGTGGTCGCTTGGTCGAGCTGCGTTCCCGGTACGCCCGCAGGCCCGCTTTCCAGCGTCGTCTCGACGAGCGCGACATCCCTGCCGCGAACGAGTAGGGCTCTCGCCCAGTACGCCCAAGCCAACGACCAGGGGCACCGCTCTGGTGACCGGGGCCGGCTCACATGTCGGGGGGTTCCCTGAGGCGACGCGCCGGTGCTGCCCCGAACCTCTTACCGGGTCGGCCAACCTCCGTAGGGGACGGTGATCAGCTCGAGATTGTGGCCGCTGGGATCGAGGAAGTACACCCCGCGTCCGCCGTCGTTGCGGTTGATCTCGCCTTTGCGCCGGTGCTGCGGATCGGCCCAGTAGGTCAGGCCCCGCGCCCGGATCTTGGTGAAGGCGGCGTCGAACTCCTCGTCGGAGACCAGGAAGGCGTAGTGCTGCGGGGTTATGTGGCCCTTCGGCGCGGTAGCGAAGTCGAGACCGACTCCGTTGGCGGTGGTGACCTGGACGAATGGTCCGAACGTCGTGGTGCCGAGTTCGAGCAGGTCGGCCAGGAACTCGGCCGAGGCCCGCTTGTCCTCGGAGTGGACGATCGTGTGGTTCAGCTGAATGCTCATCCCGTTCCTCCCAATCGAGTCCGATCCGCGTGCATTCGACCGGTGCGTCGGAGGCCGACGCGCCCGAGGAAGGCACTTCTACAAGGATATTCAGCCGCTGAGCTGCTCGCGGCCCTGGCGCCGCATTCGATGCCGATGCTCGCGGGCCCGGCGGGAACGGCGTCCTCCGCGAGTGAATGCGTGGCGCCAACGCGCTCATCGACGTGGGCGCCGGCGAGGCCGCGGTTCTCGAGATCGCCGCCGCACCCACCGGCCAAGCTGGAAGTGGCACGGACCAGGGGAGACGTGTGTGACCATGGCCAGGTGAACAGGCAGGCAGCGGGACTCGGCATCACCGTCGCGGGTGTCTGTCACCCGGTCGTGAACTCGCCGCGTCGCATTCGGGCCGCTGTGTCGGCTCGCCTCATGCGGTTGATCGGCTGACGGCCATGGCGGACTGGTTCGACGACCGGATCATCGACGCAGGTCGGCTGCCGCTGTTCTGCTTCTTCGCCGGCATGATGGTCGGGTTCCTGTTCATCCGCCTGTCGGTGCGAATGATCAGGGCCAATGTGAGCTGGTGGCCCGGCAATGTCACACCCGGAGGCACGCACGTCCACCACATGGTGTTCGGTCTCGGATTCATGGTCGTCGGCGGTGTGGCCGGGCTGGCGGTTCCGGACGATTTCGAGGGCTGGACGGCGGCCGCGGCCGCACTCTTCGGCATCGGCACCGCGCTCGTGATCGACGAACTCGCTCTGATCCTCCATCTCGACGACGTCTACTGGTCCGAGCAGGGCCGGATCTCGGTGGACGCCGTGTTCGGGATCATCGCGGTCACCGCGTTGCTGCTGCTGGGCCTGCATCCGTTCTTCGGGTTCGAACCCGACGAGGAGGCCTCGGGCATCTGGCAGGCCTGGCCCCTGTTGATCGGGCTCGGCCTGGCAGTGGTCACCGTGCTCAAGGGCAAGATCTGGACCGCGGTGTTCGGTGTGTTCATGCTGCTGCCGCTGCTGCTCGGCGCGATCCGGCTGGCGCGTCCGCAATCGCCCTGGGCGCGGTGGCGCTACCGGCCCGACAGGCCCCGCGGGGCGCGCAAGTCCCACCGGGCCCTCCAGCGCGAGAACCGGCTGCGCCGGCCGGTCAATCAGCTCAAGAACCGCCTCGAGGACCTGGTCGCGGGACGCCTCCGCCAGTGAACCGGAGTCCGGATCAGCGGTGTGAGGGCCGCCGCTGCTACCGTTGTCGAGGTTCGCTTTCAATCCGTGACCGGAAGACCTCGATGCAGCAGTGACCGACTCCCAGAGTTACGCCTTCGGACTGGACGCGCTCGGACTCGACGACCGCATGCGGCTGTTCAGCTTCATCACCTCCCCTGAACGGCACGACTACCTGTGGGTCCTACGCGCCATCGACCACGCGCGCGCCAACTATCAAGTCGTGCTGTCCACTGAAGCGGTCGCGCAGGCGCTCGATGCGCTCGCCGAACGCGGCGGCGACTGCCCACGCGGCGATGAAGTGGAGCTGGCCGCGCGTCTCGACGCCCTCGACGACTGGGGCGTGCTCGACCGGACCCAGGACGCGGCCAGGGCCGCCACGCTCGCCGAGTATCGGCGCCGCCATTCGGTCTACCAGTTCACCGAGGCCGGACATCGGGCCTTCACCGCCGTGGAGTCGGTGCTCGGGGCGAAGATGGAGGAGACCTCGCTGTCACGCACGGTGTTCGCAGACCTCCTGGAGGACCTCGAACAGTTGGCCGCGGCCAACCGCGGCGGCGACGGCGACACGGTCCTGCGGCGGTTCAAACGCATCGACTCCTCGCTGAACGAGGTAGCCGAGCAGGCCGCCCGGTTCTACGCCATGCTCGGTGACCTGACCCGCACCACCGAGGTCAACGCAGCGATCTTCCAGACCCACAAGGACGCGCTCATCAGCCACCTGCGGGACTTTCACAACGAGCTTCAGCGATACTCCCCGCTGCTGTACGAAGCGGCGACGGCGGTCGAGGAGACCGGGATCGACCGGTTGGTGGGCACCGCAGCCGAGCAGGACGACCGGCCATTCGGGACCTTTGCGGACCGCCTGGCGGACTGGCGGCGGCGTTGGGAGGGCGTCAAAGCCTGGCTCGCCCCGCCCTCGGTCGAGCTCGGGTCCGAAGTGGACCGTCTCTCGCACGCGACGTTCAATGCCATCTCCGACATCACCGGGATGGTCCGGCAACTGGCCGACGCTCGGCGCGGGGGCGTCAGCCGCGAGTCGCAGCTGCGGCACCTGGCGGCGTGGTTCGTCAACGCGCCCACGATGGCGGCGGCACACGCGCTCTATGACGTGGTGTTCGACCTGAGCGGGCCGCTGCACGTGAACCGACCTCATGAGGAACCGGAGATCCATCCCACCTCGGCGTCATGGTGGGACACCGAGGCGGTCGAGCTGTCGAAGACCCTGCTCGAGAAGGGCCGCAGCACCGGCAACCGCGACACGCGCGGTGCGAAGGTCAGGCGTGACGAGGCGACGCGACGACAGCTCCAAGAACATCAAATGGAGCTGGTGCGCAAGGACCGCGAGTCGGCGCTGGCGATGACCGACCAGGCGCGGGACGGGTTCGCGGGCACCGTGCTGGACGACCGGCAACTGGGTCTGCTGCTACGCCTGATCGACAAGGCCGTGGCGGAACGTCACGGTCCATTGCGCCACACGGTATCGGCCGCCTCCCATGGGATCCGGCTGTCGCTCACCCCAGCCGACGGCGACACGGTGGTGTCCGCCAAGAGCGGCACGATGCGCCTCGCGGGCCTCTCGCTCGCCGTCGAGCGGGTGAAGACACGATGAGCCGGTACGCGCAGGACGTCTCCGACTACCAGTTGTCGGACTACCAGCAGGCCGTACGGGCGCTGCTGAAGACGCCGTTCGTCACCGCGTCGTTCCCCGACCGCAAGACCATCGGGCGCATACGGCAGTTCTCGGAGACGCTCGCGCTCGACCTGCGCGAAGCGTTCGGCTATCAGCTGGTGCTGCGGGGCGACACGGCGCGGCTCCTGCGTATCAAGGACCGCCTCGATGCCGGCCAGCCCGCTCAGACCCGGACCGGGCGCGAGTTCGACCGCCGCCGCTACGCCTACCTGTCGCTGATCACCGCGCTACTGGCACGTTGCGGCGCCCAGACCACCGTGAGCGAACTGGCCGCGCTGCTCAAGGCCGACGCGAACCGCATCCCCGCGTTGGGCTTCGACGAAATCGACTACCAGCATCGTCGAGCGTTCGTGGACGTCGCAGGGTGGCTCGAAGAGCGCTCAGTGCTCCACGCCGCCGACGGCTCGTCCGACGCCTGGGCTTCCGATCCCGAAGGGCAGGATGCGCTCTTCGACGTTGACCGCGACGCCCTGTTCGCGCTGTGGCGCTCCCGCGTCATGCTCCAGTCGGTGTCGAGTGTGGATGAACTGCTCGGCGAGCGGGTCGCCACGGACTCCGACTCGGTGCTCAAGGACCGGGCCGGGCAGGCCGCCCGCCGGGCGGTCGTCGAACCGCCGGTCGCCTACTACGCCGAACACCCGGAAGCGGTGGTCAACCATCTGCGCGGCAGTGCGATCGTCGAGGACCTGCAGCGACTGACCGGCCTGGTCTTCGAGCGCCGCCGCGAAGGCGTGTTGCTGGTGGACACGGCCAGGATCAGCGTGGAGGCGTTCCCGAGAGAAGGAGCCGTGGCCAACGCCGCCCTGCTGCTGCTCGTCGTCTGCTGCGACCTCCATGTCGACCCGGACGTCGCGACGGCCGAACTGGAAGTCCCGACCGCACTCGGGGAGCGGTTGCGCCGCGACATCGACGAGGCGATTCCAGCCGGCACCGGCTTCGAGACCGACACCGAGGCCGCCCTCCGCACTATGCCGGCTGCCGAGACCGCCACTCGTCCGTTCCTGCCGGACAAGACCGTCCACGACCTGTTCGGCGACGTCTTGAACCGGTACGCGAAGAACTTCGGGCGCGACCAGCGCGAGGCCCCGATGCGGCTATTGCGCGACGCCGTCGACCTGCTCGAGCGATACCGGCTGGTCCGCCGCGTCGAAGGCGGGATCGCGCTGGAGCCGCTGGCAGGCCGTTACAGGAACACCGTCTTCCGCGAGGGGCACCAACGCACATGAGATCGCCACGCTACGCCCCGACCCGGGCCGGGATCATCGGCCTGTGGGACTACGCGGACGAGGAGTTCGTGTTCGCCGACGGCTGGCTGGTATTGCGCGGCCCCAACGGCTCCGGCAAGACCAAGGCCCTGGAGATGCTGTTCCCGTTCCTCCTGGACGGCAACATCTCCCCGCGGCGGCTGAACCCGTTCGCCTCGCAGGACCGCACCATGAAGTCCAACCTGCTGTTCGGCGGCAAGGAGAACGGCATGGGCTACGTGTGGATGGAGTTCTCCGACGGGCAGCGGCACCTCACGATCGGGATCGGGCTGCGCGCCAACAAGCACCAGGACGCGGTCAAGCGCTGGCACTTCGTCGTCGAAGGGCGCGTCGGCGTCGACTTCGGGTTCATCGCCCCCGACGACCGGGTCTGCAACCGCAAGGAGATGATCGCCCAATTCCCCGAAGGCACAGTGGTCGACACGCCTCGTGAGTACCGCGATCGGGTCAACACGGCGCTCTTCGGCCTGGAGGCCGAACGGTACGAACAGATGCTCGAGTTGATCTTGACGCTGCGCAGACCGCAGCTCGCGAAGGAACTCGATCCCGACTCGCTCTCGGACACCCTGGCCGAAGGGCTGCGCCCGATCGACGAGAAGCTCCTCGTCGACGCCGCCAAGTCGTTCGAGGACATGGAGGCGGTCGCCAAGACGCTCGGGAGCCTGCGTTCGGCCGACGAGCAGGTGAGCGATTTCCTGACGCGGTACGGGACCTACGTCAGAGCGCAGGCGAAACTGGCCGTCGAGAAGGTCGACGGCCGCCTCGCGGCGGTCGAGACCATGCTCGAAGCCGAGACCGAAGCCGGGCGGCTCGCGAAGAGAGCCGGAGCGGAGCTGCTGCGGCTGACCGCGGCGGCCGAGACGGCCACCGAGCACGTCGGCGAGCTGGAGGGTTCGCTTCAGGGGCTCAAGGACTCCGATGCGTACCGGTCCCGTCTCGAGCTGGAAGATCTGCGCGGCTCCGTCGGTTCGGCCGAGCAGCAGGCGAGCGTCCTCGCCGAGGAGTCCCGGACGCGCGCCGAGGAGTTGGAAGAGGCCGAGTCGGAGTCCGAAGAGCTCGCCGAGAAGACCGGTACGGCCGAGGCGACTGTGGAACTGCGATCCGGCGAGACCGCGGGTTTCGCCGAACGGAGCGGCATCGAATGGGGATTCACCGATGACGCCGAACGGCTGCGCCGCGGTGCCGCTGCGGCTGCCGAGGAACGCAGGAGCGACATACGGCGGGTGGGCGAGGCCGGAAAGGCCCTTGATACGGCGATCTCGCAGCGCGAGACGGCCGAGGAGAAGGCCGCGGCCGCCGAGTCGAACCTCGATGCGGCCGCTGAAGCATTGGTTCACGCACATGAAGCGGTCATCGCCGAACGCGATTCGCTCGAGCGGAACCTGGAGGATTGGGCGTGGGACCACCGCAATGCGCTCAGGATCGACCTGCGGGAGGAAGTGGTCTCTTGGGCCGCTGAGGCCGACGTCGAGACCGCGCCGCACCTGCGCGAGAGAGCGACCGAGCGCACTCACGCCACGCGCGGGGAGATCGAGCAGCGCATGCACGGCCTCAAAGCGCGCCTCGGCGGTGTCGAAGACGCCATCGAAGCGAAGCAGACTGAGTGGGAGCGGATCAGGGACGAACACGATGAAGCGCCCGACGCTCCGCACTGGCGCGACGAGGGCCGCGACGGGCGTCCCGGAGCGCCGTTCTGGAAGCGGGTCCGGTTCAAGGACTCCGTCCCAGACGGTGACGCTGCGGCCCTAGAAGCCGCGCTCGAAGCAGCCGGGATTCTCGACGCCTGGCTCGGCGACATCGGAGCGGCTTCCGACCAAGGCCTCCGGGCGCTGCCGATCAGCTCGCGGCCGACCGGGTCGACCCTCGCCGACTTCCTAGAGCGCGAGGACACCGCCGATGCCGCCGCCGTCGAGCCGATCCTCGCTTCGATCGCAGTTCGCGAACCGGCAGACGGCGACCATGCGCCGTATTCGATCGTCGACCCCGCAGGGCGGTTCGCGCACGGTGCGGTCGCCGGACGGGCGGGCAAAACGACCCCGGAATTCATCGGCGCCACGGCCCGCCAGCGCCGACGCGAGCGTCGTATGCAGGAGCTCGAAACCGAGATCGACGGGCTGCGGGGCAAGGTCCGTGAACTCCGGGACGCCGTCAACGGGTGCGGTTCGGAACTCCGGGCACTGGACGAGGCACTGCGCGACATACCCCGCACGACCGGCTTGGTGCAGAGCCTGAACAACGTCACCGCCCGGGAACTGGTCTGCTCGGAGCGCGAGGGCGATCTCGAGGATGCCCGAACGGCTCTGGAGGAAGCCGTTGGGCGGCAACGCGGGGCGGCACAGCGACTCCAGGAGGCCGAGCGACGCCATGAGCTTCTGCGCGGCGACCTCGAATCCGTGGGGCGGGCCGTGGCGGACTTCGACGGATCGGTTCGCGACCTGCTGTTCGCGATGCATTCACAATCGGACCTCCAAGGAAGACTCCAGCGGCAGCAGACGCGGGTGAGCCGACTCGGCCCGAGTGTCCGATCCATCCAGGCCAAGGCCAGGGACGCGGAGGAGGAGCATCGAAAGCTGCAGTCGCGGCTGGAGGCGATCACGCGGAACCTCGGTGCGGACGCGGCCACGATCTTCGAGCAGATCGCAGCTGTCGGAGCCGAGATAAAGCAGGCAGGGCAGGCCGTCAAGGAGGCCGACCAGTTGCGTGAAAAGGCCGTGCGCGCCGAGGGCCGCGCCGGCGCCGAAGCCGAGGCCGCCGCCGGGCGGACCGTGGACGCCATCGGCGAGGCCCGCGTGGCGAGCTTCGCGTTGCGGCCGTTCTGCGATGACGACCTGCTCGGCATCCTCGGCTGCCCGAGCGGCCATCGCTGGCCCGGGACCGATGTAGACCTGGGGAGGTCGGTGCTCCCGGCTGCCGTCGCCGCACTGCTCGGCGACCTCCGCTCCGCGACGTCCGAAGTGCAGGCCACCGAGAACAGCGCCAAGGCCGCCACCACGATCGTCACCACCCGGCTGCAGGAGATCATGGCGCAGCTTCCGGCGACCGGACTGGACCACCACCTCCACTGGGACAATTCCAGCGGCATCATCACCGTCGAGGTGGACACCGACGAAGGGCGGCAGGCGATCGGCCACTACGGCCAGTGGCTCCACGAGCAGCGGGAGGAGCAGGAGGAGCTGCTCACCGAGAAGGAGCAGCACGTGCTGGAGGACGCCTTGCTGACCTCGCTCAGCGGTCAGATCCACCAGCGCGTCCTCGAATCCCGGGACCTGGTCGAGCAGATGGACCTCGCCATGCGCGAGCGCCAGACCTCCTCAGGACTGCGGCTCGGGGTCTCCTGGCTGCTCAAGGACTTCGACCCGGCCGAACGGGAGCTCTTCTCCCTATTCAACGCCGCCCCGGCGAAGCTGTCGACGATGATGCCGCAGATCCGCAAGTACTTCTCCGACCGGATCAAGCAGGAACGCGCCCGCCGCAAGTCGGAGACGACGTACCGGGACCTGCTGGCCGAGATCCTCGACTACCGCCGGTGGCGCAAGTTCGAGTTCACGCTCCTGCGGCCGGACGGGCAGAAGCAGCGGCTCACCAAACGAGTACATTCGCAGCTTTCGGGCGGTGAACAGTCGGTGGCGCTGCACTTGCCGCTGTTCGCGGCGGCGAACGCCGTGTTCGGTTCGGCGACCGCGCACGCGCCGCGGATGGTCGGACTCGACGAGGCGTTCGCCGGGGTCGACGAGAAAGGACGTGGGGAGCTGATGAGCCTCGCCGCCGAATTCGACCTCCAGATGGTCATGACCGGCTTCGACCTTTGGGCGACGTTCCCGGAAGTGAACGGGGCGGCGCACTATTCGCTGAGCCATGACGATGCGACCGCAACCGTCTCGGCGATGCTGATGGTGTGGAACGGCTCCGAGAACACCGAATCCCATGATTACGACGGTTCGCTGGCGGAGGCGCTCGGGTCGTCGGGGACACGGATGGTGCCGGTTGAGAACTGAGCTCGGCCCCGAATGGCGTCGGCTCCTGAAGGCTGCCGCCGCGGCGATGGAGCGCGAGGCCGGCAGCTTCTCCATCAGCGATGCCGACACGGCGGAACGGCACCTGATCATCGGCATCACCGGCAGGCACCGGCGTGCCGCGCAGAGGACGCTACGGCTGACCGTGGCGGAGTTGGAAGCGTATGTCGCAGCGGAGTTCAGCGTCGACCTGAAGGCGCTGATCCTCTCCGAGTTCGACGTCGAGGTCGGGGCCGCACGACAGAGGCGACTCGAACGGGACGCAAGCGTCAGGCTGCTCCTCGCCGACACGGACGCCTCCTCCCTGTCGAAGCTCGAATGGTTCGGCTCGTGGCTCGACTCGCTGCGGGCCAACGGCACGCTCGCAGAGTTGGCGCGCGACGGCGCGAGCCTGGGACCGATCATCCGGCTCTTGGAGTCCCTGCCCGTCGATGACGAACCGATGCCGGTGCTCGCCGAGCGGATGCTGGGCGACACGAAGGCCCTCGCCTCCGGACGGTCGCGCGGGATGTTGCTGCGGGCGCTGGCGGTCTGGCGCGGTATCGAATACCCCGAGGACAACGAGTCGGAACGGGAACTATTGGAGTGGGCGGGGATCGTCTCGGACGACATCGCCAGCCAGGTCTTGGTGCTCAACGTTCCGATCGCCGGCGGCACCGTGGGGGAATGGATGAGCTCGGCGCGCGGGATCCCATTCCGGCTCACGCTCCAGCAACTGCGACGCGAACCGTTCAGTATCACCGCTTCCACGGTCAGAGTGGTCGAGAATCCGTCGATCATTCGAGCCGCCGCTGATGCGCTGGGCTCGGATTGCCCTCCGCTGGTATGCACCGAGGGGGTCCCGTCGGCAGCGCTGTACCGGCTGCTGGCGTCCGCAGGCGAAGCCCGGATCCTGTGGAGGGCCGACTTCGACTGGGCGGGCATTCGCATCGTCAAACGCGGGCTCGACCGGTTCTCGAACGCCGAACCCTGGCGCATGTCGGCCGCTGACTACCAATCAGGAGCCAAGGGCATCAACTTGCGCGGCAAACGCATCGAGACGCCTTGGGATCAGAGGTTGGAAGAACTCATGGACGCCTCAGGGCGGGCGGTGATGGAGGAAAGTCTTCTCAACCAACTGTTGCAGGACCTCCGTTATAACGCCGCGCAGACGGATCTGAACGAACACTGACAAACATCTTGTAGATCAAGCCGACCTAAGGCCGCCCTCCAGGAGATCTGGTGCCGAGCCTGTGTCAGGAAGACGCACAAGACAGCCATCCAAGCTCTCCACCTGCAACGACGGGTTTGTGCTTTGGGCTGGGGCCCTTTCGCACTCCCCCGCGTGGGGGACCCGTTCCCCGCTGCGGAGGGAGGTGCACGGGGCCCGCCGATTCCAGACTGGATTCATGAGGACCTCGCTTCTTCAAGGGCCACCGGCGATCGCGACCAATCCGGCTCGGCACCGCCTGGTGCGGGACGTGCTGGCGATCTCCCGGCCCCGCTTCTGGACGGCCTCGCTCGTGATGGCGGAGATCGGGTTCGTGCTCGCGACGCATCGGATCCTGCCGCGCGGCGACGAGCTGGTGACGATGGCCCACCTCTTCCTGGTCACCGGCCCGCTGCTGTGGCTCGCGGTGCTCGCGGTCAATGATGCGCATGACCTCGCCGGCGACCAGTTGAATTCACGTAAGGCCGACTCGCCGTTGGTTGCGGGACGCATCTCCACCCGCGGCGCGGGCCGGATCGCCTTGGCGGCGGCCGTTGCTACGGTATTGGCCGCTTTGCCGCTCGGTCCGCTGTTCACCGTCGGCACCGCGCTGGTGGTGCTGCTGGGCTGGGCTTACAGCGTCCCGCCGATCCGGTTGAAGGCCAGGCCGGGAGCCGACCTGCTGGCCAATGCCGTGGTCGGCGTCCTCGGGCCGCTGGGCGGATGGGTCGCCTTCACCGATGGGGCGGCAGGGTTCCCGTGGCCGATCGCGGTCATCGGCGTCCTGGCCGCGGCCGCGCTCTACCTGCCGACCACCGCCTCCGACAGCGACGCGGACCGGCGCGCGGGCATCGACACCATCGCGGTGCGCCTCGGCCCCCGCATCACATTCGAACTCGGATTCACACTGTGGACGGCCAGCGCGGTTCTGGCTTTCTTCTTGGCGCTGAATGACTTCATCCTCGACTCGTCGCTGTTGCCGGTGCAGGCTGTTGCAACCCCGGTGTTGCTGGTGCTGTACCGAGTGCTGTTGAGGGACCGACCTTCGTTCACCGCCATCACGGTGGTGGCCTGCGCTTACCTGGTGCCTTGTGCGGGCTTTGCTTTGACCTATGTGGATTTGTTTTAAGCTTGGCGAGTCGGTCCCCGGCCCGGTGGGTCGGGGACCCCATTGTTCTCAACTCAGTTGTCCGGGATGCCTTCGTTTTCGAGCGGGACCGGGTTGGCATCGACCGGGGTCACCTGGCCGGCGGTGACGTTGTACGTAGTGTCCACATAGTCCTGCACTCCGTCGTTCACGACGGCGATGCCGACGCTGTGGTAGGCGGCGTGGTCGTCTTCGCGGAATGAAAGCGGCACAATGCCATTGCCGACCAGTTGCCCCGATTCCAGCGCTTCGATGAGCGACGCCCGGGTCGGCTCCTCGCCCGCGGCGGCGAGGGCCTCCGCGAACATGTAGCCCACGCTCATGCCGAAGACCGTATTGGCGGTGAACGGCGCGCCGTCGTTGTACTCGTCATTGATCTGCCCGAACAGCTCGACCCACTCGCTGTCGGGGCTGAACGGCAGGTAGTTCACGGTGACCAGGCCCTCCAGGAGCGGCGCGTTCTCCTCGCCCAGGTACTCCCGCAGCGTCGGATAGTCGCCGCCGGAAGAGGAGACGTACCACTGCGGGAACCATTCGAGCTGCGCGGCCGTGCCGAGCGCGAGCGCGGTGAAGCCGTTGATGGTGGCGAGGATATTGACCTCGCAGTCGGCGGCCTGCATGAGGCCGAGCTGCCCGCTGATGTCCTCGTCACCGGTGGTGTAGTACTGGATTTCGACGATCTCGTTGCCGCCGATGACGGTCTCGACGCCCTCCAGCAGGCCCTCACCATAGTCGTCGTTCTGCGCGAGCACGCAGACCGCCGCGTCGGGCTGCTGCTCGACCGCGTACTGGGCCAGCGCGGCGCCTTCGGTCACGTACTCGGCGTTGAAGCCGAAGGTGTTCGGGTAGACCTCCGGCTGGTTCCAGGTGCGGGAGCCGGAGGACACGAACAGGTCCGGCACGCCCTCCTCGTCCAGGTAGTCGAGCACCGCGGAGTGGGTGGGCGTCCCCAGCCCGTTGACGATGGCGAACACCTCGTCGTCGGCGACGAGGTCCTCCACCACCTGCTGGGTCTTGACGGGGTCGTACTCGTCGTCTTCGACCAGGTACTCAATGGTGCGGTCGTGGATGCCGCCGTTGGCGTTCACGTACTCGAAGTAGGCCGTGGTGGCGGCGGAGATCGAGGAGTATCCGGCTGCGGCCGGGCCGGTGAGCGGCTGATGGGTGCCGATGGTCACCGTCCCGTCCGTGACTCCGGGGGTGGGTTCCGGCTCGCCGGCGGTACAGGCCGTCAGCCCGAGTGCCGCGGTGGTCACCAGGGCTGCGACGGCCATCGTCCTAGAGCGGTCTTGCATTCCGGTCACCTCATTGTGTCGGTCGAAGATCGAGAGACCGGTGCAGTCCGGGGGCGGTGCGACCAGTCCCTCCAGCCGGGCAATGGCCTCCGTGATGGCGACCGTGCCGCAGGGCGGGAGGGTTATGTTACCGCCAAGTTGCGTTATGCGGTTGCCTCGAAGCGGGTGCTCTTCATGATCAGGCCCCAGCCGGTCCGAAACCGCGCCCGCTTGACGCCGGGAGCACCTTGGCGCCCTTGGGAGCGTACGCCGCGATGAAGCACGACGCCGAGCACCTGCACCATCTGCTCATGGACCTCGGCCGCACCGCCGAGTTCGCGCTGATGGATCAGCTCTTCCCCGGTCGGTCCCTCTCCATGTCGCAGCTGTTCGCGCTCCACGAGCTGGACCACCAGTCGGGGCTCTCGCAGCGCGAGCTGGCCGAGAACCTCGGCCTGGAGAAGAGCAGCGTCAGCCGCCTCGTCGCCGACCTGGAATCGGACGGCCTCCTGACCCGCGAACGCGACCCTGACAACCGGCGCCTCTACCGCCTGGAGATCACCGAGGCGGGTAGGGAAATCCACCGCAGCGCCGCCGACGTGCTCCATGGACGCTACGAACGCTGGGCCTCGGCAATGTCGCCGAAGGAGCGCGAGGGCCTGGCCGCGGGCCTCCCGGCACTCCTTCGGGCCATGCACGCCGACCGGGCGGAGAGCTGAGCCTCCGCATATTCCCTTTGGCGCGGTTGCGGTTCGGTTGTAAGCTCACCGCGGATACGAAGGAGACCCCGTGACGAAGCTGAACCAGATCATCGCGATCGAGAAGAGCGTCAAGAACAAGGCCGCCAAGTCGCTCGGCGATGCCGGGCGCGAGCTGAACAAGGCGCCGCTGCTCTCGGGGATCTCGCGCAACTACCAGCCCAAGGACGAGGAGGGCGAGCAGCTGCCGCCCGAGTCCACCAAGGTGAAGCGCCGCGTCGAGGATCAGCTCAGCGAGGTCGCCGACTCGATGACCCGCCTGTTCGACGTCGTCGCGACCAAGGACCGCTCGAACGCCCTGGCGACCGCCGATGTCACCGTCGACGGCGAGGTGCTACTCGAGGACGTGCCCGTCACGTACCTGCTCTTCCTGGAGAAGCAGCTGGCGGAGCTCCAGACCTTCGTCAAGGGCCTCCCGGTGCTGGACGAGGGCGAGTCGTGGTTCTTCAACGAGTCCGCCAACTGCTTCGCAACCGAGCCGGTGAAGACGGTGCGCACCAAGAAGGTTCCGCGCAACCACGTCAAGGCCGAGGCTACCGAGGAGCACCCGGCGCAGGTCGAGGTCTACTACGAGGACATCCCCGTGGGTTACTGGACCACGATCAAGTTCTCGGGTTCGGCGCCCGCCAAGCGAGTGGCGACCCTGACCGCCCGGCTGGAGAAGCTCCAGCACGCGGTCAAGTTCGCCCGCGAGGAGGCCAATGGCGCCGAGGTGGTGGACCAGCAGGTCGGAGCGAAGGTCTTCGACTACCTGCTGGGCGACTAGAGTTTGGAAACCTCCTGCTTTGAGCGGCAGGGGTGCGCGAAAGCGCAAAGCTGAAACTGAGATTCAGTCTTAAACCTCGCGGTAGAGATGGGGGTTCGAGTCCCTCCCGCCCCACCTTCGGGGCGGTGGCCCAAATGGTAGAGGCAAGCCGCATAATCTGAGACTCTCGCTCTAGATTCAGCATTCGCCACGTCGCGCGAGACCGCGAGTAGCGCCTAATTGGACATCGAAGTTGGGGGTTCGAATCCCTCCCGCCCCACCACAAGGGGCGGTAGCTCCAATGGTAGAGCGCGATGCTGTTAGTAGCTTCAAGGGCCTACCGGAAGGTCCGCAGCGGCGAACATGTGGCACATGGCGGCCCGGGATAGAGGTCAACTACCCGGGCCGCACCTATTCCCATGGCGGGCATCGAATACGATGCCGAGCAATGCCCGGGTGTAGCGCAGTGGCAGTCGCGCCCTTATTGCATGAGGAGAGGACGCCGGTTCGATTCCGGCCACCCGGGCAGGCTCCAGGTCCTGTAGCGCAGAGGCAGACGCGCCGACCTGCAGAGTCGGAGGACGCCGGTTCGATTCCGGCCGGGACCACCACTACCCGAGGCGGAGGCGATGGACGAACCGACCGAATCCGAACTTGCGGCCTTTCACGCCACCGTCGGCAGACTCAAGGCACTCCCGTCCGACCACCCGGTCCGGGTCCGCGCCGAACACGTCGCCGCGTCCTTCGCCCGCGACGGGCAACGAAGCCGCCGCAAAGCTCGAGACCGGGCCCGTGCCGCCGATGACTCGGATCTCATCTCCCACACCGCCACCGGGGCCACCGCGCGTGAACCGGACACCGCCCTGACGGCCGACGGCACCCCAGGCGTCTACTCCCGACCCCGCCGCTGCTACGTCTGCAAGACGTCGTACCGGCAGACCGACGCCTTCTACCATCTGCTCTGCCCCGGGTGCGCCGCCGACAACGCCGCCCGCCGCACCGCCGGCACCGACCTCGGCGGCCGCCGCGTCCTGCTCACCGGCGGGCGCGTCAAGATCGGGTACGAACTCGCGCTCATGCTCCTCCGCGACGGCGCCGACCTCACCGTCACGACCCGCTTCCCCGCCGATGCCCTGCGGCGCTTCGCAGCCGCCCCCGGCCACGACGAATGGGCGCACCGCCTCCACGTCGTCGGCATCGACCTGCGCGACCCGAGGCAGGTGATCGGCCTCGCCGGTCGACTCCTCGATGAGGGCCGCCCGCTCGACGCCCTCGTCAACAATGCCGCCCAGACCTTGCGCAGACCGCCCCACGCCTACGCCGCCCTCGCAGCCGCGGAACGGTCGGCATTGGACGGCCCGCGAACCCCTGCCGGGCCATGGCTCGCGCCCGGATACCAGGTTGGCGAGGCACTGCCCGCGATCGCGCTCGACACCATCGTCCCCGCCGTTGACGCTTCAGGGCTGCTGCCGGATCTCTCGGCCGAGAACTCCTGGTCGGCCGTCCTCGGCGGCCTCGACGCCGCCGAGACTCTGGAGGCCTACCTCGTGAACGCCTTCGCGCCGACCCTGCTGTGCGACCGGCTCCTGCCGCTGCTGCTCGCCTCGCCGCACCCGCGCCGGTACATCGTGAACGTCTCGGCCGTCGAAGGCCGCTTCGCGGTGCGCCACAAGACCTCCCGGCACCCGCACACCAATATGGCCAAGGCCGCGCTGAACATGCTCACCCGCACCAGCGGGCCCGCGCTGGCCGAACGCGGCGTCTACATGTGCGCCGTGGACACCGGCTGGATCACCGACGAGAACCCCGCCCCGGTCAAGGCCCGTTCCGCCGAACGAGGTTTCAGGACCCCGCTCGACGTGGTCGACGGCGCGGCCCGCGTCTACGACCCGATCGTGCGCGGAGAAGCCGGAGATCCCGTCGCCGGAGTATTCCTCAAGGACTACCGGGAGGCCGAATGGTGAACGGATTCGCGGGAATCGACCCGCTCTCGCCCCGACCGGCGGCCGACCTCGCCGACCTCATCCGCTGGCTGTCGACTGGGGAACGCGCCGATCGGCGGCTCGACTTCACCGCCGGGACCGCCATGCCCGACGGGCGCCTGGACCTGTGCAAGCAGGCGCTCGGCCCCCGCGGAGCCGCCGAGGTAACCGCCGCCCTCCACCCGGGAACGACCCCGCACCTCCTCCTCGGCACCGACGGCCTCGGCGACGCGGGGGCCGTCGCCGTCGCGGCCGGCGCCTCCGAATCCCGGGTCGAAACGCTCTATCTGGGCTGCAATGGGATCACGGCCGCGGGCGCCTGCGGCATCGCCGACAACCTGCGAGCCTCGCCGCAGATCCTCGCCGGGCTGTGGCTCAAACGCAACCCGCTCGGCAATGCCGGTGCCATCGCCGCCGCCGAATGCGCGGCGCAGTCGCCGACCCTACGCACCCTCGACCTCACGCAGACCGGCATCGAAACCGATGCGGCCGCGCCGCTCGCCGCCGCCGTCATCACCGCCGCGCGCCACGGTCGCGGACTCGAACGTCTCTACCTGGGCGGCAACCCCCTCGGCCCGACCGGCGCCGACGCGATCGCGCTCATCGTCGGGTCCGGTGCGGTCGGCGAGCTATACGTCTCGGCGGCGCAGTTCGGCGACAGCGGTGCCCACGCCATCGCCACAGCGCTCGAAGGCGCACCACACGGTCGACTCAAACGACTCTCGGTGGCGAGCAACGGCATCGGACCCGAAGCCATCGCCCGGGTCACGGCGGCCGCAGCGGCGGCCGGGGTGGAAGTGCTCGACTTCGGGCGCGTCAAGGCCGCCGGGGTTCTGGGCGCGGCGGACAACCGACTCGACGCAGCCGCCGCCGATCGCGTCGGCGCGGCCCTCGCGAGCGGACCGCACCGATTGACGCACCTCGTCCTCTCCGACACGGGCCTGGACAGCCGCGCCGCACACCGCCTCCTCGACCACGCTGAACGGGCCGCGGTCCCGACCCGCTACCTGCTCGGCAAGGGCATCGCGACCTCGATCCGCAAGCGACTCAACGCCTTGAGCGCCGACCTGCCGGATCGTCCGGAGCCGGCACCGGACGTGTCCGCCATCCGCAGCGTCCACCGCACGGCGACACCGAGACGAAGCGCTGTTTCGAACCCACCGGAATAGCGGTGCGGACTCCGCCGACTCAAGGTCGATTCAGCCGTTGCAGTCTCGGAACATCTGTTCCTTTCTTCTCCAGAGGTCAATGGCGTGGTTGAGGACTGCGCCGGTGCGGGCCGGGTCGTCCTGGTTCAGCCAGGCGAGACCCGTTGGGGCGGCTACCAGGCGAGGTAGGCCGTCGAGGTGGGTCACCCGCCCGAGGAGCGGGTTCTCGGTCTCGGCGAAGGTGACCCGGAGGCAGGGCTGGTGCCAGACCCAGGCGAAGCAGAGCTCGAAGTCGTCGACTTCGGTGGTGCCGATGAGCGGGTACTTGTCGATGAAGCGGAGGCTCATCCGTCGACCTCCGCTTCTTGCTGGGCCGCATGGAAGCAGATTTGGGCGGCGTGCTCCTTGGCGGTGCGGCGGAGTGCGGCGGGCCATTCGGCGCGGTAGAGGTGGAGGCGGGCGAAGGGGGAGCCGATCCGGTTGATGTAGCCGAGGTCGACGGCCGGTTCGGGTGCGATGCGGCGCAGGCGGACCGAGGTGGTGGAGCCGCCGGCGAGTTGGTAGACCTCGATGCGGCGGTGTTCGAGGGTGAAGCGGCCCAGGACGATGCGTTCGGGGTTCATGCGGCACCGCCCCAGGAGAATCCGATGAGCGTCGACAGGACGTCGCGAAGCGAGTCGGAGCCGATCCGGGAGGCCAGGAGTTTGACGGCGCTGCGGCGGCGCGGGCAGCCGTGGGCGCCCCACTTGTGGTTGCACCACTCGCAGCGCAGGCGGCCGAGGCCGAACCAGGTGCGGTAGGGCTTGTGGAGTTCGAGGTCGATTTTGACCGAGGCGGGAACCGGGTCATGGCGTACGCTGAACGAGACCACGGGAGTATTCCTCTCTGGTTTCTAGGGGCGGGCCGCCGAACTTTCTGCCAAGATCGGGACGGCGGCCCGCGATTACTATTCAGTTGGATTTGAAGGACGCGTGATACACGCGTGCTGAAACCTTTACACATCAAAATCGCGTGATCAACCTGCGACACGCCTCTGCAACAAAAGTGTCTAGTTCGGGCAGACCTCTTACGGCGCCTCGCTGGCCTTATCCCCCAATGCGACTCGCGTCACCCCCGGCTATCGCCGTTTCCTGGGACGCCGGAGGATTACGCGAAGTGCTCGGCGGCGTCGATGACGGTGTCGGCGCGGGCCTTCGGTTGTTCGCGCTCGATGTAGGCGTCTTCTCGGGGGAGCCAGAGGTTCGCCCAGACCTCTGCCTGGTGCGGTTCCCGTCCGATACCGCGCTCGAGTGCTAGCTCGGGAGTGGCGTCGACCCAGACGGTGTAGTCCCAATCGAGCCGCAGGCCCATCGAATAGCAGCGCTCGATGACGATCCCGGCACCCACGACCAGCTCCTGGGACCGCCCGTGCGGCTCGGCTTCCCAGTCGTAGGGGCGATACGTCAGGTGGCGCCGGCCTTTGCCCAGCGGTTCAACGACGTCATGGTGAAAGCGGTCCTCGTTGAACCAGCCGAATTCACTGTCCTGGCTCGGCTCCCAGTAGTCGTCGCCGTGAATGACCGTGAAGCCCGGAAGGCGGGGCGCGAGCTTGTCGGTCAAGGTCGACTTGCCCGAGCCCCCGCGTCCGTCGATGGCCACCATCAGGAACTGGCCGTTCTTGGGTGACCTTGCGGTGATCTGGTTGCTCAGTTCTTCGATCATCGGGGCCATCTATTGGTGTCCTGGGCTGTTGGTCGGCGTTGAGCGAGCCCACGCAAGGACCTGTTCCGCGATGATCGGTGGTTCGAGTCCATCGGTGACGAGGGTCGTATCGAAGATGCCCCGGTAATATCGCGCGTCTTCCAAGGCCGCCTCGATCTGTCGGTCGCTGTCACGGCGTGCTCGTAGGCGTTCGGCTCGGATGCCGTCGGCGCAGTCCAGCAGCAGGCAGGCGGTGGCTCCTGCGATCTCGTCGGGTGTGTTCGGGCTCAGGAGCAGCGCCGGATGTCCGGCCCGACGGGGCATGTCGATGATCCGCTGCCACATGCGCCGGTAGGCCGGCCAGATCGGCTCCGCTTCGGGAACGGCGATGGGCAAGCCCAGCAGCCGGCCATCTTCGAGCAGCTCATCGATGTCCATCACCACGATCCCCGCGGCGATCTTGAGCAGCTCCGGAAGGATGGTGGACTTTCCGGAGCCGGGGGCGCCGGATACGGCGTACAGCGGCGCAAGTGCGGTACTCATCCGCCCAGTCTGCTCAGGGCCTGTCGTTGCCGCATCCGAATTTCCGATCAGGTCTTGTCCCGCAGTGAAGCCGGGCTGATTACCGGGCGGTGCTGACGGGTAGCCCCTCTGTGGCGGAGGGAGGAGCCATGTCCACCGATCGCAGGCCGTATTCGGCCGCCGAGGAAGAGACGTTCGGGCACGTCGATGACGAACGGGATAACGAGGAGTCCCTGGAACAGGAGATCCTGGAGGCCGAGGGCTACAAGGGCGCGGACCGCCACGGCACCACGCCCGCCGAAGAGCAGCTGGGCGTGTCGCTCGATGAGGCCCTGGAGGACGAGGAGCCGGACGAGCTCGGGGAGGCGGTCACCGATAGCTGGGGCGAGGGTCCCGACCCGCAGGCGGGCGAGCTGCACGACCAGGAAGACGTGTGGGCCGAGGAGTCCCCGGCCGCGGCCGCCCAGGAGGAGATCCACGTGACCGTGGACGACCGGGAGCGGGCCGAGGTCATCCGCGAATCCGGGGAGCAGGGTCCGCCGCCCGATCCGGATGACGATGAGGCCCTGGACGAGGACCGGGAACAGGAGCCGAAGCCCGACGACTGGCGTTAGCGACCGCGGTGCCGCGAGCAGCGGTGGGGCCGGGCTGATGACCGTCCGGACCGCCGCTCGACCCTGTTGTCCCATAACATCGAAGGAGTGTCAGAGCCCGCTCCTCGCCCCTGGTTCCGCAATCCGCTCCTGTTGGCCGCCATCGCCATCGTGGCGGCGTACGTGTGCTGGTTGCTGGCCGCCACCCCTGAACTCCGCGCCCAGTACGACGCGGTCATGCTGCTCGTGCCCGTCCTCGCGCTCGTTGTCGCCGCGATCGGGTTGCGGGCCATGTCCAACGATCGGTCCGACGTCACTTCGTCCGACGAATACCGTGCGGAGTACCTCGAACGGCTCGCCGACAATGTCAGGAAGTCGGTGGCCGGGGAGATCGCATCGCTCAAGCTGTCCGGTTCGAGCTTCATCCAGGTCGAATGGTCCCTCTCCGAGGACGTCATCACCAGTCCGCACGTCAAGGTGAGGAGACCGCGTACTCGGGACGTCTCGACCCTCGGTGAGGACTGGCGCCGCGAGCACTCACCACTGACCGTGGTTCTCGGCGACAAGGGAGCGGGGAAGTCGGCCACCGCGATGCTCCTGGCCCACCAACTTCTCGCGCAGCGGCCCGAAGACGACCCTGAAGGGCCGGTCCCGGTCCTGCTGGGCGTCAGGGACTGGAACCCGGACACCAGTCTGACCGAATGGCTCGCCGGGCAGCTGACCGACGTGTACCAACTGCCGTCTGGCACACGGAGTCGACAGACTGAGACCGCATCACAACTGTTCCAACGCGGTCGACTGGTGGCGGTCCTCGACGGGTTCGATGAGATTCCAGAACCGTTGCACGCGAGAGCGATCGAACGCCTTCGCGAGGCGCTGGACGCGGCCCGCAGCCCGATCGTGCTGACCTCGCGCATTGAAGAGTTCAACACGGCGCTGGACATCGACGGCAGGCCGTTCCAGGAGATGTCAGTGGTCAAGCTGCAGCCGATCCGGCCCGAGAAGGCGAGGGCCTTCCTTGAGAAAGGCGGCCAAGGCGCCGAGCACTGGAAGGCAGTGTTCGAGCAACTCGGCAATGGCAGCCACTTCGCTCAAGCCCTGGATACACCGCTCATGGTGTTCCTCTGCCGCGAGGCCTACAAGAGCAAAGAGGACAAACCCGATCGCGAGACGCTCAGCGCCTTTGAGGACAAGAACGCTGTCGAGCAGCACCTCATCGCCCGGTATCTCCCCACCCTCTACTCCGACCAGGCGATACCCGGCGAACCCGAACACGCTGCTGCCCAACGCCTCCGCTACCTGCGCTTCATCGCCGAACACATGGACGACCTCGGCACTGCGACATTCGCATGGTGGGACCTTCACCGATCGCTCAGGCCCATCACTGTCAAGCTGATGTTCCCACTCGCTGCCGGGCTCGGAGTAACCCTGGTGGGAGGGTTGTGGGTCGGGATCTCCGTATCGCTGATGGGAGGGCTTGCGAGCGGTCTGATCTTCGGACTGGGAACCTGGCTGGAGATCAGTGCGCAGCAGAGGCGCGTCCGCAAGTCTGATTCACCGCAACGACTCAAAACTGACGGTCGACGGCTCATCAAGTCGCTGGGGGCCGGGCTGGGAGCCGGGTTGGTGGTCGGGCTGCCATCAGGGCTGGTGGTCGGGCTGGCATCAGGGCTGACGTTCGGGATTACGACGGGGCTGGGCTTCATGCTGGCGGCCGGGCTGGGAGCCGGGCTGATGGTCGACCTGTCCTCGCCGCAGACTCCCACTCGGCTGAAACTTCGCGGGCCCAGAGCGATTCTCACCGACGCTCGCAACGTAGCCGCCGCTTCTGGGCTGGTGGGCGGGCTGGGGGTCGGGTTGGGAGCATCGATCGCAGTTGGACCAGAGCTGGGGCTGACGACAGGATTGGCGTTCGGGGTTATGTCGACCGCCAAAGAGGGATTCTGGCTGCTCTACCGGTTCACACACTTGTATCTCTGGCTTTCCGGAAGACGCCCTTTGCCGTTTCGGCTCATGAGCTTTCTTGAGGAGACCCACCGGGAGGGCATCTTCCGCCAGGTAGGCGCAACCTATGAATTCCGGCACGAAGCACTCCAGGCGTATCTCAGTCGTTCCGCGAACCTCGATCAGCCCGATGATTTCAGGAGCGCTGCGTAGTCTCAATTGGCAAGGATTCCCTTTTAGAGAGGACCGCGCCATGGGAGAACTCATCGTCACCGAGTACATGACCCTCGACGGCGTCGCGCAGGCGATCAGCGCGCCCGAGGAGGACCCCTCCGACGGATTCGAGTACGGCGGGTGGCAGGTGCCGCTGGTCGACCCCGAAGCCGAGGACGTCATGTTCGGCCAGGCCAAGAGTATGGACGCACTGCTGCTGGGCCGGCGCACGTACGACCTCTTCGCGGGATACTGGCCCACCGCTCCCGACGAGATCGACTTCAAGCCCCTGCTCAATCGCGTCCCGAAGTACGTCGCCAGCCGGACGCTCAAGGAGCCGCTGGCCTGGGAAGGCGCCAGCGTCCTCGCAGGCGACCTCGCCGAGGGCGTGGCCGGGCTCAAGGGGCGCTACCGCCAGATCCACGTGATCGGCAGTCTCAACCTGGTGCAGTCGCTGCTCGCGCAAGGGCTGGTGGACCGGATGAACGTGTGGATCCACCCGGTGGTGCTCGGCCGCGGGAAGCGCGTGTTCGAAGGCGGCGCAATGCCTTCGGCCTTGCGGCTGACCAAGTCGCGGATCTTCCCGAGCGGATCGCTTCAGCTCGAATACGAATGGGCCGGAGAACCGACCCTCGGCGACCTCACCACGGGGCATCGCTTAGGCGGCGACGGTCCGCCACTGCTGGGACGGCTCGTCCTCGATGCAGCGCCTGAGGTACGGCAGGTACTCGTCGGCGTGGAGGCAGTAGTCGCCCCCCACAGTGGTGATCAGCCAGAAGTCGGCGTCCTCGGCTTCATCCGTCCTCAGGTAGGTGAACTCCCAGTCGTTCTCCGAGATGCAGCCGTCCGTGAACTCGATCCAGTCCTCCCGGTCCCGCCACTCGATACATCCGCTGTTGTTGTTCTCTCCTTCACCGGGCAGGTGGTCGAAGTAGATCTCGACCGAGCCTTCTTCCGTCGGGTTGAAGTTCCAGGTGTTGATTTCACTCTCCTCGCACAGGCCCATTTCCGCGCTCTGCATCGAAGGTGCGCCGAGCAGGCACAGACCGGACTCGGCGTTCACCAGGACCGAATTCCCCGCCGGCAGCTCCGGGTCGGGCTCTTCGGCCGCCGGAGTCTCGGTATCCGTGCTTTCGACGGCCTCCGGTGAGGTCTCCGAGCTTTCGCTGTCGGAAGCAACAGGACTGCTCTGCGGGTCCTCCGGCGAGTCGTGCCGGTCCCAGAAGCGCATGGCCCCGATCGTGACCCCGACCGCCGCGACGACCGCGACCAGGGCCCATGCCAAGCCGCGCCCGCGCTTCGGGGACTTCTCGGGTTGGGCGGTCGTGGCGATCACGGTCATCGGCTCGGTCGGCGGCGAGATTGCGGCCGACATCGGCGTCGTCACTCGCGGAGTCGATCCCGAACCCAAGGGAAGCGTGTCTCGCTCTGGTTCCGCGGAGAGCGCCGCCTCCAGGTCCTTCGCGAACGCGTCGGCCGTGGGCGGTCGGTGCGAGGGCTGCTTTGCCAAGGCCCGCATGACTACCGCGGCGACCGGGGCGGGTACGGACGCGGGGAGCGGCGGCGGCTCGTCGCGCAGGTGCGCGCTGATGACCGCGGCCGCCGACGGACGCCGGAACGGGGTGGCGCCGCTGAGGCACTCGTAGGCGACCACGGCGAGCGAGTAGAGGTCGGAGGCGCTGGTGAGCGGTTGGCCTTCCAACTGTTCGGGTGAGGCGTAGCCGACCGTGCCCAGGACGGTCCCGGTGGCGGTCAGCGCTGTCTGCTCAGGCCGATACGCGATTCCGAAGTCCACAATGGTTGGTTTATCGCGGCTGTTGACGAGGATGTTGCCGGGCTTGATGTCGCGGTGCAAGATCCCCGCGCGATGTGCGGCGTCCAGCGCTTCGGCCACCCGCGTCAGTAGCGGCACCGCCCGGTGCGCCGGGATCGGCGCGCGCAGATCGAGGAGGTTGGCCAGGGTCTGGCCGGTCACGAACTCCATGACCAGGTACGCCGTCACGCCGCCGCCGGGCGCGGGATCCTCGCAGATGTCGTAGATGTTCACCACGCCGGGGACGGCTAGCGCGGCGACGGTGCGGGCCTCCTGCTGGAACCGCTGCCGGAACGAGGGGTCCTCGGCGAGCGCGGAATGCATCACTTTGAGCGCGACCGTGCGTCGCAACGCCTGGTCGTCGGCGGACCACACTTCGCCCATGCCGCCCGAGCCGATGCGCTCGCGCAGCAGGTACCGGTTGCCGAGCAGCTCACCAGGGTTCATGGGCGGGCCTGACTTCGAGGGGTTCGGTCGAGGACATGCGGCTCATTATGCCCAGACCGAACCAATTGGAAGCCGCTGCTCCCCGGCCCTACACAGGTCCGGCGGCAGGCGGTTCGTCAACTGCCGCTGGACTTCGCGTCATGTTTCAGGCGAGAGTGGCGGCCTTGCGCAAGAGGTACCGCTGTTCGGGGACGCTGGTGGTGAGCCGGGCTGCTTCTCGGTACGCCGCTCCGGCTTCGGCCTTGCAACCGGCCTGCTCCAACAGATGAGCCCGGACCGCATGCAGGCGATGGTTCTTCGCCAGCTTTCGATCTCGCAGCAGGGGATCGAGGTGCGCCAGTCCTGCGGTCGGGTCTTCGGCCATCGCCACTGCCACGGCCCGGTTCATCGTCACGATCGGGCTGGGCGCCAGCGCGTCGAGCATTCGGTAGAGCTCGGCGATTTGCGGCCAGTCGGTCGCGGAATAGTCCGCTGCCTCATCATGGACGGCGGCAATGGCCGCTTGCAGTTGAAACGGGCCCACCGGACCCACCGGGAGGGCTTTCTCCACTAGGGATACTCCCTCTGCGATCATTTCGGGGTTCCATTGGGATCTGTCCTGGTCCGCCAGTGGGATCAGTTCGCCGTCGGCGTCCACCCGGGCCGACGCTCTGGCCTCGGTGAGCAGCATCAACGCCAGGAGACCCGCGGTCTCGGTGTCGCTCGGGAGTCGCTGGTGGAGTTCCCTGGTGAGGCGGATCGCCTCCCGGGTGAGGGAGACGTCGACCAGTTCGGTTCCGCCGCTTCGGGTGTAGCCCTCATTGAAGATCAGGTAGAGCACCTGCCTCACCGACTGGACCCGGGCCGGGAGGTCTCCCGCTCTCACCTCTCCCAGGCGGGCCTCCGCTTCGGCGAGGGTGGTCTTGGCCCGGGTGATCCGCTGTGCCATGGTCGCCACCGGGACCAGGAAGGCCGCTGCGATCTGCTCCGTCGTCAGACCTCCCACCGCCCGCAGCGTCAGCGCCACTTGCGAAGCGCGGGAAAGCGACTGGTGGCAGCACAGCAGCAGTACGTGCAGGGAGTCGTCCTGAAGCGGGAGGTTGCGGACCGGTCCGGGATCGCGCTCCACCTCGGTGGTTTCCCGGGTGGTCCTCGCCAAATCGCTTCGCTGCGCGTCGATCAGGCGGCGGGAGGCGGCCCGGATCAGCCAGGCGCGGGGGTTCGTCGGCAAGCCCTCGCGCGGCCAGTGCAGGGCCGCCGCGATCAGGGCCTCCTGGACGGCGTCCTCGCAGTGGTCGAAGTTGCCGTAGCGGCGGACCAGCGCCCCGAGGACGTGGGCCGACTCGCGCCGCCACACGTCCTCAAGGTCGCCGTCCGATGTCAATGCCATGGACTCACTGCTCCTCGCCGCCCGGCCACATCGCCGGTCGCAGTTCGATCGTCTCGCCCGGGCCAGAGAAGACCTTCGCGATCTCTTGGGCGCGTTCGAAACTGGCGACGTCGACCAGGAAGAACCCGGCCAGGTGCTCCTTGAATTCGGAGTACGGGCCGTCGGTGGACAGCGGCTTGCCGTCCTCCCAGCGGTAGATAGTCGAGGTGGTCGGATCGGCGAGGGCCTCCGCGCTGACCAGTTCGCCGCTCTCATGGATCTCCGTCAGCAGCGCCTCGAACTCCGAATTCATCCGCCGGCGCTGCTCGGCCGGCAGGGCCTGCTGCTCGGGAATGAAGTCCCCGGTCGGGTGTCCCCAGGGCTGCGGGTTCGAGTGGATCAGGATGACGTACTTCATGGTGACCTCCGGGTCTCCATCATCCGCCCGGCTCTTCCGGACGCTCAAGTGAGACGACGGAGCCTCCCCCTCGTTTTCTACATCATTCCAATATTTTCTTGGGATTTTCTTCGCAGCGGTCTTCGGCCCCGTCCGCTACTGGCCACCGAGCCGGGAATCCACCAGAATGCGAAGCATGCGATACGAGCACTCACTCCTCATCAGCGCTCCGGCATCGGTGGTCTGGGACTTGACCGTCGACATCGAGCGCTGGCCCGACTTCACCCCCACGATGCAGCACATAGAACTGCTCGACCCGGCCCCGCTCGGCGTGGGCGGCCGGGCCCGGATCAAGCAGCCGATGCAGCCGAAGGCGATCTGGACCGTCACCGAATTCGAGCCCGGCTCCCGGCTCGTCTGGGAGACAAGGCATCGGGGCCTGACGCTGGCGGGCGCGCACCTCGTGGAGGACGTCGACGGCGACACCTGCCGCAATACGCTGAGCGTCGAGGCCACCGGGCGCGCCGCCGGACCGTTCACGCTGCTGTTCGGTGCCACCCTGCGCCGCTTCATAGCCCGGGAGAACGAGGGTTTCCGCGCCGCCGCAGTGCAGCGGTAACGACGGGACCCGTCCAGGTCTCAAAACCGATGTCACGGCCGGCTGCCGCAACGTCCGATCAGGTCCATGATGGCGTCGGCGAGCTCGTCCGGGGTTCGGTCGCTCGTGTCCAATCGGAATTCGCCGATGTAGTCCCTTTCGAGCTGGGCCGCTTCCTCCTTCGCCGCCTCGATGCGGCGTTCGAGGTCGGCCTCGGGGAGACCCCGCAGGTCATCGCCTGGGAGCTCGACTCCGATGCCCTTGCCCCGCAAGCGGATCCTGTCGGCGAGGATCTCGGGCCGGGCGTCGAGGCGTACGACCGCGGGCTCACAGTCGGGTACCGCGTCCAGGTAGTGCCGCGCCGTCGCCGCACCTCCGCCGGTACCGGACACCACCAGATACTCCGAACCGGCCGCGCGGTGGGTCCGCCACAGCGCCGCGAGGTTGCGGGCCTTGAGGCGGTGGCCGCCCGGGTCGTCCTCGGCGGTCGGCCGGAACCAGCCGATCTGTGCGAGGTCGACGTACGACGCCTTCACGCCGGAGCTCAAGAGCCGCATGAAGACCCCGAAGGCCACCGTGGACTTCCCCACGCCGGTGGCGCCGCAGATCCACGCCATCGGCAACCGGTCGCTCTCGACCGGAGCCGGAGCGTCGAACGCCCGCACACTGCTCGCGGTGGCACCGGGCCAGTCGCCGATGCGTCCGCGGAGCAGCTTCACCACCTCTTCGACGCTCCTGCCGCCGGTGTCGACGCGGTGCTCGGTGAGCGGTTCGCGTTCAAGCGCGGCGGCAAGCGCGATGGCCGGTTCGATCAGGTTCTCCGAGCCGCGCCCGATCAGGCGGTCCCGCAGCTCCTCGGTCCCGACCCTGAGCTCGACCAAGGTCATCGCCGTGTCGGGAACCTGGGTGGCGAAGTCCGCGACCGTCGCCGCCCGATCCACCAAGCCGGACACGATGAGGCACTGCGCCCCGGCTGCACGGAATCCCGGCCATACCGCGCCGAGCCCCCGCGCCGTGACCTGGTCGTTGTCCGGGTCCCCGGGTCGGGCGGGATACGCCATCCCCAGCTGGTCGCCGTCGACGAACGCGACCTTGACGCCTTCATCGGCGAGCTGTGAGTAGAGCGCCCATGCGGTCGTGGTCTTCCCCGAGCCGGC
The DNA here is from genome assembly GCF_004912275.1 of Glycomyces buryatensis. Lineage (GTDB taxonomy): Bacteria > Actinomycetota > Actinomycetes > Mycobacteriales > Micromonosporaceae > Glycomyces > Glycomyces buryatensis. The sequence continues at coordinate 115,664 of NZ_STGY01000029.1, forward strand.
CGTGCCGATGAGCCACAGGAAGGGGGTGTCTGCCATCCGGCGAGTGTAGGACCGGACGATCGCCCCGGCAAGCGCTTTTCACTCGGGTCCGGCCATTCCAGGTCTGGTCCCAGCCTTCGAGCCCGCCCGAACCGGCGGTGACGGCGACCTTGCCCTGCCAGCCCGAGCCACACGAGTTCGAAACGGTGACCTCAGCCGTGCAGTCGCCGGCCGGGGCCGAAGAGGTGGTGCCGTCGTCCGGCGCGGTGGTCTACTCGTCGGAGGCGCAGGGGGCGTTGGTCTGCGTGAGCAGGCCGAGGCGCCACGGGAGGCTGTTGTAGTCGCCGCCCGCGTTCGGATCCATGCCCTGGTAGAGGTACTGCATCTCGCAGGGCTTGATCTCGAGCTTCTGGTCGATGCCCGCCCGGATCATCTCGCCGTGGCTGATGTCCTCGGTCCAGACCCCGTCGGGGAAGGACACATTGGCCGCGGAGGCGAACGGGTTCTCGTGGGAGTCGGCCAGCGGCGTATATGGCCCGGCGATGTCGGTCGAGGTCCAGGACCGGAAGTAGCGGCCGACCGTCCCGAACGCCTCCACCAGCAGCAGGTACTCGTCCGTGCCCTGGAGCTTGTAGACGTTGGCCGCTTCCCACAGCGCGTACTTGTCGGCCTCCTCCATCGCGATCACCGGTTCGCTCATGCCGTTCGGGAACTCCCCGACGGTCGTCTCTGAGCGGTAGAGGTGGCCGTTGTCGTCCGAGGAGAAGAGGTGGCAGTCGACGTCGTCGCACGTCACCCACATGTCGACCCAGTAGCCGTCGCCGATATTGTCCTCGATGATCTGAGGCATTCCCGGGTAGAAGTGCTGCGGCGCAGTCCAACCGGCGGGGTCGTTGATGTCGGGGTTGGTCGAGTAGGCGGCATTGCCGTCCTGGTAGACCAGGTACCACAGGCCCTCGGGCTCGAAGAAGAACACCTCGGGCGCGGCCCGGTAGCCGGTGCCGATGCCGGACTGGTCGAGGAAGTAGTGCGGGGCCGACGCGGCCTCCGACCAGTCGGTGAAGTTGATGTAGACCATGTTGTAGCCGGCGGAGCTCGCGATGCTGGCGAAGACGTGCCACCTGCCGTCGTGGAAGACCACCGACGGGTCCTTGAGCCCCGCGATATTCGGGTGGGCCGCATCGGGTTTCGGCCCCATCAGCTCACCGCTGGAACTCCATTCGAAACTGGACGGGAGCTGCTCGACCTGTACCGGGTCGGACGAGGACTCTGCGGCGGCATTGAAGGTGGCGGCGGCGAATACGGCGGCGAACGCGGCAACCAAAGCGGTCGCGAGCACCGCCAACCGGGTTCTGAGCCGCAATGGCTGTTTCATGGCTTTGCCTTCCGGACTGGATCTGGTCCCCTCGCGGTGCGTCCACACTGGGTGTTATCGCTCCCAACCGTGGGCGGATGTCCTGCGGGGGAAGGAATGTTATTACGGGCCGAGCAGTCGCGTTCGAAAGTTTCGATGACGGCCTCGGAAGTTACGCTCCTAAAACTATAGATATCCTTCGATACTTCGTCAAGCGGACACGGACGCGACGACGGCCCGAACCTGACCGGTTCGGGCCGTCATCGTGCTCTATGGAATCAGGCCTCGGCCTTCTCCTCCGCGCCGTGGTGCGCATGGCGGCGTTCCAACTTCGCGCCCTCCACGTCCACGTCGGGCAGGATCCGGTCGAGCCACCTCGGGAGCCACCAGACCTTGTCCCCCACCAGGTGCATCAGCGCCGGAATGATCAGCATCCGCACCAGGAACGCGTCCACCAGCACGCCGAAGGCGAGCGCGAACCCGATGGGCCGGATCATGGTCGAGTGCGAGAACACGAAGCCGCCGAAGACGGCGATCATGATGATCGCGGCGGCGGTGACGACCGCGCGTCCGGCCCGCACCCCCGACACCACGGCCAGCCGCGCCGGGACGCCGTGGGCGTAGGCCTCGCGCATTCCCGTGCCCAGGAACAGCATGTAGTCCATCGCGAGTCCGAACAGGACCCCGACGACGATGGTCGGCAGGAAGTTCAGGACCGGGCCGGGGGTCTCGACGCCGAACAGGTCGGCCATCCAGCCCCACTGGTAGATCGCGACCACGCCGCCGAGCGCGGCGAAGTAACTGAGGATGAACCCGAGCGTGGCGACGACCGGCACGAAGATCGAGCGGAACACCAGGATCAGGATGAGCAGCGACAGTCCGACGACGACCGCCAGGTAGGTCGGCAGGGCGTCGGCGAGCTTCTCGGAGATGTCGATATTGCCGCTGGCCGTGCCCGCGACGCCGAGTTCATCGACGCCGTCGATGGACAGGTCCCGCAGTGCGTGCACCAGATCCCCTGTGGACTCGCTCGTCGGGCCCTCCTCGGGCACGACCTGGAAGGCCAGGACGGTGCCGTCCTCTGAGGTGCCGATCGGGGCCACGGCGGCCACGTCGTCGGTGTCGGCCAATGCCTGGGCGATCTCGGCCTGCGCTGCCAGCGCGCCGGCCTCGTCCGGGCTCTGGGGCAGGTCGGCGACCACCAGCAGCGTGCCGTTCTGGCCCTCGCCGAACTTGTCGGCAACGGTGGCGTACGCCTGGTACTGGGTGGTGTCGTGCGGTTCGGCCGAGCCGTCGGGCAGGTTGAGCCGCATGTCCATGGCGGGCAGGGCGACTACGACGAGCGCGCCGATGCCGACCAGGACGCTGAGGACGGCCTTCCAGCTCTTCATCGGCTTGAGATCCGGCGCGTCGGCGGGCGCGTGGCCGTTCGCCTCGCGGGCGGCCCGGTCCCGGCGGCCGAGGATGCGCAGTCCGACCAGCGACAGCATCGCGGGCATGAAGGTGATGGCGACGAGGACCGCGGTCGCGATGCACAGCGCGCCGACCGAACCCATGAGGCCCAGGAAGGGGATGCCGGTGACATTGAGCGCCAGCAGTGCGATGAGGACGGTGGCGCCGGCGAAGACGACCGCATTGCCGGAGGTGCCGGTGGCCAGCGCGATCGACTCGGGAACGTCGTAGCCGTCCTTGAGTTGGCGGCGGTGGCGGTTGACGATGAACAGCGAGTAGTCGATGCCGACGGCGGTGCCGAGCATGACGCCGAGGATCGGGGTCACCGAGGCCATATCGACCACGCCGGAGAGCGACAGGGTCGCCAGCGCGCCGACCCCGACGCCGACGAGGGCGGTGAGCAGCGGCAGCCCGGCGCCGATCAGGGTGCCGAGCATGACGATCAGGACGATCCCGGCGACGATGAGGCCGACGACCTCGCTGGCTCCCACCAGGCTCGGGAGGGTGTCGAGCATTTCGGCGGAGTAGTCGGACTCGACGCCGTCGATCGGGTGGTCGTCGAAGATGTCGGTGACGCCGGCCTTGGTCTCGGGCGTGACCTCGAGCTGCGCGTCGGTGAAGGAGACCATGACGACCGCGGTGGAGCCGTCCTCGGAGACGGTGGTGATGTCCGAGGCGAGTTCGAGCAGGGTCGCGCTCTGTTCGAGCTGGGCCGCCTGGGCTTCCAGTTCGGCGGACTGCGCATCGAGCTGTTCCTGCTGGGCGTCGAGTTCGGGGGCGGCGGCTTCGGCCTGGCCCGCAGCCTCGGCCTGTTCGCGGGCGGCGTCGAGCTGGGACTGGGCTGAAGCGAGTTCGATGCGCCCGGATTCGATCTCGGCGAGTCCGCCGTCGACCTGCTGTTCCTGTTCGGCGCGCTGGGCTTCGGTGGCGAAGGGGTCGATGACTGTCTCGACGCCGTCGACGTCGGAGGCCTGCGCGACCAGGTCGGCGACCTCGGCCCGCTGCGCGTCGGTGAACGCCTCGCCGTCCTCGGTGCTGAGGACGATGCTCCCGGTGCCGCCGGAGGCCTCGGGCAGCGACTCCTGAAGGTGCTGGGTCACCTCTTCGGTGGCGGTGCCGGGAATGGAGAACGCGTTCGACAGCGTCCCTCCGAACAGGACGAACGCTCCGGCGGCCATCGCCAGGAGCAGTACCCAGGCGGCGATGACGGTGCGGGCGCGGCGGGCGCACCAGCGCCCGACCCGGTATAGGAATTCAGCCATGGCGGTCTCTCATTGATCGGGTGTTCGCGGGTTTCCTTGGCGGACATGGGCTCTCAGGCGGATGGGTCGCGCAGCAGCGAGACCAGGGCCGAGATGAGGTCGTCCCAGGCGCGGCGGGACTCGGGGGTGTCGACCCCGCCGGTCTCGGCGATCCAGTGGTCGAACTGCGCGAGGATGCCGCCGCAGAACGCGGCCACCAGCATCTCCACGCGCCGCGCGTCGATCTCGGGATGCCGCTGCGACATCACGGCCGACATCTGCTGGTTGAACAGGGCGAAGGCCCGCTGCATCAGCACGGCCTCGCGGGTCGAGTGCCGGTCGTCGTCCTCGACCTGGAAGATCTCGGTCAGGTGGACGATGGTCGGCACCAGGTGACTCCCCGACGCGGTGTCCGCGAGGTCTTGGAGGATGGTGCCGCCCCGGCGGCCGGAGTTCGCGGCCTGCTCGCCCAGCCCGCCGACGACCTCGGCGAGCATCTGCCCGGCCACGGCGGTGACCACGTCCTCCAGGGAGGCGAAGTGGTTGAAGACGGTGCGGCGCGAAACGTCGGCGGCCGCGGCCAGCTCGTCCACGGAGAAGTCGGCGCTGCTGCGCCTGCGCATCAGGTCGGCGGCGGCGTCCAAGATCGCCTGGCGGCTCTTGGCCTTCAGCGCCGCTCGCCGGTCGAGGGCGGGATTCGTCTCTGCCATGCTGGTTACACTAGATGCAACGATGCACTCAGTGCACCGTCTTCGGGATGTGTTCCGCCCCACGATGGAGAGAACCCGCAGTTCAACCGCATCGCAGGCGGGAACCGCGGGCTCTCGGACAGTGCCTCAGTATGGATTTCAGGCCGCTGCGGCGCTCCCCGCGTGCTGGACGCCCCAGGTCGTCGCGTACCGACCCGAGGAAGCCAGCAGTTCGTCATGGGTGCCCTGCTCAGTGATCCGGCCGTGCTCCAGGACCACGATCACGTCGGCATTGCGAATGGTCGAGAGCCGGTGGGCGACAACGAGAGTGGTGCGATTCTGCATCAGCTTCTCCAGCGCCCCTTGGATGTGGCGCTCCGACTCCGAGTCGAGCGCGCTGGTCGCCTCGTCCAGGAACAGGATGCGCGGATCGCGGATGAGCGCCCGCGCGATCGACAGCCGCTGGCGCTGGCCGCCCGAGAGTCGCGCGCCCCGCTCGCCGACCACGGTGTCCCAGCCGTGGGGCAGGGACTCCACGAATTCGAGCGCGTTCGCGTCCCGCAGGACCTGCCGCACCCGCTCGTCCTCGATGGGCCCGAGGCCGTAGGTGATGTTGTCGCGGATCGAGCCCTCGAAGAGCACCGAGTCCTGCGGCACCACCGAGACGTGGCGGCGCACCGAGCGCATGTCGAGCTCCTCCATGTCCTTGCCGTCCAGCAGGACGGCGCCGGAAGAAGGCCGGATGAGCCCGAGCACGGTGTTCGTCAGCGTGGACTTGCCCGAACCCGAGGGGCCGACGAGCGCGACGGTCTGGCCGGGCTCGATATCGAGGTCGACGCCGTCGAGCGCGGGATTGGCGTCGTTCGCGTAGTGCACCTTCACCTGGCGCAGCGAGACCCGGCCTGCGACGCGGTCCGCCTTCGTCTTGCCCTCATTGAGCTCGACGTCGGGGTCCTGGAGCAGTTCGGCGATCGAGCGCACGGACTCGTTGCCGCGGGCGATGATCGGGAAGAGGCCGAGCACGCCCGTCACCGTCCCGGTCAGCGCCGAGAAGTAGGTGCCGAGCAGGACGACCTGGCCGGGAGAGATCGGCGCCCAGCCCAGCAGGGCGACCAATGCCGCCAGCAGCAGGCACCCGACGGACAAGAGCTGCATGGTGACCCAGCTGGCCGCGCCGAACCGACCATTGAGGACGTCCAGGCGAAGTCCGCTGTGCCGCACCTCCTCGGCCACTTCGGCGACGCGTCCGGCCGCGACGTGCTCCAGGCCGTGCGCGCGGGTGATCGGCATGAGGGTGGCCATCTCGCCGACGCGAGCGGAGAAGCTCTCCATCTCGCGCCGGAACTCCTCGTTGCGCTGCTGGGCGCGGCGGCGGGTGAACCACCACACGCCGAAGCCGCACGGCAGGGAGAGCGCGAAGATCGGCAGGAACTCGGGGACGGACAGGGCGGTCATGGTGATCGCGCCGGCGAAGACGAAGACCGCCGACAGGAACGGGCCGCCCGCCTGGGAGAACATCAGCTCGATGTTCTCGACGTCGCGGACGACCTTGGTCTGGATGATCGAGGCGTTCGAGCGGGAGTGGAAGCCGATGGACAGCAACTGGAGTCGTGCGGCCAGGGCGTTGCGGAAGTCGGCGCCGAGGCCGCGGACCGCACCCATGTACAGGCGGGTGAACCACACGTGCATGGGGAAGTTCTGGAGGAGGAGCGCCGCCGCCAGCGCGGCGAGCCAGGCCAGGGAGGACAGCGGTCCGTCGTCGACGACGAGGTCGACCGCGGCGCCGGTGATGACCGGCATGAGCCAGCCGGGGCTGTCCTTGACCGCGAAGCACAGCGCGGCCAGGATGAGTCGGTTTCTTCTGGGGCGCAGCACTTTCGCTACCGATTTGAGGGGACGTTTTCCGTCCAGGGAGATTGTCTCCATGAGACCTGCGGTCCTGTGTCGGGGTCGGTCGGGTGTTCGCTTTCGGGCGCCGATGGGGGGCGTCTCCCGTAAGCCGCGAGAACTGTACCCGCGCGAATCGGCGACCGCCTCCGGGTTTTCCAGAAGCGTCCGGGGCGGGCTGACCTGGTGATGGATGTCGCTGCGCCGCAATGACTCTGCTTGCCCGAGGCCCGGCGTGAGTCAGGTCGCAGTGGTCAGATCGGCTCGGGGAGGCAGACCGGCGTCTCGGCTTGGAGTGCGAGGAGGTGGGCGGCCGGGGAGTCGGGCTGGTCGCCGTGCGTCGAGACGGCCGAGACGATCCATTCGGGGGTGCCGGGGCCGGTCAGCGGGAGGGCGCGCAGCCGCCCGGCCTGGGGCTTGGCCGCGACGTGCCGGGGCACCACGGCGATGCCGAGCCCGCGGACGACGAGGTCCAGCAGGGTGTGGACGTCGTTGACCGAGCTGCGGACGCGCCGGTGCACCCCGCGCGAGGCGAAGGCGGTCTCGTTCAGCGTCCGCACGCCCCACGACGGCCCGAAGTCGATGAAGTCCTCGTCCTCGAGCGCTTCGATTCGCACGGACGACTTGCCGGCCAGCGGATGCTCGGGAAGGGTCAGCAGCACCAGCGATTCGCGTCCGATCTCGTTGCGCCGCAGGCCGGTGAGGTGCTTGTCGGTGGCGACGAACGCGACGTCGAGTTCGCCGGCGCGCAGCAGACTGAGCTGGTCGTGCGAGCCGGTCTGGATGAAGTGGGTCTCCACCTGCGGGTGGCGCCGGTGGAAGCGGTCGAGCAGGCCCGCGATGTCGACCAGGCCGAGGCACTGCTCGGCGCCGATGCGGAGCGAGCCGGAGACGGCGCGGCTGGCCTGCACCACCGCGTCGCGGGCGTTCGCGGCCTGTTCGAGCATCGCTCTCGCGAAGGGCAGGAGGGCGAATCCGGCCTCGGTGGGCTCGACGCGGCGGGTGGTCCGGACGAACAGGCTGGTGCCGAGTTCCTCTTCGAGCCCGCGGATCGCCGCCGACAGGCCGGACTGCGAAATGCCGGCGAGCTCGGCGGCGCGAGTGAAGTGCCTCTCATCGGCCAGCGCGACCAGGTACTCCATCTGCCGCAGTTCCATGACTCATTCCCCGTATTTCTCAATATCAGAACTAACAGTTATTGGACTTCTAGATTACCGCTTCCTAGGATGACGGGGTAAGCCTGTCGCGGCGCCGGTCCGGTGCGCGCGGGCGCACCGCACGGTTTCAAGGTTTCGTCTCAAAGCATCGTCTCAAGGGAGAGCAGCCATGCAACAGCGCACCATCGGCGGCCGCAGCGTTTCGGCGATCGGGCTCGGCGGCATGCCGATGTCGATCATGGCCGAGCGGGACCACGCCCGGTCGATCGCCGCGATCCACGCCGCGCTCGACTCCGGCGTCACGCTCATCGACACCGCCGACGCCTACCACCGCGACGCGGGCGAGGTCGGCCACAATGAATTTCTCATCGCCGAGGCGCTGCGCGAGTACGGCGACACCGGCGAGGTCCTGGTAGCCACCAAGGGCGGCCACCTGCGCCCCGGCGACGGGAGCTGGACCAAGAACGGGCGGCCCGAGTACCTCAAGGAGGCCGCGAAGGCCTCGGCCAAGCGGCTCGGCGTCGAGGCGATCGGGCTGTACCAGTTCCACCGGCCCGACCCCGAGGTCCCCTACGCGGACTCGGTCGGCGCCATCCGCGATCTGCTGGACGAGGGCGTCATCCTGATGGCGGGCATCTCGAATGCCGACATCGCCCAGATCGATGAGGCGAACGAGATCCTGGGGGGCCGGCTCGTCTCGGTGCAGAACCAGTTCTCGCCGAAGTTCCGTTCCAGCGAGGTCGAACTGGAGCACTGCGCCGAACTGGGAATCGCGTTCCTGCCGTGGAGCCCGCTCGGCGGCATCAAGGGCGCCCCCGAGCTGGGAAGCCGCCACGCCGAGTTCGACGCGGTCGCGTCGGAGGTCGGCGTCAGCGTCTACCAGGTCACGCTCGCTTGGGAACTCGCGCTCGCGCCGGTGGTGATCCCGATTCCGGGCGCCTCCCGGCCCGAGAGCATCCGCGACTCCGCGAAGGCCGCAGAGGTCGTCCTTTCCGCCGACCAGGTCGCGCGGCTCTCTGCTGCATAACGATTTACCCGATGCCGGGGGTACCGGCGTTCGGGGCAACTTTGACGATGGGAATTCAAGCATGAAGACGTTCAAGATGCCGGGCACCGAGATCACCGCACCCAATGTGGTGCTCGGCCTGATGCGCATCCAGGAGAAGACCGACGAGGAGGTCCGGGAACTGGTCCGCACCGCGACCGAGGCGGGCATCAACTTCCTCGACCACGCCGACATCTACGGCGACGGCTTCCACGGCTGCGAGCGCCGCTTCGCCGAGGCGATGAAGCTGACGCCCGCCGAGCGCGAGCAGCTGGTGATCCAGACCAAGGCCGGGATCGTCAAGGGCGACAGCTGGCACTTCGACTTCTCCTACGACCACATCATCAAGCAGGTCAACGGGTCGCTGGCGGCGCTGGAGACCGACTACATCGACATCCTGCTGCTCCACCGCCCTGACGCCCTGGTCGAGCCGGAGGAAGTGGCGCGCGCGTTCGATGAGCTGGCGGCCTCCGGCAAGGTCCGCGCCTTCGGCGTCTCGAACCACACGCCGCGCCAGATCGACCTGCTGCGCAAGTACGTCGCGCAGCCGCTGGTCGCGAACCAGGTGCAGTTGTCGGTCACCCACGCGCCCTTGATCGCCCAGGGCGTGGCCGCGAACATGCAGGGCCTGGAGCAGTCGGTCAGCCGCGACGAAGGCCTGCTGGACTACTGCCGCCTCAACGACATCACGGTCCAAGCCTGGTCGCCGTTCCAGGCGGGCTTCTTCGACGGGCCGTTCCTCGGCTCTGACCGCTACCCGGAGCTGAACGCGGTGATCGACCGGATCGCCGAGAAGTACGGCGTGCCGCCCATCGCGATCGCGGTCGCCTGGATCACCCGCCACCCGGCGAACATCCAGGTCGTCATCGGCACCACCAACCTCGAACGCGTCGCCGGTTCCGCGCAGGGCTCGGACATCCCGCTGACGCGCCCGGAGTGGTACGACATCCTCCGCGCCGCCGGGTACACCGTGCCGTAGCGAAAAGCGATCACACATCCAGGGCGCGTGCGGAAACCCGCACGCGCCCTTCGGCTCGGCGCCCGGCATCGTCGGCCATCCCCGCGACGTTCGCGGCACGGGACTTGCCTAGGTGGAACAACAATTCCCGCAACGCATCCGGGGCGCGGCCGGTTGACACCCGATCCCCTACGCTCCGAACCGCTTTACCAGCTCGCGCTTGAGGACCTTCCCGCTCGGACCGAACGGAAGGTTCGCCAGCACGTGCACCACGCGCGGGTACTTGAACGCGGCGACCTTCTCCTTCATGAAAGCCACCAGTTCCTGCACATCGGGATTCCGCCCGGCCGCGGGGACGATGGCGGCGTGCACCTCCTGGCCGTGGACCTCATGCGGCACACCGAAGACCGCGGCGATCGACACCGCCGGGTGCCGGGTTAGCACGGCCTCCACTTCGGTCGGATAGACGTTGTAGCCGTTGCGGATGATCATGTCCTTCTTGCGGTCGATAATGGTCACGATGCCTTCCGCATCGACCCTGCCGAGGTCGCCGGTGCGGAACCACCCGTCGATCACCGCATCCGCGGTGGCCTCGGGCCGGCCCAGGTACCCCTTCATGAGGTTGTGGCCGCGCACCACGATCTCGCCGAGCGCGTCGGGATCGTCCAGGATCTCGATGCGGTCGTCGGTCTCGGCGTCGGCCACCGCGACATCGATGCCCCAGAAAGGGCGCCCGACGGTGCCCGGCCTGATCGGCTCGGAGCAGTAGTTGAAGGTGGCGGCCGGGGAAGTCTCGGTCAGCCCGTAACCCTCGTGAATCGGTGCGCCGTACGCCTCTCCGAAGGCCTCCAGCAACGCCACCGGCAGCGCGGCGCCGCCGGAGATGGCGTAGCGCAGCGGCGGGCGCTCGCCCGAGCGGCGCGCGGCCTCGACCATGCCCGCGAAGTTCGTGGGCACCGCGGTGAACACGGTCGCCTGGTGCCGCACCAAGAGCGCCAGCGCCTCGTCGGGGTCGAACTTCGGCAGCAGGATGATCGAACAGCCGCGCCGGAAGGCGAGGTTCAGAACCGCCATCTGGCCGAAGGAGTGGAAGAACGGCAGCCCGCCGTAGATGACGTCGTCAACGCGGGTGTCGAAGGCGTCGATGATCGCGCAGTGCACCTGCTCGACCATGGCCAGGTGGGATCCGACGGCGCCCTTGGGCGTCCCGGTGGTCCCGGAGGTGTACATGATCGTGGCGGCGTCGAGCGGGTTGACCGGGACGTGGCGGACGATCGGGGTAGCCGCGGCGGCCTCGTCCTCCAACCGCGGCACGGGCGCCCCGCCGATCTCGGTGCCATCCGGCACGAGCACGGTCACCAGCGGCACGCCGGCCTTCGCGGCGGCGCGCGCGGCCTCGGCGAGCATGGGCGCGGCGGCGACCAGCAGGTCGGCTTCGGAGTCGCGGAGGACGAACTCGATCTCTTCCGCCTTGAACAGCAGGTGGATCGGGACGACGACGGCGCCGAGCGCCAGCGCCGCGTAGTACACGCGCGGGAAGTCCGGGACATTGGGGACGAGCATCGCCACCCTCGAGCCGGGGCCGATGCCGCGCGCGGCCAGCGCCCCGGCGTAGTCGCGGGTCTGGTCCCACAGGGCCCGATAGGGAATGGTGTGCCCCATGAAGTGAAGCGCGGGCCGGTCGGCATGCAGGCGCGCGGATTCGGCGAGGATGCTCGCGATGGAGAGCGTGCCGTGGCCCGGGCCGTGGACGGCCGGGTCGGATGAATGCGTCATTGCAGTGCTCCTAACGACAGGGGGTTTACCCGGTCATTGTCGCAGCTCCGAGCGCCCGCAGGCTGCAATGTGGACACCGTCGTGGCCGTGTCAAGCTCAGCCGTGCCAGCGGCTCCACAGCGCCGCATAGGAACCGTTCCGGGCCACCAGTTCGTCATGAGTGCCCAGTTCGGTGATGCGGCCCCGCTCGACCACGGCCACCCGGTCGGCGTCGTGGGCCGTGTTCAGCCGGTGGGCGATGCTGACGACCGTCTTCCCCTTCAGGATCCGGTTCAGGCCCCGCTCGATGTCGCTGGCGGCGCCTGCGCTCATCATCGAGGTCGCCTCGTCCAGCACGATCACCTCGGGCGCGGCGAGAATCACCCGGGCCAGCGCCACCTGCTGGACCTCCGCGGGCGTCAATGCATGGTCGCGACCACCGACTTTTGTGTCGATCCCGTCGGGCAGCCGCCCGGGCAGGCCGCCCGCGCCGACCGCTTCCAGGGCCTCGGACAGTTCGACCTCGCTCGCGTCGGGCGCACCGAGCCGCAGGTTCGAGGCGAGCGTGTCATTGAACAGGTGGTACTCCTGCGTCGCGAGAACCACGAAGCGCCGCAGGGACACTTCGTCCACCTCTCCCGCTTCGGCCCCGCCGAGCAGCACCGATCCCCGGTCCGGCCGATGGATACCTGCCATCAACCTGGCCAATGTGGACTTTCCGGCGCCGGTGGGGCCGACCAGGGCCAGCCGTTCCCCGCGTCGCAGCGCCAGATCGACGCCCTGCAGGACGGGCCGGTCGGCCGTGTAGCCGAAGTCGACGCCCTTGAGCTCGATGACCTCGTCCGCGTCGCGGTCGGGCCTCGCCGTGCCGCGATCGTCCTCACTCGCCTGGACGCCGACCAGCCGCGCCAGGGACACGCCGCCGATCTGCACGAACTCCAGCGACAGGATCATCTCAATCGCCGGGGCCACCGCCAGCTGCATGATCAGCACTACCGTGGTCGTATCGGACAGCGGGAGTGTCCCGGTGGCCGTGAGGGTGCCGCCGACGACCAGCGCGGTCAGGCAGGGCAGGAACGCGGAGAAGTCCAGCACCGGGAACAGCCTGCTGCGCAACGCGATCGTCCGCCGCTGCGCCCCCAGGACCTGGCCCACGGCCCGGTCGGTGACTGCGACGCGGCGCCGCTGCCAGCCGAGGGCCTCGACGGTCTTGACGCCGTCGATGGTCTCGGCGACCGCCGCCGTCAGCTCGGCGCGGGCGGCCTGCACCCGGTGAAACGCCGAGGAGGCGCGCTTGAAGTACCAGCGCAGCACCAGGATCATCGGCGGGACGGCCACCAGGATCGACGCGCCGAGCACCGGCGAGACGATGAAGGCGCCCGCGAGGTAGACCAGGACCGTGACCATCCCGGTGAAGAACTGGGGCGCGGCCTGGATCATCGAATACTGGACCTGGCCGATGTCGAGGCTGGTGCGCGACAACAGCTCTCCGGTCCCGGCGGCCTCGACCTGGCCCGGCGGCAGCGCCAGAGTCCGCTCCAGGAACTCCTCGCGGACGTTGGCGGTGATCCGCTCGCTCAGCACCGCGAGATTGCGGTAGGCGCCCCAGACCAGGCCCGCCTGCGCGAGGACCGCGGTGAGGATGAGGCCGATCTGCCAGCCCAGGTCCGCGCCGGGGTCGACATCCTCGCCCCGCGCCCAGGCGGCGAAGGCGTCGGTCATCAGGCCCACGATGTAGGGGGTGGTCATGGCCGCCAGGGCGGCGGTGACGGTGAGCGCCACGGTGATCGAGAACCTGACGCGGTGGCGCCCCACCAGGGAGCGCACGTAGCCCCAGGTCTGGGCCCCGGTGGCGATGGGCAGTTCGGTGTTCATCGGGTGACCGCCTCCCGGTAGTCGTCTCGGTCCAACAGGTCGGCGTGGGTGCCGGTGGCGAGATCGCCCGACAGGAACGCCACCCGGTCGCAGACCGCCAAGAGCTGCGGCGAGTTCGTGGCGATCACGGTGGTCCGGCCCTGGCGGTACCGGGCGAGGCGGGCGGCGATGCGGGCCTCGGTCTGGGCGTCGCAGGCGCTGGCGGGGTCGTCGAGGAGCAGGATCTCGGCGTCGGTCAGGAGCGCGCGGGCCAGGATGAGGCGCTGCCGCTCGCCGCCGGAGAAGTTGCGGCCTCGTTCGCCCACAATGGCATCGAGGTCGAAGCCCTCGGTCGGGACGGTGTCGCTTTCGAGGAGTGCGGGGTCGACGCCGACGATGTCGACGGCCGAGGCGGCGTGGATGGCCCGCATGATGTCGGCGTCGGTCCGGTCGCCGTCGACGTCGAGCTGTTCTCGCAGCGGCCCGCTGAAGAGCTGGGCGCGGGCCTCCATGAGGTGGATGCGGGACCGGACGGTCGCGGTGGTGAAGGCGCCCAAGGGAACCTCGCCGACCCGGGCGGGTTCGTCGGGCTCGCCGAAGCCGGCGAGCCGGTCGAGCAGTTCGGCCGCGCCGAGGCCTTCGGCGGTCGCGATCCCGGTGAGGCGTCCCGGTTCGACGGTGAGTCCGGTGGCCGGGTCGCTCAATGCCCGCCCGGCGGGCCATGGGGGTTCGTCGGTGACTTCGTCCGGGCCGGCGGCGGTCTCGGTCTGGAACTTGTGGAAGCGGCCGGAGGCGACGATGGCCTTGGTGAGCGCGTCGAGGCACTGGATCGAATACTGGACCGGGCGGGTGAGGGCGATGAGATAGCCGAACAGGGCCACGAACTCGCCGGCGGTGATGGTGCCCGCCAGGGTGAACCGCGCGCCCATCCACAGGATGACCACGAGCAGCGCACCGGGCAGGGCGAGCCGGGCGAATTCGAGGACGGCGACGGTGCCGCCGACGCGGACGCCCGCGCGCCGGGTCTCTTGGGAGGCATCGCGATAGCGGTCCAGGAAGTGGGCCTCGCCGCCGATGCCGCGCAGGACCCGAAGCCCGGCGACGGCGTCCGTACTGATGCCGGTCTGCACGCCGATGCGGCCCCGCAGCCGGCCGCCGCGCGATTCGAGGCGCAGGAACAGCGGCCGCAGGCAGGCGAACATGGCGGGCACGCCGATCCCGGCGGCCAGGGCGAACCACCACGACTGGCTGGCGAGGATCGCCAGGGCGAGGACGAACGCGAGCACCGAGGAGACGAGGCGGCCGGTCATCATGCTCAGCATGCTGAACGCGCGGGCGTCGGCGGCCGAGATCGACACCAGCTCACCGGCGTCGGCGCGGCCCTGGAGCCTCGAGCCGGTCGCGACGACGGTGTCGACCAGGCGCCGCTGCACCCGGAAGTCCGTGTCCATGCCGGTGTTCACCATGTAGATGAAGCTGCCGACGCCCGTGGCCGTGGCGATCCCGATGCAGACCGCAAGGGCGAGGGCCCAGCCGTAGAGGGCGGGCCGGTCGCCGGGGATGAGCCCGTCGTCGATGGCGCGGCCCACGAAGAACGGGATGACCTGCTGGCAGCCGAGGAACGTGAACGACACGAGCGTGGAGCCGACGAGCCGCCGCCACTGCGAACCGAGCAGCCATCCGAGGACGGCGATCGCGGGGCGCGGATTGTCGAGCGGGCCGCCGGGATCGCGCGGCGGGGTGAAGCGGGCCATGTGGGGCGTTCTCTCACGTCGGGGTTCGATTGCGAGTGAACGCTACCGGCCCGCCCAGCCGGAATGAAACCGATTTCTCACCGGCTGGGCGAGACTGTACTCACCGCGGTGAGAGCGCTTCTACCACTTCCTGGGACCAAAGTGGGCACGGCCGTCCGAGGCGGATTGATCTTGAAGGGACGCAAGGCAACGTCGCCCTGCGTCCCTCGCCCGTCCCGGCGATCCGATACCGTTGAAGGCGACACGCGCCCGGCCCCAGGCCGGGCGCCATCTCGGAGCATCGAAGGGTCCTTCCATGGCGAGCACAGCTGAGATCAAGGCGCAGATCCAATCCGCCATCGAGCAGGTCAACGAGGCCGCGGCCTCGCTCGGCAACGCCCAGTCCCAAACGGACACCGCGATCGGCACCGGCGCGGGAGCGACCCAGGAGACCAGCAGCTCCCTCCCCGGCGAGGCCCTCGGCCAGTGGCAGCAGGCGAAGGAACGCCTGGAAGAGGCGCTGAACCTCTACCAGGCGGGAGCCGAGACCTTCGAGCAGTACATCAACACGATTTAGCCGGAACCGGTCTGCTAGAACCAGCTGCCGAAACCGGGGCCGGGCCGCTTCCCCCGCTCGGCCGAACTGTCGAACCACCGCAGCAGGGAACGCTTGCGGCGACGCTCCTCGGCCCGGGCCAGACTGCGCTCGGCATAGTCGGCGACCGCGAACACCAACGCCGTGAACTGATCATGCGTGCTTCTCACCGGATTGCTTCCACTCATGACTCCGACACCGCCAAAGCGGGACGCCTGATCGATTCACGCGACAGTGCGACCGACGATGCAACCGGCGAGGCCATCCTCGCGGGCCTCCGCGAAGCCGCCATTGCCATTGCGGCCCTTGCAGGAACCCGAACCGGTGCGGGAACCGGAGCCGCCGTCGGCTGCGAGCCCGAAATGAGCGCCAAGACCAGGCCGGCCAGCACCACCAGCAGCACCCGCTGCGGAATCCCGCGCCAGTCGCCGCCGTCGGCGATACGCGGCAGGAACGTATTGACCGTGGTGGTCGCGAACGTCAGCGACGCCAGCGCCGCCGCCCACCACGTCGCCCGCCGCACCACGTCCGGCGTCCCCGCCGCACGCATCTGCGCCGCGCACAACACCGCCACCACCGTCAGCAGCACGAACGCCGCCCCCGCCGTATAGCGGTGGATCTGCGCGCCCCACGTCAGCCCCGTTTCCGGCGTCCCGGTCCGGAACGCGGCCGCGAAGACCAACATCACCGCCGTCGCGCCCAAGAGGAACCGGATGAAACCCTCACGCGCCAGCCCGAAGCTGCGCCCGGCCAAGATCGTGCAGGCCAGGGCCAGACTCAGGCAGCTGAGCGGGAACAGGACGATGCCCGGGAACGTCAGCGCATAACTCGACACCGGAGTCGCCACCGGATTCACCACGTCCGACTGGGTCAGGTGCATCACCGCGAAACCCGCTATGCACACCGCCACCGCCGCGAACGCGACCAGTCCGGCTGCGCGGCTTTGAAACAGCTCTCGATTCATGCGACGAAAGCTAGATTCGAACCCACCGCCCGCCCTCGGTCCGCGGCGTGGAATCCGCCCTCACCCCCAGGGGTGAGAAGACCAGGCCCGACCCGTACCCCGGAGTGATGCCGCACGGGCCGCTACCGGCCTAGGTTTAAAGCGTGCAAGCAGCGGACGACACCCACGACCACCCAATACGCCGGCTCATCAGCTACGTGATCGACACCGGCCCGGTCAATGACGGGCAATGGCGCTGGAAGTTCACCCGGATCCTCGCCCTGTTCGGCCCCGGATCGGTCCCGTTCGCGGTGATACTGGCCTCCACCCAGAACCAGATCCTGCGCGACGACTACGGCATGGGACTGGAGACGCTCATCATCGGCGCCGCCACCGGGACGGCGGTGATCCTGGCCCGGTTCCGGCCGATCTGGGCATGGGCACTGGTCCTGGGCTCGCTCATCGCGACCGCGCTGTTCTCGGTGGTCGACCAGTGGCAACCATGGCCGGCGACGGCACCGACGGTCTTCGCGCTGCTGGTCATGCAGTTCGCGCTGGCCCGCGACTGCCGGGTCTGGATCGCCATCGGCGGGTGGCTGTCGTACACGGCCGTCGGCGTATGGGCGATATGGGCGTTCAACACGGGCGCCGTCTCCCTGAACCCGCTCAATGCGGTCGGGGGTCCCAACCCCGCCACCGACAACCTGCCCCTGACCGCACTGCTCGGCGCCGTGGCGTTCCTGATCGGCCTCTCCGTGCGGATCTGGCGGCAGGGCCGGGTCCGGATCGCCGAAGAAGAACGGGTCTCCGAGGAGGAGCGCACCCGGCGACGCGTGCTCGAGGAGCGCACCCGCCTCGCGCGGGAACTGCATGACATCGTGGCCCACCACATGTCGGTGATCGCCGTGCAGGCATCGACCGCCGAATACCGGATCTCGGACCTGAGCGAGGAGGCCAAGGACGAATTCCGCTCCATCGGCGGCCAGGCCCGCGGTTCCTTGGCCGAGATGCGGCGACTGCTGACCGTGCTGCGCAGCGAGGACCAGACGCAGCTGCGCGAGCCGCAGCCGGGGCCGGAGGCGCTGGCCAGTCTGGTCGAGGCGGTCGACCGGTCCGGGACGCCGACGACGCTGGCGATGCAGGGCATGCCCGATGACCTGCCCGAAACCATTGCCCTGACGGTGTTCCGGGTGGTGCAGGAGGCGCTGAGCAATGTCGTCCGCCACGCCGCCGGGGCAGAGACGGACGTGGAAGTCCAAGGTGTCGACGGGCAGGTGGTGATTACGGTGGTCAACGCAGCGCCGCCGCCGGGGGCCGGATCGCCCGAAACGCAGGGCACCGGGCTCGGCTTGGCCGGAATGCGCGAGCGGGTCGCGCTGGAAGGCGGAACACTGGAGACCGGAACGACCGCCGAGGGCGGATTCGCGGTGCGGGCGGTACTGCCCACGACCGCGACCGCCCCGGCGGGTTCGGCCACTGAGGAGGGAACGGCGTGACGATCCGGGTGCTCATCGCGGACGACCAGGCAATGGTGCGCGCCGGTTTCGCCGCACTCCTGGCCGCGCAGGACGACATCGAAGTCGTCGGCGACGCCTCGGACGGGGTGGAGGCGGTCACCGAGACCTCGCGGCTGCGGCCCGACCTCGTCCTGATGGACGTGCGCATGCCCAATATGGATGGACTGGAGGCGGCCCGACAGATTCTGTCGACTCCGGCCGAACGCCGCCCGCGCGTGCTGATGCTGACGACCTTCGACATCGACGACTACGTCTACGAGGCGCTTCGCATGGGCGCCAGCGGATTCCTGCTCAAAGACGCCCCGCCCGGCGACCTCATCGCGGCGGTCCGGATCGTCGCGGACGGCGATGCGCTGCTCGCCCCATCGGTGACGCGCCGCCTCATCGAAGACTGCTTCAAGGCCCGCCCGACGCCGGTGGGGCGCTCGTCCCGGCTCGACGTCCTGACCGCCCGCGAAGAGGAGGTCCTGCTGCTCATCGCGCGCGGCCTCTCCAACCCCGAGATCGCCCGGGACCTGTTCGTCTCGGAGCAGACGGTGAAGACCCACGTGGGCAAGGTCTTCGCGAAACTGGGCCTGCGCGACCGCGCCCAAGCGGTCATCTGCGCCTACGAAACCGGCCTGATCACCGCCGGGGACCCCCGCCAGAACTGAGGGGCAGAACGAATCCCCTGTTCAGGCTGTTTCACACCTCCCTAACGGAAGAAAGTATTCCGTTCTGCTATTATCGGAATACAACGTTCCGTTCAGCAATTCCGAGCAGGGAGTACCCCATGACCTTTCTCATCACCGGCGCCACCGGCACCGTCGGCCGCAATGTGATCGACCAGCTCATCGAGCTCGACCCGGGCACCCAGATCCGTGCCCTCACCCGCAACCCCGATGCCGAGCTCCCCGCAGGCGTCGAGGTCGCCGTCGGAGACCTGAGTGAGCCCGACACGCTCACCGGCGCCTTCGACGGCATTACCGCCGTCCACTTCATCAACTTCGCCGGCGACCAGTACGCGCCGCTGGCCGAACCGGGGCGCATCGTCGCCCTCGCCGAGGCCGCGGGAGTCAAGCGCGCCACCGTACTCGGCGGGCGCGCCGAGGGCGATCTCGAACAGGCGCTGATCGCCGGCGCCATCGAGACCACGTTCCTGCACCCGGTGGAGTTCATGTCGAACACGCTGATGTGGTGGGCCGCCGCGATCCGCGCGGAGGGGACCATCCGCGAGCCGTTCGGCGACCGCGTCAGCGCGATGATCCACCCGGCCGACATCGGAGCGGTGGCCGCGAAGATCCTGGCCGACGGCGGGCACGACGGCCAGGAGTACGTGCTGACCGGCCCGGAGGCGGTGCCGATCACCGAGAAGGTCCGCATCCTCGGCGAGGCGATCGGTCGCGAACTCGAGTTCGTGGAGCTGACCGTGGAGCAGGCTCGCGAGAAGTGGGCCGGCGAGGGCATGGGCGAGGACATGATCGCCTTCCTCATTGAGGCCCTTGGCAATACGCCCGAGGAGGGCCGGACGGTCGCCTCGACGGTGGAACGGCTGGTCGGTCGGCCCCCGCGCTCGTTCGCGCAGTGGGCGGCCGAGCACGCGGACGCGTTCCGTTAGAACCCACCGCGAGCGGGCGCCACTCCAAGTCGGAGCGGCGCCTGCTCGCGTCCAGGCACCACTTGAAATCGGCCGAGGTGCGGTTTTGCTTCCACGACAAGGGAACTGGGTGAAGCTGAAACCCGACACTCGGCGTTCTGGCCGATCCCGTATCCACTGGAGACATCTATGCGAAACATCGCATGATATTCAGTGAATAATTCCTATCTTCACCTTTGCCGGAATTACCACTAAAGTGCTTGTATGGCACGACTTACCACAGTCGAGTCATGCCGCCCTCCTCCCCCGGCGGGCGTCGGATGCCCCCACCCGAAAGGCATGAATTTATGAAACGCCAACGAGCGCTAGCGGTCACTGCCGCAGGCGCCCTCCTCACCGCTGCCGCCTTCACCTTCGCCACCTCGGCTTCGGCCGACCCACTCGATGCCAGGACCGACGAGGCCCGCGCCGATCTGCTCGGGAACGTCACCCCCGAGGTCATCGACGCGATGTCGGAGTCCTTCGGGCTCACCGAATCCGAGGTCTACGACCGGCTCGCCGTGGAAGACGTCGCCGCCGATCTGCTCGCCTCCGCACCGGAATCCTATGAGGACTCTTTTGCGGGCGTGTGGGTCGCCGACGCCGCCGACGCGGTCATGGTCGCCACCACCTCCGAGGCCGACGCCGCCGACCTGGAGGCCGAGGGCGCCACCCCGGTCCTGGTCGAGCACGACCTGGCCGAACTCGAATCCGCCGCCGCCTCGCTCGCGGAGGTCACCACGGACGGCGTGTACGGCAACTACGTCGACGTCAAGTCCAATGAGGTCGTCCTGGAGGCCGCCGACGAGCACGCGGCGTCCGAGGCGATCGAGGCCGCCGGCGTCGACGCCGACCTGGTCGCGGTCGACCTCACCGCCGAGGCGCCCCAGACGTTCGACGTCGTCGGCGGCGACGCGTACATGATCAACAGCGCCGCGCGCTGCTCGGTCGGCTTCGCCGTCACTCAGGGCGACACCGGCGGGTTCGTGAGCGCCGGCCACTGCGGTTCTCCCGGCGACTCGGTCTCCGGAAACATCGGTTCCGGCAGCTTCCAGGAATCGGAGTTCCCCGGTTCGGACATGTCCTGGGTCACCGCGAGCACCGCGGTCACAAACACCGTCAACGGCGAGTCCGGCACGGTCGAGGTCAACGACTCCGAGCAGGCGGCGATCGGCTCCGCGATCTGCCGCTCCGGTTCGACCACAGGCTGGCACTGCGGCACCGTGGAGGCCTTCGACCAGACCGTCAACTACGCCGAGGGCACCGTCAACGGCCTGACCCAGACCACCGTGTGCGCCGAGCCCGGCGACTCGGGCGGCTCGTACATCTCGGGCAACAGCGCCCAGGGTATGACCTCCGGTGGCTCGGGCGACTGCTCCTCCGGTGGCACGACCTTCTTCCAACCCATCGGCCCGGCGCTGGACGCCTGGGGTCTGACGCTGGTCACCAGCTAGCGGCAGTCAGCAAGAGTTGAGAGAGGAATGGCCCGGCCTTCGCGCCGGGCCTTTCCGTGCCGCCCCGAATTGTCATACCTCCGAGCCACGCTTGAATCGGGGGACCTTCGTGATGCCCGTTTTGAAGGCAAGCGCCGACCTTGTCCGGTCGAACCATTGCTCGCCAATGCTCACAGCTTCGCTTCCCAGCGCACATCGGCATCGACCCACCCCGCCACCCGCTCGACCGCCGCGTACAGGTGATCACGGTCGGCGCGCCCCTCGTCCCACTGCACCGCCTCCACCACCAGGTCGCCGTTGTTGCGGCGCAAGGCGACGCGTCCGGGCAGGTCGTCGCCGACAAAGATCGGCAGGCAGTAGTACCCGAAGTTCCGCTTGGCAGCGGGCACGTAGATCTCAATCTTCCAGTCGTGGCCCCACAACCGCTCCATGCGCTCGCGCAGCCACACCAGCTGGTCGAACATCGACACCGCCACCGGCCGCTCCGCGGCCGGCCGGCGCGTCCGCTTCACCTCCGGGTCGATCCAGGCCGGTGCCTTCCAGCCCTCGACGGCGACCTGCTCGGCCTCCATCTCGCGCAGCATCCGCTCGACTCTGGGCGCCTGGCGGATCCGGAAGTAGTCGCCGATGTCCTTGGTCGTGGCGACCCCGAGATTCCGCAGCGCCGTGCGAATGAGAAAGCGAAGTCCCTCCTCCTCGTCGGCGTCCCAGTAGTGCTCGGCGGGGATGGCGTTCTCGGCGAGGCGGTAGACGCGCTTGAAGCCGACCCGCTCGGTGCAGGCGACCTCGCCGACCCACAGCATCCGCTCCACGGCCCGTTTGTGATCGGTCCGGAAGTTCCAGCTGTCGCCCATGTTCGAGATGGCGGTTCCGTTCCGGTGCATCGCGCCGTCGGGGAGGTCGGAGACGGTGATGGATCCGCGCTCGGCGAGCATCGCGCGAACCTCGGCATTGACGGGCTCGGCCGCGCGGTATTCCTCCGCGTGGACCTCGCGCCAGCTGTCGCGCCGAAAGGCCAGGTAGGGCCAGGCGGAGACGGGCAGGAGCGACATCGCGTGCGCCCAGTACTCGAACGCGACGGCCTTGCGCCGGCGATCGAGACTCCCGGCCGCCTCGACGACATCGAGGTCGCGGGCGAGCAGCGTCAGCTCGTGGGCGCGGCGGACCGCGGAGATGGTGTCGAGCTGGATGCATCCGAGCCGTTCGAGCACGGTCTTGTACCGAGTCGCTTTGGGCCGCAGCTGGGCCGCGATGGCAATGCGGCGGGCCTCGGCGAGACTGAGCGACTGGGTCATGGTTCGGGGTTCCTTCCGGCGGTGAGTTTCCGCCCTCGAAGTTACCGCGACCCTCCGACAATCCGGTGAGTCGCCACCGTGCCCGTCTGCGCCCGCGGATCCGCCGCCCCCTCGGCATGGCCATCGAGGTCGATCTCGATCAGGTGCGCATGTCCGAAGCCGCCGCCCGCCTCCGCCCAGGCCGTCGCATGGTCGCGCTCGGCCAGTCCCGCGCTCCACTCCCCGGGCGCCCCGGCCTCCAGCTCGATATCGATGTCGTAGTCGCCAGTCCACGTCCCGAACCCGGTCTCGCCCGGATGCAGCCTCCAGCGCGGCGAACCCACCGCCGCCTCCACCGACTGTCCATTACGGAGCACCCGAGTGATCAACTGCGCCACGATCTGCGGCTGCGAGTCCCCGCCCATCGACCCGGCGACCAGCCGCAGCGACCCGTCTTGGCGCGTCACCAGCGCCGGCACCAACGTGTGCGGCGGCCGCTTGCGCGGACCGTATTCGGCCGGATGCCCGGGCACGAGATTGAATCCCGTCCCCCGGTTCTGCAGACCGATCCCGGTGCGCGGCTCGAACAGCCGCGTCCCGAACCCGGCCGCATTGGACTGGATGTAAGAAACGGCCATGCCGTCCGCATCGGCCACCGCCATATAGGTAGTGCCGCCCGGGGCTTGGTGCACCGGCACGTCGACCCGCCCGTCGGCGCTCACTCGCGCCGCGCGTTCCCCGGCGGCCGCAAGCAGATCCGCGACCTCGGCGCCCTCGAACAACCGCTCGGGCCGGTCGTATCCGGCCAGACGCGAGGCCTCCACCAGATAGTGCGCCCACAACGGGTCGGCCGGGTCCTCGGGCAGATCGAGCCGGTCGGCGATCGACAGCGCGAGCAACAGCAGATACCCCTGCGAGTTCGGCGCGGCCGACCAGATCCGGTGGCCGAGCGCGTCGACGCTCAGCGGCGTCTCCCAACCGGCCTGGAACGCGGCCAGATCGGCCTCAGTGAACAGGCCCTCGCCAAGCTCGATCAGTCCCTGGCCGAAATCACCGCGATAGAACCCGTCGCGACCCTCGGAGGCGATGGCGCGCAATGCGTTCGCGGTCCGCGCCCTCGTGGTCATCGTGCCGGCTTCGAGTCCCGCCAGGTCCTCGGCCCCCTCGACGCCGACCAGCATCCTCCCCGCGGTCGCGAACATCGCGGTGACGGACCATCCACCGGCTGCCAAGGCGATAGCAGGCTCCAGCAACTCGGCCAGCGGCCGCGTCCCGTAACGCTCGTGCAACGCCACCCAGCCGTCGACGCAACCCGGCACCGGGGTCGAGCGGATGTCCTCGCGGAACGGCATCACCACGTGCCCCTCGGCGCGCAGCGCTTCGGCGTCGGCACCCGAACCTGAACGTCCCGAAGCGTTCAGACTGGCCGGCACCTCCTCGCCCGGCACGTGGACGAGCGCGAACAGGTCGCCGCCCAGCCCGCACAGATGCGGGGCGACCACGGTTAGGGCCGCACCGGCCGCGATGGCCGCGTCGACGGCATTGCCGCCGTCCGCGAGCACGTCGCCGCCGATGCCGCTGGCGAGCGAATCGACCGAACAGACGACACCCTGATCGACCACGGGACCTCCAAGTACGTCGAATTCAGCGGTCTCGAAGCCTACCTTGCCGCGCGGCTAGTACCGAATCTCAACACCCGCCCGGCTGACGCTCAATCGACGTTCTGCGAGATGCGCACCGCACCCCGGTACCAGTCGGCATATCCGCCGATAATGAGCGCGAGCACCGCCAGATGTTGCAGCGGAGGCAGCTCCATCATCAGGACCGCTGCAATCGCGGCGAGCGCCAGCACCGTCCGGACAATCGCCCCGACGAAGAACCCGCGCCGCCCCTGCCCGACCAGGTCCCGCCGGCATTCACCGGGCAGCGCGGCGACCGACCGCGCGTACTGCACCCCGAAGCCCCCGATGAGCACCCCGGCCAGCACCGCGCCGAGCCACATCGGCGTCGGCACGATCCAGTCGATGACATTGAGCACCAGCGCACCCCGCAGCGCCCACTCGTACCAGCGCCACGACCAGCGGCGCAGCACCACCTCATACATCGAGCCGTGGTCGGTCTCGGTCTCCTCGCCCGGAACGGTCTCCCACACGCACCGAACGCCCTGACTGAGCCGGCCCCGGGTCTGGAAGACCTCGGCCAGGTCGTAGCGGGCGTCGGTGTTCTCCGGATCGATCTCGAGCGCGCGCTCGTAATGTTCCTGCGCACGCTTGTGACGCAAGTGGTGATCGAATATCAATCCGGCCGTGTAATGGACCTGCGCGTCGTCGGGCGCCAATTCGAGCGCCTTCTCGACCAGTTCGACGGTGCGGGCGTATTCCCTGTCCTGGTATTGAAACCACGCGAGTTCGATGTAGTAGCTGCCGCTGTCGGGTGAGAGTTCGACGGCCTTCCACATGACCTCGGCGGCTTCGTCCGGGCGTTCGAGGTCGTACAGCGTATTGGATTGCAGCCAGTACACGTCGGGATTATCGGGCTCGCGTTCCGCGGCCACGCCGGCCCATTCCAGCGCGTCCTCGCTGCGCCCGGCCTTGTACAGGGTCCAGGCCAGCAGCAATGCCGGAGCCGATTCGGCGCCATAGCGTTCGGCGGCGGCAGCGAGGGTGTCGGCGGCCTCGTCGAAACGACCGGCGTCGATGTGTTCGCGGGCCCGACCCTGCACGGCACCCATGACCACGCCGGGCCAGGTCTTGGCCACCGCTTTGAGGACACGGCCCTGCCCCTCACCGTTGCGCATGCCGACTCCAGATCCCTCGGGGTGTATCGATTCGATGCTAGAGACAATTCCCGAAATCCGCGTAGTCCGCTTTCAGCTGGGGGCAAGAATCGCGTGCCGGTGCTCACGACGGGTGTTTTTGCGTCTAGACAGGCTTAGCATAGAGGCGGACCGCGTCCACCTGTACGGCAAAGTCTCTTGTACGGTGGAGTAATTCGCGGTGGGGACAAGAAGGAAGATCGGAACTGGTGATGGAAGAGCCAACTCAGCCTGCTGACCTGGCCGGCCCGATCTCGTCTACCGTGCATCGCTGGAGGCGACTGGCCGTGCGCCACGACCTCCAGTGGAGTGAGCTGCTGTTGATCGCGCTGAACCTGTACGGGTTGCGCGGCAACAACACCGAGGGGATGCGGCTTCGCATCAACTCCGAGGACGAAGAGTTCATGACGGTGCTACCGGCGGACCGGGCGACCTCGCCCTTCAGCCTGCGCGCCCACGTGGACCCCTCCTCCCCGCAGCACGGTCTGAGCGAGCTGTGCGTCGACGGCACCCCGGTCGCCGAGATCATCGAGGCCGAACCGGGCGAGGAGGTGCGCGGATACCTGCGCGCCGACGGCACGTCCGCGACCCTGTTGCTCCAGAGCGGCACGGACGCGGCCGAAATGGTGAAGGGCTACCGGGACCTATTGCAGGCCTTGGCCTCTGACCTGGCCGATGACGGCACGCCGCACCTCTTCGAGGAGGTCATGCTCTCCGCGGGCGTCGCTCACGATGAAGCGCTCGTGGTCGAACACCTCATCGCGGTGCGCGAGGCCATGAACTCCGAGGGCCTGCCGGATTCGACCACCCTCGGTGTCCTGACCCCGGCGCTGCGCAACGCATCCGCGTTCTCGGAGCTCGCCGAGAAGGTCGGACCGGTCCTGCTGTTTCTGACCACCGAATCCTTCGAAGACGACGGCGCCGAGGCACTCGCCGAACCGGTCGTCCCAGAAGACGCGGCCGCCGCGGACCCGGTCCCGGCCGCCACCCGCCAATCCGAACGACTGGCCGAAATCCTGTCGGCGGCCCGTGCCTCGGGCCACCGGACTTCATTCACCTACACCGTCGGCAGCGAACCGCTCGACGAGATGCGTGCATGGCTGCTTCCCTTGGCGGAGCAGACGACCATGTGGCCCTCGCTCGCGATCCTCCCGGCCGAATCTCCGGTGAATGACTCGCAACACGTTGCCGCGCCTGACGAACGCCTCGACTTCTTCCTTGAGGCGAGAAGCCTCCTGGAGCAGATCTTCGCTCCGACCGAACTCCGACCGGAACCGTGGCGTTGTTATCGAGGGCTCTGGTACCGGCAACACGCCGGAGAGGCCCTGGCCGGCCCGTACGTCTAAGTGACGTGCGGTTCAGCCGTTCTGCTGCTGGGCGATCGCCTGAGCCTCTGCGAGTGAGCGACCTCGCTGCTCAATGAGGTGCAGGCGATCGCTATTGACGTACCGTTCGGTGTAGCCGCAAGACCTGCACACCAGGAAGTGGCTGTCCTGCACGTACACATTCCCGAGGTACAGGTCCGGCCCGGACGGCGTCACGTTCATGCGCCCCGGTGTCTCGACCGGCACCACATAAATCAGATTGCTCCGGCACTTCACGCAAATCCCGCTCCGCACAACAACCTCCAGGAATAGTCGGAACCCTCAGAGTAACCCCGACTCACCAACCGATGGGTACGACAAAAAGCCCTGCCGGCTGGCAGGGCTAACGAGTCTTATTGGGGAATATGCAATAGGCCCCGCTGAATAGCGGGGCCAATACTTCTGGGTATGCGAAAGGCCCCGCCTTTCGGTGGGGCCTTTCGGT
>NZ_STGY01000014.1 GCF_004912275.1 Glycomyces buryatensis
AGGCGTCTCGGCCAGAGGCTTGGCGTAGTCTGCTTACACCTACACGACTCCTGTACTAATTCCATATCTCTGTGCGTACCTCAATGATAACTTTACGTCACAGACCGATCCACTAACGACAAAGAGACGTGGGACACATCCGCCTCGTGAAGTGGCTGCGGCACAACACGTCTCGCCACGACTGCCACCGGGACCGCACCGCACGATCGCACCCCCGCACTCAGCCGGGCAGGTCGCCCACCCGACCCCCGAAACCCCGCCCCGAACCCTCGACGGAACCCCGGAAACCTGGCCCCGCCAACGGACACCCGCCCCGTCCACGCCTTCGTCGCCGATGCCTTTAGCGCAGCCCGACCATGTACGGGATGGCCCCCGCCCGCGCCCCCACCCCCAATGCAGGCCTCCCCAAGCGCCACAACACCATCATCACCACCACCAAAAATTTCCCGCCTGTGGATGACTTTGGCCAGAGACGGCGTTGTAGCAAGTGGACAGCCTGTGGATAACTCCGCAGGCTGGTCTTGCACTTCGGGCGCCGTCGGAAGACCGACGGCGCCCGAAGTGGGATAACTGTTCTCTCAGAGGTTCTCTCAGGCCGCCTCGAGCGCGGCCACCGCGGCGGCGATCGCCTCGGCTGCGGCGTCCACCTCCGCCTGGGTCGGCGCGGCTCCGTCGGCGCGGAGGGCCGCACCGGCTTCGCGGGCCTCGGTCAGGTCGGCCCAGGTCGCGGCCGTCCAGTCCGCCTCAGTCAGCTGTTCGGTCTCGCTCAAGTACAGATCGAGTCCGGTCGTATCGACTGTGGCGCCGAGGAACTGCACCTCGGCGAGGTTGGTATTGCCCGCCGGTGCGTTCACACGGAGCGCCCCGTACTCAACGGCCGCATCCAGATCGATCGAGCTCCAGCTGCCAGAGGCGCCGCTGATGGTCGCGAAGGTCTCCCAGGTCGCGCCGCCGTCGTTGGAACCCTGGAACTGGATGCCGTTGGCTCGTCCCACGTGGGTGGAGCGTGGCAGGTACCTGACCGTTTCGATGGCGAAGGCCGTCTCCTCGGTCGGGAGCACCTGCACCCAGCCGGCCGCCTCCTTCGTGTCGGTGAAGGTCGCCTCGTCCCCGTCGAACATGGCCCAGCCGTTGCCGGCCGCGTCCCGCTTGCCGTCCCACGAGGCCGAACTGGCTTCGACCCATGACTGATCGATCGCGGCCGCGTTCACCGGCGGCGCTTCGAGCAGGTCCCAGGCGTCGAGGAGTCGGACCGCGAGCGCGGGCTCGTCGGCGCCTTCCTCGGCGGCGGCCGTGCGGACCGCCTCCACCTCGCGGGTGAACCCGATCGCCGAACTGCGCGAGTACGCAGTCAGGTCGACCGCGTCGGCCCGCGCGAGGACCTCGTGCAAGTCGTGCGAGGTCGAGCCGAAGAGGCGGAGCTCCGCGATATGGATCAACATGCCGTTCTTGACACGCAGGTAGCGGAAGCCCTCGTCCCCGGAGGCCTCGAGGTTCTGCCACGACAGCGTCTTGAACGTCGGCTCGGTGAGCGTGGTCCAGGACGAGAGGTCGTTCGAGCCTTCGAAGACCAGGTCGTCCATCTGCCGCATGCCCTCATCGTGCTGGCGTGCCAGGTAGTCGAGGCGGTCGGCGGTGACCTGTGCGCCTTGGCCGAAGTCCCAGATGAGGTCGGCCTGGCCGTCGGCGGTGGCGATGTTGCTGAAGGTCGAGGCCTTCCCGTCGAGCATCGTCGCCGCTTGGGTGGCCTTGGCCGGGTCGGGCGAGCCGTCCGCCTTGATCACTTCGGCGTCGGCGAGGTCGACGAGATTGCTCTCGTCCGAGGCGTACAGC
>NZ_STGY01000082.1 GCF_004912275.1 Glycomyces buryatensis
TCCCGGACCGAACCCGCCTGCACACCAGACGGGACACGGGAGGGAAGCGACCAGGACACGGCCGGACCGGCCGGTCAGCACGCCCCGATAGCGGGGCAGCCTTCGACCGAACCGACCGGTCAGCGGGACGCTCGTTGAACGGCAACGTTCCACCGGAACGGAGCCGGTCAGCGGAACGGACCGGTGAACGGGAGCCCCGTCAGCGGGATGCTCCTGGGCGGGCTTGACGCGCTCCCGGGCGAACCGGCGAGCGAGAGGCGCCTCGGTGGGCTTCACCGGGCCGGAACGGACCGGTCCGAGACGCGAAGCCCCCCGGGGGAAGCGCACGACCGACAGGCACGAAGACCGAGGCCCGAGAGCCGAAGGCCGATGTGTGATGCACGAAGCGGGACACGGGAAGGGAAGGAGGCAAGGCGACCATGACGACCATGACGACCATGACGACCATGACGACCAAGACGGACCCGAGCTCGAGCTCGACGGCGCCTCGCGCCTGCCCCCGCCGACAGCCCCGCACGGACGGTCAGGCCGCGGAAGCCACCGGCCCCGCCCGGGTCGCCGCTCTGCCGAGCCTGGCCCCGGCGCAACGCATTCCGGTCCGACCTCGGCAACGCACCCAGGACCGACCTTCCACCACTCCATCGTTGAAGGCCCGAACCCCAACCAACGACCGGCCGGCCCCGGCGGCACACCGGCAACCGCATTGCCACCGCTTCATCGCTGACGGCTTGAACACCGACCAAAGACCGGCCCGACCTCGACAGCGCACCCGGGACCGGTTCCTTCACCACTCCTTCGTTGACCGCCTGAACCGCAAGGGAATCACTGCCGGGCCCTGCGACGCACCGACGACCGCACTGCCACCACTCCATCGCCGAGCGCCCGAACCCCAACCCACGACCGGCCCCGGCCCCGGCCCCGGCCCCGGCCCCGGCAGACTACCCAGCCCAAGCCCCCCGCCACTCCGTCGCTGAGAGCCTGAACGTCAACGGAAGAACCACCCGAGCCCGGCGACGCACCGCCCACCGCCCACCGCCACTCCATCGCCGCTTTCGGGGCCTCCTCGTTCGTGGTGATGAGACCGGCTCGCTCGACCGGGTCCGAGCCGCCCGGGCCGAGTAGCTATAGCGCCGTCGGGACCCTGGTGGTCAGCAGGCCCACGTCGCCGAGGAACCGTTCGAGGGCGATGGTGGCGATGCCGGTGGCGACCGATCCGCCTCGGACGGAGGAGACCGCGATGTCGAGGTCGGCCGCCGAGTCCCCAGGCGCCTCCTGGAGCACCCGGAGCCTGACGGCCGGGACCAGGTGGTCCCCCAGGGCCCAGGCCGTCCAGCCGGTCAGGGTGACCATCTCGGGGTTGACGATGGCGACGAGGTCGGCGATCGCGGAGCCGAGGTAGCGGGCGGTGCGCTCGATCGTCTCCGCCACGGCGGGGTCCGGCGGGACTTGTTCGAGCGCGGCGGGCAGGGCCTTGATGAACTCGCGCTGCATGGGCTCGGCGGCCAACGGGTGGCCCGGGTCGATCTCGGAGAGCGTCCGCTGAATGCCGGCGACGCCCACGTACGCCTCGACACAACCGTCACGCCCACAACGGCACCGGCGCCCTTCGAAGGAGAGGAGACTGTGGCCCCACTCCCCCGCAGTGTTCTGGGAACCGCGCAGGATCGTGCCTTCCAGGACAATCCCCGCGCCCACTCCGGTGCCCAGGTTCACGGTGACCATGCTGGATCGCCGCCGCCCCTCGCCGAACCACAGCTCGGCGGTCGCGATCGCCTTGAGCGGGTTGTCCACCACCATCGGCAGGCCGATGCGCTCGCGAAGGCGGTCGATGTGGTGCCAGGTCGCGTTCGGCACGACCACGGACACCTCCGCCCAGTGCTGCATCCCGCCCGGGAGCGAGATGCCCACGCCGAGCACGTCATCGCGCGTCGCGTCCGCCGCTTTGAGCGCGGTGTCGAGGGCGTTCACGATCGCGTCGATGACGTAGTCGGGTTCGTCGTGGTGCTCGTCCGTGGCGACCTCGGTCTGGGCCAGCTCGTCCAGGGCGGCGTCGAAGACCACCGCGCGGACGTACGTCTCGGCGACGTCGACGCCGACGATGCGGCCGCGGTTCCCGTTGAGCCGCAACGTCGTCGTCGGCCTGCCGACTCGTCCGCTGGTCAGCCGGACCTCGGTGACGATGCCTCCCGCGAGCAGGTCGCTGACGACGGTCGCGACCGTCGCCGCGCTCAGGCCCGTCGACCGCGCGAGCGCGCCCCGGTTCGTCTCACCCGCCGCGAGCAGCGCATGCATGACGTCGAGCCGCGACTCGCTGCGGATGTCACGCGAGGTTCGCCTGTTGCCGGCCACACGCTTCTCCTTGAAATGGTGCTAACTGGATCATTCTGGGGTGGCGGCGGCGGTCACGCGCTCAAGACACGGCTGGACACCGCCCGCGGTCCCGCGGACCAACAAGCGGACCGCACCCGTGTTCCATGATGCCGGAATCCAGAGTCGACCCGGATCCCCACCCGTGAACCGCGGCCGCGCCGCGTCCTCCAGCCAGACCCGTCCCAGCAGCTCGCCGCGCGCGAACGCGCTGACGCGCACCTGCGCGCCCTCGAACCGCAGCGAGAGCCCGCCCGCGGGAACCTCGACGTCGAGCCAGGTTTCCTCGCCCGGCTCGATCTCGAGCGGGAGCCGTGCGTCCTCGCCGTCGGACTGCTGCTCGGCGAGCGCGAGGATCGCCGTGTCGGGCTGCGCCTCGACCTGCCAGTCACGCACCGCTTCCAGGCGCAGCAGCGCCGCGCCTCCCTCGGAGCCGGGCCAGTGCGGCAGCGTGATCGCGACGTCGGCGCCCTCGCCGGGGGCCAGGTGCACCCACGGGTCTTCCGGGCTCACCATCCAGTCTGTGCCGTCAACACTGACCTCGCACGGGCGCGAGAGTCCGTCCAGGTGCAGCGCGTAGTGGCTGGTGCCGTCCACGGGCAGCGCGCGACGATAGGTCGCCGGACGCCCGATCCGGGTGCTGCTCCAGCCGCCGAGGGTGCGCAGCGGCGCCGGGTCGCCGGCCCACTGCTCACCGCCGTCGACGGTCCACAGTGCGGTGACGTCTTCGCTCGCGGCCACCGACCAGACGCGGCCGAGTCCGCGCAGCGACCCGATCGCGAGGCCGGGCAGGCGCGAGTCGTCGAAATTCGAGTGGCCCCAGGTCTCCACGGTCGCTTCGAAGGCGCCGGCCCCGTCGACCGGCACGCGGAACGTCGCCCCGAACCGCGCCACGGTCGGCAGCGCGAGCCCGTCGAGCGCGAGGTCGACAATGTCGCTCGCGCCCTCGATCAGGAGCTCGCCGACGCCCCGGACCGAGGCCGCGTAGTGCGTGCGTCCACGGTAGACGCCGACGGACTCGGAGGACGGGGCCAGTTCATACGACTTCGTTGCCCCCGAACGGGTCTCGGTGTCAAGCCGGGCCACGCCGGTGACGGCTTCCGGTTCCCCGACGGCCGCGGCCGCGGGGATCTGGACGTCGCCGGGTGCCGGCACGTCGTCGGGGTGGCGGACGACGAGGTCCCACCGGTCGGCGCCGGAACTCACCGTCGTCAGCACGGACGCGCCGGGCTGGGGAGCGCGCAGCTCGACCAGCTTGACGCCGTCCGCGCCTTCGAGCGCGATCACGCTCGGTGCGAGCGAGGCCAGCTCGATGCCGTCCGGGCCCGCGCCGACGAGGTCGGCCGAGGCCAGCCGCAGGGTGCCGGGCAGGCCGAAGCGCGCCAGCGGCAGGTCGCGGACGAGCAGCAGGCACGAGAACGGCGGCAGCTTTACCTCCACATCGGAGAGACCTGCGGCGTCGATGACGGCCGTGCCCCATTCGTCGCCGAGGTTGGGGATGCCGGTGACCGTGCCGCCGCCGTCGAGCGCGAGCTGCGACGGGGAGGCGCTGGTCGGAACGCTCACGCGCAGGGTGTCTGAGGCCTGCGTCACGGCCCGGGCGAGGGCCGGCCCGAGGGTGCGGACGAACGCCGCGAGGACCCGGGCCTCCGAAGTGGCGGAACGCGCCTCGCCCACCGGCGACAGGTATCCGCCGAAGTCGTAGTCGTGGGTCATGAACCCGCCCGGGTCACCCCAGTTGCCGACCGACGGCGTGTAGCCGAAGTCGTAGCCCGAGGCCTGAAGATACGGCGCCAGCAGCGTCGCGCCGCTCACCAGCAGGCGCCGCAGCGTCGCGTGGTGGCGGTTGGTCTCGGTCACCAGCAGCGGTTCCCCGCGCCCGGCGACCAGCTCCGCGTACCGGCGCACCTCGGGCTCCACGAAGGCCGAGCGGTCGTCCGGGTAGAAGTTGAACGCCGGGACCACGCCTTCGACCCCGCCGGTCGCGCCGACCAGGTCTCCCTGGCCCGCGCATGCGACGAGCGGCACGTCGATGCCGTGCTCGATCGCCATGTCGCGCAACGAGGTGATGTAGGCGTGACGGTCGTGCGTGTCGAAGAAGTCGAGCTCGTTCTCGAGCTGGACCGCGACGACGGAGCCGCCGCGCCCCCACTGGCGTTCCGCGATCAGCGGCATCACCCGGTCGAACCAGCTCCGGACCTGCGCGAGGAAGCGCGGTTCCGCCTGTCGCAACCGGAGCCCGTCTTCGAGCGCCAGCCAGGACGGCAGGGCGCCGCCGTCCCACTCCGAGCAGATGTACGGGCCGGGACGCGCGATGACGGCCAGTCCGGCCTCGTGGGCGAGGTCGAGGAACGCGCCGACGTCGCGGCGCCCCTCGAAGTCCCACTCCCCGGGGGCCGTCTCGTGGAAGTTCCACGGCAGGTAGACGTCGATCGCGCGGTAGCCGGTGGCCCGGACCTGCGCGAGCCGGGCCTCCCACACCTCGCGCGGGAGCCGGAAGTAGAACAGCGAGGCGCACAGCAGCGCCTCCTCGCGGCCGTCGAGCACGAGCCCGGAGGCCCCGAGTTCGACGGCCTCAGTGGACAGATCGGTCACTTCACACCCGCGCTTCCGCCCTGGAGGTTCATTTCGTAGAGGTATTTCTGGCCGAGGTAGTAGATGACGATCATCGGCAGCGTCAGGATGATCGAGCCCACCATGACGAGGTTCCACGGCGGCAGCTGCATGGCGTTGCTCGTGGACGTCATGTACTGGAGGCCCAGCGCCAGCGGCATCGCTTCCTCGGAGTTGAGGTAGATGAGCGGGCCCATGAAGTCGCCCCACGCGTGCGTGAGCGTGAAGATCCCGATGGCCGTGAGGATCGGCCACATCATCGGCAGGATGATCTTGCGGTAGACGCCGAAGTAGCCCAACCCGTCGACCTGTGCCGCCTCGTCCAGTTCATTGGAGATGCGGGAGACGAACTGCCGCACCAGGAACACGTTGAACGCGTTGGTGAAGAAGTTCGGCACGATGAGCGGCAGGTATGTGTTCACCCAGCCGAGCTCCTTGAAGATCAGGAACTGCGGGATCATGGTGATCTGCATCGGGATCATCATCGTGGAGAGCACGAGGATGAACATGATGCCCTTGCCGGGCGCGCGCAGCCGCGCGAAGGCGTAGCCGACGAGCGAGGACGAGATCACCTGGCCCACCGCGGACAGGGTCGCGATGATGACCGAGTTGGTGACGAAGCGCCCGACGGGCAGGCCCGTCGCGGTGAAGACGTCCGTGAAGTTCGTCCACGTGAACTCGGTCGGGATGATCGTGAAGGCGTTCTGCGCGCTGGTGTGGTCGCTCGCGAGCGAGATCGACACCATGAGCACGAACGGCACGAACAGCACCGCCGAGATGACGATGAGGACCGCGTAGGTCGCGGGCGAGGCCTTGAACGCCGTCAGCCGCGAGTGCTGGGCGTCGTCCTTCTTTCCCCCCTGGCCCGACTGCTCGGGTTCGACCCGGCTTTCGACTGCGGGAGTTTCCAACGCCGTCATCAGCGCACCTCCGACTCGTAGAAGACCCACTTGCGGGCCGTGCGGAACGCGATCAGCGTGAACAGCATGATGATGACGAACAGCAGCCACGCGATCGCCGAGGCGTAACCGAAGTGGTAGAAGGAGAACGCCTGGTCGAACAGCAGCGTCACCATCATCTGGCTGGCATTGTCCGGGCCGCCGACATTGCCGCCGGGGGCGAGGATGTAGACCTGCGAGAAGATCTGGAACGCCCCGATGAGACCCATGATCAGGTTGAAGAAGATGATCGGGGTGATCTGCGGGAAGGTGACCGCCCAGAACTGGCGCCAGGAGCTGGCGCCGTCGATCTCGGCGGCCTCGTAGAGCTCGCGCGGGATGCCGTTCATGGCCGACAGCAGCAGCACCGTCGCCGCGCCCGCGCCCCACATGGACAGGACGATCAGCGCGGGCTTGATCCAGTTGGGGTCCAACAGCCACTGCGGGCCCTGGATGCCGAACCAGCCGAGGAGGTCGTTGAGCGGGCCGGACGGCGCGAGGATCATCTTGAAGACCATCGCCGTCGCCACCAGCGGGACGAGCGTGGGCAGGTAGATGAGGGTGCGGAAGATCTTGCGCCCGCGGACCCGCTTGTTGAGCAGGTTCGCCAGCCACACCCCGATGACCAGGCTGAGCGGCACGGAGATCAGCGCGTAGAAGAAGGTGTTGCCGAGGACCTTCCAGAAGATCGGGTCCTCGGTCAGTGCCTGGGTGTAGTTCGCCAGCCCCACGAACTGGGGCTCGGTGAACGAGTCCCATTCGGTCAGGGAGATGTAGACCGAGGCGATCATGGGGCCGAGCAGGAACCCGACGAATCCGATGAGCCACGGCGAGATGAAGAGCCAGAAGTAGAAGGCCTCCTTCTTGCCGCGCCGGGAGAGCTTGGTGCGACGCCGACCGGTGCGGCGCGCGCTGCGCGCCGCACCTAGTGCATCGCCGACGATATTCGACGACATGGCCTGGCCCTACTCGACGACCGTCTCAAGCTGCGACTGAATCTCGTCCAGCTCGGTTTGGGCGTCGCCGCCCTCGGACCAGAACGTCTCGAGGCCGTCGTTGATGGTCGACTGCATCTCGTTCCACTGGGGAATGAACGGCGCCTGGTAAATGAAGTCCGAGGACTCCGCGAAGGCGCCCATGTTCAGGCCCTCGGGGGCCCATTCGGGCTTCAGGAAGGCTTCGGACTGCTGCACCTGGATGTTGGCGGGGACGTCCATCGCCTTGTCGATGATGACCTCCTGGCCTTCGACGTCGGTGAGGAAGTCGATCGCCTCGAACGCCTTGTCCGGGTTGGCGCTGTCGCGCGAGATCGACAGGCCGGAGCCGAAGCCGGTGGCGGCCTGCTGGTCGCCGCCCCACAGCGGGGCGATGCCCCAGTTGAAGTCGGCCTCCTGCAGGGTGCCGATGCCCCAGAACCCGGTGGTGTTCAGCGCGACCGCGCCGGAGGCGAAGAGCGGGTCCCCGCCCATGTCCGGGCCCATGTCCGCGTACTCGGCCGCGGTCGGCGCGTAGTGGTTCTCGTGGACCAGGTCGTTGGCCCACTGGACCGCCTCGACGGCCTCAGGGGAGTTGACGGCGGGCTTGCCGTCGTCGCCGACGATCTGGCCGCCGTTCTGGTAGACGAAGCTCCACCACTGCGCCCACCAGCCCGCGCCGGTGTAGCCCCACTGCCCGTCCTCGGGCGAGGTCGTCTTCTCCATGGCGGACTGGGCGTCTTCCCAGGTCCACTCGGCGGTGGGGTATTCGACCCCGGCCGCGTCGAAGATGTCCTTGTTGTAGTACGTGATGATCGCGCCCGAGCGGTCGGGAATCGCGTAGACCTGGTCCTCATAGGAGTAGAGCTCGCCGACAGCGGGGCCGAAGCGCTCTTCGAGGTCGAGTCCGGCCTCGGAGACGTATTCGTCCAGCGGGAGGATCTGGCTCTTGGAGGAGTAGACGTTGACGCCCTCCGCCACCTGCATGATGTCCGGGCCGTCGCCGCCCGCGATCATGGTCTGGACCTTCTGCTCGTACTGCTCCGAGGGAATGAGCTGCAGGTCGACCTTGATGTCGGGGTGCTCGGCCTCCAGGAGGTCGATGCGCTCCTGGTAGGTCTCCTTCTCGAGGTCGCCACCCCAGACGACCATCTTGAGGGTTCCGTCGTCCTCTTCGCCGCCGCTCAGGCAGGCCGTCGTGAGGGCCGCCATCCCGATCACTGCGATGAGGGCGATCCCGGCACGGGCATGCCGACGAATCTTTTCCGCCATGTCTTCCGCCTCTCTGCGGTCTGGCACCGACTTCTTCGTCGGCACTGTGTTAAGACAGCGATAAATCTAACCCATAGATAAAGGGTTGGAAAGATGAGACGTGAGCACAGTTCGGTCACGGTTAACACCAGGTTGCGGGGGTTTTCGGGATCGCTTGGGGGCCTTGGTGAAAGCGATATCAGACGGGGCTCACCGCGCCGTCGGAAACGACGGCACGGTGCCCTCGGGCCCCGATTCGGCGGGCGATTTCGTCGCGAATGGGCGCCTACGTGCCGTCAGACCCCGATTCGGCTCGCGATCTCATCGCGGGTGGGTGGATCGGCGCCGGGTCGGGAGACGGTGATCGCGGCGGCGGTCGCCGACCACGACGCGGCCCGACGCAGCTCCTCCACGTCCAGGGTCGCGAGTACCTCCCGGGACTTCGGCCCCTGGGCGCCGAGGTCCATGAGGATGTCGATGAGGGCGCCCATGAAGGTGTCGCCGGCGCCGATCGTGTCGGCCACGGCCACGGCGATGCCGGGGATGGGCAGGACGCCGCCGCCGCGCACGAACACGCTGCCCCCCTCGCCGAGAGTCACCACGACCAGGACCGGCCCGGACGTCGCCCAGGTGCGGGCCACGTCCACCGGGTCGGCGCCCGGGTGATACCAGGCGAGGTCCTCCTCCGACACCTTGACGACGTCGCTCGCGGCGACGAGGCGTTCGACGCGTTCCAGCACCGGCGCGAGGTCCGGGGTGATGGCCGGGCGCGCATTGGGGTCGAAGGTCACCAGCGCCCTGCCGCGCGCGGCGCGCATCGTCTCCTCCACGGCCGAGGCGCCCGGATCGAGCACGGTCGCAATGGATCCGGCGTGCACGACGGCGGCGCCGTCGATCCCCGGGGTCCGCGCGAGGAAGGCGGAGTCCAGGTCCCAGGTGAGGTCGAAGTCGTAGCTCGCCGAGCCGTCCTCGGCCAGGTGCACCACGGCGGTGGAGGTGCGGCCGGTCGCCGGGGTCTCTGCCGCCATCTGCACCTTGGAGTCCTGGAGCCAGCGCAGGGCCGCGGCCCCGCGCTCGTCGTCGGCGAGGGTCGTCACCAGCACCGGGGCGCGGCCGAGGCGCCCCAGCGTGACGGCCACATTGGCGGGGCTGCCGCCGGGGAGCTCGCGCACGCCGCCGTCGGCGGTCGGGAGCACGTCGATCAGCGTCTCGCCGATCACGATCACCGCTCCCGGTGAGTCCGCTCGTTCGTTCATGCCTTCGCCTCCGCGTTCGTTCCGGCCTGCGCCGAGTCCATCATGCCGTCGCGCACCGCGCGGGCGAGCATCGGCGCCAGCGGCAGCCGGGGCAGCAGCGTCGCCTGGATCGCGTGGTAGAGGTCGGGCTTGCCGGGCCAGACCGTGGTCGCCGGGCGGTTGTGCTCATCGAGCTGGTGCCTCCACGAACCGCCGTCGCGGTCGATCAGGTGCTCCTCGGCGTAGTTCCACCAGGCGGCGTACCAGTCGGCGTAGCGGCGTTCACCGGTGCGGCGGTGCAGCGCGGCGGCGGCGGCGATGGCCTCGGCCAGCACCCAGTGCATGCGTTGGCGCACCATGGGAGCGCCGTCCCAGTCCACGGTGTACACGAAGCCCTCCGTCCCGTCGGGGGCCCAGCCGTCGGCCACCGCCCGATTGAACAGGAGCATCGCCGCCCCGGCCAGCTCGTCGTCCTCGCCCCCGGCGGCTTCGACGTGCAGCAGCAGTCGGGCCCATTCGAGGCCGTGGCCGGGGGTGGCGCCGAAGGGCTTGAACGGATCGTCGGGCCTGTCTCGGTTGAGTTCGAGGTCGGGGGTCCAGTCGGGGCCGAAGTGCTCGGGGAGGAGGCCGTCGTGGTCCTTGGCGAGTCGGGCGACGAAGCGGGCCGCGCGGGCCGCGCGTTCGCGCCACTGCGCGGCCTCGGGCGCTTCGACGGCGTCGGCCACCGTCAGCATCGCCTCGACCGAGTGCATGGTGGAGTTCAGACCGCGGTAGTCGTCGGGACGGGTGAAGGCGTTGTCCCACAGGTCGATCGGCAGCCCGGCCTCGTCATCCCAGAACCGTTTGAGGTAGACGGTCGACGCCTGGCGCAGCAGGGAACGGCCGCCGCCGCGTTCGGCGAGAGTGGCGGAGGCCGCGGCGAGGAGGACGAAGGCGTGGTCGTAGCAGGACTTGCCCGCGTCCCGGTCGGGAACGCCGCCTGAGTCGAGGGCGTGGAACCAGCCGCCGTGTTCGGGGTCGCGCAGTCGGGCGACCAGGCCGGCGATGGCGGCATGGGCGACCGGGGCGCTCCCGGGGACGCCGAGAAGGTGGCCGAGCGAGTAGACATGGACGGTTCGGGCGGTGATCCACGTCTGCACGCCTTGCGCGGCATCGGGTTTGCCGACGGCGTCGAGGTAGGCGCCGCCGCCCTCGGGGAGTCCGGCGCGGGAGCCGAAGGCGAGGAGCCGCAGGGTTTCGGCGCCGAGCCAGTCCCGGTGGGTCGCCTGATTGATCCAAGGGGTCACTGCTGGTCCTTCGGGGCGCGGTCCGCGGGACCGTGGAGGCGCAGGATGCGCGCGGTCGGGGCCGGGACGTCCGTTTCGACGCGCAGGACGCCGGATGCGGCGTCCCAGGCGACGTCCCATGCCCCGATGCCACCGGTTTCCGGTGCGGGAAAGAGCTGCCGGCAATCGAGTTCGCGTCCGCGCAGGGCGGGCAGGGGGAGTTCGAGGGCGTCGGGCGCGCCGGGCAGGCGCCACACGGTCAGGACGGTGGTCTCGTCCCGGTTCAGGCCGAATGTCTGCCAGGGGCCGCGGTGGTCGAGCCCGAGCGGCCAGGACGGGACGGCGGTGGCGGAGAACGGCAGCAGTTCGCGGTGTGCGGCGACGCCACTCGCCACGAGCGAGAGCTGCTCCTCGTCCATGGTGGCGAGGTGTCCGGAGAGGTAGAGCCGCCCGGTGATGCCCGCGGTGAGGGTGAATGCCGATTCCTCCCAGCTCATCTCGGGCTGCGCGTAGCCCCAGTGGCCGGCCTGCTCGGGGAGGATCGAGGCGGGGGTGGCCGCCGCGATCGGCGGGTACAGCAATGGATTCTGCTGGTCCGAAGTCGATTGGATGTGGAGTCGGGAGAGGGTGGCGTAGTCGGCCCGCATCCCGCCCGAGGCGCAGTTCTCAATCAGCAGGCCCGGGTGGCGGGCGAGCACGCCGTCCAACCAGGACAGGTAGGCCCGGCAGTGCTCCAGCAGTCCCGCTCCCGGCGCGAGGCCGCCCGCGTCGGTGCCGGGCCCGGGCATGATGTTGTAGTCGAGTTTGAAATAGCCGACGCCCATGCCGATCAGGCGGTCGACCACCGAGTCCAGGTGCGCGACGGCCGCGGGGTGGCGCATGTCGAGGTGGTAGCGGCCGTGCTCGACGACCCGCTGCCCGCCGCGCTGGAAGAACGCGTCCTCGGGCAGGCGCTCCGCGAGCGGGGACCGCACCCCGATGACCTCCGGTTCGAGCCAGATGCCCGGGACCATGTCCAGGCCCCTGATGTGGTCGAGGACCTCCGCGAGGCCGCCGGGGAAGCGCGACGCGCTCGGCTCCCACTCCCCCACGGCGTCCCACCAGCCGCCCGCGTCGTCGTACCAGCCGGCGTCGATGCAGTAGTAGTCCGATCCGGCCCGGGCGGCGGCCTCGGCCAGCGGCAGGATCTTTGCCGTGGTCGGGTCGCCCATCAGGGTGTTCATGTAGTCGTTGAAGATCACCGGCAGGGGGCGTTCGTGGCCCGCGGTTCCGGTGCGCGCCACCAGAGCGCGCCGGTACCAGGTGAGTTCCGCCAGCACCGCGTCGACCGGGTTCGGAGCGTCGGCGACCGTCACCGCCACCGGGACGGACTCGAAGGCCTCCCCCCTCGCGAGCGTGGTGCTCCACTGGTGCTCGGCGTCGGTGGGCCCCAGCAAGGCCAGCGACGCACCGGTCCGGTCCTCGCCGATCTCCCAGTGCCAGGCGCCGTTGTGCTCGATCTGGAAGCCCAGCCCGTACCCGCCGCCGCGTTCGACGATCAGCCCGGTCGGCAGCCGCTCCCCGGTCGACCAGGAGCTGCGGGTGGTGACGGCCATGCGGGCCCGGTTCATGTGGTGGTGGACGGCCGGGTCCATCGCGGGCAGGCCGACCTCGCGCAGCGGCGAGCGCCGCCAGCGGGATTCGGCGACCCAGTCGCTGTCGCCCCACAGCACGTCGAGTTCGTCGACGCCCACCGAGCTGTCGGTGACGAAGGTGCCGATCACCAGCGAGGTCACGGCCTGGACGGTGACCGGCGCGGACCCGGCCCGCAGCACCGTCCAGGCGCGCACCACCCGGCCCTGCGGGCTGATGACGCTGGTGACGCGCAGGTCGGTGACGTCGTCGGTCTGGTGGAGGTGGAGCGCGCCGTCGACCGTCTCGTGCGAGGTGTAGCGCAGCCGCGATCCGAGCACCGTCGAGCTGTAGCGGTGGCTGCCGGGGAAGCGCCCGTGGCCGAGCGCCTGCACCTCGACCAGCGGCGGGGTGTCGATGCGGCCCGGATCGGGGTCCGGGATCAGGTCCAGGCCGTACGGGGCGCAGGCTGCGGGGAGCAGCGAATCCAGCGTCACCGGGACGTCGGGTCCCACCGTGAATTCGAAAAGCAGGTCACCGGTGGACCAGCGGAGTATCACGTTCTCGTCACCTCGTCAGAGAAGGTCGTTTGCAGCGAAAGACGTTGTCAGAGCAGGTCGTTGGCGCAGCGCAGCGCCGCCGCGAAGGCCTCAGGGGCGCCGCCGTTCGGCGACGTCACGCGGATCCGGGCGATCTGCCCGGCCCGCAGGGTGATCATCCCGCCGTCGGTCTTCGCCTCGGGGTCGACGGTGTCAGTGTGGCAGAAGATCTCCCGTGCAAAGGATGTCGCCTTCATGTGCAGGATGCAACCCCCTGTGACGGACTCGGTGGTCACCTGGAGCGGGCTCGGGTCCAACCGCTGGTCGACGGTCTCGGCGCCGTGGCGGAAGGCGGTCCGGAAGCCCGTGCCCTCCTCGTCCGGGGCCGCCACGATCACCTCGGCGCCCGCGTCTCCGAAGGCGGCGATCTCGGCGGGCACGGTGATCGTGGTGGCGCCCCGGGCGCTCACGCTCGCGTCGGCGTGGGCCTTGGCGAGGACGGTCCCGTCGAAGGTCTCGCGGGTGATGGTGAACGAGCCGGAGAAGTCCGCGCCGGTGTCGTTGACCAGGATGAGCGCCAGGGTGTCGAACTCGGGTACGGTTCCCTCCCAGGCGTTCTCGAGAGCGGCCTGCGACGGGCGCGGCTGGAGGGTGGCCAGGCGCGGCTCGTACGCGGCCCGCATGGAGTGCCACAGCGGCTTGCGGTGCTCATTGA
The DNA here is from genome assembly GCF_004912275.1 of Glycomyces buryatensis. Taxonomy (GTDB): domain Bacteria; phylum Actinomycetota; class Actinomycetes; order Mycobacteriales; family Micromonosporaceae; genus Glycomyces; species Glycomyces buryatensis. The sequence goes on from NZ_STGY01000082.1 coordinate 13,509, forward strand.
AGTCGACGGCGGCCCAGGAGACCACGGGCCAGTTGTCGTTGAGCTGCCATAGGATCGCCCCGGTGTTGTGGGGCGTGAGCGACCGGAAGTGCTCGACGCCGAATCGGATGGCGTTGGCCTGGTTCAGCTGCGTGGTCCAATGCCAGTCCCTGATGGACTTCGGGTCGGGCAGGTGGCCCTGCCAGCCGCGCTGGAGTTTGGCATTGCCGAGGTTCGCCTTCTGGTGGACGAGCATCTCGTGGCCGAACGGGTCGAGCGGTTCGTCGTGCACCACGGCGGCGAGGGTCGACCATGCGGGCGGCGCCTGGAAGCCGAACTCGGAGACGAAGCGCGGCCGGTAGTCGGCGTAGACCGAGTAGTCGACGCGGTTCCACACGTCCCAGATGTGCATCGTGCCGTAGCGCTCGTCGTTCGGGTAGCGGTAGTCGCCGAAGGAGTACGGGCTGGCCGGGGAGTACGGCCGGGTCGGGTCCAGTTCGGACAGCAGGCTCGGCAGCAGCTCCGAGTAGTACGCGTCGCCCCAGCCGCGGCCGTCGAGGCGGTGCGCCCAACCCCAGTCGACCGAGCCCCACGTGTTCTCGTTATTGCCGTTCCACAGCACCAGGGACGGGTGCGGACTGAGCCGGGTGGCATTGTCGCGCACCTCGGCCTCGATCTCGGCGCGCATCGGCTCATCCTCGCTGTATGCGGCGCAGGCGAAGAGGAAGTCTTGCCACATCAGCAGGCCGCGCTCGTCGGCGAGGTCGTAGAGGTCGTCGGACTCGAAAATGCCGCCGCCCCACACCCGCAGCAGGTTGATATTGGCCTCCAGCGCGTCGTCCACCCGCCGGGCGTACCGGTCACGGTCGATCGCGGTCAGGAAGGCGTGGTCGGGGATCCAGTTCACGCCGCGCACCAGCACCAGCTCGCCGTTGACCTTGAGGTTGAACGGGGCGCCCGACGGGTCGGGCGCGGTGTCCAGCTCGACGGTGCGGAATCCGACGCGGCCGCTCCAGGCGGCCTCGCCGTTGGCGTCGACGTCCACCCGGTACAGCGGCTGGTCGCCGTGGCCGACCGGCCACCAGCGCTCGACGTCAGGGACCGTCACGGTCACTACCGCGGACATCTCACCGGCGGGCACGGTGCCGCGGGCTTCCAGCGCCTCGCCCGCGGGGCCGGTCACCGTGACGGCGAGCGGGACCGGAGCCGAGTCGCCTTCGGCGCGTTCGATCTCCACGTGCGCGGACAGGACGCCGTCGGTCTCCACGACGTCGACCAGCGGTCGCACCGACGCGATGCGCACGCCCGACCAGGACTCGATCCCGATCGGCTTCCAGATCCCGGCGCCCGCGACGTCGATGCCCCAGTCCCAGCCGAACGAGCAGGCCATCTTGCGGAGCTGGTTGTACTCGTGGTGGTTGGTGCTGGGCAGGGCGCCGTCCCGCTCGGCCCGGACCTCGGTTTCGGGGATCGGCGCGGCGAAGGTGACGGTGAGGGTGTTCTCGCCCTCGCGCAGCGCCTCGCGCACGTCCCAGCGGTAGGTGCGGAACATGTTCTCGGTGCGCCCCACCACGGTGCCGTTGATCTCCACTGTGGCGACGGTGTCCAGGCCGTGGGCCACCAGGTCGTGGCGGTCCTCGCCCGCGTCCGTCCAGGTGAACGAGGTGGCGAAGCGCCAGGCGGTGTCGCCGATCCACTGCTGCGCGGCCTCATTGTCGCCGTCGAACGGGTCGGCGATCAGCTCCGCCCGGACCAGGTCCAGGTGCGCCTCCCCCGGCACGGCTGCCGGAATCCCGGCCGCGAGCGGTCCGGCGACGGCCTCGGGGGCGGTGGCGGCCAGGTCGGCGGCGGTGATCGTCCAACCCTCGTGGAGGGCGCGGAAGGTCGAGGGCAGGTAGGTCATGTCAGGTCCTCCGAGTCGGTGGGAAAGCGGTCATGCTTCGGGCGCGTCGGTCCCGTGGTCGTTTCAGGCGGCGCTCTCGCGCAGCACCCGCACGCCCCCGGCCGGGACGATGAGCACGGGCCCGAGATCGGTGCCGGTGAGCAGGTCGTGCCCGGTGGCGGCCACGGTCTGATCGGCGCCTGAGTGGTTGAGCAGGAACAGGTATGAGGCCCCGGGGCCCACCCGGCGCACCGCCTCGACGCCGGGGCCGGCCTCGATCACCGGCTCGAGTCCGGCCTCCGCGGCGAGCCGCCCGGCGAGGTCGTCGATGGTTTCGGGGGCCAGGTGCGCGGAGACGTACCAGGCGGCGCCCTCTCCCACTGCGTGGCGGGTGACGGCGGGCCCGCCGGCCAGCGGGCCCGTGGCGTAGGACAGCACCGGCTCGGCGCCCTCGAGGTAGACGCGTTCGGTCCATTCCTCCACGGCGGCACCGTTGTCCAGCGTCACCTGCTCGCCCTGCTGGAGCGGGTAGAACTCGTCGCTCCAGGCGCCGAGGACGTCCCGGAACGCGCCGGGGAAGCCGCCGGGGATCACCTGGTTGTCGGCGTCGCAGATGCCGGAGAGGTAGGTGACCACCAGGGTGCCGCCGTGAACGGGGACATCGCGCAGCCGCTGGGCGGCGTCGTCGGAATTCTCGTCCGAGACCACCAGCAGCGTGGGAACGATGACCAGGTCGTAGTCCTCGAAGTCGCTCCAGGGTGACACCACGTCGCACAGGATTCCCCGCTCCCACAGCACCCGATGCCATTGGCGCAGTTCGCGACCGTAGGAGAGCGCGCGGTGCGGCTTGAGGCCGTGCCGGAGCGCCCATCCGGCGACATCGTCCACCACGATCGCGGCCCGCGCGGGCTCCACCGTGGTCCCCTGGATCTCGGCGAGCGAGCGCAGGTGGCCGCCGAGCTCCACGACCTCGCGCCAAACGCGCGAGCGGGTGCCGCTGTGGGGCAGCATCGCGGAGTGGAACTGCTCGGCCCCGGCCGTCGACGCCCGCCATTGGAAGAACATCGCGCCGTCGGAGCCGCGCGCGACGTGCCCGAGGGAGTGCCGCACGATCTCACCGGGGTCCTTGGCGCGGTTGCGCTGCTGCCAGCTCGGGCCGCCCGTGGAGCTCTCCATGAGCAGCCAGGGGCGCCGGTCACAGAACATTCCGCGCATCCGGTCTCCGGCGAAGGCCAGGTCCTGCTCCCGCAGCGGATCGTCCACCAGGGTGTAGTGGTCGTTCGCGGCGACGGCGGTGTGCGGAGCCCACGACGCGTAGTCCACGACCTGGGCTCCCGCGCCGACCATCAGGTTCGTCGTGACGGGCGCGTCCGAGTGCCGTTGCAGGACTTCCTTCTCCGCCAGGTAGTGCGAGAGCAGCGCGTCCGAGTTGTAGCGCTCGTAGTCGAGGAACAGCCCGGGGTTGGGGGCGCCGTGGCGTCCGCGCGGCGGCAGGATCTCCTCCCACCGGCCGAAGCGGTGTCCCCATTGGTCGGTCCCCCACGCGGCATTGACCTCGTCCAGGCTCCCGCGGCGATCCTTCAGCCACTCGCGGAACGCCTCGGCGGAGCCGTCGCAGTAGCAGCGGGCATTGCCGCCGCCGAGCTCATTGCCGACGTGCCACAGGCGCACGGCCGGGTGGCGGCCGAAGCGCTCGGCCAGCGCCTCGACGTGCCGCAGCGCGTACCGGCGGTACACCGGCGAGGCCGGGCACCAGGCATTACGCCCGCCGGGCGGTTCGCGGTAGCCGTCGATCAGGACGGGCGCGATGTCGGGATGGGCGGCCAGGAGCCAGCTCGGCGGCGCGGCCGTCGGGGTGGCGAGGTCGACGCCGATCCCATTGCGGTGCAGCAGCTCCAGGGCGTCGTCCAGCCAGGACCAGTCCCATACGCCGTCGGCGACCTCCACGGTGCCCCAGGCGAAGACGCCCAAGGTCACCAGGTTGACGCCGGCCTCGCGCATGAGGCGCACGTCCTCGTCCCACACGGCTCTGTCGAACTGCTCCGGGTTGTAGTCGCCGCCGAAGGCCAGGCCGTCGGCGAGGTGCACCAGCGGCGGAGCCGGGGGCTTGGCGGGGATGCTCACGGGCACCGCACTTTCGCGGATCTCGTTCATCGGGTCGCCTCCGACTGCGCGGCGGCGGGGACCCCGGCCTCACGCCATTCACCGGCGAAGTGGTCGTAGCAGACGCTGTTGTCGATGGCGTCGCGATCGATCGGCTCGTCCGCCGTCATGCTGCCGGGCCGCTCGGGGTCGGGGGCGGCCAGCGCCAGCAGCTTGGTGTAGTCGTGGTGCGGGTCGAGGATGACCGCGTCTGCGGGCCCGCGTTCGACCACGCGGCCTCGGTAGAGCACCACGATCTCGTCGGAGAAGTGGCGGGCCGTGGCCAGGTCGTGGGTGATGTAGAGGACGGCGAGCCGGTCCTCTCTCTGCAAGCGCCCCAGCAGATTGAGCACGCCGAGGCGGATCGAGACGTCGAGCATCGAGACCGGCTCGTCGGCGATGAGCACCCTCGCGCCGGGGGCGAGCGCGCGGGCGATGGCGACGCGCTGGCGCTGCCCGCCCGAGAGCTCGTGGGGGCGGCGGGGCGCGAGATTCGGTGCCGGGGAGAGGTTGACCCGCTCGAGCATTTCGAGCACGCGCTCGTGCGTCTCCTGCTTGGTGGCGGTGCGGCCGTGGATGCGCAGTGGGCGGGCGATGTGGTGCTCGATGGAGTGGAACGGGTTGAGCGAGGCGAAGGGGTCCTGGAAGACCATCTGGACTTCGCGCCGGTATCCCGCCTTGGACACGGCGGTGCCGTCGTCGAGCTTGACCTCGACGGTTCCCGAAGTGGGCCTTTCCATTCGGGTGAGGATCTTGGCGATGGTGGACTTGCCCGAGCCCGACTCCCCCACCAGCGCGACGGTGCGGCCCGGGACGAGTTCGAGGTTGACGTGGTCGACCGCGCGCAGGCGGGTCCGCTTCAGCCCCGTTCGGAGCGTGTAGTCCTTCACCAGGTTGGTCACGTGGACGCTGGTCATGCCTGCTCCTCGATCGGGTCGGCGGCGGGGGTGTCGGTCTCGTCAGTGCCGGTTTCATCGATGCCGGTGCGGATGAAGGCGCCGCGCGCTCCCGACAGGCTCGGGAAGGAGCCCAGGAGCTTCTGCGTGTAGGGGTGGCTCGCTTCGCGGTAGAGGCGTTCGGCGGTGTCGAGTTCCACGATCTCGCCCCTGAGCATGACGGCGATGCGGTCGCTGATCTCCAGCAGCAGCGGGAGGTCGTGGGTGATGAAGACGACGGCGAAGTCGAGTTCGTCGCGGAGGCGGACGATCTCGCGGAGGATGTCGCGCTGGACGACGACGTCGAGCGCCGTGGTGGGCTCGTCCATGATCATGATCTGCGGTTCGAGCAGCATGGCCATGGCGATCATGACGCGCTGGCGCATGCCGCCGGAGAGTTCGTGCGGGTAGGAGCCGAGGCGCCGGGGGTCGACGCCGACGCGGTTCAGCACGTCCTCGGAGCGTTCGCGGATCTCCTTGCGGGACATGCCGGGCCGGTGCGCCAGGAGGGTGTCCTTGAGCTGGGCCCGCACGGTCGTGACGGGGTTGAGCGCGTTCATGGCGCCCTGGAAGACCATGGACAGCTTGTTCCAGCGGAAGGCGCGTAGCTCGTCGGCCTCGAGGGCCAGGATGTCGGTGTCGGTGCCGTCGGAGTCGTGGAAGGTGATGCGGCCGGAGGCGATCCGCGCCGGCGGGCGGTGCAGCCGGTTGACGGCGTAGGCGAGGGTGGTCTTGCCGCAGCCGGATTCGCCCGCGAGGCCCAGGATTTCGCCTCGGTGGAGGGTGAGGGCCGCGTCCTTGACGGCGGTGACCGGCTCGTCGGTCTCGTAGACGACGGTGAGGTCTGCGACGGTGAGGACGGGTTCGGTCCGGGCCGCGCGGCGGGTTTGCGTCGGTATCGTCATCGGGCGGACTCCTCTGCGGTGGGGCCGGCGGCCGGGTTCTCGGCCCGGGTGCCGCGGGCGAGTTCGCGTTCGAGGCGCAGGGCCCGGCGGGCGCGCTTGCGGTGCAGGCGCAGGTTCTTGAGCTTGGGGTTGATGATCTCGTCGATGGAGAAGTTGACCAGGGACAGTCCCATGCCGAACAGGGCGATGATCAGGCCCGGCGGGATGAACCACCACCAGGCGCCGAGCGGCAGGGCGAACCCGTTCTGCGCGTAGAAGAGCATGGTGCCGAGGGTGGAGGAGTTGGAGGCGCCCAGGCCGATGAAGGACAGGCCGGCCTCACTCAGGATCGCGGCGATGACGGCGAACACGAACTGGGAGGCGATGACCGGCAGCAGGTTGGGCAGGATCTCCACGACGATGACGCGCCAGGAGCGTTCGCCCGAGACCTGGGAGGCGGCCACGTAGTCGCGGCTGCGGACCGAGAGCGTCTGGGCGCGCAGCACTCTGGCGGCGGCGGCCCAGCTGGTGACTGCCAGGACCACGGCGATCGTCCACAGTCCGCGGCTCTCCTGCGGGACGAACCCGGAGATGACGATGACCAGCGGCAGGCCGGGGATCACCAGGAACACGTTGGTGAGCAGCGAGAAGGCCTCGTCGATGGCGCGGCCGCGGTAGGCGCCGTAGATGCCGAAGAAGGACGACAGGGCGGTCGCGAGCAGGCCGACGATGACGCCGATCTGGAGCGAGCCGCGGGTGGCGTAGGCCAGTTGGGCCAGCACGTCCTGGCCGGTCTGGGTGGTGCCGAGCCAGAATTCCGACGACGGCCCGGTCAGTCCCTGGTCGCGGATGGTGGTCGGGTCGCCGACCAGGAACGGCCCGAGGAGGCCGAACAGGGTGATGGAGCCGATGAGGATGAGGCCGACGGCCAGCCAGGGCGTCATGGTGGGCAGCAGCATCCGCCAGCCTGAGCGGACGGGGCCGCCGTCCTGTTCAGCCGTTTCGGCGAGCATTTCCGCGCTGTCGGCCGCCGAGGCCACGGCCTTGGAGTTCAGGTTCGTCATGAGTGGATCTCCCGTCAGTTCCGGGCGCGGGTGCGCGGGTCGATCAGGCCGTACAGCAGGTCGACCACGAGGTTGGCACCCAGCACTGCGAGGGTGATGAAGAGGAAGACGCCCTGCATGAGCGCGTAGTCGTTGTTCTGGACCGCGCCCAGCAGGCGGCTGCCGATGCCCGGGTAGGAGAACACCTGCTCAGTGATGACCGAGCCGGAGACGACGAACCCGAGCGAGATGGCGAAGCCGGCCACCGACGGCAGGACGGCATTGCGGGAGGCGTAGGAGCGCAGGATCTTGCGCGGCGTCAGCCCCTTCGCCTCGGCGGTCAGGATGTAGTCCTCCGACAGGGTCGACACCATCATGTTGCGCATCCCCAGCAGCCAGCCGCCGATGGACGCCAGCACGATCGTCAGCGCCGGCAGGAAGCCGTACTGGATCGCCGAGCCGATGAACTCGAGGTTCCAGCCGGGCGTGAGGACGACGTCGTAGCCGCCCTGGAACGGGAACCACCCCAGCACCCGGGCCAGCAGGTAGGTCAGCAGCAGCGCCAGCCAGAAGTACGGCACGGCCGCGAGCAGGGTGGTGGCGGGGATGAGCGAGTCGAGCCAGGTGCCCGGCTTCCACCCGACGAAGGCGCCGAGGCCCACGCCGAGGATCGCGGCGATGATGGTCGAGAGCCCCACCAGGACGATCGTCCATGGAATGGACTGCCCGATCACCTCGGTCACCGGGGCCGGGTAGTAGCTGACCGAGACGCCCAGGTCCCCGTGCATCAGGTTGTTCAGGTAGCGGACGTACTGGTTCCACAGTGGTTCGGAGTCGTCGCCCCCGAGGAGAAGCGCATAGGCCTTCCTGGCTTCGGGGCTCACCGTGCCGCCTCGCTGCTGGAGCTTGGCCAGCAGGATGTCGACCGGGTTGCCCGGGAGCAGACGTGGGATCGCGAAGTTCAGCGTCAGGGCCGCCCACAGGGCGACGGCGTAGAAGCCGATTTTGCGCAGGAAGTAGCTCAAGGCGTTCTCCTTCGGGGGCGACGGGGGTGCCAGATGGGTGGTCGTCGATTGGGGAGGCCCGCAGTGCCCGAGGATATTTTTCCGCTCCCTAGGCGTCCGAATGTCCGCCTACCGAAAGTTGTAAACGGATGTTCGATAACGACGGGAGCGGGAAAATAGACCGGGCAATGCTCCTGCACAATCGGCGACCACCCATCTAGCCCTGGGGTTCCAGGCGCTTGAAGATCTCGGCGGCGTCGAAGGCCGACCAGACCGCCGGGAAGGCGTACAGGTCGTCGTCCGAGGGCCAGCCGGAGAACTTCGAGGTGTTCCACACGCTCGTGGTGCCACCGGTCAGGACCGGGATGTAGGGCATGTCGCGCACGATCTCCTCCTGGATCGTGTCGAAGTGGGGCTGACGCGCCTCGGCGTCCTCGGGGTCGATCAGGGCGAGCTCGGCGACGGCCTCGTCCACCACGGGGTTGTTGTAGCGCGCGTAGTTGTTGCCCGCGCTCTCGCCGACCTTCGCGCCGGAGCTGGAGTCGAAGAAGTAGTTGTAGACGTAGTACGGGTCGGGCGCGGGGCCCTGCCACAGCGAGTCGATGACGAGTTCGTAGCTGCCCGAGCCCTTCTTCTCGGTCCACTCGTTCCACGACGACTGCGAGGACTTGACCTCGATACCGGCCTCGGCGGCCTGGGAGGCGATCGTGTCCAGCGCGGTGATGTAGTCGGTCCAGCCGGTGACGACCTCGACCGTGAGCGACAGGCGCTCGCTGTCCTTCTCGTAGATGCCGTCCTCGCCCTTGGCCCAGCCGGCCTCCTCCAGGATCTGCGAGGCCTGGCCCGGGTCGGGCTCCATCGGCACGGTCTTCTCCTCGACGGCGTCCGAGACGAAGCCGTCCTGGCTGGGGGTCAGCGTGAACGCCGGCGACTCCGCGGCGGCGGTGTCCATGAACGCGAGGTTGTTCAGCTGCGTGCGGTCCATCGCGTAGTACAGCGCGTGCCGCACCGCCGGATCGGTCTGCGGCCCTTCGCAACCCATTTCGGCGCTCGAACACGTCGACAGCGTCATCTGGTTCTGCCACTGCGTGTAGGCGTCGTAGTTCGGGAAGTTCTCGTGGGTGTTGAGGATGTCGGGGATCGGACCGGTCTGCCAGTCGATGGTCCCGGCCGCGATCGCGTCGGCGCCGGCCTGGTTGCCCGAGAGCGCGACGAAGCGGATGTTCTTGATCTCCGGCTCGCCGCCCCAGTAGTCCGCATTGGTCTGGTAGGTGAACGCCTGCGGCTTGAACTCGTCCAGCACGTACGCCCCGGTGCCGACCGGCTTCTCAACGACGTCCTCGACGGGGTTGACGTCCTTCCACAGGTGCTCGGGGACGATCGGGGTGTTGCCCATCAGGTCGGGGCCCTTGACGAACGCGGGGTCCGCGAAGGTGAAGGTGACGTGGGTGTCGTCGACGGCGGTGACCTCGCCGTCGAAGCCGCCGCTGTTGATCGACGGGTTCTCCTTCACCATCTCGAAGGTGAAGACGACGTCGTCGGCGGTGAACGCCTCGCCGTCGCTCCAGGTGACGTCCTCGCGCAGGGTGAGGGAGAGTTCGGTGCCGTCCTCGTTCCAGGCCTGCTCGGTGCCCAGCAGCGGCACGGGCTCGGCGACCTCGGCCTTGTTGTAGAAGAAGAGCTGCTCGTAGATCGTGCCGAGGCCACCGATCTTGGAGGGCGAGAAGGGGTTGAAGTTGATCTGGTAGTCGCCGGCCTGACCGGTGTAGGCGACCAGGGTGGAGGGGTCCCCAGTGCCGCCGTTTCCGCTGGAGCCCGAGCAGGCGGACAGCAGCAGGCCGATCGAGGCCGCAGCCGCGAGCGCACCTGCGCCGCGACGCCGCATTCCGGTATTGAGTGACATCTTCGTCCTTTCGAATCCGGGGCCTCGTCGCCCGCGGAACTGGAGGGGTGGCGCCCGTACCGAGCGTCGGAACTATTATTAACGCGTTAAATTAAAGGTGTCAAGAAGAAGTTTCGATGAACGCCGTGCAAGGAGCACCCGACATGCCCCACATCGAGGACGGCCGCGTCACCACCGCCGGCCGCATGCTCGACCTCCTGCGCACGCGGGGAACCCTCAGCCGCGTCGAGCTCGCCGAGCGCACCGGTTTGACGCCCGCGACCATCACCAATGTCGTGCGCCGCCTCATCGACGACGGCCTCGTCCACGAGACCGGACGCGACCAGCAGCAGGGCCGCGGCCAGCCCCGACGCCTCCTCGAACTCAACGCGGGCGCCTGGTACGCCGTCGGCATCCAGGTCGACCTGACCACCACCACGATCGTCGTGCTCGACTTCGCCGGCGACCGGATCGCCGGCGCCAGCCTGCGCGGATCGGGCGGCGACGGACCGGAGACGACGCTCGCCGCGCTGGCCGAACACGTCACCGCGCTCCTGCGCAGCGCAGGCGTCCCGACCGACCGGGTCTTGGGCGCCGGCCTGGTCACCCACGGTCCGCAGGACCGGGAGCGGGGCGTGTTGCTGACGGCCCAGCCCGAGCCCGAATGGCTGGAGTTCCCACTCACCGAGACGCTGTCGAAGCGGCTCGGACTCCCGGTCCTGCTGGAGAACGACGCCACGGCGGCGGCCTTCGGCGAGCAGTGGGCCGGCGCCGTTCCCACCGACACCTTCGGCCTGATCTACATGGCCTCGGGTATCGGCGGCGGCGTCATCGTGGACGGCGAGAGCTACCGGGGCCGCGCCTCGAACGCGGTCGAGATCGGCCACGTCGCCCTCAGCGAGGGACGGGAGCCGTGCGTGTGCGGCAATCGCGGTTGCGCGCAGGCGGAAGCGGGCCCGCGAGCGGTGGTGGATCAGGTGCTGGCGGACGGGGATCTGGCCGAACGACTCGGGGTCCGGGGTGCGCACGACACCACCCTGGTCGACTTCGAACGCGTGGCCCGGGCCTGGCGCGGCGGGGACGAGGCCGCCGGCGCGCTGCTGGAGCGGTCGGCGCGTTGGATCGGGCAGGCCGCGGTCACGCTCGTCAACCTCTTCGACCTGGACACGATCGTCCTGGCCGGTCCGGCGTTCGTGACCGCCGGACCCCTGTACCGGCGGCACATCGCCGCCGAGCTGGAACTGCGCGCGCTCAGCCGGACGCTGAGCCGCCCTGAGGTTCTCATATCCACCAACGTCGACACTGCCGCCGCGATCGGCGGCGCGCTCCACGTGTTGCGTACGATGCCGATCGATGCCCGGGTTCCCCGGCCATCGGCGGATGCCTTGGAAACCATCCCGACCTCTGAAGGAGACCGATGAACACCCGAAGTTGGACCCTGCTGCGCCGCGACGGCGTCGCCCTGATCCTCTCCAATCCGAGCACGGGCCTGCCCTCAGTGATCCACTGGGGACGCGACCTCGGTCCTCTCGAGGCGTCCGACCTGGCCGCGCTCGACCGCGCGGCCCTTCGCCAGACCGCACCGGGCACGCTCGACGCGGCCTGGCGGCTTCCCCTGGTGCCGCAGGACTCCGACGGCTGGTCGGGTCGACCGGGCCTGCTCGCCACCCGGGGCGGTCGGCCGCTCTATCCGCGCTGGAGCGCCCAGGTCGATGCGACCGGTGAGGCGGCGGCCGAGGTCGTGGCCGTCGATGAGACCGCCGGCCTGAAGCTGGTCGTGCGCTTGGAGATCGGCGCGGGCGGGCTGGTCCTGCTCGACCACGAGCTCCACAACACCGGCGGCGAAGCGGTGGAGGTCGCCTGGTTGGAGGCGACCCTGCCGGTGCCGAAGGCGGCCGACCACGTCACCACGTTCTCCGGCCGCTGGGCCCGCGAGAAGGCCCCCTTGACGACCCCGATGCCGCGCGGCACCACCATCCGCGAGTCCAGGCGTGGCCGCGGCGGACACGACGCCCCATGGGTCACCTTGGCCTCCAATGGAACTCCGCGCAATCGCGGCGGCGACGTGTGGGCGGTGCACCTGGGCTGGAGCGCGGACGTGCGCCACCGCACCGACCGCGCCACCGAGCACGTCACCGCGCTCGGCGCGGGCGAGCTGGTGCGCCCCGGCGAGATCCGGCTGGCATCCGGCGAGTCCCACCGCACCCCGACGGCGTACTTCTCCTGGTCTGGAGCCGGTCTCGACGGCATCGCCGACCGCTTCCACACCTGGATGCGGGCCCGCCCGCACCACCCGGCCTCGCCGCGCCCGCTGGTGCTCAACACCTGGGAGGCGGTCTACTTCGACCACGATCCCGCCCGAGTCTCCGAGCTCGCCCGCAAGGCGGCGGCCGTCGGCGTCGAGCGGTTCGTGCTGGACGACGGCTGGTTCCTCGGCCGCCGCGACGACCGGGTCGGCCTGGGCGACTGGGAGGTCGACGCCGCGGTGTGGCCGGACGGCCTCGAACCGCTGGCCGAGCTCGTCCACTCCCTCGGCATGCAGTTCGGGCTGTGGTTCGAACCCGAGATGGTCAACCTGGACTCCGACCTGGCACGCAGCCACCCGGACTGGCTCCTGGCCAACCCGGCCTCCGTGCCCTCCCCCGCGGAGCTGTCCTTCCGCACCCAGTACGTGCTGGACCTGGCCAATCCCGAAGCGTACGAGTACATCTGCAAGCAGATGTCCGCCCTGGTCGAGCGCCTTGGCATCGACTTCATCAAGTGGGACCACAATCGGGACCTGGTCGAGGCGGTCCACGACGGCGCCCCGGGCGTCCATGAGCAGACCCGCGCGGCCTACCGCCTGATCGAGCGGCTCAAGACCGACCACCCGGGCCTGGAGATCGAGTCCTGCTCCTCCGGCGGTGCCCGTACCGACCTGGGGATCCTCCAGTACACCGACCGGGTGTGGGCCTCCGACTCCAACGACCCGGTCGAACGCCAGGAGATCCAGCGCTGGACCGAGCTGGTGCTCCCGCCGGAGCTCATCGGCGCGCACGTCGGCCCCTCCCCCGCCCACTCGACTGGGCGGGCCACATCGCTGCCGTACCGCATCGCGACCTCGCTGCAGGGCTCGGCCGGATTCGAGTGGGACATCCTGTCCTGCGACGAGGAGGAGACCGAGCGGATCACGGGCTTCGGTTCCCTGTACAAGGAACTGCGGTCGCTGCTGCACACCGGCAGCGTCGTCCACCTCGACTCGTGCGACCCGGCGCTGCGCGTGCGGGGCGTCGTGGCGCCCGACCGTTCGGAGGCGGTGTTCACCGTCGCCACGGTGGCCTCGCTGGAGGAGGCGCAGGCCGAGCGGCTGTGCCTCGACGGCCTGGACCCCGACCGCCGCTACCACGTCACGGTGCGAAGCGAGATCGGCGACGCCAAGTGGGGCTGGACGACCCCGGCCTGGCTCGGTGGCGAACCGGTCGAGCTCCCCGGCCGCGTCCTCGCCGAGGTCGGCCTGCAACTGCCGGGGCTGTGGCCGGTGCAGGCGCTGGTGCTGCACCTGACCGCCGCCTGACGAATCCGAATGCGGGCCGGGCCCGGGGCGAGCATGCGTCCCCGGGTCCGTCCCTTTCGCTGTCCTGCGCCAGGGACGCCTCAAGTATTGTGGCCTGTATCGCCTGGTACACGAGGTGACCACCCAGCTACGGAGGCCCCATTGAGAGCGTTCGGTTCGGACACTCGCCTGCCCACTTTGGCCATCGTGCTCGACCTGATCCGCGAGAAGGGGACCATCAGCCGGGTGGAACTGGCCGAGGCGACCGGCCTGACGCAGGCCACCATGACGCACGCCGTCCGCAAGCTCGTCGCGCTCGGCTTCGTCCACGAGGTCGGCACCGCCCCCACCAGCCGCGGCACCCCGCGCAGGCTCCTCGGCCTGCGGCCCGACGCCTGCTACATGGCCGGCATCCAGTACGACCGGTACTCGGCCTTCGGCGTCATCGTGAACCTCGCCGGTCACATTGTGGCGCAACGGGAGATGCCCGGACCCGGGGAGCGCGAACCGGGCCTGCTCATCGCCGAGTTCGCCGAGCACCTGGAGGCCCTGCTGAAGTCCGCGGGCATCGACCGCTCGGACGTGCTCGGCCTCGGCCTGGCCACGTACGGCCCGCAGGACCGCGAGGCGGGAGTCCTGCTCACGCCGCAGCCGACCCCGGCCTGGCAGCGGTTCCCGCTCGCCGAGACGCTCTCGAAGGCGACGGGGCTGCCGGTCGCGATCGAGAACGACGCCACCGCCGCCGGGATCGGCGTGCGGACCTTCGGCGGCGCGCCCTCGAGCTTCGCCGTCGTCTTCATGGCCGGCGGCATCGGATCCGGCGTCATCCTCGACGGGCACCCGTACCGGGGCGCGACCTCGAACGGCGTCGAACTCGGCCACATCTCCGTCGACGCCCTCGGGGAGCGGTGCGGCTGCGGCAACCGCGGCTGTCTCGACACCCTCGCCGGCCCGATCTCGGTCACCGAACGGGCCCTGCGCGATCCGGCGCTGACCGAACGGCTCGGTCTCGGCAAGGACCCGCTCGCCGACTTCTCCACCATCGGCCGCGCCGCCGCCTCCGGCGACCCGGACGCGGCCGAGCTCATCGAGATGTCGACGCAGATGCTCGCGGTCGCGACCGTGACGCTGGTGAACCTCTTCGACGTCCGCGGCGTCGTGCTCGCCGGGAACGCCTTCACCGAGGTCGGCCCCCTCTACCGGGACGTCATCCAGGACGTGCTGGACCGGTCGGTGTTCATGCGCCACGTCCACAGCGTCAAGGCCGAACTGGCCGACAATGTCTCCCAGGCCGCCGCGGTCGGCGCCGCGGTCGTGGTGCTGCGCAACGTCCTCGAATCGCCCGACCTCGGCGGCCTGGCTGCCGCCTGAGACGGCGCCGGCGCGGCGACCGAGGTCGCCGCGCCGGCCTTCTTCATCCGTTTCCCAGAGGGACCTTGAACACCGCCTAGCTGCAGGAGACCGACGGCCAGTTCCAGTTGCCGTTGGCCTGGATCGTGAGTCCGAAGTTATTGCCGTTGCCGTTGGGCGTAGCGACCATCTGCTGCGCAGAGGGCCAGGTGGCGTTGCAGTTCCAGGTGGCGATGACCTTCGCCGGCGAAGGCACGTTCAGCACCGTCCGCCAGTCGCTCTTGCCCGAGACCGAGACGTTGAGGTTGTACCGGTCGCTCCACTGCTGGCCGGCCGACAGCGTCGCGGCGCAGGAACCGCCGCCTCCACCGCCGCCGCCGGTGCTGCCGACCGTGATATTCGAGTTGCCGCTCGACTGGTAGCCCTCCGTCGCCATGATCATGTAGTAGTTGAAGGACCCCAGGTTCATGCCCGCGCGGGCCCAGGCGTCGAAGTGGGTGCCGGTGTTGATGGTGCCGCTGGAGCGCTTGGACTGCCGGACGCTCCAGAACTGCGGGAACGTCTTGGTGCCCTCGACGGACGGCTGGTTGTACCGCATCGTCTGGTACATGTCGTACGTGCCGCCGTCGTTGACCGTTCCCTTGTAGTCGCCGGTGGGCTTGTAGGAGCCGTAGCTCTCCACGATGTAGTACTCCACCAACGGGTTCGACGTCCACCCGTACAGGCACAGGTACCCGTTGCCGGAGGGGTTGAAGCTGCCGGAGTAGGCCACGGCCCGGCGGCTGCCGTTGGCCCAGCCCTTGCCGCAGACGAAGTTGCCGGTGTTGCTCCACTGGGTGCTGTACTGGCCGCCGTCGCCCATGCTCATGGACACCGACCCGGGGGCGTCGGTCCAGAACGAGAAGTAGTAGCCGTTGTTCGTGCCGGTCTGGTTCGAGTTGACGACGGTGGCGGCGCCCGCGGTACCGGGCATCAGGATGCCGGAGGCACCGAGCGCCAGGGCGCCGGCCCCGCCGAGCAGGAGGCTCCTGCGGCCAAAGGGGTTGCGAGAAGGGTTATCGACCATGTCGCTTGCTTCCTCTTGATGAGGTGAGGGGTTACAGGTGGTATGGATCGCGCAGGGCGGTCCAGGCCGACATTCATAGATGAGTGTCGATTTATCGAGTATGGACCGTCGCCCCGCAATACGTCAATAACTTCCGGAAATTATCGGAGATGTATTGAAGTTCATCGCTCCGTGATCGGCCGATCGCCCTCTGAACGGGAACGGAGCCCGGGCATCGAAATCGCATACAAGCGGTTGCACCAGAACCCTTGACACGATGAAAACCCTTGCCATATGGTCGATTTGTCTATTCACATTTGTGAATATTCCGACAAACCAGGGAAGGGACGACATGTCTCGGAAAAGAAGCGTTAGGGCGGCCATCGCGGTCAGCTCAGCGGGCCTGCTCGCCGCCTCGGCGACCATGTTCGCCATGACATCGGCCAACGCCGAGACCGATGAGGCGGCCGCCCCGGACACGGCCGCACAACAGGTCGAGGGCGCGATCTACGTGGCCCCGAACGGCGCCGACGGCGCGGCCGGGACCGAAGAGGACCCGACCACACTCGCCACGGCGCTCACCGGCGTCGAACCCGGCGGGACGATCTACATGCGCGACGGCCAGTACGACTACTCGGAGACGGTCTACATCGAACCAGGCAACGACGGCAGCGAGGGCGCCCTCAAGACCCTGTCCGCCTACCCCGGCGAGACACCGGTGCTGAACTTCTCGGCGCAGACCGAGGACTCCGCCAACCGCGGGATCGCCATGGGCGGCGACTGGTGGCACTTCTACGGCCTCATCGTCGAGCACGCGGGCGACAATGGCATCCTCTTGGGCGGCAACGACAACATCATCGAGCGGGTGGTGACGCGCCTCAACCGCGACACCGGCCTGCAGCTGTCGCGCTACACCGCCGACGCCCCCGAGGAGACGTGGCCGAAGAACAACCTCGTCCTGTCCTCGGAGTCGCACGACAATGTCGACTCCTCGCCGTCGGAGTCGCACGACAATGTCGACTCCGACGGCGAGGACGCCGACGGCTTCGCCGCGAAGCTGACCTCCGGCGAGGGCAACGTCTTCCGCAATACCGTGGCCCACAACAATATCGATGACGGCTGGGACCTGTACACCAAGGACGACACCGGCCCCATCGGCACCGTCACCATCGAGAACTCGCTGGCGTACGAGAACGGCACGCTCTCGGACGGCTCGCAGGCCGGCAACGGCGACCGCAACGGCTACAAGCTCGGCGGCGAGGACATCGCCGTCGACCACACCATCACCGACAGCTATGCGGTCAACAACGGCAAGCACGGCATCACCTACAACTCCAATCCCGGCTCGATGACGGTCGACGGCAACGTCTCGATCGGGAACGCCGAGCGCAACTTCAACTTCGACGCGGGCTCCTCGACGTTCACGAACAACACCTCCTGCGACAGCGGAGACGACGACCGGATCATCGGCAACGCCGACGACTCCAACCAGTTCTACGAGGGCTCCAACGGCTCTCGCTGCGCCGACTACGCCGGCGAAATGGCCTGGTCCTTCACCGAGGACGGCACCCTCGAAGTCACCTTCTAGGGCGGCCGCCGCTCCACTCGCACCCGCCGCCCCCGGCCTTCTGGCCGGGGGCGGCCTCGTTCTCGTTCCGGGCAATCCGGGCGTCCATACCTTGTGTATCGATTTAGTTCGATATATTCTGATCCGACCCTCACTATGGAACGCTCCCATCGATCGGATCGGAACTCCTATGCTGACACTCTCCAGACCAGACCTACGCCGGGTGCTCGCCGCGGCGGCCGCGGCCGTGTTCGTCATCGCCGGTGCGTTCATCGCCTTCGCGATGCCGGACCGGGCCGACGCCGAGGCGAATGCCGCCACCGTGGCGCAGCAGGTGCCGACCGGCGAACTCACCGAGGTCACCGACTTCGGCGAGAATCCCTCGAACATCCAGATGTACATATACGTGCCCGAGAATGTCGCGCCGAACCCGGCAATCGTCGTCGGCGTCCACTGGTGCACCGGTTCCGGTCCGGACTTCTTCAACGGCACCGAGTACCGGTACCTGGCCGACGAGCTCGGCTTCATCGTCGTCTACCCCTCGGTCACCCGCGAGAGCAAGTGCTGGGACGTCGCCTCCCCCGAGGCGCTGACCCGCGACGGCGGCTCCGACCCGGTCGGCATCAAGTCGATGGTGGACTGGACGGTCGAGAACTACGACGCCGACACCGAGCGCATCTTCGCCACCGGCGCCTCCTCCGGCGGCATGATGACCAACGTCCTGCTCGCCAACTACCCCGACGTCTTCGAAGCCGGGGCGGCCTTCGCCGGCGTCCCGTACACCTGCTTCGCGACCGACAACGGCTCGGAGTGGAACAACGACTGCTCATCGGGGAACATCGACCGCACGCCCGAGGAGTGGGGCGACGCGGTGCGCGCCAACAATCCCGACTACACCGGTCCGTGGCCGCGCATGCAGACCTGGCACGGCACCCAGGACACGGTCCTGGCCTACCCGAACTTCAACGAGCAGATCGAGCAGTGGACGAACGTGCACGGCTTCACCCAGACTCCCGAGAACACCGATTACCCGCAGGAGGGCTGGACCCGGACCTTCTACGGCGACGCCGAGGAATACGGGGTGGTCGAGGCGATCAGCGTCGAGACCGACCACAATGTACTCACGGCCGGCATGGCCGACTACGTGATGGAGTTCTTCGGGCTCACCGGCGCCGAATAGCACCAGATCATGCGGTGGCCCGGCCGGATTCGGCCGGGCCGCTTCAGCTCTCGATTATCTCCTGGGCCTTCTCCAGGAACCCGCGCATCGATTCCTGCCACCCGTAGGTTTCCTCCTCGATGTCGAGGTAGTAGCGCAGCTGGGCCTGCTCCCAGGCGTGCACGGCAGCCTCGCGATAGCCGCTCTCCTCGCCGCATTCGGCGAACTGCACGGCCGCATCGCGTTCGAAGGCCAGCCAGCCCGCAGTGTCGCCTGAGTCGGGGACGTCCTGGGCCGGGTCGGGCCAGGCGCCGTCGGCGTCCTCGAATTCCATGCGGGGGAACTCGCCCTCGCCGGACTCGGCGAGATAGTCGTGGATCCGCACATGCCCTTCGTAGAACTCCCAGCCGCCGAAGCCGCGATCCTCAAGGCAGTCGAGGAAATCGTCCTCGAAGTCGGCGGTCCTCTCGACGTAGCGTTCGTTCATCGCCGACCAGTCGCCGTTCGGCATCGGGGGACGCGTAACCCAGTTGCTGAACTCCTCCTCGGGGTTGTCGACCTCCTCCACCTCCCCGTATAGGGCGGTGATCATCTCCAGCTCGCAGCCGCCCGGGGGCGGATTCTCATCGACCGGCTCGCCGTACTCGTCGGTCTCCAGTTCGATGCCGACGAGGTAGCCCTGCTGGGAGGCGGCCAGCTCCTCCCCCTGGTAGGCGACCCACCAGGCGTACTGGTCCTCGGGGCTGAGGTTGTAGAACTCCGGGGCTTCCTCGCCCTCCTCGTGGAGCGTCACATCGAAGCCCTGGGCGTCCTCGTACTCCTGGTACGCCTCCCACGGAACCCCGTCCTCGATGCTCTCCGCGCCTTCGAGGTTGGTCCACTGCCACACGCCGCGCAGCTCGGCCTCCTCCACGGTGGGCACGAACCACTCGTAGGGGCCCTGGTCCATGAAGGTCTCGCTCTCGGCGGAGTCCCAGCTGTGAAACGGGTCCGGGTTGTGGACGGTGAAGCCGGCCTCCTCCAGACAGTCCTGGACGATCCGGGCCTCGGCGACGTCGAGTTCACCGTTGAGTCGGGCACTCTCGTTGAACATGTCGGTCAACTGACCCGCGTACTGGTCGAAGTCGAGATCTTCCTCTTCCTCCTCGAACCACGCGCACCCTGAGGTGAAAAGGGCCAGGCCCGCGATCGCGGCCCCACCGGTCAGCGCTCGCTTCACGTTGCATCCCATCGTCGAAGGCTTCTTCGCCTAGACGCGATCGGGCCCTCGATCGGTTGCCTCACTTCTCGGATATTTCGGTCGAAGCGGGGCCCGGGGCGGTGATCGTCCCGGGCCCCGCGTTCGCGTGGAAGTCCTACCGGCAATTGCCCGCGCCGGAGCGCCGCATCACCAGCTCGGCGACCTCGTCGGTGTCGTGGATCTTGCCGTGGACGGCGGGCAGCTCGGCGACCTCGCCGGACAGCGACTTGGTCGGATTGGCCTCGTTGTACGCCGCGAGGAGATCGATCTCCTCGCCGTTGAACTCACTTCCTTCGACGTGGATGCCGGTGCCGCCGTAATTGCCGATCGCCAGCGCGGGGTCGACGCCGGGCATGTCCCAGGCGTTGTTCTCGGCGTAGATCGCCGATTCCTTGCCCGCCCCGAGCGAGTAGAAGTACGGGTAGCCGCTCTCGGCGTCGTAGGTGAAGTAGTTGTTGTAGACGTGGGCCTGGCCCCAGCGCAGCCGCGGGGACCGCTGGCTGGTGGTCTCGAACCAGTTGTGGTGCACGGTGACCCGGAGCTTGTCGGCCTCGTCGTAGTTGGTGGAGTCGGTATTGCCGATGAGCATCGTCTTGTCGTGGGTGTCGATGTGGTTCCACGAGAGGGTCACCAGGTCCGAGGCGCGGACGACGTCGATGCCGCCGTCGAAGCGCTCGACCTTGTGCTCCCAGATCACCGGCGAGGCGTAGTCGTTGGTGGCGGCGTCCCCGTCGGTGACGGTGAGGTGGTCGAGCCACACGTGGGTGGAGGCGCTGATCTCGAAGTTGTCGAACTGGGCGTCCCACGAGTCGCCTTCCCAGGAGGGGAAGCAGTCATAGGCGTCGTGGACGCCGAGGTTGCGCACGATGATGTTCTCGACCCCGGTGATGAAGAACGATCCGTGGGTGAGCGAGGAGTCGCCGAGTCCGACGATCGTGGTGTTCGAGCCGGGGCTGAGCAGGATGTGCTGGCGGAAGGCGTTGTAGGAGCGCTTACGGGCATCCTCGACCGGTCCGGAGGCCTCGTTCGGGCCCCAGACCTCGGGGTCGTAGGTCTCCAGATAGGTCTCCCAGGAGTACCCGGGGTCGTTGAAGTCGGTGCAGGAGAGGGCGTTTCCCTGGTCGTCGGTCATGGCGTCGAGGTCGCCGTCGACGTAGACGATCTTGGACTCGTCGCCCTTGATCGCGGTCTGGAGCTCGTCCCAGGTGTCGACCTTGAAGACGTGGGCGTCGTCGGCGGCCGAGCCGCCGGTGGTGCCGCCGTCGGTGGCGGCCCAGCCGTCATTGGCGGCGATGGTCTCGCGGCCGAGGTCGCGATCGTGTCCGTGGCCGTGGCCATGTCCGGGTCGGGCCTGGGCGGCGCCGGTCAGGGCGGTGGAGGCGAGCGCGGCCAGGGCGACCGCGGCGAGGAGTCGTCTTGCAGGACCGTTCATCGGCGAATGCGTCCCTTCGGGGGTTGAGTGCAAACGGTTGCAGAGCAACCGCTGTCAAGCTTGTCCTAAGCATTCGCCGATGTCAATATGGGGGCGCGAAAAAGCCGCCGGTCTCCCGGCGGCCCGTGTAGTTCTGCTCGACTCGATCTAGAGCGCGCCGAGCGCCTTCTGCCAGGCGCCCTGGTCGCGGGCCTCGCCGGGCATGTTCATCTCGCTGAAGCGGACGACGCCGGTCTTGTCGATGACGAAGGTGCCGCGGTTGGCCATGCCATTGTCCTCATTGAAGACGTCGTAGGCCTGGGCGACCTCGCCGTGCGGCCAGAAGTCGCTCAGCAGCGGGAACTCGAAGCCCTCGCGCTGCGCCCAGACCTTGTGGGCGAAGGGCGAGTCGATCGAGACGCTGAGGACCTGGACGTCGTCGGACTGGTAGGTGTCGAGGTTGTCGCGGATGCCGCACAGCTCGCCCTCGCACACGCCGGTGAAGGCGAACGGGTAGAAGACCAGCAGGACGTTCTTCTCGCCGCGGAAGTCCGACAGCGAGACCTCCTGGTTGTTCTGGTCCTTGAGCGTGAACTCGGGGGCCACGGTTCCGGGTTCGATCGGCATGGGCGCTCCTATCGGTGCGGGCCCTCGGTCGAGGGCCGTCGGCGGTCTGACGGCACCGACGTTAGCCCCGGGCCCGGCCGCCGCTGAGGCGACCCGGCCCGGATGAGGCCTGAGTCCGTTTCGCGTGGCGCCTTGAGCGCCTAGGCGGTCCGGTGGGACCGACCGGTTCGCCCGCTACCGCTTGGCGACGACCATTCTCGATGCCAGCCAGTCGGGGGACACGTTGAGCGTCTTGGTCGATTTGAGTCCCGCCAGATCGGCGGACTCCTGGACGGTGGCGGGGTTGATGTGTCCCGCCCGTCCGGCCTTTGGCGACAGGAGCCACACGGTGCCGCCGTCCGCGAGCGGATCGCGGGCGTCGAGGAGGAGGTCGACCAGGTCGCCGTCCTCGTCTCTGCACCACAGCAGGACCGCGTCGACGATTTCGTCGGAGTCCTCGTCGAGCAGTTCGCCGACCGCTTCGACCACCGCTGAGCGCAGTGTCGCGTCGACGTCGGTATCGAAGCCGAGCTCCATGACGGCCTCCACGCCGTCGAGTCCGAGTCGCTGTACGATGCCCGCCACGTCCGCCGGGCTGCCCGGACCGTTCACTTCGACCCCTCCATCTTTTTTCGGCCTCCTGTCTGCGCCTGTGCACAACATATGAAGTGAAGCATATGAGGTGCAGCATATGGGGCGCTTGCGCGTCGCCGGGACGGACGGGGGTCCGCCGCCGACACCGCGAAGGCGCCCCAGCTGAGGCATCATCCCCTTCGGAAAACAACGGGAACGCAACGGCTGCTGAATAGAAGGTGCGCGCGTGTTCACGGATTTGTGATCTTGGATGCGTTAGGCCGCGCGGCAATGGCGCAGGTGAACGTGTCTCCTGGTCTTCCGGAGTGTGGGCACGGTCGCATCAAGGCGGGTGGGTCGCCGGTGCACGCGGTAGATTCGGGGGAGGATGTTAGAAATCGATAACACTCTGCCTGCCACTAGCAACGTGCAGTCTATGAACGAGGGATCGCCCGTGACCACGGAACAGAACCGGCCGCCCATCAGTGACGGATTGCCGACCCAAGTACCGGACACTGACCCCGAGGAGACCAGCGAATGGCTGGACTCACTTGACGGCCTTCTCGACGCCGGCGGGCGCACCCGTGCCCGCTACGTCGTGCAGCGGCTGCTCGAGCACGCGCGCAAACGCCAGATCGGCGTGCCGTCGGCCACGAGCACCGACTACATCAACACCATTCCGGTGGAGTCGGAGCCGTATTACCCCGGCGACGAGGAGATCGAGCACCGCATTCGCGCGTTCGTGCGCTGGAATGCGGCGATGACCGTCCACCGGGCGCAGCGCCCGGGGATCGGCGTCGGCGGCCACATCTCCACCTACGCCTCGGCCGCGAACCTCTACGAGGTCGGCTACAACCACTTCTTCCGGGGTCGTTCGCATCCCGGCGGCGGCGACCAGGTGTTCTTCCAGGGACACGCCTCCCCCGGCATGTATGCGCGATCCTTTGTGGAAGGGCGACTGTCGGCGGACGACCTGGACGGCTTCCGCCAGGAGGTCTCGCGTCCGCAGGGCGGCCTGCCGTCGTACCCGCACCCGCGCCTGATGCCCGACTACTGGCAGTTCCCGACCGTTTCGATGGGTCTGGGCCCGATCAACGCGATCTACCAGGCGCTGTTCAACCGCTACGCGCACGACCGGGGCCTGAAGGACACCGCTGACCAGCAGGTGTGGGCGTTCCTGGGCGACGGCGAGATGGACGAGGTCGAATCGCGGGGCGCGCTGCAGTTCGCGGCGGGCGCCGAACTCGACAACCTGACCTTCGTCGTCAACTGCAACCTGCAGCGCCTCGACGGGCCGGTACGCGGCAACGGCAAGATCGTGCAGGAGCTGGAGGCGTACTTCCGCGGCGCCGGCTGGAACGTCATCAAGGTCATCTGGGGCTCGGAGTGGGACCCGCTCCTGGCCTCCGACAATGACGGCGCGCTGGTGAACCTCATGAACACCACGCCCGACGGCGACTTCCAGACCTTCAAGGCCGAGTCCGGCGCGTTCATCCGCGAGCACTTCTTCGGCCGCGACGTGCGCACCAAGGAGATGGCGCAGCCGCTGTCCGACGACGACATCTGGAACCTGCGCCGCGGCGGCCACGACGACCGCAAGATCTACGCCGCCTACAAGGCCGCGATGGAGCACGAGGGCCAGCCGACGGTCATCCTGGCGCACACCGTCAAGGGTTACCGCCTCGGTTCGACCTTCGAGGGCCGCAACGCCACGCATCAGATGAAGAAGCTGTCGCTGGACGACCTCAAGGGCTTCCGTGACGCGCTCGACATCCCGGTGACGGACGCGCAGCTGGAGGCGGACCCGTACCAGCCGCCGTACCTGCGTCCGGAGCAAGGCACTCGCGAGCACGAGTATCTGCACCAGCGCCGCTCCGAGCTCGGCGGGTCGATCCCGTCGCGGCAGAACACCGTCGTCCCGATGAACCTTCCCGGCGAGGAGGCCTACAAGTCGGCCAAGCGCGGCTCGGGCAAGCAGAAGGCCGCCACCACCATGGCGGTCGTGCGCCTGCTCAAGGACCTCATGCGGGACAAGGAGACCGGCAAGCTCTGGGTGCCGATCATCCCCGACGAGGCGCGCACGTTCGGCATGGACGCGATGTTCCCGACGGCGAAGATCTACTCGCCGCACGGCCAGCAGTACCTGTCGGTCGACCGGGACCTGTTCCTGTCCTACAAGGAGTCCGAGCAGGGACAGCTGATGCACCTCGGCATCAACGAGGCCGGTTCCATGGCCGCGTTCACCGCCGCCGGCTCCGCCAGCGACACGCTCGGCGTGCCGACGATCCCGTTCTACATCTTCTATTCGATGTTCGGGTTCCAGCGCACCGCCGACGCGATCTGGGCGGCCTCCGACCAGCTGGCCAACGGCTTCCTCATCGGCGCGACGGCCGGTCGCACCACGCTCAACGGCGAGGGCCTCCAGCACGAGGACGGCCACTCGATCCTGCTGGCGCACACCAACCCGGCGGTGCTGTCCTACGACCCGGCGTTCGGGTACGAGATCGGCCACATCGTGCAGGACGGCCTGCGCCGCATGTACGGCGAAGGCGAGCACGTCTTCTACTACCTGACGGTGTACAACGAGCCGATCGTGCAGCCGGCCGAACCGGAGAACGTGGACGTCGAGGGCATCCTCAAGGGCCTCCACAAGGTCCACTCCGGCGAGGGCTCCGGCCCGCGCGTGCAGCTGCTGACCTCCGGGTCCGGCATGCAGTGGGCGCAGAAGGCCGCCGACCTGCTCGCCGCCGACTGGGGCGTGGCCGCCGACATCTGGTCGGTGACCTCCTGGTCGGAGCTCAACCGCGACGCGGTCGAGACCGAGAAGCACAACCTGCGCCACCCCGAGGCCGAGCCTCAGGTGCCGTACGTGACGAGCAAGCTCTCCGGTTCCGAGGGCCCGTTCGTCGCCGTCAGCGACTACATGCGGTCGGTCCCCGACCTCATCAGCCGCTGGGTACCGGGTGACTACACCTCGCTGGGCACGGACGGCTTCGGCCACTCCGACACCCGCGGGGCCCTGCGCCGATACTTCAACGTCGACGGCGAGTCCGTGACCGTCGCGGCCCTCCAGCAGCTCGCCGCCCGCGGCGAGCTCAAGCCGGAGTTGGCCGCGCAAGCGGCGGCGAAGTACCAGATCACCGACCCGACCGCCGCTGAAGCCGGCGAAGCGGGCGGCGATTCGTAAGAGCGGCTAGGGCCTGTCCTGTGAATCCGGGTGAGGCTGGATCCGAGTCCATTTGTTCGCTCGCAAGGCGGAAGGGCCTCTGAATACCGGTGTTGTATTCAGAGGCCCTGACAACGCAGCGAGCGGGCAAATGGGCCGGAGCCAGACCTTCCGGATTCACAGGACAGGCCCTGGGCGACAGGGACCGGGGAGCGTGCTCCTCGGTCCCTTCTTCGCGTCAAGCCCTCTGGGACCGCTCTACTACACTGTGGTGGCCAACGGCTACCCATCCTTAGGCCACCCCCATTCGACTCGGACTCGGAGCGGACATGCCCTTTCCCACTGCCTCAGAATCGATCAAGGACGTCTGGGCGCGCGGTGCAAAGCTCCTCGACGACGGCGATCTCCCGCGGGCGTCCGACTGCTTCGAACACGTCCTCGAATACAACCCCCGGGCCGCCGATGCCTGGCTCGGTCTGCACGCATGCGGGGAGCAGCAGGAGACGGCCCTTTTGAGGATGGTGGAGTGCGCCGATGAGGTCGGCAAGCTGCGGCGGGCCACCGGGCTCGGGCTCAAATCGACGTTCAGTATCGGGAACTTCGTCGAATTCCCGCTCTCCGAGGCCATCGACGCGTGGTTCGGCTACGTGGCCGCCCTGATCGTCGGCGATCGGGTCGACCACGCCAAGGAAGTGCTGGCAACGGCCACACGCGAGGACGACATGGTGCGGTTCCTGCGCGCCCGGTGCTCGTTCCAGCTGAGCGACTGGGAACAGGTGCTCGCGGACTCCCACGACATCGAGCATCCCCTGCTCAACGACGAGGCACAGCTGTACGCGGCCACTGCGCTGATGCACCTGGGCACCCACTACGAGGCCCTGGACATCCTCACCGCACTGCCCGCCGAGAACGGCATCGACGATCCCGGTTACGACGCCCAGGTCTCGTACGTGGGGGGCAGGTCCCTGGAGGCGCTCGGCCAGGCGAAGGAAGCGGCCCGGATGTACCAGCGCGCCTTCCGGCTCTCCCCCGAGGTGGAGCTGTTCGCGAAGGCGGCCGGGGCCGCGCGCCCCGCCGGGTCGTCGCGCGCCTCCGTCGAGGAGGGCTTCTCGCAGCTGAGCGCCGACGGCGAGGACGGCGACCGCGCCGCCATGCTCCAGGACGCCGCCCGCCGGCTCGACGCCATGATCGGACTCGACCCGGTCAAGGACCAGATCAAGACCCTCCAGGCCCAGTTCAAGATGGCGCTGCTGCGGAAGGAGCGCGGCCTGCCGGACTCGTCCCGGCCGCACCACTTCGTGTTCACCGGGCCGCCCGGCACCGGCAAGACCACCGTCGCCCGCATCATGGGAGAGATCCTGGCGGGTCTCGGCCTGCTCGAGCACGGGCGGGTCGTGGAGACCCAGCGCGGCGACCTGGTCGGCCAGTACCTGGGCGCCACCGCGCTGAAGACGCGCAAGCGGATCGAGGAGGCCACGGGCGGCGTCCTGTTCATCGACGAGGCCTACGCCCTGGAGACCCAGGGGTACTCGGGCAAGGGCGACGCCTTCGGCAAGGAGGCCATGCAGGAGATCCTGACGGCAGCCGAGAACCGGCGCGACACCCTGGTGATCGTGCTCGCCGGCTACACCAAGGAGATGGAGGACCTGCTCGCGACCAACCCGGGCCTGCGATCGCGCTTCTCGACCGTGGTCGACTTCCCCACGTACTCGGCCCAGGAGCTCTTCGACATCGCCGTCTCGATCCTGGCCGCCGGCGGCGAGCGCCTCTCGGTCGAGGCCGAGGTCGCACTGTCCGAACGGTTCGACGCCGTGGTCGGCGACGGGTCCATCAACACGCTCGGCAACGCCCGGCTCGCCCGTGAGTTGTGCCGCAAGGCCATGGCCCGGCGCGACCTGCGGCTGGTCGCGGCGATCGACGTCACGGGCACGCCCAGCGTCGAGGAGATGACCACGGTCGAGGCCGACGACGTCGCGCGGGCCTTCCAGGAGCTCACCGACGGCGTCCGGGAACCGCGACCCGACCAGGTCGGCCCGGACGAGCAGTAGGAGGGCGCGGTAAGAACCGAGGGATAGACGAGGCCCGATACGGCGGCCAATGCGCGACCGCGGCAACGAAAAACGGGGCGGGCGCGCTCTCCGCGCTCCCGCCCCGTCACGTTTTAGTGGCTGTTCCGCCTGAGCCTATTCGGCTTCGGCCGCGGCCTTGGCCTCTTCGGCCTCGACCTGCTTGCGGACCTCGTCCATGTCGAGCTCCTTGACCTTGGAGATGACCTCCTCCAGCGCCGCGGCCGGCAGGGCACCGGGCTGGCTGTAGAGGAGGATGCCATCGCGGAAGGCCATCAGGGTCGGGATGGACTGGATGCCGGCCTCGGCCGACAGCTCCGGCTGGTCCTCGGTGTCGATCTTGCCGTAGACGACGTCCGTGTGGGTCTCGCTGGACTTCTCGTAGGTCGGGCCGAACTGCTTGCAGGGGCCGCACCAGTCGGCCCACCAGTCGACCAGCACGATGTCGTTGCCGGTGACCGTCTCCTCGAAGTTGTCCTTGGTCAATGCAACCGTGGCCATAAGTCCGGCCGCCTCTCTGTCGTGGCTCGAATCGTCTTCTCCGCGCAACAGTAGTGGCACGGCTGGTATTCCAACCGACGTCAGTGCGCGGCACCACTCGCGTCTGGCAGGCTATAGGGCATGGATCTGGCCACCACCATTCAAAACATCGAACGCTCCTCGTCGGCGCTGACGACCCAGTCGCTCACCCGGATGGATGAACGCCTGCCCTGGTTCCGCGACCTGCCCGCCGAGCAGCGCTCCATGGTGACGTTGGTGGCCCAGGCAGGGGTGCGCCAGTTCCTCACCTGGCTGCGCTCGGACGGCGATGACTTCAGCACCTCCGACATGGTCTTCGAGGCCGCCCCGGTCGAATTGGCACGGGCGATCAGCCTCCAGCACACCGTGGCCCTCATCCAGGTCGTCATCGACGTGGTCGAAGACCAGGTCCCGGCCCTGGCCGCAGAGGGCGAGGAAGCCCCACTGCTCAATTCGGTGCTGCGGTTCTCCCGCGAGATCGCCTTCGCCGCCGCGCGCGTGTACGCCCGCGCCGCCGAGACCCGCGGCGCCTGGGACGCCCGACTCCAGGCCATGCTGGTCGACGCGATGCTCCGCGGGGAGTCCTCCGACGAGCTCATCAGCCGCGCCGCCGCCCTCGGCTGGTCCGAGACCCAGTCCATCACCGTCGTCTGCGGCAACACGCCCGGCGGCGAGGCGACTTTGGTCCTCCACTCGGTCCAGCGCGCCGCCCGCCGTCTCGGGCTGGACGTGCTCGCCGGCGTCCACGGCGCCCGCCTGGTCATTCTCCTCGGAGGCGTCACCGAGCCGGTCGAGATCGTGGAGAAGCTCACCGGCCAGTTCGGCGAGGGCTCGATCGTGGTGGGCCCCACCGTGACCGGCCTGGCCGAGGCCTCCTCCTCGGCGCTGGCCGCGGTCGCCGGGCACCGGGCCGCCCCGGCCTGGCCCGACGCGCCCCGACCCGTCACGGCCCTCCAGTTGCTGCCCGAGCGGGCCATCGCCGGGGACGAGGCCGCCCGCGCCGGACTGCGCGAGGGCGTCTACAAGACGCTGCGCCGCGCCGGTGGCGAACTGCTGGAGACGATGGACGCGTTCATCTCGACCGGCGGGGTCCTCGAGGGGACCGCCCGCGAGCTCTACGTCCACCCCAACACGGTCCGCTACCGCCTCCGCCGTATCCAAGAGGTGACCGGTTTCTCCCCCACCGACCCGCATGAGGCATTCATCCTGCGTGTGGGGTTGACCATAGGCCGCCTTGAAAGCACACCCATGCCCCGTCGAAACCGCAGTTAACAACGAGTGTTGTAGATTCTCCACAAGAACCGAACTGGGTTTCAGTCTCCGCTGTGCTCCCGATTCGGACGTTCCCTGAGCGAAAGTCTTAATGTGCTTGCCATTCTCGCTCCCGGGCAAGGCTCGCAGAAGCCCGGGTTCCTCACGCCGTGGATCGAATCGGATCCCGCCGCAGCTGCGAAGCTCCGCGAATGGTCGGAGCTGATCGGCCTCGACCTCGTCCATCTCGGGACCGAGGCCGACCAGGCCGAGATCACCGACACCGCCAACACCCAGCCGCTGCTGGTCGCCGCGGGCCTCCTGGCCGCCGGGAAGCTGCTCGGCGGCGAAGCCGGGCAGCGGTTCAATGACGCCGTGGGCGTCGTCGCCGGCCACTCGGTCGGTGAGCTCACCGCCGCCGCGATCGCCGGGGTCCTGACCCCCGAGGCCGCCGTCCAGCTCGCCGCCGTGCGCGGCCGCGAAATGGCCGCCGCCTGCAATGCCGAGCCCACCACGATGGCCGCCGTCCTCGGCGGCGTCGAGGACGACGTCCTGGCCGCCATCGAGTCCGCCGGAGCCTGGCCCGCCAACCGCAACGGCGCCGGCCAGATCGTCGCCGCCGGACCGGTCGGCGCGATCGAGAAGCTCACCGAGAACGCCCCCGAACGCGCCCGGGTCATCCCGCTCAAGGTCGCCGGGGCCTTCCACACCCCGCACATGGCCCCCGCCAAGGCGGCCCTCGAAGCCGTCGCCGGCGACATCGCCACCGCCGACCCGCAGCGCATCCTGCTGTCCAACCGCGACGGCCACAGCGTCGAAACCGGTGCTCAGGCCCTTTCGCAGCTCGTGGCTCAGGTCACCTCACCAGTCCGTTGGGACGCCTGCATGGGTACCCTTGGAGACCTGGGCGTCACGGCGGTCATCGAACTGCCGCCGGCAGGGACGCTCACCGGATTGGCCAAGCGGGCCCTCAAGGGTGTCGAACGACTCAACGTGAACACGCCCGATGACCTCGCGGCGGCCGCCGATCTTGCCGCGAATGAAGGAGTCCAGTGAGCGCCAACGGATCACGCGTAGTCAGCGTCGGCCACTACCAGCCGGAAAAGATCCTCACCAACGAGGACTTGGCGCAGATGGTGGACACCAATGACGAGTGGATCGTGTCGCGAGTCGGCATCAAGGAACGCCGCATCGCCGCCGACGACGAAAAAGTGGCCGACATGGCTGTTCACGCCGCCCGGCAGGCCCTCGAGAACTCCGGGTACGCACCCGGCGACATCGACATGGTCATCGTCGCCACCGTCTCGGCCAAGGACACCTGCCCCAACACCGCCTGCCGCGTCGCCGAAGCGCTCGGCATCGCGACCCCGGCGGCGATCGACGTCAACACCGCCTGCTCGGGCTTCGAGTACGCGCTGGCCCAGGCCGACATGGCCATCCGGACCGGCAGCGCCAAGCGCGCCATCGTCATCGGCGCCGAGAAGCTCACCGCCGTCACGGACTGGGAGGACCGCTCCTCGTGCGTCCTCTTCGGCGACGGCGCGGGCGCGGTCGTGGTCGAGGGCACCGACGACCCGGAGCTGGCGATCAGCCCGGTCGTGTGGGGCTCCGAGCCCTCCATGAGCGACGTCATCCGCATCGAGGAGGACGTCCCCTACATCAAGCAGGCCGGCCAGACCGTCTTCCGCTGGGCCACCACCCAGCTGGCGCCGCTCATCGAGCAGGTCGCCGCGAAGGCCGACCTCAAGGTCTCCGACCTCGCGGCCTTCGTTCCGCACCAGGCGAACCTGCGCATCATCCAGGGCATCGTCAAGCGCCTCGACTTCAGCGACGACTGCGTCATCGCCGAGGACATCGTCTACTCCGGCAACACTTCGGCGGCATCGGTGCCGCTGGCGTTGTCGAAGCTGGTACAAACTGGCAAGGTTGCCTCCGGCTCCCCGATCCTCCTGTTCGGGTTCGGCGGTGGGCTCACCTATGCCGGGCAGGTCATCCGCTGCCCGTAACTTATCGAGAGGAAAATTTCTCATGGCTGATGTGTCTCGTGACGAGATCCGCGAAGGTCTGTCCGACATTCTCGAAGAGGTCGCCGGTGTAAACCCCGACGACGTCGCTGACGGCAAGTCGTTCACCGACGACCTGGACGTCGACTCGCTGGCTATGGTCGAGGTCGTTGTCGCCGCGGAAGAGAAGTTCGGTGTCAAGATTCCGGACGACGAGGTTGCCAATCTGAAGACCGTCGGAGACGCCGTCTCCTACATCGAGAAGGGCTAATGTGACTGAGGTTGTCGTCACCGGGCTCGGCGCGACTACCCCGCTCGGCGGGGACGTAGCGTCGACCTGGGAATCACTCACCGCAGGCAAGTCGGGTGTCGGTCCACTCACCCAGGAGTGGGCGGCCGAATTGCCGGTGCGCATCGCTGCACAGCTTGCCGTTGAGCCGTCCGAGGTGCTGCCTCGGGTCCGGCTGCGTCGTCTCGACCGCTCGGAGCAAATCGCTCTCATCGCCGCGAAAGAGGCGTGGGACGATGCCGGCATCGGCGACGAGCTCGACCGAGAGCGACTCGGTGTGGTGTTCGGTTCGGGGATCGGCGGGGCCACCACCCTGCTGGACCAGGACGACATCCTCGAGGAGAAAGGCGCACGGCGGGTCTCCCCGTTCACCGTGCCCATGCTCATGCCCAATGGCCCGGCGGCCGTCGTCGGCCTGGAGTTCCACGCGAAGGCCGGGGTTCACGCCCCGACCAGTGCGTGCGCGACTTCGGCCGAGGCAATCTCCTGGGCGGCCGACATGATCCGAGTCGGCCGCGCCGACGTGGTGATCGCGGGCGGTGCGGAAGCGGTCATCGCGCCGCTGCCGATCGCCGGCTTCGCCTCCATGAAGGCCATGTCGACCCGCAACGACGACCCCCAGCGCGCTTCGCGGCCCTGGGATCAGGATCGCGACGGCTTCGTCATGGGCGAAGGCGGCGGTTCACTGATCCTGGAGCGCCGTGACCGCGCCGAGGCCCGAGGGGCGAGGATCTACGCGGTCGTGGCCGGTTCGGGGCTCACCTCGGACGGCTACGACATAGTCCAACCGGACCCGGACTGCGCCGGCGGCGCCCGCGCAATGCAGGCGGCGATCAAGCAGGCCGGAATCGACCCCAAGGAGATCGGCCACGTCAATGCCCACGCGACCTCCACGCCGGTCGGTGACATGGCCGAGGTCAAGGGGATCAAGCGAGTCATCGGCGACCACGTGGTGCTTGCCGGAACCAAGTCGATGACCGGCCACCTCCTGGGCGGTGCCGGCGCGGTCGAGTCGATCGCGACGATCATGGCGATCGTGGACGGGATCATCCCGCCGACGATCAACCTGGACAACCCGGACCCGCTCCTCGACCTCGACGTGGCAGCGAACGAGGCCCGCAAGGTCGACCTCACCGCCGCGATGAACACGGCCTTCGGCTTCGGAGGCCACAACGCCGCGATCTTGTTCACGAAGGCGTAGCCGGAGTGAACTTGGGGTTCAGTACGAAGGCGTAAGTAAGTGAGTTAGCTAGGGCCCCGCCGCTTTGCGGTGGGGCCCTTTGCTTCGCCCGAAACCGTCGTACCCCCGTGGCCTGATTGAAGTGGGGGTCCCCAGGCGCCTGATTTGTTAGCAAGCGCCCGTATTTCTGGTCATACCGCCATCGCGGTGACACCCCGAGTACTACTACTCGAGTACGCCTGCCCCGCCCCGGAATCGGCCGCTGGCAGGATCCGGAACTCCCTCCCCTTCCATACACTGAGGAATGGAAACCCCGAGATCCCAGTTGCTTGGAGCCATTGATGGCCACCGCATCACAGCAAACAGTCAGCCCAGCCGAGGCCGCCCCTATTGCCCCCATCGCCAAATCGGAGCGATCGCTCGCCCCCGACATCGCCCGCGGCGCAATGCTCCTGTTCATCGCACT
>NZ_STGY01000012.1 GCF_004912275.1 Glycomyces buryatensis
GAGCATAAGTTGGTCTCAACCTCTGTGAAGGAGACCATCAGGGGTCTTCGAACTTAACCGTGCCCGGTGGGCACGGTCCGCTGTCAGGGTCTTGACGAGTGCAGAACGCGCTTCGCCCGAGCCCTGATTCGCACCACTCTGTCCCGCCTGTGCCGCCCCGGAGACACGTTCTACTTCTCCAACATCGCGACCCGAACCCCTACGTGCTCGCGCAAGTAGGCGGCCGTGTCGGCCCAGGCCTCGTCGAGATCGCGATGGAAGACCTGCGTGCGCAGGCGGTCCAGGCGTCTCTCGGCCAGATTTCACCGATCGATTACGAGATGCGGCGAGCTAACCTAGCCCGCGCCGCATAGGACGGTGTCAACACCAAGGGATCAAGCCCCGCGTTCGAGGGCGAGATAGCCGACCACCTCGGCTACGACAAGCACGACGCGGCCGGCCGCGACGGGCAGAACTCCCGCAACGGCCACCGGGCCAAGACCATCACCACCGACATCGGGCCGGTCGAGATCAACGTGCCGCGCGACCGGGACGGCTCGTTCGATCCGAAGATCGTCGCCAAACGGCAACGCCGCCTGGCCGGGGTCGAGGAGATGGTCTGCTCGCTCTCGGCCAAGGGCCTCACGAGCGGGGAGATCTCGGCCCACCTGTCCGAGGTCTACGGCGCCCGAGTCTCGAAGACGACCATCTCCACCATCACCGACACCATGCTGGAGGGCATGCGCGAGTGGCAGAACCGGCCCCTCGACGAGGTCTACCCGGTGATCTTCATCGACGCGATCCGCGTGAAGATCCGCGAGGGCACCGTCGCCAACCGGCCGATCTACCTTGCACTCGGTGTCACCGTCGAAGGGAAACGCGACCTGCTCGGGCTCTGGGCCGGCGAGCCGGGCGACGGCGAAGGCGCCAAGTACTGGCTCCGGGTTCTCACCGAACTGCGCAACCGCGGCGTCAAGGACACCCTCATGGTCGTCTGCGACGGCCTCAAGGGCCTGCCGGAGTCGATCGAGGCGGTCTGGCCCGAAGCGCAGGTCCAGACCTGCATCGTTCATCTGCTGCGCAACTCCTACCGCTACGCCTCCAAACGCGACTGGGACGCGCTGCGGCGGAACCTGAAACCGATCTACCAGGCCGCTTCCGAGGCCGACGCCCGCGCCGCGTTCGACGTCCTCACCGAGA
>NZ_STGY01000032.1:0-911 GCF_004912275.1 Glycomyces buryatensis
CGACCGGACCGGCCGGTGAGCGGGACGCTCGTTGAACGGCAACGTTCCACCGGAACGGACCGGTCAGCGGGAGGCCTCTCGGTAGGCCTTTGCCCGGTCGGGACCGACCGGTGCAAGCGATGCTCCTTGGCGGGCTGCACGTGGCCGGATGGGACCGGCGCAGACGCGAAGCCCCCCGGGGGAAGGGCACGACCGACAGGCACGAAGACCGAGGCCCGAGAGCCGAGAAGCCGATGCGTGATGCACGAAGCGGGACAAGGGAAGGAGGCACGACGCCCATGACGGCCATGACCGGCTCAAGCTCGACCACGCCGCGCCCCTGCCCCGCCGACACTTCCGCACGGGAGACCCGGCAGCGGCGGCCACCGGCACGGCCAGCACCCGCACCACACCGACGACCGGCCCCGCCCCGGCAGGCCACCCCGACCGGCCCTCCTCGTCTCTCCGTCGTTGCAAGCCTGAACGGCAAGGGGAATGCCACCCATCCCCGGCGGCGCACCGGCAACCGCATTGCCACCGCTTCATCGCTGACGGCTTGAACGCCGACCGAAGACCGGCCCGGCCCCGGCAGCGCACCCGGGACCGGTTCCTTCACCACTCCTTCGTTGACTGCTTGAACCGCAAGAGCGATGCCACCGGGGCCCGGCGACGCACCCTCGACCGCGCTGCCACCGCTCTCCGTCGCTGACCGCCTGAACCGCAAGGGAAACGCTGCCGTGCGCTGCGACGCACCGGCGACAGGCTCGCCACCTTGCCATCGCTGAAGGCCCGAACCTTCACCGACGACCAGCCCCGGCCCGACAAGCCGCCCCCGACCGGCCCTCACCATCGGCCGCTCCATCGCCGGCGTCGGCATCGGCATCGGCATCGGCATCGAGCATCGAGCATCGAGCATCGAGCATCGAGCATCG
>NZ_STGY01000032.1:991-89388 GCF_004912275.1 Glycomyces buryatensis
GCGATCATGATCCGCCTACAGCGGACCTTGGAAGATGTAGGAGAGCCGGTCGACCAGCTCCTCCGGCAGCTCCATGCCCTCCCGCTCGGCGGCCTTCCTGACCGCTTGCGTCGCACCGTGATCGGGACTGACACATGAGCAGATGAGCCGCACCGCGTGCTCGACCTCCAAGAAGTCGACCGACAGCACCGAAACCGTCCGGTAGGCCGGGAACGGCGCCGCCTTCTGGTTCAGCTGCAGGATCGCGGGCATGTCCTTCCAGGTGTCGGGGTATCGGGCCACACCCTCGCTCTCGGGGTCGTGGCCGTGCTCGACCGGGGCGACCGAGCTGCGCGAGGCCGGCACGCCGATCCGACGCCCCTGGTCGCGCAGCACCCCCAGCCGCAGCAGCTGCCACACCGCCGCCAGCATCGGACACGACCAGAGCTTGCCCTCGGGAGTGTCGTTCCACAGCTCCACGTCCAGGAACACCGAGTGCTCGCGGCGGGCGTTCTGGCTCGGCGGCACCCATTTGTCGGGCCGACTCATCGCCACGCGCGGCGTCTGCGGGGTGCGCACCCCGTTGCACAGCCACCCCGACTGATTCACCGGAGGACGGGAGCCGTTCGTGCCCGGCGCGGGCTCGGAGACGATACGGCCGGCCACCAGTTCGGCCAGGTCCAGCTGGCCCATCATGGCGCAGCCCGACTCGCGGGCCAGGTAGTCGATGCGCAGCCCGACGTCGGCCGCGGCCTCCTCGACCACCGCGATGAGCTTCTCGGGGGCCGGCAGGCCCTGGTGGAAGTAGTCGTCCACCAGGTAGCAGGTGCTCACCCGGGGCTTCTTGCCGCCGAGGCGCTTGCTCAATGCCGCGGTGGTCCCGTCGACCCAGGCGGCGGCCGAGGCCATCTCCGACCGCAGCGTCTCGGGCCGGGCCAGGTCGTCGGCGTAGAGGTGGCCGACCTCGATCGACAAGTGGGACATGCCGAACCGCTCGGTGCGCTGTTTCGCGCTGGACTCTGAGTAACTCACCGGTCAAGACCCCCGTTCACGTCCAGTCCGGCGACGAACAGCTCCTCACTGGAGCGCTTGGCCAGCGCGGAGAAGGCGTTGACCGTCTTCTGGTTGGCGATGTCGAGGGTGACCGAGTCGGCGTCGGTGATGATCTGCTCGCGCCATTGCAGGACCGGGTCGAGCGGGACCGAACCGAGCAGGTTCATGCGCCCCAGTTTCAGGTTCGCGGCCATCTGGTGGAGGTCGGCGTCGATCTTGTTGAGCCAGCGGACCTGCGTGGGTTTGAGCCCGGAGAGCTCGGGTCCGTCGGGGTCGACCACAGCGGTGCGCACGAACCGGACCGACGAGGTCAGCCGCTTCTCGGGATGGCCCCACATGGCGCTGGTCTCGGAGAGTCCGCGCTCGCCGTAGACGAGGCTGTGGGCGGCGAGCACATGCTGCTTCGTCCAGCGGTGGAACACGATCCAGCGCCACGGCAGGGCCGCGAGTTCGCGGGTGGCGGTGGCGGCCATGACCAGTTCGGTGGCGTGGGAGCGGCCCGCGCTCAGGTCCACGATGACGAGGTCGAACTCGCTGGAGAGCTGGAGGAACAGCCGGACGCAGCGGTCGATGGTGGAGTCGTCGGAGGGGAACTCGCCGCCGTCGGAGTCGCCGGGGCACAGCACCAGTTCTCCGGCGCCGTCCGGCCGCACCCGCAGCTCGGAGCGGTCGGTCTCGGCCCAGATCGAATGCCGTTCGGGCTCGGAGGCGATGCCCTGCAGGTAGTCGTGGATGCCGTTGCCGGTGGTGCCGTGTTCGAGGGCGTCGATGCCGAGGATGGCCCCGGACGTCGGCGAACCGAAGTCGAAGTCCACATAGCAGACATTGCTGCCCTGGAGGGCGCGGCGGTAGGCCACGTTGCAGGAGGTGACCGAGCGGCCGGTGCCGCCCTTGTCCGAGGTCGCGAACAGCAGCATCGACTACACCCCGGTCTCGGCGTCGCGGCCGGCCGCGATGAGCCGGTCGAGTTCGAGCAGGGCCCTGATGCCCAGCGCGAAGGCGGTGCCGGGACGCTCGTCGACCACTTCCTTGGCGTGGCGGATGGTGGTGCCGACCGCGTGGATCTCTTGCGCCAGTGAGGGACCGGCATTGCCCGAGCCGCGCAGCAGCTCCTGGTCGTAGACGTGTTCGGCCTCGACCAGCAACTCCTCGGCCAGGTTCTCCAGTGACCGGGACCGGGCCGGGGCGGAGGAGGCGAACTGGGCGGCCAGCACCATCGCCTCGACCACGCGGACGGTGAAGTGCCAGGACGGGTCCTCGAACCACTTCTCCAATTCCTCGTAGACCTGGACCGGCTGATCCCACAGCCGCGCGGCCGCTCCGTCGCGGATCCTCCTACGCGACAGGTGCTCCCAGACCAGGTCGGCGACTTCGAGCAGTTCGGCTCGGGCGCCGATCGTGACCAGCAGGCTTGCGGCGTGGTAGAGCCGCTTGAGCAGCAGCGGGGCAAAGTCGACCATGTTCCAGATCATCGCGGGGCCGTCGAGCTTCTCGATGCCGGTCAGCTCGGATCTGACGCCGGGGAAGTGCATTTCGATGGACCGGTCGCCCGCCATGGCGCGCCGCGTGATGCGGCCGCGGTTGGCGAGTTCGATCAGGACGTCGCCGAGGCGGAGCAGGTCGTCGTCGCCGCCGCGCTGGGCGCCGAAGGCATCGGTGGAGACCGCGCAGACCAGGAGCGAGTAGTAGTCGTACTCCAGGCCGTCGGTGGTGCGCCACGGGACGTCCTCGAGCGGCCACTTCGAGCCGCCGCCGAAGGAGGCGACCATCGCCCAGTAGCGGCGCGTGACGTCCAGACGCAGTTGGAGCGACTGGGTCAGCTGCTGCTCTTCGTCGGTGAGGAAGTTGCGGCGCATGACCCTCGGCGAGAACAGCGCGCTGATGGCCTCGATCGCGACCACGGTGAAGTACAGGTACGGGGCGTCCTGGGCGCGGCCGGGCCGCTGGGTGGAGCGGTCGGCGACGATCTCGACCTCCGGGGCCTTCTCCACCACCGACCAGGACCAGCCGATCTCGAACAGCTTCGTGGGCGCCTCGACGCCCGCGGTGCCGCCCGAACCGACCGTGATGTCGCGCAGGGAGCCGATGATCTCCTGGGACGCGGCCCGGAAGCGGCTCACGATCTTGCGGGAGGCCAGCCCGTCGACGTTGATGAGGTCGATCAGCTGCCGCCCGAAGGCGGTGTCGGCGTCGAAGGTGGACACCGAGAACGAGCGCAGCAGACCGGTGAGGGCGCCGACGAGGCGGCGATGGACCATCTCCTCGATCTCGCGGCGCTCCTTGGAGAGCGTGGTCCGGCCGAGCCGGTCGACCGTGGGCGCGAAGTCCGCCA
Source organism: Glycomyces buryatensis (assembly GCF_004912275.1). GTDB lineage: Bacteria > Actinomycetota > Actinomycetes > Mycobacteriales > Micromonosporaceae > Glycomyces > Glycomyces buryatensis. Next base: position 4,356 of record NZ_STGY01000032.1, read on the forward strand.
GGAACGTCAGCGACGTGATGCACAGGGGAATGGCGAGGGCGAAACCCTCGGTGACGTCGACGGCGCGCTGCTCGGGAGAGGCCTTCACGCTCCGGTCGGTGCGGTGCATATTGGAGCCGCCGCTGTAGACCGGGACGCCCGCCTCGTCGGAGTGCTTGACCATGTATTCCCGGATGATCCGCATGACACGGATGGGAATCTCGATCGGGTCGCCGAGGCCCGCCAGTGCGTCCAGCACGGCGTCACTGGTGGAGTCGGGATCGGCGTAGCTGAGCTCGGGCAGTTCCTGCGCGGGGTAGAGCAGGCAGAGCAGCTGCTGGGCGTCGCCGACGGCGTCGGAGTCATTGCGCCCGCCCCAGTGCCAGGCCTTGTGCTCACGGCCGTCCTCCTCGACCACCGGACGCAGGCAGTAGGCGACCTGCGCCTTCCAGATGTCGAGAAGTTGTTGCCTGGGCTGCATTTTCACCGGGGACCACCACCTGGGAATCCAGACTGCGAGGACATGTTCACTATGGCATGACGATGCGACACAATCACGCTCGCAGAACGTGTTTTGTCAACTACCCGACAGACCGGATTCGTCTCCGGGCGCGGCCTGCTCGACTCCTCTTCCTACCCCGAACGCCCGCCCGTCCGTCGGCGCCGCGGCTTCCACCCCTGCGAAAGGAACTGCGATGACCGTCGAGAGTTGGGTCTGCGCCATTGTCGGAGCCGTCATCGCGACCGGCATCATCGCCTACTACCGTGCGGGTCCGGGTGGCGACGAAACTCCAGGCGGCCGCCCCTACGCGGGCTCGATGTACTACGACACCCCGGGAGTCGGTTCGAGCGAGGCCGAGCCCTGGGACGACGACTCCTCAAAGCGCGGCACCGATGCGGGTTCCGGCGAGACCGGCAGCACCTACGACGTCAGCGGCTTCGACGGTGGGGGCCATGACGGCGGCGGGGGTGACGGCGGAGGAGGCGGTGACTAGGCGCTTCAGTTCCGCCTCAGGAGGGCCGACTTGACCCCCGCCGTTACTCTGGACACTCGCGCCGCCACCCCGCGGCGCGGTGTCCCCCAACGAAAGGAGCCATGATGGGCTCGGTTTGCGCAATCGCCACCCTCGTCGGCATCGGCATCGCGATCTTCGTCGCCACCAGGAACAGCGAGAAGCAGCTCAGCCACCGGCACGGCTCTCACACCGACCCGGCGCACCACGGCGGCCCGGCCGAGGCCGGCGCCTGACCACACCCCCACGCCCGCCAGTGCAGCGGCGGGTCGGCTTCCACCCCTGTTGAAAGGAGCCACGATGGGTCTGGCCGTATTCTTCATCGTCATCCTCATCGTCGTCGCTATCGGGATCGCCGCCTACCGCAGCGAGAAGCGGCACGCCCGAGGCGGCGCCTACACCAATTCGACGTATCACGACTACTCCGGCGGCAATTCGGGCAGCGGCAGCTACTCGGGCGGCGGCTCCGATTCGAACTCGTGCGACACCAGCGGCGGCGGTTCCTATGACGGAGGCGGTGGAGGTGGCGGAGGAGACTGCGGCGGCGGAGGCGGAGGCGGCGACTAAGCGCGCTTCAATTCGTAGACGCTGCAAGGCACCTCGAGCCCTGGGACGACGGTCCGTCGTTCCAGGGTCATCCCCAGCTTTTCGGCCACCCGGATCGACGCGGCATTGTCGCTGTGAATGCAGGAGACGACCCGGTCGAGCCCGACCTCCTCGAAGCCGAAGGCGATCGCGGCGCGGGCGGCCTCGGGCGCATAACCGCGGCCCCAGCGGTCACGCTTGAAGCGCCAGCCGACCTCGACCGCGGGCAGGATCTCGGGAAGGAACGTCGGAACGGCCAGCGCGGCGAAGCCGACCAGCTCCCCGGTCGCGGTCTCCTCGACCGCGAAGGTTCCCCAACCCTGTTCGTCCCAGTCCCGCACGGACTTCTCGATCCCCTCCCGCGTCCGCTCAAGGTCTCGCGGCTGTCCGTTCCCGATGTAGCGCATGACCTCGGGGTCGGCATTGATCGCGGCGAACGGCTCGGCATCGCCCTCGGTGAACGGCCGCAGGATCAACCGCTCGGTCTTCAATTGCACTGTCTCGCTCGCCATCTCAAGTCCCTCCGAAGTCGGCCGACCGAGTGTAGGTCCTGAAGCGGTGGACATTCGAGCCTTTTATCGGACGGTCACGGCCATGGCAGAACGTCTCGTGTCCTGTAGACGACAGCGCCATCACGCACAGTCGCGATAGACAAGGATATCGTGGACAATCCAATGCGCGGTTTCGAGGCGATGGCAGGCCGCGGCCCTTGGAGACTATTGATGCAGCACGGGCGACGTCAACGCTGGCCGCCCGGGGTCGGGCTGTTCTCGCAAGGGGGCAGGTCGAGCCGGGTCATCGCAATCCATTCAGGACGCGTACGGGTCGACTACACGAACGCCGAGGGGCGGTCGACGCTCCTCGCAATGCGCGGCCACGGGGATCTCATCGGCGAATTCTCCGTGCTCGACAGCCAGGCCCATTCCGCGGATGTCCGAACCGTCGAGGCCTGCGAGGGAACGATATTCCACGCCCCTCGATTCATGAGGACCGTCCAGCGACTCGAGCTCGACGGCACGCTCTTGAAATATCTCATCAAGAAGACCCGCGAGACCACGGAGTTCACCATTGCCACGCGCCTTCCGGTCAAGGCCCGCCTCGCCGCACTCCTCACCTACATAGTCGATGCCGGCGACGAGACGACCGGCCCCAGCATCCCCATGACCCAGCGCGAACTCGCCGACTCCATCGGAATGTCGCTGCGTTCGGTCGCCGGCACCATCGCGGACTGGAAGGAGCTCGGCGTCGTCCGCACGGAGGGCTCGGGCATGGTCATCGCCGAGTCGGACTTCCTGCGACGGCTCGCCAGATCCGACTGAGACTCATATCACTTTAACAGGTATGCAAAATTGCACATCGCAGCCCAGATCGGGACCGCACCATGACTTCCAGAACATTCCCCGATCACCTTGGGAGTCATGATGAACCCGGAAATCGGCCACCCCCGGTACGACGAGCCCGACCGATGCGAATCCATCGAAGCCGTGCTGGCCTTCGACATCAAGGACTTCAGCGGCATGTACCAGCGTGACCGCAGCCAATCGGTGTCGGCGTTCCGCGACTGCATCCGCAACGCCCTGTACGCCTGCGAGCTCCACCACGTCTGGGACGAGAGCGAGGAACAGGGGAACATCGCCGACCGCGGCGACGGCGTCATCATCTCCTTCAACGGGAACCTCCTCCGCCCTGTCGTGCAACGCTTCCCCGACGCTCTCCAGCGGGAGCTATACCACCGGTTCCATCACCACGCCGACCACCTCCGGATGCGCATGCGCCTGGGGATCACCGTCGGCCCCCGGCGGCCGAAGTCCGATGAGCGGGCCGATTCGGCCTCCGACGACATCCTCATCGAGGCGGCTCGGCTCTCCGAATCCGACCAGGTGCGTGCCCTGCTCGACCACTCCGACCACGACGCGACGTTCCTGGCCGTCGGGCTCTCGGAGCACGCCATGCACAGCGCCGTCCGCCACTACAACGACCTGGTGCACCAGTCCCGGTTCGTGAAGGTCGAGGCCGTGTCCAAGACGTACTCCGAACCCGCCTACCTGTACGTGCCGACTCCCTCCGGCGCGCTGCTCGTCCACGGCTACACCGGCCCCGAAATCAAGGCTGAGCCGGAATCCGACGACACCCGGGTCACGGTGCTCCGCTCCCTCCTCGACGCCCGCGGCGACGCCGCTCCCGGCGGCGAGTCGTACCGCAATTCGCCGCGGACCGGCGACGTCTCGAACGGCTCCAACGTCGCGGGCCGGGATGTGCGCCAGGACCGGGTCACCCAGCACTTCGGCGACAAGGTCCAGCGCGACAAGCATCAATACGAGGCCGACTCCATGACCGTCCACAATCGGAGCACCGAGCGATGACCACGGAAAACGACTCGCCCCGGCCGCAGGAAGTGCACGTCGGAGACACGGCCGAGCGCGACAAGCACCAGTACCAGGCCAAAGGCGCCATGACCATCTTCAACCTGCTCAGCGAGGGCGGGGGCCAAGGGCCGGCATCCCGGCCGCGACCGGCCGAGACCCGGTTCGACGATCTCCTCTCGCTGGAGAAAGCCCTGGGAGACAAGGTCATCGCCCCTCCCGGACTCGCCGGTCGAGTCGACTCGATCAAGAGCGGTCATCTCGCCATCGTGACCGCGCAGCCCCATCAAGGTCGCCGCACCGCCCTGGGATGGCTGACCCTCGAACTCGCCGCGCGGATCCGCCGAGACGAGACCGAGCCGACGCTCTCCCACCTGACGGCGACCGCCGAGACCCGGTTGCACGACCACCTGCATCTGCTGGAAGCGGGCACGATCATCGTCGTTGACACCGTCGGGGACGACGCCGCCTCCACCTCGATCCTCGGGCAGTTGAAGGACTGCCTGAACCAGCTGCGAACGAAGCAGGTCTACCTGCTGGCCGTGGTCGCCGACCGGCTGAGCGAGCATGCCGCCTCCGCCACGCCCGACGCGGTGATCCCCCTGGAGCGTCCTTCAGAAGAGGCGGTCTTCGGCCGTTGGATCACCGACAGCCCCCACCGCGAACTCGCCTGGAAGGTCTTCCTGGATCCCTCCCTCACCGACGCCCGAAACACCGCCTGGCCCCCGCGGGTCGCCTCCCTCGCGATTCACCTCGACCGCCAGATCGGCGCCGGCGTCACCGACCCGGCGCGGCTCCTTCAGGGCGCCAAAGCCCTCCTGTTCAAACAGCCGCTGGAGCTGACCTCCCCGAAGATCGCAAAACTCGGCCCCTGGCCGAGAGCGATACTGACCGCCTCGGCGTTCCTGGAATCCGCCTCGTCGGCGGCGAAGATCGCCGCCGCGACCGCGCTGCTCGACCTCGCCGACCCCGACCACCGGCCGCCGTCCGTCATGGTCGAGTCCGGTCTCGAAGCGAAATTCAAAGACCTCAGCGAGGTCTTCGACTGCCGGAGCCTGCGATTCCGCCAGATCGGCGGCGCCAGGGCGACCCTGCGGCTCATCTGGGACGACTACCCGCGCATGCGCCCCGCGATCCGGGATTGGATCGTCCTCGTCAGCCCCGAATCCGCCCGGCTCGAAGCCGACGATTTCGAAGGCATGGCGGCCCGGGTCGCCGAACTCGCCCGAGAGACCGACTTCCCGAAACTGCTCACCGACCCCGCCCGGAAGCTGATCACCGACGACCCCGAGGAGCTGCTCAAGTTCAACGGAGCCGGACGCCTGCCGGTCGATCTGCTCCGAGCGGTGCGACTAGTTCGCCTGGCCGCCTTCGATCCCCTGATCGGCCAACCAGTGCGAAGGACCCTGGCCGATTGGGCGAACGAAAGGGACACTCCCGTCCTCCCGCTGGTGCTGCTCCATGTCTGCGGCGATGACGAATTCCTCGAACGCCATCCGGACAGCGCGTTCGCGGTGCTCAACCGCGTCATGTCACACCAGCTGCCGTTCATACAGCAGCAGGCGAGGGCCACGATCCTCCATGCCGCCGACCGGCTCCGCCTCGACGTGGTGCTCCACGGGCTGGCGGGATGGGTCCAGTGGAACCAGGCGATACCTCACGAGCTGCACGAACTCATCGAGAAGATGCTCGAACGAGGACCCGTGCAGGAAACGCTGCGCACCCGCGACCCGTTGGTCCATCGCAAGATCCGCAGGATGGCCTGGCTGCTGTGGCGGGCCGTGCTCGTCCACGGCAACTCGACTGAAATCGCGGACATCACCGCCCGCTGGGTGGCGGCGCTGTCAAATGCGCGCACTCCGCTCTCCGGGGACCTGGCGCTGTCCATCCTGGCAGCCGACGGCGACCTCCAGCTCACCGGCAAGCTGCTGCAGTCGCTTCACCTCGTGCAACGGCGACTGAAGCTGCACGCCGAGGTCCACGCGGAGATCTCCGATCTCATCGACCGACTCAGTGAGGAACCCATCGCATGGACAACATGACCGAGATTCCAGCGGCCGACACCGATCTGACGCGCTGGCAGCGTTTTCGCAACGCGCTCGCCGACTGGATCAGGGTCCCCGAACATCCGAGCTACGACGAGAAGACCTGGCTCAAGATTCTGAAGGCCCCCAGCGACCGCCCCGGCCTCAAGTTCAAGATCTCGCTGTACATGACGGTGAAATACGGCGACAGCAAGATCCCCGACGACCGGGTCACGGCGCTCGCCGAAACCGCGGTCTACCGACGGTGCGTCGCCCTCAGCGAGGACCTCTCGCTGACGGACAGCGAGCAGCTGCACTTCCTGCTCAATTCCGAACTGCCCATCGAACAGCACATCCCCGGCCAGGTCGCCCGCGTCTCGGCCCGCTGCGCCGCCATCGAGGTCAACCAGGCCGAACTCTCGCTCGTCCAGGACGCCGAACGGGCGCAGATCGAACGCCACCGCGACCAACTGGAGCAGGACCGGATCGAACAGCGCATGGACTTCCTCTCCAAGGCGCTGGCGGACCCCCGCACGGCCGTCAGCTGGCGACTGGCCGAAGCACCCGGCGAAATCGATGCGCTCAGGAAACGCACCGACGCCTTCATCGAGCTCGACGAACGACTCGAGGTCTACGCGAAGGAATCGGTGACGGCCGGTGACAGCCGCTCCTGCCTGCGACTGCTCGGCGAGTTCCTGCACCGGCATCGCGACGGCTCGGTGTGGGCCACCGCCAAGCTGCTGATCGACCTGTTCCGGAACTTCGGAGAGCCCGAGTTGGAGGCCGAGGCCAGAAAGGTACTCGGGGCGAACCCGCGGTAGTGATCAGCGCCGGGGCGGTTTCGCCAATTGGTTCCTGGTCTGCCAGCAGAAGGCCCACACGAGGGCGAAGACGATTCCGGCGGCGCCGAGGGACCAATGTATGAACCAGCAGGCGATCAGCGCAACCTGAATTACCGCTCCGGCCTTCCAGATCCAGGGCCGGCGCGAGAAGCCGGCCAGGCCGATGCAGGCGACCGTCAGGGACAGAACCGCGATCGTCGCGGCCGTGGCGTCGTCCAGCAGGATCCGCATCGGGATGATCGCCATGAGCAGGGCCATGGCCTCGAGGCTCAGGGCCATCGCGGCGAGGCTGCGCCCGGCCCGGTCCGGGTCCTTCAGACCCGACCGGTTCGGATCGAGCTCGGCCTGCGACTGTGCTTCCGACTGTCCTTGCGGCGGAACCGGATCATCCACGGCGCACCAGGATCTTCCGGGCGTCGGCGACGGTGAAGACCGAGCCGGTGACGAGGACGCCGCCGCCCGACTCGTAGACGTCGTCGGCCTCCTCGGCCAGTTCGATGCCGCGCGCGATCGCGTCCCGCACGTGCGGCACGACGATGACGCGCTCCTCACCGAATATCTCGCGGGCGGTCTTGGCCAGCGTCGCCGCCGGCATGGCCCGGTCCGAAGAGGACCTGGTGATGACGATTTCGTCGGCGATCGGCTCCAGGAGCTCGAGCATGTGGTCGGTCTCCTTGTCCGCCAGCATGCCCACGACGGCGACGAGCTTGCGGAAGCTGAACTCCTCGCTCACCGCCTTCGTCATGGCCTCCATGCCCGCCGGATTGTGGGCGGCGTCGAGGATGACCGTCGGGGCCGTGCGCACGACCTCCAACCGGCCGGGCGAGGTGAAGTCCGCGAAGGCCTGGCCGACGATCTCGGCGTCGAGCGCCTTCGGCTCCCCAGCGCCGAGCAGCACCTCGACCGCCGCCAGCGCCAGCGCCGCATTGTGGGCCTGGTATTCGCCGTGGAGCGGCAGGAACAGGTCCTCGTAGCGGGCGGCCCGGGTCTCGATGGTGAGCAGCTGCCCGCCGACGGCGACCTCGCGGGCGGTGACCTCGAAGCCGCGGCCCTCCGAGACGAGGTTCGCGCCGACGGTCTGGGCGCGCCGCAGCAGCGGCTCCATCGCGGAGCGCTCCTGCGCCGACGTCACCAGGGTCGATCCCTCATGGACGATCCCGGCCTTCATGGTGGCGATCTCGGCGAGCGATTCGCCGAGCCACTTGGTGTGGTCCATCGCGATGGGGCTGATGACGGCGACCCCGGCGTTCAGGATATTGGTCGAATCGGTCTCACCGCCGAGTCCGACCTCGATGACGCCCACGTCGATCGGGGTGTCCGCGAAGACGCCCATGGCGAGCGCGACGGTCATCTCGAAGTAGGTGAGCGTCTCGGGTCCCTCGCCGTCCACGAGGGCGGCCAGCGGCGCGATCTCGTTGTAGGCCTCCAACATCTTGTCGGCGGCGATGGGTTCGCCGTCGATGCAGATCCGCTCGGTGACATTGTCCAGGTGCGGCGACGTGAACATGCCGGTGCGCAGGTTGTGGCCGCGCAGCAGGCGCTCGATCATGCGGGTGGTCGAGGTCTTGCCGTTGGTGCCGGTGACGTGGACGGACAGGAAGGCGCGCTGCGGGTCGCCCATGAGGTCTAGCAGCGCCTTGATGCGGTCGAGCGTGAAGTCCCAGCGGGAGAACCCGCGGGCCTCCAGCAGCGCCTCCAGGCGGGCGAGTTCGAGGTTCCGGCTCATGCGAGACGCTCGAGCTGTGCGGTGGCGCGGGCGATGTCGGCCTCGGCGGTGGCCTTGCGGGCGCGGATCTTCTCGACCACATTGTCCGGGGCCTTGGCCAGGAAGGCCTCGTTGCCGAGCTTGGCGGTGGTCCCGGCCAGTTCCTTCTCGGCGGCCTTGAGCGCCTTGTCGAGACGGGCGCGCTCGGCGGCCACGTCGATGGTGCCCGAGGTGTCGAGCGCGACCGAGACCTGGTCGGACACGGCCAGTTCGGCGGTCGGTGCGAAGCCCTCGGCCTCGACGTCGAGCTTCACCAGGACCCGGATGAACCGCTCCTGGTCGGCCAGACCCGCCGCGTCCAGGCCGCCGATGCGCGCGGCCACCCGCTGGCTGGGCTTGACGCCCTGGTCCGAGCGGAAGCGGCGCACCTCGACCACCAAGTGCTGCAAGGCGTCCACGAGGCGCTCGGCCTCATCGTCGGCCCCGGCGGGAGTCGGCCACACGGCCACGGTGAGCGATTCGTTCCGCTCCTCGCCGCCGGTGAGGGTGAGCCACAGTTCCTCGGTCACGAACGGGATGACCGGGTGCAGCAGGCGCAGCAGCTGGTCGAAGACGTGGCCCAGGACGCGGCGGGTGTCGTCCGCGGCCTGGCCGCCCTCGGCGAGCACGGGCTTGGTCAGCTCCAGGTACCAGTCGAACACGTCGTCCCACGCGAAGTGGTAGAGCGCGTCCATGGCCTTGGCGAACTCATAGGCCTCGAAGTGGGTGTCGACGGCCTCGATCGTGTGCGACAGGCGCGAGAGGATCCACCGGTCGATCAGCGACGGCTCGGCGGGCAGTTCACCCTCCACAGTGGCGCCGCTCATCAGCGCGAACCGGGTGCCGTTCCAGAGCTTGTTGCAGAAGTTCCGGCTGATCTCGGCGAGCTCGATCGACGCGGTCGAGTCGGCGCCGGGCTGGGCGTCGCGGGCGAGCATGAACCGCAGCGCGTCCGCGCCGTACTGGTCGACCACCTCGAGCGGGTCGATGCCGTTGCCCGAGGACTTCGACATCTTCTTGCCCTCTTTATCGCGGATGAGGCCGTGCAGGAACACCTCCTTGAAGGGCGCCTTCCCCATCGCGTAGGTCCCGAACATCATCATCCGCACCACCCAGAAGAAGATGATGTCCCAGCCGGTGACCAGCGTCGCCGTCGGATAGAACTTCTCCAGGGCCGGGGTCTGCTCGGGCCAGCCGAGCGTCGAGAACGGCCACAGGCCGGAGGAGAACCACGTGTCGAGCACGTCGGGGTCCTGGGTGTAGCCCTCGGGGGCGCTCTCGCCCGGGCCCACGCAGATCTCTTCACCGTTCGGGCCGTACCAGATCGGGATGCGGTGGCCCCACCACAGCTGGCGCGAGATGCACCAGTCGAGCAGGTTGTCCACCCACGAGAAGTAGCGCTTCTCCATCTCCGGCGGGTGGATCTTCGTCTCGCCGTTGCGCACCGCGTCCCCGGCGGACTTGGCGAGGCGCTCCACCTTCACGAACCACTGCTTGGACAGCCGCGGCTCCACCGTGGTGTCGCAGCGATCGCAGTGGCCGACGGCGTGCATGTACGGGCGCTTCTCGGCCACGATCCGGCCGCCCGCGCGCAAGGCAGCGGCGATGGCCGAACGGGCCTCGAACCGGTCCAGGCCCTGGAAGGGGCCGTGGGCGGTGATGACGCCGCGCTCGTCCATGATCAGGATCGCCTCGAGGTCGTGGCGCTGGCCGATCGCGAAGTCGTTCGGGTCGTGCGCCGGGGTCACCTTGACCGCACCGGTGCCGAACTCGGGGTCGACGTGGGCGTCGGCGATGATCGGGATGCGCCGCCCGGTGAAGGGCACCTCCACGGTCGTGCCGAGCAGGTGGGCGTAGCGCTCGTCATCGGGGTGGACCGCCACCGCGGTGTCACCGAGCATCGTCTCCAGACGGGTCGTGGCGACCACGATCGAGTGCTCGCCCTCGCCGTAACGCATCGAGACGAGCTCGCCGGCGTCGTCCTGGTGCTCCACCTCGATGTCCGACAGCGCGGTCATGCACCGCGGGCACCAGTTGATGATGCGCTCGGCGCGGTAGATCATGCCGTCGTCGTACATGCGCTTGAACATCGTCTGCACGGCGGAGGAGAGCCCCTCGTCGAGCGTGAAGCGCTCGCGGGACCAGTCGACGCCGTCGCCGATCTTCTTCATCTGGTTGGAGATGCGCTCGTGGTAGACGTCCTTCCACTCCCACACCTTGTCCACGAAGGCCTCGCGGCCCAGGTCGTGACGGGAGACGCCCTCCTTGTCGGCGAGCTGGCGCTCCACCACGTTCTGGGTGGAGATGCCGGCGTGGTCGGTGCCCGGCAGGAACAGGGCCTCCTTGCCGCGCATGCGTTCGCGGCGCACCAGGGAGTCGATGATGGTGTGGTCGAGCGCGTGCCCGAGGTGGAGCTGGCCGGTCACGTTCGGCGGCGGGATCACGATGGCGTACGGATCGCGATCCGAGGAGTCCGACGCGGCGAAGCGTCCGTCGGCTACCCACTTCGCATAGCGTCGCGCCTCTACCTCTACCGGCGCGTACGTCTTCGAAAGCTGGTCTGCCAGGTCCGGATTGGTCTTCGCTGCGTCTGTCACCCTCCCAGTTTAATGAGCCGCCCGAGGCGGCGTCGACGCGGTTTAGGCGGTGTCTCCCAGAACTCTCCGCGCCGCCTCGGCGGCGTCGGTGCGGCCGGTCGCGACGGCCTCGGCCAGGTCCTCGGGCACGGCGTAGCGCCGGACCAGGGCGGCGTCGACACGGGCGCGGATCTCGGCCGCGGCCCGCTCGCGGCGCTTGACCGCGAGCCGGTCGTCCCCGTCGAGGTGGTCGCGGTGCTTCGCGATGGCGGCCACCAGTTCGTCCACGCCGCCGCCCTCCTGCGCGACGGTCTTGACGACCGGCTGTCGCCACTCCCTCGGTTCTCGCTTGACCAGCGACATCATCGCCTTGAGGTCGCGCACGACCGCGTCGGCGCCGGGCCGGTCGGCCTTGTTGACGACGTAGACGTCGGCGATCTCGACCACGCCGGCCTTGACCGCCTGGATGCCGTCGCCCATGCCGGGGGCCAGCAGCAGCAGCGTCGTGTCGGCGAGCGCGGCGATCTCGACCTCCGCCTGTCCCACCCCGACGGTCTCGACGATGACGACGTCGAAGCCGAGCCCTTCGAGCAGCCGCACCCCCGCGCTGGTGGTGGCGGCGAGCCCGCCGAGGTGGCCGCGGGTGGCGACCGAGCGGATGTAGACGCCCTCGTCCAGGGCGTGGTCGGCCATGCGGACCCGGTCGCCGAGGATCGCCCCGCCCGAGAACGGGCTGGAGGGGTCGACGGCGAGGACGGCCACGCGCAGGCCGGCCTCGCGCCAGGCGCCGATGAGCGCGGACACCAGGGTCGACTTGCCGACTCCGGGTGAGCCGGTGACGCCCACGACGCGGGCGTCACCGCCGGCGGTGAGCGCGGCGACCTCGGCCGCATCGCCGGTCTGGTTCTCCACGGCGGTCAGGAGCCGGGCGGTGGCCCGCCGGTCGCCCCTGCGGGCCAGGGCAACGGTTTCCTCGACGCTCATCAAGCTCCCTTGAGGCCGTTCGCCGCCGCCCCGCGGAGCACGATCGCGTCGCCCTGACCGCCGCCGCCGCACAGTCCGGCCGCGCCGAGCTGACCGGGGCCGAGCTGGCGGGCCAGGGTCTGGACCAGGCGGGCGCCCGAGGCCCCGAGCGGGTGGCCCAGGGCGATCGCGCCGCCGTCGGGGTTGACGCGTTCGAGGTCGACGCCGAGCGTCTCGGCCGAGGCCATCGCGACGGCGGCGAAGGCCTCGTTCATCTCGACCACGTCGAGCTGCGCCGCGTCGACTCCGGCCTGGGCCAGCGCCGCTCGAATCGCGTTCGCGGGCTGGTCGAGCAGGGAGTTGTCGGGTCCGGCGACGGTGCCGTAGCCGAGGATCTCGGCCATATAGGACCAGCCGTTGGCCTCGGCGACGGATTTGCGGGTCAGCACCAGGGCGACGGCACCGTCGGAGATCTGCGAGGCGTTGGCGGCGGTGATGGTGCCGGAGTCGATGAACGCCGGGCGCAGCTGCGCGAGCTTCTCGGGGCTCGTCTCGGGCCGGACCCCTTCGTCGGCGTCGATGAGGCCGCGGCGGGTCTCGACGGGCGTGATCTCCTCGCCGAGCCGGTCGGCGGCCTTGGCGGCGCGCTGGTGGCTGGTGGCGGCGAACGCGTCCTGCTCTTCGCGGGTGATGCCGCGGCCGGAGAGGTGGCGTTCGGTGGACTCGCCCATGGAGATGCCGTCGTAGGCGTCGGTGAGGCCGTCGTGGGCGAGGTGGTCGAGCAGGACCGCGTCGCCGTATTTGAAGCCGCGCCGCGAGCCGGGCAGCAGGTGCGGGGCGCGGCTCATCGATTCCATGCCCCCGGCGACGATGACGTCGGCGGCGCCGCCCCGCAGCAGCTGGTCGGCCAGCCCGACCGCGGTCATGCCGGAGAGGCAGACCTTGTTGACCGACAGGGAGGGCACGCGCATCGGCACGCCGCCGGCGACGGCGGCCTGGCGGGCCGGGTTCTGCCCGCATCCGGCGGGCAGGACGTGTCCCAGGATCACCTGGTCGACGAGTTCGGGCGACGCTGAGGCGCGTTCGAGTGCGGCGCTGATCGCGGTCCCGGCCAGGTCGGTGGCGGGGATGTCGGCCAGCGCCCCGTTGAAGCGCCCGATCGGGGTGCGGGCGGCGGCGAGGATGACGGTGCTGTCGTACATGGCGGACCTCCGTTGGTCTATACCCTCGATCGTATGACGTTTGCGAATGGGATCGGCTTGCGGCGCATCGACCACGTCGGGGTGGCGGTGCCGGATCTGGACGAGGCCCTGGATTGGTACGTGGGGACGCTCGGCGGCGAGGCCGTGCACCGGGAGGTCAACGAGGACCAGGGCGTCGAGGAGGTCATGGTGTCCTGGCCCGACGGCGGCGCCCAGGTGCAGCTGCTGGCGCCGTTGCATGAGGACTCGGCGATCGCCAAGTTCTTGGACCGCAAGGGACCCGGCCTTCAGCAGCTGGCTTTCACCGTGGAGGATGTGGACGCGGCGTCCGCCGCGCTGCGGGAGCGGGGCGCGACGCTGCTTTACGAGGAGGCCCGGATCGGGACCGCCGGAAGCCGAATCAATTTCGTCCATCCGAGGGATGCGGGGGGCGTATTGGTCGAGCTCGTGGAGCCCGCGTAGGACGTTCCGCCCACCGTCGCCCTGTCGGATTTCCGACGCCGCTAGTCCGTCACCGGATTGATCGAAACTCGTTACAAGAGTCGACTTCTGTACTGGTTCAAGGATTTCGACCCGTTTCGGGACTGCTGTTGCTGGTGATCAGACCTCCACAAACCCCTGACCTTGCTGTCGACATCCGGGTGTGCATCTGCAAGTATTGGTCCATGTCGCAGCAGCCCTCCAGCAGTACTTTTTTCGACAACGACCAATCGGTGCCGGAATTCCCCGTGCAGTTGCGGGGTTACGACAGGCACCAGGTGGATGACTTCATCCAGAAGAACATCGCGAAGCTGACGCAGACCGAGCAGCAGCGCACCGAGGCCGAACAGCGGATGACCGACGCCCAGCGCCGTCTGCGACAGGCGGAGCAGCGCATCCAGGGCCTTGAGCAGCGCCTCAACGAGCAGTCCAAACAGCTCGAGGAGAACACCCGCCCGACGCTCTCCGGTCTCGGCACTCGCGTCGAGCAGATCCTGCGCCTCGCCGAGGAGCAGGCCAACGAACACCGAGCCGAGGCCAAGCGCGAGACCGAGGGCATACTGTCCGCGGCGCGCCTGGAATCGCGCGAGATCACCGACGCCGCCCGGTCCGAGGCCGGCAGCCTCAAGCAGGGCGCCGAGCGCGAGGCGAACACCTTGCGCACCAACGTCGAACGCGAAGTCGCCGAGCTGCGGACCAATGCCCGCCGCGAGTGCGAGACCCTGCGCGCCGACGCCGAGCGCGAGACCAAGCAACTGCGGACCGCGACCGGCCACGAGGTGGCCGAGCTCAAGGCCTCCGTCGAACGCGAGGTCGCCACGATGCGCGCCACCGCCGACCGCGAGATCACCCAGCTCCGCGCCAAGGCCGCCCGCGAGGCGGAGGAGAAGCGCGCCGAGGCCGCGAAGCTCTTCGCCGAGGCGAAGGAGAAGCGCGACAAGGACCTCCAGGCCCTGGACCTCGAACTTGCCGAGCGCAAGGAGAAGTCCGAGCGCGAGGAGTCCGAGCGCCACACCCGAGCCGTGTCCGAGACCCAGAAGCTGGTCACGGACGCCGAGAGCCGCGCCCGCGACGCCGACGAGGCCGCCAAGGCCGCGGAGACCCGGGCCGAGCAGAAGCGCTCCGAGTCCGACGCCTACGCCTCGGAGACCACGACCAAGGCCAAGCGCGACGCGACCAAGCTCGTCGGCGACGCCAAGGCCGAGGCCGAGCGGCTCCTCTCGGACGCCAAGTCCGATGCGGAGCGTGTCACCAAGGACGCGGAGGACAAGGTCAACGACCTCACGGCCAAGCGCGACGAGGTGCAGGCGACGCTTCGCAATATGACGCAGACCCTGTCGGGCATGATGGGCAACTTCCCCGGTGCCGGCCTCGATACGGGCGACGAGAAATAAAACTGGTGAATCCGCGTTACCGTCGTAGCCAACGACAGATAAGAATTATCTTGGCGTAGGTCGATGACGGTGGAGGAACCACAGCTTCGGCCGCGTCCCGTCACATCCGGTCCCTTGCCGGGTGTGGCGGGACGCGGCTTACGTGAGGATGAGGGTATGGCGCGTGAAGACAGACTCGGAGACGACTCAGAACTGCTGACAGGGTTCGATGAGTCGCAACCCATTGACCGCGGATTCGAAACCGCGCTGCGCGGTTTTGATAAACGGCAGGTCAACCGCTATATAGCCACCATGCAATTGCAGATGGACACGCTCGCCGGGGAGCGGGCCGAGGCCCTCGCTCAAATTGACCGGCTCGTGGTCCAGGTACAGCAGTTGCAGGCCCAGATCCAGGATCTGCGCAGGCGCTCGGCCGCCGGCGACAAGGCCTCCTACCGGCATTTGGGCGTTCGCATCGAGCACATGCTGACGCTGGCGGAGGAGCAGGCCGCCGAGATCAAGGCGAAGGCCCACACCGACACCGAACACCTGCACGCCCACGCGCAGAACAAGCTGCGCGAGGCCGAGGGACAGATCGACGAGGCCCGCAAGGACTTCGAGACGACGCTGAAGGCCCGCCGGGCCGCCGCCGAGAAGGCCGAGGCCGACCGGCGCGCGATCATCGACGCCGAGATCAATAAGCGGGCCCGCGAGGCCCAGGCGGTCGTGGACCAGGCGAAGCAGCAGGCCGCGGCGCTCGTCGCCGAGGCCGAGCAGGACGCGGAGAACAAGCGCGCCGCCGCTGACGAACAGACCCGGCAGCTGGTCGCGCACGTGGAACGGCTGCGGGCCGAGGCTCAGCAGATCAAGGACGACGCCTCCGTGAACGCCGAGCAGGCGGTGGCCGAGGCGCGCGAGAAGGCCGAGCGGATCGTCTCCGAGGCCGAGGCCGAGGCCGAACGCAAGCGCGCCGAGCACGAGGCCGATATGCGTGACCTGCGCACCGAGACGGTCGAGAGCCTGGAGCGGTTCAAGCAGGAGACCGAGACGTTCGCTCAGACCGTCAGGACCGAGGCCGAGAACGAGGCCACGCGGGTCCGCGCCGAGGCTGCCGACCAGTCGACGCTCACGCGGACCGAGGCCGCCGACGAGGCGAAGCGGGTGCGCCAGGAGGCGCAGCGGCGCGTCGAGGAGGCCGAGACCGAGGCCCTGCGCGTCACCGCCGAGGCCGAGGAGCTGGCTGAGAAGCTGCACGGCGACGCCGACAAGGCCGCCCGTGCCAAGCGCGAGGAGGCCGAGGCCGCCGCGCTGAGGCTGGGCGAGGAGACCGAGCGGGAGACGCAGCGTCTGCGCTCCGAGGCCGCCGACGCCAGCCGCAAGGAGCGCGAGGCCGCCGAGATCGCCGCCCGCAAGCTGACCGAGGAGACCGCCGCCGAGACCAAGCGTCTGCGCGGCCAGGCCTCCACCGAGGCCCAGCAGCTGACAAAGGACGCGGCTCAGAAGGCCAAGCAGTTGAGCGACGCGGCCGCGGCCGAGGCCAAGCAGCTGCGGGAGACCGCCGACGCCGACCGCGTCAAGGCCGAGACCGAGGTCGCGAAGGCCCGCGCCGAGCTGGCCGAGATCGAGGCCGAGCGCGAGAAGCTCCTGGCCGACGCCAAGGCGCAGGCCGCGCAGCTACTCAAGGACGCGAACCTGCAGACCGAGGAGATCAAGGCCGAGCGGGAGCAGTTCGTCTCCGAGGCCGAGAAGCGGGCCGCCACGGCCAAGCGTCGGGCCGAGGAGCTGTCCAAGTCGGCCAAGCAGACCGCGCGGCGTGACTCCGAGGCGATCCTGGCGACCGCCCGGGCTCAGGCGAAGAAGCTCATGGAGGAGGCCCGCGGCGCGAAGTCCGACGAGGCCGCCGACGAGCAGTCGAAGGAGCCCGCGCAGGCCAACCAGAAGAGCGGACGCAAGCGTCCCGCCGGGGGCAAGCAGACGAGTGAGGCCGCCGAGAAGGTCTCCTCCTCGTAAGCACGGCGCGATCGCGGCACCGAGCAATGCGAAGGGCCCGTACCACTGGAGAACTCCAGTCGGTACGGGCCCTTCGCTACCGGGAGCGGCGCCTATTCCTTCTTGGCGCCTACCGGTTCCGGCTGATTGTCGTCGGCCTCCGCCGACGAGCCGGAGCCGTTCGGCCCCTTGGTACGTCGCTTGGCCTCGCCGGAGCCGCCGGGGGTGGTGCCCACGACCGGCCCGGAGGCGCGCCGCTTGTTCCACACGTCGAACAGGACCGCCGCGAGGACGACCAGACCCACGATGATCTGAATGGTGTCGGAGCCGATGCCCAGGACCTGCATGCCCTGGTTCAGGACACCCATGACCAGACCACCGATGAGGGCGCCGATGATGGTGCCGACGCCTCCGGTGACCGAGGCGCCGCCGATGAACGACGAGGCGATGGCGTGGAGCTCGAACATCTCGCCGGCCTGCGGCACGGCCGCGTGCAGGCGGGCGGTGACGATGACGCCGGCCAGGCCGGCCAGGGCACCCATGTTCACGAACACCCAGAAGGTCGTCTGCTTGGTCTTGACGCCCGAGAGCATCGCGGCCTTCTCGTTGCCGCCGCCGGCGTAGATGTGGCGGCCGAACACGGTGCGGCCGGCGATGAAGCTGTACAGCAGCACCAGACCCAGCAGGATCCAGCCGATGATCGGCAGGCCCTTGTGGGCGTAGAACATGTACGCGGCGACCAGGACGACCCCGGCGACCAGGACGACCTTGGCCGTCCACGCCAGCTGCGAGGACCCGGCGATGCCGGCCCTGGCCTGGCGGGAGCGGCTGCGCACCTGGAGGTAGACGTACAGGGCCGCTCCGAGGATGCCGAACATGAGGGTCGGCAGGCGCAGGTCGATACCGGCGATGGCGTAACCGGAGGCCAGTTCGTTGTAGGTGCCGGTGGTGCCCACCGTCTCGGCGCCCAGGACCTTGAGCGTCAGTCCTCGGAAGATCATCATGCCGGCCAGCGTCACGATGAACGCCGGGATCCGCACGTAGGCGATCCAGAAGCCCTGCCAGACGCCGACGAGGGCGCCCAGTCCGATCGCGAGGAGGACCGCGAGGTACCAGGGCAGACCCCAGTCCGAGAGCGCGATCGCCGAGACCGCGCCGCAGAACGCCAGGACCGAGCCGACCGACAGGTCGATGTGGCCGTTGACGATCACCAGCATCATGCCGATCGCGAGGATCAGGATGTACGAGTTCTGCAGGATCACGTTCGTGATGTTCAGCGGCGTAATGAAGTTCTCGTTCTGCATGGTCACGTTGAGGACCTGGAACAAGACCATGATCAGCGCCAGGGCGATGATCATGCCGTAGGAGCGCAGGTTGAAGTTGCGCAGGCCCGAGATCAGACTCGGGCGCGGCTTGGTCGGGACGGTGGTCATTGGCGTAGCTCTTCTCCCCCGGATGCGGTCTCAAGGGTCATGAGACGCATCAGTTCTTCCTGTGTGGCGGTCTCGCGGTCGACTTGACCGGTGATGTGGCCGGCGCTCATGGCATAGATGCGATCGCACATGCCGAGCAGCTCGGGCAGTTCGGAGGAGATCATGAGGACCCCCTTGCCCATGTCCACGAGCGACTGGATGAGCTCGTAGATCTCGTACTTGGCACCGACGTCGATGCCGCGGGTCGGCTCGTCGAGGATCAAGAGCTCCGGCTCGGTGAACACCCACTTGCCGAGCACGATCTTCTGCTGGTTGCCGCCCGAGAGGTTCCCGGCGAGCTGGTAGACCGACGGGGCCTTGACCCCGAACTCGGTGCGCAGCCGCTCGGCGACCTCGTTGACCCTGTCCTGGTTCACGATTCCATTCCTGGAGACCCGGTCGAGGCCGGGAAGCGTGAAGTTCTGGCGCAGGTCGTAGTCGAGGTGCAGGCCGTAGTTCTTGCGGTCCTCGGTGGCGTAGGCCAGTCCGGCGTCGATGGCGTCGGGCACGGAGTGCAACTTGAGCCGCTTGCCGTCCAGGCGCGCGCTGCCGGAGATATTGGTCCCCCAACTGCGGCCGAACACGCTCATGGCGAACTCGGTGCGGCCGGCGCCCATGAGCCCTGCCAGACCCACGATCTCGCCCCGGGCCACGCGCAGGTTGGCGCGGTTGACGATGACGCGCTCGCGGTGCTCCGGGTGGTGGACGGTCCAGTCCTCGACCTCGAAGAACACCTCGCCGATATTGCTCTCATGCGGCGGGAACAGGTGCTCGAGGTCGCGGCCGACCATCGACTTGATGATGCGGTCCTCGGTGACGGCGTCGCCGACCCTGTCGAGCGTTTCGATCGACTGGCCGTCGCGCAGCACCGTGATCTCGTCGGCCACCGCCAGCACCTCGCCCAGCTTGTGGGAGATGATGATCGAGGTGACTCCCTCGTCGCGGAGCGCCTTGAGCAGCTGCAGGAGGTTCTCGGAGTCGGTGTCGTTGAGCGCCGCGGTCGGTTCGTCGAGGATCAGGAGCTTGACGTCCTTGGACAGGGCCTTGGCGATCTCGACCAGCTGCTGCTTGCCGACGCCGATCTTCTCCACCAGCGTCTGCGGGTTGTCGTGCAGGCCGACCTGGTTCATGAGGCGGGCGGCCTCGGTGTTGGTGCGGTCCCAGGAGATGATGCCGCCGGCCTTGCGCTCGTTGCCGAGGAAGATGTTCTCGGCGATCGACAGTTCGTCGACGAGCGCGAGCTCCTGGTGGATGATGACGACCCCGGCTTCCTCGGAGTCGCGGATGCCTCGGAAGCGGGCGGGCTCGCCCTCGACCTCGATCTCGCCTTCGTAGTCCCCGTAGGCGTATACACCCGAGAGGACCTTCATCAGCGTGGACTTGCCGGCGCCGTTCTCGCCGACCAGCGCGTGAATCGAGGCCCGCTTGACCTGCAAATCGACTTCGCTGAGCGCTAGGACGCCCGGAAATCGCTTGGTGATCCCCCGCATTCGGAGGATGTCTTCAGACATAATTCTGTCCTATGTGGAATAACTGGATGCTCTGGGGAGAGGAGAGAGGTTCGGGGGCGCCGTCGCCGACGCCCCCGAAATATCGCGTCGCTGGGCCTTCGCCTAGGCGAGGTCGGCCTCGTCGATGTACCCGGAGTCGACGACTTCCTCCTGGTAGTTGTTGACGTCGACGCTCACCGGGTCCAGCAGGTTCGCGGGCACGACGTGGTCGCCGTTGTCGTAGGTCTCGGTGTCGTTGACCTCGACCTCTCCCCCGTCAATTGAGGCCAGAACCATGTCCACGGTGGTGGAGGCCAGCGCGCGGGTGTCCTTGTAGACCGTCATGGACTGAAGGCCCTCGATGATGTACTTGACGGACTCGACCTCGGCGTCCTGGCCGGTGATGACCGGCATCTTTTCGTAACCGGAGCTCTGAAGGGCGGCCACGATCCCGCGGCTGATGCCGTCGTAGGGCGCGAGCACTACATCGACCTTGTTGTCGCCCTTGTAGGAGTTCGAGAGAATGTTGTCCATGCGCTCCTGGGCGATGGAACCGTCCCAGTTCTCGGTGGCGATCTGCTCCAGCGAGGTCTGGCCCGACCTGATGACCAGCTTGCCCTCGGTGACGTAGGGCTCAAGAACCGCCCAGGCGCCGTCGAAGAAGTACTTGGTGTTGTTGTCGGTCAGTGCGCCGGCGAACAGTTCCAGGTTGAAGGGCCCTTCGGCGTTCTCCAGGTCCAGGGCCTCGACGATGTAGGTGCCCTGAAGGGTACCGACCTTGGTGTTGTCGAAGCTGACGTAGTAGTCGACGTCGGGAGTGTCCAGGATCAGGCGGTCGTAGGCGATGACCGTGATTTCCTGCTCCTTGGCCTGAGCCAGTACACCGCCGAGGGACTTGTTGTCGATCGCGGCGACGACCAGGACGTCTACGCCCTGACCCACCATCGTCTCGATCTGGCTGACCTGCTTGTCGGGCTCGTCGTTCGCGTACTGGAGCGAGACCGTGTAGCCCGCGTCCTCGAACGAGGTCTTCAGGTTGTCACCATCGAAGATCCAACGCTCGGAGGTCTTGGTGGGCATCGCGATGCCGACCTTGCCTCCGCCGCCGCTACCGCCATTGCTGCCACTGTCTTCGCTCGCACAGGCCGAGGCCGTGAGGGCCACTGCGGCCGCACCGATCGAACCGGTGAGCAAATGCCGTCGATTGACGTTCATCTGTTAGTACTCCTTCGTACCGGACGTTGCGATCCGTGATCGCCACCGCCCTGGGTCAAGACTTCATCGATGCTTCAACGTTTTTCGACAAGCGTCAACAGTGGAAAGGCCTCGTGTCCGAATCGTTGTATTTCGAAGCTCACAAAAAGCGACACCTTAACCACATTCGCCACATCCGTCACTTGGTCATCTTAGGTCGCAACCGAACGTCGTCGAACGACCACCCGTTCGTGCCACATCCCTACGGCCCACTACCACTCGACCTTTCGGATGGGATAGCCTCACATTTGGTGGCAAATCACGCCAGCCGTTCATACGACCCACGAGGGGAGGTGACCATGCCCCAGACTACGACCGTCGGTGCCGCCACCGTCGACCGTTTACTGCATCGAGACCCGGTATGCAGCGTCTTCAGCGGCACGGTCCCCGCCGACCCGGCCGGCCTGCTGTGCGTCACCGTCGCACATGAGCGCGTCGACGGCTCCCGCCGCGAAGTCTTCCTCGAATGGGCCGCGAAACTCACCGGCCTCCCCGCCCACCCCCACCTGTCCCCGTGCAGCGCCGTCGGCCTCACCGAGAACGGCCGCCCCTACCTGGCCGTGGGCACCACCAGGCGCACCCTGTCCGACCTGCTGACCGAGACCGGGCCCATGCCCGCCGGGCAGGTCCGCGCCCTCGGCGTCGCCCTGAGCGACGCCGTCGCCGTCTACCACCGCGGCGGCCTCATCCACGGCGCCATCCAGCCCGCCCACATCCTCGTCGGCTCGGGCCACCACTTGCAGCTCACCGCCTACGACGTGACCGCCCCCGTCCTGGCCGCCCCGCTCCCCCCGTCCCCCTACACGGCCCCTGAGCACCTCGACGCCGCCGTTGCAGGCGAGGTCGCCGCCAGTCCCGCCGGGGACGTCTACGCGCTCGCCACCGTGCTCTACGCGGCCCTTGGCGGGCGTCTGCCGTGGTCCCGGTCGAGCCGCGAGGGCGTGGCCGACCCGCTCCTGCGGGCCGCGCCGATCCCGCACATCCCCGGCGTTGACACCGAGCTCACCGACCACATCGGCGCCGCGCTCCACCCCGATCCGCGCCGCCGGCCCACCTCGGCCGTCCTGCGCGACCAACTCACCCGCCTCGACCTCACCGCCGCAAGGGCCCCCGGGCACCGACCCGCCTCGGTCCCGTCCGCGCTGCTGCCGAGCCGGGGACTGCGCCCGGTCGCCGTCTCGATGTCGACCGAGCTCGCCCCCTACCGGCCCGGGCCGGAACGGACGGGCCTGCGCCCGAGACTTCGCAAGATCGCCACGGCCACCGCGGGAATCGCCCTGACCGGGGCGCTTCTGGGCGGGGCCGCACTGGCGACGTACGCGGCGACCAACCCGGAGAGCTCCGGCTCCGTCTGCAACGACCCGGCGGAACTGGGCGGGCGGATCAGCGAGCAGCTGGAGGACGGCACGATCGTCGACAGCTGGTGCGCCGGTGACGAATTCGTCGCAGCGACCGTCGACTACGAGGGCGGCTCAGGAGGCGGCGGCGAAGCGGCCACGGAGCGGCTGGCCTGGCGCATCGAGGGCGAGAACCTGGTGGCGGTCACCGACTGCGCCGATGTGGGCCTCCCCGAGAGCATCCTCAAATTCCTCAGCTGCGGTTAGCGTCCATGACACCTCCTCACCGCGCCCGGTTTCGATCGGGCGCAGTGCCAATGGTGCAACGGGGAACCTGAAGGGGAGCTGAAGAGCAGAGCGGCCCAGGGGTGCTCGAGAAGCCTAGTCGCGCTCGGGCTTCGGCAGGAATCCCCCGAAGGCCGCCACCGTCTTGTTCGCGTAGGCGGAGGTGTCGCCGCGTTCCATCGGGCCGTCCCATTCCTTCGGGAGCGGAGCGCGCCCCGGAAGGATGCGGCCGACTATCCGGTCCAGGGCCTCTTCGGCCTTGCCCACCCACAGGTGGGCGCCGCCCTCGATCTTCACGACCTCGGCCTGGCGGATCGCCGCGAAGCGCTCGGTGGCCTCGGGGTACTGGAGGTAGTCGTCGTTCTCGGGAATGAGCGCCAGCAGCGGGCGGCCGTCCTCGTCCCAGCGGGCCAGGTCATCCTCAGTGGAATACCGCAGCGGCGGCGACATGAGCACCGCGCCCTCCACGCCGGGCTCCAAACCGTACTTCAGCGTCAGGTCGGTTCCGAAGGACCAGCCGACCAGCCACGGGCGCGGCAGTTCCGCGAACTCGGCGTACTCGACCGCGGCGGCGACGTCGAAGCGCTCGCCCACTCCATTGTCGAATTCGCCCTCGCTCGTGCCCTGCTGGGACTCGGTGCCGCGCGTATTGAAGCGCACCACCGCCATATTCGCCAGCGCGGGCAGGCGCCAGGCGGCCTTGCGGAAGACGTGGGAGTCCATCATGCCGCCATGGGTGGGCAGCGGATGGACGCAGATGATCGTCGCCTCGGGTTCGGCGTCGAGAGGGAGTGCGACCTCTCCGACGAGGTTCAGCCCGTCGGCGGTCTGCAGGGTGAGCGCCTCGCGCCGGGCGGGGAGCATGCTCGCTGATCTGATTACGGCCACGGCCGAATTATCGCCCGAACCGGGCCGGCGGTCCACCCGCTGTGTCGCACCTTGCATCCAGAGCCGCGGTGTGAAGGTGTGGGACCGCGTTCCGGGTCTCGCCGTTCCGGAACCCGCCCTCCCTTTCCCACCCACCCGGGAGCCTGGCGTCGATCATGGCGCGCGGGTGTGACAGGAACGGGCGCTCGCCGCCGTCATGTCACCCGGGGGCCCGGCCGCTCGATGTCGTGCCGGGAATGGAGCGGCCCGGCGCTCAGCGCCATTGGCCCGGTCTCCGCCGGTCCCTCGCATTCCAGCAGCCCTTGTGCCAGTGGCGGCGGTCGTCGCCGTCGCCCTCGTCGGCCCAGGCCACGACGTGCGGAGTCCCCGGTGGGATCTCCAAGTCGCAGCCTGGGCAACGATAGGTCTTCGCCGCGCCCGCGCCGGGGATCGCGCGCGTTTGGTAGCGGCCGTCGGGCCCGTCGACCAGGTTCGAGTCCTGGGCAGATCGCGTCGGCGGCTCGGCCGGGCGTTCACGGCGGTTCTTGCGGGGCATGTCCAGTCCGGTCTAGGCGCGGTCAGCGCCGCTCTCGGGCGCGCCGTCGCCGGCCGCCTCCGCGGCGGCCTCGCGATCGAGCCGCTCATTGAGGCGTCTGACGTGCTTGTTCATGCCTCGAATGAGGAAGATCGTCACGACGACGAGGAACACGGTGATGAACAGCCCGAGCGGCCCGGCCAGGGCCTGGTCTCGTTCCGGCCCGAATTCTGCCTGTGCCAGGTACTCAAATCCCACGTTTACCACCGTATATCCCCGCGTTAGTCCTGTTGCAGCGCCGGGAGCCGCCAGTCGACGGGCTCACCGCCTGCCTGTACGAGCAGCTCGTTGGCGCGGCTGAACGGCTTGGAGCCGAAGAAGCCCCGGCGGGCGCTCAGCGGCGAGGGGTGGGCCGACTCGATCGACGGCACCGATCCGAGCAGCGGCTTGAGCTTGCGCGCGTCGGCGCCCCACAGGATGGCGACGGCCGGGCCGCCGCGCTCGGCGAGGGCCTTGATGGCCTGCTCGGTGACGGACTCCCAGCCCTTGCCGCGGTGCGAGGCGGGCTCGCCGGGCATGACCGACAGGGACCGGTTGAGCAGCAGCACGCCCTGCTCGGACCAGGGAGTGAGGTCGCCGTTGGCAGGCAGGTCGTAGCCGAGGTCGTCGCGGTACTCGTTGAAGATGTTGACGAGGCTGCGGGGCAGGGGGCGCACCTCGGGGGCGACGGCGAAGGACAGACCGATGGCGTGGCCGGGGGTGGGGTAGGGGTCCTGGCCGACGATGATGACCTTGACGTCGTCGAACGGCTGTTGGAAGGCGCGCAGGATGTGCTCGGCGGCGGGCAGGTAGCGGCGTCCGGCGGCCACCTCGGCGCGGAGGAACTCCCCCATCTTGGTGACGTCGTCGGCGACGGGGGCGAGGGCCTTGGCCCAGCCGGGCTCTACGAGATCTTCGAGTTTCTTTTGCATGACTCAGATGCTAGATCCCGCCACCGTCAAGAAATAGCCCGCGTCGCGTAGGGCCGCAACGATTTCGGTCGCGTGTTCGGAACCGCGCGTCTCGATCGAGAGGTCCACGGACACTTCACCGATGGAAAGGCGCGGGTCGGACCGCTGATGGAAGACGTCGACGATATTGCCGCCGTAGGCGCCCACGAGCTGGAGCACCGAGGCCAGGGCGCCGGGCCGGTCCGGGCAGCGCAGGTTGCAGCGCAGGAATCGCCCGGAGGCGGCGAGGCCGTGCCCGATGAGCCGCATGAGCAGCAGCGGGTCGATATTGCCGCCGGAGATGACGGCGACGGTCGGGCCGGTGTAGGGCACCGAGTAGTTCAGCAGCGCGGCGTAGGCGGTGGCACCGGCCGGTTCGACCACGAGCTTGTTGCGTTCGAGCAGGGACAGCAGCGCGCGGCTGATGTCCTCCTCGGTGACGGTGACGATCTCGTCCACCAGATGGTCGACGATCTCGAAGGGGACATCGCCGGGGCGGCCCACGGCGATGCCGTCGGCGATCGTGTTCATCTTCTCCAGCCGCACCGGTTTGCCCGCCGCGAGCGAGTCGGGGTAGGCGGCCGCGCCCGCGGCCTGGACGCCGACGATGCGGATGTCGGGACGCAGTTCCTTTGCGGCGGCGGCGATCCCGGCGATGAGGCCCCCGCCGCCGACCGCGGTGACGATGGTGGCCGTCTCGGGCAGCTGGTCGAGGATCTCCAGGGCGATGGTGCCCTGGCCGGCGACGATGTCGCGGTGGTCGAAGGGATGGATGAGCGTCGCACCGGTCTCGGCGGCGAACCGGTGGGCCGCCTCCAACGCGTCGTCCACGGTGGCGCCGCCGAGGATGACGTCGGCGCCGTAGCCCTTGGTCGCGGCGACCTTCGGGAGCGGCGCGGCGGCCGGCATGAAGACGGTCGAGTGGATTCCAAGCGTGGTGGCGGCCAGCGCGACGCCCTGGGCGTGGTTGCCCGCGGAGGCGGCGACGACGCCTTGGGCACGTTCGGCGTCGGTCAGGCGCGAGACGCGCATGTAGGCGCCGCGGATCTTGAACGAGCCGGCCCGCTGCAGGTTCTCGCACTTGAGGTGGACGCCGTCGAGGGAGGGATCGCGGGAGGGTTCGAGCGGCGTGCGCCGCACGACCCCGGTCAGGGCGGCGGCCGCGGCGCGGACGTCTTCGAGAGTCACGAGCTCGGTCACGACTCGATCGTAGTGGCCGCCGCGAGCGGCATCGTTGAGGACGGCGCCAAGGTCGGAAACCGGTTACAATGGTTCGAATATCTAACTCATTTGACCGAAATGGCCGGCTTCCGACCGCGCGCAACGGAACGGAGCGCCTGGTGCGGACGGATGGAGACGCCATCGGTAACCTGGTGTTCATCTGGAGCGAGGCGGGTGACCCCCGTTACTCACTCCCCCCGCAAGGCTTAAGCTACGGCTAGTCAACCCCGGCGTTAGGCCCGCTTCACATTGCGCACACCGAACTTATCGGTCCCCTTTGAACCCCTGGAGTCAACGGTGACTGCTGTCACACTCAAGAACGTCTCGAAGGTGTTTCCCGGCGACACGTTGGCCGTGGACTCGCTCAGCATGGACGTCAACCACGGGGAGTTCCTGGTGCTCCTCGGCCCGTCCGGTTGCGGCAAGTCCACCGTCCTCCGCATGGTCGCCGGACTTGAGACCCCCTCCGACGGCGACATCCTCCTCGACGGCCAGTACGCGAACGACCTGCCCCCGCGCGAGCGCAACGCCGCGATGATCTTCCAGACCTTCGCGCTGTACCCGCACATGTCCGTCGGGGACAATATCGGCTTCCCGCTCAAACTCGGCAAGAAGAACGGTGCGCATTCCGTTCCCGAGGCCGTCGGCGACATGGCCGGCGCGCTGGGCATCAGCGATCTGATCGACCGCAAGCCCAATCAGCTCTCCGGCGGCCAGCAGCAGCGCGTGGCCATGGGCCGCGCCCTGGTACGGCGGCCCAAACTGTTCCTTATGGACGAACCGCTCTCGAATCTCGACATCGGACTCAGAGCGGAGCTGCGCACCGAGATCTCCTCGCTGGTGCGCCGCCACGACGCGACCACCCTCTACGTCACCCACGACCAGACCGAGGCGCTCACCATGGCCGACCGGGTCGCGGTGCTGCGCAAGGGAGTCCTGCAAGATGTCGGCACCCCCGACGAGGTCTACGAGCGCCCCGCGACGATGTACGTGGCAGCGTTCCTCGGCACGCCCCGCATGAACCTCCTCGAAGCCCGCGTCAACGTCTTCCTCGACCGCTACGTCGCCCTCGACTTCGGCGACCAGGAACTGCGCCTGCCCTGGCACGACCTGCGCGGCAGGGCTGTGGCGCGCTACCACGGCGAGAACATCGTGGTCGGCATGCGGGCCGAGGCGCTCGCGCCGGTCGCCGAGGGCCAGCCGGGCCAGTCCATCCAGGGCCGGGTCCGCTTCTACGAGCACCACGGCCACGAGACGCTCGTCTTCCTCGACATCGGCGCGACCGCCATCATCCCCGACGGCATCGGCGACAAGCCCGACCTGGCCCGCTCGGGATCCAAGCCGCGCCGGCGCCTGACCGGACTGTTCTCGGGTTTCGGCCAGCCGTCGACCGAGCGGCGCGAGGTCGACACCGGACCCATCCGAAAGTCCGCCGACCTGGTCTTCCGCCTGCCCCCGCACATCCCGATCGCGACCGGGCAGCCGATCACGACGGCGGTCCACATGGACGCGCTGCACTACTTCGACAAGTTCGGCAAGCGCATCGACGTCGGCTGGACCCAGCGGGCATTAGGGGTGTCGGATCCAGCCTCACCCGACACCACCCGACACCCCTACGCACGGACACGACCGAGGGGCCCTTCGCTGCGGAAGGGCCCCTCGGTGACGTCTGGGGATCTGGGGTTCAGGAAACGGTCGCGCTAGCCTTCGAACAGCTCGGTGCCGACGATCTTGACCGACAGCTCCGCGCCATTGGGGGCGGCGTAGGAGACGGTGTCGCCTTCCTTGTGCCCCAAGAGGGCCGCGCCGAGCGCCGAGTCGGGGCTGTAGACCGTCAGATCCGTGGTCGCCCCGATCTCGCGGGAGCCCAGCAGGAACTTCTCGGTGTCCGAGGGGTCGCCGTCGAAGGCGACGGTGACGACGGTGCCGATCTGGATCTCGTCGCTGGAACCGGCCTCGCCGACCTTCGCGTGGCGCAGTAGGTCCTCGAGCTGCCGGATCCGGCCCTCCTGCTTGCCCTGCTCCTCCTTGGCGGCGTGGTAGCCGCCGTTCTCCTTCAGGTCGCCCTCCTCGCGGCGCGCGTTGATCTCCGCGGCCATGAGGGGGCGGTTGGCGATGAGCTCGTCCAGGTCGCCCTTGAGGCGGTCGTACGCCTCCTGGGTAAGCCAAGTGCCCTGGTTGCTGTCGGTAGCCATAGGTTCCAAATCCTCCGAATATTGCGATCCGATGTAGTGCGTCCGGTCTGCGCCGAGGAGGCGCGGGTAGCAAAACGCCCGCCGACCGAAACGCGGTGCGGCGGGCCGAAGTTCGCTTCGCTCAGTCCGCCTTCCAGCACCGCTGGATTTCGCCGGTATTGGGTTCTCCCGACACCGGGAGCGTGAACGTCATTTCGACGCGGGTCGAGTCGTCCGCGGGGAGCTCCACCTCGGCCGCCCCGATCTCGGCGCCGGCCATGTCTCGGGATCTGACCCGGCAGATGGCCCCTTCCCCCTCGGGCTTGTAGACCTCGAAGGTGATGGCGACTTCGCCGGGAACCGAGTCGTCGAACGCCAGCAGGGACGACGTGTAGTCGCCCTGGCCGTATTGGCTCTGCAGGCTGAAGGCCACTCCGACCCCGGCCGCGACCACGCCCAGCGTGAGGAGACCGGCGATCATCGGCCGACGGCGGCGCGGCGCCCTGCGGCGACCGTAGCGACCCTCGGGGAAGACGACGTCGCCCGCTTCAGGCGCGCGCCCATCCGTGGTGTGGGTCTCGGTGCTCATCTGGCCGCTCTCTAGTCCGCCGCTGACGTCGTACTCCAGGGGCTCCGGGCCGCGCCGTGGCCCCGGTTTCGCCCGGCTGGGAAGAATCGATTATCGAGTATCGTTGCACAGAATGCCAGAGCCGACAACCTTACGTTCCGCGCGAGTCGGCTCGTGGGGCGCGGAACTCCCACAACAACACCCACCAGTGAGGTCATAAGCCGTGACGGTCCCGTCGAGCACTCTGCGACTGATGTGTGTCCACGCGCACCCCGACGACGAATCGAGCAAGGGCGCGGCCACCATGGCCCGCTACGTCCGCGAAGGCATCGAAGTGCTGGTCGTGACTTGCACCGGCGGCGAACGCGGCGACGTGCTCAACCCCAAGATGGACCGCCCCGAAGTGCAGGAGAACCTCCCGCTCATCCGCACCCAGGAGATGGACCGCGCCCGCGAGATCCTCGGCGTCAAGCAGCACTGGCTCGGATTCACCGACTCCGGCCTCCCCGACGGCTGGCTTCCCGACTCCGGCATCGCCCTCCCCGAGGACGCCTTCTATCTGGTGCCCACCGAGGCGGCGGCGGCGCCGCTGGTCGAGATCATGCGCTCCTTCCGCCCTCACGTGGTCACCACCTACGACGAGGAGGGCGGCTACCCGCACCCCGACCACGTCAAGACCCACGAGATCTCCGTGGCCGCGTTCGACGCCGCCGGAGACCCGGAGCGGTACACCGATCGAGGCGAGGCCTGGCAGCCGCTGAAGCTGTACTACCAGCACTCGTTCGGCAAGGCCCGCATCGAGGCCCTGCACCTGGCCATGCTCGCCGCCGGCCTCGAATCGCCCTATGAGGAATGGCTCGTCGGCGACCGCGACTGGGCCCGCGACAAGAGCGAGCGCGTCACCACCCGCGTCGAATGCGCCGAGTGCTTCGGCATCCGCGACGAAGCCCTCAAGGCCCACGCCACCCAGGTCGACCCCGACGGATTCTGGTTCGCCGTTCCGCGCGAGCTCCAGGAGAAGGCCTGGCCGACCGAGGACTACGAACTGGTCTCCTCGCACCTGCCCGAGCGCCTCCCCGAGGACGACCTCTTCGCCGGGCTTCGCTGAAACCGCTTGGCACCACAGCAGTCCCACGGCCCCCGGAGGTTTCCGGGGGCCTCTTGCTTCCCATGGCACCCGCCCGAACAAGACGAGCAGTCCACGCGTACACACCCTCCGTGAAGGCTAAACTGTCGGGCTCCCGACACCACGGTGTATTTCCCCGGAAAGTGCGGGAACGTTGTTGCAAGCGCGCCACTGCGAGATACCGTGCCAAGAAAGCTTGGGCATGCGCGGTTCTCGATGGCGTCCGCAAGAACGGAGGTGGAGCCTTGGTCAGTCGCGAAACTTCACCGGCACGAACGGAATCGTTCGTCGGAAGTCTCCTCGTCGCCACGCCAACCCTGCAAGACCCCAACTTCGACCGCACCGTCGTCATAGGCGTCGGTCACGAATCCGACGGGGTCCTGGGGGTGGTCCTCAACCGCGCCACGGAGATGCCGGTATCCGACGTCCTCGGCGAATGGGGCGGCCTGGCCGGCGATCCGGCGGTGCTCTTCGAAGGCGGCCCGGTGCAACCGGAGGCGGCGATCGCCCTCGGCTGGCGCAAGGCCGACGCACCCGCTTCGGACGCGTTCCGGCCGGTCATGGGACGCCTTGGCACCCTTGACCTCTCGCGGGACCCCGACGACGTCGGCGGCCTGCTCCAGGGCATGCGGGTCTTCGCCGGATACGCCGGATGGTCTCCGGGGCAACTGGAGTCGGAGATCGACGCCGGAGCGTGGATGGTCTTCGACGCCCTCCCCACCGACCCGTTCTCCACCAACCCCGAGGAACTGTGGGCGATGGTGTGGAAGCGCCAGGGAGGCCTGCTCTCGGCCGTCGCGCACTACCCCGTCGTCGACCCCGCCATGAACTGAACCCCGGGTCCGATCCCCAAGGGACCCACCACGACTCGTCCGCCATCCCAGGCGGGTGCGATCAGACCTCAAGGGCGCCAGACCATGAGGATGATGACGATCGAGTAGAAGACCAGGTTCAGACCCGACAGCGCCAGCAGGCGCCCCCGGTGCTGCTCGAACACCTCGGCACCGATCTGGCCGCCCGAGTCCTGCAGGTCCTTGCCGATCCGCGCCAGCACTCCCGGAATCACGGCGGTGCCGTTGACCACGGCGACCACGTACAGCGTGGTGGAGATGATGAGCCAGGGGTCCGCGAAGGAATAGTCCTCGCTGGTGGCCGTCGCCAACGCCCCGAACAGAGCGCCCACGAGCGTGAGCGCGTTGAAGGCCATGCACCAGCGCCCGGCCTGGTGCACCGCGTCGCCGTCCCGCCTGCGCAGTGCCTTCTCCCCCAGCCACGGCAGGAGCATGGCCGGCCCGATGACGATCGCCACCAACAGAACGTGCAGAACTGACAACAGCGTGTACATATCGTGATCCTACGGACGAGCAGGGCAATCCGCCCGAAAACGCCCGACCGGGTGACCCGCGGCCAGCGCCTTCAGGTTCGCCCAGGAACCAACTCGCTCATCCGGCGAGGTCCGCGACGCCCTGGTACTCCCCGACCGGCGCGGTGCCGACGGGCTCATATTGCAGGAGGAGCAGACCGCTGCCCGTCGCCTCGGAGTCGACGAGACGGAGGCCGACCGGAGCGCTCGGATGGTCGATCAGCCGCCGGCCCGATCCGATGACGGTCGGGGCGACGGCGAGCCGGAGCACGTCGACCACGCCGGCCGCCAGCAGGGCGCTGCCGAGTCGCGCGCTGCCGTGGATCTGGAGTTCCCGGCCCGGGCGCGCCTTGAGCGCCCCGACGGTCTCGACCGGGTCGCCGGCCAGCACCGTGGTCGGGTGCCATCCGGCCTCGGTGAGGGTATTGGTCACCACGTACTTCGGCAGCGAGTTCATCCGCTCGGTGAACGGGTCGTCCGGGTCGGTGATCCGCGGCCAGTCGCGGGCGAACGCCTCGTAGGTCCGCCGCCCGAACAGCAGCGCGTCGGCGAGGTCGAGCCACTCGGAGGTGCGACGGACGAACAGTTCGTCCAGGTAGGGCACGAGCCAGCCGCCCCGGGTGAAGCCGTCGCTCGTGTCCTCGGTCGGCGAACCGGGCCCTTGGCTGACCCCGTCGACGGTGACGAACTGCGTGAGGACGATCTTCATCGCGCGGCCCGTTCCTCGGCGAGCGCGGCGAGCTGCCCGGTGACGGTGCCCCACCCCTCCGCGAACCCGAGCTTCTCGTGGCGGGCGCGGGAGGCCGGATCGCCGTGGCGGACGATGACGCGATAGTCCGTGCCGTCCGGGTGATCGCCGAAGATGATCTCGGCGGTCATCACGACCGGCTCCGGGGCCGCCGGACGCCAGGCGCTGTCGACCGCGTTGGTGAACACGATCCGCTCCAGCTCGTCGACGAGGAGGAAGCTGGCGTCCAGGTGCGGGACGAAGGCCGTCCCGTCCTCGCTCATCCGCGTCACCAGTGCGCCTCCGGGCCGGGCCTCGAAACGCTCGACGCGGCATTGCATCGGAGCCGGGATCCACCACTGTTCGAAACTGGCCGGATCGGTCCACGCCTTCCACACTTCGGCGCGGGGGGCGCGGATGATCCGCTCCAGGGTCAGGTCGAGATCGGGATTCATCGTCGTTCCTCCTTGGGATCGGTGACGAGGCGTTCGAGCCGGTCGGTGCGAGCTTCCCAGACCCGACGCTGTTCGGCGAGCCAATCGTCGACAAGGGCGAGGCGGCCGCGCCTGAGTTCGCAGGTGCGCACCCGACCGGACTTGACCGTGCGGACCAGACCGTTCGCCTCGAGGGTCCGCACGTGCTTCATGAACGAGGGAAGGGTCATCGGGAACTCGCGGGCGAGATCGCCCACGCTCATCGGGCCACCGCCCAGGCGCCGGACGACAGCGCGGCGGGTCGGATCGGCGAGGGCTGCGAGGACGCCGTCAAGTTCCGACGAAAACTGTGCCATGAGGCTAAGCATGCTCCTCGGAAACACTTAGCGCAAGAGCAAAGTATTCAGGCCGCCAAGGACGGCTCGAACACGGCCGTTCGCAAGCGGTCACAGGCGAACACATGGGCCCCGCGAGGGGGCCATGGTGGTGTGGAGGTACTGCGTTCGGTCACGCGTTATACACTCGGCAAGCGCATTCCAATTTTCGGTGAACCTGATTTCGAAGGCATGGTCCCCCGCAATGACCGACAACTTGATCGTCAACGGTGTTCCCTGGTTCGATGACCGAGGGGCGCCGGTCAACGCCCACGGCGGCTGCATCGTCGAGGAGGCCGGGCGCTACTACCTGTTCGGCGAGTACAAGACCGACGACGTGAACACGTTCATCGGCTTCTCCTGCTACTCCTCCCCCGACTTGGTGCATTGGACTTTCGAAAGGATCGTCTTGCCGCGCCAAGACGACGGGCTCCTGGGACCGGGCCGGATCGGCGAGCGCGTCAAAGTGATGCGATGCCCGAGCACGCGCAAGTACATGATGTACATGCACTGCGACGATCTCGGATACACCGATCCGCACATCGGCATGGCCGTCGGCGACAGCATCGCCGGTGAGTACCGCTTCCAGGGCGCACTGCACTACCGTGATGCACCGATCCGCCGCTGGGACATGGGCACCTTCCAAGATCGCGAGGGCACCGGGTACCTCCTGGTGCACGAAGGCGACATCTACCGTCTCAGCGCGGATTATGCGAGCGCGGAGGACCTGATCGCCTCGGGACTGGCCCCGGGAGGCGAGTCTCCGGCGATGCTCGAGCACGAGGGACGGTACTTCCTGATGTTCTCGAACAAGACGAGCTGGGAACGCAATGACAATTACTACCTGTCGGCGCCGACCGTGCGGGGTCCGTGGACGCACCGGGGCCCTATCGCGCCAGAAGGCACGCTGACCCACAATTCGCAGTGCACCTTCGTGCTCCGGTTGCATCGCGACGGCAAGACCGTCCACATGTACATGGGGGACCGGTGGTCGTTCCCGCACCAGGCTTCGGCAGGAACCTACGTGTGGATGCCGCTGGACATCGAATCCGACTCGATCGCCTTGCCCCGCTTCCTCCCGAGCTGGAGTCCGGAGTCGTTCACGGAGAGGGACTTCAAAGGCGCGGAGCTGGAGGTCTGCTTCTCATCACGGGAGCGCGGTGCGTTCGTCGAGGTTCCGTTCTCCGGAGATCAAGTCGCCGTGTACGGCTCGGCTGACCGTAGCAGTGGCTACGCCTCGGTCGAAATCTTCGATGCGGCGGGGGATGAATGCGTCCGCGGGCTCCTGGTCGACTTCTACAGCCTGCAAGCGGATCGGGGGCTGCGATATGTCAGTCCGCGCCTTGCTGCGGGCGAATACCGGTTGCGCATCACCGTCACTGGTGAAGCGCCGGTGTGGACGGACAAGGCCCACAACCGCTTCGGCGCGGTCGACTGCTGCGTGACGGTCGACCGTCTGGTGGTGTCGCCGTCGCGCTGAGGGCACGCCTGGTGCGGCCGATCGATCACGTTCACCGCGGGGCCGCGGAGAGCCC
Organism: Glycomyces buryatensis; assembly: GCF_004912275.1. Classification (GTDB taxonomy): domain Bacteria; phylum Actinomycetota; class Actinomycetes; order Mycobacteriales; family Micromonosporaceae; genus Glycomyces; species Glycomyces buryatensis. The sequence continues at coordinate 39,240 of NZ_STGY01000032.1, forward strand.
CAGTTCGTCGGCCAGCGCCGTAACGCCGTCGACGACCTGTCGGCCACCGGTCAGGGTGGGATCGTTGTGCCCGTATGCCTCGACCGCTACGACCATGGTCAGGACTCCGGCAGCCTCGGCGGCTTCGGCGACGGCCTTGCTCTGGCTCGCGGGGATGATCTCGTCGTTCTCGCTGTAGATCACGGTCACGGGCGCGCCGTTGGACGCGAGGTCGTCGACGATCGGGTAGCGGTCGCGCAGCATCAGCTTCACCGGCAGGAGCGGGTAGTGCTCTTGGCCTGCGTCGGCGAGGCTGGTGAACGGGGAGCGCAGCACGAGTCCGGCGGGGTCGACCTCGGTGGACAGTCCGGTGGCGACGCCGGCGCCGATGCTCTCGCCGAACAGGAGGATGCGGTCGGCTTCGAAGCGTTCGCGCAGGTGGTCCCAGGCGGCGCGGGCGTCGGCGTAGAGGCCGTCCTGGCTCGGGAAGCCGGGGTTGCCGCCGTAGCCGCGGTACTCGAGGAGCAGGACGGTGAAGCCCTCGGCGGCCAGTGCGGTGCCGAGCTGTGCCCGCCCGGAGCGGTTTCCGGCGTTGCCGGGAGCGACGAGGACTGCCGACTCTCGGTCGAGTGAGGTGCCTGGTGCGAACTCCCAGGCGGTGAGGTCGAGTCCGTCGGCGGTGTGGAGCGTGACTTCTGTGGCCCCGCTGGGAACGGGGGGCGTGGACGTGTCGGGGTAGTAGATCAGGGCCCGCTGCCAAATCCAGGCCGCGAGGACCACCAGCGCCCCGACGATCAGGACGATGATGGAGAGACGGAGAAGCCCGGCCCAAGGCATACCAGCATTATGCAGCGAAACGGCGGCACGAGCGTCGCAGCCGCAGCGTCCGCAGTGACGCGACCTGGCCGGTTTCGGGCAGCGCCGGCCCCGCGCGAAGGTGCAATCAGCCCTACCCAGGACTGGAATTCCGCGCGGTGCTCTGCGACGATTGAGGCGTAGCCCGCTTCGGGAGGTGCGCCGTGGTCTACCGCGTCCTCGCCGACGTCGCGATGACGCTCCACTTCCTGTTCCTGGTGTACGTGCTGCTGGGCGGCTTCCTCGCCTGGCGCTGGCCCAGGGCGTGGTTCCCTCACGCCGCCGTGGTCGCCTACGGGCTGATCATCGCCGCGTTCGACTTCGACTGCCCGCTCACTCCGGTCGAGCACTACCTGCGGCTGCGAGCCGGGCAGGCGGGGCTGGAGCCGACCGGGTTCATCGACACCTACATCGAAGGCGTCGTCTATCCCGTCGAATACATCCTCCCCGCCCGCGTCCTGGCCGCCCTGATCATCGCCGTCTCCTGGACTGGAGCGCTCCTCGCGGAGCGCCGCCGCCGGCTGCGGCCGACCGGTTCCACCACCTCCGGGCCCACGGTCACCCACTGATCATTCGCGCTGGTCGGGTTCGTCGCAGTGGGCGGCGATCGCGGCCCTGGCCGTGTGCTCGAGTGCGACTGCGGCATCCCATCCGGTGGACGTGGGACCTGACCCTGTTCACTCGACCCAGGGGATGAAGTCCGACCGGCCTCCCCACGATCCGTGCTCGGACAGCGGCCGGAAACGCAGCGTCGTGAACTCGCGGTGGAAGTCCCGTCGGTCCCGTTCGGCCATCGCCTTGCCGTGGAGACGGGCGGCGTCGCCGTCGTCGCGTCCGAAGACCATGCCCGTCATCGCGCGAGCGCTGGTCCAGACCGAGAACGTGGAGACCGTTCGGGGCGGCCGCATCGCCGCGAGTGCCAGCGTCGTTTCGGGGTGATCCCGAACCTGACGTTCGACGGGCCTGCCCCAGTGGAGGAAACGCGGCAGTTCGGGTAGACGCATTCGGGCGAGCGTCACCGCGACCACGGGCTCGGCGGGATCGGTCCGCTCGGCTTCGGCGGGGAGGTGGGCCAGTTCCCGCACCGTGCCCCAGCGGCGCAGGAACTCGAGCCTCACGTGCCACCCGCCGCCGAGCCTTCGGCCGAACGGGTGCCGCGCGAGGAATTCCTCGAGCGCCGCCGCTTCGGCCCACTCGGCGAATACGGCGAGGCGTCGGATCTGCATCCGACGCGGAGACACCACGGGTGCACCCAACTGCATCCCGGCGAGCACCTCGATGTGATGCAGCCCCGATGCCGAAGGTGGACCGAGGAGCGCACCGACCGCTTCGCGCATCGGTATCTGAGCGAGATGGAACGAGTGAAGACTCATGGGTGAGATCCAACCCGAGAATGCGCCGGATTGCGAGGTGTCGTCGCGAGTTTGTGATGACGCCAGCTGAAGCCGCTCACAAGCGGGCACAGACGAACACATGGGCCCCGCAAGGGGGCCCATGTGGGTGCGTGGACCCTCCGGCCGCAAACTACGACTCAAAGCACCAGGTCAAGGCCATACTGGCCGTGCATCAGGACGGGTCAGGATCGCCGAGGACGTCCATGACCCAGGTGACGCCGAAGCGGTCCTTCAACATCCCGTAGAGGGCGGCCCACGGCGAGGGGCCGAGCGGCTGCACGATGGTCGCGCCCTTCGCGAGTCCCTTCCAGGCAGAGGTGATCTCCTCGACGTCGTCGCCGCGGACCGACACGAAGAACGGGTCCTCGCCCCGGCTCCACGAGCGCGACCCCGGCACGTCGTAGGCCATCACCCTGAACCCGTTCGCGGCCACGACTTGACCCCACACGATGTGTTCGGCCTCGGCAGGGTCCTGGACGTTCCCCATGTCGCGGTAGGTGGTGATGACGAGGTCACCACCGAAGGCGGACTCGTAGAACTCCAGCGCCGCCCGAGCGTCCCCGCGGAAGTTGAGATGGGGCGTGACATTCACGGTCATGTGTTGCTCCTTGCTCGATTGCCTGCCGCCGGGCGGCCTTCGCCCGACGCGTCACCAGGCTGGCAGCAGTAGCGGACAGAGAATGTCCGCTACCAATGGCAGGATTGCGGCCATGGCCGAAACCTCATCGCGGATGCTCAAGCTCCTGTCGCTGCTCCAGGTACCCCGAGGCTGGCCGGGCGGGGAGTTGGCCGCACGCCTGGAGGTGAGCGAGCGCACCGTGCGGCGCGATGTCGATCGCCTGCGCGAGCTCGGGTACCGCATTCACGCGGGCAAGGGGCCGCATAGCGGCTACCGTCTCGAGGCGGGGTCGGCCCTCCCGCCACTGCTGTTCGACGATGAGCAAGCGGTCGCGCTTACCGTGGTGCTCAAGACCGTCACCGGTGCGGGCCTAGAGGAGGCAGCGGCGCGCACGCTTGCGACGATCCGCCAGGTCCTGCCCTCCCGGCTTCGCCATCGTGTCGACACGTTGCAGGTCACCGCCGTTCCATCCCGCCCTGAACCGGCCGGGCCACCGGTCGGGCCCGACGAGCTTGTGGCGCTCGGCGCCGCCGTGCGGGCCCGTGAAGAGCTGCGATTCGACTACGCCGCCCACGGAGAGGAGACTCGACGCCGGACACAACCGCACCACATCGTCACCTGGGGTGGACGCTGGTATCTGATCGCATGGGATCTCGACCGTCACGATTGGCGCGTCTTCCGGGTCGACCGGATCGCGCCTCGCTCCCCGAACGGGCCACGTTTCACTCCGCGCGAGCTACCCGGAGGCGACGTACAGGACTTCGTGCGTGCCAGATTCAAAGGATCGGACGGCCCCGATGTCTGGCCCTGCACCGGAGCAGCGGTCCTCGCCATGCCCGCCGCAGTTGCGGCCCCCTTCGTCGGTGACGCTGTCGTCGAGGATCTCGGCTCGGAGCGGTGCCGGCTCACCCTCGGCTCATGGTCGTGGGCCGCGCTGGCCACAGCGATCGGCCGGTTCGACGCCGACATCGAGTCCGTGCACCCGCCCGAACTCGCGTCTACCTTCGCCCGCCTGGCCGACCGATTCGCCGCCGCCGCGGATTCGAGTCGCTAGATGAGGAGTCCGGCAGGAGCCCCGGGGACGCCGATCGCAGCCGCTCACAAGCGGGCACAGACGAACACATGGGCCCCGCGAGGGGCCCATGTGGGTGTGTGGAGCTGGCAACGGCCTACTTGAACCCATCACCCCAGCTCAACACCCACGCAAACCGGCTCCCTGACCTCTTCAACCGCCCTACCCGAAATCCTGACCCCTGCCCCGCGCCCGACCAGCCCAAACCCCGGTCATCAAACGGAAGACCCTGGGCCCTTGACCGGCGCCTCTCCGACGCGGATCGTGCCGCGATCGTGAGCGAGTACGAGGCAGGCGTACTCCAGAAGACGCTCGCAGAGAAGTACGGCATCAGCCGCTCCAGCGTCAAACGCCTCGTCAGGGAAGCCCGGGATGAACAGAGACGAGACACGCGCCGGTGACCTTTGACCATCGGGACAGCTCAGGTATCCCGCTGCGCGCGCCTGGTTCCATGTTCCGATGGCTAAGCAGCGCCGGTCGGATGTCGGGCACGATCGACCTTCAACGACCGCCGAGCAATGCTCGCGAAATGCCACCTCGGCAGCTTCTTGCGAGCCGTACCAGTAGGTCCAGTCGTCTTCAAGCTCGCCGGACGAAAGCCATAGGTCCAACCAAAGCATCGAATCACAGCAGCGAGACGATCCATCGTCGAAGTACCTCATGAACCACCACAACACGTTCGAGAGGCTGTCGACGAACCCGACGCTCCCGGCGAGGTAGCTGGCCGAAGTCTCTTTTACTCGCCGACTCACCACGGCCTCACGGGTTGGAAGAAAGATCCCGAGTTGTCCGGCCACGACAGGGATCAGATCACGGATGTCGCGGGTCTGACTGCGGTCCAGCCCAGCGAGCTCAACCAGTGCAGGGGTATCGAGGCCGCGCGCAAGGGCATGCGCCGCCTCCATCGGCACATCGACACCACCATCGAAGTCGTAGACGAAGTCCTCGAAGACACGAACCAACTGCTGCATCGCCCAAGCATGCAAAACCGGGCGCAGACCTGCCAACGAGATTCCGGCGAGCACTGGCATGGTCGAGGGGCCAGAACTCAAACCGTCGCGTTTGAGGCGTCTCCCGGCAGCGGCAACCAGACCGTTTCGAGGAACTCGTCCTCCTCGATCATCGTCAGCAGCTCTGGGGGGCCGTAGACCTTCGTTCCCGACAAGTCCCAGTCGGTATAAACCAGCCAGGATCGGTCAACAGGCCAAATGTTCGCCGGGCCGTAATGGACGTCGAGCTGCTCAAGGGCCTCCAAGTCACGAAGGTGGCCTCGGAATACGCGCGGGCTGGCCTGCGGATCTCGGAGAAATGCAGGATGAGCGTACGCAACCAAGTCCGGACCTGAGAAACGCTGCAAAATGTCAGCAAGACAGCGGAAGCTCTCCCGATCCAAGCTGCCCCAATCCGGCCACCTGATCGTCTCCCACAGTCCGTCCCCTTGCCGAACTGAAGGGAACGCCCGAAACGAGGGCACTCGATATTGCGGCGCTACATGCTGCGCCACCAACGGATCTCCAGTTCGCTCGGCCAGCTCATGCCAACGCAGCCGCCGCCACCCCGGTCCGGGATCAGCGGGCCACCCCGACTTGTCGGCCTCATCCTCATCCTGAGCCCTTCGATGAGCAGCAAGGGCCTCGGTCTCCGCCTCATACATGGCATGCAGAATCCAAAGCCCTGCAGGATACGGCGGAGGCCCGAACCCGGTGACCTCCTGCCCGCAGACATCGACCAGCCAACCGAGCTCACGCTCATCAACTTCCGACCACCGATCCACCGACGCAGCCTAGCGAAAACCCGCCGAACACTCGGCAACCGTGGCCGAGGCCAAACTGCTGTGTGCCGTCGATGATGACGAAGCCCCGGCCCGAACGCTTCTCGTGGCGCAGGCCGGACCGCAACCGCGGCGCCGGTCAAGAGCAGGTCGAGGAGCTCGTTCCCCCGCCTGGCAGCGGTGGCCCGCGAGATCCCGAACCCTGGGGTGAGCAGCTCGTGGGTATGGCCCTGGTGCAGGTAGGAGAGGGTGAGCAGCGCCTGGTTGCCGGGGCCGAGGGCCCGGCAGCTTGCGTCCCAGGGACTTTCGCTCACACACTGCAATTGTCACCCTGCCGAGATACATCAATGGCCACCGCCCCCCAGACACGAGACAGAGGCAGATAGAATTCTCGGCGTGATGCCAAGTATCGGAGCCGGGACCTCCGGGGGAACCCCCAACATCGAAGATGTACTTGCACGCATAACTCAGGCCGACAAGAAGACCCTGGAGATGTTCGCCGAAGGCGTCAGCTTGCAAACCCGAAGCTCGCGCGTCATAAGCGACCTAAAACATCAGGTCTGCGCGGATCGCATAAGGTTCTCAGCATCGTTCCTTGTCTCCGCAAATAAGGCATTTAACTCGAGACCTGGACAAGATCGAAGCGCGATCAGTAGATATTACTATTCAATGTATCACGCTGCCCGTGCCGTTGTATATTTCAATCACGGCGGAGATGATCACGAGAAGCATTCAGTTCTCCCAGGTAAGCTACCTGACGATTTCCCGCGAAGTAGCTACTGGCAGAACGAGCTTAAGGATGCCCGCCTAAATCGAAACAGCGCGGACTATGACCCATATCCCGAATCTCGAAGTCACTGGCATCCCTTGGCGACGGCACTCGGTGTCACCGCTCCGGCTTTCCTGCAAATTGCAACGCAATATCTGAAGCAGAAGGGATGTTCACACGTATGAGCAAGCCTATCTACGGTGATCGCTCTTCTCACATTAAGGATGCGTTCCAACAGCGCGCCGGCATTCGAGTGGTCGAAGTCATGGTGCGCGAGTACCCTGACGAAACAAACTACATTGTCTACGTGCGGGAGGCAGATGTTGCCGAGGCCGCAGTCGTAGGAAACGACCTTGATGAGGAGATCTCAACACCAGGTGATCGAGCCTTCGTGATCGTCAGGAAGGCTCCTGATGAACTCCTTGAGAAGGAGATGAAGCCACTTTCCGCAGGGGTACAGGATAGTCGCTCTGTCGACCTAACAAATCTCATTAGCGCGCGCTCAAGGGTTTCAGAGATTCAGCCCAGTCTGTCGTACGTTAAGGATGCGGACCGAAATCTCTTTGCGGTCACAACTCCTAGGCACCACTTGATTTTCGGCCGCCGGGGTGCCGGAAAGAGTGCCTTGCTTGTCGAGGCAAAGCGTAGTTTGGATGAGAACTCCAATATCTCCTCATGGTCTAACATGCAGACCCTTAGGAACGAGAAGTCCAACAGGGTATTCCTCTTTATTCTTGAGGACATCATCCAGGCAGTGATCACGCGACAGCAGCGCATTCAATCCGCGTCGTCGATTTCAGTGGGTGCGACAGAGCTTAACGACGAGATCCGTGGCCTGCTTTCGGTGGATTCCACGGCTGACGACTTGGCCACCCGCTTGATCCCAAAAGTTCAACGAGTCCTTAAGCGATTCTTGGATTCAAATGGGCTGCGCATCTACATTTTCGTGGATGATTTTTATTATCTTCCACGAAAAGATCAGCCCATGATTCTAGACATGTTGCACGGATGCATTCGAGACTGTAACGCCTGGCTAAAAGTAGCCTCCATTCGGCATTTGACTCGCTGGTGGCAGTCGGCCCCCCCTCTGGGCCTGCAAACGATGCATGATGCTGATCTACTTGACCTTGACGTCACATTGCAAGACCCGGGCAGGGCAAAACGCTTCCTAGAGAACATCCTGACCGAGTATGCGCGACATGTAGGAATCCCCTCTCTAACTAGGATTTTTAGCTCGACAGCGCTCGACCGACTTGTTCTTGCTTCGGGCGGCGTTCCGCGTGACTATCTTATTCTCGCCCAAAATTCCATCCAACGAGCTCAAAGAAGGCAGAATGCAAAGTTGGTGGGCGTTCAGGACGTTAATCAGGCCGCTGGCGATGCAGCTCAAGCGAAGGTGCAAGAGCTCGAAGAGGATATGGCCTCGGACGTGGCTTCGGCTACGCGCACCCTGGCAGCACTGAAGAAGGTGCGATCTTTTTGCCTCGAGGAAACGAGCCACACCTATTTCCTAATTAGCTACCGCGATAAGGAGAATTTGCCAAGCAATTACAACATCCTGACCGACTTGTTGGATCTTCGCCTAATTCACCTAGTGGATGATGGCGTTTCCGATCCGCACGCAGCAGGACACCGTTTTGAGGCATATATGTTGGACCTGAGTCAGTTCTCGGGATCCCGCCTGAAACGAGGCATTCACATCCTTGACTACCAAGGAGGTAATATCATCTCAAAGAAGATACGTGGGTCTTCTTCTAGCAAGAGTGATTCGCCCGTGAAGGTGGGGGATACACCGCTCAAAGCTATTGCCATCCTCCGCACAGCACCCACTTTCGCCTTGGAAAGAGTGGGAGACTTGCTTCCTCAAATCTAGTCCGCAATTTGGGGGAACCGGTTCGAAGGGTAGCGAGTGGATCGCACACTCCAATTAGGAGATTAATAGCTTCCTCATTGCCACCGAGGATGAGAAAGACTCACTGAGCCTGTTTCAACCTGATCGACGCCTCGACGGCCTTGACGATCTGAGTACTTATGATCGAGAACTTGGCCGCAGTACAGACCGAGTCCTTCTCGCGTCCGACATGATTTGAATTGTTTAGATCATCTAGTGAAGCTGGGGTCGCTCGGCGCTCAAGTAGAGGAGCGCCACAAGGGTCGTTCCGGAGCTGACGTCGCCTTTGGCGATGAGCGAATGGATGTCACTCAGCGGTACCCACTCGATCCGCTCGGACTCAAAGCTGTCTGCGGGTTCGCCGATTTGTTCCGCGTCTTCGGCTTTGAAGATGTGGTGTTCGGCGGTCATGAGGCCTGGCGAGGGCTGTGTGTAGACCAGCGGAGTGAGTGGACCAGTGGCGCGCCAGCCGGTTTCTTCTTCGACTTCGCGGCGGGCGGCTTGTTCGGGGGTCTCGTCGGGTTCGATGCCGCCGATGGGGATTTCCCAGCCCCAGGTGTCGGTGATGAAGCGGTGGCGCCACAACAGGAGGACCTTGCCGTCGTTGACGACGACGGCTCCCGCTCCGGGGCCAGTTTCGATGAGACGGTGGTCAAGGTGGCGGCCATCGGGGAGTTCGACGTCGGCGGTGCGCACGTGGACCCACTGGTCCCGGTAAAGCGTCCGCTTGGAGTTGACCTGCCAGCGCATCATGCTCCCGGTTCCGTGAGTTGGACTTCGGCGCGTTCGAGCGTACTCGCCACGTCAGGTGCCGCCGAGTACGGCTGCAAGGCGCTGACGACGCTGGTGAGGCGGTCGTGGAGTCGGCCGGACTCCATGCCCACGGCGCGATCGAGCATGGTCGCGGCTGCATCGGCGGCTTCCTCGATTTCTCCTTGAGCAGTGAGTACGAGGGCGTAGCCGGCCCAGCGATGGACCTGGCCTCGCAGGTGCGTCCCGGGCGCGGTGCGGACGGCCTCGTCGGCATAGGTGCGTGCGGCGCTGGTGTCGCCGAGGCGTCGGAGGGCTTCCGCAGTCTGGAGCTGGACGAGGCCTGGGGTCATGTAGGAGGTCTCGGGCAGGTCCGGGCCGTTCCATGTGCGGTCGGCATCGGTTTCGGCTGCTTCGAGGTGGCGGTGGCAAGCGCGGGATGTTCCCAGGCGGGCGTGAGCTTTCGCGGCGAGGCTGTGGAGGTCGCAGGTCAGTGCGGGGTTGAGTTGGTCGCCGAGGGTGTCGAGCACGGTTTCGGTGTGGTCGAGGACTTGGTCGAGCTCGCCAAGGTGCATGGCTTGGTTGGCGAGTAGTGCGTGGAGGTAGCCCTCGAATTGCAGGTCGGCCGCGGCGCGGGCGAGTCCGAGGGCTTCAGCGAAGCGAGCAGTGGCGGCCATCTGCTGGTCGGCGTCGTAGGCGCAGATTCCGGCGAATGCGGTGAGGCTTCCGGCAGCGCGGAAGAGTTGACGGCCGAGGTTGTTCTCGTAGGCGGTGCGCAGCATTGGTGCGACTCGCTGGTCGAGGGTGGCGCTGATCCTGGGCAGGGTCGGCACGCCGCCAACGCGGCGGTACATCTCCTGGAAGTGAGCGCGGGTTTGTTCGATCCTGCGGAGGTCTTCGACGCTCACCGCACTGTGTCTCGGCGATGGAACGACTGCAAGTCCTTGAGATCGGGATCGAGCCGGTGAGGTGGGCTCTGGACCTCTGTCGGTGAGCATTCGTTCGAGCTGAGCCGCGTTGACTTCGAGCAGGGCTGCGAGGTCGGTCCTGACCCACGGCAAAGGTTCATTCTCGCCTCGTTCCCATCGGGAGATTGTGGATCGTTCGACGCCAAGCCGGTCAGCGGCCTGCTCCTGGCTGAGGCCCAGCGACTTTCGGCGCCGGATGAGCGCCTCACGCCGTTTCGCCACGGCCCACCTCCACCTCGGAACCGCGCAACACCCCAGGTCACCGCTTCGATGCCTCATTCGTGCCTCATGAGTGCAGCGTTGATGCTCTGGTTTGGACGGTTTGTGCCTGTTGGAATCAAGGCTACGGGCGTACAACCAACCGGCGCAAGACGTCATTCGCCCGATCAGGAGACCGACACGGCAGGTGAAGGGTGGATCTGATGGCAAGCAAGACCATGCAGGGAACGAACCGAGGCGGCATGGCCGGATTCGAGATTCTGGGAGAGTGGCAGACCGCGACCGGAAACGTGCTGCGGCTCAAAGCCCGCCGCAAGACCGGGTACGCCTCGATCTGGCTGGACTACAACGGCGATCCGATCAAGATCGGATACGCCGCCCACGCGGGCGGCGTGGTTCGCGAAGTTCGGTGGGATCCACCCTGGAACGAGCAGACCACGGCCTGGAAGGTCCAGCAGCGCAACCACATCGCCTGGCTCATTGCCGACTGGCACGCCGAGAACATCCGTCCCGTCCATCCTGCACCACTGCCCGCGAGCGTGATCGGCGTCTTCGAGCTCGACGGATTCCGGTTCGCCGTCGAACCCACCACTGCCAACGAGCACGCGGTGCTGAGCGTGGTGAACACCGAGAACGGACTCACACCGGTAGCTGACCTGCTCCACGAGCACGGCCGGATCTGCGGCCTCGTCACCCGCCCAGGATGGAAGGGCACGCCTGAAGAACGCCGACGCCAGTGGCGCAGCGAGTGCGAAGCGATCCTGACCCAGACCGCTCCTCGCGGCGGGCGATAGACCTTTCTTCCCCCAGGAGACCGCCGGGTGGGCGGCGGCCTCCACCCCTCCACCTTCGGGAGCAAGTCATGACCATCGAAACCACGGCACTCGCGCGCCGATCGAGCTTCTTCACCCGCATCACCGAGACCTTCGCCCCGAAAGAGCCGATCGCGGTCATCGCCATCACGCACCTGCTGGGCGAGCGGCCCGCCTTCGTCGACGCCGTCGCCGGCCTCGGCGAGCTCGCCGCTCTGCTGCCCAAGCCCAAGAGCGTCGACCCGGAAACGCTTAACGAAGTCGCGGCGCGGCACCAAGTCGACCAGCTCACCCGCGAACTCTTCGCCGATGCTGAAGCCGCCCTCGCGTTCCTGGAGAAGCGGGCATCCAATCGTTCGGTGGTCCTGCTCGACGTCGGTGGCTACTTTGCTCCGGTCCTCGGCCACCTCTGCGAGCACTTCTCCGGACGGATTGTCGGAGTCGTGGAGGACACCGAGAACGGCCACCAGCGCTACCTCGCCCTCGGCGATGTCCCGTGCCCGGTCTACTCGGTGGCGCGCTCGCCGCTGAAACAGCCCGAGGACTACCTCGTGGGCCAGTCGTGCGCGTTCAGTGCCGAGGCGCTCATGCGGGCCGTAGGCGACTTGCCCATCGGGCGACCGGTCGCCGTGATCGGGCACGGCAAGCTCGGCCGAGCCGCAGCGGCGACCCTCCAGGTCAAGGGCTCAGTGGTTCGCGTCTTCGACACCGACCCCGTCCGTGCCACCCAGGCCCTCGCAGCCGGATACGTCGTGTCCGCCTCATGCGCCGAGGCCATCACCGGTGCCGGGCTGGTCCTGTGCGCGACCGGTAACCACTCCCTCGGGTTCGACGACTTCACCAAGCTCGCCAACGGCGCCCACATCGCCACCGTCACCAGCTCCGAGGACGAACTCGACCTCTCCGGGCTCACCGACTTCTACAGCGAGGTGGCCGTGGCCGAGCACGTCACCCGGTACGAGACGATCGGGCACTACTTCTACCTCCACAACGGCGGCAACGCCGTCAACTTCATCCATGGAGCGGTCGTCGGCCCGTTCATCCACCTCGTCCAAGCCGAGATCCTCGCCGCCGCCGCGCGCCTCGCCGCAGGCTCTCTCGATGCCGGACACCATGAGATGACCACCGTCGACCGCCAAACGATCGCCGCCATCTGGCTCGACTACTACAGGAGCAACGCATGATCGGAAACCACGACATCGCCAAGACCGTCGAGGACTACCTCAACCGCTACCCCGGCGACAGACCCGGCCTCGACCCGCTCCTGGACGCCCTCGACAACCCCGAACCCCTCGCCACCCGGACGCGACTCGCCGGACACGTCACCTGCGGTGCGGTCGTCCTCAACCAAGACTGCAAAGTCCTGCACATCTGGCACCGCGCCCTCGACCGCCTGCTCCTCCCCGGCGGCCACACCGAATCCGACGACACTTCCCTGTCCGAGGCGGCCATCCGCGAGTTCGCCGAAGAGACCGGACTCGACCCGCAGCACCTCACCGCGATCGGCGAGGGCCCGATCCATATCGAGGTCCACCGCATTCCCGACTCCCCGGCCAAGGGCGAACCCGAGCACTGGCACGCCGACTTCCGGTACGCCTTCGCCTACACCGGCGAAGGCAATCTCGCCCTCCAGGACGAGGAAGTTACCGACGCCGTGTGGGTTCCGGCCGACGAGATCGCAGACCGAACCCTGCGGGCCCGCGCCGACGAAGCCGCCCTCTCGCTCCAGCGTTGAGCCCTGAACGACGGATATCCCAGACCCTCACAGGCCCGCACAGCGATCGCTGTGCGGGCCTGTGAGGGTGCGTGGCCCGCACAATCCTCATCTCGGCGGAGTTTTCGAGCGACACTCGCGGTCAACGGAAGCGGTCGACTCGGGCTGCTTCCACCGATCGCGAGGAAGGATTCGAGCACGATTCTCTGGAAGTGGGCGATGGCAGGACGGCACCGCGCTACAGGCGGTGTCGCTGTTCGGCATGTCGCCGCCTCGCCAGCGCGGGGTGGTGGCTGATGACGTCATGGCGTAAACGTGCCCTAGCGGCGGCGTCGTTGGGCGAGGTCGCGCACCAGTTGACCGACCGGGACCATGCGATCATCGAGCATCTGAGCCGGTTCCGGCTGTTGACCATCAAGCAGTTGGAACGGGTGTTCTTCGACTCCGCTTCCTCGGCCTACGACCGGATCAAGACGCTGCACGAGAAGGGGCTGCTCGACCGCCGGCGGCCCTCGACGCACGAGGCGTACCGGTACTTCCTCGGCTTGCTCGGCCTGAGCCTGGTCCACGCCGCCGCCGTCGCCGACTTCGAGCGCGACCCCGGGATGGACATTTTCGGTAAGCCCGAAAAACCGAAGCCCGGCAGGACCCCGACGAAGGCGAAGGCCCAGCAGCACGCCGATGCGCTGTTCTTCTCGGCCCACCGCTCACACCTCGAGGGTGTGAACGACTTCTACACACGCCTGGCCTACTCCGCCCGCCACAGCCCTGAGACCGAGTTGCGGCACTGGTACGTCGAACACGAGGCCGGGAGCGTATCTCCTGCTTCGGGTCAGCGCCCGGACGGCTGCTTCGATCTCGCCTTCGATGGACAGGAGCGGGAGTTCTGCTTCGAGTACGACACCGGTACCGAGCCGCTGGACCGGCTCGTGCGCAAGGTCGACTGGTACAACCGCGAGATCGCCCGGCGCCAGAGCATCGCGCGCAGCCGCGTGAACGAGGGCAGGTTGACCCGCGAGCAAGTCCTCGCCGAGGCGCCGCCCCGGATAATGCTCATCGAGTTCACCAAACTCGGCCGGGAAGCGAACCTCCACGACCGGCTCGCGACCGCGGGCGGCCTCGGCCTCGTCGCCACCTCCACGAGCGCCCGCAGCACCGATCCGCTCGGACCCGTGTGGTGGTGCGCCGGTGATTCGCCCGGCGGCATGCGGAGCCTGGCCGAGGTCTACACCTTCCGACACCTGTAGTCGCACGGGCCGAGGATGCGGCCGAGGACTCCCGGAACCATGTCCGGGTCCACTCCCGTACCAACCTCCACGAGCAGTCCCGAGACGCCCCCGGCATCCGCACAACCGTGTTTGCGCAGCTCGCTGCGAATAAAAGCAAGTCGCCGTGCGGGTCCTACTAAATACATTCATATTTACCCCCGAAGCGTCCTAGGACGACAACGAGCAGCCTCCTATCGGCGTGACACCGCCGCACCTCCGCAACAGGAACCACTCCAGCACTAGCAACATGAGTCACATTCCAGTAACCTAGGGTGCATCTGAGACCACGGGTGACGGCGCGTCGCCTCCCTTGCACTGGTCAACTCCCACACCACCGCCCGACCGGGCCCGCTCATCACGCCGCCCCGCACCCGAGGCAGCCGTCAGCCCTCCGCTGCCATCGAGCGTGCTCCGAGGCCGTTCACCCGTCCGAGTCGGAGGCTCGTACCCCCATCGAGTACGAGCTACGGTCGCCACCAGGGCCGCCACCTGGTCTTTTACCTGGTGGTGGGGGCGGTGAGCCGGGTTCCGAAGCGGATTCGGGTCACCGGGGCGCGGCGGGAAGTCATCGACACCGACCGGTTGGCCGCACTGCTGCTGCGTGCCGCGCTCCGCCGGGAAACCGGTGATGGTGGCGCGGCAAGCGACGCTGCGGCGGGTGCGGCGGCCCCTGACAGCGATATAGGCGACGCCAGAGGGGAAACGGCGGCATGAACGATCAGCAGGCAGAGAATCAGGGCGGGGGCCGGGCGGTGGTGTACCTGCGGGTGTCTTCCCGCGGACAGGTCGATACCGACTACGACCCCGAAGGCAACTCGATCCCCGCTCAACGCAAAGCCTGCGCGCAGCTCGCGGAGCGCATGGGACTCACGGTCGTGGACGAGTACGTCGAGCCGGGCAAGTCCGGCCGTTCCATCGACGGGCGGCCCGCATTCCGCAAGATGATGGGCCGCATCCGCAACCAGCACGACGTCGACTACGTCATCGTGTACATGCGCTCACGGCTGTTCCGCGACGCCACCGACGCAGGCCTCACCAAACGCGAACTCCGAGGCCTCGGCGTCGCGATCCTGTCCGTGAAGGACCCCACCGACGACTCGCCCACCGGGGATCTCATGGCGCACATGGTCGACGGCTTCAACGAGTACCAGTCGCGCGTCTCGGGCCAGGACATCGCCTACAAGATGGAAGCCAAAGCCGCGCTCGGTGGCACCCCCGGCAAACCCCCGCTGGGCTACCTCAACGTCCGCGAGACCATCGACGGACGCGAGATCCGCACCATCGCCCTCGATCCCGAACGCGCACCACTGGTGAAGATGCTCTTCGAGCAGTACGACACCGGGCAACGCTCCTTCCCCAAGCTCTGTGAGCTCGCGACCAGCGCGGGGTTGCGGTCCCGGCCGACGCGCAAGTACCCGGCTGGTTCGCCGCTCTCGATCCGCAAGATCGGTCAGATGCTCCGCGACCGCTACTACCTCGGCTACGTGACCTTCAACGGCACCGAATACCCCGGCCGACACGAAGCCCTCATCGACACCGCATTGTTCGACAAGGTCCAGACCGTGCTCTACGAGGAACACGGCGCGGGCGTGCGCGAACGCAAGTGGAACCACTACCTCAAGGGCCTCGTCTGGTGCGGGCGCTGCGGGCGCCGGTTGATCATCGAGCGCGCCAAATCCAAGACCGGCCGCCTCTACTTCTACTACCTCTGCCTGAGCCGCAACGAGAACGGCTCCTGCGACCTGCCCCGGTTCGCCGTCACCGACGTCGAGCGCACCGTCGCCGCCCACTACGCCACCATCGCCTTCACACCCGCCGAAGCTGCGAGGACCAGGACCGGTCTCGCCAGCGCTGCCGCCACCGACCACAGCACGACGCAGACCCTGCGCCGCAACCTCAAACGCGAACGCACCCGACTCGACGCACTCGAAAACCAGATCATCGAACTGCTCGGCCACCCCGACTGGCCCACCGAGAAACTCACCGCGAAGATCCAGGACATCCACGTCCAGCGAGAGCGCATCGACGTGCAACTCGCCACAGACTGCACACCGCGTCTCGACCAAGCCGCGGGCATCGTCACGCCCTTCCTCGACCTCCTTGCCGACCCCCGCGGCCTCTACGAGTCACTCGTCGACGAGGACCGCCGGACGCTCAATACGATCTGCTTCACCCGGCTCACCCTCGACGCCGACGAGACCAAGGGCCCGGTCATCGCCGCCAGCTCGACGAGCGCGAGCATCACGCCGCTCCTGGCCTACCGGAACCGGGAACGCGAAAGCGGCACCAGCCCGGAGGCTGGTGCCGCTGACGACAACAATATTCAGACGGCCCTGAGTTCAAGGCCAGACCTTGTCGTGGAGCTGCAGGGAATCGAACCCTGGTCCTCCGCTGCTTTTGTGAGACTTCTCCGGGTGCAGTCCGCTGTACCTATTATCGAGCCCCACCGATCACACGGACAAGTCGGTGAGACGGGCTCTATTCGCCGTTGATGTCATTCGATGCCCCAGCGACCAAGACCTCGACCTAGCGTTCTAGATGATGCCGCGAATCCGGAACGAACGCGCTTCCGGAGCGGCAGAATCACTCTCGCTTAAGCAGCGAGGGCGAATTCAGTGCGTTTTGCGTTGGCACTTATTGGTTTCCAACGTTGGTTAACGAGACATGCGTTGGCTTCCTCGACCCGCTTCCCTCACATCAACACACGGAGTCGAAACCGATCAGCCCCTGGTTGAGGTGAGTTACCCCTGTTTAGTTGTGTCATGGAATTCTAGCTCAGTCCAACCGCCCGTCGCGAGCGGATATTCCCACCGCGGGGACTAGCGGCCGCGCTTGAGGGCGGCGCCGGCGGCGCGTTCGATCTCGCGGTCGGCCTCGCGTTTGGCGATGGCCTGGCGCTTGTCGTAGTTCTTGCGACCCCGGGCCAGACCCAGTTCCATCTTGGCCCAGCCGTTCTCGAAGTACACCGACAGCGGCACCAGCGTCAGGCCCGCCTCATCGAGCTTGTTCGCCAGCTTGGCGATCTCGCCGCGGTGCAGCAGGAGCTTGCGGATGCGGCGCGGCGGGTGGTTCGTCCACGTCCCGTAGTCGTACTCGGGGATGTGGAAGTTGTGGACGCGGGCCTCGCCGTTGTGGATCTCGGCGTAGGCGTCGACGATATTGCCCCGGCCCTGGCGCAGCGCCTTGACCTCGGTCCCCGAGAGGACCATCCCGGCGTCGTAGGTGTCCAGGATGTCGTAGTCGTGGCGCGCCTTCCGGTTCGACGTCACGACCGTGCGCTCGGGGCCGGAGTGCTTGACCTTTTCCTGCTTCTTCTTGGACACGGAGCAAGCTTAACGATCGAACATACGTATGTCGAAGCGAATTAGCGGCTAACGGCACAGGCAGGACGGGAGGTAGCCGAGCGGGTTGACGCGCTCGCCGTTCACACGGACCTCGAAGTGCAGGTGCGCGCCGGTGCTGGCGCCGGTGGAGCCGACCGCGCCGATGCCCTCGTCACGGCCGACGTGCTCGCCATTGGAGACCCAGATCGCGGACTGGTGGGCGTAGCAGCTGGTGACGCCGCCGCCGTGGCCGATGCAGGTGAGGTTGCCGTAGCCGCCGTTCCAGCCGGCGTAGACGACGGTGCCGGAGTCGGCGGCGTGGATGGTGGTGCCGGAACCTGCGGCGAAGTCGGTGCCGCCGTGGAAGCGGGAGGTGCCGTAGATCGGGTGGGTCCGCCAGCCGAAGTCGGAGGACTTCCAGCCGCTGACGGGAACGACCCAGCCGCCGCCACCGCCGCCAGACGAGGAGCCCCCGGAATCAGAGCCACCGGACGAACCGGAGTCGGCATTGCGCAGCGCGTCGGCCAGCCGCTGCGACTCGGCCTCCAGCTCCTCGTACTCCGACTGGGCCTCGGACTCGGCCGATTCGGCGACGGCGAGCGCGTCGGCGCGGTCGCCGA
The DNA here is from genome assembly GCF_004912275.1 of Glycomyces buryatensis. Lineage (GTDB taxonomy): Bacteria > Actinomycetota > Actinomycetes > Mycobacteriales > Micromonosporaceae > Glycomyces > Glycomyces buryatensis. The sequence continues at coordinate 57,264 of NZ_STGY01000032.1, forward strand.
TGAGGCGGTTCACCTCGTCGCGGGCGGCCTGCGCCTCGGCGGCCCGTGTCTCGGCCTGCGCCAGGGCGGCCTCGGCGGCCACCTCGGCTTCCGCCGCCTCGGCTTCGGCGACCGCGGCGGTGCCCTCGGCGTTGGAGGCGATGCGGCGCTGGAGGGTGATCTCCTCGACCGCCTGGTACTTGGACTCGTTGAGGAACTCGAGGTAGGTGAGGCCCTCGACCGCCCGGGCCGGTTCGCCCGAGGCGAGGATGGCGTCCAGGGTGATCAGTTCGGCGCCCTGGTAGGTGGCCCGGATCGTCGATGCCCTGGCCTCGCGGGCCGCCTCGACGGCCGCGGCGGCCTCCTCGTATTCGGCCTCGGCCTCGGCCAGCGCCTCCGCGGCGGCGTCGGCCTCCCGCTGGGCCTGGGCCGCTTCGGTTTCGGCGGCTGCGACGCGCCCCTCGGCGACGTCGATCGCGTCTTCGGCTCCGGGGAGGCGGGCCTCGGTCTCGGCGAGGGTCGCGCCCGCGGCGCGGACCTCGTCGGAGGCGTCTTCGAGCTGGGCGGCCATCTCGGCCTTCTCGCGTTCGACGCGGTCGAGTTCGGACTGGGATGCGGCCCAGACGGGACTGCTCGCGGCCCCAGCGATAAGCAGGGCCGCGAGCAGCAATCCGATTCGCCTCATAGCGCCCGAATTTAGTCGAGATCCGAACCAAATTTGAGCATTTAGGACATATTAGGCCTAGCGGGCGAGAGCTAGACCTTGATGTTGAACCGCAAGGTGATCCAGGCGGTCACGGCGCTGATGACGGCCGAGATGCCGGCCAGGATCGGCAGCAGCATGAGCACCGCGGACATCTCGATCTTCGGCATCAGGCTGAACAAGTTCTCGAACTGCCCGTCGATGACCAGGAACTTGGCGGCCACCAGGGTGCCGAAGGCGAACAGGGCGCCGATGATGCCGGCGAACACCGCCTCCAGCACGAACGGGGCCTGGACGAACCAGTTCGGGGCGCCGACCAGCTTCATGATCGCGACCTCGCGGCGCCGCGAGTAGGCGGCGACCTGGATGGTGTTGGCGATCAGCATGAGCGCGGCCACGCCCTGGACGAGGGCGACGACGAGGGTCAGCTTCTGGGCCCCGCCGAGGATGTCGAAGACCTGCTGGAGGATCTGCTTCTGGTTGGTGGCCTGGTAGACCCCGTCGCGCTCCTGGAACTGGGCGATGAGTTCGGGAGCCTTGTCGATGTCTTCCATCTTGACGCGGAAGGCCGCCGGAAGCTGGTCGGCGTTGACGGTCTTCACCAGGTCCGGGGAGTCCTTGAAGGTGTCCTGGAACCGGTCCCAGGCATCGTCCTTGGACTCGAACTCGGTCCGCGCGACCAGCTCGGACTGGTTCAGCTCCGACTCGATCTGCGCCGTGGTCTCCTCGTCGATCTCGGGGTCGAGGTAGATGACCACCTCGAGCGAGGTCTGGTAGTACTCCTCGATGACGTCGACCTGGTTGTACAGCAGCAGGGCGGAACCCAGCATGGTCAACGAGACCGCCATCGTGATGATCATCGCGATGGTCATGGAGATATTGCGCCACAGTCCGAGGAAGACCTCGGACATCACGTACTTCGCGCGCATGAGCTCTGTTCTCTGCCTTCCGCTTAGCCGTAGACGCCGCGCGACTGGTCGCGCACGATCTGGCCGTTCTCGACCTCGATGACGCGACGGCGCATCTGGTTCACGATGTTGGAGTCGTGGGTGACCATGACGATGGTGGTACCGGTCCGGCTGATGCGGTCGAGCAGCCGCATGATCTCGATCGAGGTGTCGGGGTCGAGGTTACCGGTGGGCTCGTCGGCCAGCAGGAGCAGCGGGCGGTTGACGAAGGCGCGGGCCACGGCCACGCGCTGCTGCTCACCGCCGGAGAGCTCGTGGGGGTAGCGGTGCTCCTTGCCGCCGAGACCGACCAGTTCGAGGACCTCGGGGACGACCCGGCGGGCGACCGACCGGGGCTTGCCGATGACCTCGAGCGCGAACGCGACGTTCTCGGCCGCGGTGCGGTTGGGGAGGAGCCGGAAGTCCTGGAAGACACAGCCGATGCTGCGCCGGTAGGCCGGCACCTTCCATCGCCGCAACTTGGTCACGTCGATGTCCCCCACGGCGATCTTGCCCTTGTCGGGGACCTCCTCGCGCAAGAGCAGTTTGATGATCGTGGACTTCCCCGCGCCGGTCGGACCGATGAAGAAGACGAACTCTCCTTTGTCGATGAAGACGTTGATGTCTTCGACCGACGGTCGGTTCGATCGGGGGTAGTGCTTGGTTACGCCCTCGAGCTGAATCACGAGGCGGAGTCTAACCGCCGGGCCCGGCAGCCGGACGGGCGGCTCCAGTACACGCGTGGCATACCGAGGTGTTTTGTGTGCATATGTCCCGCCCGTTCAGGGGTAACGACACGATTTCACCCGAACAGGGGAAGCGGGCATGGTCACCCGGCCCGGCCAGAACCGAAATCGGCCCTGAGCGTAACCGGATCGCCACATTGGACGACATATTCGGCCGAGTCGATCCTATATGATATAGGCATGCGCCAGACGCGGCGGACCGGTTTCACACCGGTGCCGGGACTGCCGGATTCTCGGGCCGGAAAGGCGGCCTAGACGTTCTTCTCGCCGCTCATGCGCCAGCGGATGCCCGCTTCCAGGAAACCGTCGATATTGCCGTCGTAGACGCCCTTGACGTCGGCGGTCTCGAAGCTGGTGCGCAGGTCCTTGACCATCTGGTACGGGTGTTCGACGTAGGAGCGCATCTGGTCGCCCCATGAGGCGGTGGCCGAACCGCGCAGCTCGTCGACCTTCGCCCGCTCCTGTTCCCGGGTGCGCTGGAGCAGCTTCGCCTTCAGCACCGTCATGGCGGTGGCCTTGTTCTGGAGCTGCGAGCGCTCGTTCTGGCAGGCGACGACCAGTCCGGTCGGCAGGTGCGTGATGCGCACGGCCGAGTCGGTGGTGTTGACGCCCTGCCCGCCGGGCCCGGAGGACCGGTAGACGTCGATGCGCAGCTCGTCCTCGGGGATCTCCTCGATCTCGTCGGTCTGCTCCAGCGCGGGCACGACCTCGACGGCGGCGAAACCGGTCTGGCGGCGGCCCTGGTTGTCGTATTTGCTGATGCGCACGACGCGGTGGGTGCCCTGCTCGACCGAGAGGTGGCCGTAGGCGTAGGGGCCCTTGACGCCGAAGGTGGCCGAGCGGATGCCGGCCTCTTCGGCGTAAGAGATGTCGTAGGTCTCGGTCTTGAAGTTGTGCTCCTCGGACCAGCGCAGGTACATGCGCATGAGCTGCTCGGCGAAGTCGCAGGCGTCGGCGCCGCCGGCGCCGGAGCGGACGGTCATGACGCAGTCGCGCTCGTCGTACTCGCCGGACAGGAGGGTGCGGACCTCGAGTTCGTCCATGGCCTTGCGGATGGAGGCGAGCTCGGCGGTGGCCTCGGCGGCGGCCGAGGGGTCGTCCTCGGCACCGGCGAGCTCGAAGAGGATCTCGACGTCGTCCATGCGCGAGTGGAGCTCGGCGAGCTTCTTCAGCTCGGCCTGGACGTAGGAGAGGCGGGAAGTGATCTTCTGGGCGTGTTCGGCGTCTTCCCAGAGCGCGGGTTCGGCGGCGGCGGCCTCGAGCTCCTCCTTCTCGCGTCGCAGCGAGGGGAGATCGAGTACGGCCTCGACGCTGGCGAGCGTCGCCTTCAGCTCGCGGAGATCGGCGGAAACATCGACACTGGTCACAACAGATCAGGGTACGCCTGTATTCGCGCTCATACGAAACGGGACGCTCGGCCGTGTGGCCGGGCGTCCCATTCTGAGCGGATAAGCATGCGAACAGGCATGCTATTGGAAAGGTGTCGAAACGACGGCTAGTGCTTGAAGCTAGCCGCGCTTCTTGAGCCAGCTGATCGCCGAGCGGTGGTACCCCACGGCGAACTCCATGGCGACGGCCGCACTGGAATCCTCGGCCGCGTAGTCCTTGGCCGCGGCGCGAGCCTCGGCCAGTGCCTCCTGGTGCTGCTCGGCGGCGTCGGCGTACATCTCCTCGACCGTGTCGGCCGACATGTAGTCGGTGAACGCGGTGCGGAGCGCGACGGGGTCGCGCAGCTGACCGATCCGGGCCGGCTCGTTGAGCCAGCGGGTGAACGCCCGCTTGCCATTGGCGCTGATGGTGTACGGCACCGATGCGCGCGGGCCGGGCTTACCGACGCGGACGAGTCCGCCTTCGGCGAGCGCCGGGAGTTCGCGATAGACCTGGGAGCGCGTCATGGTCCAGTACGGACCAAGGCGACGGGTCGCCTCCGCCATGAGTTGCCCACCGGTCATTGGACCTTCGTGTAGCAAGCCCAGCAATGCTGCTGAGGTTGCGTTCAATTCTTTTCCTGCCATGCCCGACAGGATGCCATGTGGATGCTCTCCTGACAAGTGGACAGCTCCAATGTGTCGATTCACCGTCACCGATGTGTGATAGTCCGCGACCTTCGAAAATCGTTGCAAGCCTTACGAATCGGTCAGAATGTGACAGCGTGGTGCAACATGTGTACAGAGAATTCCAGTCGTGTGATCCCGATCGCGCTCAAGGATTCGGGAACTGTCCGTGGTGCCTTCGCTACAGAGCATTATCGACTGTTTCAAATCGCATTTAATTGCCCGGCATACGGGAGCCGATGACGTCGGCACCGGGCAGCTCCTCGACTGGAGTGCCCTCTGTGGAGTCATTTTCCTGCTCCTCTGAATCGGACAAATCATCCGAATTCAGTGTTGGAGTGTCGCTATCGGTCTCGGCCGCTTCGGATTCCGATGGGGAGGCTTCGTCCGCTTCGGGCGATTCGGAGGCCGCTTCCGTTGGCGCCTCGGAGGGTTCGCCGCTCGCGGCGGGTGCGGTCGTCTCGACCGACTCGGACTGGTCGGCCACGTCGGCACCGCCGTGGGGCCCATTGCCGGTGAGTGCCAGGACCGCCACCGCGGCGATCGCGACCAGGCCGAGCGCGCCGGCGCCGGCCAGCAGCAGCGGGCGGCGGCGCCGCTCGGTCCGCTCCGGGAGCGGGTCCGACATGTCGAAGAGCGTCGGCTCGGGCCCCTTCGCCTCCTGGACCGCCGCGACGTCGATCGCGGCGGCCGCCGGGGTCACCGGCGAGTAGTGGAATTTGGAGGGCTCTTCCCGGCGTCGCAGCCGCGGCTTGATCGGCGCGGTCGGGTTGGGCGAGAGGCGCGGCGCCAGGCGGCGAAGCTCGGTCGCGACCGCGTCCAGGTCGCCCCGGTCGGCCGGTCGGAGCGAGAGCAGGGTCTCCACGACCTTCCACAGCTCCGCGTCCACCGCGACCGGCCTGACGGGGATCTCGGTCAGGTGCCGCTGCAAGACCTCGTCGATCGAGCCGCCCCGGTAGGCGCTGTGCCCGGTGAGGGCCTCGTACAGCACCAGACCGAGCGCGTAGTTGTCGATGCCCGGGCACACGGACTCCCCCGCCGCCACCTCGGGGGCCACGTACTCGGGAGTCCCGTGCGAGGGGGTGCCCTCGGCCTCGGCCGCCCGCGCGATCCCGAAATCGATGAACTTGACGCCGCTGTCCCCCGACAGCATCAGGTTGCCGGGCTTGACATCGCCGTGAAGGTAGCCGACCCGGTGGACCGCAGCGAGGGTCTCGGCGGCGGAAGCGCAGCGGCGGGCGGCCTCGGCGGCGGAGAGCGGCCCGTGGGCGCGCAGATGCTCGCGCAGGTCGCGGCCCTCCACGAATTCGAGGACGATCGCCATGATCGTCTCGGTCACGATGAAGTCGCGCACCCCGATCACGCCCGGGTGCTGGATGGCGTTGAGGATCTCCGCCTCGGCGAAGAAGGTCTCCACGATCTCGGTCTCCTCGCGAAGCTCCTCGCGCAGGACCTTGACCGCCACGGCGTCGCCGGTGACCTGGTCGAGCCCGCGCCAGACCACACCGACCGAACCGCGAGCGATCTCGTGATGCAGGGCGAAACGGTTTGCCAGAACCGTGGTCATCGTTGCTCCTCGGGGGTATTGAGGCTTGGTCATTCCACTGTAAAACCGGTATCTCCCCAGTTCAGATACCGAATGGGAGGCTGGCACGAACCGGGGATACAGTGGCGGGCGTCCCGTCCGGGACGCCTCGACCGGGCCCGGACATCGACGGTCGCCTCTGGTGAGTGGCCAGCCACTACACTTGCGCCCATGTCCCTCGAACGGCCAAGCTTCAGACAAGACGTCGTAACCCGGTGCGAGCCCAGTGGTGATTCCCTGTGACCGAACTTCGTTGGCGCTACGGCGCCGCCACCGACGTGGGCAAAGTCCGCGACCTCAACGAGGACTCCCATCTCGCGTCGCGGCGGCTGCTCGCTGTCGCCGACGGGGTCGGCGGCGCCGCCGCCGGTGAGGTCGCCAGCGGGGTCACCATCGCCGAGGTGACGCGGCTGGCCCGCCGCTCCCCGGTCGAGGCCGAGGCCGAACTGGGCGAGGTCGTCGAGGCGGCCCGGGACCGCATCCGCGCGGCCGTGGCCGAGAACCCCGAGTCCGAGGGCATGGCCACCACGTTGACCGGACTGTGGCTGGGCGACAACGCCGTCGACATTGTCCACATCGGAGACTCACGCGCCTACCAGGTGCGCGGCGAGGACTTCGTCCAGGTGACTGTGGACGACTCCTACGTCCAGCGCCTCGTGGACGAGGGCGCCATCACCCCCGCCGAGGCCCAGGACCACCCCTACAAGTCCGTCGTGACCCGCGTGCTCCAGGCCAACCCCGCCCCGGCCCACTTCGAGACCCGCCCCGCCCAGATCGGCGACCGCTACATGCTGTGCTCCGACGGACTCAGCGACGTCGTCTCGGACGACGCCATCGAGACCGTCCTCAACGATTTCTCCGACCCGCAGGCGGCGGCCGACGAACTGGTCCGCCTGGCCCTGGAGGGCGGCGGCCCGGACAACGTCACCGTGGTCGTGGGCGACGTGTCCGAGCACAAGCCGATGAAGCGCTGGCCCTGGATCGTGGGCGCGCTGGCGGTCCTGCTGGTGGTGGCCGCGATCATCACCAGTCTCATCCTTTGGGGCTGAAGCCGATGCCGGGTCCCCACGCCCGGCGACAGGGGCACCCCATGCGGAGGTAGTCGTACCAGCGGCCGTCGTCCTCCAGGTCGCCGTCAACTGCCAGGACATCGTCCCCGCCGCGGGCCGACCGCTCCGTAACCCTCAGTCGAAGATCAGTCCGCAGAGCGCCGCTTCGGTGCGGGCGGTGTAGTCGAAGAAGGCCGCGTCGTCGGCGGTCACGTTCGTCAGATGCCCGTGCAGCTCATACGAGATGATGCCGACGAGGCGGTTCCAGGCCAGGATGAGGCGCGCGACCTCGCCGGGGGTGAACTCCTCGCCTTCCAAGAGCCGCAACATGTCCGGTTCGATGGCGGCCGGGTCGCAGGTCGGGCCCGGAGGCGGAATGAGGGCGCCCGAGCGCTTGGCGTCGGAGGTGATTCGCGCGAGCGCCAGCGGCATTCGGCCGGCGACCGTGACGGTGATGTGCGGGGCGATGTAGCCGGGGATCGGGGTGCCGAAGATGAGGGCGAACTCGTGGCGGTTGGCCAGCGACCACTCGCGGACTGCGCGCCAGACCGCGAGCCAGCGTTCGATCGGGTCGGCGACCGGGAGGTCGGCATTCTCCGCCGCCGCGCCGATCTCGTTGTACGCCTCCACTATCAGGGCGGTCAGGAGTTCGTCGCGGCTGGCGAAGTAGCGGTAGATCGCCGATGAGGCCATGCCGAGTTCGCGGGAGACCGAGCGCAGCGAAAGGCCGATGCCCCCGACCTCGCCGAGCTGGCGGCGGGCGGCGGTCAGGATTTCCTTGGTGAGCTCGGCGCGGGCACGTTCTCGGGCGGTTCTCGGCGCGTTCATTCGGCAAGTGTACCGAAACGAGAGCACCGCTCTTGCATATTCGGTGCGGGTGTGCCATGATTGTCTCCAACAGAGAGCACTGCTCTTGAATGAGATCAGTGAACACCATAGGAGCATCCATGTCACTCCCCCAGACCTCCCAGCCCGACCCCCGCACTCGCACCGGCGCGATCGGCCTCGCGCTCGCCGGCATCCTGTTCGTCCTCTACGAGTTCGTCGCCCCGCGCGAGGACCAGACGACGTTGGAGGGGGCCGAATCCTGGGCCTCGGCCGCCTGGTCCTTCGCCCACATCGCCGCGATCATCGGCCTCATCCTGATCCCGCTCACCTATGGCGCTCTACGCGGACACTTCGAAGGCACCCGCAATGAGAAGACGGCGTTCCTCGCCGCGACCACCGGGTACATCGGCTCGGCGCTGACCATCTCGTACTACGGCGCAGAGGTCTACGGCCTCAAGGCGATCGGCGCGAGGGCCGTGGCCGACGGTGATGCCTCACTGACCGAGGTCGGCGAGGCCTTCCGCATGGACTCCGTCGCCGCGACGATCTTCGCGATCGGTCTGGCGCTCATCGCCTTGGCCGCGATCCTCATCGCGGTCGCCGTGTGGCGCTCGGGAACCGTGAACCGCTGGAGCGCCATCCCGTTGGCGGCCGCGATGGTGCTGTACCTGCCGCACTTCTACTTCCCGTACGCGGGCCGCCTCGCCTGGGGCGTGCTGGTGGGACTCAGTGCGCTGATCCTGGCCTGGGCCATGTTCTCGGCGAGGCGCCCGATCAACGCCGAGGCGGCGCCGCAGCTTCAAAAGGCCTGAGGCGCGTACGGAAGCGGCCCCGCAATCGTTCGATTGCGGGGCCGCTTTCCTTGCGTCTCAAGCCGACAAGGCGATGCCGTCGAGGATGTCGTGCTCTGAGATGAGGACCTCGTTGATGCCGCTGCGCTCCATGATGGTTCGCAGCACCAGCGAGCCGCCGATGATGACGTCGGCGCGGCCCGGGTGCATCGACGGGATCGCCAGGCGCGCCGCATGATCAGAAGCGATGAGGTCGGCGGTCACATTCACGATCTGCTCGTAGCTCAGGCGCGTCCCGTCGATGGCGTCCGGGTCGTAGGCCGGAAGCTCCAGCGCGATCGCGGCGACCGTGGTCGCGGTGCCCGCCACGGCGACAAGCTCGGTCGCGGTTCGATCGGCGTCGGCGACCGCCAGCGCACGGTCCACTACGGACTTGATGTCGGCAACGGCTTCGTCGATCTCCTCCGCCGGCGGCGGATCCGAGCGCAGGTGCCGCTCGGTCATGCGGACGCAGCCGACGTCGACCGAGATGGCCGCGAGCACTTCGGCCGTCTGGCCGCGCACGAACTCGGTGGAGCCGCCGCCGATGTCGACCAGCAGCACCTGCTGTCCTTCGTCCAGCAGGCCGGCGACCGCACCGGTAAACACTGCGCCTTTGAAAGACAAGCGGGCCTCTTCGTCGCCGGTGATGACCTCGGGGGCCTTGCCGAGGACCGACACGACCATTTCGGTGAACTCGTGGGCGTTGGCGGCATCGCGGGTCGCGGAGGTCGCGACCATGCGGACAGCCTCGGCGCCGTGCTCGCGGATCTGGTCGGTGTACTCGACGAGCCTGGCCCGGGTCCGTTCGAGCGCCGCTTCGGAGAGCCGGCCGGTGTCGTCCACGCCTTCGCCGAGGCGGACGACCTCCATGCGCCGCACCACATCATGGAGACGGCCCTCGTCATCGATGTCGGCGATGAGGAGGCGGATTGAGTTGGTGCCGCAGTCGATTCCCGCTACCCGCTTCATTCGCCGGCCTCCTGTTCACTCGCGCAACTGGAGTGCTTCCACCATTCGGGGAGCATCTCGATGGCCTCGTCGCCGCACGGGTCGACGCCCGGACCGGCGGCGAGGGCGTGGCCGACCAGGGCGTGGAGGCACTTGACGCGGTCGGGCATACCGCCCGCGGAGACTCCGGCGATCTCGGGCACGTCGCCGAGTTTCGCCCGGCGGGCCAGGTAGTCGTCGTGGGAGCGGCGGTGCTGCGCGGCGAGGTCCTCGTCGGTGGCGAGCCGCTCGTTCATGTCCTTCATGACCCCGCCGCCTTCGAGGCGGCCGATGGCCGAGGCGGCCTTGGGGCAGGTCAGGTAGTAGGTGGTGGGGAACGGCGAGCCGTCGGGCAGGCGCGGCTCGGTCTCGATGACAGCGGGCTGGCCGCATGGGCAGCGCCAGGCTACGGCGTGGGCGCCGCGGATCGGGCGTCCGAGCTGGGCGGAGACGGCGGCCGCGTCTGCCTCAGTGACGGTCGCTGGTTCCTGGGGCCACGATTCGGGCTTCAATCCTCTGTCCCCTCTGATTCGGTGTCGAGCTGGTCGGCGTCTTCAAAGGTAGCGACCAGCTCGTCGTACCAGGGGTCTTCGCTGCCGGAATCACCGTCGTCGGCTCCGGGGCGCGTCGGGTCGTCCTCGTCCACGACGATGACCAGGTCCTCGCCGGGCGGGACGAGCAGGAGGCGGGAGCGGATCTGGGCCTCGACGTATTCGGGGTCGTCCCATTTGATGCGCTCGGCTTCGAGGTCTTCGATGCGGTCGCGCTGCTCGCTCTGCTCGACTTCGAGCCGGTTGATCTCCATGCGCTGCTCGACGTAGGTGCGCAGCGGGTAGGCGTAGGCGAGGGCAAGGGCGGAGAGGACCAGCGCGAGGACGGCGGCGCGGCGGGAGACCTTGCGTCCGGGACGGACCCGGACGCGCTTGACCTTGGGGCGGCCGGTGGTGCCCGCCGGCCTGCGGGTGGCGCGGGTGCGGCCGGGCCCGGTCGATCGTCCTCCGGGATGGCTGGGTCGGCGGCTGGCACTCACCCGCTCAGCCTAGTCGATGCGAAGACGGATCAGGCCCCCGCGCCAGCGGCGCGGGGGCCCGGAGATCTAAGGAACCCTTAGGCGTCCTTGTACTTCGGCCCGAGTTCACTTTGCCTGCGTGAACTTCGGCTCTACTTCATTTTCCCTGCGTGAACTTCGGGAATGCCGAGGCGCCGGCGTAGCGGGCGGCGTCGCCGAGGTCTTCCTCGATGCGGAGCAGCTGGTTGTACTTGGCGACGCGGTCCGAGCGGGCCGGGGCGCCGGTCTTGATCTGGCCGCAGGCCATCGCGACGGCCAGGTCGGCGATGGTGGTGTCCTCGGTCTCACCGGAGCGGTGGCTCATCATGCAGCCGAAGCCGGCACGGTGGGCCATGTCGACCGCGTCGGCGGTCTCGGTGAGCGAGCCGATCTGGTTGACCTTGACGAGCAGGCCGTTGGCGGCCTTCTCCTCGATGCCCCGGCGGATGCGCTCGGGGTTGGTGACGAACAGGTCGTCGCCGACGATCTGGAGGCGGTCGCCCACGGTCGCGGTCAGCGTGGCCCAGCCGGCCCAGTCGTCCTCGGCCAGCGGGTCCTCGATGGACACGAATGGGTAGGCGGCGATGAGCTCCTCGTAGTACGCGCTCATCTCCGCGCCGGTCTTCTTCTGGCCCTCGAAGAGGTAGACGCCGTCGTTGAAGAACTCGGTGGCGGCCACGTCCATCGCAAAGGCGATGTCGGTGCCGAGCTTGTAGCCGGCCTTCTCGATGGCGACCGAGATGAGGTCGAGCGCGGCGCGGTTCGACTCGAGGTTGGGGGCGAAGCCGCCCTCGTCACCGAGGCCGGTCGACAGACCGCGTTCCTTGAGGACGGACTTGAGCGCGTGGTAGACCTCGGCGCCCCAGCGCAGGGCCTCCTTGAAGGTCGGGGCGCCGATCGGGGCGATCATGAACTCCTGGACGTCGACGTTGGAGTCCGCGTGGGAGCCGCCGTTGAGGATGTTCATCATCGGCACCGGGAGCAGGTGCGCGTTCGGGCCGCCGAGGTACCGGTAGAGCGGGAGCTCACAGGAGTCGGCGGCGGCCTTGGCGACCGCGAGGGAGGCGCCGAGGATCGCGTTGGCGCCCAGGCTGGACTTGTCGGGCGTACCGTCGGCGTCGAGGAGGGCCTGGTCGACCAGGCGCTGCTCGGAGGCCTCGAGGCCGATCAGGGCATCGCGGATGGGGCCGTTGACGTGGTCGACGGCCTTCTCGACACCCTTGCCGAGGTAGCGGTTCTTGTCGCCGTCGCGCAGCTCGATGGCCTCGAAGGCACCGGTCGAAGCGCCCGACGGCACCGCGGCCCGCTGGAGCGTGTCGTCGTCGAGCAGGATCTCCACCTCGACGGTGGGATTGCCGCGAGAGTCAAGGATCTCCCTAGCCCGAATGTCTTCAATTGCAGCCACTGTCACTCCTGAAATAGCCGAATCTGACTCGCAGCCCGATTTCAGGGCTGTGTCCGAAGGATTTCGACCGACCCGACACTGCGCCGGTCACAGCTCCTTAGGCTACGCCCCGGCCCAGATGGGAAAGCCCTCGCGCCGAGATTTAGCGTTCGCCGCGACCCCGTACGCGCGCGACGCTGGGGTGCTGGACGGTCCGCTATATGGTGGAGGCGAATCGCAGATCAGACACCTGTGCTAGGTGAGCCCCGCAGCGCCGAGACTCCCCGGTGCGAACGCCCGGCACAACGGATTTGGAGCCCCATGCCCGTATGGAACCCCCTTCGACGCTGCGCTGCCCTCGGCGCGGTCTCCCTCCTCGCGCTCGCCGGATGCACCGGCGCCGGGGGCGCGGCCGACGAACAGGTTTCGGAGGACCAGGCTGCACTGACGGAACTCAGCGAACGGGTCGAGAGCGGCGAGACGCACGCCTACACCGCGGAATACCTGGTCGAAGGCTCGGACGATTCGGTGGTCGTGGCGGCCGACCCGGAGGCGGGCGATGCCGCGGTCGTCATCGGCGACCAGCCAGAACGGTGGACCGGCGGCGACGCCGAAGCACTCCCACAGTGGCTGGGCGACAAGCTCAATGGCGTCCTCCCCGACGACGGAGAGGTGGCCACCTGGCTCGCCGAGACCTCCGCCGATCCCTCGGCCCAGGCGGAGTTCTCCGACACGACCCTCGCCGGACAACTGGCCAACTGCGTCGACGTCCAGGGCGCCGAGAACTCGACGGTCGGGGCCTATGAGGTCTGCGTGACGACAATTGGCGTGATCGCCAGCGTCACCGCCCAAGTCGGTGACCTTACTTACACCGCCAAACTCGTGAACTACCACGACGGCGTCGACCAGACCTGGCTCGACGAACTCTCCGGCAACGGCGACCACGGCGACGAATGACCCCGCTTCCGGTCCGACCAACCCGCGGATCTCGAACAGGCGAGCGGCCGCGCCCGGTGCGAATGCGGGATAGCATCGCTCGGCGGGCCGGGTCCGGCGTTACGGGGGTTCGTCCGAAAGGACGGCAGTGCCGCCCCGGCCCGCCTCCGTTCCCCGCCCTGACGTCAGCCGCGTCACAAGCGCTATCCCAGTGGAAGAGGCGCTCAGACATCAGGTAGGCTTGTCAACGTTGCCGCGCCGCAAGGCTCGAGAACAAGGCCAAGCTCCCGTCGTCTAGGGGCCTAGGACGCTGCCCTCTCAAGGCGGAAACGGCGGTTCGAATCCGCTCGGGAGTACAGATAAATACGCAGCTCAGGGGCCAACTCCGGTTGGCCCCTGAGCTTATCATGCGCCCTGTGGTAGCACCGTGGTAGCAAGACGGACCGCCACGTTCAGTCAGGGGGCGACCGTTCCCCACAGATTCCAGCACTCAAACGCGAGCTACAGGGCAACGCTCCTCACTGCGCTCGAACGGCCTCGACCGGCTCCAGCTCAGCCCCATCGAGAAAATCGAGCAGCCCCCTCACCAGGACCCGGTACTGCCCTCCGATCTTCCGGATGGGCGTAGGGAAGTCCCCTTCACGAGCGAGCCGGTAAGCCACCGTCCGACCGATCCCCAGAATCTGCGCGGCGGTCTCCACATCACAGACCATCCCAAGCGCCTCAACCCGCTCCCGAGTCCAGGATCCGACGGTCCGCTTTCCACCATTGCAATCAGCCATCGCCAGCTCCTCCTTGCATCGAACCTGTCCAGCACAGCGCTGAGGGAGCAATACTGACCAGCCAGACAGCCGATGGCAAGGATCAACCGCGCTTCTCGCAAAAACGACAGGGCTCGGAAGCACAAGCGCCCGCCCAGGCCCAGTCTAAGTCGGATGCGATCACGCTCGGCGCGAACGGGACTTGTTTTTGGTGTGGACACCTCACTGGGTCCGCGGCACCGGTTTCGAAATCGCGGGGATTGCTACCGGACGTGTTTCCAGTTGCTGATCGCCTTGACGAGATGTTCGCGCATGGTCCCGATTGAGTCCCGGCCTGGAAGGAGTCTGTCGTAGGCCTGGCTGTCGCGCTTGGCAATGAGCGCCAGGATGTTGTCGGAACCGCCTGAGGGGAAAACCAACGAGCACCTCTTGGGTCCCAACTCTTGAGCCAGCCCAAGGAAACCGCGCCCGACCCCCAGGGAAGGGGATGTGGCGTAAAGCTTCGCCTCGATCACCGCGATAAGCCCTCTTGCCCTTGGGTGCACTTGGCCTTGCCGGCTTCGCTCAGCTTCTTCGTGGTCGAGGATCGCTACATCACATTCGTGTGCGACCTTCGAGCTGCCTGATGCCACATAGGCCCCGAGATGCACCTCAAGTTGCTTGGAGGTACTAGGGAAGTTGACCAGCGCGTAGGTGAATTCTCCGAGCCAGAGATTCCCGGGACTCCTACGAAATGAAAGCTGCTGGATCGCGTTCCTGCCGTCATGCGTCAGCAGCACGCGACCCCCTGCTCTTTTGGCCGCATCGACACAGAGCACAAACAACGTGGCCTCGTAGAGGTCGGACTCTGACGCGTTGCCACGGTAGCTCGCCTTCAGCTCGCCGATCGCGGCCTCGACCTCTCTGACAAAGTCTTCTCTGCTCATCGTTCAGACACCTGGCCGCCACTACCGAACCGGTGCGCCATCGTGTTCCGAGCCCGTTGCGCCCGTTCTGCCTCTATGTTGAGGTCGATGCGATCCGGCTCACTTGCCGACTCGAAGTCACTGAACTCGATCACCGGGCTCACGCCGAACTCATCAGTGAACCTCAGGAGCTCCTTCCTCGACGAGCTCATCGTTTCAGCGAGTGTTAGCAGGGCGTCGCGCACCAGGTCGAGCCGCTCAGATCCTGTGTACGGCAGTACACCGATGTCGCTCTTAGCCAGTTTAGGAAGCTTCGACTCAGCCAGCCGCGCCTTCCGATCCTGGTAGCTACTGCCGCTGAAGAGCGACTCTTCCGAAATCAACCTCCCGCTCCGGACTTCAGCATCCAGCTGCTCCGCAAGAACAGGCAGGTCCGCCCGCAAACGGCTCATGATCCGCCCGTACTGTTCATCCTCGACCGCCATGTCAGGTCGCTCCTCTCCTCCAGCAGTATTGTGCCGTGGGGCTCTGGGTTGCGGAGGAGCCGTACCGCCAACATCCTCCCCATGGCCGCGGATTTCACTTCCCGCTCAAGACAACTTCCCAGCCCCACCTCGGCTCTGGGCCTTGAAGACAGGATCAAACCACACTCGCAGTGTCCGTCAAGTTCGAGATCCTTGCCCTCTTGCTCACCCTGTGGATCTTCAGGACACAAGGGAACACTCCCGTGTGTCCTGAATGTCAAACGCAAGGAACACTCAAGCAGCACAATAAATCTGGATCCAGGGCTCGCGCTGAAATGCCGTAACAGATACAATTGTTACATGCTAGTTCTAGCCAGGCTCAGTGACACTGAGCTCTCTGATCTCAGCCGGGCAGTGCGCGCAGAACGGCTTCGCCGCAGCGGCACCTCGAAAAGCTGCGCATACTGTCGCCACCCCTTCCTGGGGAGGCAAGGCGCACGCTTCTGTTCAGCACGATGCCGTGTCGCATGCCACCGAAGCAGTAAGAAGAGGTAAAACCATGGACCACTTGAGAATTAAAGCATCTCGCAGGTACGGCACACTTTCACCGCTGCGCTACCCCGGCGGAAAGTCAGCGCTCGCGGGCCTATTCGCAGACATCATAGCTGGTCTTGAAATCAAGAATCCACGATATGTAGAGCCGTACGCGGGTGGTGCCGGAGCAGGCATTGCGCTGCTTCGTGAAGGCATTGTAAAGCATCTGGTGATCAACGATATCGATCCTGCAGTATTCGCATTCTGGAATTCCGTAGTTACACATAATAAGAAGTTTGTCGAGCTGGTTTCAACAACCCCATTGACAGTCGACGAGTGGAAGCGCCAGCGAAGTATTTACCGGGCCTCCGACACCTCCGACTTGCTTGGACTGGGGTTCTCCTTCTTCTACCTCAACCGAACTAACAGATCGGGAGTGCTCAACGCTGGAGTAATCGGCGGGCAGGATCAAAAAGGGAATTACAAGATAGATGCACGCTTCAACAGGGAAACACTTAAGTCAAGACTAGAAGCCATTGGAAATCTGGCAGAGAAAATTACAGTAACAGATCTCGATGGCCGAACTGTCATCCAGCGCTACTCGTCAGACGCTTCAACTTTTATGTACATCGACCCCCCTTACGTCCAGGCGGGATCACAACTCTATCTGAATGCCTTTGACGGACGCGATCACAACGCACTAGCCGAAATTGTCAAGGCCACAGGGAAAGCTCACTGGCTCCTGACGTACGATACGGCACCAGTTATCGAGAAACTATATGGCGACTGCTTCCAATGCAGGCTTGAGATCAGCTACTCTGCGCGCCACCCAGGGCGAGCAGAGGAGCTGCTAATTAGTTCAGAAAGTGTCGCTAGAATTCTAAAGGCGACTCAGAATCCTATCAACTCCATGGTCGCAGGAGGTGTCTGAGCAAGGGGTTGATTAGGTTCCATGCCTCACGAACATCGTCAGCCTTGACTACAGCATCCCCATTATGTGAAAGGTTATTAAACCATTGGATCGATCCTGGTCGATGCACCGTTCCGGTCTTTACCGAGTTGATTGTTGACTTCAGGGCCTTAATTTGGCCATACTCATCACTCACCCTGGGAAAGATCGCAGAAAGTTCGCCCTGGGCTCTGGTTCCGCTAGTTTCAAAGTGAAACTTGATCGTGCTTTCTAGGATTAGCCGCATCAACATCGAAGCTGCGACAGGAAAAATCTCGATATTGATCGAACGTAGCTCATGGTACCGGTACTTAAGATTGACCGAGACCTTGTCGTATTCGACTCCCGACAAATCTAGGTTGTTCTTTGTTCGTGGGTGATTAGGCCCCCGAGTTGTTGGATCCGAAGCGGGTGTGGCCTGCGACTTTGATCCCAAGTCGTCAGGTGTCTTTGATTTAGCCGGGTTGGCGTCACCAGAGTCTTCGGTCGGTTCCGAAGGGAGGCTCACGCGGCCTTCAGGCCCCTGTGGTCCTACTGGCATCGCTGGCGCAGTGGGGCTATCGTCACTCTCTCGAACGCCTGGAGCAGCGGGCTGCGCTGGCTTAGTCAAGAAGTTCATTAGTCGCTGATGTTCTTCGGAACTCTTCTTGAACTCGGACGAGCGCGTATTCAACCTCCCGGCTCTGAACTCACTCAAGAGATATTCGAGAGCACTCAGCTGAATCGATGAAAGTTTGCTGCCGATCTGCTCAGGCCGAAGGGAACTAGGCTGGAGTTGCCCGTCGCCGGCAAAGTTAAGACCAACTGCTGCGGAAATATCGCTATTACGATAAGCGTATTCAAACGAGGACATCTTGAGGTCGTTGCTGATCGCATACTCTCTGAGACTGTGGTCGCTGAAGTGAGCCCCAGAAAGAAAACGGCGCGCCACAGCCATCTTGATGTAGCGCACAACCTCTACACCAGAGTACTGAGCCTTAATATCGTCAACCGAAGTTTCATCATCCAGAAGCGAATAATAGAAGTTCGCCTGCTGATCCCGACTCCACCTTTTCTTAGAAAGACCGGAGTGCAGCCTGGCGATATGCGGTGCGGCAGCCTCCCGGCTGGGTGAAACTAGGACTCGGATGACCGTAGGAAGCTCCTGAGATTCGACAGCGTGTCGTTTCAGAAGAGCTCGAATCTCTTTGTCATGCCCAGGAACCAGTGTCGGATCTTGAAGCGCTTTCAGCGCGCTAACACGTCGATTTCCTTCAAGCACAACGTAGCCGGTCTCGTCATGAGTCACAATAGGAACTTCGTTGTCGAAATAGCCGTTCTGCAAAATGAGGCGCGCCGCACTGAGAACGTCCTCGGAAGCGAAAAGGTACTTCAGAGCCGCTGCTTCATCTGAACGCCTGGTAGGAATTCTGTAATTGTCGAGATCCAGACGCAGATCATCAATCTTGATCTCAATAATAGGCAAGGGGTCGTAGGCCATTAGTTCCTCCGCAACCGCCCGAAGCCGCAGTAGCTCTGCCGCCCGTTCGATTATTCATCCAAGTGTTCGAAAATGCCCGCCTTGAGCAGCAACCTTCTCTTCAGCGGGCATGGTTCGGCTAGAAGATGTTTCACTCTACCTAATCTGAACCCTCAGTGGGGAACACCGATCGATGGGCTCCCTGAATCCCCTGGCTTGCTTCCTACATGCGCTCTGGTGCAGCAATGCCAAGAAGGTTGAGGCCGTGAGCAAGGGTGTCCCTGGTGAGCCGGACCAGGCCCAGGCGATTCTTACGGATCTCGTCGGTTTCTGCCTTTAGGACCGGGTTCGCTTCGTAGAAGCGAGTGAAGGTCCTCGCGAGCATGTAGAGGTAGCCACAGAGGCGGTGAGGCTCGCGTTCGGTCATCGACTCGGCGAGGTTCGTCCCGTAGGCGTCAAGATGAAGGGCGAGCGCTCGTTCTTCCCTCGACATCGGTGCAGCGGTGTCCACCGTTCCGTTCGTCTTGCCTGCCATACGGAGGATCGAGGCGAGACGGGTGTGAGCGTATTGGAGGTAGACGCCGGTGTCACCGGTGAGGGAGACCATTCGATCGGTGTCGAAGGCGTAGTCCTTGATGCGGTTGTTGGAGAGGTCGGCGTACTTGACCGCGCCGATGCCGGTGGCGGCAGCAAGCGCGGCCAGGTCGGCAGGATCGGCGTCGGAGTTCTTCTCCCCGATGACTTCGCTGGCCTTGGCTATGGCTTCGTCGAGAAGGCTCATGAGGCGGACGGTGCCGCCGGAGCGGGTCTTGAAGGGTTTGCCATCGGGGCCGAGCACCGTTCCGAACGGGACGTGGACGGCTTCGACTTCATCGGTGAGCCATCCGGCGCGACGGGCGGTGGCGAAGACCTGTTTGAAGTGGAGGGCTTGGCGGGCGTCCACGACGTAGAGGATCTGGTCAGCTTTGAGGTCGCGGATGCGGTAGCGGATAGCGGCGAGGTCGGTTGCGGCGTAACCGTATCCGCCATCGGCCTTGCGCAGCAGCAGCGGGACCGGGTTCCCATCTGGGCCGGTGATGTCGTCGAAGAACACGCATAGGGCGCCCTCGGATTCGACGGCGATCCCAGCTGCGACGAGTTCCTCCACCACATTGTCGAGCAGGTGGTTGTATGTCGATTCTCCGGCGAGGTCGGCTGCGGTCAGGCTCACCCCGAGCCGTTCGTACATCGCGTCGAACGCTTCAGCGGAGACCTCGACCAGGTCGCGCCAGACCTTGCGGGTGTCCTCGTCGCCGCTTTGGAGGGCGACGACCCGGGCACGAGCGCGGTCTGCAAAGTCGGGGTCAGCGTCGAAGACGTTGCGGGCCTGCTTGTAGAGCCGGTCGAGCGCTGCGACATTTGCGGTCGGGTCGGCGTCATCCGCGTGGTGCCATTCGGCTTCGGGGTGCTCGTTCAGGTACTGGATGAGCATGCCGAACTGGGTTCCCCAGTCCCCCAGGTGGTTCTGGCGGATCATGGTCGCGCCGAGCGCTTCGGCGAGGCGGGCCAGGGCGTCGCCGATGATCGTGGTGCGGAGGTGGCCGACGTGCATTTCCTTGGCGACGTTCGGCCCGGAGTAGTCGACGATGATCCGCTTGCCCGCCAGCGGGAGTCCAAGGCCGAGCAGGTCGGAGTCAGTACGGGCCGCGACCTGTGCCCAGATGGCCTCACTGGTGAGGTCGAGGTTGATGAAGCCGGGGCCGGAGACTTCGGCGCTGGAGATCAGACCTGGGGCTTCGATGGCTGCGGCGACAGCCGCGCCGAGTTCGCGCGGGTTGCGACCGTGCTGCTTGGCGAGTGCGAGCGCGCCGTTAGCCTGAAAGTCGGCTCTGTCGCTTCGTCGCACCAGGGGCTCCGTCCTGCCGGCTTCGGGCAGGGCTCGTCGGAGTGCGTCGACCATGGCGGTCTCGACGGCCTCGACAAGCGGAGTCACTGGTTGCACGGTCACTGAGTCATCCCTCAAGTTCGAATTGGTTGCTGCGATGCGCAGCGAGATTGTTTTCGCAGGTAAGGGTAGCTGAGATCAGACCGCGGCCGTGATGGCGGGCCGCAGGAGGCTGTTGTCGGTCACCGGGTACCGGTGCTGGAAACGGCTCCGACCGTACGGTCCAATCACGCGAAGAGCCAGCAGTTCAGCTACCACAGTCCTGGTCAGATGCTCAAGTGCTGGGCCGGGCAGATAGCCGAGGTGGTCCTTGCCAGCCGCACCGCTTGGGTGGACCAGTAGTGCCTCCCGCACTTCGTTGTATGTGAAGGTCGAGCGGTCAGCCAGCGCCGCAGAGACAAGGACGGCGACTGCACGAGTCGCGGCGCCATGGTCACTCCGGTACCTGGGGAGGTTGCCGCACAGGAACAGATGCGATCCGGTTATGGCTCCGAGGGCCAAGCGGAGTTTGAACTCTGGCGAGTTGAGTTACGCCGCAGTGGGTTTGACGGCGGGGATCTGGATAGTCACCCGATCGGGGCCGGTGAACGGTGTCAGCATCACTGCCGCTGCGACTTCGTCCCTGGCTGCGGTCAGTTTCACCTCGTGGGCGACCTCGTTGTCGATGCGCAACCCGTTGCGGCGATGTAGGTCCACCACGTCCATTGCCAGTCGCTGTTTGGCCTCGCGGGTGATGTCGCCGCTGAGGACGTAGAGCAGGTCGAGATCAGAAGTGGGCGAGCCGATGCCAGCGGTCTGCGATCCGTAGGCGATGGCGTAACCGCGGTGGCCGATGATGTCGCGGCCGAGCGTCGCGGCCTCGGAGAGAAGACCTGAGAAGTCAGACATGGTCGGCCTCGGCCGCGGTGAACTCGATGAGATAGACCCCAGCGGGGAGATGGACGGTGCCGTCGTTGCGCTCGTGGGCGGTGATGAAGGTTTCGACATCGGCTCGGGTGCGTGGGTCGTTCAGGATCGCCTCATGGGTCTTGGCGTGGACGTGCAGGAACCACGAGCGTGCGGCGTTGGCGTCCTTGGCGAGCGCGGCGCCTTCGAAGTGGTCGATGCGAACACGACCGAGGCCCCGCCGGGCGGCCCGGGTCAAGGTGTCGAGAAGAAGGAGGCGGCTGAAGGACCGGCTTCCCCCAGGTGGCGGGGCGAGGCGTTCCCAGAGCCGCGAGACCACCTGTTGTTCGGGCGAGTCGGAGTCGAAGAACTGAACGATGAGACGCCCGCCGGGCTTGAGGAGGCGGAGGATCTGATTGACGAGCTCGCGGGCGGCGATCATCGCGCGTGCTTCGTTCAGGTTCTCGGTGATTCCTTCGGCATCGAGACGCTCGAAGTAGGCCATGATCGGATACGACAGCGACCAGAACGCTCCGATGACGTCGAAGGTGTCGGACTCCAGCTCGGCGATGCCCGCTGGCAAGTCAGCGCAAACGGTCCGCGCGTTGGGGAATTCTTCGGTGAAGGCTCGGATCATGGCCTCGGAGGAGTCGACGCCGACCAGGCTCGCTGCGTAGGGCTCCAGGGCAGCGGTCACGCGCCCAGTGCCGCATCCCAGGTCGCACACGGCCAGGGTGCGCTGGCCGGGTTCACCGTAGTGCTCCTTCATACGGGCGGCGACCAGGTCGACATCCGTTGCGGCGCCGAAGATGTGAGGCAGGAGAAGTTCGTCGTAGCGGCCCTGTTGGGAGTAGACGCTGCGGAATGAGGTCTCAGGCATGAAGTGTGGTCCTTCCATCTCGGATTTAGCAGAGGTCGAGCGCGAGCGCGTCGAGGTGGGCAAGGAGGTCGGTCAGGTGCTGTTCGGTGAGGTGCGGATTGATGCTCACCAGTCGCAGTGCTTGGACTGTCGCGCCGGGCGCGATCCGGCCGAGGTCGTCGGGGAGGGTGAAGGTGTGGAGAAACCAGCGACGGTCGGCCAGGAGCGCGCTGTGCAATGCCTTGTTGAAGGTGTTGACGGCCTCGACGTCTCCGGTGCCGTCCTCGATCCCGGGCGGCAGGTAGCAGAAGGCGACGGCGGCCATGTCGGGGTCATGCAGCCGGACGAGTCGCGGATGCGCGTCGACCAGTTCGGCGAAGCGGCCGGCCAGGGCCACTCGGCGTTCAGCGATCTGTCCAAGTCCGGCACGGCCGTGGGACCGCATCATCGCCCACAGCTTCAACGACCCCCAGCTCTTCGTGCCCACAAACGGAGTCACCTGTCCGAACGCGAAGTCCTCCTGCATGATCAAGTCTGAAAAAGTCGAGACCGTCCGCAGCGACTCCGGCTCGCGCACCAGGAGCGCCGAGAGACTGTAGGGAATCGCCAAGACCTTGTGCGGGTCAACGGTGACGCTGTCGAACTGCTCGATACCGGCCAGGCGGGGCCGCAGGCGTTCGGAAAAGGCCATCGGCAGTCCCCAGCAAGCGTCGGCGTGCAGCCAGATTCGCGGATCGGCCTCGCGGACGATCTGAGCGACGTCGGCCAGTCGATCGATGGTCTGAGTGCGGGAGTCCCCGGCGTAGGCGACCACGGACATGATGCGACCTTCGTGTTCAGCCAGGGCCTTACGCAGCTCGTCCTGGTCGTAGCGGAACCCGATGGTCGGGACCTGGATGATGTGGGCGCCCGTGCCAATCCAGGTGCAGGCGGCGCGGACGCTGTAGTGTCCGACACCGGCCGGGACGATGATCGAGAACCGCTCCGGGTCCTCCACACCCGACTGCATGGTGCCGGGAGCCTGGTTCTCGCGGGCGAGCATCATCGCGATGGTGTTGGACATCGTGCCGCCGGTGGTGATCAAGCCGCCGACGTTCCACACCGTCTGGATGTCCTCGCGCTGCGGGTTCACGTAGCCGAGTGCCTCGCGCAGCCAGCGCAGGACCGCGATCTCGATGAACGTCGCGACGGGCGCGTCGAACCGCTGGTTGATGAGGTTCTGCTGCGTGAACATCGCGATGATTCCGGCAGCGAGCGCGGCAGGGTCGTCACCGGTGTCCCCGAACCCGCAGAACTGCGGGTGAGCCTCGTTCTTACACAACGGCAACAGCCGTTCGACGATCTCGGCGGTCACGGCTTCCGCGCCCACCCCGACTGCGGGCAGGTCGTCCACAAACCAGTCACGCAGAACCAGCGGGTCGCTCGGCTCCGCCAGCGCAGGAGCCTCCCGCTTGAACCGGATGCCGACGTCGATGGCGTCCATGAGGGTTTGTTGGAGTGAGTCGGCCGCGTTCGCTCCGGCCGTTCGGTGTTCGCGTTCGGCGCCTACGCGCTGGTGAATGACGTTTGCCACCCTGGTCCTCCTGTCTTGCCCGTTTCATCGAGCAAACAGGACGGCAGGGGTCGAGGACGAGCGCAGAGAGCGCGCGGAGACCGGGCATTTTCCGCGCATTGCGTGATCTAGCTGCGAAAACGCTGAGGTGGAAGCATTCGTTTCGCTAGCGAGTTATGAAGCCCGGCATGGCGCCGTCTTCGAGGTATCGAGAAGAGTTCGCTTGCGCTGCTTGGGCAATGCGCCGTGCCAGCCGTGGCGGAGTTCGTTCCTCGATCTGGGGTAGGGAGTAGTACCCGAAGGAGGAGACTTCGACTTCGCGAAGCTTGATGGCAGCTTCCTCGTCCGAGCTGAGTTGCCCGCCGTCGAAGATGAAGAGGATCTTCTCGCCCTCGTTCGCGGCAGGTGCCCAGTCAACTGCCAGAAGGCCGCCCAGCTCGATGTCAATGCCGAGTTCTTCGCGGACTTCCCGCAGGCACGCCGCGACCGGATACTCTCCGATCTCGATGTAGCCGCCGGGGAGTTCCAGAGAGTCCTTGTAGGTGGGCTGGACCATGAGGATGTCGCCTGTTTCGTTTCGGATGAGTGCCGCAGAGGCGGCGAACGCGCGGGCGCGTCGTTCCGGGGAGTCCTGGTCGGTCTGGGTCTGGTCCATCGGTGCTCCCCGGTGCCTGGTCTAGTCGGATTCGATCCGCATCCGTTCCGCCAAGGACGATACTGCCTCGCGGTGTCGGGGCTGTTCGAGCCATGAGGCGACCAGTTGTCGGCTGAGACGATGGTTGCGCACTTGCTCGGCGGCCATTGCTTCGGCGTCGAGGAGCGCTCCTGCGGCTTCATCGATCTGGCCGAGCATCGTGTGCGCACGGGCCACTTCGATCGCGTGGCGTGCCTGGCGTTCGCTCGGCAGCGATCGGGCGTCAATCGATGGAGCGAAGTCGATGGCGTTCCGCAGGCGCCCGAGTTCGATATCCGCGACGACCCGGTGGATGGCGACGTTCGAGGGTCCGAATGCCGTCCACAGGCAGTTGGCATCCCGACCGAGTCGAGCCGCCGCCTCGTCGGCGGCGTCCAGGGAAGCGAGCGCGCGCCGGGCGTCGCCTTCCTGCGCGGCGGCGACCGCACCCACCAGGTGCAGCGTGCCCAGGATGGACACGGAGTTTGGAGACTCGAGGACGTGCGCCGACGCGAGCTCGCGGATGGTCTCCTCGACAAGCTCAGCAGCTACAGAAGGGAGGCCGAAGGCCAGCAGCGCGTGCGCCTTGCTGCGCCTAATCGAGCTGGCGACAATCAAGTTCTCACCGCGTTCTGCCGCCGCGATCCCGTGATCGAGCGCGCCCATTGCGGGATCTCGGTGACCGAGCTTTGTGAGCGTCGTAGCCGAGAGCTGATAGGCGAACGCCAAGGCGTTCTCACAGCGCCGCCGATCCGCTGTAGGCCCACTGAGAAGTTGGGACTGCAACTGCGAGAGCAGGCCCGGCATCCGGTCGATGATGGGCTGGTAGCGCGAGTCCTGGTAGCAGCTCCACAGCCGGGACACCTCGACCTCCAAACTCCCTAGCGAGTTCGGGGTCATCGCCGTGGCGAGCAAGGGAATACCTGCCAAGAACGTCCGTCGTCGCATGTCACCGTCCCCCTTGGTGCGGGACTCTAGTGAAGGAGTGTGCTTCGCCTCGTCGTCTGCCAACAATTCGGTCAGGGTCTCGGGACTCACTTTGAGTTCCCTGGCGAGTCTCCGGCGCAGCAGCGGCTGCGGCGAGGTCGAGCCACTCTCCCATCGGCGCACCGTAGTAGTCTCCGCGCCGATGGCTCTCGCCAGTGATTCCTGGGAGTACCCGAGTTCTTCCCTGCGTTCCCGCAGTTTTCGCCGAGCCATTACCCCTACCTCCAGGGGATGCGGTGACGTTCGGTGGTAGTCGTCTCACGGTAGCGCAAACTCCTCCAGGCGGGAACAACCGTCCCTGAGCAAGATCGATCAACTCAGACTGCGCCCCAAGGGGAACATGCGGCGGCCGAGTTTCGCGAGCGCATGCACAGCGCAGAAACCGGGCATCAACGACCCGCGCTACGAATGAAATTGAGCCTTGAGCGCGGCAACGTATCCCTCCCGGTCGCCGCGCCAGACCGCTAGGGCGAGGTCGAGGCGCATTCTGAAGTCGTCGGCGGCGACGGCTCCGTAGCCGATGCCGGAGGTGCGCTGGCGATTGGAGACCTGGAGCGCGGTCCACGCGCTGTCGTAGGAGTGCTCGAAGCCCACGAGCTTGTCGAACCGCCACTCCCTGGTGGCTTTGGTGCCGCGGAAGACGATCCGCTCGGCGCTCATCATGGCCGTGCCGGTGTCGATCGGGGTCGGCTGGGTGGGTCCGGGCGTGTAGCTGCCGCTGCTGCCCAACGCGGACGCGGACGCCTTTGGTGATCGGGACCGAGATTCCGGCGGAAGTCCCGGTGTACCTACCCGGAGTTGCGCGCGGTTCGATCAGCGCAACGTTCTCGACCACGAGGAAAGGCCGCTCACCGGGCTTCAGAACGAACCCGGAGGCGTCGGTGGGGTCGCCACCTTCGAAGGTCTCGGCGGCGGTGATCCACTCGGCGAGCTGCCGCTGGTCGCCCGCAGCGATTACCTGGAGCAGCCAGGCGTGGATCTGATCGAACTCCTCGCGCTGGCCGTAGCGCAAGACCATGGTGTGGGGCTCGTTCGGTTCCGGCTTGGCCGGGACGACGCCGCGTTCGTTGATCTGGAACAGTCCGTTGGTCGTGCGGTTCGCGTTCCGGTAGTCCACACCGACGATGTCGGCGAGGTTGACGGTGACGTCCTTGGAACCAGCGATCTTCATCATCCGGCTCTTGCGCAGTTCGATCCGGTCGGACTCGATGACCATCGAAGTTCCTCCGCAGCCCTTGACCACCCGCGCCTTGCCGGTGCCGCCGCCCATCGTTCCCCAGCCTTCGTCGTGGTTGCCCGAAACCTCGCAGCGAACCTAACCCGATCCGGCGTTTCGGGCGACCGCAAACGTCGGAATCGGACTCGCCCGGGCGACGGGAGGAAGCGTCCCGGACATCCGGCAGAGATCTGAGAATGAACAGCCGGACACGCAGGGAACGCTCGACTGAACACGCCGATGAGATCAATTCAAGCTGGTGTCAACCGAGCGCCAAGAAGCAATCTCACAGATCAATTGGCACTACCGATTACCCATAGGCATTACGTGACTATGAACAGCAGAATTAGCCAGAAAATGACACACAAAAATTATAAAATTATGCTATCTACCAGCAATAATACCATTATTATAGCTGATCGAGAAGAAGGGCAGACACATCTTGCACTCTGCGAGTGCGGGATGTACTGTTGCCGATCCGGCCGCTTCCCTCGCGGCATTGTTGACATTTTCTGTCAACTATTTCCCTCCTCTGGCTTGGTGGTGTTCGCTGCTTTCGTTGAAGAAGATCTACGCCGGTTCGGGCTACCTGTATCTGACCGAGTCGGTCGCGGCCGGGGACACGCCGCGGGTGTTCGCGACGGAGGCGGACGCGGTCGCGTACTACAACGCGCGCGGGAACCCGCCGGGGATCTGGCTCGGGTCCGGGCTCGACGGCCTCGACCTGAAGATGGGCGACAAGGTCGCCGAGGAGCAGATGCGGTTCCTGTTCGGCGAAGGGATGCGTCCGGACGCGCAGCGGGTCATGGACTCATACGTTGCCGCCAACACTCACCGGGTGCGCAAGCCCGGTGATGCGGAGCGGATCGTCGAGGAGGCGGTGCGCGCCGCGCGACTCGGGCGGGCGTTCCCGAAATACCAGCAGGGGACGCTCGACTACACCGAGCGGTTCAACCGGCAGGTCGACAAGATCCTCATCGAGCAGGGCCGGGAGCCGACCCCGGCCGAGCTGCGCGAGGCCCGCAAAGTCGCGGCGCAGAAGAGCAAGCAGGCCGTGGCCGGGTACGACCTGGTGTTCGCACCGGTGAAGTCCGCGTCGATGCTGTGGGCGCTCCACGACTCGCAGGCGGTCCGGGCGCAGGTCAAGTGGGCGCACGACGCCGCCGTCGCCGAGGCCCTGAAGTACCTGGAGGAGCACGCCGCGTTCACCCGAGTCGGGGCCGGCGGCCCTGCCCAAGTCGACACCCGCGGCCTGGTCGCAGTCTCGTTCGATCACTTCGACAACCGCAACGGCGAACCACACCTTCACACCCATCTCGCGGTCGCGAACCGGGTGCAGGCCGCCGGGGACGGGAAGTGGCGGACCATCGACGGGCGGCCGCTGCACTTCATCACAGTGACCGCCGGGGCCGTCTATGACTCTGCGTTCCGCGCCGAGCTGAGGAAGCGGCTCGGGGTCGAGTGGCGGATGCGCACCGATACGAAGGCGAGCAAGGAACCAGTGTGGGAGGTCGCCGGGGTCAAGGACGAGTGGATCAAATCCTTCGCCTCCCGCCGTGAGGGCATCATCGAGCGCTACAACGAACTGGCCACCGACTACCGCACCGCACACGGCCGCACACCCGACAAGGCCACGGAGCGGCAGCTCGCGCGGACGGCGAACCTCGACACGAGGAACGTCAAGGGCACCGCGAAGTCGTTGGGCGAGCTGAACGCCGTCTGGCGGGACCAGTTCACCGACCGATTCGGCGCCGACGCTTTGGAGGGATTCCAGAAAGTCGTAGGCAAACCCCGCTCGACCTCGACACCCGTGTCGGGGCTCGACCTCCCGGCACTGGCCGAGGAGGTGACCGCTCGGGTGTCGGAGTACCGGGCGACCTGGAACCGGTGGAACATCGATGCCGCAACCCACCGCACCCTCGCCGAGCGCGGCATCATCCTCACCGACCACGCCCAGCGGACCGCGCTGGTCGGACAGATCACCAACACGGCATTGGGCGAGAGCATCAGCCTCGAAGCCCCGGCCGTCGTGCCCGAACCGGCCGTGCTGCGCCGCAAGGACGGCGTCTCGGTCTTCACCCCGCACGGCGCGACCCGCTACACCTCCGAGCAGATCCTCAACGCCGAGAACGACCTCGTCCAGGCCGCCACCATCCCCGGCGTTATCGATGCCGTACCCACCGACCGAGCGAAGGCGGCGCTCAACGACTTCGAGCAGCGCGAGAATCGCAACCTCGACGCCGGGCAGCGGAAACTCGTGGAGTCCTTCGCGACCGATACGCGGCAGACGGTCGCGGGGATCGGCCCGGCCGGAACCGGGAAGACCACCGCCATGCGCGCCCTCGCCCACGTCGTCGAAGCGGACGGCCGCCGCCTGGTCCCACTCGCGTCCTCCGGAGCCGCTGCCGCGGTCCTCGCCGCCGAACTCGGCCTCCCCGCCGAGAACGTCCACAAGTTCGTCCACGAACACATCAAAGGCAAGCGGGCACCCGACCTCTACCAGGACGCCCCCGTGCCAGCCGCATTCGAACAGTTCCGAATCCGGCCAGGAGATGTAGTTCTGGTGGACGAGGCCGGCATGACCGGTACCCTCAACCTCGACCGGCTCCGCCAGATCACCGACCACCACGGCGCGGCCCTTCGCCTACTCGGCGACCACTACCAGTTCTCCGCCGTCGAATCCGGCGGCGCCCTCCGCCTAATCGCCGCCGAAACCCCCACGGTGGTCCTGGACGAAGTCCACCGCTTCCACGACCCCGCCGAAGCCGAAGCGTCCCTGAGTCTCCGCGAAGGCGACAACGCCTCCATCGACTTCTACGCCGCCAATGGCCGTCTCCACGCTGGGGACACAGACAACCTCAGGGAACGGGTCTACCAGGCGTGGCTGTCCGACACCCGCGATGGCAAGGTTTCGTTGATGATCGCCGGAACCAACAACGAGGTCACCGCACTCTCAGCACGCGCCCGAGAAGACCTCGTCCGGTCCGGGAACGTCGCGTCTGACGGGGTCTCCCTCTACGACGGGAACCGGGCCGGGACCGGCGATTTGATCGTCACCCGCACTCCGCGGCGCGATCTCGCCTGCCAGGGCGGCCAGTTCGTCAAGAACGGCGGCACCTGGCTGGTGGAATCCCGCTACGGTGACGACGCGTTGGCCGTCCGCAATACCGACCACGGCGGACGCCTGGTGCTTCCCGCCGCGTACGTCGCCGAGTCCGTCGAACTCGCGTATGCGGTGACAGGACACCGATCCCAGGGCCGCACCGTCGACACCACCCATACCCTCATCGACCCCGACCTGTGCGGAAGAGAAGGCGTCTACGTCCCCGCCACCAGAGGCCGCGACGCCAACCACCTCTACTTCACCGTCGAAGTCCCCGAGGACCAGCCGCTCACCCCCGAGCGGGAGCAGTCCGAAGCCCAAGCCGCATTCGTGCGCGTCCTCGACCGCGACGACGCCGAACACTCCGCAACCGAAACCTTGCGCGACAACCTCGCCCGCGCTGGAACCATCGCCGACCTCGCCGAAAAACTCGCCTACACCGAAGAACTCCGCACCGCCCGCAGGCACGACAACGCCCCGGCAGACGACGGGGTCCTAAACCTCGCCCCGTGGATCGCCGCCGCACCCACCGGCGACGACCCGAAACCCGACAGCCTCGCCGGATACTGCAGCGCCCTCGCCGACGCCATCGCCGATCGCGCCCGCGAACTCGCCCAAGCAGCAGTGACCGAGCGACCCCACTGGATGGCCTACCTCGGAGAAGAACCCACCGACCCGACCGCCAAAGAGATGTGGCACGAACGCGTCGCCATCATCTGCGCCGCAACCGACCACACCAGCCACGACCAGAACAACCCCTGGGAGTGGACTCCGAAGACCCCCGACGAGCGCCGCAACCTCGACATCGCCTCGGCCGCCGCCCACCAAGCCCACGACCTCACCACCGGTGCCCGCACACCCGACCAGATCCCCTACCCCGAAACCGAAGTTCACCAACAACAGCAGACGCGGCAAAGCCAGCAGCAAGACGGATACGACCACTACGGAACCGCCTCGATCTACGCGCCGATGCAGCCCGGAATTCAAGATCCCACCGGTCCCCGACCCGCGTAGCCAGCCCGCGGGGGCGCGGACCGGTCCGCGCCCCTCCCGACTGCGATCCGAGCAACATCCACAAACCAGGGCAAATCAGATTTTAATTCACTGACGACCCATTAACGTCTTGTCCGAGAGAACAAGGCCCCAATGAACATGAATTACTTCTTGTACTACAGTTAAGATGTTGTTGCCTGAAACAACACTCAAAGATCCGTTACAAGGAGGTAATTCGTGATCGAAGTCGACGCAAGCAGGATCAGCGGGCCGCGGCGAGAGAGCACCTTCGTCGCGCAGCGCTCGAATCAAGGGGGCCGAATCGTTTACACGATCCGCATCCCCCTGACCAGCCTGGACGTAATCCTGCCTCTCCCAGACCCGGACCAGCCCGACCCGGATAACCGCAAGGTGGACAGTAGACACGCCAAGGCGTTCGGGGATTACATCCGGCATCAAGCGGAGTGGGTCGCACCGACACTGCTGGCGCGGGACAACGGCGGATGCATGTTCGCAGAGATCCCCGGAACAGAAGGCACGATCGGCTACCTAACGATCCCGTGGGCGGTGGGTGCGCTGTCGCCCCTGTCGACGGTCGATGGGCAGCACCGCATTCTAGGGGTGCATGAGAGCATCAGGCAGATCGGCGAAGAGATCAGGAAGATCGAGCGCGAAATTGCCCGAACGACCAAGGCCACCAAGGCCGAGCAGCTCCAAGCGTCGAAGGAAAAGCTCACCGCGCAGCTCAAGCGGCTGGAGTCGGAATCCGTGGGCGTGGACATCTATGTCGAGCCCGACAACATCCTGGCCCGACAGATGTTCGTCGACGTCGCCGACAACGCGAAGGGGATCTCAAGCGCCCTGAAGGCTCGATTTGACAGCAGCAAGGTTGCGAACCGCATTCTTGACCGCGTCATCGGCCACGCACTGCTCAAAGGCAAAGTGGACCTGGAGCAGGACCGCATGACGGCCAAGAACCCAAACCTCATGGGTGCCAAGCATGTCGCCGACCTTACTCGGGGCGTCGCTGTTGGCGTCGCAGGAAGGATCGGCAGGCAGCGTGAGCGAGAACTGGCTGACGAAGTCCTGGTGGAGATGATTCACCACTTCCTCGATTGTCTCGCTGACGGATTCAGGGATCTCGCCGCAGTCGCAGAAGGCACTCTGAAACCGATCGAGCTTCGGTCACAGTCGCTCCTCGGCTCGATTGGGGTGCTGCGCGTCATGGCCGGCGTCTACCACGAGCTCCGCGAGAATCAGGATGCTACTGATGAGGACATCACTGCGTTCTTCACCAGGCTCGACCCTCACATGAACGCGCCGGTGTCTGACTCCAGCATCTGGCGTCAGACCGATGCCAAACAGGACTTCGAGTTCAACGCGTCTGCCCCAGTAATGCGTACTCAGAACCTTCAGCACCTTGTGCAGGTCATTACTGAGTGGTACGGCAACCCTCCCGCAGACCTCTAATCGCGTCGCACCGTTGAAGGGGCCGGGTAATCCCGGTCCCTTCGCATCAAACCGTTGGGATTTCAATTTCAGCAGCAGAACACTTCAGACACGAATTCCAAGTTTGATCCAGAATCGTTTAGCTGTATTCGACAGAAACCGATCTCACCAAACGACCAACACCTTTGACAACACTCACCGCCCACCCCTCCGGCACTCGATGATTCTCCGATATCGAGAACTCTGCTTCATCTTCGCTTAGCACCTCAGCGAGGAAGTCCGCCAATCCATCAGTGAGGTTCTTCCATCTCGGTTAGCGATCGAAATTGTTCG
>NZ_STGY01000069.1 GCF_004912275.1 Glycomyces buryatensis
GGTCAGCGGTTTGAGAGACGGGTCGAATGCGACCTGACGAGCACGCGGTCCTATGCGGACAGCGCGAATTCAAGGACATGATGGCGCGGGTGCCGGCAGCGGTCGCCATAGTCACGGCCGTCGTCGAGGGCGAGCTTGTGGGCTTGACGGCTACGTCGGTTTGCAGCGTCAGCGCCAACCCGGCGACGCTGATAGTTGCGATCGACCATGAATCGCGCTCGGTCCATGCCTTTCGGAATGCCGACCGTGTGGCCGTGAACTTTCTGTCCACCGGTCAAGAGGACCTCGCTGAGCTTTTCGCGACCAGGGGTTCCGACAAATTCGCAGCCGCGGAGATCGAGTTTCGGGGTGCACTTCCCCCGCGGGTGCTCGGCAGCGTAGCGGTCGCGGACTGCCGCCGCCACATGTCGCACGACGTCGCCGACCACCTCCTGCTCTTTCTCCAGGTGGAGAGCGCCGAGACAGGCAGGGGCGCGCCGCTGGTCTGGATGGACCGGGGGTTCGCAGGAGTCGTCGGCGAGGCCCCATGGAGCCGGTGAGAAGCGCCGCCTGATGGCGGCGGGGCGCAGAGCCGGGGATTTCGATGAATGGAAAGGGATGTGCTGCCAATGAACGACATAGCTGATCGCGAGTGGTCGGTCCTCAAACGTGTAGCAGTGGGCGAGCCCGCTCTCGGCGACGACGTCGAAGTATCCGAGCTCGATCCGGACCGGCTCACCGGCATGGCCTTGCGGCACAACATGGCCAGCATGCTCGCCGAGAACCTGCTCGACAACGGCCGTATTGAGGCGCTTCCGCACAAGCTGGGGAGACGCCTGTCCGAGGCACTGTGGGTCAACCAGCTCAAGGCCCGGTCGTTTCTGGAGGAATCCGGGAGACTGGTCGAGCGCCTGTCCGCTGCCGGAGTCCAGTTCGCCTTCACCAAAGGAGTGGTCTGCCAGGAGACCCTCTACGGGGGCACCGGCGCCAGGGAGTACAACGACATCGACCTGATGATCGAGTCTGATCGGGCCGGGGCCGTCGACGAAGTCATGGTCGCGATGGGATACGAGAACAAACGCCGTCTCCACAAGGTCTCAAGTCAGTGGACTGAGCGGAGCCTCAAGGAACGAGTGGCGTACCGGGTCTACCCCGACCACTTGCCGCACTACTACAGGGAGAACGGTCTTGCAGTCCCGAGGTACTTCTGCGTCGACTTCGCATTCACCTTGACCTGGTATAGCAGCCCGTGGTCCATACCCACAGCGACGGTTCTGTCTGCGCGCAGGCCGGTGCTGGTGCGTGCCCCCGGCCTGGAGCGCGAGCTGCCCGCCTTGTCTTCGGTGCACGATTTTCTCTTTCTCGTCCTGCACCTGTTCCGAGAGTCGTGGTTCGCGACGACGGCCTTGGCCGCGGACGTGCGGCTCGGCCAGTTCGCGGACGTCTGGCGCGGTTGGAGGGCGTTGAGCAGCGAGGAGAGGTCCGAGTTCGCAAAATGCCTGGCCGAGAACGATCTCCAGGTCCCGGTCGCCTGGGTGGCGCATCATGTTGATGCCACGCTGGGCTCGGACATGCTGGACGGCCTCGACCTACGGGAGTTCGCAGTGGAGGAGTGGACGACTAGCGGGCGGGACACGAAATCCTTCTTCACCTGGCACGGTGATATGGATCGCCGTTTGCGGGAGCTGTCGCTGAGTGTGGAGAGCTGCGAGTCCGTACCGTTCGTGGAGGCCGAATGAATCGCGAAGCAATGCTCGAATCCAAGTTCGACTTGGAATCTGTGCTGAAGCAGGTGCGAAAGTCTGCGCCTCATGTGGATGCCTCTTCGGAGTTCCCGTCCGAGAATCTCCAGGCGCTCAGGAGCAGTGGCCTATGCGGCCTCATGGTGCCCGAATCATACGGCGGACCGGGCGGATCGGTCTCCGATCTCGCAATGGTTGCGGAAAAGTTGGGCGCGGCCTGTCTTTCAACGGCACTCATCTGGGGCATGCACTGCCAGCAAGTCGACCTGGTCGTTCACTACGGCTCTGAAGCACTGAAGCGGGATGTTCTGCCTCGCGTCGCCAACGGGGAAGTCTACATTGCCTCGGTGACGACGGAAGCCAAGACAGGTGCGTCCCTTATGTCGGCGGATGCGGCACTGGGACATGAAGGCGATCGGCTGTCCTTCCAACGGGCCAGTCCCGTCGTAACCGGCGGCGCACAGGCCGATGGGTTTCTCATGACCCTGCGGGCCGGTGCGGAAGCGTCTGCAAAGGATGTTCGGATGGTCTATGCGGATCGCGACGAGGTGACGGTTGCACCCCAGGGCGGATGGAACTCCTTGGGCATGCGGGGGACGGCCAGCGCGGGGCTCTCGCTCGAGGGGTCGGTGGACCCATCACGAATTCTCGCCCCCGGCAGGGAATTCAGGGAGATCGCCATGGAGAACGTGATCCCCACTGGCCATATCACCTGGGCCTCCATCTGGCTCGGTGCGGCCCGAGGGGCGTTCAGGGCGCTCATCGCGTGGATGCGGCGCCCTCGTAAGGGCGGCGGGCCCGATGTGACCTCGGATCATCTTCGGTGGCAGCTCGCACGTGTTCGCACAGAACTTGCCGTGGTGGACGCCCTGCTGCGGGATGCAGTCGAGGAGTACGAGACGGCGCGCCGTGAGGGCGTGGAGCGGATGTGCTCCGTGCCCAATCGGATTCGTTTGAACACGCTGAAACTCGTAGCCTCGGAGCGCACGTTCGCGGCGGTGGACCAGATGATCGAGATCGGCGGGATGGGGATCGGCTATAACGAAGACTCCGCTGTACCCCTGGCGCGGGCTTTCCGAGACCTGCGGTCGGCGTCCTTGACACAATCCAACAATCGGCTCTGGAGCGACACAGGGAGCCTGGTCCTGCTGGACCGACAGGTCGAGCTGTAATTGTTTTTCGTGACATGAATTCAGAAGCCTCTAATGTGATGATTTCCTATATATTGAGACGAGGGCGATACTTAAAGCACCCGTGCATTAATTTGTCAACGTGACCAAACATTCAGGACCAGTGAAGGGTTACCCCAAGGGTGCAACCCCTATTTCTCTGCGAACCGATCTCGTCCGAGACGATATCGCGGTGCAGGTGAGCCGGGCGATGGGAAGACTCACGTCTATCACCCGGCGGCAGGAGGAAGTTCTTCTGCTGATAGCGGCTGGAGCCACGAATTCACAGATCCACCGTCGCCTCGGCATCGCCGAGACGACGGTGGAGAACCACATCAAAGAACTCAAGTACCGCCTGTGGGTCGAGAGCCGAGCGTTCCTGGCCATCGTTGGGTACCTCCACCTCATGAATTCAAGCGTCCTGGGCGAAGAGGAGGCCGTTCTCGCGGGCGCCGACACGGAAGAGAGCTGACGGCGATGCCCATATTGACCAGGCCCGAAGAGCTGCAATGCGATGACGTATACGTAGATTTGAAGGCTTCATCAGGCATTCCCCTGTTTCTAAAGTGCGAAGGGCTCAACCTCGCCGGGTCCATGAAATTGCGAGTTGCCGCGGCTATGGTCGATCGGGCCGAACGCGAGGGGCTCGTCACGCCCAGCACGACCCTGGTCGAGTCTTCTTCGGGAAACCTCGGTATCGCGCTCGGTCTGGTGGCCGCTTCTCGGTCCATCCCCTTCGTTTGCGTCGTCGATCCCAAGTGCAACCAGCGAGCGCTGGATCTCATGAGGGCCCTGGGTGCCACGGTGCACCTCGTCCATGATCCGGACGAGGCCGGCGGATACCTCTCGGCCAGGAAGTCAAAGGTCGAAAAGCTCTGCGAGCAGAACCCCGACTACTTGTGGCTGAACCAGTATCAGAACCCTGCCGCCTGGAACGTGCACGCCGAGACGACAGCGCCGCAGGTGGCCAGAGACTTCCCTTCGCTCGATGTCGTCTTCATCGGAGTCGGTACCGGCGGGACGCTCCGCGGTTGTGCGCAGTACTTCCATGAGCACCACCCGAACGTGACGGTGGTGGCCGTCGACAGCATTGGGTCGGTCAACTTCGGCATGCCGTCCGGCCCCCGCCATCTCCCCGGTCTCGGGGCTGGTGAGCAGATGCCCTTCGTCGACAAGGATCTCGCCGACGACTTCATCGCGGTCTCGGAAGGGGACGCGATCGCCTGCTGTCTGGAGCTAGCAGAACGCGGCTTCCTTCTGGGGGCTTCGACCGGCACGATCGTGTCCGGGGCTCGACAGTGGCTGAGTCGCAACGCGGGGAGGGCGGGTCGCAGTGCCGTCGCCATTGCCCCCGACTTCGGAGAGCGGTACCTGGAAACGGTCTATGACGAGGAGTGGCGAAGGAAGACCTTCGACTCCTTCGTTCGAAAGGAACGGCCATGACGGATGACAACGTGATCGCGGCGCCCGCTTTCCATGTGATCCCCGGAATCGCGGTGCGACGGCTGCTTCGAGGGGGAAGCAAGGAGGTGATCGATGCAGTGGACGCCGCCTATCGGCTGCACGGAGAGAAGAACACGGTGAACCCGCCCTCTCACTTCCTGCGCTACCCTGACCATCCTGCAAACCGGATTATCGCCCTGCCTGCTTCGCTCGGAGGTGACGAGGGGGTAGACGGGCTCAAATGGATCTCAAGCTTCCCGGCGAACATCAAGCAAGGGCTGCCGCG
Source organism: Glycomyces buryatensis (assembly GCF_004912275.1). Lineage (GTDB taxonomy): Bacteria > Actinomycetota > Actinomycetes > Mycobacteriales > Micromonosporaceae > Glycomyces > Glycomyces buryatensis. Next base: position 4,620 of record NZ_STGY01000069.1, read on the forward strand.
GGCTTCAGCTGTCCTGATTCTCAACGACCAGAAAACAGGATACCCATTCGCTTGCCTGGAGTCCTCTGTCATTAGCGCGACTCGGACAGCCGCTTCTGCTGCTCTCATGGCGCGGAAGCTGACCGAGTCCCGTGGCAGGCCGCGTTCGATCGGGATCGTCGGGACTGGGCTCATCGCCCGGTACATCCTTGAGTTCCTTCTGGCAGATGGGTGCAAGCCGGAGCAGCTCGTATTGTTCGACAAGGACCACCGCCAGGCGGAGTCCTTCGCCCAGAAGGTGCTCGGCGGCTCAGACCTCGATGCCCTCGTCGTGAACCGCCCAGAGTCCGTCGTCCGGAGTTGCGACCTCGTAGTGCTGGCGACGACGACGGCGCGGCCCTACCTTCACGGTCGCTCGCTGCTCGACAACTCCCCTGTCATCCTGAACGTCTCCCTGCGTGACATAGGCCCCGCCCTCGTATTGGACAGTGTGAACATCGTCGACGACGTTGCGCACGTCTTCCAGGCCGGAACCTCGGTGCACTTGACGGAGTCGCTGGTCGGCCACCGCGACTTCGTGGATGCGGAGGTACATGACGTCCTGGAAGGCTGGGCCCCTCCCCCAGACCGACCAGTCGTGTTCTCGCCGTTCGGGCTCGGGGTGCTCGACCTGGCCGTGGGCGCCCTGGTCTACCGGCGCGCGATGCAAGAGGGCCTGGCCACCGAGATTCCCGGATTCCACGGCGAGCTTGAGCGCCACAGACCCCTAGGAGCATTGAATGAGGACTGAGATTCAACTCGGGACGCTGCACCTATCGGAGCAAGAGCGGGCGCGGGCGTCTGAGTGGAGCATCGGGTGCGACTGGAACGCAGCCGTCCCCCGGAGCGTAGGTGCACTGGTCGCAGCCAAAGCAGCGGCCGACCCGGACGCGATCGCTGTGGACTGTGTCGGTGGTGTCCTCTCCTACCGGCGCCTATGGGAGAGAACGGGCGCCTTCATCGAATCGCTTTCGGACCGAGGGGTCGGGCCCGGCCATACGGTGGCGGTGACCGGCGGCAGGAGTGCTGACCTCATCGCTGTGTTTCTGGCAGTCGAGGCCATCGGAGCGGTCTATCTCCCGGTGCCTGCCGACTGGCCTGTCCAGCGCATGCGAACAGTGCTGGAACGCGGTGCCGCTGTGGTGGTCGACACCGATGCCCGACCGGAAGGTGCGACTCCGGAAAGGACCCGTGCCGAGGAGGCTGCCGTAGCCGCAGGCCTCGGAATACTGCAGGCAAGCGCAGTCGGTGCGTCAGCTGCGGCGGACCGCCCGCTTTCGCCGAGGGAAGTCCCAGTGGACGAGGTCCGCTACTGCATTTACACCTCGGGCACTACAGGGACTCCCAAGGGCGCATTGGTAGAGCAGCGCGGGATGATGAACCACCTTTGGGCCAAGGTCATTGAACTCGGACTGACCGAGAGCGACACGGTGGCGTTCACCGCCCCTATCGGGTTCGACATCTCCATCTGGCAGATGCTCGCCCCGCTTGCCGTGGGCGGAAGCATCGCTGTGGTGGGCGATGCCGACGTGGCTTTCCCTCGCAGGCTCGACCATCGCCTCACCACCGCCGGAGCCACTGTCGTGGAACTCGTGCCGACCATGATCGAATGGCTGGTAAGTGAGTCCGCGAAGCGAAACACGCCGGTCCTCGCAACGGCAAGATGGCTGATATCGACTGGGGAAGAGCTCACCGCAGGGCTTACCGGGCGTGTTCTCGCGTCGATGCCCGAGCTCGGGTTGATGAACGCATACGGCCCGACTGAGTGCTCGGACGACGTGACTCATCATGCCGTCACCGAGCAGGACGCGAATCTGCCTCGAGTCTATGTCGGGCGACCCGTAATGGGGTCGCGGCTCTACCTGCTGCATTTCAACGAAGACGAACACGGGTGGACGGCCGCGGCGCCTGGCACAGTCGGAGAACTGTTCGTGGGCGGCGTCGTCGTCGGTCGCGGATATGCGCTCGCCCCGTCCACGACTGCAAGAGCGTTCTTCACGGACGTGTTCGACGAGCAGTCCCCGACTCGGCGCCTTTACCGCACCGGAGACCTCGCCCGCTTCGACGGCGAGACCGTTCTCTATCTCGGACGTGTTGACCGGCAGGTCAAACTCAGCGGTGTCCGCATCGAACTCGTCGAGGTGGAGGCGGCCATCGATTCGCACCCAGGCGTGGAGCAGTGCGCAGCACTGGTGGGGAGCCATGGCGGCAAGCCCGCACTCGTCATCTACTACACGTCGGCGGCCGGCGTACCGCCCCATGACCTCCAGCAGCACGCGTCCGAGACACTGCCGCCGTCCATGGTGCCCAAGTCATTCCGGATCGTGTCCTCCATGCCGACGACTCCCAATGGGAAGATCGACCACCGGCAGTTGGCGGAATTCGAAGGAACTATCTGATATCAGTTTCACTTCCGCGGCGACCGCCAAGGGCCTCACCGTCATCGGCCTCGACCGCTCCCAGCGGGTGGTCGACGCGCCCTCGTCCTGGATTCAACCGTCCTGCCGGAGATCACCGAGAACGCCGGCTCTTCGTACTCGGGTTCAGGGCTCATGGTCCGCCTTCCGCGAACCTTCACCGAACATTTCGTCCCGCCAGGCAGATCGGTATACCGTGTCGAGGTATCGCTCGCCGAGGTCCGGCGAGATCGCGAGCGGCAGCTCGGCCTTGCGGTCGGCTTCTTCCGCATTGGCGGCAAGGATCTTCGAAGCCTGCTCCGCCAGGCTCAGCGGTGCCGAGGTCTCAAGGCGTCCCATGGAATCCTTCCTTTGCGCCCGGTCGCTTCGTCAGCCCGTCGACTGTGGTATCGGGAACGGAAACGTGTGACAGGGCTTGATTGTCACGCGAATCCGTGTCGTGTCTGATGATGCGTCACTGGATATGTTATCTGTGGTGAAAGATGGATTCTGCATGGCCCGCCTGTGGATGCGGAGTTTCAGCGAGAAGCTAGCTCGAATTTGCCGCAGACGAAGTCCTCGAGGCGGTTCGCTTTACCCACTCCCCGCACTGCCCAGCTGACTTTTACCTATCGAAAGGGACGAATTCATGGCGAGACCCCTCCGTGTTTCGGACGAGGACCAGTCTTGGGAGTTGCTGAAATCTATCGCGATCGGACGGCAAGGAAGTGCCGCCTGGGCTGACGCCGAGGATCGCATCCGCTCCGGCGGATTCAATCATGACGCGCTCATCGGGCAGGCAGTGCAGCACACACTCATGGAGACGACTGCCGCGTTTGTCGAAGCACTCGACGAGCGCCCCGTACTGCCGAACCGCACCCTCAATCATCTCGAGCACTGCCTCTCCGCCAATCGTGTCGCTACCGTTAAGTGTCTCGACGATGCCGCCGAGGCCGGCAACGCGATGAGCCAAGAAGGAGTGAGGTTCGCGTTCACGAAGGGAATCATCTGTCAGCAGACTTTTTACGACGGCCTTGGCGCGCGGCGGTTCAACGATATCGACATGATGGTGCACCCGGACGACGCAAAAGAGGCGGCAACGGTCCTGACAGGTCTTGCCTACGTCGAACGGCACTACTTCGACAACAGAACTCAGTCGCTGGTGCCGATCTCGAAACACCGGCAGGCTATGTATAGGTTGAGCCCCGATCACCTGCCGCATTTCACGCGGCTGAATCCCGGCAGTCTGCCCTCGCATACGGCTGTGGACGTCGCGCTGAGCCTGACGTGGCACGGTAGCCCGTGGCAGGTCGGAGTCGGCGACGCCTTGGATGAAGTTCAGGTCGTCGGCTGCAGGATCCCGGGCGGATCCGTAGATCTACTGGCGCTGCCGCAGGAATACGACTTGATCTTCCATGTCCTGCATCTGTTCCGGGAGGGGTGGTTCGAGCGTACCGTGATTGAGAAGGACGTGCGGCTTTCCCAGTTCACCGACGTCGTACGCGGGTGGGGGGCGCTGGAACCCGCAGCGCGAGAACGATTCGTGAATCTGATCCGCAGTTCAGGTATCGAACTGCCGGTCGCATGGGTTCTCTGCCATGCCGATGCAGTGTTTGGAAGCACTATGGCGGACGAATGCGGTCTGGCTTCCTACGGCACGTGGGAGTGGATGTCGAGCATGGCGGGCCGAGGCGGCTATCTGCGATGGGACGGCGATATGGAGCAGCGCCTGCGAAAGTCAACGACCGTCTCCCGGACCCGCTCCGAGAAACCCGAGATTCTGAACGCGACTTCGGGAAGGTGAGTGTTCTCTGGCTCGATTGAGCCAAAGGGACAGTGTTACTAGGACGCGAGGCCGTGCGTTGGTGTCTGGTCGTGTGTCGGGTCGAGTCGCTCGGACAGAACCGAAAGGCTGCAGGGCAGTTGCAGATCGTTCCGTTTCAGACCCTCGTAGCCGAGGCTTCGCAGCCGGCGCAAGACAGCGGGTGCCCGGAAGAACCTCCCGCCGCATTCGGCGTAGCTGAGCCGCGCGTCCGCGGAACCGAGCCGGTTGACGGCCCGCACGCAGTCAACCAAAGCCGCCTCAGCATCCGATGCCGCCACCGCATCTCGCCCGACGCCCGGATCCACCGACATCGCTCGCCGCTCGACGCGGATCCGATCAGGAACCGTTCGCGACACCGCCCGATAGGACCGCTGCGACTTCAAAAACGCGAACAGCTCGCCCTCGGTCAGCGACGGCTGCGACACGGCGACATCGGCAACGAGTGCCCCTTCCTCCAACCGAGTGCTCACCGCCCGCACTCCGGCATGGGCCCGCAAGGCCGCATCAATAGAGTCGGGCCGGAACGCATCACCCCGCGAAAAGACCGGCTCGCCGCGCAACGAGTCCCGAAAGGAGGCCGCGAACAAACCAGCGACCGCACCACGCAGGTCGCCGACCTGGCGATCGGGGTCGTCGTCGAGACAGGCGAGCAGATCGGTGATACTGCGGGCGATCGCTTCGGTATTGCCGCGCCCGACCACGGCTTCATTCCCGGAGACAAGGAACTCCAACCGGGCCCCGCTACCGCTAACGGCGACATAGAGATGATGCGAGAACGAGCGGTACTCGACCGGATCGCCCACCGTCGACTCCCATTGCGGGCCGGACCGACTCGGTGCATCCGCCGCATGATGGCCGCCCTCCTGCTTATACATGAAATTCAACGCGATCCGGGAACCGATCTCGCCCCCTTTCCGGCCATTGACAACCGCTCGCCACTCGGTGTACTCCAAGGTGTCCACCATGCTGTACCGATTCGCTTGAAACGTCAAACGATGAAGCCCCCTGGCGAAATCGCCGAACGACTGGTCCGCCAGCAACACACCCGGGATGATCACCGCGCGCGCCAGCGGCGCCACCACGTTCAACGCATTCCTGCTCACCCGACCATGCGTGGTCACATCCAGCGGCACGACCTCTTGACCGGTCGCTGCACCCAGCGCGATACCGAAGACCGCCGCGAACACCGCGCTCATCGGCACCTCGATCTTCTCCGCGACGCGTTCGAGCTGGCCGATAGCCGAGCGGGGACTCGAACGGCAATCGACATACCGGACGGTCTCAGGGGCCTCCCCGATATTGAAGGTCGCGACGGGAATGCGATCAAGCGCGTCAGCCCAGTACTCCTCGGCACGACGACGCAGCGCGCTCGTCTTCTCGGACCGCTCGTAAAGCGCGTAGTCCAGCGGCTGCCACTCGACCGGCGGCAAATCCGGCGACCGCTTCGCGAGCACTGACTCCATGATCACGGCAAGATCGTGCTTGAGGATTTCCTTGGCGCGGTTGTCGACCGCGATATGCGAGAAGCACGCCAGTAGCGCCGGCGCGCCGGTGCCCCGGCGCACCCGCCCGAAACGGCACGGCCACTCCGAGTCGACCAGGAAATCCCGGGTCCTGAACGCCTGCAACTGATCCGGGTCGGCTGCTGCGAGCGCATGAACCTCGACCCGCTCAGGACTCCAGACACGCTGCTCGGGACAACCGTCCTCGTCGACATCGAATGTCGTCCTCAGGATCTCGTGCCGCTCGACCAACACCGCGACAGCATCTTCCAAGACCCGCACGGAAGTGCCCTCAGGAACTTCATGCTCGAACCACCATCCCGGATACTGCGCCTTACGCTCATCCTGGAACGTCAACCATTCACCACAAGCCATCCCCCACTGCAAGGGCCCCCGGCGCACCAACTTCTTCATATCTCACTCCCGAGTCGATAAGCACAGTCACTTGCGCTTCGGCGAACGAGGCGCGCTCACGCTACGACAGATCGACTCTACTGGGGATCACCGTCGCTGACTGGCCTCGCGTTGTGGCATAAACGCGTGACGGCGATTTGATCATTGTCGACGACATCGGGCTCCTGCCGGTCAACGAGGACGCCAACGAATCGAAAGTCGTGATTACGATCAGGTGTGGACACGCATTTATATGCAAGTCGAGAATGTACCGATTCGTAGCATTGGTTCCGAGAATTCCTGCCGCTAACCTGCCTGTGTCCCGCCTCGTAAATCACGCCTCATGCAGCCACACTGAACTTGGCGGAAACATGCGACGGTATCGCCGACAACCTCGGTATGCATCGGCTACACCAGGAGACAACAGGCATCACCCGCTGTCTCAATCTCCACGTGAACGTTTTCCCCAAATGCGTTTGGTCATTCGCAGATCCCCTGGCGAGGCGGCCGCACTCACGCTCGTCGAGTGCAATCAAACCGCCGTGCCGATCCGGTACGGGAGCGCTCACACGTGGAGAAAATCCACGAGATTTGGAAAGACGGAATGATCCGAGTTTCAGTAATCGAAAAGCATTCGGTGCCACGCATGGGCCTGCAGAAGGTGCTTGCGGGCGACGACGCGATCACCGTCATCGACGCCGTCGACGGGCCTTGGGACTTCGCGCCTGAGGAGACCGACGTGGTCCTGTTCAGCTACTGCTCAGTCTGCGACATGCCCGCCATCGGCACAGTGAGCGACCTCGCGAAAAAATATCGAACGGTCGTATACTCCGGCAAGGAGACTCCTTTCTCGCTGCTGTCCTACCGGGACATAAACGTGAGAGCGCTCCTCCATCAGTCCGAGCCCGACGAGTCGCTCCACGAGGCCGTCCGCGCGGCCGCGGCGGGGAACCTCGGCGACGCCGTTGCGAGCAGTGCAGTGTCGCTTCCAGGACTGTCGCAGCGGGAGAGCCTGGTGCTCACACTTATTTCCGAGGGCTATACGAACGATCAGATGGCGCGGAGGATCGGCATCAGCAAGCACACGGTCGATACCTATATACGCCGCATCAGAAGCAAGTTGAAGCTCGGCAACCGGGCACAGTTGGCGTGCGCGGCAATGAACCTGGCGAATTCCTAAACCCGTCCCGTAGTGCACCGCGCTCCACCGTACTGAAGGTCATCGTCATGCTTGCGTCCCTTTCGAAGGGGTCATACGGCGTCCCGTTCCGCGCGCGGTGTGAACTCGTGGCGGCCGCCGTCGAGCACCAGCTCGCCCTCGGCGCCGGGCAGCAGTCCGCCGAGTTGACCGGGCGGGCAGAGGAGGACGGGTATCCCGAGCTGCCCAGCATAGACGGCGGCGTGCGCCAAGAGCCCGCCCCGCTGGAAAACCACCGCCCGCGTCGCGGGCTCGATCCTGCCCAAGACGTCGACACCGGTGCCCTCCTCCAGGTGGATCGCCCCGGCGCGGGCGCCGGCGCCCGCGCCGCCCGGTTCCACGACCGTTCCGCGCGCGACGCCGCTGAGCACCACGGCGTACCCGGATCGAGATCCATGTTCGTCGAACGCCGCCAGGTACTCCCGCGGCAGCGCCTTCGCATCGACGAAATACAGCTCGTCCTCCGGTGTCAGCACCCATTCGAGGCAGGTCGCGACGGGCAGGGCGTTGAGCGCCGCCAGAAGTCGGACCAATCCATTCGCGGACAGGCATCCGACTTCCCGCTCCGGCTCCGCCGCGTCGATCGACCACCGCGACGGGGTACTCCCGTCGCGATAGAAATTGCCGCCGCTGGGCCCCTGGGACTCGATGACGACCCTGCCGCGGGCGGTCCGGAGCGCGATCCCGTCGGTCCGATGCTCGACCCTGCGCTGTATGAGGAGGCGCACGCGGTCGTCGGCGTTCGCCCGCCGGATCCGGCGCACCACTTCGGGGATGTCGGCGGCCGCGGCCGTAGCGCCGTTGATCCCGAAGCGCACCGGTGGCGGCGCGTCCACCCGCACCATCCACGATTCAGGACCGGTCGACCGGCGCGCTCCGATCCAGTCGCGGAGCTGCTCGGAGTCGTCGGGTCCCGCGACCTCGAACGTGTCCGGGAGGCGCAGGCCGTGTGCGCGGATCAGCACCAGCCCATCCATCTTGGAGGGCATATCGTTCCAGGTCCGGTGCGGCGGGGGCTCGGCCGTCCGGGCGGCGCTCCCCGCGGCCTCCGGTCGGGCGGACCCGCTCACCCTTCGAATCCCCTGGCAAGCAGCGGCCCCGCGACCCGCAGCGTCTCGGCGGAAGGCAGATGCACCCGGGCGTCCTCCGCGATCGGACCGCCCGCGGCGATCGTCGCGCCCAACTCCGACAGCCGGGCGAACGTCGGCGCCTTGTCCAGCACGCCCCAGTCGCTCAACGGCATCCAGACGAGCGCGGCGATGTCGGGGTCGTCGGGCTTGAACGACGCCGGTTCCTCGGCCAGCTCTGCCGCGAACATGCACAGGTAGGTGAACGGCCCCGCCGGGAGGCCTGGCTTGTACGGCGTCGCTGCGTCGGCGTTCCGCTGCCGCTGCAGCATGAACGGGGCCGGTCGGTCGTCCGAGCGCGACCGTCTGAGCAGGTCGCCGTCGATGTCGTGCAGATAGGTGCGGGGCGATGAGAGGAGCCGCACCTGGACACCGAGCTCCTCGAAACCCTCACGTGCCGCACAGTCCCAGACCTCTTCTCCCGGTTCCTGGCCGCCTCCGACACCGCCGACGTTCCAGTCGGTGCCGCTCGCCTCCGCAGCGCTGATGTCCTCCGCGCTCAACGTCACCAGCAGCCTGCCCTCGCGGACGATGAGCACCCCCGCGCAGAACGGGCGTCCGCTGGTGAGGCGGCGCACGTCCACCGGACCGCCCGCGGCCTCCTGCCAGAACGACGACTCCTGCGAGTGCTCGTGGTTCTCCGACATGCTCGTTCCTTTCGACTACGGTCGAGGGCCCCTCCAACGGGAGCCCGGAAGCCAATTGCCCGAAGGCGAACCGACGAGTCGGCCACCCTTCGCCACCACCGATCCCCGCAACAGGGTCAGCACCGGCGCGCCGGTGCCCCGCAATCCAGCGAACGGGCCCTCGGGATTGGCGGAGTGAGTCACATCCTCGTCGATCGTCCAAGGGCGATTGGGGTCGATGACGACCAGGTCCGCGTCCGCGCCCGGGGTCACTGAGCCCTTCCGGGGCCACAGGCCCCAAGTGCGCGCGGGTTCGAATGCGGTCGCCCGCACCAGATCCGATCGGCTCAGGCCGAACTCGTCTCGCCGGGACCACAGTATCTGCAACTGGTGCTGGACGCCGATGACGCCGGGTCGGACCCGCCAGACGTCGTTGGCGCTCTTCTCCGCCGGGCTGTGCGGCGCATGGTCGGACGCGACGAACTGGAGGTCGCCCGTGGCGAGCGCCTTCCTCAGCGCGTCCCGGTCGCCGAGCGTCCGGATCGGCGGATTCACCCGATGGCGAAGACGCTCACCGATCGCCTCATCGGGGAGCAATAGGTAATGCGGGCAGGTCTCCGCGGTAAGGTCGACTCCGGACGACCGCACCGTCACAGCGGCCGCGACGCCCTCCGCGGCGCTCACATGCACGATGTGGACCGCGCAGCCGGTGTCCGCGGCGAACAGGCCGACCCGGCGGATCGCCTCCGACTCCACCAGCGGCGGACGGCTCGACCGGTGCGCCTCCAGACCGGTGCCCCGCCCGGCCTTCACCTTCGCGATGCCGTGCAGCACCATCGCATGGTTCTCCGCATGGACGGCCAGGCGCAGTCCGAGGCGGGCGAGCTCGCCCATCGCCGCGTGCAGGTCGCCGTCGTCCGGGGGCAGCGGGCAGCCCGGCCCCTGCTCGCTCTGCCCGAGGAAGACCTTGAACCCGACCGCCCCCGAGTCCGCGAGCCCCTCCAGTTCGGTCGCCTCGCCGGGGCCGAGCAGCGCGTAGAAGCCGTAGTCGACCCAGGAGCGGCCCCGCACGAGGTCGAGCTTCTCCGCGAACCGCACGGCCGTGTCGGTGGGCGGCTCGGTGTTGGGCATGTCCAGCACGGTGGTGACCCCACCGAGCGCCGCCGCTCCCGAGCCGACCGGGAAGCCCTCCTTGTACTCCATGCCCGGTTCGCGGAAGTGGACGTGCGCGTCCACCATCCCCGGCAGCAGGTACATCCCGGAGGCGTCAATCCTCCGCTCCGCGACCGGCATCGCCCCGGGCGGGCCGACCGCGACGAACCGCCCGCCATCGACGGCGACCGACGTGTTCGGGTGCTCGCCGACCGCATCCACGAGAGTGCCGTTCTCGATAACGAGGTCGACGGCGGGCGATTCAGAAAAATCCACTCTCGACACTCCCTTTCAGAAGCCGGGCGCTCGGGAGCCCGACTGTGCCGATGCCAGAGCGTCGGTGAAACCCATCATCGCGCTCAGCTTGTATGCGACCGAGGCCTCGCGGATGTCCGTGCTGCCGATGAGGAACTGGAGCACCCGCTCGAGTCCGATGCCGTAGCCCGCGTGGGGACCGCTTGCGCCGCTCTCGACGACCTCCAGGTAGGGGACGAAGTCTTCCAGGGTCGCGAGCCTCTGCTCGACGATATGCTCGAACATCGTCGAGGAGGTCAGCCGCTTGAGCAGCCGGTCGTACCGGTGCTCGCGAACCGCGCTGCCGACGGCCTCCCCGGCGAGCGGCAGCAGCAGGTCGGCACTCTGGACGACATCCTCGTTCGTGTCGTCGACCTTCATGTTGAAGAACTTGATGCCTTCGGGGTAGTGGGTGACGAACGTGGGGCGCAGCGGTCCCCCGTGTTCGCGGGCGACGAGCTCCAGGAGGTCGCGCTCCTGCACCGACCCCAGGTCAGAGCCCCACGGGACGTGGCCGTCGTCAGCGGAGTTGAGCAAGTCCACCGACTCGGTGTAGGTGAGCCGGTAGAAGTCCTGAGACAGCATCTCCCCCAGGTCGTCGATGCGGCCGCCGAGACTTGCAACGGCGTCGGGCGCGTGCTCGACGCAGGACCGGACAACGGCCTTCACCGATTGCGTGATCCGGCCCAGCAGCGCCTCGAACAGGAGCGACGAATCGTATTCGTCTTCGGAGCGGGCGATCAAGGGGTGATCGAAGCTGATCTCCTCCTCGATCAGGGTGAACTCATGCAGGTGACGCTCGTCGATCTTGTCGGTGCGAAAGCTCGGGGTGATGCAGTAGACGCCTTTCGACACGCATAGGGCGTGCTCGAGCGCGAGCTGGCCGGTCTGGGTGAGGTGAACCGGAGCGCTCCCGGCGACACGGTACAACGTGGACACGTTCTCGCATGCGCCGGTGATCCCCACCAGCACAGGTACCGCGGCCTCGGCGAGCCCGCTCGACCGGTAGTGGGCGCGCGCGCCCTCGATCGCCGCCTCCCGGATCGCGAGGAGGTGCTGGAACTCTTTGTGGATCATGGCCGTTCCTTTCGTCGGGTTATTCAGGTCAGAAGCCGAGGTCGCGCCTGCGCAGCGACAGGTATGCCTCGCGCAGGGCCGGGTCCATGCCGCTTTCGAGCGACACCATGTCCCCCACCAGCCGCGGGAACAGGCAGCCCGCGCAGCGGTGCGCCTTTTCGGCCGCCCGGACGGGGCGGAGCTGGAGGTACCGCCGGATCTCCGACGGCTTCGCCTCCCAGACGGCGGGCAGATCGTCGTCGTTGACGGTGTCGTTCCAGAAGCAGCCGACGCGTCCACCCGCGGTCTCGAGTCCAGCCGGGCGGCGGCCGGTGCCGGCGATCTGCACGTACCGACCCGCGCCGTTCGACCTGTAGCACTTCCAGGTGTTCCAGCCGGTCAGCCGTACAGGCGCGGTCGCGTCTCCCAGTGCCGCCGAGAGGAGCAGCCAGTAATGCATCCGGGGCGCGAGCGACCATGCGCTGACGCCGTCCACCGCCTGTCTGCGGTGCATCTCGAGCGCGGTGTTCACAAGGGACCGGAACCCTCGGAGCGTCGCGGGGTCGACATGCTCGATGCGCCCTTCGAAGGCCGACTGCATCGGAAATGGGTTGAGCAGGGCGCCGGGGAACGCCCCGGCCAGCTGGGTGAGGATCGTGTCGATGTCGGCGACATTGCCTGGGTGGACGGCGATGTTGAACAGCAGTGCCGGTCGGCGGTCCACAGGCAGCCGCTGCCAGAGTCGCGCCGCGTGGATCGCCTCGTATACCTTCTGGCGCTGGCCGTGGAAGGGGGAGACCCGCTTCCACTCGGTTCGCAGCTCCTCGGGGTCACACTGGAGCAGCCGCCCCAGGTCGGCGGGCGTCGCCACGTCGTCGGCACTGACGGCCAGGACGGCGATGCCGCTGGAGGCCATCCGCTCGAAGGACTCGGGCGACCTGACGGCGCGCCGCCCGGTCACGGTCAGATGGACGGCGTGTCCGCGCCGGTGGAGACCCTCGACCAGTGGGATGAAGTCGGGATGTGCCTCGGGGCTGCCGCCGAACAGCGTCACCTCGGAAGGCCCTTGCCGCATCGAGGAGCGGATCGGCTCCCGGAGGGCGGCGGGGATGGCGGACTCGTCGGCGTACCGGTCGAACTCGTCGGTGATGAAGTCCTGTTGGGCCTCGCGCGCGGCGGCGAGGGTTCGTTCGATGCCTTCGACGAGGAGGTCCGCGCCGGCAATGGTCGAGGCGACGGCCCCGCGGTTCAGCGACAGCGCGGCGGGGCAGTTGTAGTGCCCTCCGGTCGGCTGCCCCTTGTGGAGGACGGTGCAGTTGTGGTCGCAGAGGTAGGTCTCCACGAGTTCGGATCCCGACCGGCGCAGCACTGCCGTGATGTCGATCTGGACGGCTGCGTCGGTGCTCGGCGCCATGCCGAAGCGGGTGAGCCGTTCGAAGCTGGTCTCATCGGCCGCCATATACGTCCTCCACTCGCGCGATCTCGCTCCGGACCCGGCCGGCCAGCGCGTCGTCGCCGGTCGCCTCGGCGAGGACCGCCAGCTGCCGGTCGAGGTCCTCGACGGCCATCTTCACGGTCAGCCGGTGCCGCGAGTCGCTACTGTCGGGCATTTCGGACAAATCATCCACCTTGACCTGCCGCACCCAGTCGAGAGGGGCCAGTGCGTCCACCGACCGGCGTCCGAGATGGCGGTAGACCGGAATGGACAGCGCCAGGCCGAGCCGTTCGTCCGCCGGTCGCCATTCGAGTCCGGCAACGTACCGGAGCACGGCGGCGAAGGAGTCGATTCCCAGTGATGCGTCCTGCATGTGGATGTTGTTGGTGACCCTCGTGGCGCCTTCGAGGATGCGCCATTCCAAGGGGTCGACGGAGGTGACGACCGCTTCGAGGGAGAAAAAGCCCTGGAGGTCGAACGCCTCAGCGATGCGCAGGACGTCCGAAGTGAACGCAGGCACCTCCCTCACCGCGCCGTTGACCTTGATCTTGTGGTCGGCGTGGGTGAGCATCCTGTCGGTCGCCCGTTTGAAGCCAGGCGGGTACACCAGCGTCTCCGTGCCGAGTCGCAGCAGGTCCACCGAGACCTCGTCTCCGGCGAGGAATTCGCAGGCGATGAGCGGCCGCTCCAGTTTCGCGAGGTGCCGCACTGCCTCGTCGAAGGCCGTGGCGTCCTCGACGTAGCGCATCCCCGAACCGCCGGTGAGGTCGACCACTTTCACCACGAACGGGAAGGCGATGCCGGGGGCCCCGTTGCCCGTTTCGTCGGTCGCCACACGCACCGTCGAGGCGATGGGCAGATCGAGTTCGCGCATCGACCGGGCGATCAACGCCTTGTCGCCCCAGACCTTGGCGGCCCGGCTCGGCGGCCCCACGAGCCGGGTGTGCGCGGGGACCGCGCCTGAGTCCCGCAGCCGCTCCATGACTTCGGCAATTCTGCGGATGCCGTCGGGAACGGTGGCGCGCCCGAAGTTGACCACCGCGTCGGGCGGCCGTGAGAGCTCGCGGATCGCCTGAAGGGCGTCGGCGTGGACGGCCTCGACGTCCCGGGGCTGCCAGTCGCGCTCGTCCTCGCGCACGTGGGCGCAGTCGACGGTGAAGCCGATGCCGGCGCCGGCGGCGGCCAGCTCCCGGGTCTGCCTGCCGCTGCCGAGGCAGAGGACTGCCAGGTGCTCACCCATGCGCGCGCTCCTTCGCGATCCGCTGCAGGTCGTCCAGGCCGTCCGCGACCTTCGCGAACGCCTCCCCGTACTGCTCCACGATCTCGAGGGGCTCGTAGGTGAACGTTGGCAAACTCAGGGCGCAGTCGTGAATGGACTCGCTGACCGGCAGGTCCCCGGGCAGATAAGCCCGGCGGCCCTCGGGGGGCGAGCCCGCGAACGGCATGCGCTCGGCGCTTGCGCCGTTGAACATCGGCGACAGGTGGAGCGGGGCCGACCCGGGGCGTCCGATCTTGACGCCCTCCGCCCGCAACGCCTCGATGTACAGGTCGATCGGCAGGCCGTCAAGCTCCTCGGGCCGGTAGCGCGGTTTGATCCCGTACCAGGCGCCCATCGTCACCTCCGGGCCGACGTGCGGCTCATCGACGCCGGGGGCGACACGCAGCAACTCGAGCAGCCGTCCGTGGCGTTCCCGGCGCCGTTCGACCACCTCGTCGAGCCGGTCGAAGGTCGCGTTCGCCATGACCGCCGAGAACGGGTGCATTCGGTAATTCAAACCCCAACCGGTGTCGGCAAACTGCCGCATCCCGGGGGACCGCACCCCTTGCTCGGCCCTGACCCTGAAGTGCCCCAGGAGGAGCGCGCGCTCGTAGATGTCTTCGTCATCGGTGACCAGGATGCCGCCCTGCCCTCCTGAGACGGCCTTCTTCCCTTGGAGGCTGAAGCATCCGACGTCGCCGATGGATCCGACGACCCGGCCCCGGTGCGTCGCCCCATGGGCGTGAGAGCAGTCCTCGACGACCTTGAGCCCGTGCGACCGGGCGATCGCCATGATCGCGTCCATGTCGACCGGATGTCCCCACAGGTGCGTGACGACGATGGCCTTCGTCCGCTCGGTCACCGCCTTCTCCACCAGGCCCGGGTCGATGCCCTCGGTGTCCGACTCGCAGTCGACGAGGACCGGCGTCGCGTCGGCGGCGAACACCGGCATGACCGTCGCGAGGAACGTGTGGGTGGGCGCGATGACCTCGTCGCCCGGCCTGAGACCGCATGCCACGAACGCCGAGTGCAACGCGGCCGTGCCCGAGCTCGTCGCGAGTGCATACCGGACCGAGTGGTACCGCTCGAACTTCTCCTCGAGGACCGCGACATGCCCCTCCTCGCCGTAATAGGACACCTCCGCGCTCTGGAGCATGCGGTCGACCTCGGCCGCGATCCGGGCGTCGTAGGGCGGCCACGATTGCAGCGCCACGTCCACTGCCGGCGGACCTCCGCACAGTGCGAGTCTCGGTTTCATCGTTCCTCCAATGGTTCAGGGGTGGGGCGTTCAGGCTCCGACGCCGGCCGCACGGTCGATGGCCGCCACATCGATGTGGTCGTTGAACTGCCTGGCGACATAGTCGTATTCGGCTTCGGTATCGCAAAGCGAGGAACTCTCTCCCGTGGGGACGTCGTCGTAGATCTCGCAGTGCGGCAGCGCCCCGAGATAGGCGGTGCCGATCTCGTCTGCCAGTTCCCCGGCCCGCTTCTCGAGCAGTCCTGCGCCCGCTCTGACGTCGTTCAGCGCGATGCCCACGATTGATCCGCGAAGCCGCGGGTCCATTCGGTGCCAGGTGCCCCACAGGCCTGCGATTGAGCCGCCAGAGTGCGCTCCCGCGACGAGGACCGCCGCCGGAGCGGCCACCGACGCCGCAAAGGTGTTCGCCGGGTCGGTGACGCCGGCCAGTTCGGCGCAGCTGCCCGCCCCTTCGATCACGACCGCTTCCGAGCGGGCCTCGATCTCGGCGTATGCGGCCCGGACGGCCGACAGCACCCGCGGAACGTCCTCCGGATCGAACAGCGGCGTGTCCTCCGCGAGCAGCTCCGCAGCGCCGATCCGCTCGCCCTTCACCAGCAGGTCCCCCGCCATCGGGCCGAGACGCACCACCTGAACGGGACCGTTGCGGTCGCCCAGTTCGCAGCGTGCGGCCGCCCCGAGGTGCCAGAGGCGGAAATCCAGGTCCAGGTCTCCCCGGCGCTCGCGGCGCTTGGTGACCGAGACGGGCTTGAACGGACTGACGCGCAGGCCCGCATCGCTCAGCAGGCGGCAGTGCGCCCGCGTGAAGACGGTCTTCCCGGCGTTGGCGCTGGCGCCGAGGTACATGATCCGGCTGGCGCTCATCGGGGCACCGCGGTCTCCGCGATCGCGGCGCCGTCCGCCGCGGCATCCGATCCGCTCTCAAGGAATTGCTCGAAGTTCACCCTCGGCTCGTAGCCGAGTTCCTTCTGGGCCTTAGCGATGCAAACGACGCGGTGCAGCCGCCGCGGCAGCTCGAGTCCGTGCCGGGCCAGGGCCTCCCCGGCGCCCGGATAGCGTTCCTCGATCAACCGGTCCGCCCGGGTCTCCAGGTCGTCGAGGTCGCCGCGGTCAAAACGGGTCTTCGAGGCGACGCAATAGACCTGGAAGCCCTCACCTCCTGCCGCGACGGCCTGGAGCGCGGCATGCGCCACATCGGACACGTCGACCGCGCCGGAGAGCTTGGCGAGGTTGAAACTCGCAACGTCGCCGACCCAGAACCGGCCCGGACGCAGCACCGTCACCGAAATGCCGTAGCGGCGCACGGCGTACTCGGACAGCTGCTCGCACAGGACCTTGCAGAGGTCGTTGCTGTCAGTCGGCCGCACAGGCGTTTCCTCGTCGGCCCAGGCCGTACTGGTAAACGGCAGCGACGACGAGAGCCCGTACACCGATGTGGACGAGATCAAAACGACGTGCCGAATGCCGGCCTTCGCCGCGTTCCGGAGCACGCTCTCGGTCCCCTGCACGTTGACTCTCATGAACTCGCGGACCGGGTACCGGTTCAGATGCACGCCGTGCAGGGAGGCCGCGTGGACCACGGTGTCACACCCGAGCATGCAGTCGCGCAGCCCCGGGCCGTCGTTGACGTCCCCTCGGACCACGTTGACGCCGTCGGCAACGTCGTAGAGCGTCATCCGCGTGCCCCCGGCCGCCGCCGACCGCTGCAGCACCCTGCCGAGCTGGCCCGCACCCCCCGTCACCAGTACCCGAGCTGCTTCCACAGCCGCCACCTCTCTCAGTAGCCGAGGTACCGCGCGCGAACGCGCCGGTACGGCTCAGCGGAAGCGGAGGTCAAGCCCAGTTCGAGGCTGACCGCGTCCATCGACATGCGGGGGAACAGACACCCGCGGCAGCGCCACTCGGCGCCCGCGGCCGACTCCCGGCGCCCCTCCAGCACCCAGTCCGCGACGGTCCGAGTGTCGAGGTCCCAGAACTGGCGGTTGTCGGTGACGGTCTCGTGGTTCCAGAAGCAACCCAAGTGCCCGCCGGGGAGCGCGGTCTCGTGCGAGCTACGCGCTGCCATGCCCACCTGCACGCATCGGCCGGCGCCTCTACGCGAGTAGCACTGCCACACGCCCTTGCCCCCGACCCGGTCGCTCGCCTCGACGGCGGACCCGTCCAGCAGCGCTCGCATGAGGATCCAGTAGCCGATCCGCGGCGCGAGGTTCCACCGCGCCGGCTCACCGGTCAAGCGGTCCCGGTGGACCTGAATGGCCGTGTCCGCGAACTCGCTCAGGCGATGCAGGTCGACCTCGCCGAGCTCGCCGCGCTGCCCCATGAACGCCGTCTGCACCGGGTACGGATTCAGGACCGCGCGGCCGTCGGTGTGATGGCTGAGGCGGTCCAGCAGCGCTGCCGCATCCTTCAGGTTGCCCCGGTGCAGGACGATGTTGAACAAGACGGCCGGAAAGCCCTCGTGCTCCTGCGCCATCTTGCAGATCTGCACGGCCTCGATCGCCTTGCGGCGCTGGCCGTGCTGCCAGGGGGTAGTGCGCCACAGCCTCGCGAGTTCGTCGAACCCGAGGGAGAACAGGCGGTCCACGTCGTCGGCGGACTCGAAGTCGTCGGCGCCGAGCCCGATGACCTCCGGCGGTCGGGCCAGGAAGTCTGCGAGGAACCGCTCGTCGCTGACGATCCGGCGGCCCGTGGTCGTCAAATGCACCTCGGCGCCGGCTCCCTGGATCCCTTCGATGATCTCGAGCACGTCAGGGTGCGTCTCCGGGCTCCCCCCGAAGAGGTTCACCACGATCTTCCGGTTCGACAGGGCGGCGGTGTAGTCGGGCCGCAGTGCCTCGGGAATCGACTCCCGCTCGAAATACGCTTCGAGGTCGGCCGTGAGGAATTCCTGCTGTGCCGTGCGGATGCCGTCGATGGTGGACAGCAGTCCTTCCAGAAGCTTCGCGCCCGGCGCCAGGCTCGTGCTCCGCGCGCCACGGTTCAGGGACATCGCTGCTGGGCAGGTGTAGTTGCCGCCGGTGGCGACCCCGTGCACGGTCGTCGTGCAGTTGTGGTCGCAGAGGGTGATCTCCGCCCGCGAGCCCTGCGACTCTTTGTGGACGACGTTCAGGTCGATTTGGACGGTAGCGAATCCGTCCGCGACCAGGCCGAGGCCGGTCAGGGTCGAGCCGGTGCCGTCCGCCGCTCGGGCCAGCGCGGACGCGAACCCGTCGCGGAGCATCGATTCCGGCGGTCCGGCGGCTGCCTGCCCATAAGTTGAAACGGCTTCCATCCAGTTCTCCACCCTGAAATCGAGAGGAATGCGATTGATCCGGAGCGGGAAGCGCCTTCCAGAGACGGTCTCGAAACCGTCTCCGCCACTCCCCCTCGTCTAACAGGGACCAACGTAGACCGCTCGCATGCCATCCGGCACGACACGGATTCGCGTGACAATCAGTCCGTGCCCCGTAAATCCGCTTCATGCGCCGTCTCAACGCCGGAGCTACCCTGTCCGAATCGACTAGGAGGTCGAGAACCGGAGCGTGCAATGAACCCTGACACCGTAAGCCTCATCCCGAAAGTCGATTTGCACGTGCATCAAGAATCCAGTCCTCGATTGGATCGCGTGCTCTCACGGTCGACGCCGCGGGAGCCATTCGACTGGCAGTCGTGGTCGGCCGACATGATCGCGCGAACGCCGCCCGGAATAGAGCGGCTTCGCGAACTCGCGTCCGTTCATCCGGTGCCGCAGGAACTCGACCAGGATCCCGAATTGTTCATCGCGCGCCATGTGGACCTCTTCTCCGAGGCGGCGTCGGACGGCGCGGTGCTGGTGGAGGTGCGCTGCGGACGGAAGTCGGTGCGCCGCCCCGACTTCATTCCCCTGTTCCGGGAGGCGGAGCGCCGCGTTCGAATGCACCATCCGCATTTCCATGCGGAGCCGGTCATGATGTTCAAACTCTGGTACGGCGAGCACGAGACCGAATCCCTGATGTCGGAATGCCTCCGCTTGGCCGGAGGAGTCGCCGGTATCGATTTCGTCTATGAACCGTACGATCGGGAGGCCGATTGGAGCCTCGCGTACCGGGTGGCGGACAGACTCTCTTCAGAGGGATTCGGCATCACCGCGCACGTCGGGGAATTTTCCACGGCCAATATCCGATCGGCTCTGAAGATGCCCGGACTCAGCAGGATCGGGCACGGCTTGCAGGCTGCGGAGTCGCCTGAACTGCTCAATCTCATTGGAGAGTCCGGAATTCTCGTGGAATGCTGCCTGACCAGCAATGTGAAACTCGGAGCTGTGCGTGAACTGGAGGATCACCCCATTCGACGCATGATGGATCTCGGCATTCGGGTGGGACTGGGCACGGACGATCCGGTCCAGCTCTGCACCACCATCGGCGCCGAATACGCGCGGGCGGGCGACCTCGGACTCGGCGATGCGGAGCTGCTGCGCGTCTCCACGGACGCGGTGCAGGCGTCGTTCCTGCCCGAGGACGCCAAGGCGCGGCTCCGCACGCTGCTGGAGCCGTTCGAGCACGGCCTCACCGCTGAGGGAAGGAAGGCGTTCGAAAGCGATGTCTGACGAGGAATTGAAGGAGATCGTCCAATCGGGCTATGACACGGTGTCATACGCCTACAGAGACGATGAGGACGCTCCACCGCAGTACCGGCCGTGGATCGAGCAGCTGCTCCACGAGCACCCGCCGGGAACCGAGGTCCTCGACATCGGCTGCGGCTGCGGGGTTCCCATGTCCAAGTCGCTGGCCGAGTCCGGGCATGCGGTCACCGGAATCGACATCAGCGAGGTGCAGATCGCCCGGGCTCGCCGCCTCGTCCCGTCGGCGCGCTTCTTCTGCGGCGACGCGACGGCGTTCCCGTTCCCCGACCGATCCTTCGACCTGATCCTGTGCCTGTACACCCTGTGGCACGTTCCGCTGCCGAACCAGGAGTCCTTCATAGGCCGCATGAGCCGGTGGCTCCGACCGGGCGGTGCGCTGCTCGCCACGGTGGCGGTCAGCGAATGGGAGGGCGTCAAGGACGGCTGGCTCGAGGGCGGCTCCAGAATGTGGTGGGGGCACCGCGATCTCGACACGTACCGCACGTGGTTCGACGCGGCCGGTTTCGACATCGAGTCCGACGAGTTCATTTCGCTCGGCCGCGGCAAGCAGCAGGCTCTCTGGACTCGACGCCGTTGAGGAGGGCCCCTACCGGTGCTGCCGGGACCGGCTCTCGTACAGCTCCGAGTAGACGCCACCGCTCAGGGATACACGGAGCGGGACGCGATGGCGCGCATGCCTTCGTCACGCGAATCGGTGACAATCGACCCAGCTCACATCGTGATAGCTTCGGCCGGTATTCGATCGTGGTGACCATTCATCAACGATGCCCCCGCTTGAACGAAGTGCTCCGGGTCCCGCACCGGAGCCCGAGAACCTCGCGCTGCTGCTGTACACCTCCGGCAGCACCTCGGGTCGTCTTGGTCGAGTAATCCATCGCCGATCTGGATGGCGACTGCCGCGCCCTGTTCCTGAAGTGCCCACGGAGACCAACCGAGCAGCAACGAAGCTGCCATCCCGAGATCCTTCCGACGATCGAACGCTCACAGTCCAGAAGGAAGTACATGACCGACTCGACAGCCGGGGCGCCGCTCGCCCCGAAGGCATCAGTCATCATCCCCACGTTCAACCGGGCCCCGCTCCTGGCCGAGACGCTCCGCGGACTCGCCAGACAGCACCTGGATCCCGACCACTTCGAAGTCGTCGTCATCGACGACGGCTCCACCGACGCGACACCGGAAGTGGTGAAATCCTTCGAGGACCGGCTGCACCTCTCCTACGCGTTCCAAGAGGACCGGGGATTCCGGGTCGCCGAGGCCCGCAACCGAGGCGCCCGGCTCGCCACTTCGGACACCCTGGTGTTCGTGGACACCGGGGCCGTGGTCGGCCCGGACTTCCTCGGCGCTCACCTGAAGGCGCTCGGCGACGGCACCCGACCGCGCGCGGTCGTCGGATACGCCTACGCGTACCGGCCCGAGGACCCGACCTCCGGGCTCGCCCAGATGGCCGGGCGGGTACTGCCGGAGCGGCTGCCGGAGGTCTACCGGCACGATCCCTCGTTCTGGGACAACCGGCACGGCACCTTCATGCGCTGCGACTGGGATCTCCAACGGTTGACGGTCCCCTGGTTCCTCCTGTGGGCCACCAACTGCTCGATGCGCGCCGACCTCTACTGGGCCGTCGACGGCTTCGATGAGGACTTCCAGCGCTGGGGCGTGGAGGACATGGAACTCGGGTTCCGCCTCTTCAAGCAAGGCGTCGAATTCGTGGTCAGCCACGACGCCTGGGCCGTCGAAACTCCGCACGACAGAGACGCCGAGAACAACGTCGAAAGCAACAACCACAACATCGCGCAGATGCACGACAAGCATCCCGAGCCGGTGGTCGAGATCGGTTGGGACCTCATCCGCACCGACCGGTACTGGCATTGGGAGGACGACCACCGGCGGGTCCTCCAATGGACGGACGAAGTCCGCGACAAGGACGTGTCCGACGAGATCGCCGCCGCGGTGGCCGACCTCGGCGACGCCGACCAGGTCGCCGTCATCGGCTGCGGCGGCAGGGTTCCCGAGTCGCTCAAGAACGCGCAGCTATTCGACTTCGACCCCGACTGCGCGCGCGCTCACGGCGACGCCGGCCGCCACGCGATCGGGATGCGCACGCGCCTGCCCGACCGCTCGGTCGACGTCGTGGTGCTGACCTCGCGCCTGGCGGGCCTGTGGGAGCGGTGGAATCTCCAGATCCTCGCCGAGGCCAGGCGCATCGGCCTAGAAGTGCGCGCGCCGGGGCTGGAACCGTGGTGAGGGACGCTCCGCTCGCCGTCAACGGCGGCGCGGCGGTACGCGACCGGGGCCGCTCGTGGCCGAGCTGGCCTGTGGCGGCGCCGGGGGCCTCCTCCGCACTCGAAGCCGTGCTGCGCAGCGGCAGCTGGGCCATCTCCAGCCCGTACCGGGGCGAGCTCCAGGAGCGCCGCTTCGCGAAGGCGTTCGCCGCTTACACGGGGACGCGCCACTGCGTGCCTACCGACCACGGGTCCAGCGCGCTCGTGATCGCGATGGAATCACTCGGCCTCGACTACGGCGACCCCGTCCTGGTGCCCGCGCTGACCTGGACCGCCAGCGCCAGCGCGGTCTTCAGGGCCGGGCTCGTGCCGGTCCTGGCCGATGTCGACCCCGCCACCGGGTGCCTCGCCGCCGAGGCGGTGGCCGCCGAGACCGACATCGCTGCGGTCATCGCCGTCCACTGGGCCTGCAACATGGCCGACGTCCCCGCAATCGCCAAGGCGGCCGACGGAGTCCATGTGATCGAGGATGCCGCGCAGGCGCACGGTGGCCGTTGGGAGGGCCGTCCTGCCGGGTCCCTCGGGACCATGGGGTGCTTCAGCATGCAGCACTCCAAAGTGCTCACTTGTGGCGAGGGCGGTGCGATTGTCACCGACGACCCCGAGCGCGCCGGGCTGCTGGAGGAGCTTCGCGCGGACTCGCGGCGGTACCGCGACAGCCTGGTCGAGGGCGAACTGCCGCTGACCGAGTCCGCCACCACGTTGGGCGCGAACTTCTGCCTCGACGAGTTCGGAGCCTCCCTCCTCGTCGCCCAACTGGAGATCCTGGATGAACAGCACACGGTGCGCAACGCGAACTACGAGCTGCTGACCCGCCTGCTGGCGCCGGTCACCGGGGTGAAGCTGCTGACGCGCAGCCCCTCCCAGGACAAGCTCTCGCTCTACGAGGTCCCCCTCGTATTCGAGGGGTTTCCAGAAGGCATCGACAAATCCTGGGCCGCAACGGCACTCACCGCCGAACTGGGCGTCCGGGTGTACACCCCGCGGCCGCCGCTGGCCCGCAGCCGCCTGCTCGAACCGTGGCGCAAGAGCACGCTGGCTCCGCTCGCGGAGCAGTTCGTGAAACGGCACGCGGATCGCGCGTACCCCGGCGCCGACCACCTCGCCGCCCACGCGGTCCTGCTGCACCACAGCGTGTTCCTGGGAGGCGAAGAGGACATGGCGGATATCGCCGCCGCCGCGGCGAAGGTCGCCCGGCACCTCGAGGAAGGGGCGACCCGATGAGCGGGCCCGAGCGCATTGCACCCGGAGTCTCGGTAGTGGTGCCCGTTCTCGGCAGGGTGCCCTCGACTGAGCGGATGCTCGCCAGCCTGCGAGCCGCGGCCGAGCGCTGCCCCGAGCCGGTGGAGATCATCCTCATCGACGACTCCGGCCCGACGGATGCCGCCCGACATCGAGAGCACTGCGACAGGCACGGCGCCCGCTACCTGCGCGGGCCGCGGCATGTCGGCGCCAAACGGAACCTCGGCGTGCGGCACGCCTCCCACGACCTCCTGCTGTTCACCGACTCGGACTGCCGCGCGACGCCCGACCTGCTGCGAATCCACGTCGCGGCGATCCGCGATGCACCGGAGACGGCTGGGCTCGCCGGGCCGACGATCGTCGAAGTCAGCCCCACCCGGGTCTTCAGGATCATGCGCCGGTCCCACCTGCTCCACGCAGACTTGGAGCGCCCAGCGCTCGGCGGCCCGCTCGAATGGGCGACCACGTCGAACCTGTTGGTCCGCAAGGATGCGTTCGAGCAGGTCGGCGGGTTCGTAGAACGGTCACTGCTGGTGGCCGGCGGCGAGGACGTCGACCTCGGCGTCCGCCTGACCCGAGCGGGCCTCAAACTGCGGTCCCAACCGGACGCGCTGGTCGTCCACGATCGGCTCAGCTCAGACACACTGCACACCATCTGGCGGCGGCTCTATGGGTACGGCCGCTCGGAGCAGTGGCTCATCGTCGTCCACCCGGACCGGCGCGCCCCGCGCTGGAACCCGGTCGTGGCTGTCGGGGCGTCCGGTGCGGTGGCGCTCGCCGCCGCGCCGTCAACCGGAGGACTGAGCTTTGCACTGGTCCCCGCCACGGCCGCGATCGCCATCGGGCTTCGTGCAAGCGCCCGGCATGAGGCGGGGAGCGGCCTTCGCGGCGCGGCCAACGCCGTGGCCTGCGCGATATTGGAATGCTCGTTCGACATCGGCGCCGCGGTCGCATCGTTTCAACTGCGCCGTCCCGGCCTGCTGTTCGCAGGCTTCCGGCCGGCTCCGGAGGGAGGCCCCGATGCATGATGGCCTCTTGCGCATCGGCTCGGCCGCCGTGCCCTACCGCTACGGCGCGGACTGTACGGACGGTCTGGCGGAAGGCATCGAAGCGCTCGGACTCGGTTCGGCGATCGTCGTCATCGACGAGGCGGTGCAGTCGCACGCCGAGCCGCTGCTTTCGCGGCTCGGTCAGCGGATGCAGGTGCGTCCCATAGTCATCGCCGGCGCGGAGCAGCACAAGCGACTCTCGCTGGTCGAAGAGGTGCTCGACCGCGCGGTCGCCGAAGGGGCCGACCGGACCTCCGCGATCCTCGCGATGGGCGGCGGGCTCGTGGGGAACGTCGCGGGGCTCGCCGCCTCGCTCCTGTTCCGCGGCGTCCGGCTGGTGCACCTGCCGACCACGCCGGTCGCCGCGTTCGACGCGGTCCTCTCCTTGAAGCAGGGGGTCAACCTCCGCTCGGGAAAGAACCTGTGCGGCGCGTACACCGCGCCGGCGATGATCGGCTGCGATCTGACCTGGCTCACCACGATTCCGCGCCGCGGGCTCCTGACCGGGATCGCCGAGATGGCGAAGAACGTCCTCGCCGTCGTCCCGGGCCGGGAGCGCGACTTCGAAGAGGCCCTTGCGAACCTCCCGGATCGACCCGTCGCGGCCTTTACAACGCTGTTCGAGCTGGGTTTCGACTCGAAGGCGCCGATGCTGCGCACCGACCCGAACGAAAAGAAGGCGGCCCTCGTGTTCGAATACGGGCACACCGTCGGGCACGCGCTCGAGTCGGTGGCGGCGGGCGCGATGAGCCACGGCGAGGCTGTCGCATGGGGGATGCTGACGGCCGCCGAAGCAAGCGCTCAGCTCGGCCACCTCGGCGACGCCGACCTCAAACGGCACTACCGGCTCCTGTCGCACCTTGAACTGCCGGCCCCGCGCATCGCGCTGGAGCGGTTCGACCTGGAGTCGCTGGCAACGCGGCTGCGGTCCGACAACAAACGCGGCCACATCCCGTGCCCGCCCGAGTCGGCCCCGATGGTGCTGCTGCGCCGTCTCGGCGAGCCGGTCGCCGACGGCGACGGCATGCCCCTGATCCCCGTTTCGATCGGCACCGCACTCGACGCGTTCGAGAAGGTCACCGCCACAGAGGAGCTATGACGTGAAACTGCATCCGGAATTCGACCGGCGGTCGGTGGCGGCGCTCTTGGCCCTCTCTGTGGCGGCATTCTGCTTCGTGACGACCGAGACCGTCCCAGTGGGACTGCTCTCGGAGATATCAGGGGATCTGAAGATTTCCCCGTCACAGGTCGGCCTGCTCGTGACGGGCTACGCCGTGACGGTCGTCGTCGTCACGCTGCCGCTGGTACGCCTGCTCGCGAGGGTCCCGCGCCGCCCGCTGATCCTGGGCCTGATGGCACTGATGGTGGTGTCGACCGCGCTGTCGGCCGCCGCGCAGGGATTCGACACGCTGCTCGCCGCCCGGGTGGTGACGGCGCTGAGCCAGGCGGTCTTCTGGGGGGTGGTGGCCCCGGTGGCGGCCGGTATGTTCCCGGCCCGCGTGCGAGGCAGGGTGATGGCGGTGGTGTTCACCGGCGGATCGATCGGCCCGATGCTCGGCGTGCCGGCCGGCACGTGGCTCGCCCAGATCGCGGGCTGGCGTTGGGTGTTCGTGGCATTGTCGGCGCTCGGCCTGCTCGCTTTCGTCACGCTCGCCGCGGCACTGCGAGTAGGAGCGGCGCAGCAGGAGCACGCCGAGCGCGGGACGACGCCTGACGTGCGCCGCTACACGCTGGTCCTCGCCACGAACACGCTGGCGGTGGCGGGGTTCTTCGCGGTGTTCACGTACTCCTCGGAGTTCATCGTCGTTGTCGCCGCCATACCGGCGGCGCTGCTGGGGCCGCTGCTGCTTGCCCGCGGCGTGGCCGACTTCGGAGGCATCGCCGTCGGAGGAATCGCCTCCGATCGGAACCAGCTGCTCGCAGTCGTGATCCCGGCCGGACTTCTGACGATCACGCTGGTCGGCATGTACGGCCTTGGCACGAGCCCGGTCGCTGCCGGCGCCGCGATCGTGATGACCGGACTCGCGATGGGGGCACTCACCCCGGCCGTGCAGAACCGCGTCATGGAGTTCGCCCCCGGTGGCACTGACATCGCATCGGCGGGAGGCTCCGTCGCTTACAACGTCGGCATCGCTCTCGGGTCATCGCTCGGTGCGTTCAGTCTCGCCCAGTTCGGCACCCGCAGCATCGCCGTCACCGGAGCCGCACTCGCGGCGGCGGCGCTGCTCGCCGCGATCGCGACGGGGGCGACGGTCCGCGAGCCTGCGGCGGTCGCAAAGGAGACGGTCTGAACTCCGGCCTGGATGACCCATTCCGTAACGGCACCTTGGAGTCCGGCTCCGAACAGCCGCGAACGGCTCCCTTTCCGGCTCCCCGCGGCCCTCCACAATGTTCCAATTGGAGTACGCGGGCCTTTCCGAAAGACACGAAAAAGGCCCTGTCACCAGGGCCTTTCATCTGTGCGCGAGGGGGGACTTGAACCCCCACGTCCATTAGTAGGACACTAGCACCTCAAGCTAAATTTACATATCATAATATCCGATTTTTTGAATGGATACGCTGCTCAATACCGAAGGGCAGCAGTTATTGTGGGTCTCAGATGGTCGTAATTGGTCATCATTTTCTGGATCTATTGGCTCCCTTATTGGCTCCCCGACGCAGCGGCCGCCGCGCCGTTGATCCCTGAGGGTCCCTGGAGCGACAGGGCCGGTGCCGCTCCTCCGCGACCAAGATCAGACCGGTGGAATACCGGTAATCGCCGGACGCAGCGCCCAGAGCAAGGACTCAATGATCGCCTCAGGCCCACATCGGTATAGGCAGGGTGCGCAGGGTGCGCGCACCCTGGCCAGTTTGTGGAGTACACGAGGACGAAAATAAGGCATGGCCAATCCGGCAGGTCTCCGCCCGGACGGTAGGACGATGTGCAGGTATGGGTTCAACTCCCGCCCGGGCCATGTCACAGACCCGTACCCCCCGAACTGGCCGAACACGACTCCTCCCAGTTTCCTAGTCCAAGCGACGTACGACAGGGACGGCAACGAGCTCACCGCCGAGACGATCCCGGCGTGAACACCCCGCTCCTCCCCCGGGCACGGCCACCACCACACCTCCCGGACACCCGTGGACCGCAGGTAGCATCGCTCCCGGCCAGACCACCGGTACCAGCCCATACTCCAACTGGCAGAGCGCCTGGCCAGTGCGCCGAAACCCTCAAGACCCGGGCCCGGACGCCCTGCCGGGCAACCCAATCGGCGCAAAGCACCGATCCGCCACCCAGGCAAGAATGCCAAGCGCGACAAAACCATGCGCGAACGAGAACAGCACCTGACCAGCATCAAAGGTTAAAAAATCAAGACTAGGAGCCGTCGAAGTTTAAGTTGGTCGGTTACCGTCACGGTCGTTGATTTCGATCGTTGCTTTTGGTATGGATGCACGATTCGATGTCGATCGGTTGCGGTCGCGGTATGAGCGACTGAACCTCTCTCAACCTGAGTGAGTTCCGTTGCGCGGCAATGAAGAAGCTCCTGGTACAACAGCAGTCGCCAAACACACTGCGTCCCAGGAGCTTCGATTGCTGTTGTACCAGGCGGCCTTGTCGCTGTCGAGTCGCACCCTGACCTTCACTGCCCGGCTCATCCGTGCCCACCGCAAGATCATCGGGTCCCGCTGGCGGGTCCGAACCGGGCCACCCAGATCGCCCGCGCCGTCGCCACCCTGAACCATCAAGAGCGTCAATCAGGGTGGTTAAATGCTCAGATGTTGAACTGGGCCCGGATGTACGACTGCCACGGGGACATCGATCGCGTCCCCGAGCTCCTGGCGCGCGTCGAGCGCGAGGACGACGCAGAGGCATGGGATGAGCTGGGTTACCGGCTGGTCCTCGAGTGCGACTTGGTGTTCCCCGCGAGTTTCGCCGCACTGCCGCGTCTGGTGCATCTCGCGTCGCGGAGCGCGCGGGCGCGCGGGCTGGCCGGGACGATCGTGCGGTGCGCGGCAGGGGGCCACGGGTGCGACGATCTGCTGGCGGGCTGTGCCGACGCGATCGCGGAGTTCCGCGAGCTGCTGGATCGGCACCTGCGGTCACGGCCAGACGACTACTTCGCGACTTTCCTCGACTTGCTCGCGGCGGAAGAGCAGTATCACTGGAGTGCGGTCCTGGGGGACTTCTCGGATGACTTCTACCGGGTCGCCTGCCCTCACTGCGCTGCGGAGGTGACGATCGCTATCGGCGATTACGGGCGCTACTCAGCGATCCGGGACTGGCACCTGGGCGACGTGGACCGACGCGGACTCAGGCCGGCGCCCCCAGAAGGCCTTTCCGGCGTCGGTCGATGGATGCATGAGACTGCCGTCCGTGACGGGGAAGCCGTGCTCGCCGACGGGATCGCCCATCTCTTCGGCCATGCGGAATGTCCGCGCTGTGCCAGCGTCTTCAACATCGCGGATGAGTACGCGTCTTCCAATCGCCCCGTTATGTGAGCGGTGTGTCGAAGCGAGCGGCTCTCGGAGCGTTCCCGGCTGGTTGTGCAGGATCAGCCATATGCGGGCCAGCCTCTGCGACTGCTTGGCCGCAGGGAGATTGCAGAGATCGGAGTGCCATGTAGCACGCGGGCTGCGGGTCCTCGCCGTTGGTGAGACCGGCGATGTCAAGAAGGGTGCCGCGACGGTCGGCGTGCAGCGACAGTACTCGGGGACTGCGGGCCGGATCGAGAACTGCCAGCTGGCCGTCTACCTCGCCCTCGCCACCGCGGCCGGGCATGCAGCGATCGATGTCCGCCTCTACCTGCCGAAGGTCTGGGCCGACGACGCCCGGCGGCGCGAGAGGGCCGGGGTCCCCGAGCTCGACGCGTTCCAGACCAAGCCCGAACTGGCCGCCGACATGATCGAGGCCGCGCTCGACGCGGGCGTGGGCGCGGATTTCGCGACCGGCGACGAGGCCTACGGCATCAACCCTGTCCTGCGGTCACGGCTCCAGCAGCGGCGACTGTCCTATGTCCTGGCCATCGCCCGCACCACGCCGGTCATACTCGGCACCGGCAAGGCCACCGCCGAAACAGCGCTTGGGCAAGTCCCCGGGGCCGCGTGGCAGACCCGTTCGGCCGGGGCTGGCGCGAAAGGGCTGCGCCGCTACGACTGGGCCTGGGTCGATCTCGATCCCGAAGGAGGGGGGCAGGCTGGGCTTTTGGCCCGCCGCAACCGAACGACCGGCGAGATCGCCTATGACCTGACCTGGACTGCGACCCCGGTCCCGCTCCAGACCCTGGTCACCGTCGCCGGGATGCGTTGGAGAATCGAAGCAACCTTCCAAGGGGCCAAGGAACTCGCCGCGCTCGATGAGCACCAGGTCCGCACCTTGGACCTCTTGGCACCGGTGGGTCACCCTCGCCGTGCTCGCGTACGCCTTCCTCGCCATCACCCGCGCCACCGAGATCACCGAGACCGATTCGGACATGATCCCATTGACCTGCAACGAGATCCGCCACCTCATGGTCACGATGATGCCGCGCCTCGGCTGGGAGCATCCTCCGCTGGTCGACCTGGCGACGCCGCCACCAAGCCACCGCCAAACGCCTCCACTACCAGCGACACACACCCTCGCCGCCTGAAACGCGGCTGACGGCTGGCGCACCGGCCCTTATCCTGAACGTCAGCGACCAGAAGGACGGAAACCATGCCTTTCACCCCGATGGACAACGGCGCCCCCGATGGCCTTGCGACGGACGATTTCCTCCTCCGGCCGATCAGGGCCGCCGATGCCGAGCTGGACTACGCCGCGGTCATGGAGAGCAGGGATGACCTGCGCGGATGGGAACAGACGGGGTGGCCTGAAGAGGACTTCACCGTCGAGGCCAATCGCGAAGACTTGGAGAAGATGGAGCGATGGCACGCCAACGGTGACGGTTTCTCGTACACGGTGATGAACCCAGCCGAAACGGAATGTCTTGGCTGCGTCTACCTCAGGTCGACCAACGCGCCCGCGTACGCGGGCGCGCGCATCACTCCAGTCCGCGATCATCGGTGGGAGGACTACGAAGCGACGGCCTCCTTCTGGATTCGCAGGTCCCGACCCGAAACGGCGACCGATCGCGCCTTGCTCGACGTGCTTCGGGCATGGCTGGCGAAGGACTGGAGCCTCCAGGGCCATCTCTTCGTCACCAGCGAACTGTTCGCTCAACAGGTCGACATGATCGGACGCACCGATCTCCAACTGCGTTTCACGGTCGAGGAACCGAACAAACCAGGCCGATATCTCGCCTACGAATAGATGAACCGGTTGAGGGCCGTCAAGCTTTTCAGGCGTCTCACAACCACAATGACCACGGCGGCCACCGCGTCCAACACCGGCATCCCCGCAGATCACGACCCGAACTCTCACTGGAGTACTAGAACGAGCGGTTTGCTTGGGCTGGTTAGCATTCGGGCCATGACGTACATCTTTAATGTGACGATGCGGGAACGCGAAGGCACCAAGGTCGAAGGCCTGCTCAGCTACCGCGGCGAGGGCTACGGGTTCTACTCGGGTCCCGAGTGGGGTCCCAAGCTCCTCATGGACGCCTGGTCGTGGGGTGTCGGAGACAATGACAAGCTCCCCGCCAAGACGATCGCCGATTTCGAAGCGCTCTTCGCGCTTTTCATGGGCGAGCAGATCTGGGTCGACGACCAGGGCTACCTGCTGGACCAGGATACGAAAGAGCCGCTGTCACAGAGGATCCAGGCGGCCGACCGCCACAAGGATGAGCTGGGTTCCTCCAGCGGCTTCGACAACGGCTACCACTACGTGATGCTGAAGCCCAGAAGCGACGAGTTCCGACGCCGCACCGGCGAGATCATCAAATCCTTCACACTGTCCACCGACGATGACAAGCAGGCCGACTTCATTATCGAGGTCTACGACCCTCGTCACCTGGCCCATCTGGACAGGAACGTCGACTTCAAGACCACCTTCAGCGGCCTCCTCCCCTAAAACACCGCGGCGCTCCCAGAGGCAATCCTGATCACCGCGACCATGCTCTGCCTCAACGATCCGAAGGAGGGGCCCTAGCCCGCTGGGCGATTGTAAACACGGCCTTGGGACTGTTCATCTAACGGTGTTACTGGCCTGTAGTTATC
>NZ_STGY01000061.1 GCF_004912275.1 Glycomyces buryatensis
CGGATCGGCATGGACCTCAAGCAAGCCAAAGCCCGAGCACGAGAGCGCTTCCGAACACCAACCGCCCCGGAGCATGAACGGGCAGCAGCGACAGCCGCCCCACCAGGCGACCGGTTACGGTGCCCCGCCGCGGGCAGTAACAGCGGCGGGGAAAGCACACCCATACCAGGATGTGCAGCCCGAACCCTCAGGACAACCTCCGAGGATCGGGCCCCTCCCCCTGCCCGCCAACCGAACCAACCCTCACCGGGCTCTCCATGGCCTCCACGGCCCCACACCAGAGCCCCCACACCGGCAACACCAAAGGCCCCCACTCCCGCAACGAACGCCAGCCACCTTCCACCTCCCCATCGCTGCCCGCCCCGACCGCCACCATCACCAGACCCGAAGGCCAGCGGCCGAGCCGAAGGGAAGTTCACCTTTTCATCGCTGATTCGTCTGAACCCCACCCCATTCGCACCTCGGCAGCCAGCAGACCGCCCCCATCCCGGGCAGCCCCCCGCTGTCGCTGATCCGTCTGAAGCCCGACCCACCCGCACCCTGGTCGCCAGGCGACTGCCCCAGGGCCAGACGGACCTCCACTGTCGCTGATGAGTTTGAGGCCCGACCCCAACACGCCCCGAACCCAGCAGACCGCCACCGAGTCAAGCGGACCCCGTCTGTCGCCGATCGGTTTGAAGCCCAACCCGGCACGACCTCTGACTTTGCTGATGACCTCAGCGGCAGTCCTTCATCCGTTGCAGCCGATGTCAGTCCGAGCCGTTCTCCTCCGACGAGGAACCGAAGAGACCGCCCGGGAAGTCATCCATGGTGAGGATGAGGCAGTCTTCGAATCGGTGTCAGGCGCGTAGCCAGGTGGCCCATTCCGGGGTCGACCCGACCATGGTCGTCAAGGCGCTGACGGAGAGTCTCACGGCGCGGGTGAACTCGGCGTGCAGCTCGGGGCCGCCGCCGCGGTGTCCGCAGGCCATCCACAGCTCCCAGGCCGTGGACGCGAGGCGTCCGGCCAGCATCCCGGTGAAGGCCGTCTCGTCGGTCGGGCCGATACCGCCCCCGGCGTCCGCGAACCCGGCCAGACAATTGTCCACAGTGGTCCGCTCGGGCTCCATGGTGCGGATGTCGGTGCCGTCCAGGCCGAATGCGGTCGCGATCAGCTCCCACCAGGGCACCCCCGGCGCCGCGCCGTCGAAGTCCAGCAGGGCCGGGCCGTCCGCGGTGAGCAGGATATTGGCGAAGCTGATGTCGCTGTGCACGATCAGCTTCTCCGGTGGCGACGCAAGGGC
The DNA here is from genome assembly GCF_004912275.1 of Glycomyces buryatensis. Classification (GTDB taxonomy): domain Bacteria; phylum Actinomycetota; class Actinomycetes; order Mycobacteriales; family Micromonosporaceae; genus Glycomyces; species Glycomyces buryatensis. The sequence goes on from NZ_STGY01000061.1 coordinate 1,284, forward strand.
TGCCTCGGTGATCGGGTTGATGTACATCGCGGCGTCCTTGAGCGCCCGCGCCGCTTCCTTGTCGAGGACTCCGAGGTCGATCGCCTGGTCGAGCCATTCGTCCCAGTCGGATTCAGGATGGGGATTGAAGGCGAAGTCGATCGTCGGGTCGGCCGGGATCGCCAACCGTGCGAGAGCGGCGATGGTCGCGCCCGTCCAATGCGCGACCTCCGGAGCGAGGGGCGTGGTGGGGTGCTCGCCGTCGAGGAACCGCAGGGCCCTGGCGAAGCGGTTCTCGCCGATCGGTTGCCACAGACCCACCGTGGCTGCGTCGGGGATGAACGGCTCGGGCATCGCGACCCCGGCCCGCCAGGCCCCTATCTCCAGTTGACCCGCCTGTTCGATGGCTCTGGCGTAGTGGTCGCCCCAGTCGTTGTTGACCTTCACCACCCACGCGCCGGAGTCGGTGTCGACCTTCCAGGCCCAAGACCCCTCTTCATCCTTGAGTGCCGTCGCGGGACGCCGCGACCTCCCGAGGCCGAGTTGCTCGGCCACCTGCGCTGCATCCATGCGTGCATTCAACTCCGTCCCGTATTCGAGCACAACGGAATTAGGCGCCGTCTAAGAAGGTTGGTAGCGCCGGAGGCGAAATCACGTGTGGGTGGTGTCCGGGTCGGGTGGCGTGTCCCGGGCGGCGTGATCTTCCAGGAAGCACTCGAGAAAAGTCTTCCAATCGTCGGGATGGGCGAGCCCGCCCCCGATGTCGAGCCGGTGACGCTCCCCATCGGCACGGACTTCGAACACGCCCCGGGGATCGGTCGAGCGCTCAAGCCGCTCGAAGTTCTTGCGTGGATAGGTGCGCCAGGTGCCCCACAATCGATCCCGGGCCCTGATGGTTCTCGAGCTGCGGTCGTACGTGAATTGGACCTTTTGGGTCCGATCCACGACAGCGGCACCGGCGAGGCAGCTTATTAGACCGGCGATTACCAATACCCACTGAAACCCGGGCCGCGACGGGAAGAAGATGTCCACGGCTATAGCGAGCGGGAGGCAACCGACCACGTAGCCGACGAATGCCCAAGGATGGAGTCGGCGGCGGAAGCGGACCGTCAGCACGGCAGGCGTCGCCGGGTCGGGTTCAGGGGGCATGGGCGGTCTTTCGTTCTCGGAGCCTGCGAGGGGTTGGCTCAGTGCACTGAGTTTATCGAGGCGGGTGGGTCGGTGGTGGGCTCGCGCTCGCGGCGGCTCGGGCGGTCCGCCGAACGGGGGGTTTGTCGGGGTGGGCTGAGGATCCGTGAGGGAATTGTGCCCCTGCACACAGGTATCTGTCAGCTAGGACACGTATCCTTGCGACCGTGAACCGGAAGATCCTCGCCATTCCCACAAGGAGTGGGGAACAACACACCCTGGTCTCGGTGTTGGTGCTGCTGTGACCTGCCCATTCTGCTCCGTGCCCACGGTGCCGGGTGCGCGCTACTGCCATAACTGCGGTGCGCCCCTGTCGCCGGAGGCCAGCGCGCCCCAGACCGAGCGTCGTTACGTGACGGTGCTGTTCTGCGACCTCTCCGACTTCACCACCTGGTCAGAAAGCCTCGACCCCGAGCGGGTCTCGTCCGTGACCGACCGGCTCCTGGCCGAGTGCGTCTCCGCCGTGAACGAGTTCGGCGGGCACGTCGACAAGCTCACCGGTGACGGCCTCATGGCCGTGTTCGGGGCCCCGCTGTCGCACGAGGACGATGCCGAGCGCGCCATTCGCGCCGCCCAGGCCATGCAGAAGCGCGTCAGGCGCATGCTCAAGGCCGAGTCCGGCGGGGGCCTGCCCATCGGTCTGCGCATCGGGCTTCGGTCCGGGCTGGTCGTGGCCGGGATGCAGGCGAACCTCGAGTACACCGTCATCGGGGACACCGTGAACACCGCCGCGCGCCTGTGCGACGCGGCCGCTGTCGGCACCGTCTGGGCCGGCGAGGAGACCATGCGCGCCACCCGGCACGCCGCCGCCTGGCGCCGGTTGACTCCCGTGCGCCTCAAGGGAAAGCGTGAGCCGGTCGAGGTGTTCCAGCTCCTCGGGCTCGAAGACGAGCCGGGCACCCGCGCAAGTCTCGGGGACACCGCGCCGTTCATCGGTCGCGACACCGAGATCGGTCGGGTCACCGGCCGCCTCGAAGCCGTCATCGACCGTGGCGAGCCGCTGGTGCTCATCCACACCGCCGAGGCGGGGATGGGCAAGACCCGCTTCGCCCGCGAGGTCCGCACCATCGCCACCGAGCGCGGCGCCCGCGTCCTCACCGTCCGGGCCGCCCCCTACGGCGAGGGGCGCCGCTTCGGGCCGCTCGCCGACCTGGTGCGCAAGGCCGCCGGCATGAAGTTCGACGACGACCGCGCCACCGCCGAGGCCAAGCTCCGCCGCATCGCCGACGGGCACGACGCCCACGGCGACTGCCGCCTCAATGTCGAGATCCTGCTCGGGCTTCTCGGCCACGGGAGGCCCGTCCGCACTGACCGGGCCGGCGGGTTCACCGGCAAGCAGTCCGAGGCGTACACGATCCCCGAGGCCGTCGCCGAGCTCATCACGCACCTGGCCCTCCAGGGACCGATCGTGCTCAATATCGACGACCTTCACACCGCCAGCGCCGACGGCATAGACGCGCTCGGCGTGGCGCTCGCCAAGATCACCGGGCCCGTCCTGGTGCTGCTCTACGGCCGCCCCGAACTGACCCGGTCCTCCGGCGTGCTCACCCGCGTGTCCGAGGCCGAGGTCCACCCGCTGCCGCCGCTGGCCGGCGCCGACGCCGCCCGGCTGCTGCGCGGCTTCCTCGGCGGCGAGCGGCTTCCCAAGCAGGACGAGGAACGCCTGCTCGGCTTCGCCCAGGGCAACCCGTACTACCTCGCCGAGCTCGTCACGCTCCTGGTCGAGCAGGACCTGTTGATCCGCTCGGGGGAGTCCTGGCGGCTCGCCGCCGGGTCGCTGGCCGGGCAGATGCTCTCGCGCGACCTCGCCCAGGTGCTCGGCGCCCGCATCGACGCGCTCAGCCCCGCCGCGCGGGCGCTGCTGCGGGCGGCCTCCATCTTCGGTGACGCCGTCCCGCCCGAGGCCACCCAGCTGCTGGAGAAGGAGGTGCCCGGCGAGTTCGAGCGCGCGCTCCAGGAACTGCTCGACCGGCGCATGCTGCGGCGCCGCTCCTACGGCGGCTACCGCTTCGTGACGCCGCTGCTGCGCCAGGCCGCCTACGCGCCCATCGGGAAGGCCGACGCCGCCCACGCGCACGCCGAGATCGCCCGCTGGGCCGCCGACACCGAACTCGAGGGGCAGTCCTCGGACCAGCTCGTCGTCTACCACGCCGAACAGGCCGTCATGCTCGCCCGCGAGGTCGAGATCGAGGCGCTCGACGAGGTCTGGAACGTCCTCCCGCTCGCCCTCGACGCCGTCCGCAAGCAGGCCGCCAGCGCCATGGACGCCTCCGAGCCCGAGCGGGCCGTGGCCCTGCTCAATGACGTCGAGAAGCTCTCCACACTGTCCTATTCGGACCGGCTCCTGCGGGGCCGCGCCCTCACCAGGCTCGGCCGCACCGCCGAGGCCGAGGCCGAGATCGAGGGCCTCGCCGTCGACCTGGGCCTCATCGTCCCCGCCGACGAACACGACGACGACCACCCGTCCGGCCAGCTCTTCGGCGACGACTTCCCCGAATCCGAGGCCGAACTCGTCGCCCAACTCCTGCTGCTGCGCGGCCGGCTCCACCGTTTCAAGGGCGAGCTCGAATCCGCCCGCGGCGCCTGGACCGCCGCCCTCGCGCTCTCGCGGCGCGAAGGACTCGCCGGGCCCCGCTGCGACGCCCAGTGCCGCATCGGCCTGCTCGACTTCCTCGCCGGGCACCTCTCCGAGGCCGAGGCCCGCTTCCTCGACGCCTACGACACCGCCTTCGGCGTCGGCGACGACCGCCGCCTCGCCTGGGCCCTCCAGCACCAGGCCTGGGTCCTGGTCGCCCGCGGCGACTTCGACGGCGCCGACGACGTCCTGCGCGAGGCCGCCAAGGCCTTCGCCCGCCAGATGGACCTCGTCGGCCGCGCCTGGGTCCGCGGCGTCTCCGCGTTCGCCCTGCTCATGGCCGGCCGCTTCTCCGAAGCGCGGCGGCTGTCCGACGTGTTCCTCCCGATCGGCGCCCGCTCGGGCGACATCTTCGCCGTCGGGCTGCTGCGCGCCACCGGCGCCGCCGCGTCCGTCTCGCTCGGCCACCCGGAGGGCGCCGACGCCGCCGCCCGCAAGTCCTTCGCCGATTTCGACCGCATCGACGACGACTGGGGAAGGGGCTTCGCCAAGTACGTCCGCGCCCTCGCCGCCCGCTCGATCGGCGCGCTCGACCACGCCATCGACCTGGCCACCACGGCCGAGGAATACGGCACCCAGACCGGCCATCCGCTCCTGATCAGCTTGGCCTGCAACCTCAGAGGCCGCTGCGCCCTCGAAGCGGGCGACCTCGACACCGCCGAGGCCGCCGCGAACCAGGCGCTCGCGCTCGTCACCGAGGACGTCCTCGAACCGGCCCTGGCCGCAGCCCGCGCCCTGCTCGCGGAGGTCAGCGCCGCCAAGGGCGACCAGGCCGGGGCGCTGGAGGAACTGAAGGCGCTGGCCGAGCACTGGGACGAGCCGTCCCTGGGCTACCCGCGCCGGGCGATTGTGGCGCGCTACGCGCGGCTGCTGGACGAGTCCGGCCGCCGCGAGGAGGCCGAGAAGTGGGCCGCCTTGGTGCCCAAGTCATTCGGCGAGGACCCGGCGGCGACCGCCTGGGCCGAGCAGTACCTGGCATCGTAGGGCGGACTCCGAGACGATGCGAACCGCCAGCGCCCCGACCACTCCGAGCACCGGCCGACGGTCTCCTGCGACCGGAGTGCCCGCATCGCTGAGCCCAGCGCTGGGCCGAGCCCCGAGATCCGGCCTAAGAGCACAGACCTCCAGAGCACTGAGACCTGTGAACGGTGCGCCTGAAGTGGCGGAAGAGACGCGGCGGGTGGACGGGAGTGCCTCGAACCCGACGCATCGGCACCGTCGGCCCGCCCGTCCTCCCGCGCGCCACACGGGGGATGCATTCACTATGGGCCACCGAGGCTTTGCCCATTGTCAGCGACATATCAACCTTTCGGCCAGTTGTGACTGTCTCTTCGTTCAGGCGTATACAGATTCTGAGGCGCGTTGCCGTAACGTTATCGACCGAAGGTCCTACGACTCGCGCAGTACAGCGAAATCGGTCCGAAGCGCGACCCGCACTGACTCGCGCTCGGAACCGATCCATGCTCGACATCACGGAGGCTGTAGCTAGTGGACACGATCTCGTCCTACGGTGCGCCAACCGATCCCCACCCCCTTCCTCACGCTCCCCTCTCCCCACCGGTGGCCCCCATCTCCCCGGTGCGTCCAGGAGCAGCGACGACCGGAGACCTGGGAAGAGGACGCGAAATCGACCCCGAGTCCCTGCTCGAGGGCATCGAACGGCTCACCGGCTTCAGCGAAATCGATCGCGGCGCCTACTCGATCGTTTACAGCGCCACCAAATTCGACGACGGCAAGGAAGTCGCCGTCAAGATCGAATCGCGGCCGCTCACCGACAACGCCGGACGCGAGCGCTTCCGTCACGACGTCCAGACCGCCGGCCGCCTCTCCAACCACCCCTGCGTGGTCGAGATGGTCTCGGCCGGGCTCACCCACGCGGCCAACCCGTACGTGGTCATGGAGCGCTGCCGCGGGTCCGTGGCGGAGATGCTCGACCACTACACGACCCTCCCGCCGCAGCGGACCATCGAAATCGGCATCCGCGTCGCCGACGCTCTGGCCGCCGCCCACGAGGCCGGGATCGTCCACCGCGACATCAAGCCCGCCAATATCCTCGTCAACGACTACGGGCAGGCCGTCCTGGCCGACTTCGGGCTCTCGTGCCTCATGCCGGCCCCTCGCCCCGGCGAGCCGATCTCGATCATGGCGACCCCCGCGTACGCCCCGCAAGAGGTCTTCCGGATGCAGGAGACCGGGCCCAGCGCCGACGTGTACTCCCTGGCGGCGACGCTCTACACCATGCTCAACGGCTGCCCGCCGCGCTTCCACTCGGAAGGCGTCCGCGACATCAATGAGGTTGCGGCCCTGTTCGACCGGCCCATTCCGGAGATTCCCGGTATCTCTCCGCTGTTGCTGGAAATCCTGCGCACCGCGCTCATCAACAACCCCGAGGGACGGCCCACCGCCGTCGAGTTCCGTGAGTTCCTCGCGAGCATCCCCGAGGCCTCGACCGGGGTCCTCCCGCGCGTCACCGACACCGGTGCGCCCGTACCGGGTGCCGCCGCCGCTGCCGGGCCCGAAGGGGTCGGCACCTACGGCGCCTACAGTTCGCCGCCGCGGGAGGGCTTCGACCTCAGCGGGAACGCCGACGCGACGGGTACCCAGCCGACGTTGACCGACGCCGACCTCGCCGACGCGCCCGCGACGCTGCGGCTCGCCCCGGGCAGGCGGCGCGGTCGCCGCTCCGGCGTGTCGCGAGGTCCTGAAGCGACACAGACTGAAGCGACACAAACGATTCAGACGTCCCAAGTGGCCCAGGCGGCCCCCGGGCACCAGGCCGTCCAGTCGGCTCCGGTCTCCCCGGTCGGCCCTCGAATCGTCCCCGACCACGCCGCGCCGCGGCAGGGAACGCCGTCGAACTCGGGCGCCGAACGCCACCCCGCCACACCGCAGCCGGCCCCCGAACCCGGCCGGGCCTTCAACCCCGCCGACCCCGGGCCCTCCCCGGTGAACGAGACCGCCAAATGGGAGGCCTTCAGCGGCAGCGCCGGCGGCGGCCCCGCCACCAGCGGCGCCGGTGCGGGAGCCGGATTCGATCGCGAAGCGGCCGATAGGGACTCGCGCCTGCCGGTGCCCGTGCCGCGCCCCGAGACCGGCATGACCCGCCGCGAGCGGCGCCTCAAGGAAGGCGACACCGGCTCGGGAGTCGGACGGATCATCGGCCTGTCCATCGCCGCGCTCGTCGTGCTCGGCCTGCTCGTCTTCGGCGCCGTCTGGCTGTTCGGCGGCGAGGAGCCCACGAACCTCGCCGAACAGTCTATGGTCGGCCAGTACGAGAAGGACTGCACGCTCGATCAGGACGGCGTCGGCTGCGTCACCGAGGCGACCTGCTTCACCGGCGCCATCGACGCTCTGGATTCCGCCTCCTGCGACGGCGCGCACCTGTGGGAGGGCTACGCCACCGGCCAGCTCCCCGAGGACGTCGCCGACGCCGAGCCCGCCGATGTGGCGGCGAACGAGACCGTCGCGGCCGCCTGCGTCAACGGCCAGCGCGAGGGAGGCCCGCTCGAACAGCTCATCGGCTCGGACTCGGTCGAATGGACCACCGACCTGCACCTGCCGGGCGACGGCACCTTCATGTGCGTGGCGACGCCGTACGACGGCGAGGACGTCAGCGGCCCGACCTTCGTCCGCTCAGGTTGAACACCACCCGGTGAGCACCAACCGGTGAACACCGGCCAAAACTGAAACCCCCAGAGCGCAAACGAAAGGGCCCGGCACGGGTTTCCGTGCCGGGCCCTCGCATTCCTATAGGATATATCCTATAGGAACGGCGGCGTGCCAGGGACTGGGTGATCCACGGTTCGCAGGGCTTACCGTGTGGCACGGCCTTTGATCAGAACTCCTCGTCGAGGTCGACCTTGCCCTCCACGGCGGTCTGGTAGGCGGTCGGCCTGCGCTCGAAGAAGTTCGTCAGCTCTTGGACGTCCTGCAGCGCCATGAACGGGAACGGGTTCTCCGAGCCCCAGCGCTTCTCCATGCCAAGTCGCTCCAGGCGCTGGTCGGCGGCGAATTCCAGGTAGGACTTCATGTCCTTGACGGTCATGCCCGGCATGCCGTCGCCGATGAGGTCCTCGGCGAATTGGAGTTCGGCCTCGACGGCCTCCTCCATCATGTCGGTGACCTGCCGGCGCATCTCGTCGTCGAACAGCTCGGGCTCCTCGGCGCGCACGATGTCGACCACCGAGAACGCGAAGTTCATGTGGCACGACTCGTCGCGGAAGACCCAGTTGGTGCCGGTGGCGAGCCCGTCCAGCAGGCCGCGGCTGCGCAGCCAGTACACGTAGGCGAAGGCGCCGTAGAAGAACAGGCCCTCGATGCACGCGGCGAAGCAGATCAGGTTGAGCAGGAACTTGCGGCGGTCGCCCGCGGTCTCGAGCTCCCGCATGTCGAAGACCGAGTCGATCCACTTGAAGCAGAAGTCGGCCTTGCGCTTGATCGAGGGGATGTTGTTGACCGCGTCGAACGCCTTCGTGCGCTCCTCGGGGTCGGGCAGGTAGGTGTCGAGCAGCGTCAGATAGAACTGGACGTGCACGGCCTCCTCGAACAGCTGCCGCGACAGGTACAGCCGACCCTCGGGGGAGTTGACGTGCTGGTAGAGGTTGAGCACCAGGTTGTTCGCGACGATCGTGTCGCCGGTGGCGAAGAACGCGACCAGGCGGTGGATGAGGTGCTGCTCCTGCTCGGTGAAGCCGGCCAGGTCGGTCAGGTCCGAGGCGAGGTCGACCTCCTCGACGGTCCAGGTGTTCTTGATGGCCGCCCGGTACTGGTCGTAGAAGTCCGGGTATTTCATCGGTCGCAGGGTCAGGTCCATGCCCGGGTCGAGCAGCATCGGCGGGTCCTCATCTTGAGTCGGTGTATGTGCCGGCCGCGGAACGGCCTCGGCGCTTGGGTGTTCAAAGGGGGCGGTGCGAGGGGGAGATCGGGGAGCGGCCCAGGGCCGCTCCCCGCACTTCGTTACTGGCGAGACACTTCGTGCCTCGACGCTGCCGCGGGCCTCGCAGCGCTCTGCCCTATTGACATGCTTCGCATGTCTCCGGGTTCTCCAGCGAGCAGGCGACGTCCTCGGCGACGGTCTCGATCTGGGCCGGCTTGGCCTTGCTCACCGTGGTCTGGTTGATCCGGGTGGCCGGGCGGCTGCGCAGGTAGTACGTCGTCTTCAGGCCCGCCTTCCAGGCATAGCGGTACATCGACGAGAGCTTGCCGATGGTCGGGCTCGCCTGGAACAGGTTGAGCGACTGGGCCTGGTCGATGAACGGCGTGCGGGCGGCGGCCAGGTCGATGAGCGCCTTCTGCGGCAGCTCCCAGGCGGTGCGATAGCGCGCCTGGAGGTCGGCCGGGATCTCCTCGATGCCCTGGATCGAGCCCTCGGCGACCACGATGGCCTGCCGCAGCTGCTCATTCCACAGCCCGCGCTCCTTGAGCTCGGCGATCAGGTGGCGGTTGACCTGAAGGAACTCGCCCGACAGGGTCTCGCGCTTGAACACGTTGGACACCACCGGCTCGATGCACTCGGCGCAGCCGGCGATGGACGCGATCGTCGCGGTCGGCGCGATCGCGATCATGAGCGAGTTGCGCAGCCCGGTCCGTCCGATGCGTTCGCGCACGGCCTCCCAGCGCCGGCCCAGGGTGACGCGGGCGTTCTCGTAGTGGTCGAAGTGGAGGACCCCGTCGGCGGCGCGGGTCTCGTTGAAGTTCGGGTGCGCGCCCAGGTCCTCGGCCAGCCGCGCGGAGGTCTCGTAGGAGACCACGGCGATGCGCTCGGCGATCGCGGTGGACAGCTCCAGGGCCTCGGGCGAGTCGAAGTCGAGCTTCAGCTTGAAGAACACGTCGGCGAGACCCATGCAGCCCAGGCCGATCGGGCGCCACTTGCGGTTGGCCTTCTCGGCCTCGGCGGTGGGGTAGAAGCCAAGGTCGATGGTGCGGTCGAGGAACTTGACGGCGGTGCGGACCGTGTCCTCGAGCCGGTCGAAGTCGAAGCCCGCGGGGGAGCAGTGCTCGGCCAGGTTGACGCTGCCGAGGTTGCACACGGCGGTCTCGGAGTCGTTGGTGACCTCCAGGATCTCGGTGCACAGGTTCGACAGGTGGATGACGTTCTCGGGCCTCGCGGTCTGGTTCGAGGTCCGGTTCGCGGTGTCGGAGAAGGTGATCCAGCCGTTGCCGGTCTGGGCGAGCGTCCGCATCATGCGCCCGTAGAGCTCGCGGGCCTGGACGGTCTTGCGCGCCTTCCCGGCGGCCTCGGCGGCGCGGTAGGCGGCGTCGAAGTCGTCGCCCCACAGGTCGACAAGCTCGGGCGTCTCCTTGGGGTCGAACAGCGACCACTGGGCGTCGGCCTCGACCCGGCGCATGAACTCGTCGGGGATCCAGTTGGCCAGGTTGAGGTTGTGGGTGCGGCGCTCGGTGTCACCGGTGTTGTCGCGCAGCTCCAGGAACTCCTCGACGTCGGCGTGCCACGACGCGAGGTAGACGCAGGCCGCGCCCTTGCGGCGGCCGCCCTGGTTGACGGCGGCGACGGACGAGTCGAGGGTGCGCAGCCAGGGCACGATCCCGTTGGAGTGCCCGTTGGTGCCGCGGATGAGGGAGCCGCGCGAGCGGACTCGCGACCAGGCGATGCCGATGCCGCCAGCGTACTTGGAGAGGCGGGCGACCTGGCTGTAGCGCTCGTAGATCGAGTCGAGCTCGTCCTTCGGCGAGTCGAGCAGGAAACACGAGGACAGCTGCGGGCGGCGGGTGCCGGAGTTGAACAGCGTGGGCGAGGAGGGCAGGTAGGCCAGCTGCGACAGCAGGCTGTACAGTTCGGCGGCCTCCTCCACGCTCTGGCTCAGTCCGCAAGCGACGCGCAGCATGAAGTGCTGGGGGCGCTCGAGCACGGTGCGGTGCTCAGGGTGGCGCAGCAGGTAGCGGTCGTAGACCGTCCGCAGTCCGAAGTACTCGAAGCGGTCGTCCGCGGCCTCGTCGATGACGGCGTCGAGCTCGGCGCCGTGGGCGGCGACGAACTCGACCAGCTCGTCCGAAAGCAGCCCGTTCTCGCGGCTCGCCGCGATCGAGCTGGTGAAGGACACCACGCCCTCGGAAGCGGTCTCCTCGGCAATGTGCTCGGCGAGCAGCCGGGCGGCGAGCTTGGAGTATGTGGGCTCGGAAGCGACTGTGGCGGAAGTGATCTCGATGGCCCGCTCCCGCAGTGCGGCCTCGGTCGCGCCCGGCCACAGGCCGTCATTGATCTGCGTGACGACCCGCTCGGCGTCGACATCGGGGAGTCCGGCCGCATGGGCCCGAATCCGCGCGGCGATGACGGCGGCTGGGTCGCCGCCGCCCTGGGCGCCCCGCTGCTGCGGAGCGGTGTTGGTGGCGGCGGATGTCGTGGTGGCGAGCCCGGTCATCTCTGCGTCCCCTCATGACGTGCGAGTGCGTACGGCGGCCCGGCCCCGAATTCACGGTGGGAGTGAATCCGTCGGCCTGACAACGCAGAATCATACATGTAGTGGTCGCCCGGTGGGGTCGCCCCAACATGTTGCGTTTTTCCGGTGTTTCGAATGGTGTTCCCGCAGCGTGTCAGCTAAGCTCGGGGGTTTCTGAGGGGCCAGCCTATGCCCGACCACCGACACTCCAGAGCCGAAACCGCCGAGTCCGCCGAAGGTGTGATCCTCACCGGCCAAACCGCTCGCGAAGGCCCGGCCAACGGCTGATAGCATCGGTCCGGTTCAAGAGTTGAAGTTCAACTCTCTGTACTGCAAGTCTTGATTTACAAGTCTTGTGCGGGCCTCCGTAGCTCAGGGGATAGAGCACTGGTTTCCGGGACCAGGTGTCGCAGGTTCGAATCCTGCCGGGGGCACTGTGAGGAACTGCGTAACCATCGTGTGGTTACGCAGTTCTTTTTTGTTTCCTTGGGGGAGAGGGCCGGCGGCCCCGAGCACGGGCCGGTCGCCTCGCGCCAGTGCGTGGTCGGACGGGAGTTGTCCGGAGGGGATGCGGCCGTGGCGTCGTCATCCGGCCCGGTATGCCCGCAGGAACGCCCGCACTCCCTCGACGATGAGCGGGCGAACCCGAGCGTCCTCCGCGGCGTTCGCGGAACCGAGCCTGCTGAGCGTGACCCCGAAGGTCAGTGCGATGAAGTGGTCGGCCGCGAGCCGCGCGTCGGGGACGTCGAGCAGGCCGACCTCGGCGAGGGCGGCGAACCGTTCGCCCATGGCCTCCTCCGGCGCGTCGGTCAGGGCGCGGTCGTCAGGGTGGGGCAGGTGGCCGGATGCGGTGCGAACAAGTCGTTGCAGGGTGGTGTATTCCGCCGAGTCGAGCATGTCGGTCGAGATCCGCATCGAGAACGTGACAAGGGCGGGCTCTAGCTCGGCGGCGTCGGTGAGGTCGTTGAGCGTGTCGGCGAGGGTGCGCCGGACCGTCGCGAGCAATGACTGGCCCACGGCGTCGAAGACCGCGTGCAACAAGGACTGCTTGTCGCCGAAGTAGTCGTAGACCGTCCGCTTGGACACCCCGGCACGAGCGGCTACCGCGTCGACGCTCGATCGGTCGAATCCATCGGTGACGAACAACTCACGAGCCGACGAGAGGATGGCGGCCCTCTTCTGTGCGGACCCTGCACGCAGCGTCTTCCCTGTCGACATAGGCAGATCCTAACGGACCTTGCACACAGCTCCTCTCGGTCGTCGCGGGCAGGTACGGACAAATCGCACTGCACCGTGTAGTGTAGCGGTATTGAATGCCGGCACGGGGTCGTCATTTGATCGCCTCTGGCGGCGCGCGGTCGGCGCCCGAACCCGGAGGCGGACGCCACGAGGGCGCGGCGCACCACCGCAGGCGAGGCCCGCGCTCGCTGCTCGCGACCAACGATGAAGAGGACGTCAATGGCTGTAACTCTCGAATCCCCGGTCCGCATCGGGAAACTGGCGATCGGTGCCCTCGGCACCCTGGCACTCGCCCTCGGCACCCTGCAGGCAGTGGTGGAGCCGTCGCTCCCGCTGCTGCAACGCGATCTGGGGATCGGTAATGCCGAAGGCGCACTGATCTTCGTTACGTTGCTCATCACCGGTGCGGTCGTCGCACCCATCGCAGGCAAACTCGGCGACCGCTACGGCGGAAAGCGAGTCCTGGTCGTGTTGATGACAGTGGTCTCAGCCGGTGGCCTGTTCTCCAGCCTGGCGCCGAACCTGCCGGTGCTGCTGCTCGGCCAGGTACTGCAGGGCGCGATGGTGGGTGCGCTGCCCCTCTCATTCATCCTGGTGCGCAAACACCTCCCGCCAGGCCAGACGCAGGTGGCCGTCGGGATCGTCAGCGGATTGTTCACGGGCGGCAGCCTGGTCGGAATGCTGATCGCCGGGCCGATCGCGGAGGGACTGTCTCGACATTGGATGTTCGCGATTCCGACGATCGCGATCATCGCGACAACGCTGATCGTGTCCCGGTTGATGCCGGATGATCCGCCGGCCGAGTCGGACTCCAGGATCGACTGGCTTGGCGTGATCCTCCTGAGCTGCACGTTGGTCGCGCTCGTGCTCGGGTTCATGGCGGTGACCGGCGGCGGCCTGCCGCCACTCGCGGTCGGTGCCGTCACGGTAGTCGTGGCCGCCCTCGCGACCGGATGGGTCGCCGTCGAGCGCCGGGCGTCCTCGCCCATGGTCGATCTGCGAATGCTAACAACGCCGGCCATGTGGGGCTCGTGCGTGGTCACCCTCCTCATGAGTCTCGGTTTCGGGATGGCGGCCTATCTCGTCCCACAGCTGTTCGACGTTTCGGCCGAGGGGTACGGATTCGGGGCCAGCTCCACCGACATCGGACTGTTCCTGGTGCCCGCGACCATCGCCGGGGTGGCGGCCGGGGCGGTCGGCGGGATCGCGGCACGGCATTTCGGACCGCGTGCCGTGATCACCGCGGGCGCCATCGTCACGGCGGCCACCCTGATCGCCTTGGCGTCGCTGCACGACGCGGCCTGGCAACTGGTGCTCGCGAGGACGCTGATCGCGTTCGCGGTCAGCGTCAGTGCGGTGGCGTTGCTCGCCAGCACCGCCACAGCCGTCGCCGCCGAAGACACCGGCATCGCCACCAGCCTGCTCGTCGTGACTCGCGTGGTCGGCATCGCCCTGGGCGCTCAGATCGGCGCCGCGATCCTCGGCGCCGGGACCGACCCGGTGTCGGGCCTGCCGGCCGAATCGGCCTTCGCCACGAGTTTCGTCATCGCCGGCGTCATCGCCGCGCTGTCACTGCTCGTCGTTCGCGTCATGAAGAAAGGAACCCGGGCATGACCTCCACCGATCCGTCGAACACCTCGAGGAGCACCGTGAAGACCACGGTCCTGATCTCCGGGGCCAGCATCGCCGGACCCACGCTGGCGTACTGGCTGCACCGGTACGGCTTCGCGGTCACCGTGGTGGAGAAGGCGAGCGCGCCACGCGGTGGCGGCTACCCGATCGACGTGCGCGGAACCGCGATAGAGGTGGTCAGGCGGATGGGGATACTGCCGCGGCTGCGGGAAGCGCACATCGACTCGCGGCGGCTCGCCTTCCTCGACGCCGATGGCGGCGAGGTGGCCTCGGTCCACCCGTACGTCCTTGCCGGGAGCATCGAGGGACAGGACCTCGAAATGGGGCGCGGGCACCTGACGGCGACCCTCTACGCGACGGTCCGCGACAACGTGGAATTCCTGTTCGACGACTCCATCGACACCCTCGACCAGTCCGAACACGGGGTCGACATCACCTTCCGCGGCGGCGACCGGCGCACGTTCGACCTGGTGGTCGGCGCCGACGGCATGCACTCGCACACGCGGAGGATCCTGTTCGGCCCCGAAGAGCGGTTCCACCGCTACCTCGGCTACTGCTTCGCCGTGTTCACCATGCCCAACATCCTCGGGCTCTCCCACGAGCTCCTGATGTGGAACACCCCCGGCAGGGCCGCGGCCCTCTACGCCACCGGCGGGAAGGAGGACGAGCTGCACGCCTTTCTGAACTTCCACCGACCGGAGCCGCCGCTCGATGCTCTCCGGAACCCAGAAGCTCAGGCGGACTTGGTCACCGAGGTCTTCGCCGACGCCGGCTGGGAGGTGTCCCGCATCATCGACGCCATGCGCGGGGCGGACGACCTGTTCTACGACACGGCCGGCCAGATCCGCATGCCCGGCTGGTCGAGCGGCCGGGTCGCGCTCGTCGGGGACGCCGCGTACGCACCCTCGTTCCTGACCGGACAAGGCTCCAGCCTCGCACTGGTCGGCGCCTATATGCTCGCCAATGCCCTGGCCGCGAACCGGGACCACTCCGCGGCCTTCGCCGCCTACGAACACGACACCCGGGAGTTCGTAGCCGCGAACCAGGCGCTGGTCGACCACGGTGCGGCCGCGCTCTTCCCCACCACGGCGCACGCCCTGGAACAACGCAACGCCAGGCTCCGCGACCTTGTCGCCATGCCCGCCCCGACCCCACGACCGGCCTACACGGCCCTGACGCTGCCCGACTGCTCCCCGAAGCCGCGGTAGTCCTCGCTCGGGGAAGCAGCCGAGCCGCTTCCCCGAGCCGGACGGTCTCCCGGCATGAACTCCCCCAACCGGGAGTTCAGGCGCGGGGACCAGCCGCAGACGATGGTCAGTTCAGCACGACCACCGTCCGCCCCGCGGGCCGTTCTCCCGCGAAGTACCGCAACGCCGCGAGATAGCGGCCCTCAGCGTCCAGACCGGACCAGCTCGCGGTGACGGTGTGCTCGCCCGCCAGGTCGGCCTCGATCGACTCAGGATCCACGTGGAGGCCGGGCTCAGCGTCCCCTGGCAGGACCCAGGTGTGCACCGTCGCGTCGACCCGCTCGGTCGGCGCGTCCCACGCGTGGACGAAGACCTGGTACGTGCGGCCCGGTTCCAGGTCGATCTGCTCGTCGGATCCCTCCTCGAACGGTGCGTCCGCGAGTTCGAGCGTCCCGTCGTCGAGCTGTTCGTAGACGATGAGGTCCAGGTCGGTCCCCTCCTCGTACTCCTCGCCGACGACCGCGACCCTGCCCATGGCGCCGTCGGCCGGCACGGCGAGCTCGAAGGACGCGGTCGCCTCGCCCTCGCTCGGATCGTCCACCGGGAAGTCGGTCTCGCCCGCACTCGCGAGATCGAACTGTTCGACCTGCGAAGCGATCGGGCCGGACGCGGCGATGTCGAGCGTCCCTTCGAACCCGGTGCGCAAGTCGATCTCGACGGCACCCTCCGAGCCGCTGCCGAGGACCTCGTGGGGCGCGACGACATCCACGGCTCGCACCGTGATCGGGCTGCGGACCTCGTGGCCGTGCTGGTCGCTCCAAGTCAGCGCGCCGAAGGACCATTCGCCGGCCGCGGCGTCGGTGCGGGTGACCGTGACGGTGAACGTCTCCGACTTTCCGGGGTCGATGCCCAGCGACTGGCGGTCCACGCTCACCTCGAAACCGGCCGGGGCCTCGATATTCGGAACGTAATCGGCGTACTCGTCACCCACATTGGTCACCGTCCGGGTGACCGTCTGCGAGCCGGGCACGCCGTCGACGGTGATCGAGGGATAGTTCAGGTCGCTCGCTTCGACGACGCCGAGTTCGGCCTCGCTGGAGGCGCAGGTCTCGCCGCCGTCGAGCTCCTGGAACTGGCCGACGGCGCAGCCGTAGGCGACCCAGTCCTCGGCGCCGGAGTCGTATACCAGGCCGGGATCGAACATGGACCGACCGTCCGCGTGCCCGGCGCCGAAGTCGAACGGCGTGGCGTCCTCGCCGCCGCGCTGGATCGGGCTGCCCTCGGTGTCGGTCTGGTATGCGGTGGTCATCAGCGCCGACTTGACCGCCATCGTCGACCAGTCGGGGTTGGCGGCCTTGAGCAGCGCGGCGAGCCCGGCGACGTGCGGACTGGACATGGAGGTGCCGCTCATGATGCCGAAGTCCTCGTCTCCGGCCAACGCGTCCGGGGTGTACCCGGCGAGGATCTGCACGCCGGGGGCGGAGAGGTCGGGCTTGAGGATGTTGCCGCCCGGCACACCGGTCGGACCGACCGAGGAGAAGGACGCCATCTCCGGCGCGGGGTGTTCGACCGACTCGAGCGGGTGCAGCGTCACGGTCGCCTCGTCGCCGCCGGAGGCGTACTCCTCCAGGGCGTCGCCGGCCTCGACGTCGATGTGCGCCGCGAGGATCGGATTCTCGGCGGGGTCGGCGCGGAGATCGTCCACCTCGGGGTCTTCGTTGTAGAGGATCATCGCCTCCCCGCCCGCATCGAGGACCTCTCGGCCCTTTTCATGGAAGTAGGCGCCACCACCGCGGGCGCAGGCGACCGCCCGGCCCGCCGCTGCGGCCTCGTCGAGGGTGCCCGCGAGGCAGCGCCTCGCGTCCTCGGGATCGGCTCCGTCGAGCGCCACCGCTTCGGCCATCACCAGGTCGAACTCCTTGTCCTGGCTGGCCCAGCCGCCGATAGTGCCGAACGGGAAGCTCTGGCCGTCGCCGAGGCTCAGCGAGCCTTCGACGGCCCGGCCGTGCGTGGAAGCGGCGACCGTGGTCACCCACGGGGCGGGGTGGGCCACGTTGCCCTCGTCGCTCGCGCCGCTGTTCCCGGCGGACGCCGCGACGAAGACGCCGGCGGCGGCGGCGTTGAACATCGCGATCGACATCGGGTCGTTCACGGTCTCCCGGCTGCCGCCGACGGAGAAGTTGATGACGTCGACGCCGTCGTTGACGGCGTCTTCGAAGGCCGCCACCGTATCCGAGGTCGGACAGCCGCCGCCGTCGAAGGGACTGCCCCAGCAGGCCTTGTAGAACGCCAGCCGGGACGCGGGCGCCAGGCCCGAGATCGTGCCGCGGGATTCGCCGTCCTGGACGAGGTCGGTCTCGGTTCCGGCGGCGGTGCTGCCGACGTGGGTGCCGTGCGACCAGTCGGACCGCGGCGACCTGGGGCCGTCGAAGCCCGCACCCCAGTCGGTGGTGTCGTACCAGCGGGCGCCGATCACCTTGTTGTTGCAGGTGACGTTGTTCGCGGGGTCCTCGTCCTCGCCCTCGACGCACTCGCCGCTCCACTTGGCGTCGATGACGTCCTGGTCGGGGCGGGGCTCGGGCAGGGCCGCGAACGATGGGTGCTCGGGCCAGAAGCCGTCGTCGACGACGGCGACCACAGTGCCCTCCCCGGCGTGCTCCCGGCCGCCGAACTCGGTCTCCCACGAGCCCTCCGAACCGGACAGTCCGAGGAAGTCGGGCGAGGTGTCCAGCTCGAGTGTCTGGACCGTGTTGGGGAAGACGCCGGCGACGCGCTCGTCGGCGGCCAGCTCGGTGGCTTCGGCGGCGGACAGTGTGACGGCGACGCCGTTGAACACGGTGTCGTACTCGGCCACCGGTTCGGCCTCGGCTACCTCGGCGAGGACGGAGTCGCGGATCCCGGCCAGGTGCTCGCGGTACTCCTCGACCTCCCGGGCGTCCTGTTCGATGATCTCGCCTTCGGCGGGCGCGGTGCGTTCCAGGCCCGGCAGGCCTCCGTTGTAGACGGCGACCGGGTCGTCCGCGAACTGGACGATGTAGTCACCGCCCCTGAAGGACTGGGCCGGTGCCGGGTCGGCCGTCTGGGCTTGTGCGGGAACGGCGACGGCGGCGATGGCCATCGCGGTGGACGTCGCGACGAGGGCCGCGGCTCTGCGCCGCCGGCGGTCGGCGGTGCGGGGTGGACGTGACGGTTCCACTGGGAGTCTTCCTTTCAGGGGGGAGTGTTCGAGCGGCGGGGATCGCGCTGAGTCGGAATGGATTTGGTCGGAGCGCGCCCGCTGCTGGGGAGCGGGCACGCTCCGACTGGCGCGGCCAACCCAATACCGCGCCGTTGGGGGAGTGGTCATTCAGTCGGGCCCGGTCGGTGCCGTGCGGGCCGATCCTGAGGAACGGGAATGGCAACGGGGAGAAGCCATCCCATGACAGTTCCCCTAAACAGGATGTTCGACTTATAAGAGCTGGAACCTTCCTGAAGCGGGAACAGTTCGACAATATGATTGCTTGAAGCGACAACCATCGTCAATACGAACAAGGCTCGCAGGGGGGCCGGGTCTCGGTCCCCCAAGCAGTCGGGGCGCGTGTTAAGAAAGTGGCATGGCAGGAGTGCGGCAGGGCATGGGCACGGAACTGGGGCAGTTCCTGCGCGCGTGGCGGGAGAAGACCTCCCCCGAAGACGTCGGTCTGGCGGCGGGCCCCGGCGTGCGGCGCACTCCCGGGTTGCGCCGCGAGGAGATCGCGATGCTCGCCGGGGTCAGCACCGGCTACTACCGACGCCTCGAGCGAGGCACGGAGACCCGCCCGAGCCCACAGGTGGCCAATGCGCTGGCACGGGCCCTGCGCCTGAACGAGGCCGAACTCCGCCACCTGCGGATATTGGTGGCGCGCGCCGACTGTCGGGTCGCGTCGAAGGTCACGCCGAACCGCTCCGTGCCGCCGGGCATCGAATTGATGCTCGAGAGCCTGCGGCCGTACCCCGCCGTGGTGACCAGCCGCAGCTACGACCTGCTGGCCGCCAACCCGAGCGGGATGCGGATGCTGGACGGCATCGAGGACCTGCCTCCCGAGAAGCGCAACCTCGCCCGAGCCCTGTTCCTGCAACCGGTCGCCCGGAAGCGCTGCGGCGACTGGGAGATCATGGCGCGCGGCTGCGTCGTCCGCCTCCGGAGGCTGGCCGCGACCGAGCCCCCCGCTCCGGACCATTCCGGACTGGTTCGCGAGCTGCGGGCCCTGAGCCGGGAGTTCGCCGAGCTCTGGGACCGCTACGAAGTGGAGGAACCCGTTTACGGCGAGAGGAACTTCCATCACCCCGAGATCGGCGAGGTCAAAATGGGGTTCCAGGCCATGGAGATCCAAGGGACCCCAGGGCACCGGCTGCTCTACTGCTTCGCCGTCCCCGGCAGCCCCGAGCACGAGGCGCTGCTGCGGCTCGACGGGAACATTCCGGCCGCCCGCCATTCGTTCGCGGCCGAGCAGAGTGAGACGGCCGTCTGAGGTGGCAGTGGAGCTGGAACCGGGGGGCTACCCTGATCCGCGTGTGCCCCCCTTTTGCTTGCCCGAGAAGGAACCGGATTGTCCAGAAGAATGACGGTCGCGGTCGTGGCGGGGCTGCTGCTCGCTGCGACGCTCCTCACCGGCTGCGGAATCGTCCCCGGCACCAGCGGCTGCGAGGCCGCCACCGTTGAAGTCACCGAGGTGAGCGCCGAATCCGGGACCGAGCCGATCGCGCTCACCGCCAGGCTCACTTCGGACGGTGCGTCCGTCGAGGGGGCCGAGATCGCGTTCTACCTCATTCGCAGTCGTGATGGGGAGGACCAGGCGCCGGAGTACGCCGGATCCGGCATCACCGACGCCGAAGGCCTCGCCGAACGCCGCTACGAAGGCGGCTCGCAGGACATCCTCGCGGCCACCAGCGAAACGCTTGAGGCCTACACCGCCGAATACACCACCGACGGGACCGTCGACGGCACCCGCTACTGCGGGGCCGACAGCGACCGCGCCGCCATCGATGTGCCATGCGCCGGTTTCGGCTGCCGCTGGTGATCCCGGATCGTCATTGCGGCCGGGCGAGGCTCCGCCCGAGTCGATGGACTCGGGCGGATCTTCTCTCGTCACGGGGGCACTCCCGCGGATGTCAAGGGGCGTATTGGATCCGCAGGTCGCCGATGCGGGTTTCGACGGTGATGGTGTAGTCGGCCTCGGCGGCGGGCACGGTGTCGATGTCGATGGCGCTGTCTCCGATACCGGTGTCGGCGTCCACGTGGTAGGTCATCCCGTCGGCGGGGACGGTGACGACGATCGAGCCCACATCGGAGCCCGCCTCGATGTCGCTCAGCACCTCGGCGAAGGACAGACCGATGCCGCCGGCGCTCGTCTCCACTGTGGTGTCGGTCGAGCGCAGGCCGCGGGCGTCGATGTCGCCCATGCCGGTCCGCAGGTCCACGACGCCGTCGAGACCCGTCGCGCTCACGTTGCCGAACGAGGTGCGGACCTCGGCCGCGGCGCCGGGCGGCAGGGCGATCTCGTAGTCGACCGCGCAGGACTCGGGCCTGTCCCGGAGCCACCCGCCCGACCCGCAGTCCGCCCGCGCCTCGAAGGTCCCGTCGGCCCGCCACTGCTCTGGGGTCTCGGGTTCGGTGCCCTGCCAGGTGGTCTCGCGCGACACTTCCAAGTCCGGGCCGGTGCTCGCGTTCAGGTTCACCTGTCCGACTTCGACATCGATCTGGACGCCCGAGACCGGGGCGGCGTACACCGCCGCGTCGCCCTCGCTGCGCTCCGGGGTGAGGGCGGACCAGATCTTGCCCCCGGCGGCGGCCACGGCCAGCAGCATGACCACTCCGGTGGCGATGCCGCCTACGATCAACCAGGCCCGGCGCCGGGCCGGTGCGGGGGTCGCCTTGTCCCCGGGACTGCTCTGCACGGTGGTCATCGTTCAGTCCTCTCCGCTCGCGCGCAGGTACTTGAGGATGGCGAGCACCCGGCGGTTGTGTATGTCTCTGCGCGGAAGGCCGAGCTTGGTGAACATGCTGTTGATGTGCTTTGAGATGGAGCCGTCGCTGAGGAACAGCGTCGCTCCGATGGCGCTGTTGGAATGGCCCTCGGCCATGAGCGCCAGTACTTCCCGCTCGCGCGGGGTGAGCCGATCGAGCTCGTCTCCCTGGCGGCGCACCAGCAGTTGCGAGACGACCTCCGGGTCGAGGGCGGTGCCGCCCCCGGCCACGCGTTCGACGGCGTCCAGGAACTCCCTGACGTCGGCCACGCGGTCCTTGAGCAGGTAGCCGATACCGCGGGGCCGCCCGGTCAGCAGCTCGGTCACGTAGCGCTCCTCGACGTACTGGGAGAGCATGAGAATCGGCAGGTCGGGGTGAGTGCGGCGCAGCACCAGCGCGGCGCGCAGGCCCTCGTCGCTCTGGTCGGGCGGCATGCGCACGTCGGCGACCACGAGGTCCGGGCAGTCGCGCTCGACCGAGCGCAGCAGCTGCTCGGCGTCCCCGACGGTGTCGATCACCGCGAAGCCGCCGACCTCCATGAGCCGGGCCAGGCCCTCCCGCAGCAGGACCGAGTCCTCGGCGATCACGACGCGCATGGCAACTCCACTTCAATGCTGGTCGGCCCGCCGACCGGGCTGGTGAGACGGAAGTTCCCGTCGACCGAGCGCACCCGGTCGGCCAGGCCCCGCAGTCCGGTGCCGCGGTCGGGATCGGCTCCGCCGGAGCCGTTGTCGACGATGTGGAGGCGCAGCAGCGCCGGTTCCAGCGAGACCTCGATGGCGGCCCGGGTGGCCTCGGCGTGCTTGGCGACATTGGTGAGCGACTCGCACGCCACGAAGTAGGCCACGGCCTCGATGTCGCGGGGCACCCGGCGGTCCATGACGACCTTGACGCGCACCGGGATCGGGGACCTGGCCGCGACCGCCGACAGGGCCGCGTCGAGCCCGCGGTCCTCCAGGATCGCCGGGTGCAGGCCCCGCACCAGGTCTCGCAGTTCGGCCAGCACCTGTTTGGACTCCTCGTGCGCCCTGGCGAGCGCCCGATCGGCGTCCTCCGACAGGTCGGGAATGGTCGCGCGGGCGATGCCGAGATCGACGGCCAGCGCGGTGATGCGCTGCTGGGCGCCGTCGTGGAGGTCGCGCTCGATGCGGCGGCGCTCGGCGTCGGCGGCGTCCACTGTGGCGCTGCGGCTGGCGGTCAGGTCGGTGATCCGCCGCTCCTGCTCCTCGCTGCGGAGGACGCCGAGCATCCGGCTCGCCGCCAGAGCGTCGAGCGCGGCGAGTCCCCGCGTGGTCCAGGGGGCCGCGAGCACCAGGGCGATGCCGAAGCCGCACAGGACATACGGATGCGCGAACTCGTTCCCCTCGCCCAGGTACAGCGGCGCCGCAATGAGCGCCAGTCCGAACGCCCAGGCGGCGACGGCGAGCCATGCGGCGCCGTAACCGAAGAAGACCGCGAAGACGTGGTAGCCGAACCGGACCCAGGTTCTGCGTTCCCCCAATCGCCTCACGAGCACTTGCGGATTGACGGTGAAGGGGACCGAGGAGGGCTCGGTGGGCAGGTCGAGGGAGAGGAATGCCCGGTGGCGCGACCGCTGGAGGGCGGTGAGCGCACCGCCGAGCTTCAAAATGAGCGCGCAGCCCACGAGCGGAAGTATGACGGTGGGCGCCCCGAACAGGGTCAAGATCAGCAGGAGCAGCAGTGTGAGACCGCTGGCGAAACCGATGATCCCGCCCGATACCAGGTGGGCGAGCGCCCGCCAGGTCGCCGGCGCCCAGAGCGCCTTGACCAATGCGGAGGGTGCACCGGAAACGGAGTCCATGTGGGAACTGTAGTTCCGCCCGGTATCCGGCCGCATCAGCGCTGTCTGCCGATGCCGGGGTGAGGTTATCTCCACCCCGTTGCCGCCGTGGATACCTCGGCCCTGGGGTAGAGACAACCTCACCACCGGATTGGAGGTTAAGACCGATGCGGTGGCACTCGACCGAAAATACCGTTGCGTCATGCGGCGGGAAGCAGAACCTGCTCACCCGTGCCCCTCCGGCCGGCACCTCGAGCTCGCAACGCTCGACCTCCCGGCGGATTCACGCGATTCGGAGATTGGTATGAGACCCGGAAATTCAGTGAACCTCAACTACATCCGCAACGACTTCCTGGGGAACAAGGGCGTGAGCTTCGCCCTCCTCATCGTCCTGGTCCTGAGCGCATTTCTCATGGCGACCGGCGCGATGGTCATGGAGCGCCTGTTCGGAGCGGTCGATCAGCTCTTCGAAGAAGCCCGGCCGTCGCACTTCCTGCAGATGCACAAGGGCGAGTACGACTTGGAGGCATTGGAGCGGTTCGCTTCGCAGCACCCCGAGATCGAAGCCTGGCACGTCCAGCAGATGGTCGGATTCGACGGCAAGACGCTGCGATGGGAACGCCCCTCCGACGGTGAATCCGGCGACCTCTCCCAGAGCCTGGTCGACAACCTCTTCGTGACGCCGAACCGGGAATTCGATCTTCTGGTCGAGAAGGACGGCACGGTCCCCGAACCGGCCGTGGGCGAGGTGTACGTGCCGGTGTCGGTCCAGCAGTCGCAGGATTTGCGGATCGGCGACCGACTGGAGCTGAGTTCGGGAGGCACCGTCCTGGAGTTCCAGGTCGCGGGCTTCGTGCGCGATGCGCAGATGGGCGCCTCGCTCGCCGAGTCGACCCGGTTCCTGGTCTCCGAGACCGACTTCACGGACGTGGAGGCGATGGACGGAGGCAGGCCCGAGATCATCGTCGGGTACCGCCTCGATGACGAATCCGCGGTGCCGGACTTCCAGCGCGCCTACGAATCCGATGCGGCCCTGCCGCAGCAGGGGCAGGCGGTGACGATCCAGATCATCCGCCTCGTCAACGCGTTCAGCGACGGACCGGTCGCGCTCGCGCTGGTGTTCTCGAGCCTGCTGCTCATCACCATCGCGCTGCTGAACGCGCGGTTCGTGATTCGCGGGACGCTGGAGGACGAGGTCCGCGAGATCGGCGCGATGAAGGCGATCGGCCTGTCCGACAAGGCGATCATGGGCCTGTACATGTCGAAGTACCGGGCCTTGGCCTTGTTCGCGTGCCTCATCGGCGGGTTGCTCGCCGTCGTCGCGACGAACCTGCTGACGCAGTCGGTACAGGCGAACTACCCCGAGGCGCCGCCGAGTCCGGCGACGTTCCTGGTGCCGGTGGGGGCGCTGCTGGTCGTGTACTCGGTGGTGGTGGTCATCTGCCGCCGGGTGCTGGGCAGGATCCGCAAGATCGAGGTCGTCGGTTCGCTCGTCCACGGCACCACGCAAAGTGAGAAGCAGACGGTCCGCCGCGCGAGGCGCGAGGCGCGGACGGTGCGGAGGACCAGTCTGACCACGTACCGCGGCGGGAACGTCTCCCGGCGTCTGGCAGTGCTGGACCTGCGTCTCGAAGCGGGGCAGTGGATGCTGATCCCCTTCGTGTTCTTCCTCGCCTCGGTCCTCATGACCCTGCCGCTGAACCTGTTCACCACCTTCGACAGCCCCAGGTTCGTCACCTATCTCGGCGTCCCCGAGACCGACGTCCGCGCCGACGTGGCGTTCACGGACGACGCCGACGCGATCCGGGAGGCGATGGTCGCGGACATGGCCGAGGACGACCGGATCAGTGGGACGCAGACCTTCGCCAATGTCGAGTACCAGATCGAGGGCGAGGTGGGCTGGGAGGGCCTCGGAGTCGAGATCGGCGACTACGGCTCCAACTCGGTCCGGTACGTCGACGGCGAGCGGCCCGCGGAGGGCGAGATCGCCATGTCCCTGCTGAACGCCGAGAAGTACGGTCTGGGGACCGGCGACGAGTTGACGCTGCGCCGCGGCGAGGAACTGACGACCGCCGTCGTCTCTGGCGTCTACCAGGACCTCACCTCGGGAGGTCTGACCGCCAAGATGCAGGGCGAGGTCCCCGGCGGCGCCGATGCCTACGTGGTCTACGCGGACACCGTCGGCGGGGCCGATGCCGCGGCGATCGCGTCGGAGTACGGCGACCGCTTCCAGAGCGCCGACGTGGTCCCCATGCGCGAGTACGTCCGGCAGACCATGGCGTACGTGACCGACGCGTTCAAGCGGGCGGCCGTGCTGGCGTTCGTGTTCGGTGTCGGAGTCGCGCTGCTCATCACCTGCCTGTTCTTGAAACTGCGATTGGCCAGTGACCGCCCGAAGATGGGCATGCTCGCCGCGATCGGCTTCTCGACCGGCGAGATCATCGCGCAGGTCCGGTGGAAGACGCTCCTGGCCGCAGGTCTCGGGACCGGGATCGGCCTCGCGTTCGCGGCCGTCCTCGGCGGACCGTTCGTCGGCGCCCTGATCTCGATGGCGGGGCTCGGCATCTCCAACCTCGCGTTCATTCCCAACCCCTGGCTCACCTATGTCGCCTACCCGCTCGTCCTGATAGCCGCGGGTTACCTCGGCGCGCTGCTCCTCACCGCCCGCTTGCGCGGCGCTGACAAGAGCATGTGGATCCGAGGCTAGAGAAGAGGAGTACGACCATGTCCCACACACACAATGTCATCCTGGAATGCACCGACCTCTCCAAGACGTTCTACTCGACTGAACCGCCCACCGACGTTCTGGACGGCATCGACCTGACGGTCGGCGACGGCGAGTTCCTCGTCGTCATGGGCGCCTCCGGGTCGGGGAAGTCGACGATGCTCTACAACATCAGCGGCATGGACCGGCCCACCGGCGGCCGTGTCGCGCTCGGGGGCAAGGAGATCACGTCGCTGACCGATGCCGAGATGAGCCGAGTCAGGCTCACCGGCATGGGGTTCATCTTCCAGCAGGCGTACTTCCTGAAGAACCTCAATATCCAGGACAACATCCTGCTCCCCGCGCTGAAGGCCACACCGAAAGACCGGACCGGTGCGGTCAAGCGGGTCGACGATCTGATGGAGCGCTTCGGCATCGCCCACATCAAGCGGCACGGCATCACGCAGATCTCCGGCGGGCAGCTCCAGCGCGCCTCGATCTGCCGGGCGCTCGCCACCGAACCCGCGATCCTCTTCGCCGACGAGCCCACCGGGGCGCTGAACAGCACCATGACCGCCGAGGTGATGGACGCCCTGACGTCCGTCCACCGTGCCGGCACCACCATCGTCCTGGTCACGCACGATCCCGCCTGCGCGGCTCGGGGCGACCGGGTGGTCTATCTGCGCGACGGCCAGATCCTCGACTCCCACGCGATGGGCGCCTGGACCGAGGAGGGGGCTGAGCGGCGCGAGGACGACATCTTCGCCTGGCTCGCGAAGAAGGGGTTCTGAGGGAGGAACGCCGGGCCGCCCGGGGGAGTTCCCCCCCTCCGGGCGGCCCGCCCCGACGTCTCCGGGGCATCGAACGAAACCGCTGTGTACGAGGTGCGCGGCGGTTTCGTGCTTTCCGGGATCACGTCCCGCCCGTCACACTGTGAGCGCCGGTGACAGCCCGCCAGGGGCCGCGACAGGATGGGGACAGTCCGGTGACAGGGCGTTGGGCGATTGTTGTCGCAGCGAAGAAAACCAGACGACAACCCGTCGGCGACGAACCAGCAGGAGCACACCACCATGGCTACTTTCAACACCCCCGGGCCGATCTCGGCCACGGTCGACATCATCCTCGGAGACATCCGCTTCAATGCCACCGGCCGCGCCGACACCGTGGTCGAGGTCCACCCGATCGACCCGTCACGGCAGCTGGACGTCGAGGCCGCCGCCGACCGCCGTTAGCGGGCATGTCCCTGATCCGACCCCGCAGCCGCTGATAGGGCTCGAGCTCTGATGCGCGATGGTTTTAGGTGTCCCACTCGGGGCACTGCACAGGCTTGTATGGGTCTTCAGCTCGCGCAGGCCTTTTTGTGTGAATGGTGGGGTTTCGAGTCGGCCTTTGCGGCGGAGTATCGCCAGTTGACCTGGACATGTTATCGTCGCCCTCAGCTGGCGCACGTTGGAAGGTGGATGATGACGGAGTCCTCCGAAGCATCGAGGCAGGTGACCTCCGCCGCGTTCACCCAACTCAGTGAGGGCATGCGAGGATCCCTTCCTCAAGGTTCTAGAACCGGACAGTTGCTGCAGGCTGCCTCTAGCCCACCTTGCGACATCTGATGGAGACCGCAGACGCCATGTGGCCAAGAATCTCGATCAGCCGGGTTCGCATCGAGAACTTTAGATCGATTCGAGCCTGCGATGTCGAGCTGGGTTCACTGAATGTACTGGTCGGGCCGAACGCTGCGGGCAAGTCCAACTTCATGGATGCAATCCGATTCACCTCTGATGCCTTGTCGTACTCGCTCACCGATGCCATTCAGCGGCGGGGAGGCCTGCGGCAGATCCTCCATATGGCGCCTGGCTCCGGCGGATCCAATGCGGCCGCAATGTCGATTGGACTTCATCTTCATCGTCCTGAATCTGGTGACGCGCCCGCAGGGGACGCTCGCTACGAGTTCGCCGTTGGGAGTGATTCCACTGGCAGGGCCGCGGTGCTGTCCGAGCGTTTCGAAGGGTTCGGCAGCTGGGAAGACGCTGGGATCGCCAGAAGAGACGACGCGGCGGCCTTCGGCGATCGCGGCGTTGCCGAACTCCCCCTCGGGTTCGAGCTAGATCCCGGCAGCCTGGCCCTGAATCAATATGCGGGCACCGATCCAAGACGTGCGGTAGTGGACTTCTTCAAATCCGCCAGCTTCTACGACTTGCACATGTCCGCGTTGCGCGGCATTGATGACAGCGACCCGGCAATGCGTCCCGACAGGCTTGGGCCGCATGGTGAGCATCTGGGCCATATTCTCGGCCGCATCGCCGAACTCGATCCCGATGCGAAGGAGACGCTCGACGCGTACCTCTCCGCGATGATCCCGAATGCGATCGGCTTGGACCAGCGTTCAGAGTTGGACGGGACGGTCTCCGCAGTCGAGGGCCGCTTCGCCGCTAAATCAGGGGACACCGAGCTGAAGGTGCAGCGGTGGGCGCTCTCCGAGGGCACCCTTCGACTGGGCGGCATTCTCGCCGCATTGCTGCAACCTCACGTGTTCGATGGGGCCATTCCGTTCATAGGCATCGAGGAGCCGGAGAAGGCTCTGCATCCACCCAAACTGGGTCTGCTCTACGAAATCCTGGCGGCGGCATCGCAGAACACTCAGGTAATGGTCACTACCCAGAGCCCAGATCTATTGGACAACAAGGAAGCCAGACCTGAACACATCCTCGCCGTGGAGAACATCGACGCGGCGACGGTGGTCGGCCCACTGGACGAGGTCGGATGCAGTCTCTTCAACGACAAGATCCTGACCCTGACCGAACTTCTGCGAGTCGGTTCCATGCACCCCGCGCGTGTGAATCCGGAGACCGAGGGTCCCGACGGGGAGCCCGCATGACAGTCCCCGTGATCGCACCGATCGTCGAAGGCCACGGGGAAAGGGAAGCAGTGCAGGCACTCCTGGCGCGGCTGCTGCCCTGGTTGGACGATCAGCGGTATGTCCATGTACATCCGCCCAACCGTAAGCCCCGCGATCTGCTGCTCAAGAGCCACGGCCTTGCCGCAGCGCTTCGCGAGGCGATGACGCTCCGCCCGCTTCCGAGCGGAGTGCTGATCATGATCGACGCAGACGACGAATGCCCGATGACCTTGGCGGAACACCTTCGCGACCTTGCCAAAGTAGTACATCCCGACGCACCGAGTTTCGTGGTCATCCCAAATCGCGAGTTCGAGGCCTGGTTCCTCGCAGCGGCATCCTCATTCGCGGGCAAGTTCGGGCTGCCCGAGGACCTCCGCCCACCGCCCGACCCCGAGGCGATCCGCGACGCCAAGGGCTGGTTCACCAAGCGGATGCCAAGGGGCCGACCGTACAAGCCAGCCGTTCACCAGAAGCAGTTCGCCAAGCTCCTCGACCTCGATGCCGCCCGGGGGAGCTCGCGGTCATTCCGCAAACTCTGCTCCGACCTCGAACGCATTTTGACTTGATCCCGCTCGACCTCCCTCCTGTCGAACGTGGGCCGTCACCACTGAGACTGCGATCCGTCCCGGGCCGCCTCTCGCAACCGTCCGATGTGCTTGCCGAGGTTCCTGATCTGTATCGAACTGGCGCCGAAGGCGGCGGCGAGCAGTGGGCGGACGGCTTCGAATTCGGTCAGCGCCTCGTCAAGGTGTCCGATGGCCGCGAGCATCTGGGCGATGACGAAACGGGACTCGCGGACCTTGGCTTCTTCCTCCTCGTCCCCTCCAGGGACGGCGTTCTGCACATCGAACCGCAGATGCGGCAGTGCCTTCTCGAATCCGAGATCGAGTGTTAGGGCGTCCTCGCCGATGAGGAGCTGGGTTGGGCGCTCGGACTCGATCCAGCGCTCACGCCGTTACATGCGGAACTCCATGTCCGCCTTCCAGCCGAAATCGCTTTCGATCCCGCCTTCGATTCCGAGCGGGCCAAGGTCTTCGCCGAGCATATGACCCGCGCGATCTCGTTCTTGTTGTAGCCCTTCGGGAGGTGGCTCGAACAGTCGAAACCGGCCGCGCGGTTGGCACTGATCGCGGCCGGGTCGATCACTTCCGTGGTGATGCTCGGCCTGCTCTACGTCGTCCCCAAAGCCGTTGCGTTCCTGGTCGGCGCGCTCGCATTCGTGATCATCTGGGGGATCGAGTACGTACGGTACCTCAACGTACCGGCGGCGCCGAAGGTGTCTGAATCAGAGCAAATGGAGCGCATGGCTGACAAACTGTCACAGCAGGTGAGGAACGCGGCCCTTCAGGAGTTGTCAGTGCAATGCGTTGCGGACAGATCCGAGTTGGCCATCGATTGGAGCTCGACAGGCACGAGTGTGGCGTCGAAGCCGAAAATTGAGACCCTGTTGCTATCTCCCCCAAGGCGACTGGTGATAATCGGCCCTCCTGGATCTGGTAAGACGGTGATGGCCATGAACCTGGCGATCGCATTGCAGGACCCTGCCACCGGATCCAATATCGATGATCGTGTCGCGGTTCTGTTCTCGATGGCCGACTGGGTTCCGAGGAAATCAGGCCTTGCCGACTGGATGGTCAAACAACTTCGGCAGAACTATCGGATGAGCCGTCAGGATGCCGTATGGCTGATGCAGAATCACCGGATCATGCCGTTGCTCGACGGTTTGGATGAGATCTCGAGCAACATTGACGCCGCCGTCGAAGGCATAGAGGATTACCTTGCCGATGGTGGTCCCATAGTGGTCACTTCGCGGGAACCTGAGCTTCAGAAGGCGATGGAGAAGACCGGCCCGCTCAAATCGGCCGTCGCGGTTGAACTGCGACCGCTGACGATCGAGAGATCGCTCGGGTACTTGGACCCGCGATGTGAGCCCCGATGGCGTGAGGTTCGCGCGGCGGTCGCTGAAGGGGGCCACGAGCCACTGACTGAGGCGCTATCGCTTCCTCTGACGGTGGGCCTGATGCGCGAGGTCTATCGAGGAACCGCCTCCCGGCCGGAAGAATTGGTGCGGATGAGCACCCTTTCAGAAATCCAAGATCGGCTCCACAGCGAGTTTGCTCGCAGTGTCTTCCGGCATCAGCGCGAAGACTCGATGGGTCCCGATACGGGTGTTGATCGTGATTTCCGTAGCGGTCGTCGACGAAGGCGTGTGAACCTTGATCCGGGCGATGTCCAACGGTGGTTGAAGTTCTTGGCCGTCTGGCTCGAAGGAATGAGAGCGAGTGAGATTGCCTTGGGGCGACTGCCGGGGAGTCTCCGGCTTCGGTATCGGGTTCGAGGCCGCCTGGTAGTCGGCGCGATGACCTCGATTATGTGGACACTGACGTTCCTGCCGCTTTTCACTCCTCCGACGAGTTTGACCGACCTGGTATTCCTGGTCGGCACTGGCATCGCTGTCGGGAGTCTCATAGGGTCATTGGCGATACCTGGCCCGAAGAGTAAGAAACGCATGAATCTGGAACGAATCGGGTTCGCCAGTGGACGAAAGTTCCTTCGCCGATCGGCTTTCAGCCTCGTGGCCGGTTTCGCGGCCGCGGGGTTCATAGCCGGCATGACTATCATGCTTGCCCGAGTTCTCTCCGAGGTCCTGGATACTCGCTATACGACGTCTGATGGCACCCTGATCGAATCCGATGTCGAGATCAACGTGGTGATCGACGCGTCATTTTATAGAGGCGTCGCAGTATTCGGACTGATGATGACATTGGTGTACTTGGCTTTCTGGTCCGCTGCCCCGCGGAAGGAACCACGCGCGGAGAATCCTCGTGCAGCGCTCAAGGCAGACCGAAACGCACTGCTGGTGCGCATTCTGGCCATCGTAGGGTTGATGGGTTCGTTTTTCTCCCTTAGCGGGGGGTGGTACCTGGCGATCGTGATGGCTTTTTGGACGTCAGTGCTGCTGGCGCAGACTTCCACATGGTGGAACTTTCGCATAGCGAACGCGATATTGGCCATTGAAGGCGAATTGCCGTGGGACCTGCTCGGAGCTCTCGAGGAATGCCATCGGCGACGCCTCCTTCGCCAGGATGGGGCAGCGTACAGGTTTCGGCATGCGGAATTCCAGTCATTCCTGCTGCGTTCGGCTCGCGCTGGAATGGACTCGCCCGGACGATGAACACCGATCCCCACTGACCTTGCTATTTTCCGGTTCTCGATCGACAGGCAGCGCCGTGATCCCGGGACCAGCCGCCGGCAAGGAGCGTGCCGCCGAATGCTCTAGTTCTGTCGCGGACCGGCTTGGCGGCAGAGAATCAGAGGCATGCGTTCGATTCCCCTCGTGCTCAGTGCCATCGCCCTCGTCGCCGTCAGTGCCTGCTCCAAGGAGGAGGTGCCTCCTGCCGATGAGGTCGTTCCCGATGCCGCCTCGGCGATGGCCGAGGTCGAGAGCGTCCGGTTCGACCGCACTGTGGACGGCAGCGTCGACGGCTTCAACGTGAAAGCCGCCGACGGGTTCGTCACCGCTGACGGCTCCGCCGAGGGCACTGGCACCCTCACCGCGTTCGGCATGGACGTCGAAGCCGAATACGTCATCATCGACGAGGACGCCTGGGCCAAGGGGCCGACCGGCGGCTACCAGCAGGTCTCCGTCGGCGATGACATGCTGCCGTACGACCCGACCATCCTGCTCTCCCCTGATTCGGGGATCGCCACGCTGCTGGAGGCCGTCGACTCCGCCGAACCTCAAGACACCGAGGACGTCGACAGGGTTGCCACGTTTCGGTACGAGGTCGTCTTCGATCCGGCTGCTTTCGCCACTTTCATTCCCGCCGAAGGGGACTGGAATGCCGCCACCCTCTGGTTCGACCAGGAGACCGCCCGCGTCGTCAAAGCCGAGTTCACCCAAGGCGACGCGACGGTGACCCTGCTCCTGTCCGATTACGATGATCCGGTGACGATTGAAGCCCCCTGAACCCGGTCCGACCCGCCGCCGGGTCGCGATCGGCGCGGCCGGGGTCGCAGTCCTCATCGGATCGATCGACGCGTACGTGCTCGTCTCGGTCCAGGTCGACATGATCGACGAGTTCGATATCCCGGTGAACCACCTGGAGCGGGCCACGCCCCTGGTGACCGGGTACCTGCTGGGCTACACGGCCGGGATGCCGTTGCTCGGACGGCTTTCCGATCGGTTCGGGCGCAAGGTCGTCATCTACGCGTGCCTTGTTGCCTTCACCATCGGTTCGGTCGTCAGCGCCACCGCGACCGAGTTGGTTCCGCTCGTCGCCGGACGTGCGCTGCAGGGGCTCGCCGGTGGCGCGCTGCTTCCCGTCACCATGGCCCTCGCCGCCGGAGCAGTCCTCATGGTCACCCTCGTCGACGTGCAGCTCCTTGCCCAGACCCTCCATGGTCTCGACTCGGCAGGCGGAGTGCCGCTCCTGATGTGGTTCCTGGCCGGGCTTCCGGTGGGCGCTTTGGTCGGAGGTTTTCTCGCCTCCCGATTCGGTGAGCGCGTCCCCGCGGTCCTGGGTTTCGCCGCTGCTGCCGCCGCGTACTTTTGGATCGCCCGGGCCGTCCCCGACATCGAACCCGCCCTCTCCCTCGCCGGCGCCGCGCTCGGCATCACCATCGCCCCGCTCTCCTCGGCCGCGCTGCGCACCACCCCCGAAGGCAGCCACGGCACCGCCTCCGCCGTGGTCGTCGTCGCCCGCATGATGGGGATGCTCGTCGGCGTCGCCGCCCTCACCTCCTGGAGCCTCCACCGTTTCCAGGCCTCCACCGCCGACCTCGACACGCCCCTGCCCTTCGGCATCCCCGAAGCCGAATACCTCGAGCTTCAAGCCGACTACATTGATGCCCTCGACGCGGCCCTCGCGACCCAGTACGCCGAAGTGTTTACCGCGGCCGCCGTCATCTGCCTCGCCGCCGCCCTGGTCGCCCTGGGTATTCCCGGACGTGTGCGAGCCCGCAGTTCTTCGCTGACCCGGGGCCGCTGATGCTGTCCGCGCCGGCCGCCTTGACCTCAGCATCGCCACGTCCGACGAAGTGAACAGCCCGGAGGTCGCTGAGCGGCCGCGAGCGGTGCGATCGCGGTATCGCCCTCAAGGATCTGGAGGCCGTCCGCGAGCGGGTACTTCGCACCCGGTCCCAGTGCGGCAGGATCTTGAACTGGCCGTGATACCAGTTGGCGCAGCACATCGGGTATAAGAGGTGCGCGGCGGTTTCGTGCTTTCCGGGATCACGTCCCGCCCGTCGTCACACTGTGAGCGCCGGTGACAGCCCGCCAGGGGCCGCGACAGGACGGGGACAGTCCGGTGACAGGGCGTTGGGCGATTGTTGTCGCAGCGAAGAAAACCCGACGACAATCCAGCAGGAGCACACCACCATGGCTACTTTCAACACCCCCGGGCCGATCTCGGCCACGGTCGACATCATCCTTGGAGACATCCGCTTCAACGCCTCGGATCGCGCCGACACCGTGGTCGAGGTCCACCCGATCGACCCGTCGCGGCAGCTGGACGTCGAGGCCGCCGCGGACGTCGTCGTCGAGTTCGCCGACGGCAGGCTGCGGGTCTCGCACCCGAGGCTGCGCACCCTGTTCACCAAGAAGTACGGCTCGGTCAGGGTACTGGTGGCACTGCCGACCGGCTCGGAGGTGCAGGGCGACACCGCTCAGGGCGAGTACCTGGTCCAGGGCGCGGTCGGCACCTGCCGCCTGAAGACCGCCATCGGGGACATTCGGGTCGCCCAGGCCGTCGACGTGCGGCTGCGGACCACCGGCGGAAAGGTGATCGTGGACCACGTGAGCGGCGAAGCCGACGTGAAGGGCAACGGGGACATCAGGATCCGCCGGATCGACGGCACCGCGCAGGTCAGGAACATCGGCGGCGACATCCGCATCGCCCAGTTCGGCGGCGACACCGTCGATCTGAACTCCGCCACGGGCGGGCTGTCGATCGGCATCGCCGCAGGCGGTGCCGTCGAGCTGGACGCGCGCGCCACGGTCGGCGATGTCCGCGATTACCTTGCGGCGGCGGGCGCCCCGGAGCGGTCCGACCGGATCGTCAAGGTGCGCGCCCGCTGTCACGCCGGCGACATCGTGGTCCACCGCGCCGGCGCCGGCCACGACGCGCCGCAGCGGTCGTCGCGGTTCCAGGGCTGGCGTTGATCGGTCAGGTGGCGAGAACGGCTTCGGCCATTTCGCGCCAGTCTCCCTGCCGCCCTTCGAGAACCGCCTCTGCGATTTCGGTTTCGCCGAGGCGGTTCCGCGTGTCCTGGATGATCCGGTTGGCGTCGTGCTGCGCGCGGTCCGGCGCGCCGCGCACGATGTCGCTCGCCGTGAGCAGCCGCACGGCCTGCCGGTCCTGACCGAGCCGCACCGCGAGATCCGCGATCCCGATCATCGCCAGCGCGATCATCGGCGGATAAGCCACCTCGTCGGCGGCGCGGAGCGCCTCGGCCCGGCGCGCGCGGGCCTCGTCGATGTCCTCCGCGAGGTAGGCGAGCAGGTCCTTGATCGAGAAGTCGACGCCGCTCCAGGTGTCGACGATGCTCGAGCGGACCACCTCCAGCTGCTCGCGCGCCAGGTCCGGTTCGCCGCGCCAGCGTGCCAGATGCGCCTTTGAGAACGCCAGCTCGACCAGGGTGTTCGGCCAGGCGATCCGGTCGGCGCCCTGCTGCGCCTGGGCCATGGCGGTGGCGCTGGAGCGCTCGTCGCCGAGGAGCCAGTACAGCTGCGCCTGCCGCGCCCGCACGCCGACCACTTCCTCGGTGGCGCCGACCTCGGTCAGCGCTCCGGCCGCCTCTTCATTGAGCTCGCAGGCGCGCGCGAACTCGCCGCGGGCGGCGAGCCGATCGGCCAGCAGGGTCAGCGCCGAGGAGGTTCCCCAGCGGTCGCCGATCGCGCGGAACTGCTCCAGGGCGATCTCGACATCGCTGTCCACATCGGTCTCATCGCTGAAGAGCGTGAGCCGCAACCGAGCGCGACTGAGCCGGGCCTGCGCGCGCACCCATGGATCTGGGACGGTGAAGAGCTCCTCGAACGCGGGGAGGAAGTCGGTCGGCTCCCGTAGCATTCGCTCCAGCGGTCCGGTGAACGCGAGCATCGGGTGGTTGGCCCCGGAGCGCTGGGCGAGCTGGTGCGACTGCTCGATCCACTCCTGCGCCTGATACTGATCGCCGCCGTACCCGGAGGTCAGGAACAGTGTCACGACGCTGTAGGCCAGCGCCCTCACCTCGTCGGACGCCTCGCCATCCAGGGAGGCCGCCGCGACGGACAACTCGGTGCCCTCGGCTCTATGTCCACTGAGGAACCAGTACCAGCCCGCGGCCCCGGCGAGCCGCATCGCCTCCTGGGCCCATCCCTCACCGATCGCCCCGCGAAGGGCCGCGGTGATGTTGTCGTGCTCGGCTTCGAGCGCCGCCAGCCAGTCGAGCTGTTCGGCCCGGCGCAGATGCGCGTCGGCGGGCTCGACCAGATCGGTGACGTAGGCGAGGTGCGCCCGGCGCGCCGACTCGGACTCCCCGGCCTCGGCAAGCCGCTGCGCGGCATATTCCTTGATGGTGTTGAGCATCCGGTAGCGCGGCTCGCCCTCGCCGTAGGAGACCAGCAGCGACTTCTCCACCAGTGCGGTCAGCAGGTCGAGCGCGTATTCGTCTTCCGGGCACACGCGTTCCGCCGCTTCGAGACTCGCGCCGCCGGCGAAGACCGACAGTCGCTTGAGCAGGTCGCGTTCGGCCTCGCTCAACAGGTCCCAGCTCCAGTCCACCACCGCGCGCAGCGTCTTGTGGCGGGCGAGGGAGGTGCGGCTGCCGCCGGTCAGCAGCTTGAATCGGTCGTCCAGTCGGTCCGCCAGCTGATCGACCGACATGGTGCGCAGGCGGGCCGCGGCCAGCTCGATCGCCAGCGGCATCCCGTCGAGCGCCCGGCAGATGCGCGCCATTGTGGACATCGTCTCGGCGTCGAATCCGACGTTGCGCCGCACCGCGTCGGCCCGGTCCCGCAGTAGGCGAACCGCGGGCGAGGAGGCGGCCTCGGCCGGGCTCGCGCTCTCCGCGGGCAGGGCGAGCGGTTCGACCTGCCACAGCGCCTCCCCGGTGATGCCGAGCGGTTCCCGGCTGGTGGCGATGATCCGCAGGCTCCGGC
This sequence comes from Glycomyces buryatensis, assembly GCF_004912275.1. Classification (GTDB taxonomy): domain Bacteria; phylum Actinomycetota; class Actinomycetes; order Mycobacteriales; family Micromonosporaceae; genus Glycomyces; species Glycomyces buryatensis. Next base: position 38,065 of record NZ_STGY01000061.1, read on the forward strand.
ATTCGCCCAGGAGCCGGTCGGCGAACTGTGAGGCCGCCTCGATCATGTGCTCGCAGTTGTCCAGGACCAGCAGCATCGCGCGTTCGCGGACGGCGGCGATGAGCCGGTCCGCCGCGCCCCCACTGGAATCCCCGCCGAGTAGGGACTGGTCGCGCAGGCCGATCGCGGTCAGTACGGCCTGTGCCAGCTCGCCGCCGTCCTGAAGTGTCCCGAGTTCCACCAGCCAGGCCCCGTCCGGCAGGTCGGTGAGCATTGTCCGGGCGGTCTCGGTGGCCATTCGGGTCTTGCCGGAGCCGCCCGCGCCGGTCAAGGTGACCAGTCGGTGTTTGGCGGCGAGTTCGCAGGCCGCGGCGACCTCCTCGTCCTTGCCGACGAACGAGGTCAGCTCGGAGCGCAGGTTCGTCCGGCGGTTCTGGGTCCGTCCCCCGATCTCGCCGCGCAGCAACGCGGTGTGCAGCGCCGACAGCTCGGCCGAGGGGTCGGCGCCGTACTCGTCGGCCAGGCGCTCCGACAGCTGCTGGTAGACCGTCAACGCCTCGGCGCCCCGGCCCGCGTCGACGAGGGCGCGCATCAATGCCGCGACGAAGCCCTCGCGCAGCGGGTATCTCGACACCAGGTCGGTCAGCTCGGACACCAGGTCCGCGCCGCGGCCGAGGCGGACCTCCGCCTCCACTCGGTCCCCGAGCACGGCGAGGTAGCGCTCCCCGAGCCCGGCGACGGCGGCGTCGAATGCCCTGCTGCCAAGCAGCGCAATGCCTTCCATCGGGGTACCGCGCCACAGGTCCAGGGCCGAGCGCAGCAGGGCCACGCGTTCGGGGTCCTCGGCGGTGCGGGCTCGGGAGACCAGGGCCTCGAACCGGCTCACGTCCACGTCGTCGGGCTCGACGGCCAGCCGGTATCCGCCGGATTTCGCCTCGACGAGTCCATCCGGCAACACCTTGCGCAGCCTGGACACCAGGACCTGCAAGGCGTTCACCGCGTCCGTCGGCGACTCCTCGCCCCAGATCCAGTCGACCAGGTTCGCCCGCGGGACGATCCGGCCGGGTTCGAGCGCGAGCGCCGCCAGCAGCCCGCGCAACCGGGCACCCGGGACCTCTACCGCGACGCCGTCGCCGGTCTGGACTTCGAATGAGCCGAGCATCCTGATTTGCACACGGCTTATCTTGCCGCATGGAAGCCGGACTCATCTATGCCGCGGTCCACACCTTCGTCGAGCAGGGGTGGGCGGCGCCGACTTGCCAGGGGACTCGGCGGTATTCATTTCCCGGGTTCAACGTGGTTTGAGTTGGCGCAGTAGGGCAATGGCGCCTTCGTGTTCGGGGTTCCACCTGAGGGCGTCCCCCAGGGTTTCGCGGGCCTCGGTCTTGCGGTTGGTCCGGTTGAGGGCCTGGGCGTGGAGGAAGCAGCGTTCGGCCAGGAGGTCGAAGATGCGGGCGTTGCCGGCGTCGTGGCTGATGGCGCATTTGAGCCAGGCCTCTTGACGCTTGAAGTTGGCGATGGTGGGTCGGGTCATGGCCGCGTCGCAGTGCATCTGGACCATCTCGGCGAAGAGCTCGGAGCCGCCGTCGTCGCGTTCCCAGGCGATGTGCATGACGTGGATGGCCTCCTTGAACTCGCCCAGTTCGAAGAACTTGCGGGCGCGGGCGCGGAGGCGTTCGGCGTCGCCGGTCGGGCCCGGGGCGCGGTCGGGATCGGGTTCGGGTACGGCGCCGGTGCGGCGGGCGACGATGTCCCGCAGCACCGCCTCCGCCTCCGTCATCACCTCTCGGGCCGTCTTCTCCGCCTCGTCCAGACGGCCCTTTTGCAGCAGCTGCCGCGCCTTGTCCAGTGCGTCGCCGCTGGCCTTGTCCGGAGCGGCCGCTGCTTCCTCGGGGGACGTCAGGAGCGTGGCCGGCAAGGGCGGCGCCTGCACGGCGGGCTCGGGGGAGTCCTCGGCCTCGGGCTCTGGCGCCTCGTCAGCCACCGCCGAGGACCGCGACGCCAGTTGGCTCGCGTACCGCAGCGCGCCCAGTTCGAGCGACATCGGCCCGGCCCGCTCGACCGGCAGTCCGGTCGCCTCTGCCAGGGCGCCCATGATCGGCATGCGGCTGCTGCCGCCGGTCAGGAGCAGGGCCGTGATGTCCTCCGCTTCCAGGCCGGCCTCCTCCAGGACGGCCCCGGCGCGTTCGAGGCTTCCCGTCGCCACGCGCCGAATGTCCTCGTCGAAGACCTCCTGTGAGAAGTAGACGGAGGTGCGCCGCAATCCGATGCGCGACAGGAAGGTTCGCGGATCTCCGGCCGCGCTGCGCTCCTTGATCTCGGCGGCGGTCTCGCGCAGCAGGTGCCAGCCGGATTCGCCGCCGAGCTGGTCCTCGATCGCGACCCGCTGGCCGGCGAGGGCGTCGAGCAGGGATTGAAGGACGCGGGTGTCGAAGAGGCCGCCGCCGGGGGAGGCGGCGCCGTCGTAGCCCATCGCTCGGTAGCGTCCCCGCGCGGCGCGGACCAGGCCGAGCTCGAATCCGGTGTAGCCCATGCCGAACACGAGGTACGTGCCGGTGGCCTCGGGGCCCGCGTGGGCGATGACGGTGGCGATCGAGTCGCTGACGAGGCTCACCTCGGGCAGTCCGGCCTGCTCGGCCGCGCGCAGCAGTGCGCCCCGCTGCCGTGAGGAGAACCGGGCCGGGACCCCGATCGCGGTGTGCCCCAAGCGGGAATCGGTCTCCTTCACCACCCGGTCGCGGATCTCGCTGAGCGCGGCGGCCAGCACCGCCACAGGGTCGACGGCGACGCCCTCGACCCGGACGGTGTCGGTGATTCCCAAGCGGCTCTTCAAACTCGGGAACGCGGCGGCCATCCCGGGGCGGGCCGGAGGCTCGCACAGCAGCCACGGCCAGCGTTTCCCGCGCACCTCGAAGTGACCGGCGGCCTCGACGCCGTGGCCGTAGGCGGCACGCAGGGCGGTGCCGCCGAGGTCCACTCCCAGGTTGACGACGCTCATCGCGTCGCCCCGGGCCCGATAGCGGTAATGAGAAGCCTCCTAAATCCTATAGGATATATCCTATAGGGATTACGACTCTTCGAGGCGACGGAGCATGCCGTCGAAGTTCTCGGCGTCCTCGACCTCGCGCAGCGAGGCCGATTCCTGCCTGACCTTGGCCAGCATGGCGTTCAGTGCCTGGGACTGCTGCTGCACCGTTCCGGTGCGGCCCTCCAGGTGCGCCTTCTGGAGGCTCGCGACCGAGTGGTTGATGCGCTGGGCGTCCTCGGGGCTGGCCTGGCTGGCGGCGCGCTCGGCGAGGTACAGCTGCGTCGCCAGTCCGGCGCCGAAGATGTCCCGATTGAGCACGTCGGTCATGCGGCGGCACTCCTCCGGATCCGACAGCATCAGGGTCTGCTCGGCCCGGTTGAGGTCCGACTCGATCTTCATCGCCTGCGACGGGTCCAGGTACTGCTCATAGACCCGCACGAAGTGCCGCGCGGCCTCGACGGTGACGATCAGGTCCTCGCGGTAGGCGATGTCGTCCTCGTCCACTTCGGTCTTCGCCGGCGCCTTCGTGCGGGCGGCGTCGACCTTGAGCGTCAGGTCCTTCTCGAACGGCGTGCCCGGGACGGAGATCTTGACGTGCAGCTCTCTATTGCGGTCGAACAGGAACGCCACGTCGACGCGGGTGTTGGCGTCGACTTCCTCGGGCAGCTCCCAGTCGATGACGCCCTGCTCGTGGTTCTCGCTCGCGACAGGACTGTCCCCTTCGTACACCGGGACCAGGATCTTGCGGCCGTCGGTGGTGCTGAAGGCCTCGTGCATGGACTCGGCCAGCGGGTAGGGCGTGCCGCGCGGAATGATCGGCACGAACGCGTCCGCGTTGCTGCCCTTGACGGCCGCGACCCCGAGCGCCATTCCGGTCACGTCGTACACGTGCGTGTCCCCGGCGGAGCGCGCATTGGTCAGGCTCTCCCCGCACTGGGAGCAGACGAGATCGGACTCGTCATTGACCGCCTGGCAGGCCGCGCACTCGACGCCGCGGAGCGTGTCCGCGAGGATGCCGGCGCCGATCGCGACGCACTCCATCGGGTCGATGTGCTTGCGCACCTTGCCCGGACCGAACATCCGCTCGACCGACGCCGCCACCTTCGGGACCAGCGTGGAGCCGCCGACCAGCAGCACGTCCGAGACGTCGCCGGTGCTCAGGCTCTGCCGCTCCAGGGCCTGGCGGACCAGGCCGAGGGTCTTGTCCACCAAGGGTTCGATCATCGCGTCGAACTCGTCCTTCGACAGCGTCATCTCGACATCGCCGACGCCCCCGGCGGTGCGGAACGCGGCCGGAATGATGATGTCGGCGCTGTCGGACTCGGTCAGCTCCCGCTTCGCTTCCTCGGCCGCCTCCTTGGCCAGGAACAGGAACTTGGTGTCGCCCGCGGGGTCCGTGCCGGACTCGCGCTTCACCCAGTCGATGATCTTGTCCACAATGAGCAGATCGAAGTCGTCGCCGCCGAGCCAGTTGTCCCCAACGAAGTCGAGCACCTGGAAGTGGTTCTGCCCCTCCGCGTCCTGCGTGGTGTTGAGGATCGAGATGTCGAAGGTCCCGCCGCCCAGGTCGTAGACCAGGACCCGGCGCCGCTCGCCCTTGTCCCACTCGAGCCCGAACGCGATCGCCGCGGCGGTCGGCTCGTCGATGATCCGCTTGACGACCATCCCCGCGGCCTCCCCGGCCTCGCGGGTGGCCGTGCGCTGCGCCTCCTGGAAGTACGCCGGCACGGTGATGACCGCGGCCGTGACGTCCTCGCCGAGCTTCTCCTGCGCCCCGTCCCGCAAGTGCCGCAGGATCATCGTGGACACCTCGACCGGCGAATACGTCGTGTCGCCCATGACCACGTGCGCGCGTGGGTCCCCGCCCGGCCCCGTCGTGATCTGGTAAGCCCGGCGCCCCCGCGCCTGCTCCACGGCCGGGTCGGCGAAGTCGCGCCCCATGAGCCGCTTGACGGACTGGATGGTGTGCTGGGGGTCGCGCTTGGCGAAGTTGAGGGCGTTGGCGCCGACCAGGAACTCGTCCTTGCCGTCGCGCCGCCGCAGGCCCACCACCGACGGCGTGCCGCTCTTGCCGTGGACCTTCACCACCGCCGCGCCTTCGCGGGCGCCGTCGCGCCGCGCCACCACGGAGTTCGTGGTGCCCAGATCGATCCCTATGGCGGTCATTCGGTTGCTCCCTCTTCGGATGGGGTCTTCTGTCCTGTTGAGACGATCACGGAGGCGGTCTGGACCAGCTCCCCGCGGTATTTGAGGCCGCGCCCGACCACGGCCAGCACCGTGTCCGCGGGTGCTTCGGCGTCCTCGCGGGCCTCGATGGCCCGATGGACGGACGGGTCGAAGAGCTCGCCCGGCCTGCCGATGAGCTCGATCCCCGAGTGCCGACCCAGCGCCTTCGACAGCTCGTCGGCGGTGCGACGGACACTGGCCCGGTACGCCTCGACATCGTCCGTCTCGGCCCCGTGCAGCCGCTCCAGCGCATCGGCCGCCTCCAGGACGCCGCGCGCGGACCGGCTCAGGTCCATGTCGAGCCGGTTGAGCTCCTTGGCCAACGACTCGGTCTGCGCGCGTTGGCTTTCCAGCTCGCGCATGAGCCGCGCATTGTCGGCCAGGTTCTGCGCCAGGGCGCCGCGCAACGAGGCGGGCTGCTCGACGGCCTCCGCTGCGGCCGCGGGCCGCTCGACCGGGGATTGGGGCCTGCGCCGCACCGGCTTGCGGCGGGGGGCGGGTTTCTTCGGCATGGGCTCCTCGTTCCTGTGGCTATCGATCGGGCCGGGACTGGGTGTCGATGAACGCGGACCGTTCATTCCTCATGGCTATCGGTCGAACCTGATCAGCTTGTCTATGAACGCCTGGGACGGGAACTGATCGGCCTCCGCCGGGAGCTCGACCTCGGGCGGCGGCCCGACCTCCAGCTCCGGCAGGTCCGCGGCCAGCGCGGCCGGCAGCTCCGGCGGCATCGACCAGTACCTGTCGGTGTCGACCTGCGCCTGGGATTCGCGCTCGCGGCGCACCCACGCCCCGGCCCGCTCGATCTCGGCCTCGGTGTCGACGTCGTACAGCAGCGCGTCGGCCAAGAGCCGCTTCGGCAACTCGCGCAACTCATCCCAGGCGGTCTGGGTCACCGGGTTCATCAGGCGCTTGGTCATCAGCGTGAACGAGGCGTCCTCGACCTCGTCCTGCGTGGAGGCGGGCCCGATGCCCGCGGGTTCCAGCGCCTCGTACGGATACCGCCCATTCCAGACGGTGTGAGGGTCCCTGATCATGCGTCCTCCCTTCTGCCGAGCGCGTCCAAGAGCGCCGCCCGGTACTCGCCGTTCGACGGCACGGCCGCCACCGCCCGCACCAGGTCGTCGATCGCCCCGGTCGCGTCCCCCGCCGCGAGCCGCTCCTTCGCCCTGGCCGCCAAGGACTCCGGTTCCTCATCCGGCTCCTCGTACGTCTCCACCAATTCCGCCAGCTCCTCCACCGACAGCGACGTCAGATTCAGGCTCTTGACCTCATCGAGCACGTCGCCGAGCACCGACCTCAGCCGCGCGCTGCGCGGGAATTGCACGAAGCCGTGGTCCAGCAGCGTCAGCGCCTCGTGCAGGTGCTCGAGCTTCGACTCGATGCGGTGGTCCGGAAGCCGATCGACCGCCGTGAGCAGCGCCCGGGCCAGATTCTCAATGATCCGGATGGAACCTGAATGCAGCCTGAAGGCGGTCCTCATATCGTCCAGCGGCCCCGCAATATCGGCCCGCAGATCCACGGTGCGGCTCAGGATCGCCCTGTCCACCAACAGATCCGCGCGCTTGCGGTCCAATTGCCGACGGCCCTTCGAGCCCACCACCGGCACGCCCGCCTCCAGTAGCGCGATCGCCTCGTTCACCCGCCGGACCTGATTCGTCCCCGAATCGGCCAGCGCCTCGGCCCGCCCCAGGATCATCCACAGCGCGGCCTGCCGAGTCCGGACCGTCATGGTCGCCCCGCCGGCCACCGCGACCGCCTCGTTCAGCGCCGCCATCGCCGCGGCGAGCCGATCCGGTGTCAACAGCAGTCCGTGCGCGAGCGACATGTGCACCCGCACGCCGAGTTCGACCGCGTCGTAACGCAGGCGGTCCCGGCGCTGCGGCAGGTGCGCGTAGGCCGCATTGCGCGCCAGGAAGTCCCGGCACCGGTTGCAATCGTTCGAATGGCCCCCGGCAGCCGGGCCGAAGCAGTCGTCGGGCATCGCCGCCCGCGAGCCCCGGTGGTAGCTCGGGAGCGCCGCCAGGGCGGCGTCGAAGCGGTGGTGCTCAAAGCAGGTGAACGCGACCGCCAGTTCGGAGAACGACCACCGCAGCCTGCGCAGCAGCGCGTCATTGATCGCGGCGGGCTCTTCGCCCGCCTCGCCGTCCGGCATCGCACCGGCGACGAAGCGCGCGAACGACTCCCGCAGCCCCGCGATCTCCAGGTATCCCGGTCCGCACGCCAGGGTCTGGGTAACGCTGGAATCGGTGTCGTCGGCGGTATCGACGGCGGGCAACGGCAGTCCGCCGGCCTCCTTGAGGCAGCGCGCCGCCTCCATTTCGGACTCGAACAGTTCGAGCAGAGCCCGATTGCGGGCCGCCGGCCCCGGGCGCCCCGCGCTGGCGTGCCGTTCCACCGTGCGCGCCAAGACATCCGTCAGGTGCTGGCCCAGGCTCGCCCGCAGCCGCGTCGAGTCCGCCGGGGTCACCGCCTGCCCGTAGCAAGCGGCGCGGGCCTGCCGCCAGCCCACCCAGAAGTCGTCATCGTTGATCACCGTCGCCCAGCACGCCAGGGCGGTCCGCCAGGTCGCCTCCGCCTGCTCCCACGCGCCGGTCTCCTCCAGCCGCTGCGCCTGCCAGTACGACGCCAGCGCCAGGCAGTGCGCGGCCGACATGTCCCCGGGGTTGGCGACCAGGCGCTCGCGCCACGCGCTAATGGCCTCGGCCCGCGCGCCCGACAGCAGCCGGAACAGCGGCGCATCGGCGGGCAGCCGTTCGCACAGGGCGGCAAGCGGATCGGACTGGTCGTCCGGCTCCATGGCGGCGAGGGCATCCCGCAATGGCTGCGGCTCCCGCAGCCAGTACAACTGCGCGTCGACAATGAGCCGCCCGGCGGGGGAGCGGAGCCGGTCCCACGCGACCCGGGCCTGCCAGCCCATCCGGCCCCGCTGCATCAGCATGAACGCGGCATCGCCGACGTCCGCGGTGGTGGAGGCCGGGGTGATGCCCGCGTCCCGCAGCGCCAGATAGGGGAAGGTGTCCTGCTCCAAGGTGATCGGGTCGGCCAAGAGCGTGGCGCTGGCGATCCCTTCCACCCACGGCAGCGCGGCGAGGAGGTGGCGCAGCCGCGCTAGGCGGGCCGCGCCGCCGGGTACGGAATCTCCGGCGGCCTCGTACGCCACGATCGCGGCCGACAACTGGCCTGACTGCTCCAACTGCCGGGCCTCGGCATGGGCGGCACGGGAATCGGTGTCGGCGTGGCCGGGGCAGGAGCCGTAAGCGGCTGCCGCTTCGGCCCAGGACTCCTGGTCCTCTGCGATGCGCCCGCGCGCGTAGTGGGCGACGACCGGGGCATCTCGGTGGTCGCCCAGGATCGCGGCGAGGTCAATGACTTGGGCCCACTGGGATTCCGCTTCGGCCAAGCGCAGCTTGGCGTAATGGGACAGGGTGCGCGTATTGGCGAAGTCCTGGGGGAGTTCGCTGCACAGGTCGAGCGCCTCCTCCCAGCGTTCATAGCGCACGGCGATGCAGGCGGAGGCGTAGCGGCGGCGCTGTGAGGTGTCGCGGTAGTCCGGCGGGAGGTGTCCGCTCAGTTCGACAACTTCCTCCCACTGCGTTTCGCTCTCGGCGTGACGCAGCAAGGCATAGACGAAGCGCCGTTCAAAGTCAGGTTTGCTGTCTTCGACCGCTGAACCGCGGATGGTTTCCCCTTCCGCAACCGGGCTGTAGATGCCACAGGCCTCCGCCCAATCGTCGGCCGCTTCGGCGAGCATTCCCTTGGCAAGGCTGCGGAGGAGCCAGACTTCGAAATCTCGCTCCTCATCGGGAGATTCGCGCAGCAATGCGATTACCGATTCCCAATCCGAGTCGGCGGCGGCGATCGATGCCCGTGCGAAACGGCGGCGGCGCCCTACCTCTCCGGATTCGAAGCTATCGGGAAGCTCGCCGAAACCCGCGAGTGCTAGGTCCCAAGTTCGGGTCTCGTCGTGGTAGCGACCAAGCGCGTAGCAGATCCGAACGGCAACATCGAACAAGCGATCCGGCATGATGCTGTAGTGCTGGCTGGCCTGAAGCCAGTCCTCTGCGGCTTCCGCCAGTCGTCCGAGCGCGTAATCGAGCCGGTTTTCGGCATCGTCGACCGACGTATTCCGGTAGTGCTCGGCGGCGCCCGCCCAGTCACCGGCGGATTCTGCCAGCCTTGCGTCGCAATATGAGGCACGCTGCGATGCGTCGGAGTAATCCGCAGGGAGGGCGGCGTACGCGGCGGCGGCGAGGGCCCACTCCTGTCCGGCTTCACCGGATCTCGCGCTGGCGTACAGCGCGTCTCGACCCGCTTCCAAGGGTGGATCGAGTTCGGGAACCTGTTCGAAGTACCCGATGGCCTCGATCCAGTGGTAGGTCTCAATGGCCAGGTGACCAGCCGCGAGGAGCTTCCGCTGCTTCGCGTCCTGGAAATCCTCCAACCCGGACAGATGCTCGGAGACACCCGCCCAGTCCTCGGATGCCTCTGCGGCCCTGGCGCTCGCATACTTCAACCACTGCTGGGCATCCGTTCCAGCCTCGGCGAAGTGCTCGCAGGCGCTCTCCCAGTTCTCGTCCTCGGCCTCCGCGCGTCCCAGGGCGTACGCGGCCCTAATAGGGGCGCCGGAGTAGTCACCGCACTGCCCGTACGCTTCGGCGGCCGCGATCCACTCGCCGCCCGCCTCGGCGATGCGTCCATCCACATAGCTCAAACACCGCGAGGTGTCCAGGTAGTCGTCGCGGAGTCCGATGATGTAGCGGTACTCCTCGCGGGCCTGCTCCCAGCGGCGGGCCCGGCGATGGGCGAGGGCTGCCGCGTAGCGCTCGGCCAGTTCGGCCTCCTCGGTCGCCGTCTCCAGAAGCAGTGCGGCACCGCGGAAGTCGGATCCGCTTTCCTCCAAGACCTCGCGGTAGTTTGCCGCGGCCACCTCCCATTCGCCGTCGGCCGCGGCTCTGCTCGCGCGTTCCATGGCCGTGTCGAGGGAGCCCAGGCGCTCGACCTCGTCGGCGAGGGTCCCGAGGACCGCTTCGGGAACCTTGTCGGCGATCCTGGCCAAGGTCTGTTCGGCCGAGAGCGGGTCGCCCTCGGCCGCCAGCACGCCGCACAACACATTGAGCCCCGGCAGTGCGAGCTCGAATTCGGCCTCGGCGACCAGGAGCCTGAGCGCCGGGTTCGGGTGCCGGGCGGGAACGATGCGCAGCAGGTGGTTCCACTCGCCCATGGTGCGCAGGTAGCGCGCGGCCTGCAACAGGGTCTCGACCGGCAGGTGGCCGGGCTCGTCGAGTTTGTCAAGGGCCGCTTGGCCTTCGAGGAGGGGATCGGCGTCGCCGCCGTGCTCCTCCTGGACCTCTCGGGCCTTGAAGAGCCAGGAGTGGCCGAAGGATTCGTGGCAGAACAGGCTCAGCGTGGCCCACTCGATGGACTGCGGCGGAACGAGTTGGCGGGCGGAGATGACCGCCTCGTCGAGCGTCTTGTTGGAGCAGACCCGCTCCAGCAGCAGCGGTCCGATCTTGCGGGCGGCCTCGTTGGTGATCAGGCCGTTCATGCCGACGACAGCCGGGATGCCGCGGCCGATGATGGCCTGCGCGAGCCCGGCGAACGTCTCGGTCCCGGGGGAGTCGGCCGAGTGACAGAGGTTGAGCATCACCAGTCGGAGTTTCTTGGCGCGCACCAGGATTCCCGAGAGCAGCTGGCTGTCTACCGGGTCGGCGGCGCCGTCCTCGGTCTCCAGGAGCACGACGCCCTCGCCGCGGGAGGAGTCCCAGATGCCGTGGGCGATGAGCAGCACGGCGGCCGGGCCGCTCTGGCGGTCGACCCAGGTCTCGATGTCGTCGCGGGTGGCGCCCACGCACACCTCGGAGCGGGAGCTGACGGCCGACCAGCGTTCGCGGGCGGCGGCGATCTCGACGGCGGCGTCGAGTTCGGCGAGGCCATTGGGCGAGGCGACGGCGATGAGGGTGTGGACGAGCTCGGGTTCGTCGGACGGGGCGGGGAGCCGCTGCTTCGGCGCGATGCCGCGCACCGAGCGGACCAGGGACCGATTGGCGTCGAGGGCGAGGCTCTGACCCGGCCAGTCGGGCGGGGTGCAAAGCGTCTCGATCGGCAGTTCGTCCAGCTCCGGCGGTAGGTCGAAGCGCAGCCGCAGACTGTGGGACTCGGTGAGGACACTGTGGAGCTGCCGGTCGAGGCCGGTGCCGAAGAGGACGGCGAAGACCTCGCGACCGAGGTTCCGCAGCCGCTCGGCGACGACGGTGCCGCGCGCGGCGGCGCGGTGGAGGCGGATGTCGATGAGGTCGTTGAACTCTCGGCGCAGCCGCGCCGGTTCGTCGCCGACGCGGATGACGGCCGCACCGGAGGCGGCGCCGCCGGCCAGCACGAGGTGGCGTCCGCCTCCGATGGGGCGCACCCGGATCCGGAGCTCTTCGAACTCGCGCACGCTCACCAGCCCCTTCGCGGCCGGCCGCCGCCGAGAACGGTGGAGATGAGGACGTGGAGCTTCTCGGACTCGGCCAGCAGCTCGGTCACCTCGGGGTGGCGCGGCTGGATGCGCAGGCCCGCGCGGAACTGCTCGGCGGACTGGTCCAGCAGCCCCACGGCCTCCCACAGGGCCGATTCGGACGGGCGGACCGTGCTGTCCAGGTTCAGCCGCTTGGCCGCCGTGTTCTGAAGCACCACACCGAGATTGCGTCGCGGCCCGATCTGGTGCGGGGCGAGTTCCACGGCGCGTTCGAGGTCCTTGCGGGCACTGCGCTCCTTCCCGTCGTTGGCCTTTCCGACGCCCCGCTGGCCGAGCAGGTCGGACAGGCGGGTGATGACGCGTTCGCGTTGGGGCTCATCGCGGCTGCTCAGCAGCGGCAGTACGGCTTCGAGGAGATTGATGGGCTCATCCAGTTTCCGGCGGCGGCTCAGGGTCTCGGCCCGCCCGAGCGCCGTCTCGGTCATCGGCTCGATTGCGGAGTAGCGCTCCCCATTGCGGTCGGCGTGGGCGATGGCGTGCCGCCACCGTTGCTTCGCGTCGGCGATGTCCATGGGCTGCTTGGCGATCGCCGCCTTGGCCAGATCGAGCAGCGCGGAGGAGGCGAGCGCGGCGGCCAGTTCGGACAGCTCTGAATGCTTGTCGGGGAGGGTCGCGAAGGCGGGGTTGCGATTGTCGAACTCGGCGCAGTCCAGGTCGCAGATCAGCGGCTCGTCGCCGCCGCCCCGCGCCCGCCCACCGCGCCGGCCGCGGCAGTCGGGGCAGCGGGTGTCGAGCGCGAGCTTGAGCGCCTCGGCGGGCTGGTCGGCATTGAGGCGGGCGAGGACGAGACCGGCCGCGGAGAACTGGAGGAGCGGGTCCCCGGAGGTCGCGAACTCATTGTCCAGGACGAATTCGCTGAGCCGACGGTGCAGACCGAGCTCGGCGATCCGCATGGGGCCGCATGAGATCCGCACCCCGCCGCCGATCGGCAGGCCGCCGAGCTCGGACAGGAGCGCGGTCGCGTCGCTCTCGCGGCGCAGCAGGTCGGCGGCGTCCTTCGCGCCCCCGCGCGCGGCGGCGTCCTCGATCAGCCGACGCAGCCTCCCCCGCATGTCCGCCAGGGCCGCGGCGGGTACGGAGCGGCCGTATCGCGTCTCGGCGGAGCGGACCCACTTCTGCCAGAAGCCATCGTCGTCCAGCAGCGGCGCCCACGCGGCGATGCAGCGTTCGGCCAGGCCGGAGGATTCGCCGTGCCCGGCGCCGTGCAGGAGGATGAGGGCGCGGGTGTGGGCGAGGCGCGCCCCGCTGGGCCGCCCCCGCGCGTCCAGGCGGGCGAGGGCGTCCTGGCGGCGGCCGCCGAGCGCGGAGGTGACGGCGTCGATGACGAGGGTGGCCGCGGTCGGCTCGCAGGCGGCGTCGCTGCGCCCGAGCAGCTTCGCGGCCCGGTCCCAATCGCCCTCGGCGGCCGCGTCGTAGGCGGCCTGGCGCAGGACGAACGCGGCCTCGCGGGCGGCCCGGCCGGTGCCGAGAGGTACCTCGGCGTCGCGGTCGAGGCGGAGCACTCCCGCCGCGTACCAGGGGTTCTCGGGGTAGTGGCGCAGCTGGTCGAAGTTCCCGGTGCGGTAGAGGCATTCGCCGAAGGTGTCGTCGGTCGCGACCGTGTCGCGGACGACTCCCGAGTTGGAGGCGTCGAAGGCGTCGCGGGCGCCGGCCCAGTCGCCGCCTCGGGCGAGGAGGGCGCCGCGAGCGCGGAGCGCCGTGCGCCAGATCGCCTCGGGGAGCTCGAAATCGAACAGCGACTCCAACTCGGCCTCGGCGTCCTCGCCGGCGCGAAGCTCGAGCAGCGCCAGGCCGAGCCGCACGACCGGATGGTTCGCAGAACCCCGCCAGGCCTCGATCGCGGCCTCCATCTCGCCCTCATTGAAGTCGAGCAGGCCCAGCAGCACCGCCCCGCGCTCTCCGGCGCCGGCCTTGAGATGCAGGCGGGCCGCCTCGGTATCGCCATCCGCGATCGCGGCGGCCGCGGCGTGGAGCCGGGCCGCCTCCAGGGGTGCCTCGATGCCCTGCCCCGCGGCGGCCTCGAGATCGGGCAGGGCCCCTCCGAAGTCGCGATCGCCGAGTCGTTCCAGCGCCCGTGCGTAGCGGGCGCTCGCCGCCAGGTGCTCGTGGCCGCGCACTCGCGACCAGGATTCGGCGCCCCGGTCGAAGTCGCCGAGCCGGTATGCGGCCGCGCCGTGCTGGAGCAGGACGGCGGCATCGCCGAGCCCGCCGTCGATCGCCTTGCCGTGCTCGGCGAGGACGGCCCGGGCGTCCCCGTCGCGATGGGCGATCGCGCCCCGCACCGCCGCGCCGATCGGGGTGGTCAGCGCGGACGCGTACCAGTCCGCTTGCGGCAGTTGGCCTTGGCGCAGCGCCAGCACGGCGGCGAGTTCGCGGGCGGCCACGGTCAATGGCCACTGCTGGGCGGCGGCGTACAGGTCGGCGAGCGCCTGGGAGTCGTGGCCGAGCTTGGCGTGGACGTAGGCGCGCTGGATGTGGGCGCGGCCGTTCGGGGCACCGCGTGCGATGGCGGCGGCGAAGTACCACTCGGCGCGGGCGAACTGATCGCCGTGGGCCGCGGCGCAACCGGCCCAGTAGTAACCGCCCCAGTCCGCGGGCCACAGCTGCTGGGTCTCCCCGAACCACCGGTCGGCGGCCTGGGGTTCGGCCCGGGCCAGACAGACGCGGCCGAGTCCGATGCGCGCGGCCGAGGCGATCGCGTCGACCGCGGGGTCTCGTCCGATTCGTTTCGCGGTCTGTTTGAGGGCCTTGTTGAATTCGTCCTCGGCGATGCCAAGATCATTTTCAGTGAGGGCCTTTGCGGCGCGGATGCCGGCGTTCCGCGCGCGTTTCAGCGCGATTCGATGGAACATCCGCGATCAGTCCCCGGCTTCGTCCAGCTCGGATCTCCATATCCGGCGATAGCGGTCGTAGTGCAGCGGCCCGGAGTCGAAGTCTTCAAAGTTCATTTCGAATAGGCGCTCGAACGCCTCGGGCGGCAGATCCGCTTCCAGAATGATGCGCAGTCCGGTGTCGGAGTCCTCCAGGACCATTGGTTTCGGTACGTCCCGGTCCCGTCCGCGCAGCCGGTCCTTCAGACCCCGGTACAGGTCGTGCATGGCTTCGCTGCCCAGCGCGGCGACGAAGGCCTGCAACGGGAGTGACAGGAGCAGCAACCAGTCGAGTCCGGTGGGGGAGCGGTGCGCCGCCTGCCGGTGCGCCTCGGCCTCGAAGCCGTTTTCGCGCAGCACCGCGATCCACTCGGATTCGACGTCCGGGGGAAGTTCGGGGGACAACAGCAGTTCGGCGCGATTGGGGGCAGTCGGCATTCGGGCTCCAGCGTGAGATGGCCGAGGCGGCGATTCGTTTCATGTTATCCCACAGTCTCAATCGGTGCGGGACGGCGAATTTCGCGGCGGTGTTCGCATTGACGGGCGGCGGCCATCCCGGCGGTCCCCGGCAATACCAATGGGGCTGGAGATGGGGAACAGCAAGCAATTGCGGATTCGGCGACTTCGGCCGACACGATTGGGGCCAGAGATAGGTAATGAGTCTCGTGTGAGTGCCATGGGGCCGATCCGCGGATAGGCTGGGGCCGTGGCTGAGATTTCAATCGTTGACAACCCCAAAGAGAACCGCTATGAGCTGCGAGAGGAGGACGGCGGCATCAGCGGATACCTGGAGTACCTGATCCGCGACGAGTTCGTCGTCCTGCCGCACACCGAGGTCGACCGCTCGCTGCGCGGCGGCGGCTGGGGCGGCAAGCTCGCCCAGTTCGCCCTCGACGACCTGAAGACCAAGGGCGCCAAGGCATACCCGACATGCCCCTTCGTTGAACGCTGGATGGACCGACACCCCGAGTACAACGAAGTCCGTTACCGCCCGTAGTCCAAGGCGCGCCGCATTGTTCACCTGAGCGCCCGATTCGAGTTAACGTTTCGTTCATCTGAGGGCGCACGATCATCACTATGTCGCTCCTCTCGGTGAACACCCTGCCCCCCGACCACCGTTCCCTGCGGGCGAGGCGGCTCGCGGGCGGTGCATCCCGCTTATGCTCTCCGCGCTCATCCTGCTCCGGCACGCCTCATCGTCCACCGACCCCGATCCGCCCCGTCTGACCGATGCCGAGGCTCGGCGCGCCTGGGCGCTGGCCGACTTCCTCCAGCTCTACAACCCGACGGTGCTGCTGGCCGCCCCGGGCGGGACCTGCTCCGAGACGCTGGCGCCGCTGGCGGACCGGCTCGACCTCAAGATCGCCGCATGTCCGGACCTCGCGGCGGACCGCCCCAAGTTCCCGGGCCGGTCCGGGGCCGCGCACCTCGCGGCCTGGCTGGCGGCCCGGGCGGTCAGGGTGCTCCCGGACCAGCGGCGGACGGCGGTGATCTGCGCGGAGAGCGTGGTACTGGCGGCACTCCTGGTGGCGGTGGCGGCGCGCGACGGCCACGACCTGTCGCGGTACGACCTCACCGTCCCGCTCGAAGAACCGGCGACGCTCCCGCCCGGAGGCGGCTGGGTCCTCCACTGCGACGACGGAAGACTGGTGGACGTCAAACCGCTCGCGGCCCGGTAATTCATTTGCCGCCCCACCCGGGGCCCGCATAGCATCGACGGTTCGCCTGCTTCATCCGTGCCGAACCGGGAGACCGTGATGCCCGCAAATGGACCAGCCGCCGAGAGCACAGCCGAAGCGGAATCTCACCAGAGTTCCCAACCGTCCGCCGGCGGCTCAGCAGAAGCCGACCTTCGCGCCGAGATCGCACTCCACGAGACCGTCCGGGCCGCCATGTCCGCCATGCGCGGGGCCACCTCCGACACCTACGACCGCCACGAAGCCGAATTCAACGAGGGCAACACCGGCCGGGGCGGCGGCGACGTCGGGCCCGACAAAGAGCTCGCCTTCGTCATGGCGAAGTACACCACCACCCGCATGAAGGACCTCACCGACCGGGACCTCGCCCTCTTCTTCGGGCGCCTGTGGTTCGACGGCACCCCCGAACACCCAGGCGAGGACTACCACATCGGCCGCCGCCACATCCGCGACGAGCACGGCGACCCCCTCGTCCTCGACTGGCGCGCCCCCGTCTCCGAGCACTACTACCGCGCCTCCGCCCACGACAGGCGCGAGGTCTCCAAGCGCCGCCGCTTCGGCTTCCAGGCCGCCCGCATCACCGGCTTCGAGGACGAGGACCTCCTCCTCGGCGAGGAGCTGAGCTCCGACATCCTCACCGCCGAAATCGAGCGCCCCCGCACCGGCCCCATGCGCGACATCGTCGCCACCATCCAGCCCGAGCAGGACGAGCTCATCCGTCGCACCGCCGACGCCAACCTCTGCGTCCAGGGCGCCCCCGGCACCGGCAAGACCGCCGTCGGCCTGCACCGCGCCGCCTGGCTGCTCTACAACTACGCCGAACACCTCACCAAGGCCGGCGTCCTCGTCGTCGGCCCCAACGAGGGCTTCCTGTCCTACATCTCCGGCGTCCTGCCCACCCTCGGCGAGAACTCCGTCTGGCAGGTCACCGTCCAGCAGCTCACCGGCGCCGACAAGGCCACCGGCACCGACAGCCACGAGGCCGCCCTCGTCAAACACGACGAGCGCATCGCCGCCGTCTGCGAGCGGGCCGTCTGGGGCCACGTCGGCACCGCCGAGGCCGGCGGGGTCACCGCCGACGCGGGCCTCCTCATCGCCGACGGCGGCTGGCGCTGGCGACTCGGACTGAACTACCTCAACGACGCGATCGCTCACGCCCGCAAGCACACCCGCACCTACTCGGCCGGACGCAAGGCCGTGGAGGACGCCATCGTCCAGGGCGCCCGCCGCCAGGCCGAGATCCGCGCCGGCCACTCGCCCGACGGCCGCTGGGCCACCAAGCTCAAACGCACCGACTCCGTCAAGGACTTCATGGAAGCGGTGTGGCCGAAGCTCAACGGCAAGACCGTCCTCAAGAAGCTCTACTTCGACGCCGCCTTCCGCGCCGACGCCACCCGGGGCATCCTCACCGAAGCCGAGGCCGAACTCCTGGCCCCCCAAGGGAAGAGCCTCAAAGCCAGCGCCGCGGACCTGCTCATCGCCGACGAGATCGAGTCCCACCTCAACCTGCCCGCGCCCGCCGACTCATACGGCCACATCGTCATCGACGAGGCCCAGGACCTGTCGCCGATGCAGTGCCGCGCCATCGCCCGCCGCTCCGGCCAGGGCTCGGTGACCGTTCTCGGCGACCTCGCCCAGGGCACCACCCCGTGGGCCGCCGCCTCCTGGAACGACCAGATGCGCCACCTCGGCAAGGACACCGCCATTGAGAAGAGCACTGTCGAGTACACCGAGCTGACCACCGGCTTCCGCGTCCCGGCCGTCATCATCGCGCTCGCCAACCGGGTCCTGCCGCACCTCGGCGTCGACGTCGCCCCGGCCGTGTCGATCCGGTCCGACGGCGCGCTCGACTACATCGCGCCGTCCGACCTCGCTACGGGCGTTGCCGAAGCGGTGGCGAAGGCCCTCGCCGAAGAGGGACTGGTGGGGGTGATCGCCGCCGACGCCAGAGTGGACGAGCTGCGGGCCGCGCTCCCCGGGACCGAACGGGTCGAACTGGTCGCGGCCAGCCTCGCGAAGGGCCTCGAATTCGACCACGTCGTGGTCGCCGAGCCGGCCGAGATCGTGAGCGCCCCGGCCACCGGCGGGGCCACCATCGAAGGGGTCGGCCTGCGCCACCTGTACGTCGCGCTGACGCGCGCGGTCTCGCGCCTTACCGTCGTCCACACCGGAGCACTCCCGGCCGAGATGCGGGCCTGAACGGCCCCGGGCCCCGCTGACCGTCCCCAAGGCACTCGCCCCGTCGCCATGTGACGCAAGGGGTTCCTGGGATTCCCATAGCGTGATTTCGAATGCCGGTGGGCCCCCGACGGCCCGTCCCGCATCTCGATTCGATAACAGTTCATGTCCATTTTATGGCCTCTCGGCAATATCCCCGAAATCTCTGCTTCCCCCAAGACTGTGACCGTCTGTCGGATTTGGCCCCTCACCAGGGTAAACGTCATCACGTAAACGGAAGGTATCCGAATTCCCTGTGCCGCAAGGGACTAGACGCCATAGCGCATCCTGACAGCAGCGAGAGGCAGGCTCGCGGTGCTGACCGGGTTTCCTCGTTCTCTCGTGCCGACGGGCGCTTTCGGGCGCCCGGTGCCCGCGCCCCACCGGCACAACCCAAGAGGAGACCTATGTTCCGTCATGTCCGTTCAGGATCGGCGCTGGCGATCGGTGCCGCCACCGCCTTGGTCCTCACGTCCTGCTCCGGCGGCGTCGACGCCGATCCCGGCTTCTCCGGCTGCGTGGAGCGGCCCGTCACCTGCAACTCCGGCGAGCGGGCCGAGGGCGGGGAGGTCACGTGGGGCCTCGACGGCTCCTGGACCGGTTGGAATCCGGTCCTCACCGCCGAGTACACCGCCTTCACCCTTCAGGTGACCGGTCCGATCTGGCCGGACACCGGCCACTTCGACCAGGAGAGCGAGTTCGTCCTCAATGACGGCGTCTTCGCCGCCGAACCCAAGCTCATCAGCGAGAACCCGGTCCAGGTCGAGTACGCCCTCAACCCGGACGCCACCTGGGGCGACGGCACCCCCATCAGCCGGGACGACTTCGTCTACAACTGGTACGCGCGCTCGGGCGACGACGCCAAGTGCGCCGGCTGCACCCCCTACGCCGACTCCAGTTCCCAGGTCGAGTCCATCGAGGCCTCCGGCTCCGGCAGCACCATCGTCATCACCTACGACGAGGACTACTCGTCATCGGAGTGGCAGTATGAGAACGTCCTGGCCAGCCCCGCCCACATCGCCGAGGCGGAGGGCTTCGACTGGGAGAACGACCCCGAGGATATGAAGGCCTCCCAGGACTACTTCTCCGAGACCGTCCCCACCTGGTCGACCGGGCCGTTCAGGATCGAGAGCGCCGAGACCGGCGACCACGTGATCTTCGAGCCCAACCCCGAATGGGCCGGCTCCACCAAGCCGACCCTGGACCGCCTCACCCTCAGGTCCTTCGACTCGGTCGAGTCGATCATCACCGAGATGCGCCAGGGAAATGTGGACGGTGCCACGCCGACCGGCGTTACGGCCGAGAACATCGGCCAGCTCGCCGCCGAGGCCGGGATCGACTTCTCCATCGCGCCCGGACCCGGCTGGGGCCACATCGACCTCAACACCGCCAATGAGTTCCTCTCCGACAATGCCCTGCGCACCGCCGTCTTCCAGGCGATCGACGTCGAGGAGCTCATCGACCGCACCTACGCCAACGTCCAGACCGACGCGGCGCGCAAGCTCAACCACCTGTTCCGCAACAACAGCGAGTACTTCGAGGATCACCTGACGGTCACCGGCCAGGGCGCCGGCGACACCGAGTTGGCCCGCACCACGCTGGAGGAGGCCGGCTACGACTGGGACGCCGACGGCAACCTCGTCACCGAGTTGGGGGAGCGGGTCGAGCTCGATTTCCGCTACGCCGACGGCAGCCCCGACCGCGAGACCATGGCCGAGCTGGTCCACTACAACCTGGCCGACATCGGGGTCGACGTCGAACTCAATCCGTTCGCCGTGGCGGACTTGGGCACCACGCTGGCGTCCTCCGAGTTCGACATGATCAGCTACGGCTGGACCACCGCGCCGCTGTACGTGGGCAATGCGGAGCTGTACTGGGATTCGGACTCGGCGGCGAACTACGGCCAGAACGAGGACCCCGAGCTCGACGCCCTGCTGGACGAGCTGGCCTCGGTGCGCGACCCCGGGGAGGCCGCCGAGATGGCGAACACGGTGGTGCAGCGGGTCATCGAGGACGCCTACGTGCTGCCCACGGTGGACACGCCGGTGGTCATCATGGTCTCCGAGGACCTCGTCAACGTCCGGGACAACTGGGCCTCGCAGCAGCGCGCCCTGTACAACGTCGCCGAGTGGGGAATCCGGGACGAGGACGCGTAGCGCCGCGGTCCAGATGTCGTAAAACTCCACAAAGTCCCTGATAAGCCCCGCTCCCAGTGTAAAGATGACCCAGTTACGGGTGATTACACACGGGGGAGTGGGGACATATGCGACGCAAGCAAGCGGGTGCGATCGGTCTTGCCGCCGCCGCTGCCGCCACCATGGCGCTCGGCGCCTGCGGTGGCGACGGCGGTTCGGGCGGGGACGGCGATGTCACCTGGGCGGTCAGCTCGGGCTGGGAGACGTGGAACGAGAACACCTCCGACGGCAATAACAGCTATCTGCACCAGGCCCTGTCTCCCGGCGCGACGACCCTCGGCGACTTCGACGAGAACGCCGAATGGGTCTTCAACGACGCGCTGCTGGCCAAAGCGCCGGAGCTGACCAGTGAAGGGCCGCTGACCGTCGAATACACCCTCAACGAGAACGCGCAGTGGTCCGACGGCGAGCCCTTCCGCGTCGAGGACTTCATCTACACCTGGTACCAGATGTCGGGCAATGCCGACCACTGCGACCAGGCGCAATGCGTCCCGGCAACCACCGACTGGGGCGCCAACGTCGCCAGCATCGAGGAGACCTCCGACGGGGTCGTCACCATGACCTATGTCGACGGCTATCTCGACCCGGAGTGGGAGTTCCTGCAGACCCCGATGTACCCCAGCCACATCGCCGAGGCCAACGGCTTCGCCGACTGGCAGAACGACCCGGCCGTCATGGGCGCCAGCGCCCAGTACTTCGCCGAGACCCCCCCGACCTGGGGGACCGGCCCGTACGTGCCGACGGACGCGAGGGCCGGCGAGTTCGTCACCTACGAGCCCAACGAGAACTACCAGGGCTCGGTCGACCCGGGCCTGGAGAAGTTGACGATGAAGGTCGTCGAGGGCACCGAGGCGATCGTGACCGAGCTGCGGCAGGGCTCGATCGACGGGTCCTGGCCCAGCGAGTTCGACGCCGAGGAGATCTCGAAGCTCGAAGGGGACGACGCGATCACCGCCGAGGTGTACGAGGGTTCGATCTGGCTCCACATCGACACGAACACGCGCAATGAATTCTTGTCCGACGAGGTGCTGCGCCAGGCGGTCTTCGCCGCGATCGACAATGCCGACATCATCTCGAAGAACTACCCGGACACCGAGGTGGCGCCCCGCACGAACCACTTCTTCAACCAGGCCAGCGAGTACCACGAGGCCTTCCTGGGCCAGACAGATCCGGTCCAGGGCTCGGGCGACGCCGATGCGGCCCGGGCGGCCCTGACCGACGCGGGCTACACCTACGACTCGCAGGACCAGCTCACGACCAGCGGCGGCGACGAGGTCGAGCTCAACTTCCGCTACGGCGAGGGCGATGCGGTCCGCCAGACCACCGGTGAGCTGGTCCAGGCCTACCTGGCCGAGATCGGCATCGATGTCGAGCTGCAGGCGATCCCGGACGGCGAACTCGGCAACGTGCTCGCCGAGGGCGAGTTCGACCTGATCATCTACGGCTGGTCGGGCACGCCGGCGTTCACCACGGCGCCCAACCAGTACTTCGCCTCGGACTCGGGCTCGAACTTCGGCGGCTACACCATGGACGGCCTGGACGAGGCGCTTGCGAAGGTCCGCTCCACGACCGACATCGCCGAGGCGGCCGGCTTCGCCAATGAGGTAGACGCGATGGTCATGCCCGCCGCGTTCACCCTGCCGATCTTCGACGAGCCGCAGTCGACGGTCTACAACTCGAACACGATGTCGGGCATCACGGTCAACGGCAATAGCCAGGCCGGGCCGATGTGGGACGTTCGGAACTGGGAGTCGTAGCCGCATCCGAGCGGTGACGGTCCCGTGAGCAGAGCGGGACATTCGCAACTGGGCGTGATGAGAATCCAGAGCAACGAAGGGAGGCCGCTGCTGGCGGCCTCCCTCTCGTCGTATTCGGACTTGTCGAGGCAGCGACGAGGAAGGCAGTCGTTCGCCTGGGGTGGGCTCGTCGGCTGCCCGCACCATTCGGTGCCGCTCTTGATCAGCGACGGTGGGGGTCTGCCCAGGCTGGGGTGGTCGGCTGGCTGTGGGGGTGCGCATCGGTTGGGGTTCAAGCGGATCAGCGACAGCGGGGGTTTGCCTGGGCTGGGGTGGTCGGCTGGGCATCGGTTGGGCTTCAAGCGGATCAGCGACAGCGGGGGTCTGCCCGGGCTGAGGAGGTCGGCTGGCGGTGGGGGTGCGTGTGGGGTGGGCTTCAGACGAATCAGCGAAGAAGAGGTGTGAAGGGTGGCGGCCGTTCGCTGCCGGGGCGGGGTCTTCGGTGGTGCCGGTGTGGGCGATGGACGGCCATTGGAGACCAGGTGCCGTCTGCGGGCACGACGAGGGGCCCGATCCCCTGATCCCGTTTCGGGGTGGGTCGGGCTGCGGTCCTTGGTTGGTCCGCTTCCCCCGCCGCCATTACCGCCTGGCGGCGGGGCACCGTAACCGGTCGCCTGGTGGGGCGGCTGTCGCTGCTGCCCGTTCATGCTCCGGGGCGGTTGGTGTTCGGAAGCGTTCTCGTGCTCTGGCTTTGGCTTGCTTGAGGTC
>NZ_STGY01000004.1:0-92042 GCF_004912275.1 Glycomyces buryatensis
CCGCCTGCACACCAGACGGGACACGGGACCGAAGCGACCAGTACACGACCGGACCAGCCGGTCAGCACGCCCCGAAAGCGGGGCTGCGCTCGACCGACCGGACCGGTGCGCGGGACGCTCGTTGAACGACCCCGTTCCACCGGAACGGACCGGTGAGAGGGATGGTCTCCGGTGGCGTTTGCTCGGTCGGGACCGACCGGTGGAAGTGATGCCTCCCGATGGGCTGCACCTGGCCGGAACAGACCGGCGCAGACGCGAAGCCCCTCAGAGGAAGGGCACGACCGACAGTCGCGAAGGCCGAGAACCGAGAGCCGAGAGGCCGATGCGTGATGACCGAAGCGGGACACGGGAAGGGAGGCACGACGGCCATGACAGCCATGCCGACCATGACGAACGCGGGCTCGACCACGCCACGCCCCTGCCCCGCCGACACTTCCGCACGGGAGGCCCGGCAGCGCAGGCCACCGGCCCCGGCCAGCGCCACACCGCAGACCGACCCCAGCCTGGCACCTTCCGACCTGGCCCCGGCAACACACCCGGGACCGGTCGGCCACTGCTCGATCGCTGCGAGCCCGAACCTGCACCGACGACCAGCCCCACCCCGGCACACCACCCCAACCGACCTTCCCCGTCCCTCCGTCGCTGCGAGCCTGAACGACAACGGAAAAGCCACCAATCCCCGGCGGCGCACCCCGGACCGGCCCACCACCACTCCATCGCTGAGGGTGGGAGAGGCCGTCGGAATGAATCGGAATGAATAGGCGCGCTTCCCTGGCAGTGGGAAGTGCGCCGGGTCTTTCCGGGCCGGGCGAGCTAGGCGATGTCGCCGGATTTGATTCCGGAGAGCAGGCCGCCGAGGTCGGCGGCGCTTACGCGGAGGTGGGCGTAGCTGTCGGCGACAGGAGTCTTGGTGTCTCCCACGGCGACTTCGCCGCCGAGGACGGCGATAGCGACGCACTGCCCGTTGCTCCCGCTGTCGCTCCGGGAGCTCTCGACCTCACCCCGGCCGATCTCCGCCTCCGGCGCCCGCGCCCGACCCGCCGCTCGCATGTGTCCACGATCGTCACGGAACTCCAGATCAAACCCGCCTAGATCAGCGGCCCCGCAGCAGGTCCGACTTAGGTCGGCCCGCTTTTGCCGCCTCGATACCCGTTGCGGTGCTGAGCCTGTACTGGCGTGCTCGCCGCATGGAGCGACGAGGGAACCGGCCGAGGAGTGCTGAGACAGCGGAGCACCGCGAATTGACGGTGCCTCTGGCAATCCGTGACCTGACACGGGACGACCTGGCCGATTGCGGATGGTCGGGCGGACCGCTCCATCTCGCGGCCGTGGCCGGTGAACTCGAGCGGGCCGAGGCGCGCGAGGTCGACTATCTGGCGGTCTGCGCACCCTCGGGGAGCCCGGTGGCGATCGGTGGGGTCGACTTCGTCCCGTTCGCCGACGCCGGCTACCTGTGGCAGCTGGCCGTGCACCCGCTCTTGCAGCGTTGCGGCATCGGCACGCTGCTGGTCGGCGCGTTGGAAGACCGCATCCGGGCTCGCGGGCGCTTCCGTGCGGAGCTGCGCTATGAGGAGCACGAGGCGGGGAACCGCGCCTTCTACGAACGGCTCGGCTACACCGCCTACGGCACCGTGGCCGACGGTTGGGACCAGCAGCTTCCGGGCGGTCGGATCGAGCGGTACGAGACGACCTGTGTGCAGATGCGACGCGAGCTGCAACCACTGGCGTCAGCCTCATGACCGGCACGTGCTCCCAGACTTGCACATGATTTCGCGAGTCTGGATCGCGGCACGCGTCCGCCTGCTGAAGCGTCCGGATCCTTCCCTTTGATACTGCGAGCGGGGCACGGGTTCTCCACCCGTGCCCCGCTTCGCTCGCGTCCTGTCAGATCAGGTTCTTGAGATCCTTCGCGATCAGGCCCGCCGCCACTCCGGAGTTGGGGCAGCCTCCGAAGTGGTGGAGCGCCACGACTTCATGCGTGTCCCTTGACAGCACCGGGGAGCCGGAGGAGCCGAACTCGGTGTCGCAGTAGTAGGACACGTCGCTGGCGGCCACATAGCCGTCGTAGACGGCGTCCTTGACCACGCAGTTGCCGCCGTCCACCGACGACTCCATGGCGATCTCGGTCGGGCGTCCGGCCGGGTGCTGGGGGATGTAGATCGCCTCGCCGCGGGTCGCCGGTGTGTCGGAGAGCTCCAGGGAGCCGAAGCCCTTGACGGCCTTGAAGTCGTCCACGCTGAAGAGCGTGTAGTCGAGGTCCTTCGACGTCGCCACGACCCGCTTGCCGCCCACCTTCACCGGTTCGGTCTCGCCGCTGCCGTCGCAGGAGGTGCAGCCGTAGCCGAACCAGACCTCGGTGCGCTGGGCCTCCGGAGTCTCGGAGAAGCAATGATGGTTGGTGAGCATCCGGTTCCGGTCGCCGACGCGGAACGCCGTGCACAGGATGGTGCCGTCGATCAAGAGGCGCGCTACGGGCTCGGCATGGTCGACCACGTCCGGATAGGAGTTCTCGTAGCAGGGCGAGGGCTTCTTGTCGTCGTCGGTGCAGATGCTCTCCTCGGGGCGGTCCCGGTCGTGCTTGTCGTCGATGACGGCGTCCAGGACCTCCTCGGGGAAGCCGTACGCAGCCTTGTCGACCACCGCGCCCAGCACCGCCGACGTGGACTGGCGGGCGGTGCGGTGGAGCTCGACGATCGCGGTGTCGCCGTTGATGGACGTGGCCCAGTCGTCGACCATCGACTCCTCGTAGCGGTAGGACTCGGCCCCGTCGGGGCTGGAGACCGTCACATAGTCGGTGTCGGTGAGCAGCAGGCGCTCGAAGTGGACCTTGACGTAGCTGGCCCCGGGCTCGGAGAGCTCCACCGTGTTCGACTCGATCGGGTCGGCGTACGTCAGCGACTCGGCGACGTCCACGGTCTCCCCGACATCGACCAGGCCCAGCAGCGAATCGTCGACGGGCAGTTGCTCGACCGCCTGGCCGAGGCCGCCGTCGGTCTGCTGCTCGGCGAGGGCCCCCGGGACCACCATGGCCGCCCCCGCCACCGCCAGCGTCCCCGCGAAGCCCGCGAGGGCCAGCTTGCGGCGTCCCCGTCCGCTCGCCCGCACCCGTCCCGGTCCTGGTTTCCGCACTCGTGCCGCCACCGCCGGCTCCTTTCGTGAGAGATGTATCGGTGGTTCAACGAATGAATGGGGGAGAAGTTGCGCCTCTCCCCCGTGGGACCGGGAGACTCAGGACACGGGCCTCCTGCGAAGGGCGCGTTGCCGACTCCCTTGCCTGCCTACCGACAGCGGCCCCGGATGTCATTGAGACCCGCCCGGGTCACCAGGACCAGGAGCTTGTCTCCGGCCTTGACTCGGAAGGACGGGGTCGGGTTCCAGCTGACGGCCTTGGAGGTGAGGCCCTTGCGAATCGCCAGCAGTCGGATCGAGCCGAACGCGGTCACGTTCCCGGCGTAAGCGTCGTCCAGTAGGGACCCCTCCTCTACCGTGACCTCCGCGATGTAGGCGTTGTGCTCCCGGACCGGGATCGTCTCCAGGATCTCGTCGTCGGTCAGCGCCCGCGCGAACGAGGCCGCCGCGACCTGTGGCGCGCTGTAGGAGTGGTGCGGTGAGGCGGTGCCGGGCGGGGTGCCCTTGTTCAGGTTCTGGCGCACCAGTTTCGCGAAATCGTCGTTGTAGATCCGCATGACGGTGCGCAGGTCGGAGCGGAGGTCGATCCCGGCCAGCGCGGTCTCGAGGTTCGCCGAATCCTGGCTGGCCATCGTCACCAGCGACCGGCACTTTTCGATCTCCGCTTCCCGCAACGTCTCCGGGCGGCTCGCGTCGCCGATGAGGACCTGCGCTCCGGCTCTGCGAGCGGCCTGGACGCCGGGAGCGTCGCGGTCCTTTTCGATAGCCACCACCTGGATGTTCTGGTCGGGGTCGTTGCGCAGCGTCTCGACCACGCGGGTGCCGAGGTTGCCGAGTCCGACCACGACGACGTGGTCGCGCACGGCCCTGAGCATTCGCCCTTCGGAGAGCGCGTAGCGGCGCTCGACCACGACTTGGACGATCGCACCGGTCAGGACCGGGACGATGAGCGCCCCGCTGAGGACCAGGACCGCGTGGGTGACCTTGAGCCACCGGTGGGCGGCCATCTCGGGGTCGAGGCCGCTGCCGACCAGCATGGACACCAGGTAGACGGCGTCGCCGACGCTGTCGACCGGGTTCGCCTGGCTCTGGTAGTGCATGAGGATCGCGCCGCTGGTGACGAGGGTGACCGCCAGCAGCCCCGCGGCGAGCACGAGCCCCCATTTGCGCTTGAGCGTGGATACCACGGCGTGTCTGCTCTGGCGCCAGAACTGGAGGGCCTTCTCCCACTTGGGGCGGATCCAGCTGCGCCGGCCCGAGGGTTGGAGGCACAGGATCCGCACGGACTCGTCCCGGTCCTCGGGGAGCATCTCCATGCGGCCGTAGCCGTTGGCGACCACCCATTGGGATTCGGCCCGTTCGTGGGGCACACGGGTGAGGTAGAGCCGTCGGCCCCAGATCAGGATGTCGCCGGGAGGGATCTGCTGGAGTGCGGCGGCCGCGTAGGTGCGGGCGACCATGTCGGCGTCGGACTCGACGAAGACGCCCTCGCCGCCGAGGAGGTTCTGGATGTGGTCGCGCAGTCCCTTGTTGTACATGCGGATGATCAGGCGCGCCGGGGTGTCGTCTTCGAGGTCCCGGGAGAGTTCGCGGACGCTGAGCGCGAGGTGGAGGTTCTCGACGTCGTCCTGGTTCATCAGGGCTACCGCGTAGGCGTGGTAGAGGCCGGCCTTGAGAATGGTCTCGGGGGTGACGCGCCGGGCCTTGACGATGTTGAGGCGGCTGTTGTCCTCCGCCTCCCGCTCGATTTCGGCGCGCTGGGTTCCGGGGGTGTCCGAGAGGAGGGCGACGACTCGGAAGGAGAACCGCCCGGTCAGGTTCTTTATGAAGCGCAGGGTCAGGCCGTTGTCGCCGACGACGATGATGAGACGTTCGGACTGCGAGGCCTCGTCGGGGGGAGGACGCCTCAGATCGGGGTACATGAAAGCAGTTTACGGACGATGGGCGAATCGCTCGGTCCCCAGCGTCCCCGCTTGGGGGACAATGGCAGTGCCGGGCATTGAGCGGCTACGGGCAGTCCTCCCCCGCTCGGGGGACAGGGACTCTCAGGCGTCGCGTTCGATGCGTTCGATGAGCTTGTCGACGTCGGCCTCGTAGTCGTACCAGTCGACGTCGTGGACGAAGCCGAGTTCGGAGTTGATCCAGCGGACGTCGTCGGCGGTCTCGATGGTCCAGGTCTGGACGTCGGTGAGCTGCGGTTCGGCGCGGCGCAGCTCGGTGAGCAGCCTGGCCTTCATGGACATGGCGAGGCCGTAGGAGCGGTGCGCCGGGTCGACGACGGTGTCGTACTGGTCGGCGCGGGTGGGCCGCTGGGCGGCGACGACGAGTTCGGTGAGTCCCACGACGTGGCCGAAGGGCTCGGCGAGGGCGACGACGATGTGCGAGCGCATCCCGCGCCGCTCCAGTGTGGCCAGTGAGTCGCGGAGGCGGTCGGCCTGGGCCGAGCCGCGCCATTCGGGGACGACGGCCACGTCGGCGTTGGCGCGCAGGTTCGCCTTGACGCCTGCGTAGGTGTCCAACAGGCGCTCGGGGACGCCACCGGCGTGGTATTCGAGCCGGTATCCGGCGGCCAGGCGCCCGGCGGCCTGCTCGATCTTCTCCCAGTCGACGTCGGCCCAGCGCAGCAGGTGCCGCTGCTCGACCACGGCCCGCTTGAAGCCGACCCGGTCGTAGAAGCCGACGGCCGGGGTGGTGGCGATGACCTCGACCGACAGGGTCCGGCAGCCCTCGGCCTTGGCGCAGGCGGCGACGGCGCGCAGCAAGGCCTTGCCGACGCCGTGGCCGCGGGCGGACGGGCGGGTCGACATCTCGACCACGCCGGTCCCGGCCTGGTCGCCGCCGAACATGATGAGGCTCGCGTGGCCGATGAGGTCGCCGTCGTCGTCGCGGTAGAGGAACGCGAAGCGCCGGTCGTCCGGGAGGGTTCCCACGAGGTAGTCCCGCAGCCGGTCGGTGCGCCACCTGGGCTCGGCGGGCATGTCGGCGGCGGTCATGTCGTTGAGCACCGAGCACCAGTCCCGGATGTCATCGGCTGTCATTTCGCTGGGCACGAGCTGCTTCAGGGGCATCTCTCATCCTTACCCGATATCGGCACCCCGCGGAACCCCAAGCCGGTACCGCGCTCCGGCGGCGCGGCCGTAGTGGCCCGGGCCGGATTGCTGGGGCCGCCGCTCATGCGGTGCTCTGCTTGCCGTATTCGTCGGCTCGGTCGTAGACCTTCTGCACGTAGGTGTCGACGTGGTTGTAGCTGAAAACGGCGTCGTACCAGTCGGCGGGCGTGGTCATGTCGTGCTCGTCGTGGCACAGGTAGTTCGCGGCCGCGACGGTGGCGTCGTCGATATTGTGCGGGTCGGTCTCGCCGTCGCCGTTGCCGTCGGCACCCCAGCGCTCCCAGGTGTCGGGCAGGAACTGCATGGGGCCCATCTCGCCGTAGGTGGAGCCGATGATGTCGGTCAGCGTGGTCCCGTCGGACTGGATCCGGTTGCCGCCGGTGGTCCCGTGGTTGGTCTCGGTCGCGCCGATGCCGGCGAGGGTCGTCCACGAGAGGTTGCAGCCGGGATTGAGGACGGAGGAGACGAGTTCGGCCCGCCCGTACGCGACGAGCGCCCGTTCGGGAATGCCCAGAGTGGTCAGCGACCCGGCCCAGGTGTCGAGGTCGTTGGCCACATCGGAGGGAGTGGAGGCCGAGTCCGAAGGCGACGGCGGCTCGGATCCCGGGGCCTGGTCGGGTTCGGCCGGGAGCCCGGCGGCCGGGGCGTCCTCGGGGGTGAGCACCAGCGGGGCCTCCTCGGCCTCCGGCTCGGGCTCGGACCCGTACGACCAGGCCGGGCCCGCCGTCGGGACGAGGTAGTAGCCGGCCCCCAGCGAGGCGGCGAGGGCCAGCGCGGTCACCGCGCACTGCACGGCCAGGCGGCCGACGTGCGACCGCAGGCCGCGGAATCCGGCCCGGATGCCGCGCCCGGTCGCCTTGAGCGCCTTCCAGGGCAGCGAGGCGAGCCTGCGGGGGAGGTCTGCGAACCGCACGGAAACGGGTGTCCCTTTCTGTTCTTCAACTCTTCACGTCGTGGGCCCGGTCCCGGCGGGCCCGAACTCGAAATCGCCCGGGCGCGGAGGCGGCGGGGCCGAAACGGCAACGGTGGCAAGTATGCACCCGGTGCCGCGGCGGCGGTGCCGGCCGACGCGATCGCCTCCGAATGAATGCTGCACGTGAGTATTCCCTATGTTCGATCGCGGCGGCAACGCCTGCCCTCGAACAATCTTGTTTCTGTCCGAATAAGCCCGCTACCGGCGACGGGGCTCGATCGTTTCCCCACCGGGCCCCGGGGCGGGACCGCGCCGCGCGGGTCCTGGGACCGTCGACCGTCGGGATCGAGCACTGCCACGAGCAGACCACGGGATAGTCCGCCTCACGTTGAGCGCACAGGGCCCCGGGCCGCCCGAAGGCGTCTGATTCCCCGTCACATCCGGTAACCGACTGAGATGGGGGAGACACAGTGAGGCCGCTGGGCTTGTGTCCGCGCATCAGCGCGCCACAGCCCGGCTTACGGGGGCTGAACGAAAGTTGATAGACAACGTGGACACGACTCAGGCAATCCTTACCGACACAGCCTATTCGACCTTGACCACCGCACCGTTTCCCGCCGCCGCCGGCCAGCTCAGGCCACAGGTCGGCGCCTCCCTCCCCGCGGGGGAGGTGACGTTCATGTTCACCGACATCGAGGGCTCCACCCGGCTCGCCTCCGGACTCGGGGCCGAGCACTACCGCATCGTCCTGCACCGGCACCGGGCCCTCATTCGCGAAGTCCTCGCGGCCCACCGCGGCACCGAGATCGAGACCGAGGGCGATTCGTTCTTCGTCGTCTTCGCCGACGCCGCCGACGCCGCCGGTGCGGCCGTTGACATCCAGACCGCCCTGCGCGGCGCCGAATGGCCCGACCTCGGGCGCGGGGCCGGACCGATCCGGCCGCGCGTCCGCATGGGACTGCACACCGGTGAGGCCTGGCCGTCGGCCGGCGGCTACGCCACGCCGGAGGTCCACCGCACCGCCAGGATCTGCTCCGCCGCGCACGGCGACCAGATCCTGGCCTCGTCCCAGCATGTGACCGCCGCCGGGCTCGATCCGCATCGCAGCGTAGAAGTCTTGGGCGCCTTCGAACTGCGGGGTCTGCCCGGCGTCACGGAACTGGTCCAATTGGGAGCCCCGGGATTGCCGGTGGAGTTCCCGCCGCCGCCCATTCAGCCTCTGAAACACCATTTGCCGGCCGACCTCAAGATCCCCATCGACCGGCCTGAGGAGTACCAGGCGCTCGACCGGGCCTTTGACAAGTACCGCCTCGTCACCGTCACCGGCCTCCATGGCTCGGGCAAGTCCACACTGATCACCTCCTGGGCGCGGCGCCGGCTGCGCATCTGCGGTGGCGGCGTCTGGTACTGCCGCCCCGGTGACGACCTGGGGACCGCGATCCTGGAGGCGGTGGGCCGGCGACCCGATCCGCTCCTGCGGCCCCTCGAGTCGGCCATTTGCCACCTCAAGGGACGCTCGGACCTCCTCGTCATCGACGACGTGGAACGCGACCACGCCTGGGCCGTCGAGAAGCTCCTGCGCGAATGCCCCGACCTGAGGATCCTCGCCGCCGGGGTGCGGCCGCTCGAACTGCCCGGCGAGGCCAAGCGGGCGCTGTCGCTCCTGCCCCACGGTCTGGCGGCCGAACTCGTCTCCGGCCTGTGCGAGGACCGGGGAGCGGTGTGGAGCGCGGCCGAATGCCGGGGCCTGGCCGCCGCCGTCGAGGGCTTCGTGCCCGCCCTCAGCGCGCTGGCGGATTACACCGCGTTCGCCTCGCCGGCTGCGGCGCTGCGGCGCCTGCGGGACGACCCGCTCGCGATCCTCGACGCCGGCGGCCGGTTCCGGGCCTCGGTGGACGAGGCCATCGCGCTCATCTCGGGCCCGGCCCGGGAGGTGCTGCTGGAGCTCGCCGAACGCTCCGGCGGTGCGACGGTCGATGAGGTCCTGGACCTGTCGCGGCAGCGGGACGGGAGCCTGGAGGCCCTGGTCGAACTGGTCGACGTCGCGCTGGTCGTGATCGAGCGGCCCGCGATGGAGCAGGCCCTGTACCGGGTTCCCACGCCGGTGCGCTGGCTCCTCGGGGGCCCGGCCGAGGTGCAGCCGGCCCCCGTCCCACCGGTCGCGGCGGCGGTGCGCCTCTCCAGGCGCCTGGTCAACGTGGTCGACATCGGCCGGCTGGTGCGCACGGCCTCGTTAAGGGGGGACGACGCGATCCGGCGCGGGCGCGCTGCTGCCGAGAGCCACGAGTGCGTCCGCGCGGTCGTCTCACGCACCTGCGCGCCGTCATGTTCGCCGATTCCGGCACGAGTGCGTCCGCGCGGTCGTCTCATCCACCTGTGTGCCGTCATGTTCGCCGATTCCGGCACGAGTGCGTCCGTACGGTCGTATTAGTTGCGCAGTCGTATGTGTTGCGCTACCGCAACTCAGCAGAGCTACGGGTACCGGTGGGTGGTATGAGATTCTTGAGCGGTGACTGACTGGCAACCCGCGCCGCTTGAGACCACCACCTCCGCCGCCTATATCGAGCGTGCCGTCCGGGTCATTCCCGGCGGCGTGAACTCGCCGGTCCGCGCCTTCCGGGGCGTCGGCGGCGACCCGCTCTTCATCGCCGACGCGTCCGGCGCCCGCATGAGGGACGTCGACGGCAACGTCTACATCGACCTGGTCGCCTCGTGGGGGCCGCTCATCCTCGGCCACGCCCACCCCGACGTGGTCGCCTCACTCGTCCGCGCCGCCTCCAAGGGCACCTCGTACGGCGCGCCGACGCTCGGCGAGGTCGAACTGGCCGAGGGGATCGCCTGGCGCACCCCCTGCGAGCAGGTCCGGCTCGTCTCCTCGGGTACCGAGGCGACGATGAGCGCCGTGCGGCTCGCCCGCGCCGCGACCGGCCGGGACGCCATCGTCAAGTTCGCCGGCTGCTACCACGGCCACGCCGACTACTTCCTGGCCCAGGCCGGCTCCGGCGTCGCCACGCTCGGCCACCCCGACTCGCCGGGCGTCCCCGCCTCCGCCGCGGCCGACACGATCGTGGTGCCCTACAACGATATCGAGGCCGTCAAGGCGGTCTTCGCTGCCCATCCCGGCCGCATCGCGGCGATCATCACCGAGGCCCAGCCGGGCAATATGGGCGCGATCGAGCCGCAGGACGGCTTCAACGAGAAGCTCTACAAGGTCGCCCACGAAAACGGCGCGCTGCTGATCTCGGACGAGGTCATGACGGGCTTCCGCGTCGCCTACTCGGGCGTGGCCGCCCCCGCCGACCTCTACACCTACGGCAAGGTCATGGGCGGAGGCCTGCCCGCCGCCGCGTTCGGCGGACGCCGCGACCTGATGCAGCAGATCAGCCCCGTCGGGCCCGTCTACCAGGCCGGGACCCTCTCGGGGAACCCCCTCGCGGTCGCCGCCGGGCTCGCCACCCTGCGCAACTGCGACGAGTCCACCTACCGCAGGCTCGACGCCACCGCCGCCGCGATCCAGCAGATGGTGACCGCCGCCCTCACCAAAGCGGGCGTGCCGCATTACGTCTCGGCCCCGTCGAACCTGTTCTCGGTCTTCTTCCGGGAGGGCCCGGTGCGCAACTTCGAGGAGGCGTCGGCCCAGGACCTGGACGCCTACGGGGCGTTCTTCCACGCCATGTTGGAAGGTGGCGTCTACCTGCCGCCGAGTGCCTTCGAATGCTGGTTCGTCTCGACCGCCATCGACGAGGAAGCCCTGTCACACATCGAACAGGCTCTGCCGCGGGCCGCCGAAGCGGCGGCTAGTGTGCGCTCATGAGCGGCTCGAAGACCATCGTCCACCTGCTGAGGCACGGTGAGGTGCACAATCCCACCGGTGTTCTCTACGGACGCATCCCCGGCTTCGGCCTGTCCGACCTGGGCCGCGAGATGGCCCTGGCCGCCGCCGAGCGCCTCGCCGGGCGCGACGTCGTCCACGTCGGCGCCTCCCCGCTCCAGCGGGCCCAGGAGACCGCCGAGCCCATCGCGGCCTCCCACCGCATGGAGACGACCACCTACGACGGCCTCATCGAAGCGGGCAACTCCTTCGAAGGCCTCAAGGTCGGTGTCGGCGACGGCGCGCTCCGCCATCCCAAGTACTGGTGGCGCCTGCGGGACCCCTTCAGGCCCTCCTGGGGCGAGGCGTACATCGAGATCGCCCGGCGCATGATGACCGCGATCGAACAGGCCCGCATCGCCGCCGAGGGCGGCGAGACCGTCCTCGTCTCGCACCAGCTGCCGATCTGGACCGTCCGCCGCTTCATCGAGCGCAAGCGCCTGTGGCACGACCCGCGCCATCGCGAATGCTCGCTGGCGTCGATCACCAGCGTGGTGTTCGAGGGCGACAAGGTCGACCGCGTCGAGTACTCCGAGCCGGCCGCCCACCTAGTCCTCAAGTCCGAGTCCGCCAAGCGGGCCAAGGGGGCCTGACATGGGCGCGCGTCGCAGGACGCTGCTGGCGGCCCTCCCGCTGCTGGCGGTAGCCGCCTGCTCCGGCGAAGACGGCGACACCGCGAACCGCGTCAACGAGATCAACCGCGAACGCTTCGTCTCCGGCGACGGCTCCAACTACCGCTGGGACGACCCCGCCGAGCGTTTCGGCGCCCCCCGCCTGACCGGCACCGCCGTCGACGGCCAGACCGAGATCGACACCGACGAGTGGGCCGACTCGGTCCTGGTCGTCAACTTCTGGGGCTCCTGGTGCCCCCCGTGCGTCGCCGAGGCCCCCTATCTCGTCGAGGCCGCCGCCGAGTTCGTAGGACAGGACGTCCAGTTCCTCGGCGTCAATATCCGCGACACCGACGACGCCGCCACCGCGTACGAGCGGCGCTACGGCATCGAATACCCGTCCCTGTCGGACGCGCCGGGCAAGGTCGCCGACCAGTTCGTGGACTACGGGCTCTCGCCCAACGACATCCCCGCGACCATCGTCATCGACGCCGAGCAGCGCGTGTTCTCCATCTGGCGCGGCGAGATCGACGACGCCGAGACCCTCATCGCCGACATCAACAAGGTGATGGAGGCATGAACTTCGCCGAGACCGCCGCCTCCGGCCCGCTCCTGATCGCCTTCGGCGTCGCCGCCCTCGCCGGACTCGTCTCCTTCGCCTCCCCGTGCACCCTCCCCCTCATGCCCGGCTACGTGTCCTACGTGACCGGACTGTCGGGCACCGACCTCGCCGAAGGCGGACGCAAGGGCCGCATCCTCGCCGGGGCGGCACTGTTCGTCGGCGGCTTCACCGCCGTCTACACCGCCATCACCTTCACCCTCCAGACCCTCGGCCGGTCCATCAACGCGAACTCCGAGACCCTCGAATTCGTCGTCGGCATCCTCATGATCGTCATGGGGCTCATGTTCATCGGCCTCATCGGCGGCAAGCGGGGCTTCGCCCCCAGATGGCGCCCCGCCGTCGGCCTCGCCGGCGCCCCGCTCTTCGGCGCGGTCTTCGCGCTCTCGTGGATCCCCTGCACCTCGCCGGTACTGGCCGCCATCACCGGCCTCGCCTACATCCAGGACGGCACCGCCCGCGGCATCGGCCTCATGATCGCCTACTGCGTCGGCCTCGGAGCGCCCTTCATCCTCTTCGCGCTCGGCATGCACAAGCTCGCGACCACCCTCGACTTCCTCAAACGGCACGGCCGCGCCATCTCCATCGCCGGCGGCGCCATGCTCGTCGTCGTCGGACTCATGCTCGCCACCGGCGAATGGACCACCTTCATCAACTGGCTCCGCGCCACCGTGGGAGCCGGGGAGATCTGGCTGTGAGCACCACCGAAGCCAAACCGCGCCCCACTGGTCCCAATAACCCGGGGCCCAGGAAATCGAGGCCCCTCAAGCGGCTCAAGTCCTTCGGCCGCCGCTGGTGGCACCAGCTCACCTCCATGCGCACCGCGCTGCTCCTCCTGCTCGCCCTCGCGCTCGCCGCCATCCCCGGATCGACCTTCCCGCAGCGCTCCGTCAGCCCCACCGACGTCGACGGCTACTACACCGAGCACCCCGACCTCGCCCCGTTCCTCGACAAGCTGTGGGCCTTCGACGTCTACACCTCGCCCTGGTTCTCCGCGATCTACCTGCTGCTCATGGTCTCGCTCGTCGGCTGCATCATCCCGCGACTGCGCGTCCACCTCAAGGCGCTCCGCGCCGCGCCCCCCCAGGCACCCAAGCGGATGGAGATCCTGCCCTACCACCGCAGCCTCGCAGCGGGCGCCAACCAGGGCCGGGCCCGCGCCGTCCTCAAACAGCGCCGGTGGCGACACGTCGTCCGCGAAGACGACGACGGCACCGTCACCGTCGCCGCCGAGAAGGGCTACCTCCGCGAGAGCGGGAACCTGCTCTTCCACACCAGCATCATCTTCATCCTCGTCGGCGTCGCCGTCGGCAGCCTCTTCAGCTGGTACGGCAACCGGATCCTCTCCGAAGGCGCCGCCTCCGGCTTCTGCAACAACCTCCAGCAGTACGACGACTACGGCCTCGGCGCCTACGTCGACGAGACCGACCTGCCCCGGTTCTGCCTCCAGCTCGACTCCTTCAAGGCCGAGTTCACCGACGGCGGACCCACCGCCTACGACGCCCAGGTCAGCTACGAGAACGAAGACGAGACCGGCAGCTACAACCTGCGCGTCAACCACCCGCTCAGCTTCGACGGCACCGACGTCTTCCTCATCGGCCACGGCTACACCGCCGTCGTCACCTACACCGACCGCTACGGCAACACCCAGACCGCCCGGCAGCCGTTCCTCGCCATGGACGCCGCCCTCAACTCCGAGGGCGCCTTCAAGTTCCCCGACGCGAACTACAACCCCGACACCGGCGAGGTCGACCAGGACGCCGAGACCGGCTTCGACGCGATCCTCGTCCCCACCTACGACGACTCGACCCAGATGCTCATCGGGTCCGAACCCGAACTGAACAACCCCGTCCTCGCCCTCACCGCCTACCAGGGCAACCTCGGCCTCGCCGACGGGCAGCCCGAATCGGTCTACTCCATCAACGAGGACCAGATCGCCTCCGGCAACCTCGACCAGCTCAACGACGAGGTCGAGGTCATCGGCGTCGGCGACACCATGGAACTCGAAGACGGCTCCAGCCTCAGTTTCGACGCCGTCGAGCAGTACGCCGTCCTCCAGGTCCGCCACGACCCGGGCGGCCCCATCGTCCTGGCCGGAGCGGTCATCCTCCTCACCGCCCTCCTGCCGACCCTCGCAGTGCGGCGCAGGCGATACTGGATCCGCTGGAACCCGGACGGCACCGTCGAGACCGCCGGACTGGGACGCAATGACTTCGACGGACTCGACGAGGAATGCGACGAGCTCACCGCCCTGATCGCGCCCGACTTCGAGCCGCCGGGGCAGACCGAATCCGATGCAGACGAACCGATCGGGAGCAAGTCATGACCGGTGCCGAAGCGGCGAACGCCCTGTTCGTCGCCACCATCCTCACCTACGCGGCGGCGATGTTCGCCTACGCGCTCGAATACGCCTTCGACAAGCGGGCCTCCAAGGCCGTGGGCGAGAAGGAACTCGTCGCCGCCGGCAACGCGGTGATCGACCGGGGCACCTCGGCCGACTCCGCCGACTCCGGAGCCGAGTCCGCCCCGATCACCCCCTCCGCCGCGCGCGGCGCGGGCCGGATCGGCCTGGTCCTGACGTTCCTGGGCACCGCCGCGCTGGCCGCCTCGATCATCACCCGCGTCGTCTACACCGGACGGTGGCCGTGGGGCAATATGTTCGAGTACACCGTCGGCGTCGCCCTGGCGGGCATGGTGACCTGGCTGGTCCTCGTCTCGCGCGGTACCGTTCCGCGCCGGCTCGGACTCTTCGCGACCTTCGCGGTCACGATGGTCCTGGGCACCTCGGTGCGCGTCTACACCGAGGCCGGACCGCTGGTCCCGGCCCTGGACTCGTACTGGATCATCATCCACGTCACCGCCGCGATCGCCGCCTCCGGCATCCTCTTGATCGGCTGCGTCTTCGCGATCCTGCACCTGATCAAGCGCCGCTACGACCGCCAGGTCTCCGACGGGAAGCCGATCCGCTTCCCGCTCAACATCGCCGAGCGCCTGCCCGACGCGACCGCGCTGGAGCGACTGACGTTCAAGATCCACGTCTTCGCGTTCCCGCTGCTCACCTTCGGCATCTTCGCCGGCTCGGTGTGGGCCCACTTCGCCTGGGGCCGTTACTGGAACTGGGACCCCAAGGAGGTCTGGGCGTTCATCGCCTGGGTCGTCTACGCCGCCTACCTGCACGCCCGCGTCTCCGGCAAGTCCATGAAGGCCAACGCCCCGTGGATCGCGATCCTCGGCTACGCGGTCATGATCTTCAACCTGACCGCCGTGAACCTGGTCTTCGACGGTCTCCACTCCTACTCCGGGGTGTAGCGGCCGGGGCGCAAGGCCCGAAGCGGTCGGAAGCAACGAAACAGGGCCGGGAGCCTCCCGTTT
The DNA here is from genome assembly GCF_004912275.1 of Glycomyces buryatensis. GTDB lineage: Bacteria > Actinomycetota > Actinomycetes > Mycobacteriales > Micromonosporaceae > Glycomyces > Glycomyces buryatensis. The sequence goes on from NZ_STGY01000004.1 coordinate 15,626, forward strand.
CGGGGGAGGGCCCGGCCCTTCGTGATCAGTACGCCGTGGACCGCCAGAGTCGCTACTTGGCAGTGGCGAGGAAGGCACGCCAATCGGCGGGGGAGGCATCGAGGATCGGCGAGGCGTCCCCGAGCTTCGTGTCCCGGACCTGGACGACGTCTTCGAGAGCACGGGCCTCAACGCAGTCCCCACCGTTGTTGCCGCTGCGAGATGACTTCTTCCACTCACGGCTCAGGTATCGGGCCTCGACGCAGTTGCCGCCGGTATTGCTGCTGCGGGAGGACTTCTTCCACTCACTTGTCAGCACGTGAATCGCTCCACTCTTCTAGCCCCATCACCACCGAGACGGTGGCAGAGAAAAGCTTACGACACCAGGCCACCTTGTCGCTCTCGGCGTGGTACTGCCCCCCGAAGAGATTCTCCATGTAGACAAGGTCGGGGTCGCGGTCGTCATCGAACGACAAGATCTGATACGACCAGCTCGTAGAAGGATTGATCGCCTCTCGGAGTGCGATATGGATGTCCACGCCCTCGACCCGGTTCCTCTGCACGAGGTTGTCGATCTGGTCCTCGTAGAAGTCGGCACCCTTGAATCTGGTCAGCGCCACCTCGGACATGATGATCCGCATCCGCGGTGGACCGGCCTGCCGACCGAACAGCGAGTCGGCGCGCTGCAATCGGAAGCCCACCGCCTCCCGACGCTTCTCGTCATTGAGGTTGGGATTGGTCGCCAGCACCGCCTCGGCGTAGCCGGGGGTCTGAAGTGGTCCCCACACGTAGGCGTCTTCGTGGATATCGATGGTCGCGGCCAGCAGTTCGATCTGCGTGAACCGCGCGAATCCCTCTGGCGCCGACTCCTGCCAGTTGGCCGGGTTGCCCTGGCGAATCCACTTCGCCTTGGCCGCCGCATCATCGATGACCGCTTGCGGCGCACCGTACTGCGACAGCCAGCCGATGACGATGCCGGGCTCCATGAATTGGAGCTTGCCGCTCTCATAGCTGCCCAGGATGTCCTTCGAAGTCCCGAGGAACCAGATCGCCTCCTCCTTGGTGAGGCCCTTCCTCTCGCGGTACTTGATGAGGGTCCGGGCAAGTTCGCGCTGCAAGAACTTCTCATTCGCCATCGATCCATGATGACGGGTAGGTGCGACATCACGGAAGGTCAACGAGACCGCGACATTTTCGGTCGGAAATCCCGCTGCGGCCATCCCGCACAGGGGATTCCGCGCGGTCCGTCCATGCGGGATAGACGATCTTGTGTCGGTCCTTGAGCAGGCCATACGTTGGGTTTCACTAGCGGTGCGGGTTCCGCACAACGGAAGGAGATCCACCGTGAGCGACACGGATCGAACTGGAGGCCCGAAGCGGGTGTCCTCGGAGCGGGGCCGGTTCAGCGATGGGACACGGGTGTTCAACGTGCATGCGTCGGGTCAATCGGCGCCGGATTCGTTCCAGGTCAGTGTGGACTGCGAGCAGGTCGACATCGTCCTGGTCGTCTCCGGCCTGAACACCGGTCAGCTGCACGCCACCTGGGGCGAGGGGTGGCGGACCGCTTCGGAGGACTGGCGGCGCTGGTTCGAGGACCAGGCGTTCATGGCCTTCTACAACGGCCAGCGCCCACCGAAGGGGAAGGTGCGCTTCTGTAATGGCTAAGACCGCTTTCGATCTCCCGCCCGGCGGTGAGAGGCGCATCGGCACGTTCAAGCGCGGCCCGGCGACCTTCATCGTCTTCCAGATCACCGGTCACCCGGCGCCGAAGCGCTGGCGGGTGGACTGCGATGACGGGAATGGGCCCAATGAGGTCTGCATCTTCTCGAACAAGCCCTGCGAGTCGACCAGATGGCGCGGCGCTTGGAACGGCGACGAATGGTGCACGTGGATTGAGGCGCAGGCCCGCGAACTCATCGCAGGCCACGCCCCCACGCCCCGGTGACCCCGATGGACCGCCTGTTGAGCCCGGCAATGGGAGGGGCGCGCTGGCGGGGTGCGGGAGTGCGGATGGTCGCCGTGCACTGAACTGCATCAGCGATGGAGAGGTGGGTCCATTTCGGGGGTTCGTTGCCGGGGCGGGGCGGGAGTTCGGTTGGGCTTCAGACGGTCAGCGATGGAGGGGTGGGGGGATTGGCGGGGGTCCGAAGCAGGGGCGGGCGGTGTACGGGGGAGGCCGGAGCTTCGCTGATCTCGGTTCCGGTTCCGGTCCCGTCCGCAATGGGTGGTGCGGATGCGTATCCCCGGGTGCGGGTGCGGGCGCCGGTGCGATTGAGGCCGTGGCGGTTCGGGTGTGGCTTGGGCATGGTGGTGGCCCGTTCCCCTTGGTGAAGAACGGGTCGGTGGGGTTCTCTCGCGGTCCCCGGCGGGTGTGCCGGGGCTCGGTAAGAAGGGGGGAGGTCCGAGGTCTTCGGTGCCGGGCAGTGGGCCCGCTGTTCCAGCCCTGGTCCCTGACAGTGCTGGAGCTTTGGCCGGTCCCGGTGGTGACGTTGTGGCGGTGGGTGTCTCGGTGTCGGTGAACCTTTGGCGGGCTTGGGTTCGCGCCGCGAGGGCGGCATCGACTGCCGTCCGCCATTCGGTTTCGGTGGCAATGGCGTTCAGTTCGTGTTCGAAGGCCGGGGCGTATTCGGAGGCGTCGAGTCCTGTCGGCAGCCCCGAGGCGGCGGCGCCGCTGGTGTAGTCGGTTTCCCAGTCGGCATCGGTGTTCCCGGTGGGAGTGTGGGTGATCCTTGCCTGGCCGGGTCCGGTCTTCTCCACTTTCCATTGTCGGGTGTGGATGCGGCCGTGGTGGAAACGGCAGAGCAGGATCAGGTTGTCCGCGTCGGTCTTGCCGCCATCGATCCAGTGGTCGACATGGTGACTCTCGCACCAGGAGACCGGTCGGGTGCATCCGTGCCAAGCGCATCCGTCTGGTTGCTCGGTTTCGAGCTTGCGGCGCAGCGCCGTATTGGGGAGGCGTTCTTCACGGCCGAGCTCGACCGCTTCACCCTTCTCGTAGTCGAAGACAACGGGAATCACTCCGGCTTCGCAGGCCAGGAGGCGGGCTCGGGAGACCGAGACGGCCCGGCCATCCAGGGTCGGGGTCCGCTCAGGCGAGGCGGCGAGGTCGACCTCGCCGCGCAGCACTTCGACGTCGGCGACCAGCGAGAGGGTCGCGGTGTGGCCGTGGCGCCGGGGTGCGGCCGGGTCGGTGCCGTAAGAGGCCAGGACCTGGTGAAGGGCTTCGGCGTTGCGGTTCGCGGCGGCGGGCAGGAGGCCGTCGGCGTCGGCCTGGTCTTGGCTCGGCGGGGGTACAGCGGTCTTGAAGAGGTTGTCCAGCAGCGCCCCGGTGGCTTCGGTGAGTCTGCCTTGGAGGTCCCACATGCGGTCGGGCCTTTGGGTGGCTTCGACCCAGGCGAGGGTCTGCTGCGACGCTTCATCCTTCAACGACTGGTCGTCGAGGAGGTCGGCGCAGAGGCGGTCCAGGTGCTGGACCAGGTCGGCGAAGGGCGCGTGGGTGCAGTACTCGCGGACGAGCTCTTCCGGTGTCGCGCAAGGCACCGAAGCGTCAAAGGGGGATTCGATGGGCCCGGCCGGGTAGAGGGTGCGGGCGTGGCGGGTCAGACCTTCGCGCTCCAAGCGCCGGGCCGCGTAGGCGACCGCGTCGATGCGGGCCGTGCCTTCCCGGGCCGCTTTGGTCAGCACCTTGAACTTGGGGGCGAGGCGGGCGATGGAGGCGATCGCACCGGCGACCGAGCGGTGGAAGTCGAAGCACTCAATGATCCAGTCCCGGATACCGGAGAACCCGTCCCGGCTCCGATGCGTGCCGGAGGAGGTATAGGCGATGACATCACGGAGGACCTCGGCCTCGATCGCGCGGGACTGCGAAGCGAGGGCATCGATCCGGCCGTGAAGCGCGGCAGCGGTCGTCTCGGGGAGTCCGGGGCCCAGAGCGCGTTCGGTGCTGGCTGCCATGTCGTTCACCTCCCCTGAATCCGTACTGGTGTGCTGATTCAAGTATCCGCAAACTGACCCACGGCGGCATCACCCACACGGGTAGAAAACATTCATGTTTCCCCCAAATCCCCAGCGCTGCAAAGGGAAACGCCCCGCCGTCCTCGGCCGGTTGTAGCGGGGCGCCCGCTTCGGCGACGAACCCCGGAGGCGAGCCCACCTCTCCATCGCTGATGCAGTTCAGTGCACAGCAACCATCCACAATCCGCACTCTGCCGATGCGCCAGCGACCATTGCAGGCCTCCCCGGGCTCCACCCCGAACCACTCGTACTCCGAGGTGTAGCAACCGAGCTTTACGTAGCGGGCTCTATATATAAGGCATGGAAACAGCGAGGCCCCGCCGTCCGGCGGGGCCTCGCTCTGCTTGTCGTGCCGCCTACCGGCGCGGGGCTTCCCGGCGGGTCAGGTCGGCTTCGGCGAATGAGCGGGGACGGCGGGTCATCGGCTGGTCGGGGACGATCGGCCCGGTGGCCGAGTTCATTCCCCGCGGTGCGGGGACATCGCCCCGAGGCTGGCCGGCCCGCGGGGCGACCGGGATGGCCGTCGTCATGTCGTCGTCATCCAGCTCGATCCCGAGCTGCTCGCGCTTGGAGATCGTCTTCGGCGTGGTTCCCATGAGCGCGAACAGGAGCACGATGATGCCGATCGTGGCGACGCCGAGGATCGGCAGGATGAGCATGATCGGGTCGATCCCGCTCACCGCGCCTCGGCCCTCGTCGTAGAGGGTGACCCGCACCCCGGCCATGCCGGTGTAGTGCATGCCCGAGATGGCCGAGGCCATCACGACGGCCGCGGCACTCTGCCACTTCCAGCCGTCCAGGTACATGCCGCACGCCAGGGCCGCCGTGGCCGCGACGACCGCGATCACCACCGAGGCCATGAAGTACGTGCGGTCGTAGGTGATCTCGCCGGAGATTGAGATGGCCTTCATGCCGGAGTAGTGCATGACCACGACGCCCAGGCCCGTCAGGGGCCCGGCGATCAGGATCTTCGCGATGGTGTTGCGGCGGCCCATGCCGGCGATGAGCAGGCCGAGGAAGACCGCCCCGGTCGAGGCGACGAGGCTCAGGGCGGTCATGGCGGGGTTGTAGGCGATGTCGGACTCGATGACCTTGAAGCCGATCATCGCGGTGAAGTGCATCATCCAGATGGCGGTGCCGCCCAGAGCGAATGATGCGAGGCCAATCCAGCGCAAGCGCTTCGCCGCCGACTTCACCGACCCGGACTGCTGACGCGCCTGCGTCATGCACATCAGGGCCAGTAGCGAGCCGGCGAACGCGAATCCGAAGCCCATGATGGGGTTGATCCAGCCATAGGTCAGGTGGTCCACGTGTTGCATCCGCGGTTTTCCTCCCCGGGCCGGTGCCCGTTTCTGGAATGTTGCTCATTTGCGATCTGCGCGATTCGAAACGTTATACGACTACAGTCTGGTGACGTTTGCCAGACTGACAGTTGGTTTTCCCTGGTCATCTGAGCTGCCATTGTGTCCGGTTTCCAGGTCGGAGCTCGGTGCGGCCAGGACGCCGAACACCATGCCGATGATCGAAATGGTGGCCAGCAGGAGGATCGGAAGCATGAGGACCAGCGGGTTCATGCCCTCGACCGGGTTGCCGAAGGGTCCTTCGACCGACATGGCCGCCATCCCTGTGTAGTGCATGCCCACCACCGCGATGCTCATGATCAGCGAGGCGATCAGCATGGTGCCCCGCTTGTCTACCACGGTCGTGAACCGCAGCGCCACGACCGAGGCGACGACGGCGATGGCGGCCGAGGCCGCCACGAGAGCCGGATCGTAGGTGATGGTTCCGGTGGTGGAGATCGCATACATGCCCGTGTAGTGCATCCCGACCACGCCCGCGCCGCACACCAGCCCGCCGCCGGCCAAGCGCGGCCAGCCAGCGCGCTTGGCCCCGGCGATGAACACTCCGACTCCGACCGCCAGGACCGCCAGTGCGAACGAGCCGGCGGTCAGCCCCACGTTGTAGGCGATGTCGGAGCCGATGACGGTGAACCCGATCATCGCGATGAAGTGCATCATCCAGATGCCGATTCCGCCGATGGCCAAGGAGGCCAGGAGGATCCAGCGGAATCGGGCGGTGGTGGTGGTGGCGGCGCGGGCGTAGCGGGCTGCCGACAGGCCGAGGTACGACCCGGCTGCGGCGAAGGCGAGGCCCATTACCGGATTGAGCCAGCCGTAAGTGAAGTGGTGGTGTTCGAGGACGGCGGCTAGCAGCTGCGCGTCCGCGGGATTGCCGGTCATGGGGCTACCTCCTGAAAGGCCTGTGGGTCAACGGTGCCTCATTTCGGGCGGAAGTCTGTCGCACAGGTTGTGCGGCTTTGTCGTGGATGGGTATCCGATATGGAAGATCTATCGCACCTGCGCGGCCTGAGGAAGATCGGAGGAATCCTCGGGTAGGGTCGGACGATCCGCTTCACGAAGCGTGATCGAACGGTCGCGCGAACCGGTCGCGGCAGTGGCCCGCGGGTCCGGTGTTGCAGGTGGAGGATGCGGACGCAGGGTGGGAGCGGTATAACGCATCCACATCGTCCGGACGGTGTTCGGTTGCTGGCCTGAACGGTCGGACTTCTTACCCGAACGGCCGAATACCGAGCATGCATGTGTCCGGTAATAGCTGGTTTCTTGGGAATCGCCCGGTAACTCAGTGGGTTACTCGGTCGACTTGGGAACTCCAGTACGCCCCTGGATTTCCCCGCCGGGATTCGTCATGATGGAATCTGCTGGGCTTCACATGCCGCCCCGGCCGCCCCCCGGTGGCGAGGCGGCAGCCGGCGCGCGCCGTCGGCCCGAGACAGCACCGGTCAATGTCCGGCGCCGGTCTGACACAGAGGACCACCCCAGGAGGCTAGACAAGGTGAGCAAGCGCAGCTCGAACCGAGCGGGTTCAGCGGCTCGACGAGGACCGCTCGGCCTGCCCCGCATCGCCGACATGCGAATCAGGTCCAAACTCGGACTGATTCTCCTGGTCCCGCTCGTGGTCCTGGTGGCCGTGGCCGGCCTGCGTCTGTACGACCGGGCAGGCCAGGTGTTCGAATCGGACGACATGGTGGACCTGGTGGAGTTCAACGCCTCCACCGCCGAGCTGCGCTACGAACTGCAGCGCGAGCGGAGCCTGTTGGTCACGTTCCTGCGCAAGGACGACAACCACATCGACGGGCTCGACATGGAGCAGTACGACGAGGAAGCGGTCGCCGAGCAGGAGGACAAGACCGACGCCGCCCTGGAGGACTTCAACGGCTCCTTCGCGAAGGTGCCGGGCCTGTCGGAGGACATCGACACCCGCGTCGCCGCCGTCGGCACCCAGTACACCAGCCTCCAGGTGATCCGCACCGCCGCCGCCGAGAACCCCGAGAACTCGTCGATCGATGCGACTTCCCGTGTGTACCAGCGGCTCATCGGCGAGCTGGTCAATATCACCGACGTGTCCTCGCGCATCGTGAACGACCCCGAGGCCGCCCGGAACCTGCAGGCCATCGCCGCCGCGACGACGATCCTGGAGACGCTCGAAGAGGAGCGGGCCATCGCCATCAACGTCGGCAACGGCCAGAACTTCATCAACAACACCCGTTGGAAGAACTTCGTCGCCTACACCGAGCAGCGCGCCATCGCCGAGGAGCAGTTCAAGACGGTCGCCGACCGCTCGGAGCAGCTGGAGTTCTTCTACCAGGCAGGCGGTCTGAAAACCGAGGAGGCCGCGGCCGCGGTCGAATTCGAGACCGCAGCGGTCGCCGCCGGGACCGAGCAGGACCTGGTGGTGAACGACGCCGTCATCAAGTCCTACGACGCGATCCTCAACAACGGCCTGCAGTACATCGACCAGGAGTCGAAGCAGGTCCTCGACGCCGCCCGGTCCGACCGGGACTCCCAGATCTTCCAGCTGCTGCTGGAGGCCATCCTGATCCTCGCCGCGTTCGTCATCGCGACGGTGATCGCCCTGACGATCGCCCGCAACATGGCCCAGGGCCTGCGGCGCCTGCGCGAGGGCGCGCTGGACGTCGCCCACGTCTCGCTGCCCCAGGCGGTGGCGCAGATGCGGGACGCCGAATCGATCGGCGGCAGAACGCCCGACGAGGTCGCGGCCGATACGGGCGCGGTGATCGACATCGATCAGCGCGACGAGATCGGCAACGTGGCGCACTCGTTCAACATCGTCCACACCGAGGCCATCCGCATCGCGGCCGAGCAGGCCGCCCTGCGCGCCAACGTCTCGCAGATGTTCATCAACCTGGCCCGCCGCTCCCAGAACCTGGTCGACCGGCTCATCGGCCACCTCGACCACCTGGAGCGCGGCGAGGAGAACCCCGACCGCCTGGCCGAGCTGTTCCAGCTCGACCACCTCGCGACCCGCATGCGCCGCAACGACGAGAACCTGCTGGTGCTCGCCGGGGCCGACTCGACCCGACAGGAACGGCACCCGGCTCCGGTCGGCGACATCCTCCAGGCCGCCCAGTCCGAGGTCGAGCAGTACACCCGCATCGAGTTCGGCAACGTCGAGGCGATCCGGGAGATCAAGCCCGCCGCCGTCAACGACCTGGTCCACCTGGTCGCCGAGCTCATGGACAACGCGACCGCGTTCTCCCCGCCGGAGGCGGCCGTCCTGGTCGAGGCGGAGCAGATGAAGACCGCCGAGAGCCCCCACGGGGCGATCCGGGTCCGCATCTCCGACATCGGGATCGGCATGCCGCCGGCCCAGATCGAGGACATCAACCGGCAGCTGTCGGAGTCCGCCGACGTCATCGACCTGGCCTCCTCCCGCATGATGGGCCTGGTCGTGGTCGCCCGACTCGCCAAGCGCCACCACGCGAAGGTGGAGCTGCGGCCGGGCGAGCAGCGGGGCACCGTCGCCGAGGTCGTCCTCGGCGAGGCCGTCCTGACCGAACCGCAGATGCCGCAGCGTTCGCCGCTCGACGGCGGCGAGACCGTGTCGCTGTCCGAGCCGGACCGCGGGCCCCGCGGCGAACTGGTCGCCGGCATGGACGCCTCGACCGGCGCCCTGCCGCGCGTGCCCGAGAGCCCGGCCGGACTGTTCGACACCGTCGCCCCCGCCGGGATGCAGTCGCCGCCGAACCCGACGCGGGAGGTCCCGCCGGCCTGGCGCTCCTCGGAGCCGACCGCGCCGCCGAACATCCCCCCGCAGCAGGGACCGACGCACCCGTCGGCCCCGGGCGCCCCCGCCCAGGCCCCCGAGCCGTACACCGGTGAGCTCCCGCTCCAGCAGCGGACCGCCCAGCCGAGCCAGTTCGAGCCGGCCGGCCAGGCCGCAGAACCGGGCTTCATGTTCCGGCCCGGCGGCCTCGCCGACGAGGAGCGCCCGAACGGCAAGAAGGTCATGGAAGTGACCGGGGAGATCGTCTCCTCCGAGCACGTGGCCCTGCCGAAGATCCAGCTGGAGGCGTGGACCCCGGCCGAGCCCGCGGAGGCGCAGCCGCCGTCGTGGCCCGACACGGCCGCCGGTTCCGGCACCGAGGCGCCCAAGCCGGCCGGATCCGACCGGGTCTCGGCGATCGACGCCACCACCGAGCTGCCGATCTTCCGAGAGGTCGAATCGGCCTGGTTCAAGGCCATCACCCCGGCTCCCAAACCGGTCGAATCGGTCACGGAGACCGCCGCGGAAACCGCTGCGGCCGAAGCGCCTCCGGCGCAGGTCAGCCCCGCTCCGTCCGCCCTGGACGCCCCGGCCCAGGCCGCCCCGGTCGAACCCGCGGAGGTGGCGGAGACATCGCCGCTGCGCTACGGTGAAGACTCAAGTGCGGCCGATACCTCCTCTCGGGCTTGGGAAGCGGCCCCTCCCTCCCCTCCGCAGCCCACGGAAGGCGCGAATATGCAGCGCACGCCCGCCGACGAGCCGTCTTCGACCTCGCCGCTGGAACGACGCCGCCTCCAGACGCCGTCCGAATCCGACTCCGCCGCCTCGTACGCCTGGCGCACCGCCGCCGACGACGGCTGGCAGCGAGTCGACAACGCCTTCGCCGAAACGGTCGATGAGACCACCTCGGCGGGACTTCCGAAGCGCCAGCCGATGGAACGACTCGTTCCCGGCGCCGTGGAGGAAAATCAGGAGACCGTCAGCGCGCAGAAACGCAACCCCGAAGGTATCCGGGGCCTGCTGTCGGCCTATCACCGTGGAGTGCAGCGAGGACGTGGCAACGATGGCAACTGAGTCGCCTGACCGCAACACGGCAGACGCTAAGGAGCGCAAACGATGAGCACTGGTGGAACCTCAGTCCAGGACTTGGGCTGGCTGCTGGCTGGATTCGCCGAACGCGTGCCCGGAGTGGCGCACGCCGTGGCGGTCAGCGCAGACGGGCTGCTGCTGGCGTCCTCGCGGGACCTCCCACGGGACCGCGCCGACCAGCTGTCGGCGGTCACGTCCGGTCTGGTGAGCCTCACGCAGGGGGCCTCGCGCTGCTTCGAAGGCGGCGCGGTGCTCCAGACCGTGGTCGAAATGGACCACGGCTTCCTGTTCCTCATGTCCATCAGCGACGGATCCTCGTTCGCGGTATTGGCTTCGAAGAACTGCGATGTGGGCCAGGTCGGCTATGAGATGGCGCTGCTGGTGGACCGGGTCGGGCAAGCCCTGACCCCTTCCGCCCGAAGCTGACCGAGTCAATGCCTCCCGGCGCCCTTACCTGGGTTTGTCGCATGAGGCGTCGGCACGGTAGGCTCCATTCGAGTGGAATGCAGCACGAGTGGGACGAGCTGAACAAACCCCTCCGTCGCACCCCCAGGCGACGGGACCGCTGGCTCCCCAGGCAGTGGTTTACGGATAACTGACAGGGCTGCCCGGCATGGGATTGTGGGATTCCGGTCCGGACGGTTGGAGGTAGAAATGGTCCTCGGTGGTGATGAGCCGACCGGCTCACTCGTCAGGCCGTACGCGGTCACGCGCGGCCGCACACGACCCCAATTGGAGATTGCTCTCGAAGCGCTGGTGGAGACCACCGCGCGCGGACGTTCAGGACAGTTCCTGGGCGGCAGGGAGCAGAAGGTGATCGTCGACCTGTGCGGCGGCCGACTGCAATCGTTGGCGGAGATCGCCGCGCGCATGGAAGTGCCCTTGGGCGTGGCGCGCGTGCTGGTCGCCGACATGGCGGCGGACGGCCTGCTGGCAGTGCACGCGCCTACCGGATTCTCCGACGACCACGCGGATGAATCCGTCGGAACCGAACTCCTCGAGCGCGTTCTCAGTGGACTCAGGAGGCTATAGACCCTAATGAACTCACCCGCAGACACCTCTCGTGTGACCTCTGCCAAGATCGTCATCGCCGGCGGCTTCGGCGTCGGCAAGACGACCTTGGTCGGCTCGGTCTCCGAGATCACCCCGCTGACGACCGAGGCCATCATGACCTCGGCCTCGGAGGGCGTGGACGACAACAACCTGGTGCCCGACAAGGCGACGACCACGGTGGCGATGGACTTCGGTCGTATCACCATCGACCAGGACCTGATCCTGTACCTGTTCGGCACTCCTGGCCAGACCCGGTTCTGGTTCATGTGGGACGAGCTGGTGCGCGGCGCGATCGGCGCGATCGTGCTGGTCGACACCCGCCGCCTCGCGGACTGCTTCTCGGTCATCGACTTCTTCGAGCACCGCAAACTGCCGTACCTGGTGGCGGTCAACTGCTTCGACGGCAAGCAGCTGCACGACCTCCAGGACATTCGGGACGCGCTCCAGATCTCGCCCGAGGTGCCCCTGCTCTACACCGACGCCCGCAACCGGGAGTCGACCAAGCAGGTCCTCATCAAGCTGGTCGAGTACGTCCTGTCCATGCGGCGCACCCGCACTGTCGGAGTCGGTTAACAGCCCACAATGCCCCGCGGCCCCATCCGCGGGACATGGTTGACCGATCCCGGATCGTCTAGGCTGACCCAAACTACCTGGACCATAAGCCCACAGGGGCCCGAGGCGAAAGCCTTGGGCCCCTGAAGCTTTTCCCGCGGCACCCGCCCCGCCGAAGGAAGCGCGCAGAAAGAGGCCCCGACGCCATCGCGTCGGGGCCTTCGCTATTTGCGGTATAACACGACCTTGGGGATCGATCCGGTGTTGGTCAGCGCCTCGTTGAGCAAGGGTCCCACCTGCATCGTGAACTGCCCGAGTTCGTAGCCGAGTTGTTCGCGGTCGCACTGGGAGACCGCCAGCAGCGTCAGGCAGATCTGCGGGCCTACCGGGGCCGCCAGCAGCACGCCCTCGGCCATCTCGACGATGACCTGCTGGGTGGGGCCGTGGTTCATGGTCCGGCCGGCGCCCTCGCCGATCGACAGGAGCCCGGACCCGATGGAGGCCAACTGGTCCGCGCGCTCCTTGGGGAGACCGGAGGAGACCGCCAGCGGAATGCCGTCGACGCTCACCAGGACCGCATGGGAGAGGCCGGGGGTGCGGGCCACGAGCGAGCCCAGCAGCATGCTCAGCGAGCGCTCGTAGACGCCCAGGTTGCTCATCTGCTGGCCATCCTCTCGGCCTGGCGCGCCGCCGCGGCGGCGCGGCCGCCGCCTCGGGCGCGGCCCCAGCCCTTGAAGTAACCGGCGGTGTTCTGAGCGAGCAGTTCGGGGTCGCGGTCGACCGGTTCGGCGAAGCCGGGGTCGTCGCCGCCGTCGACCACCGAGCCGGGCACCAGGTTCGCCTGCGGCTTGCGCTTGGGCAGACCGGTGGCGGTGGTGGCCTCCTCGGCCGCGGGGGCCTCATTGACGTCGCGGGCGGTGCGCCAGCCCTCGTCGCCGGGGAGGGTCCAGGTCTCGGCGTCGGCCTCCTCCTCGCCCTCGGGGCGCTGGAACCAGGCGCTCTTGGCCTGGCCGAAGATCAACAGGCCGTCGCCCTCGTCGGCGAGCGCCTTCTGGAGGTCGCCGACCGTCTCCTCCTTCGGCTGCCACGGGTGGCGCCGTCCGGTGTCGGCGGGAGGCTGCTGGCCGATGAGAATCTCCGAGGCCTCGCCCTGGGGGAGCTCGGGCGGCTGCGGGCGCCGGCGGCGGATCGACTGGGTGCGGCTGGTGGCCTCGCCGTCGACCGGCTGGGCCTCCGGCATCACCTGCGTCGCCTCGAGCTGGGTCTCTTCAAAAGCTGGGGAGACGATGCCGTGGAGCTGCGAGGCCGGGTCGAGCGCGCGCAGGCTCTGGCGGTCGGGGAGGTCGCCGGGGAGGCGGACCGTATCGTGCGTGCCGGCGCGGCGGCGCCGCCGCGGCTCGGCGGGCGCCTCCTCGGCGGCACCGAACGTAGGCGCCGAGACGGGCGCCGCGGCCGGTACGGTCTCGGGGCGCGGGCGCTTCGCCTGGATCAGGCCGATGAGGCCCTCCAGCGAACGGTCCCAAGCGGATACGGCCTCGGCGGTGGCGGACACCGACGGGGCGACCGCCGGGTCGTCGCCGCCGCCGATCTCACGGATCGCCTCGGTCAGGGCGCCGGCCATCGCGGCCACCTGGCCGGGGTCGGCCACGGTCGCCAGGTCCGCGGCGAGGTCCTCGGTCGAGATCGACTGGAGCGCACCGGGTTGGGGAAGTCTGGTCAAGATCGCGACCGCACTGGCCTCGCTCGGGTCGTCCCAGGCGGCCAGGGCGGCCGGGAAGACGGCGCGCAGCAGGCACGTGAGCGCCTCTGACGCCTCGTGACGTGCTCTGGAGGCCGAGGCCACGGTGTCGAGGATGGGGCGCAGGACGGCGATCTCAGGGCGGGCGGCGAAGGGCTGGCCGCCGACCTCTCCGGTGGCCATGCCGCGGGCGAGGGCGATGGCGTCGTCGAGGGCGTCCTTGGAGCGGGAGGCGGCGGCGTCGGAGCGGATCACGAGGTGTCCGGCGGCCGAGGCGAACTCGGCCAGCTGGTCGACATCGCCGGAGACGGCGACGGACACGGGGGCCGATCCCAGGGCCTGGCGGGCGAGCAGACCATTGAGGCGGACCCATCCGCGCGGATCGTCCCCGAACGTGTCGGTGGCGAGCAGACCGCCGCCGGCGGCGACGAGCGCGACCGCGCACGTGGTGTCGCCCTGGCCCGGAGGGGGGCCGTCGGACTTGTCGGTGGTGATGCCGCAGAAAACTTGCACCCGCGAAGCTCCTCTCGTAGGGCGCGCCCCTGAGGGCAAGGCCCTTTCGGCGTGGACCATCGCCCGGCCCGTATATCAGTCCGTTATCAGTTTTCCGCAGAATACTCGGATCCGCAAGCCGGAGCCTGGTGCGGGTCATCACCGGATTTGCGTCTATAGCACGCAAAACCGTCAATTCTCGGAGTATGCGATTGACCTATTCCAAAGGGGAATAACGGAGCGCAGACAAGTCGATCACAATGGGAGAGAATGGAAATGATCGGTCTATTCGGCCGAGTCGCCACTCGTCTCTTCGGTCGATTCGGCCCTGGCGGTGCCGCGCCATTCGACGGAACGGTTGATCTTGGCGATGACGGCGCGCCAGGCGATGGCGGCCTGCTCGGAGCCGGTCTTGCGGAGGCGGCGGCGGGCGAACGCGCCCCGGAAACCGCCGTCCACAATGAGGCGGAGGGATTCGTCGATGTCGTCGAGCGGGGATCCGGAGGTGAGCGCCTCGACGATCGACTGGTTCCGCAGCGCGAAACCGAGATCGCGGCCGACTTCGGCGGCCTTGATGAGCAGCTCGGGCTCCCAGGCGTCGTGTCCGCCGCGCAGATTCGCGACGACCAGGTCCATTTCGTAGGTGTCGGCTTCGTCACAAACGATGGCTTCGGCGGTGATGCGCTTCTGCAACTCGCCGTATTCCTCGATCACGGCGAGATCGTTGTCGTCCGATTCGGCGACGTACTCGGCGAGCGATTCCGGGTCGCGGAAGACCAGCAGTTTTCCTTTGCGCGTCAGGAATACCGGGACCTCTTCGGGGGCGGCGTCGAGCTCGTCGAGGAAGTCGATCTCGTCGGGGACCTCGTTCTCGTCCTCGTCCTCGGGGTTGTCGCCCACGTCGGGCCCGTCCTCGACGTCGTCCTTGGACTTGGTCGGCTCGACGACTACGTCCTCGCGCGGCAGCGTGTCGGACATCCGATAGGCGCGCAGGGTGTAACCGGAGTCCTTGCCCAGGTGGAGCTCCACCGGGTCGACGTTGGTCTCATTCCAGAGCTTGTCGGACTCGGCCGTGCGTGCCGAGCCGCCGGATTCGGCTGCCATGTCGGGATCCTCACGTAGTCGTCAACTGCGAGACAGCCTACGACCTTACGAAGGACGACATGGCAGCCGGTGCCGGGGTGGGTCAGTATCCGCCGCCCGCAGTGGCGGCCATGCCCGCCGGGTGCCACACGGTCTTGTACTCGATCCATTGGCGCAGCAGGTCAAGCGAGTCCCCGCTCCTGCCGGGGCGGCGCACGACCTTGAGCGTCTCGGCCGCGGCGGCCTCCAGCTCGGTCGCGAGGTCGCTGTCGTGGACGCCGGAGAGGTCCAGGCCGTTGACGTCGGCGTGGCTCGCCAGCGTCGGGGCCAGCTCGGAGGTCTTGCCGCTCAGCAGGTTCACCACGCCGCCGGGCAGGTCCGAGGTCGCCAGGACCTCGCCGAAACTCAAGGCGGGCAGCGGCATCGACTCACTGGTGGCGACGACGACGGTATTGCCGGTGGCGATCGCCGGGGCGATGGCCTCGACCAGCCCCAGCAGCGGGTCCGCCCCCGGCGCCACGACGGCGACGACGCCGAGCGGCTCGGGCGTGGTGTGGTTGAAGTACGGCCCGGCCACCGGGTTCGCGCCCCCGAGGACGGCGGCGACCTTGTCGGTCCAGCCCGCGTAGTGCACGAGCCGGTCGATCGCCTGCTCCACGGTCCCAAGGGCCGCATGGAGTTCGGCGCCGGTGGCGTCGGACAGCTCCTCGGCGTACTGCCCGGCGCGGCCCTCCAGCATCTCGGCGGCCCGGTAGAGGATCTGCCCCCGCAGGTAGGCGGTCTGTCCGGCCCAGGGCTTCTGCGCCTTGCGGGCGGCGGCGACCGCGTCGCGGACGTCCTTGCGGCTGGCCAGCGCGGCATTGGCCAGCTCGGCCCCGTCGGGGGTGGTCACCGGGTAGCTCCTTCCGGACTCCGAGCGGGGGAACTTGCCGCCCACGTACAGCTTGTAGGTCTTCTTGACGCGCAGACGCACGGGCTCAGTGCGCACGGGGTCAATGTGCTTAGACATCGAGGTAAGCCTCCAGTCCCTGGCGGCCGCCCTCGCGGCCGTAACCGGACTCCTTCAGGCCGCCGAACGGGCTGGCGGCGTCGAACTGGTTGAACGTGTTGGCCCAGACCACGCCCGCGCGCAGCCGCTGGGCCGCCCACAGGATCTTCGACCCTTTCTCGGTCCACACCCCGGCCGACAGTCCGTAGGGGGTGTTGTTGGCCTTGGCGATCGCCTCGTCCGGGGTGCGGAAGGTCAGTACCGACAGCACCGGCCCGAAGATCTCCTCCTTGGCGATCCGCATGGACTGCTGGACGCCGGTGAAGATGGTGGGGCGGAACCAGAATCCGGTCTCGGGCAGGTCGCACGACGGCTGCCAGACCTCGGCGCCCTCGCCCTCGCCGGCCTCGGTGAGCGCGGTGATGCGGGCGAGCTGCTCGGCGGAGTTGATGGCGCCGACGTCGGTGTTCTTGTCGAGCGGGTCGCCCACGCGCAGGGTCGCGATGCGGTCCTTGAGCCGCGCGAGCACCTCGTCGGCGATCGACTCCTGGACGAGGAGGCGGGAACCGGCGCAGCACACGTGGCCCTGGTTGAAGAAGATGCCGTTGACGATGCCCTCGACGGCCTGATCGATCGGGGCGTCGTCGAAGACGATGTTCGCGGCCTTGCCGCCCAGTTCGAGCGTGACCTTCTTCTTCGAGCCCGCGACGGCCCCCGCGATCGCGCGGCCCACGGCGGTCGAGCCGGTGAACGCGACTTTATCCACTGGGCTGTTGACGACGGCCGCACCGGCGGCGCCCGCTCCGGGGAGGATATTGACGACGCCCGGAGGCAGGTCGGCCTCCTGGCACAGCTCGGCGAACATCAGCGCGGTCAGCGGCGTGGTCTCGGCGGGCTTGAGCACCACCGTGTTCCCGCAGGCCAGGGCCGGGGCGATCTTCCACGACAGCATCAGGAGCGGGAAGTTCCACGGGATCACCTGCCCGATGACGCCGAGCGACTTCGGGTTCGCTCCGACGCCGGCGTAGGACAGCTTGTCCGCCCAGCCCGCGTGGTAGAAGAAGTGCTGCGCGGCCGTCGGGACGTCGAAGTCGCGCGTCTCCTTGATCGGCTTGCCGTTGTCGAGTGTCTCGGCGACGGCGAATTCGCGCGCCTTCTCCTGCAGGAGCCGGGCGATGCGGAACAGGTACTTGCCCCGCTCGGCGCCGGACATGGGGCCCCACACGGTCTCGTGCGCCTGGCGGGCGGCGGCCACCGCGGCGGCCACGTCGGCCTCCCCGGCCTCCGCGACCGTGAACAGGACCTCCTCATTGGAGGGATTGACCGACTTGAAGACGGCCCCGTCGGCGGCATCGGTGAACTCGCCGCCGATGAACAGGCCGTAGTGCTCCTTGATATCGGGGCGCACCGATTCGGGTGCGGGTGCGTAGTCGAACATGGCTTAGTCCACCGTCACGTAGTCGGGGCCGGAGTAGTGGCCGGTCTTGAGTTTCTGACGCTGCATGAGCAGGTCGTTGAGGAGGCTGGAGGCGCCGAAGCGGAACCAGTGGGCCGAGAGCCAGTCGTCGCCGAGGATCTCGTTCACCGTGACCAGGTACTTGATGGCGTCCTTGGTATTGCGGATCCCGCCGGCGGGCTTGACGCCGACCTGAACGCCCGTCTCGGCGCGGAAGTCGCGCACGGCCTGCATCATCAGCAGCGTGACCGGGAGGGTGGCGTTGACGCCGACCTTGCCGGTCGAGGTCTTGATGAAGTCGGCCCCGGCGTGCATCGCCAGGAACGAGGCGCGGCGGACATTGTCGTAGGTGACCAGCTCGCCGGTCTCCAGGATGACTTTGAGCCGGGCGTCGCCCGCGGCGGCCTTGACAGCCTTGATCTCGTGGTAGACCCGCTCCAGGTCTCCGGCGAGGAAGGCGCCGCGGTTGATGACCATGTCGATCTCGTCGGCCCCCTCGCGCACGGCCGACTCGGTGTCGGCGAGGCGGATCTCCAGCGGGACCTGCCCGGCCGGGAACCCGGTGGCGACGGAGGCGACCTTGACGCCGGAGCCCGCGAGGGCCGCCTTGGCGGTGGCGACCTGGGCCCCGTAGACGCAGATCGCCGCGGTGGACGGCGCGTCCCCGTCCGGCCGCACGGCCTTGGCGCACAGCGACCGGACCTTGCCCGGCGTGTCTGCACCCTCCAATGTGGTGAGGTCGATCATGCCGATGGCCAGGTCGATGGCCTCGGCCTTCGACTCTTTCTTGATCGAGCGGGTGGCCAGGCCAGCCGCTCGCGCCTCAAGGCCGACCGCGTCCACGCCCGGCAGCGACCGAACGAGGGAGGCGGCCTCGACGCCGCTCAGAATTGATCCCATGACCCGATGATATCCGTCTCGTGATGCGGTGCTCAGAGGTAGTTGCGACTGACTCACATTAGCGCGGCTAGCTGGGCGTTAAGGTTGGGAACCGTGGATGTACAGATCATCGAACACCCGCTCGCCGCAGAACGGCTTACCGCCATGCGAGACGAGCGCTCGGACTCCCCGCGATTCCGGGCCGCCCTGCACGAGCTCACGACGATGCTCGTCTACGAGGCCACGCGCGACGTGGCCGTGACCGAATACGAGATCAGGACCCCGGTGGCCCCTGCCAAGGGATTCCGGCTGGGCAACCCGCCGGTCCTGGTCCCGGTGCTGCGGGCGGGCCTGGGCATGGCCGACTCTGCCCAGGCGATGATCCCCGACGCGACGATGGGCTTCGTCGGCCTGGCGCGCGATGAGGAGACCCACCAGCCCTACCCCTACATGGAGTCGCTTCCGGACGACCTGTCCGGACGCCACGTCATCGTTCTCGACCCGATGGTCGCGACCGGCGGCTCGCTCCTGCGCTGCTGCCAGATGATCGCCGAGCGCGGCTGCACCGACATCTCCCTGATCTGCGTCCTGGCCGCGCCCGAGGGCATCGAGGCGCTCCAGGCGTCCGGTCTGGACATGCGCATGACCACCGCCGCGGTCGACCCGGGCCTGAACGAGAAGGCCTACATCGTCCCCGGACTGGGCGACGCCGGAGACCGCCAATTCGGCGCCTACCGCCGCTTCTGAACACGAACAAAAGAGGTGGGCCGGGCGCGAAGCGCCCGGCCGCTTTTTGTGTTGCGTTGTTGGCCTGGGACAGGGACGATTACGGCATGCCTGACAAACCGCCGCATCGACCTAATGGCGCTGCGATAATCGAGTACTACGCGACGAAGGAACCCGACCCTGAGTTCGCCGATATCCTGGAAGCAGTCCACCGGTCGATGAATCGCCCGGTCGACCTGCTACTTCCTGGAGTCGACGATGAAGTCGCGGCCGAGGCCGAGTAGGACTCCGTCTGCGGTCAGCAGCGTCAAACGATGTTGGTATGCCTGCGAAACGATCAGCCGGTCGAACGGGTCGTGGCGCGACAGTTCGGGGAATTCCCTGAGCCCTTCGGCATCGTCTGCGGAGATATCGAGCGGCTCGAATCCCTGAGCGGCCGCTTGCGCGGCGAAGTCGACGGGGATCTTCAGCTTGCCGAGCATCGACTTGATGGTCAACTCCCATACCGAGGCGACCGAGATGTGAGCCGATGCAGTATCGGTGATGAGCTGTTTCGCGGCGGCACCAAGGCGGGGGCTGTCGCTCATGGCCCAGATCGCTGTCTGGCTATCGAGCAGAAGCACCGGTGTCTCCGTAGAACATCTCCTGGATGTCGGGGTCGATGTCGAACACGCTGTCGTCGTACTCGAGTTGGTCCTTGAGCCCGCCGAATATCACCGTCTGCTCGTGGTGCGGGACCAGGTCGACCAGAGGCTTGCCCGACTTTGCGATGACCACGTGCTCGCCGTTCACGGCACGCTCGATCAGCCGAGACAGGTGCGTCTTGGCCTCATGGATGTTCACGACATAGGTCATGCTCCGATTATAGCGGACTAGACTTAGCCAAGTCTAGGTGAATCGGTGGGGGCCGGGCGCGCAGCGCCCGGCCCCCACCGCATCTTGATCGTCTAGTGCGGCACTCCCAGGAGGCCCGCGACCTCGGCCCGCAGGGCCGCCAGGGTCGCGCGGGCCCGCTCACGAGCCTCCCCCAGGTCGCTGCCGGCCTCCTCGCGGACTTCGAGGTAGGCCTTGAGCTTCGGCTCGGTGCCGCTCGGACGGGCCACCACCCGCGCGTTCGCCGTCTCGATGGTGACCACGTCGTTCTCGGGGAGCCGGTCGAGGTAGCCGGTGACCGGCTCGTCCAGCAGCGTGCTCGGGCGGTGGGACCGCAGGCGCTTCATGCACGCGGCGATCTCGCTCAGGTCCTCGACACGGACCGAGAGCTGGCCGGTCTCGTATACGCCGAATTCCTCGGCGAGCTCGTCGAGGCGGTCCTGGAGGGTCGCCATCCGCGCCGCCTGGCCCGCCGCGATCTCGGCGACGACCAGCGAGGCCGAGATGCCGTCCTTGTCGCGCAGGAACTCCGGGGCGACGCAGTAGCCGAGGGCCTCCTCGAAGCCGAACGCCAGGTCGGCGCCGGCCCGGGCCAGCCATTTGAAGCCGGTGAGGGTCTCCTCGTACTTCAGGCCGCGCCGCTCGCACATGGCCTTGAGCTGCGTCGTGGAGACGATCGTGGTCGCGTAGGTCCCGGTGTGGCCCTTGCGCATCCAGTGGTCGGCCAGCAGCACGCCGACCTCGTTGCCGGTGAGCTGGCGCCAGGCGCCGTCGCCCTGGGGGACGGCGACGGAGCAGCGGTCGGCGTCCGGGTCCAGGGCCAGCGCCACGTCCGCGCCCTCTTCGACCGCGAGGGCCTTGAGGAGGTCGATCGCGCCGGGCTCTTCGGGGTTGGGGAAGGCCACGGTCGGGAAGTCGGCGTCGGGCTCGGCCTGTTCGGGGACGAGGACGACGGTGCCGAAGCCGGCCTTGCGCATGGCCTTGACCAGGGTCTCGCCGCCGACGCCGTGCATGGGCGTGGCGACGGAGGCGAGTTTCTTCGGGTCGTCGGGGTCGACGATGGAGCTGATCGCGGCCAGGTAGTCGTCCACGATCGACTCGTCGAGGATCTCGCCGTCGTCGCCGAGCGGGACCTGGGAGAGCGGCCCGAGGTCCTCGATGGCCTGCTCGATCTCGGTGTCGGCGGGCGGCACGATCTGCGCGCCCGCGCCGAGCTCGCCGCCCAGTTCGCGGCCGAGGTAGACCTTGTAGCCGTTGTCCTGCGGCGGATTGTGGCTGGCGGTCACCTGCACCGCCGCCGTGCCCTCGAGCTTGGTCACCGCGTAGGCGGTGATGGGGGTCGGCAGCGGCCCGGGCATGACCAGGGCCCGGCGACCGGAGCCGGTGACGACGCGGGCGGTCTCGGTCGCGAAGTCGCGGCTGCCGTGCCGCGCGTCGTAGCCGATGACGACGGGACCGGTGGCGCCCTTGGCATCGAGCCAGTTCGCCAGGCCGGCGGCGGCGGCGCGGACCACGGCGAGGTTCATGCCGTTGGGGCCGGCGCGGAGCGGGCCGCGCAGTCCGGCGGTGCCGAACTTGAGGCGGGAGTTGAAGCGGTCGGCCAGTTCCTCGGCGGAGCAGGGGAGGGCGTCGAGCAGTCGGTACAGCTCGTCGCGGGCGGCCTTGTCCGGGTCGTCGGTGATCCAGGTGAGCACCTCGGCCCGGAGGGCGTCGAGGTCGGCGGTCTCGCCGTCATGCATGGCGTTGTTGTGCAGGGACTCCATGCTGAAATCCTCGCACATCCGGGCCGAAGCGGCCCGGTATCGGACGCGGTGTGGCCTCAACCTGCCTGGAAGGACCGCACAGCCTCGTCATACACCTCTTGTGATAGATCCCATGTCTCGGCATTGCCCGAGGCGAAGATGCCGTACGCGTTCCCGTCGCCGGCGTCCACGATGGCCCAGATCGAGTGGCGTTCGGCGCCGTCTTCGAGGTTGGTGCCGGTGTACTCCATGACCGAGCCGGAGAACCCGCCGAACTCGGTCTCCCCTAGGTGCTCCTGGTTGAGGTCCTCCATCTCGGCGCCGAGCTCGTCGTAGACGGACTGGAGGTAGCCGCCGGGATCGGAGGCGCCGCGGTCGGACCCGGAGTAGAACCGCACCCACTGGGTGTCGTCCTCGGGGTCGTAGTAGGTCACGAAGTCGTCGCCGGCGAAGCCTTCGGACCAAGTGGACGGATAGTTGACGCTGAAGCCGTCGCCCTCGTGCGTCGCGGTCTCGAAGCTCGGCTCGGTCGTGCCGCCGGAATCGTCGCCGTCGCCGTCGCCGTCGCCGGAGGATTCACCGCCGTCGGTGGGGGCTTCGGACGCGACGGGGTCGTCGCCGCCCGCGTCGCCGCCGTCGTCGCCGGCGAACTGCCACTGGTAGAGCGCGTAACCGAGCGCGAGCACGAGCAGCAGGCACACCGCCCCGATCGCGAGCAGCTTGACGCGGCCGCCTTTCGGTTCGCCGCCGTCGGCCCCGGCCCGGCCCGGCTCGGTCGGCGGGGGCGTGACCTCGCGGTATCCGGCGGAGGGCCCGCGGATGCCCGAGTCGGTGACGTTGGGGGCGACGCCGCCGGTGGGCATGGGGCCGGTGGCGCCGGCCAGTTCGGTGCCGAGCAGCCCGGCCAGCTCCTGGCGGACGGCCGCGAGCGTGTAGCGCTCCTCGGGCTCCTTGGCGAGCATGCCGCCGAGCAGCGGGGTGAGGGCGCCGGCTTGGCGGGGGTTCTCCGGCGGTTCGGTGACGACCGCGCGCATGGTCGAGACGGCGTCGCCGCGGTCGAACGGGGGGCGCCCCTCGACGGCGGCGTACAGGGTGACGCCGAGGCTGAAGACGTCCGAGGCCGGTTCGGCCGGGTGGCCGACGGCGCGCTCGGGTGCGATGTAGTGGGCCGAGCCCAGGACCTTGCCGGGAGTAGTGCCGCCGGAAGCCTGATTCATCTGGGCCGCACCGAAGTCGGACAGGACGCAGCGCCCGTCGGTGGAGATGAGGACGTTGCCGGGCTTGATGTCGCGGTGGACGATGCCCGCCTCGTGGGCGGCCTGGAGCGCCCCGACCAGGGCCAGCCCGATCTTGGCGGCGACGCGCGGGGGGAGCGGGCCGTCGTTGGTGAGGATCTCGGCCAGGCTGCGGGCCTGGAGCAGCTCCATGACGATCCATGGCAGCCCGGAGTGCTCGACCACGTCGAAGACCCGGATGACGGACGGGTGCGAGAGCCCGGCCGCGATCTGGGCCTCGCGGCGGGAGCGCTCGATGAGCTGGGTGCGTTCGGCCGGGTCGATCTCGGAGGGGAGGAACACTTCCTTGAGGGCGACCTCGCGGTGCAGCACCAGGTCGTTCGCCCGCCACACGGAACCGTTGCCGCCCTTGCCGACCAGGTCGATGAGCTGGTAGCGCTCGGCGATCATGTCGCCGGGCCTGGCGTAGTGGCCGGTGCCGGGGGTGTTGTAGCCGAAGGAGGCCTGGCTCTGCTGCCCATTGTCGGGGCCGACCGCGAAGCTCTCGCCGAGCCCGCCGTAGTTGCCGTACGACGCGGAGTGGCGATAGCTGGAGTCCCCGTAGGAGTCGCCGCCGTACGATGCGCGGTTGTAGGAGGACGAATCGGGGAAGCGGGCGCCGAAGCCGGGGTGGGGATCCTGGGCGGCGGGGTTCTGCGTCCCGTAGGATGAAGACCCGTAGTTGCCCGAGACCCCATGGGCCCCAGGGGCATCGTGCGGTCGCCGTTGAGACGGCACGGAACCGGAGCGGGGGTCCTCATAGGAATCGGGACCGCCGCGACCGTAACCTGATGAGTACGTCATTCGGCCACTCCTCGCGAGGCATCCTCACTAGTTTGCCGTGTCGTCACCACGCACCGCACGCCAGGTCACCACTTCTGGCACGAAAGTGTCGAACCCGTGCCGCCCCCCGCCCCCGTGCGCGCCGGGACCCGGGCCCGCAGGGGATCGAGCGTCACACCGAACCCCTCGACGCCATCGAGCACTAGGATCGTGGACATGGAGTCGTCATCGCAAGGCCGCGGCGGGATTGAAATCCGACCCGTCTACGGCCCCGCAGACACCGCACCAGAACTGGAGGAGCGGCTCGGCCAACCCGGGTCCTTCCCCTACACGCGCGGCGTCTACCCCACCATGTACACCTCCCGGCCCTGGACGATGCGCCAGTACGCCGGCTTCGCCACCGCCACCGAGTCCAACCGGCGCTACCGCGACCTGCTCGCGGGCGGCTCCACCGGATTGAGCGTCGCCTTCGACCTGCCCACGCAGATGGGATACGACTCCGACGCCCCCGAGGCCTCCGGAGAAGTCGGCAAGGTCGGCGTCGCCATCGACTCGATCGACGACATGCGGGCCCTGTTCGCCGGGCTCCCCCTCGACGAGGTCTCCACCTCGATGACGATCAACGCCCCCGCCGCGGTCCTGCTGCTGCTCTACCAGCTCGTCGCCGAAGAGCAGGGCGTCAGCCCCGCGGCACTGCGCGGCACGATCCAGAACGACATCCTCAAGGAGTACATCGCCCGCGGCACCTACATCTTCCCGCCCGCGCCGAGCCTGCGCCTGGTGTCCGACACCTTCGCATACTGCGCCAAGGAACTGCCGCAATGGAACACGATCTCCATCTCCGGCTACCACATGGCAGAGGCCGGGGCCACCGCCGCGCAGGAGCTGGCGTTCACCCTCGCCGACGGCATCGAATACGTCCAGTGCGCCCTCGACGCCGGCCTCGACATCGACGCCTTCGCGCCGCGCCTCTCCTTCTTCTTCGTCGCGCGCTCGACGGTCCTGACCGAGGTCGCCAAGTTCCGCGCCGCCCGCCGGCTCTGGGCCCACATCATGCGAGACCGCTTCGGCGCCAAGGACCCCCGCTCGCTCAAGCTCCGCTTCCACACCCAGACCGCCGGGGTCGAACTGACCGCCCAGCAACCCGAAGTGAACCTGGCGCGCGTGACCGTGCAGGCCCTCGCCGCCGTCATGGGCGGCACGCAGTCCTTGCACACCAACGCCTACGACGAGGCCATCGCGCTGCCCACCGACACCTCCGCGAGGCTGGCCCTGCGCACCCAGCAGGTCATCGCCGCCGAGACCGACCTGTGCGAGACCGTCGACCCCTTCGCCGGCTCCTACGCCGTCGAGGCCCTGACCGACGCGGTCGAGGCCGAGGCCTCCGAGCTCATCGACGCCGTATTCGCGCACGGCTCGGTCACCGCCGCGATCGAGGCCGGCTTCCAGAAGGGCGAGATCGAGCGCAGCGCCTACGAGACCGCCAAGCGCATCGACTCCGGCGAGCAGATCGTCGTCGGCGTCAACGCCTACACCGGCAACGGCGGCGACGTGCCCTACAAGCCGCTCAAGGTCGACCCCACTATCGAAGCGGCACAAGTGGAACGACTCCGCGAGCGGCGCTCGGCCCGCGACGGCGCGACAGTCGAGGCGGCCCTTACCGCATTGCGCGAGGCGGCCACCGGGACTGCGAACCTGCTGTACCCGCTGAAGGCGGCGCTGGCCGAGGGCGCGACTGTCGGTGAGGTATGCGCGACGCTCGCGGCCGAATGGGGCCGGTACGTTCCCCCCGACAGTTGGTAGTCCCTTTGTCACCGATAGCGGAAGCGCGCCGAATCATTTCGCGAAAGGAAAAACGCACAATCTGTCTGTCGCCGGATAGCGGTTCCCGATGAAAGATGGGGCGCGGACGCGTCACGAACTCCAAGCGCGTCCGTCTTATGTTTGAAAAGTGACTCAGAGCCCGTAACTCCTCCGGTGGGGCAGACGTTAACCACATGACGGTGTCATGGGACCGACAGGTCCAGACCCGTCGCGCGAAGGCGCGCAGCACCAATCACGCTGCGTGGCAGGCCAACACACGGTTCGTGGACGAATGCAAGGCAGGGTTTCGGCCACGACTCAGAGGGCATACCGCCTCCGAGACCGTTGGCGGCGCATCAATGTCGCTCAACCCGCCGCCCGCCGCGACGGAGAGCGATCGGGTTTAAGCTTGCCGGATCGCCCTCCTTTTGGCTCTGATTCACGAACGCGAATTGAGAGGCGCGAAGGAATGTACACGCTCACTGCGGAGAATGTCGTCGAAATGGGAACCGCCACAAAGTCCAATGAGGCATGTCGGCCCGAGTCGGGGTCAACTGAGGCCCTGGCGTCCGCGCCCGGCCTTATGGCGCCCGCTTTGCTGTCCTCTTTCGGAACTTCGCCCGGTCCCACCGCAACGGAGCCGCCCGCCATGTCGACATCGCTGCCCGAATTCCTTGATGCCTGGCTAGACGCCCATGAGCACGAGATCGTGGCCGCCCGCCGTCACATCCACGCCAATCCGCGTTTGTCCCGTCAGGAGCATGACACGGCCGAGTTCGTGGCCGCCCGCTTGCGCGAGGCCGGACTCAAACCGCAGCTCATCCCCGATGGCACCGGATTGACCTGCGACATCGGCGACGGCGACCACGTCGTGGCGATCCGCGCCGACATGGACGCCCTGCCGATCCATGACCCCAAGCAGGTGCCGTATCGGTCCACCGTGGATGGAGTGTGCCACGCCTGCGGGCACGACGCGCACACCGCGATCGTCCTCGGGGTCGGGCGCGTCCTGGCCGAGCTGTCCCGGCGCGGCGAACTGCCCGGCCGCTTCCGGCTGATCTTCCAGCCTTCGGAGGAGCAGTTCCCCTCCGGCGCGCCGACGATGATCAAGTACGGCGCGCTCACCGACGTGGCCGCGATCTATGCCTTCCACTGCGACCCGCAGTTCCTCGCCGGTCAGATCGGCGTGCGCAACGGCCCGCTGACCGCCGCGTGCGACGTCATGGAGGTCCGCATGTCCGGGCGCGGCGGCCACACCTCGCGCCCGCACCTGACGACCGACCTGGTCAACGCCATCGGCCGAGTGATCGTGGACGTCCCGGCCCTGGTCAACCGCCGCCTCGACCCGCGGCAGTCGGTCGCGATCGTCTTCGGCGCGGTCCAAGCCGGCGAGGCCGCCAACGCGATCCCGCAGCAGGCTCTGGCGCGCGCCACGGTGCGCGTGCACGGCCGCGAGACCTGGGCGATGATCCCCGACCTGGTGCAGGAGGTGACGCGGGCGGTAGCCAAGGCCTCCGGCGTCGAATGCGAGATCAGCTACCAGCGCGGCGTCCCGCCGGTCGTCAATGACCGCCTCGCCTCGGCGGCCTTCGCCGGCGCGACCGCCGCCGCGCTGGGGGAGCAGGCCGTCGCGGAGGCCCCGATGTCGATGGGCGGCGAGGACTTCGCGTACTACCTGGAGCAGGTCCCCGGAGCGATGGCCCGTCTCGGCGTCGGCCGCCCGGGCGAGCGCCTCGACATCCACCAGGGCAGCTTCGACATCGACGAGGCCGCCCTCGCCCACGGAGTGAGGGTCATGACCCACACGGCCCTGGCGGCGGCATCGGGCCCGGGTTTCTAAAGCCCGGCAGCGAACCGCGTTCGGCCCGGGATCCTCAGGGCCGTAACTACATCGGAAGGCGGGGAGGCGCGACGCGCCTCCCTGCCTTCGCGCATGAACGTGAATGGCGAGTCCCGGCAAATCGGACTTCCGGAGCGCCCCCGGTTTCGAGGCTACGCGTCGGGTCCGACGGGGCTCGTCATTCGCGATGGGCCGCCCCGGGCCCGTCACTCTTCGGCGATGGGGCGCTTTCTCAGCGTTTCCACGTAATCCTGCGGGGCGCCGGCTGCTTCCGCGGCTCTGAGGATCTCGTCGAGATACCACTGGCTCGGAAGTCCGCCCTCGAAGCCCTCGAAGACGTACAGCCACACCGGCCGGTTCGCCTCCAGCGTCACCGCCTGGGAGTGCATCTTCCGGTAGAGGCCCGAGTTGAGGCCCTCCAGCTCATCGAGCACGGCCTTGTCGGCCGGGTCCAAGTCGTAGAGCGACACGAAGACCCGTTCGCCGGGCGATTCGACAACCGTCGCCACCACCGACTCCCAGCCCAGGTCCGCCCCTGCGAACGTCAGACGCCAGCCCTCAAGCCAGCCCGTCCCCACCAGCGGCGAGCGCGGGCAAGTCGCCCGCATGCGAGCTGGGTCTAGATTCGATCCATACGCGGCATAGAGATGCACGACTCGAAGATACCCTTAAACCTGCCCGCACTGAAGCATCCCGAACACCGAAAGGCGCGCCAGTGACACGTGTAGCGATCATCGGCGGTGGCCCGGCCGGATACGAAGCCGCGCTAGTGGCCTCCCAACTCGGCGCCGAAGTCACCCTCATCGAGTTCACCGGGGCGGGCGGCTCCTGCGTTCTCTCCGACTGCGTCCCCTCCAAGACCTTCATCGCCGCCTCCAACGTGCTCACCGAGATCCACGAGAGCACCTCGATGGGCATCGGCGCAGTGGACACCACCATCGACGCCACCGCCGTCAACAGCCGGGTGCGTCGCCTCGCCACCCAGCAGTCCGCCGACATCGCCCACAAACTCACCGCCGCCGGCGTCAAGATCGTCTACGGGCGTGGCGCCCTCCGCGTGGACGACCGCGCCAACTACGTGCACGAGCTGCGCGTCATGCCGATCGACGGCGAACCGTACGACACCGACTGCGACATCGTCCTCATCGCCACCGGAGCCACCCCCCGCACCCTCCCCTCCGCCCCCGTCGACGGCGAGCGCATCTTCACCTGGCGCCAGCTCTACGACCTCAAGGAACTGCCCGAGCGCCTGATCGTCGTCGGCTCCGGCGTCACCGGCGCCGAGTTCGCCTCCGCCTACCTGGCGATGGGCTCCGCCGTCACCCTCATCTCCTCCCGCGACCGCGTCATGCCCCACGAGGACGCCGAGGCCGCCGAGACCGTCGGAAAGGTCTTCGCCCAGCGCGGCATGGACATCCGCAACCACTCCCGCGCCGCCGCCGCCCGCCGCACCGACGAGGGCGTCGAGGTCGAACTCGAAGACGGCACCGTCATCGACGGCAGCCACGCCCTCATCTGCGTCGGCTCCATCCCCAACTCCGACGACCTGGGCCTGCACGCCTACGGCATCAAGGTCGACGACCGCGGCTTCATCCCCGTCGACAAGGTCTCACGCACCAACGTGCCCGGCGTCTACGCCGCCGGCGACGTCACCGGCGTCCACGCGCTCGCCTCCGTCGCGGCCATGCAGGGGCGCATCGCGATCTGGCACGCCCTCGGCGAGGCCGTCCGCCCGCTCAAGCTCGCCAACGTCGCCGCCAACGTGTTCACCGACCCCGAACTCGCCTCCGTCGGCGTGTCGCAGTCCGAAATCGACTCGGGCAAGGCCGACTGCCGTGCCGTGCTGCTGCCGTTCGCGTCCAACCCGCGCGCCAAGATGGTCGACCGCACCGAGGGCTTCGTGAAGCTCTTCGCGTGGAACGCCTCCGGCATCGTCGCCGGCGGTGTCATCGTCGGGTCGCGTGCCTCCGAGCTCATCACTCCGCTCGCGCTGGCGGTGGAGCAGCGCCTCACCGTCGAGCAGGTGGCCCGAACGCTCACGATCTACCCGTCCCTGTCGGGCTCGGTAGCCGAGGCCGCCCGCCAGCTAATGGAGTATTAGCCCGGTCCACCCGGTCCACCTGATCCCTCGGGCGCTGCCGCCGGGAAGCGCGCGGCCCGCCGGCCTTAGCCGGCACCACCGCTCACGCCGTCGGAGACAACCGGCGGTCCGCCTGCGTATTGAGTTGTGGCCACCGGTGCATGGAGTACCTCCCTTCAGTTCATTGAGTACTGGCTCGATGCTGACACGCGAAACCTGAAGGGGACCTGAACCGCATCGATTCAGGTCCCCTTCAGGTTCATCGAGCTATTTTTCTATCAAGGGGTCCCCCATGGCTACCTGCTTTGGCGCGTCCTCATTGCGGCCGTTCGCTACCCGAAGGTCTCGACGCGCAGGTGCCGGATCAGGTGGACGTCCGTGGCGCCTCCGGTGGAGGAGGCGAAACCGAGCTTGAAGGTGTCGGGCGCGGCAGTCGGCATAGTGGTCTCCAGGACCCGCTTCCAGCCGCTCGCCTCCTCGCCGCCGAGGAACTTCATGTCGACGCTCACCGTCGGGTGCTCGTCGCCGGTGACCTTGAGCTTGACCACTCGCTTCGCGGAGTCCAGCGAGTCGGCGTTGATCCGCTCGGAGAACGTCGAGCCGTACAGGTCGCCATTGTCGACGGTGCCGATGACCTCGTCGGTCGCGCTGGTGGCCAGCAGGCAGTAGCCTTCGGTGCCCTGGCCGGGACCGCGCAGCGCCACGTTGTCCGGCGCGCGGTTGAAATCGGTGTGGAGATGCTCGGGTGCCTGTTCGTCACCGGTGCAGCCGTTGCCGCGTCCTTCGGTGTCGGCCGAGAAATTGCCCCAGGCGTCCAGGCCCAGGCCGAGGTAGCCGCCGTCGACGCCGTCCTGGTCGCCGAGCTCGTCTCCCTCGAATTTCAGGCGCTGGGCGTAGCCCAGGCTCCCGCCGTACGCCCCGACCTCGGTCAGGTCGGTCTCCCCGTCGGCGATGAAGAACGAGATGCCGTCCGCGCCCGTGCCTCCGTACTGGTACTGGGAGAATGTGACCTCGAAGCCGCCCTGGTTCTCCAGCGCCTTGTTGTAGAGGATGCCACCGCCGGAGTAGGTGGAGGCGTCGGTGAGCTGGAGATAGCCGGGCTGCTTGCCGGCCTCCGGGACCGGCCCCGTTTCGTCATCCGGGGCGCAGGCGGCGACGGCCGAGCCGTCGGCCGAATCGTCGGTGGCCCCGCTCAAGCAGGTCTGGCCCAGCGCGATGAAGTTGTCATCGTCGACGCGGCCGTCGTTGAAACTGGCCTCGATAAGCAATTCCTTCTTCTCGACGGTGGTCTGGGCCCCGGCCGACGCGGGCAGCGCCGCCAGCGCGGCGGCGAGCATGACCGAACCGGCCCCGAACATGGCTGAACGTTTCACAGAAATTCCCTCTCTCGCAGGACCTGAGGCGCCGACCGGGCAGGTCGGTGCCATGGCGACCGTCGACATCGGAACGTGATATCGACTACAGAGTGAAGTTATATGAGAACCGTGCGCAAGTCCGGTCGATTGGTCCATTAGGACGCCGGCCCGGCCATGGAGTCCGCGCCGAGCCGGTGTCCCGATCGGGACCCCCAAGCACCCCTAGGGGGTTCGTGAACACCCCTAGGCGTCTCGCCGCCGCATCGCGAGCCAGCCCGCGCCGAGCGCCGCCGCCGTCCACAACACCAGGATCCCGATGCCCGTCCAGGCCCCGTAGTCGCGCCCGAACGTCGGGTCGCCCGGGATCGTCATGTGCATGATCACCATGCCCACCTGATCGGGGAAGTACTGGATCACCGGCCTGATGGCGTCGAGGTTCCCCAGGCCCTGCCCAGAGAGGAACAGGATCGGCAGCAGGATCGCGAGCGTCCACACCGTACTGCGGGTCAGGACCGTGATCGCGGCCGCGAACACGCACATCAGCGTCAGGCTGATCCAGCCGCCCAACAGGGACTCGATCGTCTCCCAATCGGTCCACCCGGCCGCCTTGTCGCCCGCGAGCCCCTGCACGATCGCGAACGCCGCCAGTTCGACCGGGAGCACCGTGACGGCCACGGCCGCGCCGACCACGGTCATCTTCGCGGCGAAGAGCCGCCCCCGCGAGGGCACCGCCGCCAGCGACGCCCTGATGGTGCCGGTCGAGTACTCCGATCCGACGGACGCGACCGCGAAGGTGACGAGGATCAGCTGGGTGATGAGCAGTCCCATGAACGTGGCCGAGAGCGTGTCGCCGCCGTAGAAGGAATCCTCGAGGGAGCCGCCGACCAGCCGCGCGAATCCGAGCGACAGGACCGCGAACACCGTCAACGTCACCGCGGTCGAGCGCACCGACCGGACCTTCACCCATTCGGCCGAGGCCGCCTGCCCGAGCGCGCTCATCGGGTATTTCCTGTTCGACTCGTGCCGCTTCGATAGTCGACCGATTCGCTCGTCAACGTCATGAACGCCTCCTCCAGGCTCGCGCCGCTGTGCGACGCCAGGAACTTCTCCATCGGCTCGTCCACGAGCAGCCGCCCCCGTCCGATCACGACCAGGTGCTGCGCCGTCAGCGCCATCTCGGCCATGAGGTGGCTGGAGACGAGCACGGTGCGGCCCTCGGCGGCGAGCCGCTTCATGAGGTTCCGGATCCACACCACGCCTTCGGGGTCGAGGCCGTTGACCGGTTCGTCGAGGATGAGCACCCCCGGGTCGCCGAGCAGTGCCGCGGCCACGCCGAGGCGCTGCTTCATGCCCAGCGAGAACGTCTTGGCGCGCTTCCCGGCGGCCCCGGCCATCCCAGTCTCCTCCAGGACCTCGCCGATCCGCCGCTCGCCGATGCCGTTGCTGCGCGCCAGCCAACGCAGATGCTCGCGGGCGGTGCGGGTCGGGTGCAGGTCACCGGCCTCCAGCAGCGCGCCGACCTCGTGGAGGGGCCGGGCGAGGGACGCGTACGGGCGTCCGTTCACGGTGGCGTGGCCGCTCGTGGGCCGGTCGAGGCCCAGGATGAGCCGGATCGTGGTGGACTTGCCCGCGCCGTTGGGGCCGAGGAAACCGGTGACGCGGCCCGGTTCCACGGTGAAGGACAGATCGTCGACGGCAGTGCCGCCGCGATATCGCTTGCTCAGATTGCTCACTTCGATCACGTTGCAACCGTAGGAAAAGCGGCGGTCTCCCAGAAGTCGCCGATGGTCGCCGGAATCGGCGACGAAAGTGAACGCCGCCGATGCGTACCCTGGCCCTATGAGAGGTCTCCTCGCGGCGATCGCCGTGGTCTTGGCCGAATTCGCCGTGCTCGCCGCCCTGCCGGCCGGGCCGCTGCCCGCCGGGATCCTGGCGCTGCTCGCCGCGGCCGTGGTCGTCGCGCTGTGGCAGCGGTACCGCCGGGCCGAACGCGAAAAGGAGGTCGCGGTCCACCGGGAGCGGCTGCGGCTGGCGCGCGACATGCACGACCGGATCGGACGGCGGCTCGCTCTCGCGGCGGTCCAGGTCGCGGCCCTGGAAGTCCGCGAATCCGACCCCGGGCGCCGCTTTGAGACGCGGCAGGTCGGGGACACCGTGCGGGCCGCGGTCGAGGACCTGCACGGCCTGGTGTCGGTGCTGCGCACCGGAGCCGAGGCGGAGGCGAGGTTCGATGCGGCCGCGGCGACGACGCTCGCGGCGGCGTTCATCGAGTCCGGGGTGCCGGTCGAACTGCGGTTCGAGGGCGAGCCGGGTCCGCTTCCGGAGGTGGCGGCCCGGGCGGCCTATGCGGTGCTGGAGGAGGGGCTCGCGAACGCGGCCAAGCACGCGCCGGGCGAAGCGGTGCGCGCCGCGGTGACGTGGGAGGCCGACGCGTTGCTGGTGACGGTGGAAAATGCCCTGGCCGAATCGGCGCCCGCCGAGAACCCGCCTGGCGGGCATGGGCTCACGGGCCTGCGCGAGCGGATCGACGCGGCGGGCGGGCTCCTGGACTGCCGGGTCGCAGACGGCCGGTTCCGGGTGAGCGCCATGCTGCCGCTGCCCGCCACGCGGACGCCGCGCTCGCGGGCGGCCCGGACGGCGGCGATCGCCACAGTGGTGCTCCTGCTCGTGCTGCTGCCGTTGACCACGGTCGCGGGGACGCGGCCGTGACGAGCGTGGTGATCGCCGACGATGAGCCGCTCGTGGTCGAAGGCGTGCGGACGGTCCTGGAGGCGGCCGGGATCCGGGTCGCGGCGACCGCCCACAACGGACGCGATGCGCTCGCGGAAGTGGAGCGGCACCGGCCCGACATCGCCCTGGTGGACCTGCACATGCCCGGACCCGGAGGCCTGGAAGTGGTCGAGCGGCTCGGCGCACTCGCGTCCCGGACGCGGGCGCTGGTACTGACCTCGTTCGGGGATCAGGAGAACGTGCTCGCGGCCGTGGAGCGCGGCGCGGCCGGGTTCGTGCTGAAGACCTGCGCGCCGGAGGAACTGGTGAGCGCGGTCCGGGCGGTCGCCGCCGGGGAGGCGTACCTGTCGCCCGTCGTGACGCGGATGGTGCTCGGCCTGGTGGCCCCGGAGTCGGCGCCGCGCCGCCGCGACGCGGTGGCCCGACTCGAGCGTCTGGCGGCCCGGGAGCGGGAGGTCTTGGACCTGCTGGCCAAGGGCCAGTCGAACGCGGAGATCGCCCGCGGCGTCCACATGAGCGAGGCGACCGTGAAGACGTACGTGAGCCGTATCCTCGCGAAACTGGAGTGCGCCAACCGAGTTCAGGCCGCGCTCATCGCCAGGGACGGGCGAGGCCGATAATCTCGCCCGCGCCCCGCTACCAGCTGCTCGGGACCGGCGTGCCCTCCGTGTATCCCGCCGCCGACTGCACGCCCACGGCCGCCCGGTCGTGGAACTCGCCGAGGCTCGTCGCCCCCGCGTACGTCGCCGACGAGCGCACGCCCGCCACGATCGAATCGAGCAGGTCCTCCACGCCGGGCCGCTTCGGGTCCAGATACATCCGGCCCGTCGAGATGCCCTCCTCGAACAGCGCCTTCCGGGCCTGCCCGAACGCCGAATCGGTCGCGCTGCGCGCCTTGACCGCCCGCGCCGAGGCCATCCCGAAGGACTCCTTGAACGGCCTGCCCTCAGCGTCGTAGTGCATGTCGCCGGGCGACTCGTGCGTCCCGGCGAACCACGAACCGATCATCACGTTCGAAGCTCCGGCGGCCAGCGCCAGCGCCACGTCACGCGGGTGGCGCACCCCGCCGTCGGCCCACACGTGCTTGCCGTGCCGCCGCGCCGTCGCGGCGCATTCGAGCACCGCCGAGAACTGCGGCCGCCCCACGCCGGTCATCATGCGGGTCGTGCACATCGCGCCCGGGCCCACGCCGACCTTGACGATGTCGGCGCCGGCGTTGATGAGGTCGTTCGCGCCCTCGGCCGTGACCACGTTGCCGGCGGCGATCGGCACGTTCGGGGCCGCGTCGCGCGCGAGCTTGAGCGCGTCGAGCATCTTCTCCTGGTGCCCGTGCGCGGTGTCGACCACGATCACGTCCGCCCCGGCCTCGACCAGCGCGCTGGCCTTGCCGCTGACGTCGCCGTTGATCCCGATGGCGACCGCGATGCGCAGGCGCCCCGAAGCGTCGGTGTTCGGCCGGTAGATCGTGTTGCGCACCGCGCCGGCGCGGGTGAGCACGCCGTGCAGGCGGCCCCGCTCGTCCAGGACGGGCGCGAGTTTGACATTGGCCTCGTCGAGGATGTCGAAGGCGTTCTCGTCGGAGATGCCGGCCGGGAGGGTGATGAGCCGGTCGGAGGCGACCTGTTCGAGCTGGGTGAACCGGTCGACGCCGCGGCAGTCGGCCTCGGTGACCACGCCGAGCGGCCGGTTCTCGGAGTCGACCACGATGACCGCGCCGTGCGCGCGTTTGGGGAACAGCGCGATGGCCTCGGCGACGGTCGCGGTGGGCGGCAGCGTCAGGGCCGTGTCGCAGTCGAGCGGGCGGGACTTCACCTTCGCGATGACGTCGGCGACGACGCCCGTCGGGATGTCCTGGGGGATGACCGCGAGGCCGCCGCGCCGGGCGAGGGTCTCGGCCATGCGCCGGCCCGAGACCGCCGTCATGTTGGCGGCGATGATCGGCACGCTGTTGCCGGTGCCGTCGTCCGTCGACAGGTCCACATCCAAACGCGAGGTCACCGCCGAACGGCCCGGGACCATGAAGACGTCGGCGTAGGTGAGGTCGTGCCTGGGCTGGTCGTCGATGAAACGCATGGTGGCCCCCTGAGGATGGACTGGTCTGGTACGGCGCGGTTCGCGCCCCGCGGCTTCGGTGCCGCCGGGCACTCTAACGTATTTTCAACCGGCCGTAGCAGTGCTTGTGGTGCTACGCACAGCGACTTCCATTGTCCCTCGGAAACGGGCGTCCTGTAAGTCTGAGATCTGACAGATCGAGTCACCGGCGGCGACCACGTCGCCCATGCCGATCGCCAGGCCGGAGACCGTCCCGGACTTGTGCGCCTCGATCGGCTGCTCCATCTTCATGGCCTCCAGGACCACGATGGTGTCGCCCTTGACGACGGACTGGCCCTCGGTGCACGCGACTTTGACGATGGTGCCCTGCATCGGCGAGGGCAGGGTGTCCCCGCCGATCACCGGGCCGGAGTCGGCCTTCTTCTTCGCGCCGCGCTTCTTCGGCTTGTTCGACGGCCCGGGGTTCAGCAGCCCGGCCGGGATCGACACCTCCAGGCGCTTGCCGCCGACCTCGACGACCAGGCTGGTGCGCTCCTCGGCGTCGGATCCGCCCGCGGCGGCCGCGTCGAAGGGGTCGAGGGTGTTGTCCCACTCGGTCTCGATCCAGCGGGTGTGGACCGTGAAATCTTCTGCGAACGCCTTGTCCTCGATGACCGCGCGGTGGAAGGGCAGGACCGTGGCCAGGCCCTCGACCTCCATTTCGGCCAGTGCGCGGCGGGAGCGGCGCAGGGCCTCGTCGCGGGTGGCGCCGGTGACGATCACCTTGGCCAGCAGCGAGTCGAAGTTGCCGTCGATGACCGAGCCGGCCTCGACGCCGGTGTCGACGCGCACGCCCGGGCCGGACGGGAGCTTGAGCCCGGTGACGATGCCGGGGGCGGGCAGGAAGCCGCGCCCGGGGTCTTCGCCGTTGATGCGGAACTCGATCGAGTGGCCGCGCGGCTCGGGGTCCTCGGTCAGGTCGAGGACTTCGCCGTCGGCGATGCGGAACTGCTCGCGGACCAGGTCGATGCCGCTGGTCTCCTCGGAGACGGGGTGCTCGACCTGAAGGCGCGTATTGACCTCCAGGAAGGAGATGGTGCCGTCGGTGCCGACGAGGAATTCGACGGTCCCGGCGCCGTGGTAGTCGGCCTCGGTGCAGATCGCCTTGGCGGCCTTGTGGATCGTCTCGCGCTGCGCGTCGGACAGGAACGGCGCGGGCGCCTCCTCGACGAGCTTCTGGTGGCGGCGCTGGAGGGAGCAGTCGCGGGTGCCGACGACGATCACATTGCCGTGCGTGTCGGCCAGGACCTGCGCCTCGACGTGGCGGGGCTTGTCCAGATAGCGCTCCACAAAGCACTCGCCGCGCCCGAACGCGGACTCGGCCTCGCGGACGGCCGAGTCGAACAGGTCCGAGATCTCGTCCCGGACGCGGGCGACCTTGAGGCCGCGGCCGCCGCCGCCGAAGGCGGCCTTGATCGCGACGGGCAGGCCGTGCTCGTCGGCGAAGGCGATGATCTCCGAGGCGTCCTTGACCGGCTCCTTGGTGCCCGGCACCAGCGGCACGTCGGCGCGCATCGCCAGGTGGCGGGCCGTGACCTTGTCGCCGAGGTCGCGGATGGCCTGCGGGGTGGGCCCGATCCAGGTGAGCCCGGCGTCCATGACGGCCTGGGCGAACTCGGCGTTCTCGGAGAGGAAGCCGTAGCCGGGGTGGACCGCGTCCGCCTCCGAGCGTTCGGCGATGCGGATCAGCTTGTCGATCCGCAGATAGGTGTCGGCGGCGCTCACGCCGTCGAGGGCGAACGCCTCGTCGGCCAAAAGCGTGTGGGGTGCATCGCGATCGCCGTCGGCGTAGACGGCGACGGACTCGAAGCCGGCGTCCCGGCAGGCCCGGATGACTCTCACCGCTATCTCGCCGCGGTTGGCGATCAATACCTTGCGCACGTTCCGCAGTGTAGTTCCCACAGATTCCAGGCCGGGGGCCCGGCGACGTTGGACGTGCCGCGGAACTGGTCTAAAACGGTCGTTCTTTGGTGGTTCTCCACAACTACGTTTGTGGATTTTTTGAGGTGATGTACCGAACGGTCGTTCAGGGCCCTACTTGAAGCCCTGCTGCCACTCGCTGACGGCAGGGTTTGAGAAGCGATCGGAGCGGATCGCCTCGCGCCACTGCTGGATCTCTTCGGGATCGGGCTCTCCGGTGATCGTCAGGTCCCCGGACTCGATGCGGTCGGCGGTCTCCTCGCACCATTCGGCGTCCACGGCCATCAAAGCGGTGTGGCGCTTGAGCATCGCGCGCACATGCGGGGGAACGAACCGGTCCTCGCAACCCTCGGTGAACTCACCGGTGGTCGAGGCCAGCAGCATGGTCAGGCCCTCGATTCGGGAGTAGAGGGTCTCGGCCCGCTGGCGCAGCATCGCCGTGTTCTCGGCCGGGCTGAGCACGGTCGCGAAGGACCACGC
Source organism: Glycomyces buryatensis (assembly GCF_004912275.1). Lineage (GTDB taxonomy): Bacteria > Actinomycetota > Actinomycetes > Mycobacteriales > Micromonosporaceae > Glycomyces > Glycomyces buryatensis. Next base: position 53,731 of record NZ_STGY01000004.1, read on the forward strand.
GGTGTGGAACGGGTCGTCGATCTGCTCGACCTCCCAGAGCTTCTCGCGCACCAGCCGCTGGAACTCGGTTTCTCCTGTCACGGTGATTCGATACGTCGTCCGGGCGGGGCGCGCGTCCACCGACTCGGTGGCGACCGCCTCGATCAGGCCGTCGGCGGTCAACCGCTTGAGCGCGTGGTAGATCGAGCCCGCCCCGATCTCGTTCACCCCCGGCATCCGCCACGAGTCGAGCTCTCGGCGCACCAGGTAGCCGTGAACCGGGCCGAGCCACCGGACGAGGCCGAGTACAAGCAGTCGCGTGCTCCACATACGGACCATAGTACTCCAACGTTGACTATCGATTTTTCCACCAGGAATCCAGTTTGCACATGCTCAGTGCTCGCCTATATAGTCAAACTTGAACAAGGAATGCCGCTCGCGATAGCGGCAGCGAGACCAACACCGAAACCACCCGTGAGGTACCCATGCTCATCGAGACCAAGGGGCTGAAGAAGGTCTTCAAGTCCCGCGGCAAAGCAGTCGAGGCCGTACGCGGCGTCGACCTCTCCGTGAAAGAGGGCGAGATCTTCGGCCTCCTCGGCCCCAACGGCGCCGGCAAGACCACCACAATGCGAATGCTCTCGACGCTCATCGAGCCCACCGAGGGCCAGGTGTCCGTCTGCGGCCACGACCTCGCCTCCGACCCCGCCGCGGTCCGCCGCGACATCGGCTACGTCGGCCAAGAGGGCGGCACCTGGGGCGAGGTCACCGCCCGCGAGGAACTGATCATGCAGGGCCGCCTCTACGGCATGTCCAAGAAGCAGTCCTCCGCCCGCGCCGAGGAAGTCCTGGAGTCCTTCCAGCTCTCCGAGTTCGCAGGCCGCACCGTCAAGACGTACTCCGGCGGCCAGAAGCGCCGCCTCGACATCGCGCTGGGCATCATGCACCAGCCCAAGATCCTCTTCCTGGACGAGCCGACGACGGGCCTGGACCCGCAGTCGCGCGCCCACATGTGGGACGAGGTCCGCTCCCTGCGTGAGCGCGGCACCGCCATCTTCCTCACCACCCACTACCTCGACGAGGCCGACGCCCTGTGCGACCGCCTCGCCATCATCGACAACGGCGAGATCGTCACCGAGGGCACGCCCCTCGAACTCAAGAAGGAAGTGGCCGGCGACGTCGTCGCCATCGGCCTGACGGGCAACGCCGCCGACGCGGCCGACCTGCTGCGCCCCAAGGACTTCATCCGCGAGATCGAGGCCGGCGAGGCCGACCCGACCACCGAGGTCGCGATCCTGCGCATGTACGTCGACGACGGCGCCGCCGCGCTCCCCGAACTGCTGCGCCTGCTCGACGGTGCCGCCAAAGACGGTGCCGACATCGCCATCGCATCCATCGAACTGCACCGGCCCAGCCTGGACGACGTGTTCCTGAAGCAGACCGGCCGCTCCCTGCGAGAGGAGAACTGACGTGAAGACCCTGCGCGACACCTGGCTGGTCTACTCCAGGTCCATGAAGCTCAACCTCAAGCAGCCGGTCTGGCTCATCGTCATGCTGGTCCAGCCGCTGTACTTCCTGTTCCTCTTCGCCCCGCTGCTGGAGGGCATGGACGGGCAGCCCGGTTTTGAGGAAGGTGCGATGGAGACCTTCGTACCCGGCCTGATCATCATGATGGCGCTCTTCGGATCCGCCTTCGTCGGCTTCGGCCTCATCGCCGAACTTCGCCAAGGCGTCATCGAGCGCATGCGCGTGACCCCGGTCAGCCGCATCGCCCTGATGCTCGGCCGCACCCTCGCCAGCGTCACCACCACGCTGTTCCAGTCGCTGGCCCTGGTCCTGCTCGCCGCGCTGACCGGCAAGCTCGAAATCTACTGGCCCGGCGTGTTCCTCATGCTCGTGATCGTCCTGCTCACCTCGTTCATGCTCGCCGGACTCTCACTCGGACTCGCGATCGTGCTCAAGAGCGAGGACGCGATGGGCCCGGTCATCAACACGCTGGTCCAGCCGATCATGCTCATCTCCGGCATCATGCTGCCGATGGTCATGGCGCCGCAGTGGCTCCAGAACGTAGCCGACTTCAACCCGTTCTACTACGCCGTCCAGGCCTCCCGAGACCTGTTCGCGGGCCACCTCGACACCGCCGCCGTCTGGCAGGCCCCGGTCATCCTCGGCGCGCTGGCCATCGTCCTGGTCTGGTGGGCCACCAGGAAGTTCGCCCGGGCGGTCGCCTAGGCATACGAGCTACAACCCAAGAGAATCCAGGAAACACCGGACCGCCGCGGGCCACTCGCTCGCGGCGGTTTCCTGCTCAGCGCCGCAGGAACGACGCCAGCTCCGCCCGGAGGTTCAGACTGGGGTAGGTCTCCCGCTCCGCGATCAGGCCGACCGCCTCCCGCGCCAGACTCAGATCCTCATCGCCCGCCGCGTCCCGCAGCAGATCCAGGTCCGCCTCCACCCGGATGCCCGTGAAGACCTGGTCGGAGTTGATCCGGTCCATCTCCACGAACGCGGCCGGGACGGGCCGCTGGACCTGGCCGCTGAACGACAGCAGCCCCAACGCGATCAGGTGCCCGATCCGCGCCACCGGCACGAACTGGCCCGGCAGGATCTCCAGCCGCTCGGCCGCCCGCGCGATCTCCCCCTCGATCCGCGAATCCGCGAAGCACAGGTCCACGTACAGCTCCCGGTCGGAAGAGCCCTCGTCGACGAGACTGGCCTCGGCGATGCGCCCGCTCTCGGGACGGATGATCTCGAAATCCTCGGGCCCCATCGGGTCGTCCTCCGCGCCACCGTCCAAACGCTCGAACGAGGCCCGCTCGGTCAGGGTCAGCAGATGGTAGCCCGAATCCGTCAGCCCTTCGAGGATGTCCTGCACCACTTGCTCATCGGTGACGGGCACGATCACGGTCGCATGACTCATGTACCGGGGTTCGACCCGCGCCGAGACCGCCAGGCTCCCCGCCAGCGCCCACGGCGCCTCCAGCGAGTCGAAGGCGTCGGCGAGGCGCGCGTAGGCGCGTTCGAGGCTGTTCACTTGCGGCGCCGACAATCCCGCCGCCTTCCCCGGGCCGGATCGGCTCATGTCGGGGAATTCGACGCCGTCGCTCATCCAGTTCATCAGGGCGCCACGCATCTCCCACTCGCCCATGCCGGGCCGGGCCCGCAGCAGCTTCATGCGGTACATGCGAAGCCGGGTCTCATCCGCCTCGACGGCGATCCTCAGCCGTTCGGCCGGTGTGAGTGATGCCATACGGCAAGGGTAACGCCGGCCGTCGGATTGTGCCTCATACGAATTGACGCGCCGCCATGGCCCGAAAGGGCCGTGGCGGCGCGTCGTCTCGCGTGCCTGTGGCTTACAGCGTCTCGACGCCTTCGATGCCGCGCATGGCACCTCGCGTGTCGAGGACCGGGACGCCCTCGGGCATCGCGTCGGGGGTGTACTCGGCGTGCTGGGTCAGCAGGATGATCAGGTCCGCCTTGGCCGTGGCCAGGTCGCCGACCCGCTCGACCTCGTGGCCGCCCACGGACCAGGACCCGACGTGCGGGTCGTGGTAGGCCAGTTCGGCGCCCGCGTCGAGCAGCTTCTTGGCGACCGGGGACGACGGCGACTCGCGCTGGTCGGCGATGTCGGCCTTGTAGGTGACGCCCAACAGCAGCACCCGCGCCCGGCTCAGCGCCAGGCCGGCGCCGTTCAGCCGGGACATGGCCCGGTTGACGACGTACTCGGGCATCCGGTTGTTGATCTCCTGCGCCAACTCCACGAAGCGGAACGGGTAGCCGAGGGTCCGGACCTTGTAGGACAGGTAGTTCGGGTCGATCGGGATGCAGTGCCCGCCGACGCCGGGGCCGGGGTAGAAGGCCTGGTAGCCGAACGGCTTGGTCTTGGCGAGGTTGATCGCGTCCCACAGGTCCACGCCGAGTTCGCGGCAGAAGACCGCCATCTCGTTGACCAGGGCGATGTTCACGTGCCGGTAGGTGTTCTCCAGCAGCTTGGCCATCTCGGCCTCGCGGGTGCCCTTGGCCTGGACGACGGTGTCGATGAACCGGTCGTAGAGGGCGCTGGCGACGGCCGTGCACTCCGCGGTGAGGCCGCCGACGACCTTGGGGGTGTTGACGATCCCGTAGACCGGGTTGCCCGGGTCGACGCGCTCGGGGGAGAAGGCCAGGTGGAAGTCGACGCCGGGCTCGAGCCCGGACTCCTCGCGGAGGATGGGGGCGACGACCTCTTCGGTGGTGCCCGGGTAGGTGGTGGACTCCAGGACCACCAGGGCGCCCTTGGCCAGGTGCTCGCCCGCGGCGCGCGACGCGCCGATGACGGCGCCGAGGTCGGGGCCGCCGGCCTCGGACAGGGGCGTGGGCACGCAGATGACGATCGCCTTCGCGCGCGCCTGGACCGAGGTGTCGGTGGTGGCGGTGTAGCCCTGGTCGAGCATCACGGCGAGTTCGTCGTCCGAGATGTCGTCGATGTGGCTGGAGCCGGCGTTGAGGGCGTCCACGACACGCTGGGTGCGGTCGAGCCCTACCACGGTGAGGCCCTGGGCGATCGCCGCTTGGGCCAGCGGCAATCCGACATACCCCTGACCGACTACGACCAGGTCGATCGAGGCTTCGGCGGCGTTCGCATTCGATGCCACAGTAGAGTCCTTTGCTTTGGTGACGGGGGGGTGTCCGCGGAGCATTCGGATCCGAGATTAGCAATAGCGAATTGCGCGCATCTGACCAGGGCAAACGTAGTGTGGCGTTGGAGGATCGTTCACCCTTTGGTCACTTTCTCGCAAACCACACGCCCACTGACCTGATTGTTCACCGACTGATCGACGAGAGTTCACTGATTCCCAATTGGGCGCCGGTAGCGCACGAATGAGCGAATCGTTTCCGGAAATCTGGCGTTTACAAGCGCAAATGATCACCTCGCGACGTGACGGCGACCATTTCACGCGGCCGGTGAACGGGGTCCGAGCAGGTTACTATTTGTGCATGCCCACATTGAGCATTGTGATCCCCGTCTATGACGCCGAGGAGTACCTCACGGGGTGCCTCGACAGCATCGTGGGTGGCGGAGACCGGCTCGAGATCATCATCGCCGATGACTGTTCGCCCGACGGCTCGCGCGCCCTCGCAGAGCGGTATGCCCAGGCCGACAAGCGAATCCACGTCTATTCCACGCCCGAGAACGGCGGGTCCGGCCCGGCCCGCAATTTCGGTCTCGCCCAGGCCACCGGCGACTACGTGTGGTTCGTGGACGCCGATGACGAGCTCAAGCCCGGCGCCGTCGAGCGCGTCCTGTCGGCCGTCGACTCCGGCCCGGTCCGGCCCGACGTGGTGCTCGTCCAGCACGAGAAGGTCCGCGACACCGGCGCCGTCGAGATCGGCGAACTCGCCGACCTGGCCGACCGCTGCCCGGTCGACCCGAAGGCGTTCACCTTCACCGAGTGGCCCCAGATCGTGGACTACACGCACACGCCGTGGACGAAGGTCTCGCGCCGCGAATTCCTGACCGACATCGACCTGGACTTCCCCTCGGGCTGGTACACCGACATCCCCTGGACCTACGGCCTGTTCCGCCGCGCCGCGCGCATGAGCGTTGTGACCGAATGCTGCTACCAGTGGCGCCAGCGCGCCGGGTCCTCGATCACGCGGACCCGCGACGACCGGCATTTCGACGTGTTCACCCAGTGGCAGCGCACCTGGGACGACTTCGAGTCGGTGGACGACACCGGCGTCCGCGTCGCCCTGTTCAACCACATGGTGTGGCACCTGCTGCTGGTCATCGGGAACACCGAGCGGGTGGACCCGAAGAAGCGCCGCGAGTTCTTCCGCCGCACTTCCGAGCTGTACCGCCGCTACCACCCGGGCGCCGAGGCCTGGAATCCGACGGGCGGCGTCACCGGGCTCAAGCAGCGGCTGCTGGCCGCCCGCGCCTACGTCGGGTACGAGGCGCTGCGCCAGATCTACCGCCTGTCGCAGAAGGCCAGCCCGAAGTCCAGGCGGCGCGGCAGGGCCGTTCCCCGCCCCGCCGTTCCCGAACATCCGGACCTGAACGGCCCCACCTCGGAAGGTGCGGCCGCCGCAGGCGACGGGGCTTCAGCGTCCGAGCAGGCGCCTGACAGCCCCGCGGGCCTTCCGGCGCAGTCGCTGTCCGGATCCCCCCGCGTCTCGCGGCCCTGACTTCTTCGGTCCCGCAAAGGCTTCGACCAGTTCGCCCTCGCTGACGCGTTCGGCGCCCCACACCTGGGCGATGTCGGCGCCGAGGTGCTCGGCGCGCGCCGCGGCGGCGGTCCGCACCAGCTTGACCGTCCCACCTGGAATGTCCACTTCGAGCTGTCCGAGGCGGTGCTCATTGGCATGTGCGACGAGCACCGCGATCGCCCAGGGGCGGGGCTTCGCCTGCGCCGGCAGCGAGATCCGGTAGGGCACGGCCTGGTCGTTCTCCACCTGTGCGGCCAGCCGCACCCTCGCCTCGCCGCGGTAGGACTCGGCCAGCAGCCGCGCCTCCAGGTCGGCGTCGTCGAGCGGGGCGTGGCGGCCGGGGTTCGGCTCGGGCCATTCGCCCAGCAGCGTCACCCGCACGTCCGGGACGGCTCCGCCGAGGATCTTGTCGGCGGCGGCCTCCGCGCCGGGCCCGGCGTCGATGAACACGTCGGCCAGCGGCGTCGCCCATGACCGGTTCGCCCGGGGGCGCTTGAGGTCGAGCTCGGGGACGCGGTTGGCGATGTGGGGTTTGCGGTAGCGCTTGGCCTGCTCGCCGCGCGCGGCGATCTGGCGCGGGCCCAGGTGCCACGACGACGAATCGTTGTCGGGCACGAACACCGCCCCGGCCTGGTGCAGCCGGTAGCCGAAGATCGTGTCCGAGCCGAGGATGACCTCGGCGTCCATGCCGCCCGAGGCCTTGTAGATCGCCTTGGGAACCGAGAACGAGGCGCCGACGAGGACCCGGAAGGCCCGGTGGTCGGCGGTCTTGAGGCCGTCGGTGCGGTCGATGATCGCCTCGATCCACTGCGGCTCGGACGCCTCGGTGTCGAACAGCTCAGCGGCCTTCCCGGCCTTCACCGCCTCGAACACGTGCTCGGGCAGTAGATCACCTGGCTTGTAGTCCACGAACCGCTTGTGGCCCAGCACGGCCAGGTAGTCGGCGGCGTGGTGCCAGCGCAGCTGCGACTCGATGTGGTCGGCGAAGGCGAGCATGTCGGAGTCGAGGCGGACGATGACGTCGCCGTCGGCGCGCTCGACCCCGGAGTTCGTGGCGTGCGCCGACGCCCAGCCGCCGGGCAGCGGCGGCACGATCTTGGCGTTGGCCGGGCGCCGCTCGGGCAGGCGCAGGGCCGGCTCGGTGCCGTCGTCCACGACGATGACTTCCAGCAGTTCCTCGGGATAGGTCTGGGCCGCGAGCGCGGCCAGGACGATGTCGAGCTTGTCCTGATGGCCGTGGGCGGGGATGACGACGCTGACGCTCAGGTGCGGCTTCCAGTCGCCGGACGGCCTGGTCAGGGAGCCGTAGTCGTTGCCTCGGACGAACGGGTTTCCCGCTTCTGCTGCGAGCACGGTGGTCGCTCTCCTCTGCTTATTTCTTGAAAATACTGCGCAGGCGCGCGCGGGCCCGGGCGTCGAGGAACCGGCGGGCGAAGCGCCGCGCCAGGTCGACCGGGGGCGGATTGAAGGCGGTGTCGGCCTCGGGTGCGGCCAGGCCGGCGTGGGTGGCTACGCCCCAGACTCCCGCGACGACGTGGTCGAGGTCGCCTCCGCCGGTGATGTGGCGGGCGCGACAGAACGCGGCGGTGCGCTCGAGCCGGGCCGGGCCGGACCCGGGCAGTTCGGCCAGGACGAGGCCGGCGTCGGCCCGTTCCATCGAGCCCAGGAGCTTGCCGACACTGTTCGGCCGCAGCGGGACCGGACGCGGGAGATGGAGCCGGTAGGGCACGGCCGGGTCGGCCTCGGGCGCCTCGGCGCTGAGGCGGACGCGGGCCTCGCCCGCGTACATCTCCTCGATCAGGCGCAGCTGGGTGCCGTCGCCGGAGAGGATCGCGGCCCGGTCGTGCGCGGCAGGGCTCTGGCCGGTGACGAGGGTGATGCGGACGTCCCCGTCGGGGCCGGCCAGGACCGGGGCGACGGCGGCGTCCACGTCGGCCACGTTGGCGCGGCCGACATCGATGACCATGTCCACCAACGGAACCCGCCAGGCCCGCGGCGGCGCGGTGTGCCGGAGGCCGTGCAGGGGCACGCGCTGGACGATGTAGGGCAGGCGCTGGAGGCGGCCCTCGGCCTCCTTCTCCAGCATCTGCGGGATGCCCAGGTGCCAGGCGGAGGACTCGGTCTCGGGGACGAACACGGCGCCGGCCTGGGCGAGGCGGTAGGCGAACTCGGTGTCGGAGCCGAGGCGCAGTTCGGCGTCGAGGCCGCCGACGGTCTTGAAGAAGTCGCGGTGGAGCGACCCGGAGGCGCCGATGAACACCCGGTAGTTCATGGGGTGATGGACCGTGAGGCCGTCGGTGTCGGCGATGACCTTTTCGATCCATTGGGGCCGAGACGACTCGATCTCGAAGAGGGCCTCTGCTTCTCCACACAGGACCTTCTCGTGGACCTGCTCGGGCGTGTACGTCCCGGCCTTGTAGTCCACGAACCGCTTGTGGCCCAGCACGGCCAGGTAGTCGGCGCTGTGGTGCCAGCGCAGGTGGGCCTCGACGTGGTCGCGGTAGGCGACCATGTCGGAGTCCAGGCGCAGGATGACCTGGCCGTCGGCGTGGCTGACGCCGGTATTGACGGCGTGGGCGCTGCCCCAGGACTCGCCGGTGGGCACGACGAGGCGGGTGTGTTCGGGGCGGAGCTGTGGCAGGCGCAGCGCGGGGGTGGAATTGTCGTCGACGACGACCACTTCCATCAGTTCGGCCGGATACGTTTGGGCGGCGAGGGCCGCCAGCGTCAGGTCGAGCTTCTCCTGGCCTCCGAAGGCCGGGATGACCACGCTCACCGCCAGGCTCGGCCGCCAGTCGCTGGAGGTCGGCGGATGCAGAGCCCTATAGTCGTTGCGGACGATGCGCGGGCGTTTCGGTGAGTCGTTCATTTCGGGCTCACAATATCCCGGGCTATTCCCGAGCCTTAGGGCGGATGGTCCGTTAATCAGTCGTTTACGCAGTTGAGGACAATTGTTTGAATGCAATTCAATTCCACTGCGCTCTGCCGGGTGACGATCGGGCCGAATTCGACCAGGAGACAATGAAATCGATGAACGCTGACGATGAGAGCGGGCTTTACCCCAGCCGCATGACCGACGACCATCTGGCGACGGCGAAGACCCGCAAGGCCGGGACGATGGCCGCGACCGCGCTGCGCACCCGTTCGCCGGGTGCGCGCCACCTGCTGGCCAGGGGCGCCACCCGCGATCTGACGCTGCCCGGGCTGCTCGAGGCAGCCCGTTCGGGCGACCTCGGCGGCGCCCGCGTCGACGCGGCGGCGCTGTGCGAGCTCGCGAAGGTCGTCGGGCTCCAGTTCGGCACCGAGGACGACCGCCGCGACGCGCTGGCTCTGTACGACCTCGCGCTGCGCGAGGGCGGGGCGAAGCGCATCTCGGGCCGCCACGGTGCCGTCCACGCCCAGTTGGCGTTCTCTCTCGGCGAATACGGCCGCGTCTCCGAGCTGCTTCGCCGCTACAAGAAGCAGATGCCGCCGCTCGAATACGGTGCGCTGCAAGCGGACCTGGCCCACCCCGACTGCGGCGGCGACGAGGCGGCGTGGATAGCGCGGCTCGGCGAGCTGTGCCGCCAGCCGCAGCTCGCGCTCGACCCCGACCGGTCGCTGCCGTGGTTCGACCGCCTCCGTGCCCCAGCCGGGCCCAAGGTCGGCGCGGGTCCGAAGATCTGGGTCGTCATGACCGCCTACCAGCCCGATCGGGCCCTCATCACGGCCGTGGAGTCGCTGCTGGCCGGGACCTGGACGAACCTCGAAGTGGTCGTCGTCGACGACGCATCGGGGGAGGAGTACGGGCCGATCCTCGACGAGGCCGCGGCGCTGGACGAGCGGGTCCGCGTCGTCCGCAAGGAGGTCAATGGCGGCACCTTCGCGGCCCGCAACACCGCCTTCGACTGCATCCTGAACGACGGTGACACCGGCGATTTCGTCACCGGCCTCGACTCCGACGACTGGGCCGCCCCCGACCGGCTCGCGCACTCGATCGCCCCGCTGCTGGAGGACCCCGAACTCCAGCTGACCTACTCCGAGGCGTTCCTGTTCGGCGAGGACCTCACCGTCACCCGGCCCGGGCGCGTCGTCACCACCGTCTCGACCGCGTCGATGATGTTCCGCCGCGGCGTCCTCGACCGCATCGGCTACTACGACGAGGTCCGCAAGGGCGCCGACACCGAGTTCCTGCAGCGGGTCTCGGCCGCGTTCGGCAAGACCTCGGTGCAGCGGCTGAACGGCACCTGGGACACGTTCATGCGCCAGGCGGCCGGCTCGCTCTCGCGCGACGAGTTCGGCTCCGGCTGGAAGCACCCCTCCCGCCGCGCCTACCAGTCCTCGTATCCGCTGTGGCACCGCCAGATCGCCGCCGGCGAGGCCGACCCGTACCTGTCCAAGAGCCCGGCGCGGCGGCCCTTCTGGGCCCCGTACCACACCGCCGTCGCATCGAAAGGCCAGCGTCGCCGCCACTTCGACGTCGTCTACTGCCTCGACTGGCGGCCCTTCGGCGGACCCCAGAAGTCCACCATGGAGGAGATCCGGGCACTGAAGTCCGAGGGCCTGAGCATCGCCATCATGCACCTGGAGTCGTGGCGGCACATGACCACCGACGACCGCCCCATGGCCCGGCAGATCCAGGAGCTCGTCAACGACGGCACCGTCGACCAGGTCCTGGTCACCGACGACGTCGAATGCGAACTGCTGGTGCTGCGCTACCCGCCGATCCTCCAGTACCGCTCCGGCGAGGTCTCGAACGTCCGCCCGAAGCGGATGATCGTGCTCGCCAACCAGGCGCCGGCCGAACGGGACGGCTCCGACATCCGCTACACGCCCGACTCGGCCCACGCCAACGCCGCCGCCATGTTCGGTGTCGATCCGCTGTGGGTGCCGCAGGGCCCGCAGGTCCGCGAGGCCCTGTCCGAGCTGAAGGCCGGTCGCCTGGCCGACTTCGACATGCCCGGAATCCTGGAGACCGAGTCGATCGCGCCGCCGCGCCACGGCTTCCGCTCGGTCCTGCCGGTCGTCGGACGCCACTCCCGCGACGACTGGACCAAATGGCCCACCGCGAGTGACCTCCCGAAGGTCTACCCCGGCGACGGCCGCTGGGACGTGCGCGTCATGGGCGGGGTCAAGACCGTCGCCCGCCTCCTCGGCGCCGAACCCTCCCCGGAGTGGACCTGCTACCGCTACAACGAGACCGACGTCGAGTCGTTTCTCTACCAACTCGACTTCTGGATCTACTTCCCCCACCCGAAGCAGTACGAGGCGTTCGGCCGCGCCATCCTCGAGGCCCTCGCCGCCGGATGCGCCGTCGTCCTCCCGCCGCGGTTCGAACCGACCTTCGGCGATGCCGCCCTGTACTGTGAACCGGCCGAAGTCGCCTCGGTCGTGGACGGCCTCTACGCCGACCCCGAGCGCTTCCTCGCCCGCTCGGCCCTCGCCCAGCAACGCGTCCGCGAACGCTTCAGCCACGACTCCTACCGCAAGCTCGTCCTCGACGTGCTGTCCGACCACACCTGAGAGCACCAGCCGTGAAACAGAAACTCAAAGCCGTCTACGACCGCCTGGGCCGGCCCTCGATCAAGAAGCTCGCCGCCGCGGTCGGACTCGTCCTCGCCGTGGCCTTCGTCGCCATCGCCTGGCTCGGTGACACCCGTCTCACGTCGGCGCTGTCACTGCTGACGAGTCTGGCGACGCTGGGGGCACTAGTGCTGGTGTGGAACGAGGGCCGCAAGGGCCGCGCCGAGGCCCGGGCCTCGCACGAGCGCACCGAGGTCACCTTCAGGCGCATCCTCGCCGCCATCGAGGTCGAACGGCTCGCCAATGAGCGCCGGGCCGCGAACGCCGCCGTCCCCCAATCGCGCCAAAGCACCCGATAAGGGGTACCTGGCCCCGTGCGGATCGGCCGTGATGGTCCGCCATCGCCTGGGCGGTAGTATTGGCGCGCCATTATCAAGCTGTACTGCAACCACCTGTTCTGGGAGGGCCGCCCTCATGGAGGAGCCGATCATCCAGGCTCGCGACCTCGGAATCTGCTTCGCCAAAGGCAAGCAGAAGAAGGGGCGGGTCAAGGACCTGTTCGTTCGGCGGTCCGCCAATAAAAAGGGCGCCGCCTCTGATGACTTCTGGCCGCTGCGCCACGTCAACTTCGACATCTTCCCCGGCGACTCCGTCGGCGTCATCGGATCCAACGGAACCGGCAAGTCGACGCTGCTGCGCCTGATCACCGGCGTGCTCATCCCCGACGAGGGATACGTGCGCCGTGAGGGCCGCGTGGCCCCGCTCATCGCGCTGTCCGCCGGGTTCTCCGGCGACCTGACCGGGCGCGAGAACGTCAACCTCGTCGGCGCCCTGCACGGGATGACGAACAAGGAGATCAAGTCGAAGTTCGACGAGATCGTCGACTTCTCCGAGCTCGAGGACTTCATCGACACGCCCGTCAAGCACTACTCCTCGGGCATGAAGGTGCGGCTCGGCTTCGGTGTCATCACCCAGCTGCCGCACCCGATCCTGCTCGTGGACGAGGCGCTCGCGGTGGGCGACAAGGCCTTCAAGAAGAAATGCCACGGCGTGATCGACGGCCTCCTCAAGGAGGGCCGCACCCTGGTGTTCGTCTCCCACTCCGCCGGCGAGCTCAAGCGCTACTGCAAGCGGGGCATCTTCCTCGACGCCGGGCAGGTCATCACCGACGGCACCGTCGACGAGGCCCTGGACTCCTACAACGAGTCATCCGAGGCCACCGCCAAGCGCAAGGCCGAGAAGAAGAAGGCCGAGAAGGCAGCCGAGGAGGCCCGCAAAGCCGCCGAGGCGCCCGCCGCCCCGCCCCTGCCAGTAGAGGCGACCACGTGAGCCGAGCCGTCATCCTTCCGGCCCCTGGCGGGGCCATCGAACTCGACGGCGAACGCACGGTCCTCGACCGGCTCATCGCGCAGATCCGCGAGGCCGGCTGCGAGGACGTCACCGTGCTCACCAGGCCCGGCGCCGACCGGCCGATCAAGGCCGCGCAGCTCGAATCCGCCGACGCCGCCACCGACCTCGAACACGTCGGTGAACTGGCCGCTGGGGAGACCGGCGCGCTCTTCGTCGCCTGCGCCGACCTCGTCGCCTCCCAGACGACGATCGCGGCGGTCCTGTCGGACTCCTCACGGCGCTCGGGCGTCCTCGTCGGCACCGACGACGCCACCGCCGCGCCCGTCACCGTCGAACGCGGCCTGGTCACCGGCCCCGGGCCCGGCCCGGGGCGCCTCGGCGGCCTCGCCAAGATCTCCGGCGCCCACCTCAAACGCCTGCGCCGCCACTGGCCCCACGGCACGACCGGCCACGACGACGCGTTCGAGGCCGTCCTCGCGCTCCTCGGCGCCCGCGCCGTCCCCGTCAGCGCCTACAAGAGCGCCGGGCTCGCACACCGCCAGGTCGCCACCGCCGACCAGGCCACCGAGACGATCGCCGAGTTCGAGGCGATCGACCTGGACCAGTGGCGGATGAGCAACGCCGTCAAACACGACGACGACCTCTTCGCCACCTACTGCGTCTCCTCCTGGAGCCCGCGCCTGGTCCGGCTCTCGGCCCGCCTCGGCTGGACGCCGACGCCCATCACCTGGGTCTCCATCGCGCTCGCCATCGGCGCCGCCGGAATCTTCGCCGCGGGATGGTCCTGGTGGTACCTCGCCGCCGCCGGTCTCATGTACTTCAGCTTCGTCTTCGACTGCGTCGACGGCCAACTGGCCCGCTACACCCAGAACTTCTCCTCCTTCGGCGGCTGGCTCGACATGATGGCCGACCGCAGCAAGGAATTCCTGATCTACGCCGGCCTCGCCGCCGGAGCCGCCGTCGACGGCAACCCCGCCACCGCCTGGGGCCTCGCCATCGCCGCGCTGCTCACCCAGACCGTGCGCCACACCGCCGACACCTGGTACGCCGTCCTGCTCGACACCGCCGTCGTCAACCAGGCCCGCAAACGCGAATCCGCGCCGCCGATCGGCCGCGCCGCCCACCTCGGCCAGCGACTCGGCTCCGCCTCCGAACAGGTCATGGGCGCACACCGGTCCCCCCTGTACTGGGCCAAGCGCACCATCGTCGCCCCCGTCGGCGAACGCTGGCTGCTCCTCGCCGCCTGCGCCGTCGCCTTCGGCCCGCAGATCGCCATCGCCGCGCTCCTGGCATGGCAGCTGCTCGCCCTCGGCTACACCGGCGCCGGGCGCACCCTCCGCACCCTCGCCGCCCGCACCGCCGCCCTGCGCCGCCCCGACCGGGCCGCCCACCGCGACGACGGTTACCTCGGACGCGGCATTCGCGGCCTCGGACTCAACCCCACGATCTCCACCGCCGCGGCCATCGCGCTCGCCGCCGCCGCCGTCTGGGCCAGTGCCGCCGGTACCGCGCCCGCCTGGCCGCTCCTGTCGGCCTTCGCCGCGGTCTGCTTCGGCCTCGCCGCCGCGAGCGCCGAACACGACGGCATGTTCGACTGGCTCATCCCCGCCGGACTGCGCGCGGTCGAACTCGGCGTCGTCCTCGCCGCCGGACTCGTCGCCGGGGTCTCCTGGCCGGTCCTGTACGCGACCCTCGCCGTCATCGCCCTCTACTTCTACGACCTCGCCGCCGGACTCGACAAGGCCGCCTCCCCGGTGGCCCGCCGCGACCTCGGCCTCGGCTGGCCGGCCCGGAGCCTCATCGCTCTGGCGGCCGCGGGCGTCTCCCTGGCGACCGCCCCGGGCGTCGCCACAGTGACATTCGCCGTCCTGGCCGTGTACGTCGCGTCCGTCTTCATCGGATCGGTCGTGACAGGCACAGTCCGCGCCGCCCGCGCCTGAACACCCCGAGTCCGGTGCCCGCCAAGGCAACGGGCCCCACGCGAGTTCACGGAGATTTAAGCCCCTCAACCAAACTCGTTCGGGGTACATGGCACGAGCGGCGGGCAGGTCTGGCGCAATACAACTAAGGTGTACCTGTGCGCAAGAGTCGGGTCCTGCATCTGGTGCTCGCCGCCATCCTCCTAGGAGCGGTGAGCACTCTGTTGTTCGCGCCCAAGCACCAGGGCACTGAAGTGCCCGAAGTGGACTGGGTCAACGCCGACGAGACCAACTCCGAATTCCCGCCCGTCTCGCCCAGCCCCAGCTACGACGGGGACGGCACCTCCGACCCCGACGGCGAAGAGGGATCCGGCGAATCGGGCGAGGACGGCCAAGGCGGCCCCGACGGCGGCGGCGACGCCGGGGAGCCCGGCATGCAGGGCCCCGACGAGGCCGATAGCGGCGACGGTGCCGGTGGTCTCCTCGGCCTGTCCTTCCCGGTCCAGGCCGGCATGAGCGTCGGCATCCTCGCGCTCGCGTTCGCCGCGCTCCTGCCGGGCCGCAAGATGCCCGCGAACCTCCGCGGTCCGTAATCGAGCCCGCGAACCTCCGCGGTCCGTAGCCGAGCCCGCGAAGCTCCGCGGGCTCTAACCGAACCCGCGAGCCATCGCGGCCCGTAACCGGCCCCGCGACCACCAGAAACGAACACGGCCCGCACTCGACGCTCTCGCGCTCAGTGCGGGCCGTGATGGTTCCCGCCCAGTGCGGGGGCCGCAGTCGGTTCGCGCCTATCGCGGCCTAGAGCGGCGTGTACGCGTAACCGCGATTCTCGAATTCGTCCAGGATCGCCCCCAGCGCCCCCAGCATGTCCTCCTGGTTCGACGCCCCGTCGTGCAGCAGCACGACCGAGCCCGGACCCGACCGCTCCAGCACGATGTCGCGAATCTCGGCCTCCGTGGTCCCATTGTCCCAATCGGACGGATCCACCGTCCAGTGCAACGACTCCATGCCCAGCTCCGCGGCGACGCCGATCGCCCGGTCCGTCCACTGCCCGCCCGGGTGGCGGAAGTACTTCACCTCCGCGCCGGGCGCGGCCTTCTCGATCGCGTCGTTCGTCCGCCGCAGATTCGCCCGGATCTCACCCTCACCCCAAGTGCCCAGGTCGAACTGGTGGAACCAGGTGTGATTGCAGAGCGTGTGCCCGTCATGGACGATGTCCGCGATGATGTCGGGATTCGCCTCCGCATACGCGCCGATGACACAGAACATCGCCTTGATGCCCCGCTCCCGCAACGCCTCCAACACCTTCGGCGTCCAATTCGGATCCGGCCCGTCATCGAACGTCAGCGCCACCGCGTCCGTGCCGGTGTGATTGCGGGTCCCCAGCGGCCCCGCGTACGTGTTCGACGCGAGCTCCCCACCGGGCACCTCGGGCACCTCGGGCCCCGGGGCCGGCTCCCCGGTCGGTTCTCCACTCGGCTCCGCGGCACCGGGATCGGGCGCCTCCGAAGACGCCTCACCCTCCGAGGAATCCGCCGCGCCGTCCGTGTTCTCCGACTCCCCATCGCCGTCGACCATGGGCGCAGGAGCCCCGGAGGCAGTACTCTCGGAGCCGTTCAGGGCAGGCGGATCCGAAGCATCGCCATCAGGCCAGATCCAAGCGAGCAGCAGGAAAACGCCGGTCACGGCCGCAACTGTCAGTTTGTGTCGCGTCACACTGCGATTGTATGGGACAAAACCGGCAAGCCGGTAGATCAGGAGAGCATCGATGCGGTTGATCGTCGGGATGACCGGGGCGACCGGAGCCGTATACGGAATTCGGCTGCTCCAGGCGCTGCGAGACATCGAAGACGTCGAGACCCACCTGGTCATCAGCAAATGGGCGCGCACCACCCTGCAACTGGAGACCGAGCACGCCGCCGCCGATGTGGCCGCGCTGGCCGACTACAGCTACGCGCCCGGCGATCAGTCCGCGCCGATCTCCTCGGGCTCGTTCCGGGTCGACGGGATGATCGTGGTGCCCGCGTCCATGAAGACCGTCGCCGAGATCCGCACCGGCTACAGCCACGGACTCATCGCCCGCGCCGCCGACGTCGTCCTCAAGGAGCGCCGCAAGCTCGTGCTGTGCGTGCGCGAGACCCCGCTCTCGGAGATTCACCTGGAGAACATGCTGGCGCTGACCCGCATGGGCACGGTCGTGATGCCGCCGGTGCCGGCGTTCTACAACCACCCCAAGACGATCGAAGACCTGGTCGACCACACCGTGGGTCGGCTCCTGGACCAGTTCGACCTGCCCTTCCCCGGCACCCGCCGCTGGGACGGGCTGCCGGGCAACGGCAGGTCGTAACTAATTTCTGCGCGGCCGTCTCAGCGGCCGATGCCCTTGTAGGACCAGCCGTGGGCGGTCCACTGCTCGGGGTCGAAGGCGTTCATGCCGTCGAGGATGCGCCGCTGCGACACCTGCTGGCCCAGGGCCTCGGGGTCGAGCGTGCGGAACTCCTCCCACGGGACCATCGCGCACACCACGTCGGCGCCGTCGACGGCCTCGGCGAGGGTCTTGACGTAGGACAGCTCCGGCGCGAAGGCGTGGGCGTTGTCCAGGCCCTCGGGGTCGTAGACGACCACGTCGGCGCGGGCGGCCCGGAGCTTGCGGGCGATGGCCAGCGCGGGGGAGTCGCGGATGTCGTCGGTGTCGGGCTTGAAGGTCGCGCCCAGGTAGGCGATGCGCAGGCCGGACAGGTCGGGGCCGTTCGGGCCCGAGGCGCGACCGGCCAGGTCGGCGACGGCGCGCACGGTGTGGGTGCGGCGGCGGGAGTTGAGGTGGTCGACCTCGTCGAGGAAGCGGAAGGACTCGCCGACGCCGAGCTCGCCGGCGCGGGCGGACAGGGCGCGGATGTCCTTGGGCAGGCAGCCGCCGCCGAAGCCGATGCCGGCGCGCAGGAACTTGTTGCCGATGCGCTGGTCGTAGCCGATGGCGCGGGCCAGGTCGGTGACGTCGCCGCCGGCGACTTCGCACAGGTCGGCCATGGCGTTGATGAAGGAGATCTTGGTCGACAGGAACGCGTTGGCGGCGACCTTGACCAGTTCGGCGGTGGCCAGGTCGGTCTCGACCACGGGGACCTCGCGGTCCTCGACGGCGGCGAGCTCCATGATGCCGCGGTGGACGTCCTTGAGGAGCCCTGAGGCCCATTCGGACTGGGAGGCGTAGACGACCCGGTTGGGGCGCAGCACATCGTGCATGGCGTTGGATTCCTGGAGGAATTCCGGGCTCCAGCCGACCTCGGCGCCGAGTCCTTCGGGCGCGTGGCGGTCGACCAGTTCCTGGACCCAGGAGGCGGTGCCGACCGGGACGGTGGACTTGCCGACGATGAGGACCTTGCGGGACAGGTGCTTCGACAGGTCGGTGACGGCGGCTTCGATGTAGGACAGGTCGGCGCCGTGCTCGCCCTTGCGCTGGGGGGTGCCCACGCAGATGAAGTGGACGTCGGCGAAGTCGGCGACGGCCTGGATGTCGGTGGTGAAGCGGACCCGGCCGGATTCGAGGTTCTTCTTCAGCAGCTCGGGCAGGCCGGGCTCGTGGAAGGGCACGGTTCCCGAGGAGAACAGGTCGATCTTGGCGGCGTCGACGTCGTAGCCGATGACCTCGTAACCCAGCTCGGCGAAGCAGATCGCGTAGGTGGCGCCGAGGTAGCCGCAACCGAGGAAGGAGATGCGGGGCCGGGTGGTGGTGTGCTTCGGGGTCTCCGGGGTTTGAGTCGAGTTGCCCATCGAATGCGTGCCCTGTCTTTCGTCGTTGGTGGTCGGGGGCCGATCATGTCGAGACTGATTGTGTCGAGACATCGCATTTCGGGCCCACGGCTTGCGCCATCGTATATTGTGCTCCACGCGTGAACGGTCGATGTCGTTGCGGGAAAGCGACGGGGAAATCCGAGTGTTGCGTCTCACCGGCCAGGTCGGAGGTGCGTTACACTCGCCTCATCTTACTGACGAGTAACAAACACCGGAGCCGCTGATGTCCACCGGATTTACCCCTTACAAGCTGCCAGAAGAATACTCCGACATCCGCACCGCCACGCGCGATGTATGCGATGCGGGAGTGGCACCTCACGCCGCCGAGGCCGATCAGACCGCCTCGTTCCCGGCCAAGTCGTACGAGGCGCTGAAAGCCGCAGACTTGCACGCCCCGCACATCCCCGCCGAGTACGGCGGCGCCGGGATCGATGCGCTGGGCACGGCCATCGTCATCGAAGAGGTCGCCCGCGCGTGCGCCTCGTCCTCGCTGATTCCGGCGGTCAACAAGCTCGGTTCGATGCCGCTGCTGCTGGATGCGTCCGAGGAGCTCAAGCAGCGCTACCTGCCGCCGGTTGCCGATGGTGAGGCCATGTTCTCCTACTGCCTGTCCGAGCCCGAGGCCGGTTCGGATGCCGCGTCGATGAAGACCCGCGCCGTTCGCGACGGCGATGAATGGGTGCTCGACGGCGTCAAGCGCTGGATCACCAATGCAGGGGTCAGCGAGTTCTACACGGTGTTCGCGGTGACCGACCCCGAGGCGGGTCCGAAGGGCATCTCCGCGTTCGTGGTGGAGAAGGACGATGCGGGTGTGTCGTTCGGCAAGCCGGAGAAGAAGCTCGGCATCAAGGGGTCGCCGACGGCGGAGGTCTACTTCGACTCGGTGCGGATTCCCGCGGGGAGACTGATCGGCGAGGTGGGGCGCGGTTTCTCGCTTGCCATGAGGACCCTCGACCACACTCGGGTGACCATTGCGGCCCAGGCCCTCGGCATTGCCCAGGGAGCCTTGGACATCGCCGCGGCTTACGCGGGCGAGAGAGAGCAGTTCGGCAAGCCCATCGCCAAGTTCCAGGCCGTGCAGTTCTTGCTGGCCGACGCGGCCATGAAGATCACCGCGGCGCGCGAACTCACCTACGCAGCAGCCGCCCGCTCCGAGCGGGTGGATGCTGATCTGACGTATTTCGGTGCAGCGGCGAAGTGTTTCGCCTCCGATGCGGCCATGGAGATCACCACGGACATGGTCCAGGTGCTTGGCGGTTACGGATATACGCAGGACTTCCCGCTGGAGCGCATGATGCGCGATGCCAAGATCACCCAGATCTATGAGGGAACCAACCAGGTCCAACGAGTGGTCATGGCGCGGGAACTCCTGCGCGGCAACGCATTCTGAGCGGTCGTCTGATCCCGGTCGTGAGTGCTCGTCAAGTCGCTCGGTTTGCCATTCCAGGCGCATGAGCTCGTCCGAACCGGGACTGAACGCCTCTCAGGAGGATCGTCCGTACCGGGCCAGTCGTAGGGCGGTCGGGGCTCGTGTGCGTTGGGCTTCAAACCAATCAGCGACAGCAGAGGTCCGCCCGAGTTGATGGTGGTCTGCTGGCCGTGAGGGTGTGCTTGGGGTTGGCTTCAAACCGATCAGCGATGGAGTGGTGAGCGGGTGCCTGCTGTTCGTTGGCGGGGTGGGGCCGGGGTGGGCCCGGCCTCGGCCGTAGGGATGGCGGGGGGTAATGCCGCCTGCGGCACGACGAGGGGCCCGATCCCCTGGTCCCGTTTCCGGGTGGGTCGGGCTGCGGTACTTGTTGGTCCGCGTCCCCCGCCGCCTCTTGCTGCCTGGCGGCGGGGCAGGGTAAGGCCCCTGGCGGTTGACCGAGCCTGTCCGCTATGACCGCTTTGGGGTTTCCGGTATCGCTGAACCGGTAGCGGGCCTTGGCTTTGGCGCGTTTGATGCACCGTTCGACCTGCGCCAGCTGGTAGGCGTCAAGCGAGGTCTTCAAGTCCCGATCGGTGATCTCGGTTTGTTCTTCGGGATAGATGCCGGTGGGGAAGGCGTCATCGATGCCTCCTCGGAAGTCCACTTCGAGGTCTTCGCTGCTGCGGTGGTCGGCACATCCGCACCCGTGGTCGCCTTCGGCGTATTCGGCCATGTCGGCGGCGGCGAGGTCTGCGTGGTCGTGGTGGACGATCAACGCCGCACCGGGGCCAGTCTTCGTGACCGTCCAACCAGGAGTGTGGATGCGGCCGTGGTGGAAGCGGCACAGCAGGATCAGGTTGTCCGCGTTGGTGTTCCCACCATCGGCCCAATGCACGATGTGGTGCGCTTCGGTCCATGCGACCGGTCGTGAACAACCGAACCAGGCACACCCTCCCGGCTGCTCTGCCTCCAACTTGCGGCGCAGGGCGGTGCTCGGGAGGCGTTCCTCGCGACCGAGCTCCACTACTTCCCCGGTGGCGTAGTCGTAGACCATGGGAATCACACCGGCCTCGCAGGCGAGGAGGCGGGCTTTGGCGACCGAGATTGGCTGGCCGTCCAGTCGCGGGGTGCGGTCCGGAGCCTCGGCCAGGTCCACGTCCCCTCGCAGGGTCTCGATGTCGCACGACAGTGAGAGGGTGGCGGTGTGGCCGTGGCGGGTGGGAGCTGCCGGGTTGGTGCCGTAGGCGGCGAGCATCTGGTGGAGGGCTTCGGCGTTGCGGTTGGAGGCGGCGGGCAGGTCGCCATCTTGGTCGGTCTCGTCTTGGCGGGGCGGAGGGACGGCAGTGGCGAGCATCTTGGCGAACAGGGCACCGGTGTCGGCCGAGAGCTGCCCGGCCAGGCCCCACATGCCGTTGTCCTGCTCCCAGATATCGAGGTGCTGGAGGGATTGCTCGCCGAGCCCTTCGAACAGTTCTGCCGAGTCGGCAAGGGACGCTTCGATCTCGGCCAGGTGAGCCTTCAGGTCTTCGAAGGGGGCATGGGCGCAGTACTGGGCCACCAGGGCTTCGGGGGTCGGGCACGACACCGCGGGGTCGAAGGGGGAGGCGACCGGCTGCCGGTAGGGGGTGCGGGCATAGAGACGCATGGCGGGGGTCTTGTCCAACTGCCGCACCGCGAACGCCACTTGATCGATCCGGGCCGACTGCGAGGTAGCGGCCTCGGAGAGGAGAGTGAACTTGCGGGTGCGCCCGGCGATCGCCGCCAGGTCGGCGGCGGTGCGCTGGCAGAAGTCGAACGTGGAGACCAGCCAGTCGCGGAGGGCGGAGAACCCGTCGAAGTCGCGGTGGATGTTCCAGGTCTTCGCCTCGATTACTGAGGACAGCACCGAGGCGTGGGCGCCATTGATGAGAGCGGCCTGCTCATCGAGGAGGGTGTGGATGGCCTCGGACTTGCCCCGCCGGTCAGGACCGGTCGCAGTCTGGGTGGGAAGCGGAGTGGTGTTGCTGAGGGCCATCGGTGTCACCTCCTCGATGTGTTTGCGTTCGAACAGGGTTCCTGTCTTGGTGCTCCTGTTCTATGTCTCAATGGTGACATATGGAGGGTCTGGTGGCATCACTCTAACGGGTGAATGTGGTGGTGTTTTCCCAGCTCAACAGGCACGTACCCTGCGGTCGGGCGTGTCACGCGGGCGCCCTTCCCGCTCCTCCGTCGCTGATGCCTGAAGACCGATCACTCTCTCAGCAGGTGTGAACAAAGATGGCGCGCTTCCCCTTGCAGTGGGAAGCGCGCCGGATTTGATCCCGGCGAGCAAGCCGCCGAGGTCGGCGGCTCTCACGCGGAGGTGCGCGTAGCTGTCGGCGACAGGAGTCTTGGTGTCTCCCACCGCGACTTCATCGCCTAGAACGGCGAACGCGACGCAATTGCCGTTGGAGCCGCCGTTGCTGCGGCTGCTCTTGCGGAACCGGGCGCGAGCCCACCGGTCACGGTCGTAGGCTCCGTGGGGCATTTCTCCACTTCCTTCAACATCTCTGCCAAGAACTCAGTAGTTCGCTTCTTGCTCCGAGCACCCTCGTTCCCATGGCGACCCGCCTGGGACGGCGACACCATGAGCCCCGGTATCGAAACCGACGCCCGCACCATCGCCGGAGACACCTGAGACAGGATCGTTCGGGGCCGCCCTGGTGGTCGGCGCTGAGTAACCTGGCGCCGATTCTCTTACCAGTTCTCCTACCAGTTCGCTTACTAGATCGGTGCCGATATGCCCAAGTCCAGCTCTAAGAAGCAACAGCCTGTGAAGGTCTCGAAGCCCGTGGCCCTCATCGTCATGTCCGTCGTCCTCATCGGAGCCATCGCCCTCATCGTGGGCCTCATTCGGCTGATCGGCTCGGGTGGCTACGCCCGATACGAGGGCCAATGCGTCTCCAGCAACGTCAGCGTGACCGACAGAGACTACGACGAGAAGTTCATCGAATGCACCGACTCCGAGGCCCACTGGGAGATCACCAAGGTCTACACCAGCGAACCCTTCGCGGACGCATGGGAGACCAAGTCGACGGCCCAACGGTGGCTCGACAAGAAGTGCGACGTCAATGACTCCGGTGACGGACCGGAGCGCGAGGCGTTCGTGTTCCGCGTCAACGACGACCGGGGATTCCTGGCCTGCGCCGTCGCGATCGAGTAGCCAGGCGTAGCACTGTCCATACTGCCGATACTGCCCAAACTGTCAATGCCGATCGGCGCTGGCCGCATCGGTCCCGCTCAGACCTCGTACCAAATGTGGAAGTCGTCGAACCGGTGAATGCCCGGGGCGCCGCCGACCTCGCGCACCGTCCGCTGTAGCTCGCGCAGCTGCTCGACGGTCATGGGCAGGTCCGCCTCATATGGCTGGTAGGTCGTGCCCCGCGGATAGTCCAGGCCCGGTTCGATCGACATCTCGACATGGCAGCCGAGCACGTGCGAGACCGGATGCGAGTCGCACCAGTCGACCAGGCGGTCCACGGTCGCCGCGAAGGCATCCCAGTCCTGGATGTAGAGGCGGCCCGGGTAGAACGTGTCGCCCGTCAGGAGCAAGCGCGTGTACCGGTCGTAGAAGACCGTGGCCGAGGCGTGGTGGCCGGGGCCGGGAATGACGTCGATCGAGCGGCCGCCCAGGTCGATCTCGCGCGGCGTGGCCGGCCAGTCGTCAAAGCCGTAGTGGGCCTTGACGTCGTCCAGCCCGGCGCCGACGACGGTGGTGTGCTCGCGGCCTGCGAACTGCGCGTCGGCCGCCTTGTGGTCGCCGTGGCCGTGGGTATGGACGACGAGGAGCCGGTAGTCGTCGCGGGGATGGTCGGCCAACCATGCGTCCAGGTGTTCGTCCACGACCTGCCGCAGCGGGAAGTACTCGGCCTCGGGCGTCGCACCGGTGTCGATGAGCATGGCGGCGTCATTGCCGAACAGCAGGAACATGAACGGAGCCTCGTAGTTCACGGACTTGTTCTGCCGCATGATGACCGTGTGCTCGTTCGCGAAGTGCGACTGGATCTCGGGCTCGGGATCGTGCTTGGGGGAGGGCCAGCCGGCGTGCCAGTCGACGTCCAGGTCCACTGTGCACCGGCCCGGCGCGAACGCCACGCGACGGTGCGGATCGGCGGCGGCCGCGGCGGGAATCGAAGTGCTGATGGCAAGTCCTCCAAGGGCTCCGGCGAACAGGATGCGGCGTCGGATCGGCGACATGGGGTGCTCCACTCGTAGGGTGCCACAAGTCTCGGCGCCCGGGAGCGGGGATGCATCGTCGTCGCGGAGGATCTGCGAGCGGTCGGGATGCGACGAAAGTGGGAGGCCGGCACAAGGGTCTCCGGACACGGTGCTGGTCGCAGCGAGCGACGAGTGGCGGTGACGCGCGGCCGCAGCATGCCCTATCCGCCCTGCACGACCCGCCCCTCCGGGGTCCCGTAGTACCAATGGCGCCCGGCTGGAGCCGGGGAGAGCGTGCCGGCGGCCAGATCGACCAGCGCCTGCGCCAGCTCGACCAGCGGAGCAGCGGCAATGTGTTCGGCGCCGCGCAGGAAGCCGGTCGCGCTCTCCTCAAGCTCGGGCCAGTTCGCGACTTCGTCCCGGCTCACGCCACCACGGGCCTCGATCCGGCGAGCCGCCTCCACCACGCAACTCAGGAATACCCGTCGCTGCTCGGCGGCGAAGTCGTCAAGCAGGACAGCGGTATTGGCGCCCAGCGACGCCTGGGTGAGAAGGTGCTGCTTCAACTCCGGCCAAGCCGAGGGCCGCCCGTCCGCCGGCATCTCCGCACCGACTCGCGCCGCCTCGATGAAGAGCACCCCGAGCGCCACGTCATAGGCCCAGAACATCGCTTCACCGGCGATCACCGGCACCGTCCTGCTCATTCGCAACGGGCCCTAGGCTTCGGCCTCGACCGGTTCGGCCTTCGGGGCCACAATGCCCGCCGTCGTCCGCTTGCCCGGGATGACCAGGGAGGCCACCCAGGCGAGCGCGATCAGCGTGAACAGGACCGTCGACAGCTGCCAGGAGAGATTGAAGTTCCCCAGCAGGGTCCGCAGGTTCAGGCCCACCACCAGGAAGCCGATGGTCGAGCCGAGCCGCGCGGTGGGGATCTTGCGGGTCAGCCACGCCGCGATCGGCGCGGCGATCATTCCGCCGACGGCCATGCCGACGACCAGCGGCCACAGCACCGTCAGGCTCTCGGGGATCGCGAGCCAGAAGCCGACCACCGCCGCCGCGGAGGCCGCCACCTGTGCGGTCGAGACCGAGCCGACGACCTGGTTCGGGGCGAGGCGCGACGTGGTGAGCATGATCGGCATCGTCACCGGGCCCCAGCCGCCGCCGCCGGCCGCGGCGAGGAACCCGCCGGCCAGGCCCGTCGGGACCGTCAGGTATTTCCGGTCCGGGCGCGAGCCGTGGTGGGTGCCGCTGCTCTTGGCGAAGCGCCACACGATGGCGATGCCGAGCGCGATGAGGATGGAGCTGGTGACCGGCGTGGCCGCGTCCAGGTTCGTCAGGGAGACCAGCGCCCAGGCCCCCGCGAGACCGCCGATCGCGCCGGGGACGCCGAGCGCCAGCGCCGTGGGCCAGTGCACATTGCGGAACCTGTGGTGGGCGGCCGCCGAGACCAGGCCGGTGCCGATGGTCGCGACATTGACCGACGCCGAAGCCACGGCCGGAGCGATGCCCAGACCCAGCAGGAACGTCATGGTGATCGTTCCGAAGCCCATGCCGAGACTGCCGTCGACCAGCTGCGCGAGGAAACCGGCGACGGCGGAGATGAGACCTTGAGCGATCACTTCGGGCTCCCTGAAATCCGGCGTCTCCCGATACTCCACTAAATCAGTGGGAGTTGTCAACATGCGTCCAATCGGCGGGACGACCGCGAGGCCTCCGCCACCAGCACCAGGGGTCGGGCGCACCCGGCGAGACTCGCGTCATAGCGTGGTCGAACGGTCCTGGTTACGCTCGCGTAGCCAATAAAACACGCAGCCACGGCAATGCAGAGGAGCATTCGATGGGTAAGAAAGTCACGGTCGTAGGCGCCGGATTCTACGGCTCCACCACCGCTCAGCGTCTGGCCGAGTTCGACGTCTTCGACCAGGTCGTCCTCACCGACATCGTGGAGGGCAAGCCCGAGGGCCTGGCGCTCGACATGAACCAGTCCCGCACCATCGAGGGCTTCGAGACCAAGGTCGTCGGCGCCACCACCGACAACGAGGGCGGCGGCTACGACAAGACCGCCGGCTCCGACGTCATCATCATCACCGCCGGCCTGCCCCGCAAGCCCGGCATGAGCCGCATGGACCTGCTCGAGGTCAACGCCAAGATCGTCCGCGGCGTCACCGAGAACCTCGTCAAGCACTCCCCGAACGCCGTCATCATCGTCGTCTCCAACCCGCTCGACGAAATGACCGCGCTCACCCAGCTCGCCTCCCAGTTCCCCAAGAACCGGGTCCTCGGCCAGGCCGGCATGCTCGACACCGCCCGCTTCACCAACTTCGTCGCCGAGGAACTCGACGTGCCCGTCGGCTCCGTCAAGACCCTCACCCTCGGCTCGCACGGCGACACCATGGTGCCCGTCCCCAGCCAGTCCTCCGTCGACGGCAAGCCGCTCGCCGACCTCCTCCCCGCCGAGAAGGTCGAAGAGCTCGTCACCAAGACCCGCAACGGCGGCGCCGAAATCGTCGCCCTGCTCAAGACCGGCTCGGCCTACTACGCCCCCTCGGCCGCCGCCGCCCGCATGGCCAAGGCCGTCGCCGAAGACTCCGGCGCCGTCATGCCCGTGTGCGCCTGGGTCGACGGCGAATACGGCATCTCCGGCGTCTACCTCGGCGTCAACGCCAAGATCGGTGCCGAAGGCGTCAAGGCGGTCGTCGAGACCCCCCTGACCGACACCGAACTGGCCAACCTCAAGGAAGCCGCGGAGGCCGTCCGCGCCAAGCAGGCCGACGTCGCCGACCTCTAAAGGTTTACGCCGCCGCGAGGCGTGGCGGCGCGTGAAAATCGGGCCGCGATGCGGTATGAGATACGCCGCTCGAACCGATATCGCTAGGCTTACGGCCGTGACCGTAATAGGCCGACGACCTACTCAAGCCCCCATGGGCACCTGGAGTCCCTTCCTCGTGAAGCGGCCCGGCTCATGGGGGCTTGAGATCGCCATGGCCCTCGCCCTCGTACTGTGGACCATCCCCCTCGCCTGGGTCAGTCCCCTCATCGACATCGACATCTGGATCCGCGACTTCGCCGACGCCAACCGCCCCGACTGGTTCGACTTCCTCCTCGTCCAGACCAATAAATTCGGCCAGGGCGGCCTCCTCGGCGGCATCGCCCTCGGCATCGCCGGGATCATCTCCTACCGCAGGCGCACCGTCCGCCCCCTGCTCGCCTTCCTCGCCCTCTACGCCATGGCCGGCTCCGTCCTGGTCCTGAAGGACGTGCTCCCGCGCGTCTACCCCCACTGGCCCGGACCCGCGCACCCGCCATACGCCGACGCCACCCAATCCCTGCTGTTCACCACCCTCGAACCCGCCGGCGCCTACCCCTCAGGACACGTCCTCAACACCATCGTCTGGTATGGATTCCTGGTCTTCCTGCTCGGAGGACACCTCAAGACCTGGCAGCGCCGACTCATCCGCACCTTCCCGCCGATCATCGTCGCCTTCTCCACGACCTACCTCGGCTTTCACTGGTTCACCGACTGCCCCGCAGGCCTCTTCATAGGGGTGATCATCCTCAGAGTCATCCAACGCATTCGATGGGACACAATCGAACTGCCTTCGTGGCTGGAGCCCGAGAAACGATATCTTTAGGCATGCCCGCACAGCCGTCCCAAGCACGGCAGCCCCACACCCTGTCCAGGCAGCTCGGACTGCCCTCAGCGATCATCATCGGACTCGCCTCCATGCTCGGAGCAGGCGTCTTCTCCGTCTGGGGCCCCGCCGCCAGCGCCGCCGGCTCCGGCCCCGCACTCCTCACGGCCCTCGCCATCGCCGGATTCGTCGCCTACTGCAACGCCCGGTCCAGCGCACGCCTCGCCGCCCTCTACCCCCAATCCGGCGGCGCCTACATCTACGGCACCCGCCGACTCCACCCCGCCGCCGGATTCGCCGCAGGATGGGGCTTCCTCGTCGGCAAGACCGCCTCCGCCGCCGCCATGGCCCTCACCCTCGGCCACTACCTCCTGCCCGACCACCCCGCCGCGCTGGGCGCCGCAGCCGTCGCCGCGTTCTGCGCCATCAACCTCCTCGGCGTCAAGAAGACCGCGCTCGCCTCGGTGGTGTTCGTCAGCGTCACCGTCGTCGTCCTCACCCTCGTCGTCGTCGCCGGACTCACCGGACCCGTCGCCGTCGAAGGCATGGACAACACCCACCCGTGGGGCGTCGTCACCGCCGCCGGATTCATCTTCTTCGCCTTCGCCGGCTACGCCCGCATCGCCACCCTCGGCGAAGAGGTCAAACGTCCCGAATGGACTATCCCGCGGGCCATCCCCATCGCCCTCGGCGCCGCCCTCTTCATCTACGCCGCCGTCGCCGTCACCGCCCTCAGCGTCCTCGGCCCCGGCATGCTCGCCGACTCCCAGACGCCACTGTCGGACCTCGCCGGAGCCGGAGCCCCGGCACTGAAGCCGCTCGTCGCCGTCGGCGCCGGCATCGCCGTCGCCGGAGTCCTGCTGAGCCTCCTGGCCGGTATTGGACGCACCGCGATGGCCATGGCCCGCGACCGGCGCCTCCCGGGCGCACTCGCGGCCGTGTCAGGCAGGTTCGGAGTCCCATGGATCGCCGAAGTGACCGCGTGCGCCCTGATCCTGGTCCTGGTGGCCACGATGGACCTCGCCGGTGCGATCGGCTTCTCCAGCTTCTGCGTCCTGGTCTACTACGCCGTCGCGAATGCCTCCGCGGTCACGCTCGACCGGCGCGCCGTACTGCCATGGGCGGGCCTAGTGGGCTGCCTGCTGATCGCCGCGAGCCTTCCCCTGGAATCGGTGCTCGGAGGCCTCGCGGTCTTCGCGCTCGGAGCAGGCTGGTACGCCCTCACCCGGCGCCAAGCCGGCACCACGACCCAATAGGCGCCGCGCCCAAGCGAACCCACCTTCGCGCCGGCGGGCGTTCGATGGCGGCGTCGGCCTCCGGAGCCGAGGACTGGCAGTGACACCGCTCATCCGGATAGATACCCAGTAGGTATCCGGCGTTCGCAGAGGCGAGAATGCGGCAATGACCGATATGGCCTCGAAGTCGACCTCTCCGCCGGCCGCCCTGGCGGTCTCCCTCGCCGGCGGCCTGGCCTTGGGGGTGCTGACCAATCTCGCTCAGGGCTGGCTTCCGGGTGCATGGAACCAGATCGCGAACTCCGGGGCGGTCTGGGCCGCGGTCGCCTTCGCGGCCGGAGCCGCGCTGGCCGGGCGGTGCCGACTTCCGACACTCGCCGCAGCGGGCCTGTGCGTCGAGATCGGGCTGGTCGCCGGGTACTACGGGTACGCCACTCTCGCGCGGCACGACGACGTCGGCTCGCTGCTGGGCTGGCCGGTCCTCTGGGCGGCCTTCGCCTGTGTCGCCGGTCCACTCCTCGCGGTCGCGGCGGCGTGGTGGCGGCGCGGGCGGACCGGGTGGCACCGTGCGGCCGGTCTCGGGGCGCTCGGCGGCCTCTTCGGAGCGGAGGGCCTCCACTACGCGGTCGTGCTGCACTATCCGGCTCAGGTATGGGCGTGCGCCGCGGTCGCACTCGCCGTGCCGCTCTTGGCGGTGCGCGGCGAACGGACGCGCACCCTGGCCGCCGTCGGTGCGCTCACCCTGGTCGCCTACGCCGCGGTGTTCTTGCCGCTCGGGCTCCTCTAGGCACCGTCGCGAACGGACTGCGGCAATGCGCGCCCGCCCCGACAAGAAATCACCGGACAGGCCCTAGGCGAACCCGCTGCCGATCCGCGTTCGCGCCAGCTGAGCGGACCACCCGTCAAACCGCGCTCGCGCATAGCGAGGAGCCTCCCCCCGGGGCGCGTTCCTTCCGAAAACTCAGCGCCCCAAGCGCTTTGCGCGAGCCGCCTTGAGCCTGCGGATCACCACCGGCTGCTCCGCGGCCGCTTCGGGGTGGTCGATGAGGCGCGCCAGGTGCTGGTAGTACCGCTCGGGGGTCAGGTCGAGTTCGTCGGCGATCGCCTGCGTCTTGGCGCCCGAGGCGCGCCACCAGCGGGCCTCGAACGCCAACACTCGCGTCTCCAACGGCGACAGCTTCGTCTCGGGCTCGGGCCGGACCTGTCTCGGCTCCGACCCGGCGCCATCGGCTTCGATCCGCTGTGGCCTGGTCTCGGGCCGCGACGTCTCATGCCCGCGCCCAGGGCGCGGGGCGGGCACGAAATCGCCATCGTCACCCCCGCGTGCGCGCGAGGCGGGCCGGGCTGGGGTGAGGCGGGGGGACATGCTGACTCCTTATTCGATCCAATCGATGAGGTCGGCGACCGAATCCTTGACATGGTTCGGCCGGAAGGGGTACTTCTCGACCTCCTCCATACTGTCAGTCACCCCCGACATAACCAGGACCGTTTCCAGCCCGGCTTCGAGGCCCGACAGCACGTCGGTGTCCATGCGGTCGCCGATCATTACGGTCGACTCCGAATGAGCTCCTATACGGCGCAAGGCATTTCGCATCATCAATGGGTTCGGCTTGCCGGGGAAGTAAGCTTCCGAGCCGGTCGCCGCAGTGACCATCGCCGCAACGGCGCCGACGCCGAGCAGCAGTCCCTGCGGGCTGGGCCCGGTGGTGTCGGGGTTGGTGCACAGGAACTGAGCCCCGTTCTTGACCAGCCGCACCGCCGTGGTGAGCGCGCCGAAGTCGTACCGACGCGTCTCTCCGAGTACCACATAGTCGGGCTGGTAATCCGTGAGGACGTACCCGATCTCG
Source organism: Glycomyces buryatensis (assembly GCF_004912275.1). Lineage (GTDB taxonomy): Bacteria > Actinomycetota > Actinomycetes > Mycobacteriales > Micromonosporaceae > Glycomyces > Glycomyces buryatensis. Next base: position 84,757 of record NZ_STGY01000004.1, read on the forward strand.
TGCAGCGCGGTGGTCAGGCCCGCTTCGCCGATGACATACGCCGATCCGTTCGGGCGCTGCGAGTGAAGGAAGTCGGCGGTGGCCATCGCCGAGGTGTAGATCGACTCCTGCGGGACCGTAAGCCCTGAATTCTTCAGCCGCACATGAAGATCGCGCGGTGTATAGATCGAGTTGTTCGTGAGCACGAGGAACCGCTTCCCCGCAGTCTGCAACTTCTCGATGAGTTTGTTGGCCCCCGGAACGGGGACCCCCTCGTGGACGAGAACGCCGTCCATGTCCGAGAGCCAGCTGTCGAACGGTCCAGGTGTATCCATGGTCAACATCTTGCCATCGCATCCTGAGAACGGCGAGAGCTGCACGTAAAGTGATCCGCGTGGAGACCGCTTTGACCGCTGTGCTCGTCGTCGCCGCAGGCGCGATGGCGGGGGCGCTGGGGTATTGGACGATCAGAACGGCGAGGAACAAATGAGCGAACGCGAAGTGCCGGAGGAGTTCGCCTCGACCTTTGCGAAGGTCGAGCCCTACCCCTTCGAGGAAACCGACGACCTGCGCGAGGGCCCGAACCTCCACGACGACCTGCTGGCGCTCCTGCCGCTGGTCGGCCGCTGGAGGGGCCGCGGCCAAGGCGGCTACCCGGGCATCGACGACTTCATGTACGGCCAGGAGATGAGTTTCACCCACGACGGGCGGCCGTTCCTGAAGTACTCGGCCCGCGCGTGGCTCATCGACGAGGACGGCAAGCCCATCCGCCCGGCCGCTCAAGAAACCGGCTGGTGGCGCGTCGTCAAGGGCGAGGACCCCAAGCGCCCCGAGGTGGAGGTCCTGCTGGCCCACCCGACGGGCATCCTCGACCTCTACTACGGCCACGTCGACGGCACCAAGATCGAGATCGCCACCGACGCCGTCGTGCGAAGCCCCCAGGCAAAAGAGGTCACGGCGGGCAAGCGCCTCTACGGCATCGTGGAGGGCGCCCTCATGTACGCCCAGGAGATGGCCGCCGAAGGCAACCCGATGACCCCCCACCTGTCGGCCCGCCTCGGCCGAATCTCCGGCTGAGTTCAGGCCGCACACTTTTTAGATTTGCCGCGGGCGGCCGGACTGTGGTCCGGTCGCCCGCGTATTGCGCGCGCGATTCGTACGGCCCTGGCGGGGCCCGCGCGCGGATGGGTTCCGCGCGCGGGAACGGTATGACGGTGTTCCATGGATTCCCGGTTCGCCGTCATCCCGCCAGGGCCGAACGGCTTTTTTGTTTACTAGCTTCCCTGATGTGGCCAAGGGATTGCCAAGAAAAATTTCTGCCTGTGGATAACTCCGCGGAGCCTGTGGATAACTCGGGGTCAGAAGTCGCCGGGCCACAGGTCCTCCTCTTCCTCGGGCTCTTCCTGCCTCGGCGCGGCCGTGGTGATGATGGGTTCGAGGTCGGCGGCCTGCAGGACCGTTCCCAGGATCGCGACCGATCCCGGCTTGTTCAACGGGTCGTTGCCATTGCCGCACTTGGGGGATTGGATGCAGCTGGGGCAGCCGGTCTTGCAGTCGCAGGACTCGATGGCCAGCTTCGTCGCTCCGAGCCAGTCCGTCCATTTGCGGTAGGCCTGCTCGGCGAAGCCGGCGCCGCCGGGATGGCCGTCGTAGACGAAGACCGTGGGGAGCTCCGTGTCCGGGTGGGCCGCCGTCGAGAGGCCGCCGATGTCCCACCGGTCGCAGGTCGCGATCAAGGGGAGCAGCCCGATCGAGGCGTGCTCGGCCGCGTGGAGGGCCCCCGGCAAGTCGGGGGCGCCGCTGGGCTTGCCCGTCGGGAGGCCTTCCAGCGCTTCGGGTTCGACCGTCCACCAGACCGCGACCGTGCGGAGCGTCTGCGGCGGCAGGTCGAGCTCCTGGGTGTCGATGACCTCGCCCGAGGGGATTCGCCTGCGCTGGTAGGAGATGACGTTCGAGGTCACCTCCACCTCTCCCAGGCACAAGGTCACGTCGCCCATCTCGCGGCGCTCGCGTTCATGCAGGATCTCCAGGTGCGTGATCTCCTGCGTCGTGGTCGTCCACGGCGGCTTCGCCGCGTGGACCAGGGCCAGGCCGTCGTCCAGGTCGAGCTCGTCGACCAGATAGGACTCGCCCTGATGCAGGTAGAGCGCGCCGCGGTGCACCAGGCGGTGCGAGGCGGCGGCGTCGACCGTGCCGATCAGGCGGCCCGTGCTCGTCTCCGCGATGTCCACGCCCATCGGGCCCGAACCGCGCAAAGTCACCTGCGGGCGCTCCGAACCGACCCAGTAGTAGCGCCCGCCCGGGCGGCGGCGCAGCAGCTTCTGCTCGCAGAGTTGTTCCGCCACCTCTCGGCTGCCCGGGATCGCATCCAGGTCGGCGTCTCGAAGCGGGAGCTCCTCCGCCGCCAGGCACAGGTGCCCGGACAGGACGTACGGATTCGACGGGTCGCACACGCTCGCCTCCACCGGCCGGTCGAAGATCGCCTCCGGGTGGTGCACCAGGTACGTGTCGAGCGGGTCGTCCTTGGCGAGCATGACCGCCAGCGCCTCGGTGTCGCCGCGCCCGGCCCGCCCGATCTGCTGCCAGAACGAGGCGAGGCGCCCCGGGTAGCCGCACAGCAGGACCGCGTCCAGTCCGGTGACGTCGATGCCCAGTTCCAGGGCGTTGGTGGTGGCCACGCCGAGCAGTTCGCCTTCGCGCAGTTTTGATTCGAGTTCGCGGCGGTGCTCTCTGAGGTAGCCGGCGCGGTAGGCGGCGATGCGGTCGGCGGCCGGGTCTGCTCCGAGGCGCGACTTCGCTTCGGCGGCGACGATTTCGGCTCCGCGGCGGGAGGGGACGAATGCGAGGGTGCGGACGCCGCGTTGCGTCAGTTGCGCCAGCATCCTGGCCGTCTCGCTGAGGGTGGAGGCCTTGTGCGGTTCGCCCTCGATCTCGTACGTCTCGGGTTCCCAGAGGGCCACCTGGGCGCCTGGGGAGGGTGAGGAGTCCTCGGTGACGGCGACGGCGGGGCGTCCGGTGAGGACGGTCAGGGACGCGGCGGGGTCGGCGGCGGTGGCGCTGGCGGCGATGACGGTCGGGTTGGCGCCGTAGTGCTCGGCGAGGCGGAGCAGGCGGCGCAGTGTGAGGGCGACGTGTGCGCCGAAGACGCCGCGGTAGATGTGGCATTCGTCGACGACGACGTATTTGAGGTTCTTCAGGAGGGACCGCCAGCGTCCGTGGCGGGGGAGGAGGGAGTGGTGGAGCAGGTCGGGGTTGGAGAGGACGAGGTTGGCGAAGCGTTGGGCCCATTGGCGGTGTTCGAAGGGGGTGTCGCCGTCGACGATCGCGGGGATGAGGCCCTTGATGCCGAATTCGTCGACCGCTCGGGCCTGGTCGGCGGCGAGGGCCTTGGTCGGGGCCAGGTAGAGGTTGCGGGCTTCGGTCTGGGCGGCCGCTTCGGTGAGGATCGGCAGGAGGTAGGCGAGGCTTTTGCCGGAGGCGGTGCCGGTGGCGACGACGACGTCGCGTCCTTCGAACGCGGCCGTCGCGGCCTCGATCTGGTGGGGCCACAGTTCGACGATTCCGGTGTCCGCCAGGGCGGTGCGGACCTCGTCGGGGACCCATTCGGGCCAGCCTCGGCGCACGGCCCGACGCGCCGGGAGGCGGCGGAGGTGGCGCAGGCCGCCGCTGTCGGTGTCGAGGGCGGCGATGAGCTGGTCGGATGGCACAGGTCCAATGATGCCGCACCCCACCGACATCCCTGCCGGTCGCACGGCGGCCGGAGTGCTCCCGGCACGTTCGCGCGCTGAACCCAGTACGCTTATGCGTTAGGACACACACCGGCCTTGGGAGAGAGCGTTGAGAGGATCAGCATCAAGCGACGGCGCATCCGAGCCCGAGCTGGGTCTCGGACTTTCCGCGGTCGGCGATTACTCGGTCATCAGTGTCAGCGGCGAGATCGACATGTACACGGCGCCGAAGCTGCGCGAAGCGGTTCGCCAGTTGGCCTCGGAGGGCCGGGTGAAGGTGGCGATCGACCTGTCGCCGACCGAGTTCTGCGATTCGACGGGGCTGGGCGTCTTGATCGGTGCGCGCAAGCGCCTGACGGATGTGGGCGGTTCGCTGGTGGTGGTCTGCGCGAATCCGCGCATTAGGAAGCTGCTCGACCTGACCGGCCTGGACAAGGTGCTCGATGTTCGGGAAGCGGTGCCCAGCGAGTGAACACCGTCAGACAGGTCCACCGCGCGGAACCGGTGACGGTGCGTTTTGCGTTCACTCCCGCTGCCGCTTATGTCAGGGCCGCCCGTCTGGTGGCGGCCGATGTCGCTTCGCATGCCGGTGTCGCCACGGGGTTGTTGGACGAGGTCCGGCAGGCGGTCGGTGAGGCGTGCACGCGAGCGGTGCTGCGGCACCGCGATCGGGATCTTGACGACCTTGTGCGCGTAGAATTTTCGATCGGTGATCGTTTTGTTGCAAAAATCACTGATAACGCGCACGATCTGCGCGCGAGCTCGCAGGGGAGCGCAAACGGAGTGGGTCTCGGCGGCGATGCGCGAGCGAACGATCACGACGCGCTCGAAGAGGACACCCTCTCCGAGGAGATCACCCTCATCGTGCTCGGGGGACTGGTCGAAGACCTGGTCGTGGCCGGTCCGGACGCCGAGCGCGGGACGACGGTCACGATGAGTTGGCCGCTGCCGCCCGCCGGGCCCGGGGCCGATCACTGAGCTGTGACCCCAGTCCCGTTCTTCGCGTGACCGACCCCACTCGCAAAGCCCTCACATCGTTACACTCCGCTCGTTGTGTCAGCCGCGTCGCCGGGTTCGTGAAAGGCCCTGGACGCGGCCGGCGCCGCCGTACCCGAGCGGCCGCCACCCTGACGAACTTAATGAAGCGAACGCGCGTAGCGCGCACATCCAGTCACTGGAGGAACATCCATGCATACGTTGCTCGCCAACGGCGACGAGGGCGTAGGCCAGCTGACGAGCTCCAATGTGAGCCTCGTCGTGCTTGCCGCGGCACTCGCGCTCGTCGCCCTGGGAGGTGCCGCCGCGCTCGTCAAGAGCATCCTGGCGGCCGACACCGGCACCGACAAGATGCGCGAAATCTCCGGCGCCGTCCAAGAGGGCGCCTCCGCTTACCTGCGCCGCCAGTTCCGCGCGCTCGGGATCTTCGTGGTCGCCGCCGTCGTCCTGCTCTTCCTGCTGCCCGCGGAGGGCGGCACGGACGTCCGCATCGGACGCAGCGCGTTCTTCATCGTCGGCGCCGTGTTCAGCTCGTTCATCGGCTGGGCGGGCATGAACATGGCCACCCGCGCCAATGTGCGCGTGGCCGCGGCGGCCCGTGACGGCAAGCCGACCAATGCGATGCATCTGGCCTTCCGCACCGGCGGCGTGGTCGGGTTCCTCACGGTCGGGCTCGGTCTGCTCGGCGCCTCGATCGTGGTCTTCGTCTACCAGGGCGACGCCGCGGTGGTCTTGGAGGGCTTCGGCTTCGGCGCGGCCCTGCTGGCCATGTTCATGCGTGTCGGCGGCGGCATCTTCACCAAGGCCGCCGACGTCGGCGCCGACCTGGTCGGCAAGGTCGAGCAGGGCATCCCCGAGGACGACCCGCGCAACCCCGCCACCATCGCCGACAACGTGGGCGACAATGTCGGCGACTGCGCCGGCATGGCCGCCGACCTGTTCGAGTCCTACGCGGTCGTCCTGGTCGCGAGCCTCATCCTCGGCCGCGCCGCCTTCGGCGAGACCGGCCTGGTCCTGCCGCTGCTGGTCGCCTCCGTCGGCATCGTCGTCGCGATCCTCGGCGTGATCATCACCCGCATGCGCGCCTCCGACGCCTCGGGCCTCAGCGCGATCAACCGCGCCTTCTACATCTCCGCGGTCGCCGCGGCGGCGCTCGTCGCCGCCGCCGTCTTCGCTTACGTCCCGTCCACGTGGGAAGCGCTCGGCAGCTCGATCGACGCCGCCGAGATCCCCGACATCCCCGTGGGCCCGCAGGTGCTCGCCATCATCGCCGTCGTCATCGGCATCGCGCTCGCCGCAGCGATCATGGCCCTCACCGGCTACTACACCGACACCCGCCACAAGCCCACGAAGACCGTCTCGGCGGCCACGCGCACCGGCGCGGCCACGAACATCCTCGCGGGCTTCTCGCTGGGCCTCGAATCGGCCGTCTACACGGCGCTGCTCATCGCCGCCGCGGTCCTGGGCGCCTACCTCCTCGGAGGCGGCGTCATCCTCGTGGGCCTGTTCGCCGTCGCGCTGGCCGGCTGCGGCCTGCTGACCACCGTCGGCGTCATCGTCGCCATGGACACCTTCGGGCCCATCAGCGACAACGCCCAGGGCATCGCCGAGATGTCCGGCGACGTCGAAGGCGACGCCGCCCAGACCCTGACGGACCTGGACGCGGTCGGCAACACCACCAAGGCCATCACCAAGGGCATCGCGATCGCGACCGCGGTCCTGGCCGCGACGGCCCTGTTCGGCTCCTACACCAACGCGGTGGAGACCGAGGGCCTGATCGGCGAGCAGCTTATGACGGCGCTCAACATCGCCGACCCGGCCAACATCGTCGGCCTCATCATCGGCGCGGCCGTCGTGTTCCTGTTCTCCGGCCTCGCCATCAACGCCGTGGCCCGCTCCGCGGGCGCCGTCGTCAACGAGGTCCGCGACCAGTTCGCGCGCTTCCCGGGGATCATGGAGGGCACCCAGCGTCCCGAATACGGGCGCGTGGTCGACATCTGCACCCGCGACGCCCAGCGTGAACTCATGACGCCGGGCCTGCTCGCCATCACCGCGCCCATCGCCGTCGGCTTCGGCCTCGGCGTCGGGCCCCTGGCCGCCTACCTCGCCGGCGCGATCGCCTGCGGCGTGCTCATGGCGGTCATGCTGGCGAACTCGGGCGGCGCCTGGGACAACGCCAAGAAGGACGTCGAGGACGGCGCCCACGGCGGCAAGGGCTCCGCCGCCCACGAGGCGTCGATCGTCGGCGACACCGTCGGCGACCCGTTCAAGGACACCGCCGGGCCCGCCATCAACCCGCTGCTCAAGGTCATGAACCTCGTCAGCCTCATCATCGCCCCGGCCGTCGTCGTCTACACCGTCGAGGGTGTCGGCGCCGGAGCCGACGGCCCCGTGCGCTGGATCATCGCCGGTCTCGCGGTGGCCGTCCTGGTCACTGCGATCATCATCTCCAAGCGCCGCTCGGCGCTGGTGGAGTCGGGGGAATCCAACGCCCCGGAGCCGCTTGAGTCGGTCGAGGTCGGCTAGGGGGTGTGTGGTGGTGCCGGGTGAGGCTGGATCCGAGTCCATTTGTTCGCTCGCAAG
>NZ_STGY01000004.1:92128-143582 GCF_004912275.1 Glycomyces buryatensis
GTTCCAGATCCCGGTGTTGGATCTGGGAGCCCGACAACGCAGCGAGCGGGCAAATGGGCCGGAGCCAGGCCTTCCGGCACCACCACACACCCCCTAGTTCCGGGGCGAATCAGACGCTTCGGCAACCCTGAAAGCCGAGACGAATCCACGTGTGCCCCGGTCCGTTCGGGCCGGGGCACACGCATACTCAGGGGACGAACCGTTGGAGCGTGAGCTACCGTAACGATTCGAGTGCGAATTTTTTCAGTGAACCCGAGTGAATGGTGGGAGCAGTGGCCGACCTCAAGCGCCTGGTCATCGTCGAATCCCCGGCGAAGGCCAAGACGATCTCCTCGTATCTGGGTCCCGGCTACATCGTCGACTCCTCCCTCGGGCACATCCGCGACCTGCCGCGCAATGCCAAGGAGATCCCCAAGAAGTACAAGGACAAGGCCTGGTCGCGGCTCGGCGTGGACGTCGACAACGACTTCGCGCCGCTGTACATCGTCAACCCCGACCGCCAGGCGCACGTCAAGAAACTCAAGGGCTACCTCGCCGAAGCCGACGAACTCTATCTGGCCACCGATGAGGACCGCGAAGGCGAAGCGATCGCCTGGCACCTGCTGGAGACGCTGAACCCGAAGATCCCGGTGCGGCGCATGGTCTTCCACGAGATCACCCCGCAGGCCATCGCCGAGGCCGTCGCCAACCCGCGCGAGCTCAACCAGGACCTGGTCGACGCCCAGGAAGCGCGCCGCATCCTCGACCGCCTCTACGGCTACGAGGTCTCCCCGGTGCTGTGGAAGAAGGTCATGCCCCGGCTGTCGGCCGGGCGCGTCCAGTCCGTCGCCACCCGCATCGTCGTCGAGCGCGAGCGCCTCCGCATGGCCTTCCGCTCCGCCGACTACTGGGACGTCTCGGCGAACCTCGCCACCGACGACGGCCAGATCTTCAAGGCCTCCCTCATCGCCGTCGACGGCGACCGCGTCGCCACCGGCAAGGACTTCGACTCCGCCACCGGCCGCGTCAAGGGCAATGTCGTCCACCTCGACGAGGCCGGCGCCCGCGGCCTGGCCACCCGCCTCGAAGGCCGCGATTTCACCGTCCTCAAGGTCGACAAGAAGCCCTACCGGCGCCGCCCCTACGCGCCGTTCATCACCTCCACGCTCCAGCAGGAGGCCGGACGCAAGCTCCGCCTCTCCTCGGCGCAGGTGATGCGGGTCGCCCAGCGGCTCTACGAGAACGGCCACATCACCTATATGCGGACCGACTCCACGAACCTGTCCAACACGGCCGTGGACGCCGCCCGCGCCCAGGCCGCCGAGCTCTACGGCGCCCAGTACGTGCCCGCCGAGCCGCGCCGCTACTCCCGCAAGGTCAAGAACGCCCAGGAGGCCCACGAGGCCATCCGCCCCGCCGGGAACAAGTTCAAGACCCCCGCGCAGCTCAAGGGCCAGCTGCAGGCCGAGGACTGGCGCCTCTACGACCTCATCTGGCGCCGCACCCTCGCCTGCCAGATGGTCGACGCCACCGGCAACTCGACATCGGTGCGCTCGCGCGGCGTCTCCACCTCCGGGGAAGAGGCCGACTTCGGCGCCTCCGGCAAGACCATCACCAACCCGGGGTTCCTCCTCGCCTACGTCGAGTCCATCGAGGACGGCGACGCCGACGACACCGAGAAGCGCCTCCCCGAGCTCACCGAGCGCCAGCACCTGGCCGAACGGGGCCTGGAGGCCGCCGGGCACACCACCCAGCCGCCCTCGCGCTACACCGAGGCCAGCCTCATCAAGGCCATGGAGGAGCGCGGCATCGGCCGCCCCTCCACCTACGCGTCCATCATGGAGACCATCCAGAACCGCGGCTACGTGTTCAAACGCGGCCAGGCCCTCGTCCCCTCCTTCCTCGCGTTCGCCGTCGTCGGCCTCATGGAGCAGCACTTCGCCCGCCTGGTCGACTACGACTTCACCGCCGGCATGGAGAACGAGCTCGACTCGGTCGCCGCCGGCAACGAGCAGCGCGTGGAATTCCTGCGAGCCTTCTACTTCGGCGGCGACGCCGGCGAAGGGACCGTGGCCGCCTCCGGCGGGCTGCGGCACCTCGTCGAGGAGGAACTGGGCAAGATCGATGCCCGCGGGGTCAACTCGATCGGGCTGTACACCGACGGCGAGGACCGCAAGGTCGTCGTCCGCGTCGGCCGCTACGGCCCCTACCTGGAGCGGACCTCCCCGGCGCAGGCCGAGGCCGGCGAACCGGGCGAGCGCACCTCCATCCCCGATTCCATGGCCCCCGACGAGCTCACGCCCGGGAAGGTCGAAGAGCTCTACGAGCTCGGCGCCGGCGAAGGCGAGATCGGCACCCACCCCGAGACCGGGGAGCCGGTGTACGCCAAGAACGGACGCTACGGCCCCTACGTCATGTCGGGCGAGAAGACCTCGTCGCTCCTGACCGGCCAGAAGCTCTCCGAGCTGACGTTGGACGACGCCGTCAGACTGCTCACCCTGCCGCGACTGGTCGGCAAGGACGCCGAAGGCGAGGAGGTCCGCACCGGCCTCGGCCCGCACGGCCCCTACGTCAAGAAGAAGCGCGACTTCCGCACCCTCCCCAGCGAGGAACAGCTGTTCACGCTGACCATGGAGGAGGCCGAGCACCTGCTGGCGCAACCGAAGACGCGCGGCCGCCAGCAGGCGCAGACGCTCCTCAAGGAGCTCGGCCCCGACCCGGTCACCGGCAAGGAGGTCACCCTCAAGGACGGCCGCTTCGGCCCCTACGTCACCGACGGGGAGACCAACGCCTCCATCCGCAAGACCGACGCCATCGAGACGCTCACGATCGACCGCGCAGCCGAGCTGCTCGCCGAGAGGCGCGAGAAGGTCGCCGCGAACGGCGGCCCCGTGAAGAAGACCGCCAAGAAGGCGGCGAAGAAGACCGCGGCCAAGAAGACCACGGCTAAAAAGGCGACGGCTAAGAAGGCCACGGCGAAGAAGACGGTCAAGAAGGCCGCGAAGAAGACCACCGCCAAGCAGACGACGGCCAAGAAGACCGCCAAGAAGACCGCCAAGAAGACCGCCAAGAAAGCCGCCAAGAAGGCGGCGCCGAAGAGCGAGGACTAGCGCCGCAGGCGGTCGGTGAGCCGCCGCAGCCGGCTCCGCGTGTGCGACGACAGGTCCAGACGCAGCAGGTCCTTCGTCGTGTAGTCGCCGAAGGTGACCTCCAGGTACAGGTCCCAGCCGCGCCGAATCCGCTGCTGCGCCGCGGCCAGTTCACGCAGCGGCACATCGACGCTGAACTTCGCGTCGCTCTGGTCGACCGGGAACGCCAGAACCGTGTCCGTGCCCCGCAGCTCGCAACGCAGCACCGCACTGACCCGGTCCTTCGGCACGTGCGCGAACGTCAACCTGCCCTGGAGATGCCGGTAGTCCCCGAGACGCTCGTCGACGGTGATCCCCGCGCGCAAGGGATACAGGGCACCGACCTCGACCGCCCACCGCTCGAAATCCGGCTCCGTCCAATCAGGGTGCGCCGCGAAGAGCCCGTCCGAGCGGCCCGTCAGTTCCACGGTGTCGAACTCGTCCTTGAGTCGCACGATCTCCTCGCAGCTCGCGGTGGGGAGCGCCGCGTACAGCACCTGCGCGGCCGGCTTCAGCTCCCGCACGGTCGCCGGGGTCCCCCACTTCTCGAACAGCCCCCGGATCTGGGCGTGCAGTTCGGCCTGCCGCTCCCGGTCCTTCACCCGTCCCATGTGGTGGATGGCGCTCTTGCACTGCAAGTGGAAGAGCCGCTTGAACAGGTAGCCCTCCCGCCTCGGGCTCAGATTGAACTCGCGGATCGCCGCGCAGGTCTGCTCCACGGTATTGATCCACTGGTAGGCCGCGGCGGCCGCGTCGCGCCGCCCCAGGGCGGTGACGTTCCCGCCGTCATCGCGTCTTCGCAGGTACATGTAGTCGTAGTCATTGAGGATGGAGATGGACTCGGCGTGCAGGAACGCCCGGGTCACGAACACCGAGTCCTCGCCGAACAGCATCCCGGTGGGGAAGCGCAGGTCGTGCTCCCGCAGCAGGTCGGTGCGGAACAGCTTCCAGGGGCCGACGCTCCAGAACGCGTAGGAGTCGAACACGGTGGTGCGGGGCAGGTGCTTGAGGAAGGCCTGCTTCTTGTCCGCGCGCCCGTTCGCGCCGACGATCTTGCCCATGACCACATCGGTCTGGTGATTCTCGGCCGCCGCGACGAGGCGCTCGATCGACTCGTCGCCGAGCCAGTCGTCGGCGTCGAGGAAGAACACGTACTCGCCCCGGGCCTCGGCCAGGCCCCGGTTGCGCGGCGAGCCGGGGCTGCCGGAGGCCTCCTGGTGGATCAGCCGGGTGTTGTCCGGATGCTCCCGGACCCACTGCCGCAGCACCTCGTCGCTGCCGTCGGTCGAGCCGTCGTCCACAATGATGTGTTCAATGTTCTCGCGCCCGAACGACTGGCGCTGCACCGATTCGAGTCCCTCTCGCAGATAGCCGGCGGCGTTGTAGACCGGCGTGACCACGCTGACGCGAATGCCGTTCATGGAAGCCCCTTGATAGGATCGGTGCTAAATAGCACAAGCGGGTCATATGTTGCAATAGGGGCATAGTAATTGCTCAGTGAACCCTGAGTGAACGAGAACGTGAATCGGACGGGTGATTTCGGCGCGGCGGGCGTCGGCGGCCCGCCATGATGCAGGCCGGAAGCGGACGCGCGCTTTCGTTGCGGTGTGTCGTATTCGACATTCGGATGCGATCGGACACGCAACCACCAGGGGCATTACGGGCGTCTTCAATCACAGATAGGCTATTTTCTTGCGCGGAGGCAACCGGGCGGTGCCGCAAAGCGTCAGAGAATTGTGGAGGGTGCTTAGTGTTGAGCATCGACGGTCCGTTGTGGATAACAGTGGCAGTCCTTGAAAATAAGTCTCGAAGATGGGTTTCGAAGGCATGCGTATTACATTTCTCGTCCGTAACATCTGGGGCATCGGTGGCACCATCAAGACCACCCTGAATACGGCTGAAGCGCTGCTTGACCTCGGGCATGACGTCACCATCGTCTCCTGTGTGAGGCACACGGACGAACCCGGATTCCCCTTTGACCCCCGCCTTCGCATCGTCAATCTCTGGGACGTCCGCGATCCCGCCAAGGGCGGCGACAAACTGTCCCTTATGAACAAAATTCTGCGGAAGCGTCCGTCATACTTGGATTCCGACAAGGTCAACAACATGGTCGAGTCGTCCGTGCTGTTCGACCGGAAGGTCAAGCGGTGCCTCCGCGACCTGGACACGGACGTAGTGGTCGGGACCCACGTCAGCATGAACCTGTACATGGCGAAATACGGGCACGGCGACTACGTCAAGGTCGCCCAGGAGCACATGTACCTCGACTTCTACTCCGACGGCACCCGCGAGCGAATTCTGCGTGAATACCCCTCTCTCGACTCGATCGTCACGATCACCGAGGCCGACGCCAAGATCTACCGCGAGGCCATTCCCGAGCACGCCGACAAGGTCGTGCGCATCCCCAACTCGATTCCCGGGAGCCCGCTGCCGCCCTCGGAACTGGCCGAGCCGGTCGTCATGACCGCCGGGCGCCTCACCGGGATGAAGGGCTTCGACATCCTCATCAAGGCCTTCGCGCAGGTCGCGGGGGACTATCCGGAGTGGAAGCTCAAGATCTTCGGCCGCGGCAAGGACCGCAAGAAGCTCCAGGGCCTCATCGCCGAATACGAACTCGAATCGCGCGTCGAACTGCCCGGCGCGGTCTTCCCGCTGGACGAGGAGTGGCGCAAGGCCTCGATCGCCGCGATCCCCTCCCGGTTCGAGCCGTTCGGGCTCGTCATCGTCGAGGCGATGGCCTCGGGCCTCCCCGTGGTCGCCTCCGCCGTCAAGCACGGCCCGCTGGAGATCATCCAGAGCGAGGAGAACGGCCTGCTGGTCGCCCCCAAGAAGCCCACGCAGCTGGCCAATGCGCTCTCGCGCCTCATGGGCGACGAGAAGCTGCGCCGCCGCTTCGCCGAAGAAGGCCTCGTGACCGCCAAGCGCTTCGAACCCGAACAGGTCGTCGGCCTGCACGTCGAGCTGTTCGAGCAGCTGCTCAAGACCAAGTGAGTCCGGACGGCCGAGCGAGACGGGTGGTCGCCGATCGGGGCGGGCCCGGCCCGTCCGCCGGGCGTCCGCACCGCGGCCGAGTCCCTGCCCGCCCGCGCCGGAGCCGGTTCGGCTCAGCGCTCCAGTAGCGCCTCGGCCACGGCCAGGTCCGTCGGCTCGGTGACCTTCAGGTTCCGCTCATCGCCGGGCACGACGCGCACCGGCACCTGCGGCAGGAACCGCAGCACCACCGAGCAGTCGTCGGTCGCCGTGAAGCCCGGCTCGGCCTCGGCCGCCGCATACGCCGCCCGGATCACCGAGAACCGGAAGCCCTGCGGGGTCTGGACGCGTCGCAGCCGCGAGCGGTCCGGCACGGCCGCGATGGTCTCCATCCCCGAGTCCCCGTGAACCTCGATCACCGTGTCCGAGGCCGGGACCGCGACGGTCACCGCGTCGCACTCGTCCAGGGCGCCGGCCACCTCGGCGATGATCTCGCCGGTCACCAGCATCCGCGCCGCGTCGTGCAGCAGCACCTTGCAGTCCTCGCCCGGCGCCACATGGGAGCCGATCCAGCTCAGCGCCGCCAGCGACGAATCCGAACGCGACGCGCCCCCGCCGATCACGTCGGCGAGCTTCGTCACACCGGCCTCGTTCGCGATCCTTCGCGCCTGGTCGCCGTAGCCCTCGGCCATGACCACCAGGATCCGATCCACCTCCGGCGCGGCCTCGAACGCCTCCAGCGTGTGGCCCAGCACCGGCTTGCCGCGGACCTCCAGCAGCTGCTTGGGCACCGGCCCGCCCATCCGCTTGCCCGTGCCCCCGGCCAGAACCACCGCGAACACGGCGACCGGCGTCTCTGTACTCTCGGCCACGCGTAACTCCTGATGCCTCGGGGCGCGGATGTGATCTGAGCGCGAGAATACCGGCCTCAAAACGGGGTACAGACGGTGACGACGGGTCCATGGGAGCGCGCGCCTGTGACCGGCGCGTCCATACGGTGTTGGGCCTTTCGTAATTGCCCGTTTAGCTAGGTAAACTGCACGAATCTTGCACCCTATTCAAACGAGGTGGCACCCAATATGTCCACGAACATCGTGATCCTTGCGGCCGGCGTCGGCTCCAGGCTCGGCAAGCCGCACCCGAAGCCGCTCACGCCGCTCAACACCGGCGAGACCATCCTCGGCCGCTCCCTGCGCCTGCTGACCTCCCGCTTCAGCCGCCAGTCGATCCACCTCGTCGTCGGGTTCAAGAAGGAGATGATCATGGAGGAGGTGCCCGACGTCGGCTTCATCTACAACCAGGCCTACGGCGACACCAACACCTCCAAGAGCCTCCTCAAGGCCCTCAACATCCTCGGCCCCGGCGGCGTCCTCTGGCTCAACGGCGACGTCGTCTTCGACCCCCAGGTCCTCGACCTGCTGCTGCCGCACATCGCCATGGACCGCTCCTTCGTGTCCGTCAACACCGCCAAGGTCTCCGACGAAGAGGTGAAGTACACCCTCGGCGCGGACGGCTACATCAACAAGCTCTCCAAGCGCGTCACCGAAGGCGCCCTCGGCGAGGCCGTCGGCATCAACTACGTCTCCGCCGACGACCGCGCCCTCGTCGCCAAGCGCCTCGCCGAGGTCGACGACCAGGAATACTTCGAAGGCGGCATCGAGGCGGCCATCGAGAAGGACGGCGTCAAGTTCGAAGCCGTCGACATCTCGCAGCACAACGTCATCGAGGTCGACTTCGCCGAGGACCTCGCGAACGTCAACCAGGCCTTCAAGTAGCCGACCGACCCACCCCCCAGCCCGAAGGGACGCCCGCGCGGCGCCCCTCGCAAGACCCGAGTTAAGGCACGGCGAGTTGAAGAAACTGCTCAAGTCCAGGACCATCCGACTCAACCTGCTCGCGGTGGCGGCCGTCATCTCATCCGTGGCACTGCGCGGCACCCCCTGGGTGACCCTCGTGCTCGCCTTCGCGGTGTTCGGCACCATCGCCTGGCGCAACCGCGACTCGGTCGCCTCGATGCGGATCGCCCGCACGCTCACCTCGCTCGCCGTCCTCATCGAGGTCTGGTACTCCGGCGGCGCAGGCCGCTGGCCGCTCCTGATCGCCGGGGTCCTCGTCACGCTCTACCTGGCCTACGCCGACATCGTCGCCAAGGCGCTCAACGTCGGCTACCTCCAGACCGTCGGCTTCGACATCGAACGCACCCGGCGCGAGCGGTGGACCACGCCGCCGTCCATCGGCCGCATCATGAACGCGCTCACCGTCCTGTACGTGCTCGCCGACATCCCCGCCGGGCCGCTCACGAACGCCACCGACCTGGTGTTCCTCGTGATCGCGCTGGCCGCGTTCGGGTGGACCGGCACCGCCGTGCTCTCGGGCTACCTGCACCGCCGCCGCGAATCCCACCCGGTCGACCTCAAGGTCATGACCGCCGTCCAGCGGCTCCAGCCGAAGTACGTCATCCACTTCGCCGGCGCCCGCGAGTCGGAGTACCAGCTCAACATGTGGCTGCCGTACTTCGAGCAGGTCGGCGACCCGTACATGATCATCGTCCGCGACCGGTACCTGCTCGACAGCATTGCCGCCCGCACCAGCGCCCCGATCGTGCTCGTGCCCGCCCAGTCGGTGCTCGACTCGATCCTGCCCGAGAGCGTCCGCGCCGCCTTCTACGTCAATCACGCCGTCAAGAACGCGCAACTCATCAAGCTGGACAAGTACATCCACACCCAGCTGATGCACGGCGACTCCGACAAGGCCATCAGCCGCAGCCCGGTCTCGCTCATGTACGACCGCGTCTTCGTCGCCGGGCAGGCCGGCATCGACCGCTACCACCGCCACGGCGTCGACATCCCGAACTACAAGTTCAAGAAGATCGGCCGCCCGCAGCTGCACGACCTCCAGGTGGGGCGCCGCGACAAGCTGGAGTCCGACCGCCAGGTGGTGCTGTACACGCCGACCTGGACCGGTCTGACCGCCGACGTGAACTACTCGTCCCTCAAGGAGGGCAAGCGGATCGTGGAGGCCCTGCTGAAGCGGGACGTCACGGTCATCTTCCGCACCCACCCCTATACGCGGACCAATGCGGCCTACCAGGCGCTGGCGGACGAGATCAAGGCGATCATCGCCGCCGACGCGGCCGCGACGGGCCGGGCGCACCTGTGGGGCTCGCAGGCCGAGTCGGAGGTGACGCTGTCGGACTGCATCAACGCCGCCGACGTGGCGATCTCGGACATCAGCGGCACGGCGTCGGACTGGCTGTACTGCGGCCGGCCGTTCGCGATGACCGACCCGAAGGGCTTCCGCGAGGACTACCTGGAGGAGTTCCCGCTGGCGAAGGCCTCCTACCTGTTCGATCCCCAGGCGGACAACGTGGAGGAGGTGCTGGACGAGCTGCTGGTCACCGACTCCAAGGCCTCCGTCCGCGCCGAGGTCCGCGAGTATTACCTGGGCGACATCGAGCCGGGGGACCTGATCGGCGTCTTCGCGAACGAGGTCAAGGCGACCTACGCGAAGCCGGTCCACAAGACCGCCATCGGCACCTCGGCTCTCCCACCCGAGCTGATCGGCAGCTAGCGGCTCGACCGGGAAGGTTCACCGGGTGACGGCGGAGTCCGTTCCACCGCCAACCTCCCCGGTCGAGCCACCGGCCATGAGAACGCGAAAGCCCCGCCGTCGCGAGGACGGCGGGGCTTTCACGTTTTGGCATTCAGCCGCCGCGTGTGTTCGGCGCGAACCCGCACGGGCGTATCGCAGGGACTGGAGAGGCATCCGTCAACGAGGTGTTCCGCCGAACCAGGCGGTGAGGGTCTGGATCAGGGATTCGATGGCCTGCCTGCTCTCCGGCACGTCATCGGCCCAGGCCAGGTAGCCGTCGGGACGGACCAGTACGGCGGTCCACGGCAGCGGCTGCGGGCCTTCGGCGCGAACCACCGACAGATCGGCGTGCCACGCGGCGGTCTCCTTTTCGGCGCCGGTGCGGTCATCGAAGAGGAGCAGCAGCGGCCTGCCGTCCGTCAGCAGTTCGGAGACGCTGGTGCGCCGACCGGTATTGGCCTCCTGCAAGGGCAGATTGGGAAGGAACCGGCCGGTCCAGCGGGAGGCGCCAGGCGGAGCCGGGTAGCAGACCTCCTGATCGCTGATCATGTCGCCGAGGCGGCGGTTGACGGGATCGAGCTCCATGAGGGACATGAAGAGGTCCCGGAGTGGGTCCCAGGCGGGATCCGGGTTCATCAGCGCCAGCTGTGCCCGGGTGTTGTCGACGACGCGCTGGGCGGGAGGACGCCGTTCAGCGTCGTAGGAGTCGAGCAGCGTGTCATCGCCGGAGCCGTCGCAGGCCAGAGCCAGCTTCCAGCCGAGGTTGAGCGCGTCCTGGACACCGAGGTTCAGCCCCTGTCCGCCGACGGGGAAGTGCACGTGCGCGGCGTCCCCGGCCAGGAGGACGCGGCCCCTGCGATAGGTCCGGGCCAGGCGCGAGTAATCGCTGAAACGGTCGAGGTGTTGCGGATCGGTCATCGGGATATCGAAGCCGGCGATGCGGGAGACCTCACTCCGCAGTTCCTCAAGGGTCGGCTGCCGGTTCCGGTCGGGGCCCGGGCCGCTGAAGTCGATTGCGGCGACGCGGCTGTGGCCGAAGGGGTTGGTGCCGATGACGGTCCAGCCGCGCTCGGTCCTGGTCCAGCCGGCCGGCGCCGCGAACGGGTCGGTCAGCCGGACCATGCCGAGCAGGGCGTTGCTGCGGGGCGCGTGGGCATCGCTTTCGAAGCCGCACGAAGCCCGCACGAGACTCCGGGCGCCGTCGGCGCCGACGAGATAGTCGGCCTCGACGCTGGGGGAAGCAGTGCCTTCGATGAAGACGGTGACCCCCGAGTCGCGGACGTCGATGGCGGTGGCAGTGGCGCCGCGGAGGATGCGGGTGCCCGCGCGGCGCGCCTCGGATTCGAACTGCCGCTCCAACGCGCCCTGTGGACAACCGACGATCGGCGGCCCCTCCACGGCCGGTCCGGAGATGGCCAGGCCGGGCATCCCCGCGAAGTGGAACGGTGCGGTCAATTCCTCTTTGAGGTCCGCGGCACCGATCTCGGGGGAGGGGAAGTAGCCGCGGCGATGGAGGGACTGGGCGGTGCGGGCATGAAGGGTGCCCGCCTTGGGTACGTCCAGGGTCCGCTCATTGCGCTCCACCACCACGGTCGAGACGCCGCGGCGGGCGGTCTCGGCGGCGATCAGCATGCCGACGGGGCCGCCGCCGCAGACGGCGACCTGGAAGCGGCGGGACTCGGACACGGAGGCCACCGTCGGGTCACCGACCCGAATCGGCGCGGCGCGGCGCGGCGCGAGCCAGCACGGCTATGAAGAGGAAAATGACCGCGCAGACGATCGCCATGGACCACAGGAGAGTGTGGAAGGCCCCGTCATAGGCGGCGGGGGCGGCGTTGCCGCCTGCGATCGCGTCGGTGCTGAGCTCGGCCAGGAGGGATCCGAACACGGCCACGGCGATGGCCTCGCTGCCGAGGCGCAGGGTGTTGAGGAACCCGGCGGCCATTCCAGACTTCGCGGGCTCGACCTGGGCGAGTGCCTGGGCGTCGACGAGGCCCGCCGAGAGGCCCATGCCCGCGCCCGTGATCAGCATGGGCAGGGCCATGACGGCGATGCCGGTGTCCGGTCCGAGCAGGAGGAGCGCCAGGTCGCCGACGACGAGGCAGGCGAGGGAGGCGTAGACGACCGTGGTCGCCCGGACGCCTTTCTCGACCAGCGTGGTGCCGACGAGGGGCAGGACGAGGACGGGGAGTGTCAGCAGCAGCATGGAGAGTCCCGCCGCGGTCGCGCTCGCCTCGGTGACCTCGCTGAGGTAGGTCGGCAGGTAGGTCAGCATCGTGACGAAGCCGAACGATGCGGCGACCGGGACCAGCGAATAGGCGAGGTAGGGCTTGTTGCCCATGAGGGAGAGGTCGAGGAGCGGTGCGTCGCTGCGTTTGGAGAAGTAGGTGAACAAGGCGAGGAGGAGCACTGCGGCGAGGGCGACGCCGAGGGTCCGCGGGGAGGCCCAGCCCCATTGCGGGCCTTGGACGATCGCGTAGGTCAGGGCGAGCATACCGGCGACGAAGGCGACGGTGCCGGGGATGTCGAGTCGGCCCGTGACGCGTTCCTCGGTGCCGCGCTTCATGACGGGTACGGCGACCAGGACGAGGACCAACAGGATCGCCTGGAGGCCGAAGATCCACCGCCACCCGAGGAAGTCGACGGTGGGTCCGGAGAGGGTCGGGCCGACGGCGACGCCGATGCCGGCGACGGAGCCGAAGAGCGCGAAGGCCTTGGCGCGCCTGGGTCCTTCGAATGTGGTCGAGATGATCGCGCTGCCACAGGCGAAGATGGCGCCGCCGCCGAGGCCGGCGAGGGCGCGGGCGCCGTCGAGCACGTAGATGTTCGGGGCCACGGCGCAGATCACCGATCCGGCGGCGAAGATCGTCGATCCGGCGGCGAAGGCCTTGACGCGCCCGATGCGGTCGGCGAGCGAGCCCCAGATGAGGGTGAAGCAGGCGAAGGCGAGGTTGAAGGCGTTGACGACCCACTGCAGTGTGGTCGGGGAGGCGTCGAGGTCGGCTCCGATGTGGGGCAGGGCCACGGCCGTACCGGAGATGGAGGTCGGCACGACGAAGACCGCGAGGAGGACTGCGACCAGGGTCAGGCTGCCTCCCTTGCCGGGCGCGGCCTCGGTCGCCGTTTTCTGGGCGGTGGTCGGTTCGGGCACGGGGACTCCAGTCACAGATGAGGTGATGATCTCGTAGGTATGAATTTTATTGGACCTACGGTAGCATTGGTACCCGAGGAGGGCAAGCGGTAACCTGGGGGAACTCGCCCAAGCCTGCGAAAGAGGCGCTTGCAGGAAAAGTAAGGAGTTCGCCGTGCCCGACGCCGAAGGCCACCCATTGCCGGAGGAGATGGATTTCCAGACAATCCTCAAAGCACTCTCTGATCCGATGCGATACGAGGTCATCGCAACATTGGCGACAGCGGAGGAGGGAGCGAAGCGCTCGTGCGCCTCCTTCGGACTGCCGGTCTCCAAGTCGACGCTCACCTATCACTTCCGGGTGCTCCGGGGGTCCGGCCTCATCAAGCAGGTCGATCTGGGCAACAGCCGAATGGCCCAGTTGCGACGCCAGGACATTGAACGGCGATTCCCCGGACTGCTCACCCTGATCGTGGAGAACCGGGCTGGATGACGCGCGAGCGGCGGCCGGGCCCGGCCGCCGCTCGACATCAGGTGGTCACCAGCGGACCGGCAGCGATACGGGGCGGCGGAGGATGACCCCGCTGTCCCAGGGAAGCGTCTCGGGTTCGGCGGTCAGCTCCATGCCGGGGAACTCTCGCGCGAGCGCCGCGACGAGCTCGCCGATCTCCATGCGCGCCAGTGCGGAGCCCATGCAGTGGTGCATGCCGTAGCCGAACTGGAGGTGCCGCTTTCCGGTCCGGTCCGGATCGATGGAAAGCGGGTCCGCGAAGGCCTCCGGGTCGCGGTTGGCCCGGAAGGCGTCGGGGTAGACGACGCTCCCCTCGGGGATCAACCCTTCGCTGCATTCGGTGTCGCGCCCGGCGATCCGCGGGAACGCCGAAATGTTGCCGAGAGGGATGAGCCGGATCAGCTCGTCGACGACCTTCGGCGCGAGGGACGGGTCGGCGGCGAGACGGCTCCACAGCTCCGGCCGGCACAGGAGGGCGTAGACGATCTTCGAGGACACCGACAGGACGTTCTGGTCGGCGCCGAGGAGCGACCCGAGCAGGATGCCGACCAGTTCCTGGTCGCCGAGCGGCGGCTCGGCGGAGTCGCGACCGGCGTCGAACCGGTCGATGAGCCCGCCTCCGATCCGCTTCCTCTGCCCGGTCGCCAGCGCGATGAGATAGGTGTACAGGTCGGTGAACTGCTCGACCAGCTCCGGTACGTGCTCGTGGGAGGCGATCTGGACGGTCCGGGCGAGGGGCCGGTAGAAGGCGATGTCCTCGTCAGGGATGCCGAGGAAGACGCCGTTGACCCGCGCGGGCAGCTCGTCGAGCACGTCCCGGTACAGGTCGGGTTCGGACTGTGACCGCAGGACCTCGAACCGCTCCTTGAGGATCCGACGCAGCTCCGGGCGCAGGCGCTCCACTCCGGCGGCGCTGTAGTCGGCGTTCACGAAGCTCCGCACGCGGGCGTGGTCCGGCACGTCGAGGTTGAGCAGCAGCTCTTTCGGCATGATCGTGGGAAGGAAGCTCGGGCCGTCCTCCACATTGGTGGCCGTGCGCCCGAATGTCGTGTCGGTCAGGACGGCATGGACGTCGCGGTACTTGGTCAGGTGGAGCGCCGTGTGTCCGCTGGGAAGGCGGATCTGGGCGACTCCGGAGGCGCTGCGCTCTGGCAGGACCTCGAAGGTCGGGATCGGGTCGAGGTTCGGTATGCCCTCGATGGTCGGCGAGACGGTCGGGGTCATGATCGTGTCCAAACGTGGGAGGTCGAATCGGTCAGGAGAGGTGCACGCCGGCCAGGGCGCTCAGCTCGCGCAGGATTTGGTCGTCGTCGCGGAACCGGACGGCGGACCAGCCGCACTCCTCGGCAGCCGCGCAGTTCTCGGCCAGGTCGTCGATGAGGATGCAGTCCTCGGGAGGGACCCCGGCGGCCTTCTCGGCGAGGCGGAATATCTCGGGGTCGGGTTTGCGGACCCCGACTTCGCAGGAGTCGACGACATTGTCGACCCGGCCGGCCGGGGCGATGATCGCCGTCCAGTACGGCTTCCACTCGACGACGTTGTTGGACAGGACTCCGACCCCCAGGCCGAGGTCGCGGGCGCGGCAGAGGGCGGCCGTCATACGAGGGTTGGCGCTCACGCCCTCGAACCACTGAGCGCCGAACCCATCGGTCCGCAACCGGGAGAGGTCCAGGTCGGGGTGGAGGGCGGCGAGCGCTGCGGCGAGCCTGGCGGCCCACTCCCGCTCCGACATGGCGCCCAGCTCGATCGGGGCGAGGGCGGCGGTGCCGAAGTCGTCGCCCATCCGGGACAGAGCGGCGTGCATCTGCTCGGGGGTGATGCCGGTCTTCTGCTCGAAGAGCGTGAAGAGGTCGGGGAGCGGAGGAGAGAGCACCCCTCCGAAGTCGAACCACAGAACGGGTCTGCTCATGTGCTGTCTCCTGGAG
This sequence comes from Glycomyces buryatensis, assembly GCF_004912275.1. GTDB lineage: Bacteria > Actinomycetota > Actinomycetes > Mycobacteriales > Micromonosporaceae > Glycomyces > Glycomyces buryatensis. The sequence goes on from NZ_STGY01000004.1 coordinate 107,363, forward strand.
ACTGGTGCCGGTTCAGTGCGCCGCCACCAGCTCCGACATGCCGTCAGGGAGCGAAGCGGGTGTCTGGCGGCTGCGGGACAGACGCATGCGGGACGAGGCGATCTCGGTGCCCTCCTGCCGCATGCTCAGTTCGAAGCAGGCGGTGTCGCCCTCGACCCCGGCGGTGACGGCGTGGCAGTCGGTCGGCAGCTCGAACTCGCCGACGTTCGTGAACTCCGTGTCGAAGTCCGTCAGCGCCAGGAAGCGAGGATCGAGCCCGAGCAGCTCGCTCGCGGCGTAGAGGGCGGTCTGGCGGAGGGCCTCGAACTGGAGCGCCCCGGAGATGTGGTCGAGGGGGTGGTCGAACAGTCCGGGGTGCGAGCGGTCGACGGTGACCTTGGAGATGAGGCCACGGTCGGTGATGTCGGCGTCGACGAGGACGACGTTCTGCGGGGAGTGCCGCCCGACCGCGTAGGCGGGCAGTCGCGTGCCGGTCAGGTGCGCGCGAGGAGTGAGGTCGAGCGATGAGCGCGTGCGCCGACGCAGCGTGCTCCACATCTTCTGGCGCATCCACCGCCAAGCCAGCGAGGTGCGGGCGCAGACGCGGCCGTCGATGGTCATGCTGGCCTCGATGGCGCAGCCGGCGAGGTTCTTGCCGCGGAAGTGCCGGTCGGTGACGGTGAGGTGGACGATCACCTCGGCAGGCTCGGCGCCCATCCGCAGGGCGTCGCAGTCGGTGATCTGCACCGAGCCCTTGTCGAAGATGAACGCCGAGTCCATGGGCGCGCCGAGCGCCTTGTGGGAGAAGAGGATGCAGGTCTGCCGGAAGACCTCCAACACCAGCAGCGGATCGTACTGGGCCGGACTGGTCGTATGGTCGTTGTAATAGCTGTGGGTGCGGGGCAGCTGCCCTGCGACGGTGAAGGACCCGTCGGACTCTTCGCAGTGGCCGGTAAGAAACACCTCGGCGATAGAGGCGCGGTGAACGAGTTCGCGCGAGATGGTTGTGGAATGGTCGAGACTGCTGTGTGGAGTCATCGGCATATCCTTCTTGGGGTGGGTGTTGGTAGATAGGAATTTTTTCGTACCTACATTCGGAACGTTACCAACCGGTTCGGAGCCCGTCAAGTCCTTTAGGACTGGAGCACCGGAACCCGCGCTGAATTTCCGGTGGCCCCGAAATTCCGGTCCTGTTAACGGAGTCGGGCCGCGGGGCGGCCACCGTCGAAGCGCCGTTGTCCGCGCCGGATCGGCATGCCCAGGCGTTCCAGGGCAGGGACGCTCGCCATGCAGCCTGTGGTATCCCTACGACTTCAAGCGCGTCGGCCGATGCCGATGTATTCCTCGGCCTTGTCCACGAAGGCCCGCTCGTAGGTCTCGGCCGGGAAGTCGCCGAGGTAGTACACCTTCGCCCGGGTCCGTTCGGCCGCGAGTGGATCCGTCTTGAGCAGCTCGTCCAGGACCTGGTCGAGGTTCGAACCCGAACCGTCGATCAAGTAGGCGGCACTCGCGAGCGGGAACGTCACCGCGAACTCCTCGCCCTCGTCCCTCGCGTCCACGACCGCGAACGGCTTCTCGGTGTACAGCCAGTCCGAGGCGACCGCGCTGACGTCGCACACCAGCGCGTCGGCGGCGTTGACGCAGTCGAACAGCGTCATCTCCTCCGAGGCCTTCTCGCCCCACGCGTGGGCGCGGCCGGTCTTGGCGGCGTCCGCCCGCAGCAGTTCCTCGATCTCGATCCGCTTGCGCTTCGCGCCGTCGTCGCGGTCGGTGTACGGGTGCGGCCGGAAGACCACCGTGGCGCCCCGCTCCAGCAGCGTCCGCACCAGGTTCGGCCCCAAGGGGAGCGAGCAGTAGTTCGCGTCCTCGTAGAAGCCGGTCCACGTCGGCGCGTACAGCACCGTCGGGGCGGTGGCGTCGCTGATCCGGGTGCGCGGGATGTCCAGCACCGACACCTGCGGGCGCCCCACGATGTCGAACTTGTCGGCCTGGATCCGCACCCCGTGGTTGGCGTACCGGTCGATGCCGGCCTGCCCGGCGCAGAAGATCCGGTCGTACATCGCCGTCACCGGGTTGTAGCTGGAGACCTTGTCGGAGTCCCCGTGCAGCAGTTGCAGATGCAACAGATCCGGGTTGCGCACCAGGTGCGTGTTCTTCATGCCGTTGTTGACGTAGAAGACCGCGCTCACCGACTCGGGGATGATCAGGTCGATCGGCCCCTGCCCCTCCACGAACACCACCGGCCGCTCGGTGGCCCGGGACAGCGCGTTCAGGTTGTGCCGCTCGCGGGTCATGATGAAGTAGTCGCCGTCGATCTGGTCGAAGTACGGCAGCCACATCTCCAGCTGGTAGGTGGTGTTCGGCGGCCCGGCGAAGTAGATCATGAACTCCGGGTCCAGCTGCTCCAGCGCGTTCGCGACCGTGGCGGTCGTGTCCTCGGTCGAGGGCAGGATCCGGTGGGTCAGGCCCAGGAACTTTGCGGCGGCCAGGATCGCCGTCGGCAGCGCGGCGAGCGCCACCGTGTACGGCGACCAGGCCGCGAATCCGGGAGCCAGCAGCGGGATCTGCACCGCGGCGATGGCGAACGTGGACAGGTAGTACAGGATGGTGCGCCGCAGGAACGAGTCCGTGGTGACCGGGTTCGTGTCCAGGTTGACCGTGGCGATCTTGGCGGCGGAGACGACGCGGCCCAGCAGCACCTCCACGGCGATCATCGCGGCGGTGGCGAGGGCCGCGATGGACCAGGCGGCGGGCACGTCGGTCCCGGCGGCGACGGCCGCGGTGAACGGCGTGAAGGCCAGCAGGGTCTTGCCCGGCGCGTACCGGCCGGGGATGTTGGCCGGGCGCGGGTAGCAGTAGAACACCAGGGTCGCCGCGATGAGCGCGAGGCCGAGCGGCCTCCAGGCCGAGGTTCCGGCGAGGAGGACGAGGGCGTGGCACAGCACCGGGAGCGCGTTGGGCAGGAGCGAGCGCAGGTATCGCAGCTGTGTGATCTTATTGAGCATCGGTCTGATTCTTATTGTCGGACAACGAGGTTCTGACTGTCGACGAGGTGGCCGACGTCGGAGGCGAGCATGTCGATGACGGAGGCGACGTGTTCGGGCTGCATGATCGTGGTCGGGTCCTCGTCGGGGGCGAGGGTGCGGCGCAGGTCGGTGGCGCAGCGGCCGGGGGAGATGCAGACGACGCGGGTGCCGTAGATGGACAGTTCGTCCTTCATGGCCTCGCTCATGTTGATCACGGCGGCCTTGGAGGCGCCGTAGGTGAGCCAGCCGGGCCGTCCGCCCATGCCGGCGGTCGAGGCGATATTGACGATGAGTTCGAAGGTGTTGCCGCAGTGCAGCAGCTCCTGCACGATCGTGAACGGCGCGTAGAGGTTGACGCCGATGGTGCGCTCGAAGTCGATGAAGTCGATCTGCTGGAGCGCGCTGGGGGCGGTGTATCCGGCATTGTTGACCAGGTAGTCGACCTTGCCGGCCTCGTTCATGACGTCGTGCATGAGGCCGACGATGCGGGCGCGGTCGTTGAGGTCGATGAAGTGCGGGTAGACCTTCTTGCCGTGCGGGTTGTCGCCGCCGAGGCGGGCGATGAGCTTCTCGAATTCCTCGGACTCGCGGGCGAGGAGGATGAAGTCGGTGACGTCGTTGTCGGCGTAGAAGAACCGTTCGGCGGTGGCCGCGCCGATGCCCTTGGAGGCGCCGGTGATCAGCATGGACTTAGGCATCGTCGTCGTCTCCAGCGAGTAGGAATCCGGCCAGTTTCACGTCGGTGGGGGTGGTCACCTTGATGTTGGTGTCCTGGCCGTCGATGTAGTGGACCTCGTGGCCGGTGACGGCGACGAGGGTCGCGTCCTCGGTGAAGACGAGGTGTTCCTCGCGGGCCTTGTCGTGGGCCGCGGCGAGGTCGGCCTTGCTGAACTTCTGCGGCAGTTGCACATTGCGGAGCCTGTCGCGTTCGAGCGAGCCGGTGACGCGCGCGTTCTCGGGGTCCACCGGTGCGACGGTGAACGGGATCGGGAGCATGAGGCTCACGTTCTCGCGCGGGTCGGAGACGAGTTGCTTGAAGTCCGCGGCGCCGACGAGCGGGCGGGCCGACTCGTGGATGAGCACGCGGTCGTTCCGGCACTCGGGGAGCATGGCGGCAACTGATTCGTGGCGGCTGGCTCCGGCGGGGACGTAGGTGACCGGGGTCTGGATGGCGTAGTCGGCCACCAGGTCCTGGATCGTCTGGAGGAAGCCCTCGGGGTAGTTGAGGACGATCTGGTCGATTTCGGGAACGGCGTCGGCGGCGACCAGCGAGTAGACGATGATCGGGCGTCCCGCGACATCGATGAACTGTTTCGGGCGGCCTGCCGCGACGCGGCTTCCGATACCGCCGTTGAGCAGCATCAGGCTGTACATCTGGCTTTTACCTCCGCGAGGGAACATGCGAGGTCCGAAGGGACTGATCGAATGGCTGGGCAGGGGGTCAGGGGGTTCGGGTATTCGGGATTGTTCGGTTACCGCAAAGTGGAACGAGTCTCGCCACGTTAGCACGATCACAACTCATGTTCGCCCTGGTGTAACCCTGGATTCATGTACCGGATGCCGGTCAGCTCAACGCATTTGGGTCGTTCGGGCGTCTGGAGTGCACGAATCGGACGGTCCGGTGCGCGGTCGGTCACCGGTGGTGCGCTGAAACGGCGAAAACCGCTCGGCCGCATGGCGATCGAGCGGTTTCAAGAGCGACCGGACGGGGTCGATCAGAGCCGGCGGGGCATCTCCAGGTGCCGCCGCGCCGCGACGCTCGCCGGGTGCGGGGCGATCTGGCCGCGATCCTCGCGTTCGGCGCACAGCTCGGCCAGCCGGTCGTAGGCGTTCTTGCCCAGCAGGGCGGCCAGTTCGGTGGCGTAGGAGCGGTAGACCGGTTCGGCGGCGGTGTGGGCCAGGGGTGAGCCGGTGCACCACCAGTCGAAGTCGTGGCCGCCCGGCCCCCACGAGGCCCGGTCGAACTCGGTGATGAGGGTGACCTCGATGTCGGTGCCGTCGGCGCGGTGCTCGGACTTGAAGTCCCGCTTGACCGGCAGCTGCCAGCACACCTCGGGCTTGTACTCCATCGGGTGGACGCCGTCGCGCATGGCCTGCTGATGCAGGGCGCAGCCGGCGCCGGCGCCGAAGCCCTCGCGGTTGTGGAAGACGCAGGCGCCGTCGACCACGGCGGTCTTCCTGGCCGGCTCCTCCTCGCCCTCGCTGTTCTCCAGGGTGTCGTCCACGACGGTGTCCTTGAAGCGCCGGTACAGCTGCCAGGTCTCGGGCGTCAGCTTCTTCACGGCCTGGCGGGTGCGGGCGATGTCGTCGGCGTCGGTGTAGAACGCCCCGTGCAGGCAGCACCCGTCCGCGGGCTGGTCCTTCTCGATTCCCGGGCATCCGCCGGATTCGGGATGGCGTCCGAAAATACATCCCCAACTGGACAGCAGCCAGGTCAGGTCGGCCCGGACCATGGTCTCGGGATCGTCGGGATCGAAGAACTCGACCCACTCGCGGTCGAAGTTCGGTTCCACCTCGTCGGTCATCCGACAAAGGTACCCGCGCGCGCACTGCCAGGCCCGGACGCGCGCTGGAGCGTAGCCTGGAATGCGTGAATGAGTCCGTCCCGGTGCTGCTCTCGACCACATCCGTGTACCCCGAACCCACCGCCGTGGGGTTCGAACTCGCCGCCGACCTCGGCTACGACGGGGTCGAACTGATGATCTTCACCGACCGGGTCTCCCAGGACCCGGCGGCTGCGGCCAGCCTCGCCAAGCACTACGGCGTCAAGATCGGCGCCGTCCACGCCCCCTGCCTGCTGGTCACCCAGCGGGTGTGGAGCGCCGACCCCTGGACCCGGCTGCGGCGCTCGGTGCAGGCGGCCGACTACCTCGGCTCGCCGACGGTGGTCATCCATCCGCCGTTCTCCTGGCAGCGCGAGTACGCCTCGAAGTTCTCCTCGGTCCTGGACGGCCTGCACGCCCGGTATCCCGGCGTGACCATCGCCGTGGAGAACATGTTCCCGCTCAAGCTCGGCAAGCGGAAACTCGTGCCGTACCGGCCCCACTGGGACCCGACCCGCCACGGCTACGATTCGTACACTTTGGACCTGTCGCACTGCGCGGCCGCCGGTGCCGACGCGCTGGCCATGGCCGATCGGATGGGCAAGGGGCTGCGGCACATTCACCTGTGCGACGGCAATGCGCCCGGCACGGACGCGCACCTGGTTCCCGGCCGCGGATCGCAGCCCTGCGCCGAACTGCTCGGCCGTCTCGGCGCCTCCGGTTGGAACGGGTCGATCACCGTCGAGGTCTCGACGCGCAAGTCCGGCAATCGGACCCGCCGATCCGCCGATCTGGCCGAGTCACTCAAGTTCGCTCGCGACGCTCTGACCTCACAGATGCCCGCTTGACACACTTACGTTCCTATGTGTTTGCTTTGCGTTAACTGTGCGTTGCGTCTGTATTATCGACCCCGCGGAGACACTGAAGTCCAGCAAACCACGCAGGGGGACGAATGCCAGGCGAGCAGCGGGGCGCAGGCACCAGGGGCGATATTCCCCCGGCCAAGCCCTACCTAGGTGAAGCCGAGATTGAAGCGGCCGTAGCGGTGCTGCGCAGCGGCATGGTCGTGCAGGGCCCCGAGGTGGCCGGGTTCGAGGACGAGTTCACGAAGGTCGCCGGCACCCAGCACTGCGTCGCGGTGAACTCGGGGACCTCGGCACTCCAACTGGCGCTCATGGCGATGGGCATCGGCCGCGGCGACGAGGTCATCGTGCCCTCCTTCTCCTTCGCCGCCAGCGCCAATGCCGTGCGGCTCGTCGGCGCCGAACCGGTCTTCGCGGACATCGAGCCCGGCAGTTTCTGCATCGACCCCGAGCACGTCGCCTCGCTCATCGGTCCGCGCACGGCCGCGATCATGCCGGTGCACCTCTACGGCCACCCCGCCGATTGCACCCGACTGACCGCTTTGGCGCGGGTGCACGGTCTCCAGATCCTCGAGGACGCCTGCCAGGCGCACGGCGCCGAGGTCGATGGGAAGCCGGTCGGTTCGTTCGGCGTGGCCGGGGCGTTCAGTTTCTACCCCACCAAGAACATGCACGCCCTCGAGGGCGGCATGGTCACCACGGACGATGCCGGGCTGGCCCGGACGCTGCGTCTGCTTCGCAATCAGGGCATGGAGCAGCGGTACGCCAATGAGATCGTCGGCGCGAACATGCGCATGACGGACGTGTCGGCCGCGATCGGCCGGGTCCAGCTCGGCCGGCTCGGTGATTGGACCGAGCAGCGGCGGGCGAATGCCGCCTTCCTGGACGCCGCGTTCGCGGATGTCGAGGGGGTCCTCACCCCGTCGGTTCCGGCGGGGGCGCGGCACGTCTACCACCAGTACACGGTGCGGATCGCGGGCGATCGCGATGGCGCGCAAAGGCAGTTGAAGGAGGCCGGGGTGGGTTCGGCCGTGTATTACCCGGTGCCGATTCACCGCCTCGCCCCGTACGCGGAGTCGAAGGCGGATCTGCCCGAGACCGACCGTGCCGCCGCCGAGGTGCTTTCTCTCCCCGTCCATCCGTCGTTGACGGGTGGCGACCTCGATCGCATCGTGGATGCGGTCCGTTCTCTGGAGTTGCAGCCGTGAATCCAGCACCGCACGCGAACCAAGCACCGCATGTCAACCAAGCCCAGTTGAGGGCCGGTCTGATCGGTCTGGGCGCCATGGGGCGCAACCATGCGCGAGTCCTGAACGGCCTCGAGGGGGTCGACCTGGTCGGGGTGGCCGATCCGGTCGCCGACGCGAGTGCGCTCCCGGCCGGGGTGCCGTTGGTCGAGACCGTCGAGGGGCTGCTCGAGTTCGGGCTGGACTATGCCGTGGTGGCGTGTCCGACGGCGTATCACGAGTCGATCGGGTTGACGCTGGCCGAGGCGGGGGTGTCCGCGCTCATCGAGAAGCCGTTGGCGCACACCTCTGCGGCGGCGACCCGGCTGGCGGAGGCGTTCGAGGCGCGGGGCCTGGTCGCGGGCGTGGGGCACATCGAGCGGTGCAATCCGGCGATCATGAGCCTGCGCGAGCGATTGGAGTCGGGCGAGCTGGGGGAGATCCTGCAGATCGTCACGAGGCGTCAGGGGCCCTTCCCGGGCCGCATCGCGGACGTGGGCGTCGTCAAGGACCTCGCGACCCATGACATCGACCTGACCTGCTGGGTGACCGGCCAATCGTACGAGTCGATCACGGCGGAGACGGTGTCGCGGTCGGGCCGCGATCACGAGGACATGCTGTCGGCGATCGGGCACCTGGACGGCGGTGCGATCGCGAACCATTCGGTGAACTGGCTGAGCCCGTTCAAGGAGCGGACGACGGTCGTCACCGGTGACCGGGGCAGCTTCATCGCGGACACGCTCACCGGCGATCTGACGTTCTATGCCAACGGCGCCCGGGACACCGAGTGGGAGGCGCTGCGGGCGTTCCGCGGCGTGTCCGAGGGCGACATGATCCGCTATGCCATTCGCAAGCGGGAGCCGCTGCTGGTCGAGCACGAGCACTTCCGCGACGCGGTTCAGGGACATGGCCTTGACGCGGCGAAGGGCTCCGGCGACGACATCGTGGACCTGCGGCAGGGTGCTGCGACCGTGGCGATCTCGGAGTCGATGCTGCGTTCGGCCCGGTTGGGGGAGACGGTCGTCCTGAATGGTGCTCGGACTAGGGTCCGGGCATGAGCGTCAATACCCCCGATGTCACGGTCGTCACGGCCGTGTACAACACCCTGCCGTATCTGAACGACTGCCTGGAGTCGCTGGCGGCGCAGACGATCGGCGCGGGCCGTTACGAGGTGATCGCGGTCGACGACGGGTCGACCGACGGCTCCGGGGAGGAGCTGGACCGGTTCGCCGAGAAGTACCCCGACACCTTCCGCGTGTTCCACCAGGAGAACTCGGGCGGCCCGGCCGTGCCGAGCAATCTGGCGCTGGAGCACGCGAGGGGCCGCTACGTGTTCTTCATCGGCTCGGACGACTACCTGGGGCGCGAGTCCCTGGAGCGCATGGTCGCCGCGGCCGACGGGTGGGGCGCGGATGTGCTGCTGTGCAAGATGGTCGGCGTCGGCGGACGCAAGGCGCCCCCGGTGTTCGACCACACCCTGCCCGACGCGCCGTTCCCGTCGGAGAAGCTGGCGTGGGCGCTGTCGAACACGAAGCTGTTCCGCCGCGAACTGGTCGAGGCGGAGGCCCTGCGCTTCCCCGAGGACATGGCGGTCTGCTCCGACGTGCCGTTCACGTTGCGGGCCATGACGGCGGCCCAGAAGATCTCGGTCCTGGCCGACTACGACCACTACTTCGCGGTCAAGCGGGACGAGGGCGAGAACCTCATCTACGCGACGGCGCCGCTGGGTTGGGTCGGCGCCGCGCAGCGCCTGGTCGAGGTCGCCTGCGAGCTGTTCGAACCGGGCGCCGACCGCGACGACCTGATCTACCGGGTGTTCTCGCGGGAGATCGCCAAGATCCTGCAGCCGCACCTGCTCGCGCTCGATCCGTTCGATCGCGCCGCGGCCTGGAACGCCGTCGCCGACTTCGCCGACGAGCACCTGACCGAGGTGCTGCGGTCTCGCCTGCCCACCGAGAAGCGCCTCCGCCTCTCGCTGGCGCAGCGGCGCGACCACGAACGGCTGGAAGCGGTCCTGGCCGAGGGGGCGCCGGGTTTCGCCGTCGAGGACGGGCGCCTGTTCGTGCGCTATCCGGGCTTCCGTGAGGACGGCGCCGATTTTCCCGACGAGTGGTTCGAGGCCCAGGCCGAGCGCGTCACAATGCGCCTGATCCGCGGCATCCACTCCCGCTACCTGGTGTGGACCGGCGTCAAACGCGACGAGTACGCGCTGGAGTACTCCTTCAGCCTCCCCGTGACCGGACTCGACCCCGCGGCGGTCCAGGTCGGCCTGGAGCGGTTGAAGGCCGGGAAGAACCCGCGCCCGCGCACCGTCCGCCCCGCCGTGGCCGAGGTCGGCCCGCAGATCACCGCCGAGGTCGAACTGGGGCCTGACGGGGACGACACCGCGCTCGTCGCCCGGATCCCGATGAGCGCGTTGACGAACCGCAAGACCGGCCGGTGGACGCTGCGCGCCTACGTCGTCCTCGGCGCCTTCGTCTACGACCTGCCCCTGAAGGCCCCGCACGACTACGTGCAGCGCGAGGGCCGCCCCCGGGGCGTCAGCGTCGAATGGGGCGAGCGGCACAGCGTCGTCGTCCGCGTGGGAGAGCGCGCGACGCGGCGCGGCCCCCGGGCCCGCCTGGGGCGGTTGAAGATGCGCATTCTGACGAAGAACTGAGCAGGAAGAGTCAAATTCTCGGCCTTGAAGGACCGAGTTTGTCACCCGATCCCGAAGGGCGTTGATTGCAAGTGGAGCGCGACTGGCTGCCGCGTTGGTCCCCTGCGTCCGGTACGGCGCTAGCCCGTACTGGGGCGTTTGACAGCGCCCCGCTGCCACACAGCCTCGCCACGGTGGGCGATGTTGCGGGAGCCGTTGATGTCCGCGTGCAACACGATCCCGCAGGACCGGCACACGAACCTCGCTTGATCCACCCGGTTCGAACGGTGGGTGTGCCAGCACTCCGAGCACTGGCGGGAGGTATTGCGCGGGTCCACATGGACCACGGCGACACCTGCCCGCCGCGCCTTGTACTCGACGAAGGCGCCGAGCTGGGCGAAGGCCCAGGAGGAAAGTCGTGCCCGCTGGTCTTTCTTGGCCGTAACCCTCTGCCGGATGCCCTTGAGGTCTTCCAGGGCGATCCCGCGCGAGGTGCGTTCAGCGGCGGTGACGAGTCGCTTGGCGATGATGTGGTTGGTGTTGGCGGCGTGCCGCGATTCCCGGCGGCGGATCGCCTTCAGGCGGCGCTTGGCGGCCTTCGTCCGCTTCTGCTGCAATTTGGCCCGCAGGTCACGCTGCCGCTTGCGGTATCGGTTCAAACGCCGCGCCGCCAGTATCTCGCCGTCCGAGGTGGTGGCGATATTGACGACCCCCAGGTCCACCCCGAGGAAGGCCTTGGGCTCGGACACAGGAGGTTCATCCACGTTGATGGTGGCGGTCAAGAAGAACATGCCGTCGCGCATCACCAGATCCGACTCGCCCTTGCGGTCGGCCAGCAACTTCGCAGCCTGCTCCGAGCACACGAAGGGGATGCCCTTCAACCTGCCCGCCACGGTCCAAATGGAGACGGTGCGGGCATCGAGGTTCCATGTCAGGATGCGGTCGTCGAACGGCTGCGCGGCGTCCTCACGGAAGACGATGGGCTTGGACTCCGCCCGCACCCGGCGCTTCGACCCTTCAGCGCCGAGGTTCCCGGCCTTGAGGTTGCCCTTGAGCGTGGCGTAGGCGTCGCACACCTTTTTGATCGTGCGCACCGCCGCCTGAGCTCCGAGATCGAAGTCGGCCTTGATCCGGTGGTACACGGCGTCCTGCAACACGTTGCGCCGCTTCAGATCCTTGGCGAACGCCACCTCGGAGGCGGTGTTCGCGGCCCGATTGCAGGCGCGCAGGGTCGCCGCCAGGGCATCCGCGTCATACGCGGACCCCGGCAGCAACTTCACCTGCGCTACGATCTTCACGCAAATGACCTTAATGCACCCGAATGGAACAGATTGGCTCGGGGGCGACTGCGGGCAGCCCGAGGCAGAGGACGATCCGCCCTGACAGCGAATCGCGGCTCCTTGCTCTGCTCCGCAGGAGCCAAAATTCCTCCCCGCTCTAAAAGACGGGGGCTTCCTCGGAGAAGACAGGTGAACCAGCAATGAGAGTCTGTGTCGTAGCCCTGGGCAAGATCGGGCTGCCGCTGGCCGTCCAATTCGCGACCAAGGGGCACGAGGTCATCGGGGCCGACGTGAACCGGCGGGTGGTCGACGCCGTCAACGACGCCGTAGAGCCCTTCCCCGGCGAGCACCGCCTCGCCGAACTGCTCAAGGAGACCGTCACCTCCGGGAACCTGAAGGCCACCACCGACACGACCGCCGCCGTGGCCGCTTCCGACGCCGTCGTCGTCGTGGTGCCGCTGTTCGTCGACGCGGGCGGCGTCCCCGACTTCGGGTGGATGGACAGCGCCACCGAGGCCATCGCCGCCGGACTGCGGCCGGGCACCGTCGTCTCCTACGAGACCACCCTGCCCGTCGGCACCACCCGCGAACGGTGGGCGCCGATGCTGGAGGCCGGGTCCGGCCTCACCGCGGGCGAGGACTTCCACCTCGTCTTCAGCCCCGAACGGGTCCTCACCGGCCGCGTCTTCGCTGACCTGCGTCGCTATCCCAAGCTCGTCGGCGGCATCAACGAGACTTCCGCGGCCGCCGGCGTCGCCTTCTACGAGGCCGTCCTCGACTTCGACGAACGACCTGACCTGAAGGCCCCCAACGGGGTATGGGACCTCGGATCGGCCGAGGCCTCCGAGCTCGCCAAGCTCGCCGAGACCACCTACCGCGACGTCAACATCGGGCTCGCCAACCAGTTCGCGCACTTCGCCGACCGGCGCGGCATCGATGTCATGAAGGTCATCGAGGCCTGCAACACCCAGCCGTACAGCCACATCCACCGGCCCGGCATCGCCGTCGGCGGCCACTGCATCCCCATCTACCCGCAGATGTACCTGTGGAACGACCCCGAGGCGACGGTCGTGCGCGCCGCCCGGGCCGCCAACGCCGCCATGCCGTCCTACGCCGCCGACGTCCTCGCCGCCGCCTACGGCGACCTGGATGGTGCCGGCGTGCTGGTACTCGGGGCGGCCTACCGCGGCGGCGTCAAGGAGACCGCGTTCTCCGGGGTGTTCCCGCTGGTGGAGTCGCTGCGCGCCAAGGGAGCGGACGTGTACGTGAGCGACCCGATGTACTCCGCGGAGGAGCTGGAGGCCGAAGGACTCACCGCCCACCGCGGCGAGGACGTCACCGCCGCCGTCGTCCAGGCCGACCACGCCGAATACGCCGGCCTCGCGCCCGCCGACCTGCCGAACGTGCGGGTCCTGCTCGACGGGCGCCGCGTCACCGACCCGGCGGCGTGGGCCGGACGGCGCCATATTGTGCTCGGCCAATAAGACCCGCTCGGCGGGCTGACCCAGGCCACCCCGCCGCGCGACCCTTCTCCCTCCCTATCGAAGGACCCCCGACATGGCACCCGACCACCCTCTAAATGCGAATAAGGCTCGCATCGTCATGCTCGTGCGCAACGGCGTGGTCGGCGACTCGCGCGTCCAGAAGTCGGCCGCCTCGGCCGCCGCGGCCGGATGGGACGTCACCCTCATCGGCCGCAGCGAAAGCGGACAGACCGAGACCTGGAAGATCGGCGACGCTGACGTCCGCCTCGTCCCAGTCAAACGCGGCTTCCACGCCCACAACTCGAGGCACGGCTGGCTGCGCGCGCCCCTGGCCTACCCGCCCGGGCCCCGCCGCGCCCAGCGCGAACGCCAGCTGCGGAACTGGCGCGCCCAGATCGGCGAGGCCAAGACCCGCCTCGCCGTCGAAGGTCACGGCCTCGGCACCGGAGCGCAGACGGTCCGGAAGCTCGCGCTGGCGCCGCGCCGCGCCGGCGTGAAACTCGCCGGGAAATGGATCGACCTGCGCGCCAAGGAATCCGCCCGCCTCACCACCAGCCGCAAGGCCATGGACTCGTGGATCGACCGCGTCGCCGACCGCTTCTGGATCTCGGTCATGGGCGACAAGGTCTGGCGCCGCTTCGACCCCCGGCTCTGGGAGTACGAAACCGCCTTCGGGCCCGTCCTCGACCGGCTGGAGGCGGACCTGATCCACGCCAACGACTTCGAGATGCTGGGCGTCGGCGCCCGCGCCGCCATGCGCCGCCGCGCGAAAGGCAAGCGCTGCAAGCTGGTGTGGGACGCCCACGAGTTCCTGCCCGGCATGAAACCGTGGGTGAAGCACCCGCGCTGGCATAAGGCACAGATCGCCCACGAGCGGGACTACGCCTCCTCGGCCGACGGCGTCGTCACCGTCTCCGAGCCGATCGCGAAGCTGCTCAAGGACTCCCACGGCCTGGCCGAGCTGCCGACCGTCGTCATGAACGCGCCCGACGTCGCCGCCTCCAAGCGCCCGGGACCGTCCCCCAGCATCCGCGAGGCGTGCGGGCTTGGACCCGAGGTCCCGCTCATCGTCTACTCCGGCGCGATCTCCATCCAGCGCGGACTCGGCGACATGATCGAGGCGCTGCCGCAGCTGCACGGCGTCCACTGCGCGCTGGTGGTCGGGAAACCGGAGGGCGACCTCGCGGTGGAACTGGCCGCGAGGGCGGCCGAACTCGGCGTCTCGGGCCGGCTCCACATCCTGCCCTACGTGGAGTACTGGCAGGTGGTGCCGTTCCTGTCCAGCGCCGACGTCGGCCTGATCCCCATCCACCACTTCCAGAACCACGAGCTCGCGCTCATCACCAAGTTCTTCGAGTACGCGCACGCGCGGCTGCCCATCGTCGTCTCCGACGTGGAGACCATGGGCGGCATGGTCCGCATGACCGGCCAGGGCGAGGTCTTCCGCGCCGGTGACCCGGTCGACCTCGCCGTCGCGGTGAAGCGGATCCTCGCCGACCCGAAGCCCTACCGCGCCACGCTGGAGACCGGACTGCTCGACGAGTGGACGTGGGCCGCGCAGGCCGAGCGCCTGCACGATATGTACCGAAACCTGCTCTCCCGAGGTTGAATCCGGCTCTGATTCACCTCGGAGCACCACCCCGCTTGCCAGGAATTGGTCTGTTCTTCATTTAACCTGGGTAGCGTCACCGCGAATTGTCATAGAGGACAGAGCGGCAGGGAGGCGGACCCCATGGGGACAGCGAGTCGGGGCAGAGTCGTGATGCTGGTGCAGAACGGCGTCGAAGGCGACTCGCGCGTCCAGAAGCAGGCCGCCTCGATGGCCGCCGCGGGCTGGGACGTGACGCTGCTGGGCCGCTCCCCGAACGGCGAGGTCCAGACGTGGGACCTGGGCGGGGCCGAGGTCCGGCTCATCCACGTGCGGCGCGCGTTCAAGCGCCGCCGCCACGAACTGCGCAGCCACTGGGCGCGCGACCCGCTCGCCTACCCGTTCGGGCCGATCCAGATCTACCGCGAGCGCCAGCTCGAGGCGTGGAGGGCCGAGATCGGCATTCGCAAGGCCCGCATCGCGATCGACGCCAAGCACCAGAGCGGCGCCGTGACGCGCCTCCGCAAGGCCGCGCTCGTTCCCCGCCGGGCCGCGGTGAGGGCCGCCGGGACCTGGGCCGACGTCCGTTCCGCCCACACCGAACGGCTCTGCGAGCGCCGCGAGGCGATGGACGGCCGCGTCGACGCGTTCGCCATCAAGTTCTGGAAGACCGTCCTGGGCGACCGATCCTGGCGGCGCCTCGACCCGGCCCTGTGGGACCTCGAACTGTCCTTCGGGCCCGTCCTCGACCGGCTGGAGGCGGACCTGATCCACGCCAACGACTTCCAGATGATCGGTGTCGGCGCCCGCTCGGTCATCCGCCGCCGCGCCCGCGGCGCCCGCGTCAAGCTGGTGTGGGACGTGCACGAGTACCTGCCGGGGATCAAGTCGTGGATCGACCATCCGGCCTGGAAGGACGCGCAGATGGCGCACGAGCGCGAGTACGCGCCGTGGGCGGACGCGGTGGTGACGGTGTCGGACACCCTGGCCGACCTGCTGATGGAGCGCCACGGCCTGGCCGAGCGCCCCGAAGTGGTCATGAACGTGCCGGACCTGGACTCCCGGCCCGAGGCCGACGACCCGGTCCCCGACATCCGGGAGCTGTGCGGGATCGGACCGAGCGCCCCGCTGATGGTCTACTCGGGCGCGCCGATGGCCAGGCGCGGCCTGATGACGATGGTGGAGGCCCTGCCCGACCTGGAGGGCGTGCACGCGGCGTTCGTGGTCGCCAAGCCCGAATGGGCCGACATTCGCTCCCTGGTGGCCCGCTCGGAGGAGCTGGGCGTGGCCGACCGGGTCCATCTGCTGCCGTACGTCCCGCACTGGCAGATCGTGCCGTTCCTGGCGGGCGCCGACATCGGCGTGATCCCGATCCACCACTACCTCAACCACGAGATCGCGCTCATCACGAAGTTCTTCGAGTACTCGCACGCGCGGCTGCCGATCCTCGTCTCCGACGTGAAGACGATGGCGGCCAAGGTGAACGAGACCGGCCAGGGCGAGGTCTTCCGGGCGAAGGACACCGCGGACTTCGTCCGGGCGGCGAAACTGATCCTCGCCGACCCCGAGTCGTACCGCAAGCGCTACGACACCCATGTCCCGCTGACGGAATGGACTTGGCCCTCCCAGGCGGCCATCCTGGACCGCGTCTACACCGAGGCCCTCCGCTAGGAGTGTTCGGGAGCAGTCTGGTCGCCGTCGGCCTGGCGGGTGCGTTCCTGGATGAGCCGGTATATCTCGGTCCGGATCTGCCGTACGTTCTGGACGTCCCGGAACAGGATCGCGGCGGTGTCGATGGAGGCTTCGATCCGCAGCTCCCCGTAATTGAGCAGGCGGCCGAACAACGTCTGGCGGTAACTGATGGAGCTGACGTGCCGCAGGGGCATGTCGCTTCCTCTGACACCCAAGAAGCCGTAGTGCCACACGACCCGGTCGGTCGTCACCAGGTAGTGGGTGAACCACAGCCGCAGCAGCGCCCCCACGAGCCGGGCGAACTCACGGATGGCGAAGCCGGCCGCCACCAGGACCGCGACGAGGAACAGGAGCAGTTCCAGGTCGCCGGTCTGCCCGGCCACCCGCTCGAAGTTGGTGATCAGCAGCAGCGCGATCACGCACAGGATCGTGAACCGCACGCCGACGGTGATCAATCCGATCCGATGCGGCTGCAGGTGGATCCGGACTGCTTCATTCGGGGCGAGCACGTCTTCGGGGAAGCTCATGGGCACTCCAGGGGGTGACGAGGCTGAGTGACCTCGATCTCCATGGTACTCAAGAACTTCCACCACCGGGGGACGTTTCCCCAGCGTCAGCCCTCGACGCGGGCGAGGCCGGTGCCGCTTTCGACGTAGGTCTCCTTGGTGCGCGGGCAGATCCACGTGCCCGCCTCGGCGCCGGCCTCCAGTTTCTCGCCGGCGCGGCCGACCCACCCGATCCGGCGGGCCGGGACGCCGACGACCAGGGCGTGATCGGGGACGTCCTTGGTGACGACGGCTCCGGCCGCCACCATCGCCCACCGTCCGATGCGGACCGGGGCGACGCACACCGAGCGAGCCCCCAGCGAGGCGCCCTCCTCGACCGCGACTCCCACGGCCTCCCAGTCGGAGGCGCTCTTGCGCTCGCCGTCGACGCCCACGGCGCGCGGGTTGCGGTCGTTGGTGAGGACTGCGGCCGGGCCGACGAACACGCCGTCGGCCAAGGTCGCGGGCTCGTACACGAGCGCGTAGTTCTGGATCTTCACGTTCGCGCCGATCTGCACCCCGGTGCCGATGTAGGCGCCGCGTCCGACGATGCAGTTCTCGCCCAGGCTCGCCCCCTCGCGGATCTGGGCCAGTTCCCAGACGCTCGTGCCGTCGCCGATCTCGGCGGACGGGTCGACCTGGGCGGAGGGCTGGATCCTGTACTGCATTGGCGGCCTTCGTTGTCGGAGGAAACGATCGCGATTCGGGCACTCCCGGTGCCCCGAGGCTATCTGACCGCTCCTGTCGGCCGTGAAGGTGCGACCCGGAACTCGACCGTCGCGCCGCGGCCCCGGTGTCCGAGCCGCAGCTCCACCGGAGTGGGCCGGGCGACGTTGAGCCGTACAGTGTTCGGCTCGGGCGAGGCCAGGTAGAACACCAGGTTGACGATCCTGGCGTCGCTCATGCGGTGGTTGGCCCAGTGCGAACCGTGCCCGGTGAGTCCGAAGGCGCCTTCACCGGGCACGATCACCGTCGCGTCCTCGATTCGGGCGGCAGGAGTCTTCAGGTAGGTGAAGCAGGTGAGTCCGTAGCGGTTGTTCTTCTCGGGTTCGGCGTCGTACCGGTGGAGCAGCCCGGCCAGGGACTGGGCCGAGGACTCCACCAGCTCACGCGCCGCGGCGTTGCCCGAGCACTCGTAGTAGTCCCATGCGGACACCAGCGCGGACAGCCAGCCGTTGAGGAGGTAACTGTTGGGCCGCTGGGGGACCTCGGCGATCGAGACCCCGTTGGCGTCGCGGAAGAGGACGTCGCCGCGCTCGGCGGGGACTGCCAGTGCCGCGAAGCAGCGGCGCGCGGCCGCCATGGCCTCGCCGTCGCCGACAGCCTCCCACAGCAGCCGAGCGTAGTAGGACTGGGTCAGAGCCGAATAGTGGCGTTCGAAGAGCCTGGCGCCGATCCCCGCCTCGTACCAGAACACCAGCGCGCCTTCGTGTTCGTCCATCCTGCGCAATGCCGACTCCGTGGCCGCGGCGATGGCCATGCGAAGGGCCGCCGACCGGTCGCGGCGTTACTGAGCGAGATAGTCCTTGAGTACATACGTGGGGTAGATCGGGTGCTCCCATATGCTGCCGTCCTGCTGGAGCTGACCGGGGAATCCGTCGGCCGTCCACGCGAGGCGGTAGTAGCCGGCGGCACGGGCCGCGAACGCGTCGCTGAAGGACGGCCGCACTCCGCTTTCGTGGGTCACCTCGCGCAACCCGACGCGCGGGCCGGAGTCAGGGCCGCCCGCAGCGTGTCGAGCACTTCCCAGGCCGCCCGCCCCTTGCCGTACGGGGCGCCGGGTTCGCCGACCGGTGCGGGGCGGACCGCCGTGCGGGCCCACTCGCCGTCCGCCAACGCGGAGGGGTCCGGCACCAAGGCGTTCCAGCCGCCTTCGAGGGTCTCAACCCATTCGGTCTCGGTTCGCAGCGTGGTGCAGGGCCGCCTGAGCAGGAACGCCTCTTTCTGAAGTCCGCCGGAGTCGGTAACGACGCCGTTGGAGGAGAGGACGGCCGCGACCAGGTCCGCGTAGGGCAGCGGGCGGCCAGGCCGTAGTGCTCCGGCAGCGAGGTCGATGCGGTACTGATCGGCCTTGGCTATGAGGCGGGGGTGGGCGAGCAGCGCGACCTGGATCGGCAACGAGGCGAGCGCGCCGATGAGTGCCCGCAGTCGGTCGGGGTCGTCGGTGTTTTCGGCGCGGTGCAGGGTCGCGAGCAGATAGGGGGCGGACTGGTCCACGCACGTGGGTGGATGCGGGTGGCCTGTGGCGAGTACCTGGTCGCGGGTGCGCACGCAGACGTCGACCATGACATCGCCGACCAGCGACGTGCGATCGGCCAGCCCTTCAGCCGCCAGGTGGCGCATGGCCTCGTCGGTCGGGGCGAGGAGCAGGTCGGCGCAGTGGTCGGTGAGGACTCGGTTGTGCTCCTCGGGCATGCGCCGGTTGAAGGAGCGCAGCCCGGCTTCCAGATGCGCGACCTTCAGATGCAGCTTGACCGCTGCGAGCGCCCCTGCGATCGTGGAGTTGGTGTCGCCGTAGACGAGTACCCAGTCGGGGCGTTCTGCGGCGAGGATCGGGTCGAGCGCGGCGAGCATCGCGCCGGTCTGGGAGCCATGGGAACCGGAACCGACGCCGAGAAAGTGGTCGGGCGCGGGGATTCCAAGCCCGGTGAAGAACACGTCGGACAGTTCGGCGTCGTAGTGCTGTCCGGTGTGGATGATGCAGTGCACGTCGTCGGTGCCGTCGATGGCTCGCGCGACCGCCCCCAGTTTCACCATCTGGGGGCGGGCTCCGACGACGCTGACGACCTTCATGACGACTCCTCCGTCTAGGCAGACTGATCGATCGTATGGTCCGTATCTCCGGTTATCACGGTATTCACCCGCTATGTGCGGTGTGTTGTCGCGGAAAGTCTCCCGATCGACCCTCGGCTTCGAGACGACCCAGGCCGCGATCTTCAAAGGAGACACAGGAGTCTTGGAATGAGATACAGAACGGCACGTCGCCGTCATCGCCCCCTGGTCCCCGAACGTCAGGGCATACTCGATGGCCGCCGCGTCATCGACCCGGCGGCCGGGGAGGCTCTCTCATACCGGCTATCGCCGCTCGCCGAGGAACATCTGGTCGAAGTCGGCCCTGACGAATGCCCAGTCCCAGGTGGACAGGGCGTGTTTCGAGGCCAGCTCGGCGCTCTCCAGCCAGTTTTCCTCCGTGGCGTTGACTTCCAGTATGCGTTGGGCTGCCGCTGCCGGTGTGTCCACGACCCAGCCGTTCGGATACACCGTGCGGGCGCTATGGGTCTTGCCCGCGAAGAACGGCCAGTCCCGCACCACGGGGACCGCGCCGCTGGCCGCGCCCTCCATCAGACCCAGGTGGGCGCTCTCACGCACCGACGAGCTGAGGATGAAGCCGATATCGGTGAGCTTGCCGGCGACGTCTTTGGTCGGTCCGAGCCGCAGTACGGCGCCGGCCTCGACCAGCGGTGCCAGCTTCGCCTCCATCTTCTTCCGGTACTTCTTGGTGGCGCGGCTGAACTTCGGGTCCATGTCGGCGCCGACCATCACGAGCCGGTAGCGCTCGTCCTCCTCGCGCAGCAGGCGCAGCACCTCGACGGCCCACAAGGGGTCCTTGACCACCTGGCCGACGCCAACGAGACCGAGGTTGAAGCGCGCGTCCGAGGTCTTCTCCCGGGTGAACGCGCTGAGCTCCACAGCGTTGTGCAGGACGTGTGTTCGTGGTGCCTGCGGGCCGCGCAGCTGCGGCACCAGCGTGGTGGTCAGATCCAGCAAATGGCTGCCGACGAAGATGAGGTCGTCTACGCGGGAGAAGTCCACCAGGTGCGGCCAGCGGGTGAACGCCTCGTAGCTGTGCAGGCGGACGATGATCCGGGTGTCGCCGGGGTCGATCGTGGTCAGCATGGCAGCGTGGCCCAAGCACCAGTCGAGGAACACCGTGTCGGCCCAGTCCAGATACGGTCGCATCAGGTCCTCGACCAGCGCGGCGTGCTCGTCGTCGCCGCCCATCCGCTCCGCCATGACCTTGCGGTCTGCCCACGTGAGCCGCTTTAGGGACGGCCGCGTCGCCATGTCCAGGTATCGCACCTCGACATCGTGGCGGTTCCGGTAGCGGTCGAGGATGTGGTGCAGGAAGTTGTCGTTCGCGTTGGTCGTCACCAGCAGCCGCAGCGGCCGGCCGGTCGGCGGCGGTGCGGCCGGCCGGACCCGGCCTCGCGGGGTCATGACGGTCTGCATCGCCCTCGAACGGTGGAACCGCCCGACGAAGGCCTCGGGGTCGGCGGCCAGCGGTGAAGCGAGCTGGTCGATGTGGACACCCCGGTGGAAGCCCAGTGCCAGGGCCCGGCTCAGGTTCTTGACGGCGTCTTTGTATTCCCCTGCGGCCTGCAAGTCGTCCGCGTGGGCGAGGAGCGACTGTATCGCCTGGTCGAGGTGCTTCGGACCTGTGCCGCGGTCGATCTCCTGCGACACCGCCTTGTCGTAAAGCTCGGCCTTGATAGCCGGGTCGCTGATCTTGGAGGCGGTCAACGCGAGTGCGTACGATCCGCCGCCATACTTGCCGGCCCAGTTCATGGCCTCGGCCACTCGGCGGCCCATTGCGATGCGGAGCTTGTCGGGCACGGCCGGGGCCCGCAGCGGCACGCGCCACAGGCGGGCGCCGATGGAGCTGCGCATGATGGGGCGGGCGGTGACGGTGCGTTCCAGGGAGCCGGGCAGCCCCCGTACGCGCCGGGCAAATTCGCGGACCACGAGTGAGACCGGGGGTCGGAAGGCTCGGAGCGCGGCCGCCTCGCCCTCCCGAGCGAGTTCGCGCACGGCGTCGAGCGCGGGGGCGAAACCGTTGACGGCCTTTGCCGTGCGGTTGCGCTGGGCGAGCTGCCAAACCGTGTACACGGCGCCGTCGTCGAGCGCGACGAGCACGTGGGCCTCGCGCGCGCGGGCGCGCAGCCAGGAGTCCGAGTGGATGCGCAGCCAGACCCGCTCCCCGAACGGGAGATCGACGGCGCGCCGCAGATTGGAGCGGCGCAGCGGGTGCGTCTCGACGAAATCGATGCCGGTCAGCTTCTTGGCCATCCACGATTCGGGGACCGAGCCGCCATACGAGACCCGGGCGCCCTCGGCGACCAGTTTCCGCACCGAGCCGGCGAGCACGCTGACCGGGCGGGTCTTGGCGCTGATGAACAGAACGTTGATCACTGGGTGCGACCTTTCTCCAGCCCCAGCACGTCGACCAGTTGCCGCACGGCCGCGGACATGATGATCTCTCGCGTGAACTGGTCGGCGTGGGCCATGGCCTTCGTGTGCTGCTCGTCGGTGGACTCGACCGCCAGATGCGCCGCCTCGACGAAGGCGTCGGCCAGGGCCTTGCCGGCGACGCCGCGCGGTCCCGTCCACAGCGGGTGCCCCTGGAGGACGTTCGATGCGTCGTGGTCGATGGCGTGCGCGGAGACGATCGGCAGACCGGTGGCCATGTACTCGTAGACCTTGCCGGAGGTCACATAGCGGCCGCCGATGAGGATGAGCACCATCGCGTCCCAGCGGGCGTAGATGGACGCGACCTCCGCCTTGGCCACCGGGCCGCCGTAGGTGACGCCGTCCGCCTCGGCGTCCAGCAGCAGGTCGGCTTGGGGGTTGGCGCCGCGGAGGGCGCCGTGGCCGCTGTAGCCACGGACCTCGAAGCGCGCGTTGGCCAGCAGCGGTTCACGACTGCGGGCCGCACGCCAGCCGTTGAGGACCGTTCGCAGATGCTCCACGGAGAAGTTGATCGTGCCCAGGTACCCGAAGACCAGGCCCGACTCCGGGTCGGCGGGGCGCTTCCGGACGGGGGTGCTGTCGACGTCGTAGCCGTTGCGCACGATGTGGACGCGGTCGGCGAGCTGCGGGTAGCGGGCGCGGTAGTGCTCGGCGATCGGATCGTTGACGACCCACAGGCTGATCGCGGAGCTGAGGACGCGCGATTCCCAGCGGCCCTTCTCGGAGTCGGCGATGAAGGCTTCGCGGCCGTCGATCACATCGATCGACCAGCCGTCGCGGAAGTCGACGGCATACGGGACCCGGGCCTCTTCCCACAGCTTCCAGGCCGCAGCGAGGTTCGTGTACGGCACGCAGGTGGCCAGCAGCAGGTCGGCGGGGTTCTCCTTGTGGAGACGCAGCACCGCGTCCTCGAGCGCGTCCTTCCAATC
Organism: Glycomyces buryatensis; assembly: GCF_004912275.1. Taxonomy (GTDB): domain Bacteria; phylum Actinomycetota; class Actinomycetes; order Mycobacteriales; family Micromonosporaceae; genus Glycomyces; species Glycomyces buryatensis. The sequence goes on from NZ_STGY01000004.1 coordinate 130,403, forward strand.
GCCGAAGTTCGGCTCGGGGAACATCTCCTGCTGCCGATCGCGCAGCGACCTGACCCACCATGCCGGGCTGACGGCCCGCTGCTCGCTGAAACGGCGGATGTCCGTCTCCAGGTCCTCGCGGCGGAGCGGGAGCTTGACGACTTTCACCCGCGGGTCGACCTTCTGTGACAAGGAGTGGTCGACACCCGATTCCAGCGCCCAGGACTCGTCCTTGATGGTGACCACCGTTACATCCCATCCCTGGGCAGCGAATTGGTTGGCGGTCTCCCGCATCCGGTACGCACAGCTTTTCGCGGCAGGGGGAAACCCGATCGCGAGATAGATGAGATGGGGGCGCTGCTCGTCGCGTCCCGGTCTGGATGCTCGTTCGGATTGAGTGACCCTGGGTGTCGCGAATGCTGACATGGGAATGGACGCTAGCAACGGGCGGAGAGGGATCCGAGCATTCCGGATCGAGTGTCCGAGGGTTTCCGGCGCGCGGCGCCGACGTTGCCGCGTTACCGTTCCGGCCCATCGGCGGGGAGTTCTAGCGCAATAGGCCGTTGGGAGACGGCGTCCCGCACTTGAGGAGCTGCGGGCGGCCGCAGGCTTGTTGCATCCGAAATTCCAAATTTACACAGGTTCTACTGGATGCATGCCTGTGATTGCAAAGCAATCTACGGACAGCACTAATTTTTCCAATGTTGCAGCACTCATGTTATGGCGCTGTGACCGGAGATTGAACAGCAGGGGATACGCTCCAAATATGCTGCGTTCAGTCATCCTCGCCGCCGCTCGATCCTCGAAGTTCGAGCGCTTTGTCGGTACCGCACCGGTCAGCCGGTCGCTCGTCCGCCGCTATGTCGCGGGTGAGACGACGGCCGACGCAGTGGCCGCCGCCCGTTCCCTGGCCTCGGACGGGCTCCTCGCCACCCTCGACTACCTCGGCGAGGACACCATCGTCGCCGAACAGGCCGACGCCACCCGCGACGAGTACCTGAATCTGCTCTCCGCCCTCAAGGCCGAGGGGCTGTCGGAGACCACCGAGGTCAGCGTCAAGCTCTCGGCCGTCGGCCAGCGCATCGACGTCGAGCTGGCCTACGACCGCGCCCGCCAGATCTGCGCGGCCGCCGAGAGCGCCGGGACCACGGTCACCATCGACATGGAGGACCACACCGTCACCGACTCGACCATCGAGATCGTGAATCGTCTGCGCCAGGACTTCGGCGACACGGGCGCGGTGCTGCAGGCCTACCTGCGCCGCACCGAGGACGACTGCAAGTCCCTGGCCACGGCCGGTTCGCGCATCCGCCTGTGCAAGGGCGCCTACAAGGAGCCCGAGACGGTCGCCTACCAGCGTCCGCTGGACGTCGACCGGTCCTATGTGCGCAGCATCAACGCGCTCATGGCCGGCGACGGCTACCCGATGCTGGCGACGCACGACCCGCGCCTGGTCGAGATCGGCATCGACCGGGCCCGCTGGTTCGACCGCGAGCCCGACTCGTTCGAGTTCCAGATGCTGTACGGCATCCGCCCGGCCGAGCAGCTGCGTCTGGCCGCCGAGGGCTACCGGATGCGCGTCTATGTTCCCTACGGCGACCAGTGGTACGGGTACCTGATGCGGCGGATGGCTGAACGTCCGGCGAACCTGGCGGTCTTCGCCCGCTCATTGTGGACCCGTTCTTAGACCACGAATTTCGCGCGGGGGCGCGGGATCGGCGCAGGTGGCGCCGGTTCCGCGCCCTTTCGCGTGTGCCGCGGGTCGCGTCGTGAGCGATGGTCGTGTCTCGCATCGGTAGCGACCGGAGACTAGAGTTGCGAGGGTGACTCAAGCCCCCGAGGACTTCCCCGCCGAGCCGCGAGCGGTCGACAATGCCGCAGATCCCCGGTTCGCCGCGCACGTCCCGAGCCAGCGGCCCGCGCCCGCCCCCTCGCCGGTCGGCGAGCCCGTGATGCCGGCGGCCGATCCCGCCGCGGGGCAGGCGATCCCAGCGGAACCGGCGTATCCGGCGGCCTCCCTGCCGCAGCCGACCGCGCCGGGAATGCCCGATCCGGGCGCGCAGTACCCGGGGGCGCAGCAGACGGCGCAGTATCCGCCGGCGCAGCAGTACGCGCCCGGGATGCCGCAGCAGGCCGGGGCGCCGCCGGTCGACATGCTGGCGCCGCCCCCGGTCCCTCCGGGCTGGCAGCAGTATCCGCCCGGTTTCTACCCGCCGCGGCCCGAGCGCAGGCGCAGCCGGGTCGGGACCGTGTTCATGGTCGTCGCCCTGGTGGCCGCGTCGGTGCTCAGCGGAGCGTTCGTCAACGGCTGGCGCCCGTCGCTGCCGGGCACCCCGGAGGGCACCTTCAACGGCGCGGCGGTCGAGCCCGGCGAGGGCGAGCTGCCCAGCCCCGGTGAGGACGCGAGCGAGTCGGAGATCCTCGCCTACCTCAAGGAGCAGGCGCAGCTGGTGCTGGACGCCCACTCCGAGTCGCTCATCAACCGGAGCCCGGAGGGCTGGCTGGCCGCGTTCGATCCGACGCTGCACGAGGAGATGACCAGCCGCTACGACTCCTTGGCCGCGATGGAAGTCAGCCGCTTCGACTACCAGGTGACCTCGGGTCCCCTGGAGGATTCGTCGGGGGCGGTGCCGCTGTACGACATCACCGTCGCGGTCTCCTACTGCTTCGCGACCCCGGCCGACGAGTGCTCGCCGGCCGACGTCGTCTTCGACACCGTGTGGCGCGCGGGCGACGAGGGCATGGTGATGGTGCAGGTGGACCCGTCCGAGGGCGGCGACGGTCCGCACCCGTGGGAGGTCACCGACATGGTCGCCGCCGTCGGCGAGCGCACGGTCGTGGCCGTCCCCGAGAACATGGCCGATGAATTGGACGCCGCGCTCGAGGTTTCCGAGGCCGCGGCCGAGAACGCCGACGAGTGGGCGAAGTGGGAGGTCCCCGACCGCTACGTCGTCTACATCGCCGGGGACGAGGAGTTCGAGGAATGGTTCGGCGGCATCTGGGACTCCGGGGACGTGCTCGGGTTCGCGCTGCCGCTGTCGGGGACCGTCGACGGTGAACGGGTGCCCTCGACGTACGCGACCGTCATGGCCGTCGACCGCACCGGTTGGGGCGCCGAGCTGGACAGCGTCATCCGGCACGAGCTCGGCCACGCCGTGACGCTGTGGGCCGCGCCGTCGGAGCGGTACGCCAACGACACCTGGTGGATGGTCGAGGGCATCGCCGAGTACATCGACCACGGTGAACGCGACTACGACGAGTACGAGCGGGCGTGGGACGTCGAAGAGTATGTGGCCCAAGGCGGTTGCGAGACCGACATCCTTCCGCCCGACGAGGACGACGACACCCTCGCCGGCTCCGGCAAGTACGGCTGCGGCTTCCTCGGCGTGACCTACATGATCAACACCTACGGCGAGGACGAGTTCGCCGAATGGTTCGGTTTGACTGCCCGAGAAGGACAGTCGCCGGACGAATCGGCCGAGTCGATCTTCGGCAAGAGCAATGCCGAACTGATGGAGGAGATTACGGCCTTCATTGCCCAGACCGTGTGAGATCGCCTGTTGCCCAATGAGCCGGACTGCCGTAACATGAGCAACATCCCAATCGATAGACATCAACGTCACGGACGGTGACGACCGACTCGTCTCGGTTCATAAGGGCATTCGCGTCCGCCACACCTCTAAGACATCACACAACCCCACGTCCTCGCACCAGCCCTCGACAGAACGGTGAGACACATGAGCGAACACGGGGACCTCCTCGACGAGGTCAAGTTTTTGACGGTGACAGAAGTTGCCGACTTGATGCGCGTCTCGAAGATGACGGTGTATCGACTCGTCCACAACGGTGAGATCGCGGCGGTGCGGGTGGGGCGCTCTTTCCGCGTCCCCGAAAGCGCCGTCAAGACCTATCTCTCGGAAGCGCTCCAGACTGAAGAGTGACACCGGGCCGCGGACCCCTGACCCTGGGGGCCGCGGCCGGTTCATGCCCCCGGGCGACGAACGGCCGCCCGGGGTCACGGCCGCGCCTGTGACGGGGATCGGCGGTCGCATTCCCCGCCCGGCACACGTTAGGCAGTCCGAGATAGGCTGGTCAGGCTCTAAGTAATGTCTACGAACATCTGTGAGGAAGCTCTATGGGCTCGGTCATCAAGAAGCGACGCAAGCGCATGGCGAAGAAGAAGCACCGCAAGCTGCTCCGTAAGACCCGCGTGCAGCGTCGCAAGCTCGGCAAGTAGCCGAGACGACCGGTTCCTGATTCCCTGCGGGTAGGCTGGCCCACATGCCAGAGCTGTTTGACTCCGCATTGCCGTTCGCGTTCGAAATCCGCAACACGGTCTGGATGGTCGTCGGGTACGGCGCCGCGCTCCTGTCGCTGATCGCGGCGGTGCACTGCGCGGTGCAAAAACCCGATGCGTTCAGTGCCGTCGGCACGCTCTCCAAGGGTGCGTGGATGGGGCTTCTGATCATCAGCTTCGCGCTGGCGCTCCTCTTCGGCGGTTTCAACGGACTCGGCCTCTTCGGCCTCATCGCCTTGTGCGCCGCGCTCGTCTATCTCCTCGATGTCCGCAAGGGCATCAGGGACATCGGCGGGAGCGTCTACTAGCTTCGGCGCCAACCGCATACTTCAAAGCCGCGCCCGCTGATGCGGGCGCGGCTTTCGGTGCGTGCGTTCCTATAGGATATAGGATCCGGCGGGACGGTGCCGCCTCGCCGGGTCGACGGACGAGGCACTCCGCACGGGACCGGTGCTTCCCGGCTTCGGCCCTGCTAGCGGATCGCTCCTCCGCGGGCCATCTCGCGCAGCCGGGCGACGCGCTGCTCGGTCGGCGGGTGCGTCGAGAACAGGCTCGACATGCCGCCGCGCAGCGGCGACGAGATCATCAGGTGGGCCTCGCTCGCGAGCGGGCTGTCCGCGCGCGCCGGCATCCGGTCGATCCCGCCCGAGATCTTCTGCAACGCGCTGGCCAGGGCCAGCGGGTCCCCGGTCAGCTTCGCGCCCGAGGCGTCGGCCTCGTATTCGCGCGATCGCGAGACGGCCATGCGGATGACCCCGGCCGCGAGTGGTCCCAGGAGCATGGTCAGCAGCAGCACCAGCGGGTTCGGGCCTTCGCGGTCATTCCCGCCCATGGGGATGAACCAGGCGATATTGGCGATCATGGTGATGATGCCCGCCAGAGCCCCGGCGACCGACGAGATGAGGATGTCGCGGTTGTAGACGTGGGAGAGCTCGTGGCCGAGCACTGCCCGCAGTTCGGCGGGCGTGAGCAGCTGCAGGATGCCCTCGGTGACCGCGACCGCCGCGTTCTGGGGGTTGCGGCCGGTGGCGAAGGCGTTGGGCTGCATGGTCGGGGAGACGTAGAGCCGGGGCATCGGCTGCCCCGCGCGCTGCGAAAGCTCGCGGACCATGGCGTACAGCTGCGGCGCCTGCGCCTCGGTGACGGGTCGGGCGCGCATCGAGCGCAGCGCCAGCTTGTCCGAGTTGAAGTACGCGTAGGCGTTCATGCCGACGGCGATGGCCGCCGCGATGAGGACGCCGGTCGAGCCGCCGAAAAGGTAGCCGATGGCGATGACGATCGCCGACAGGCCGCCGAGAAGCATTGCGGTTTTCAAGCCGTTGTGGTGTTGCATGTTTGCCTTCCCCCTGTGAGGCCCAACGTCTCAATACTCGCAAGTATTCCGCTGTGACCTGGGATTTCACTGGGAAATGCGGGTGAACTCCAACACCGTTTGCGGCGCCAGGCCGATGGCGAGGAGGACCAGGCCGATGACGGCGACCGCGATGGTGAAGCGGGCCTTCGGGGTCGGGGTGCCCCGGCCGAGCAGGACTGTGCGCGCGAGCGGGAGGTAGTAGGCGAGTCCGACGATGGCCCCGGCGGCGACGATGATGGCGAGCCACACCGCGGAGGAGGCGAGGAATTCGAGGATGACGATCTTGGCGAAGGTCCCGGCCAGCGCGGGCGGAAGCCCGGACAGGCCGACGACGGCGATGAGGAAGACGGTCGCCGGGAGGGGCGCGGTGCGGAACAGGCCGGCGAGTTCGGTGATGTTTCCGGCGCTTGCCTTCAAATCGGACCCCTGGGGACCCCCCGATTCAATCGTGGCGCGGGGGTGTGACAGCTCGGTAGAACTGCGGAGTGTCCCGGCGTTTACCTTCAAATCGGGCGCGCTGAGGTCCCCCCGACTCAACAGTGGCTCGGGGGTGCGACCTTTTTCTGCGGTTGCGGTTGCGGTTGCGGTTTCTGTTTCTGTATCGGGCCTGACCGCCGTCAATGCAGCGAACGCTCCCGCCTCCAGCAGCACGAAGAACACCGCGTACGCCAGCGCCGCCGAGGCGGCCGCATCCGGGGCCCCGCGGCCCGCCGCCGTCGCCAGTGCGGCCAGCGGCGCGAGCACGTACCCGGCGTGCGCGATGCCCGACCACGCCAGCAGCGAAACCGTTCGCCGCTGCACCAGCGCGGCCACGTTCCCCACCGCGATCGACGCGACGCTCAACGCCGCCAGCACGATCCCGGCCGGCAGACCCGCCTGCGGGGCGAGCCCGAAGTAGACGACCCAGGTGATGGCGACCGCGCCGCCGAGTTTGGAGGCGCTCGCCAGGTACGTCGCGATCGGCAGCGGTGCCCGCTCGAGCACGAGCGGCGCCCAGGCGTGCAGCGGTGCGGCAGCCAACTTGAAAGCGAGCCCGCCCAGCAGCAGCGCCACCCCGGCGGCCACAAGTCCTGGATGTGCCCCCGCGAGTTCGGTTGCGAGACCGGCGAAGTGGACCGTTCCGCTCGCCGCGTACAGCAGTGCCGCGCCCATGAGCGCGGTCGCCGACGAGGCGATGGAGGCGATCAGGAAGGTCACTCCGGCTTCGGCCCCGTCCCGGCCGGGACGGGTCACGAGGACGTACAGCGGTACGGTCAGCGTCTCCAGGGCCACGATGAGGGTGATGAGGTCTCCGCTGCCGGCCAGCGTGATGCCTCCGGCGGCGCTGGCGGCCAGCAGGAAGCAGTATTCGGCGCCGGCGCGCGCGCTCAGGGCGGCGACCAGGACGGTGAGGAGGGCGAACAGGGCGGCCAGACCCATCGTCGCGTCGCTCGCGATGTAGGAATGCCACTCGCCTACCGCGAAGGTCCGCCGGTCTGCTCCGACACCGATCCAGATCGCGGCACCGGCCGAGATGCTCAGTCCGATCATGGTGCAGGCCTTGGCGAGGCGTCCGGCGAACAGTGCGACGGCGGCGGTGGCCGCCGCCAGGTACAGCGGGAGCAGGGCCGCGTGGTCGATCGGCTGCGACACCATCACAGGACCCCCGTCGCGAACAGGTCGAGGAGGGGGCCCGGGGCCAGGCCGAGCAGGAGCACGGCGGCCACGAGCGGCGACCACGTCGCGAATTCGATGGCCGAGACGGCACCGAGCCCTTCGAACGCGGGCGCGACCGGTCCGTGGCTGACGCGTCTGAGCATGCGCAGCAGGTAAGCGGCCGTGAGGAACGCGCCGAACGCGGCGATGGCGGCGAGGGCGATCCAGGCCCCGCCGCGCTCGACGGCGGCGTACACGGTGAATGCCTCGCCCCAGAACCCGGCCAGGCCCGGCAGGCCCAGGGAGGCGAACGCCGCGAAGCCGAGCAGTCCGGCGAGGGCGGGGGCGGCCAGGCGCAGCCCGCCGAGGTCGACCAGGCGTCCCGTGTGGGCCCGGTCCTTGACCGCACCGGCCAGGAAGAACAGCAGTGGCGTGACGAGCCCGTGGGCGAGGTTCGCGAACAGCGCCGCCCGCACCCCCGCCTCGGTGCCGGTGGCGAAGGCGAGGACCACGAACCCCATGTGCCCCACCGAGGAGTAGGCGATGAGGCGCTTGAGCTCGCCGAGCCGCAGGCACACCAGGCTCGCGACGATGATGCCGATCGCGGCCAGGATCGCCAGGACGGGCGCGGCGTCGGCCGCGCCGTGCGGGGCCAGGCCGCCGGCGACGCGGATGAGCCCGTAGGTCCCGAGCTTGAGCAGCACCCCGGCGAGCAGGACCGACCCGACGGTGGGGGCGGCGGTGTGCGCGTCGGGGAGCCAGGAGTGCAGCGGCCACAGGGGAGCCTTCACGGCGAACCCGGCGGCCAGCAGGGTGAATACGAGGAGCGAGGCGTCGGCGCTGACCCCGCCGGTCGCGATGATCTCGCCGAGGTCGGCGGTGCCGGTGTCGGCGACGGCCACGAACAGGCCGGTCGCCATCAATAGCGACCCGGTGACGGTGAACAGCGCGAACTTGGCCGCCGCGTGTCGGCGGGTGGCCTCGTCGCCGTAGCGGTAGACGATCGCCCACATCGGCAGCAGCACCGCTTCGAAGGCGATGAAGAACAGGATCAGGTTGTCGGAGAGGAAGACCGCGATGGACGCGGCCTGGACGGCCAGCAGCAGCGCGGTGAGCGTGGAGGACGCGCCCTTATGTGCGTTGTGGACGCAGCACAGCAGCCCCAGCAGCGCGGTGAGCAGCGCGAGCGGCCATGAGACGCCGTCGACCGACAGCGAGAAGTCCAGGTGGATCGACGGGGCCCAGGCCAGGTCGACCGCGTGCCACCACCCGTCGCCGCGTCCCAGCGGCAGCACCGCCAAGGCCGCGAATGACCCGGCGGCGGAGGCGACCCCGATCCAATTGCGCCGCAGCCACCACGACAGCGCCGCCCCCACCAGGGGCAGCGCGACGGCGGCAATGAGCATCAGCCCCATGGCGCCACCGTTCCTATAGGATATATCCTATAGGAAATTGCGTTCCTATAGGATATGCGATTCACGACATCCACAGGCTCACCCCGATCGCGCAGGCCGTGATCACGAGCGTCCCGGCGACGCTCAGCCGCAGGTAGGCCACGAGGCCGCCCCGGTGTCCGGTGTCGGTCCGGTGGGCCGCAGCGACGGTGGCACGGGCCGAACCTTCGACGAGGATCTGGTCGACCAGGTGCTCGTCCAGAGCGCTCGCGGCCCCGGCCGCGGCACGGGCGCCGGTGCGCGTCGCCTTGCCCGCCAAGGCCTCCGCGTACAGCCCGCGGGCGAACGCCGCCCTGGTCCGGCCGAGCAGCCGGGCCGGGTCGCGGGCGCGGTCCCGCCACCAGGAGTCGCCGACCACGGCGAAACCGCCGAGCACGGCGATCAGCATGAGCACCATGAGATCCAGGTGCAGCGGCGGCACCTCGAGCGGTCCGGCGAAGTAGAGTCCGCCGACGACCACGATCACCCCGGTGAGTGTCCACAGCCCGATCGATTGCGCGAGGGGCACGGTCGCCCGCTCCTTCGCCCCGCCGCGCCAGAACACCAGCAGCCACAGCCGGGCCGAGTAGGCGGCGGTGAGAATGCCCGCGCCGATACCCGCCCAGAACACGATCACCCCGGCCGGAGTCGCGGACTCATAGGCCGCGCCGAGGATCGCCTCCTTGCTGTAGAAACCCCCGAGCGGCGGAATGCCGGCCATCGCGGCGAGCCCGAGCGTCATAGCCCAGAACGCGAGTCGTGACGACGACGGCCGCACCCGCGTGGTCGCCAGCGACCCGTCGGTGCCCGCCTGGTGGATGATGACCCCGGCGGTAAGGAACAGCAGCGCCTTGAAACCGGCGTGCGACAGCAGGTGGAACAGGGCCGCGTCGGGGTCGGCGACGGCGACGGCCGCGAACATGAACCCGACCTGGCTCACGGTCGACCACGCCAGGACGCCCTTGACATCGGTCGCGGCGAACGCGCACAGCCCCGCCCCGAGCATGCTGATCGCGGCGACGAGGGCGACGACGACCAGAAGGTCGGTCGGCCAGACCGGCAGCAGCCGCGTCAGCACGTAGGCCCCGGCGGCGACCATGGTGGCCGCGTGGATGAGCGCCGAGACGGGCGTGGGGCCGGCCATCGCCGGGGGCAGCCAGATCTGGAGCGGGAACTGGGCCGACTTCCCGATGCAGCCGAACAGGATCAGCAGCATCGCGGCCGCGGCCACACCCTCCGAGACGTCCCCGATCTCGGAGATGCGGAACGTCCCGGCGGCGGTGCCCAGCACCATCACCCCGAGCACGAAGGCGACATCGCCGAACCGCGTCACCAGGAACGCCTTCGCGGCCGAGCCCGGCGCGGACGGCAGCTTCGCGTAGTGCGCGATGAGCAGGTACGAGCAGGCGCCCATGACCTCCCACCCGATGAGCAGGAAGACCAGGTCGTCGGCCGCGACGACGACCAGCATGGCGGCGAGGAACAGGTTCACCTGCGCCGCGAACGGCCCATAACGAGAATCGTCACGCAGATACGAGACCGAGTACAGCTGTACCAGCAGCGTGACCAGTGAGCTGGCGATCGCGACGGCCGAAGCGGTGGGGGAGAGGTCGAGCGCGGCAGAGACCCGAATCGACCCGAAGTCCGCCAGGGTGAACGCCACGAACGGATTCGCGAAGAAGCAGACGATCGAGCAGACGAGCGCGAACAGCGGTGCGAGCACCGCCGACCAGGCGGCCGCCCTTCGCCGCCGAATCAGCAGCCCGGCCAGCCCCGCCGCGGCGGGGAGACCGATGAGCGCCCAGGCGAAGAACCCCATCAGGACCGATCCGCCCGCTCGTCGGCCTGCTTGCCGGAGTCGATCGGCAGGTCATCGGTGTCGATATCGGACCGGGCCCGCCACAGGTTCAGCACCAGAGCGAGACCCACCCCGACCTCGGCCGCGGCGATCACGACGATGAACAGCGCGAAGCTCTGCCCGGTGTATGAGCGCTGGACCAGGTCGGTCGTGACCAGGACCAGGTGCACCCCGCCGAGCATGAGCTCCGCAGACGCCAACTGCAAGACGGCATTTCGCCTGGTGAGAACCCCGAACAGTCCAATGGCGAACAACCCCGAGGCGATGAGATACCCGATCAGCGGATGCACAGGCCCACCCCGCTATCGGCGAGATCGGTCGTTCGGGGGCACATGGCCTCATTTTGTCCTAGGGGCGGGTACAAGTCCAGGCTAGTTGCAGATTCGAGACCGGCGAGTCTCAAAGGCAGGTCAGTCCTCGGTGAACAGGCCCTGCATGGTGCCGTAGCCGATGCCGCCCGCGACCGCCCCGTAGGAGTCGCCTTCGAGCAGGTCGACCGTCGCCGCCCGGGCCACCTCGTAGGCGGCCGCGGCCACGTTCGAGCCGAGACTGATGCGGGCCGCGCCGAGGCGATCCAGTTCGGACGGTGCCGGGCTGCTCGAGCCCGCCAAGACGTTCAGCGGGAGCCGGATCGCCGCCGCCAGCGCGGCGATCGTCGCCGGATCCGAGACCCCCGGCACGAAGATGCCGTCCGCCCCCGCCTCGGCGTAGGCCCGTGCGCGGGCGACGGTCGCGTCGAAGCGGGTGTCCTCGTCACCGATCCCGGCCAGGTAGATGTCGGTGCGGGCGTTGATGAAGACGCCGTCGCCGCCGCCCTCGCGGGCCGCGGCGATGCGCTCGGCCTGGTCGGACACGGGGCGCAGGGAGGCGGCGGACTCGGCGATGGAGTCCTCGATATTGACGCCGACCGCGCCGGCCTCGGCCACCGCCGCGAGCGTCTCGGTGACGTCCTTCGGCTGCTCGCCGAAGCCGGATTCGATGTCGGCGGTGACCGGAATGCTCACCGCGCGAACGATCCGGGCGATCGCGGCGAGGGCCGTCTCGCGGTCGATGGTGTCGCCGTCCGCATAGCCGAGGCTCCAGGCGACGCCGGCGCTGGAGGTGGCGATCGCGGGTGCGCCCGCGGAGGCGATGACCGCCGCGCTGGCGGCGTCCCAGCAGTTCGCCAGGCGCAGGGCCGGGGTGGTGTGCAGGGCGCGGAAGCGCTGGGCCTTGTCGTGGTTCGTCATGCCCTAATGGAAGCAGCGATGTCGCCTCGCGGCTGGCCACAAAGCGACATCACCGTCGAGCCGCAGGTCAACGGGGACTGAATCGGGCCTCAATGACGTGGGCATTGTCGTCGGCGAAGGTGAACGTGACGTCGAACCGTTCGCCCGCAAGGACTTTGGGCAGCCAGTACGTGGCGTCGTCCCACATCTGGTCGAAGGGGAGGGCGTCGGTCGGGACCCAGACGGGGACGAGTTCGTCTGAGGGAATGGCCTCGCCGCTCCACTCATCGGCTCGGAAGACCTCGGCGACCTGGGTCCAGGCGGGCTTGGCCGGGAAGAGGAACGACACCGTCGCCACCGGGGCGAGGGCGGACGGTGAGACGACGAGGCCGACTTCTTCCGCGATCTCGCGGGCGGTCGCCTGCTCGGGGGTCTCGCCCGGTTCGATGTGTCCGCCGGGGGCGACGAGCTTGCCGACGCCGAAGCCGTACTGCTTGCGGCCCAACAGGACCTCACGGGAACCGGCGGTCTCTCGCAAGAGCAGTCCGAGGCAGACGCGGGAGGCGGGCGTCGTTTCACCATTCATCGGGCAAGTGTCGCCGATTCAGGCACGGAGGAGTTCTCCGGCATCTCGTTCGTATGACGGCGAGCTCCCCGTTACAAGGGGGCCCGCCTAGCATTTCCGGGCCAGGTTGGCCGGGTGGCTCGGTCGGCTCGGTTGGCCGGGCGCAAGGCTGTTCGATTAGGGCGTCTGTTCGGGTGGCGGGTTCGCGTGGGGTGTGGTCGCGCCCGGGGAGGCCTGCATTGGGGGCCGGGGCGCTGGCGGGGGCGATGTCGGTGGAGGGCCCGGCTGTGCCAAAGGCATCGGCGACAAAAGCGAGAGTGGGGGCCGGCGTCCGTTTGCGGGGCAGGGCCTGCGGGGATTCCTCCGAAGCTCCGAAGCTCCGAAGCTCCGAAGCTCCGAAGCTCCAAGGCTCCGGGGCGGGGTTTCGGGGTTGGGCAAGACCTCTGGGCTTCGGTCGGGCGGCACGCCCGGCAGAGTGCGAGATTCGGTCGTGCAACACGCCCGGGTGCGATCGTGCGGTGCGGTCTCGGTGGTGGTCGTGGCGAGAGGTGTTGTGCCGCAACCAATCCGCTGAGCAAGTGTGACCGGCGTCACTTTGTCGTTAGTGGATCGGTCTGTGGCGTAAAGTTATCATTGAGGTACGCACAGAGATATGGAATTAGTACAGAGGTCGAGCAGGTGCAGGCAGACTACGCCAAGCCTCTGGCCGAGACGCCTTCTGACTGATTCCGAGAACAACTGCCCCGGTACATGAGGCCGGTGTTCTCAGCTCCTGGAGCTATCGGGTCCCGCGGTCCACCGCGCCTTTCATGGGCGGGTGTAGGGGGGAGACGGCCTTGTCGGGATCACCT
>NZ_STGY01000004.1:143745-176730 GCF_004912275.1 Glycomyces buryatensis
GATGATGCAACGCCGACCATAGCGGGAGTCATGCGCTACCGGGCNAGGAAGCGACCAGGACACGACCGGACCAGCCGGTACGAACGCCCCGATGGCGGGGCTGCGCCCGACCGAATGGACCGGTGAGCGGGATGCTCCTGGGCGGGCTTGACACGCTCCCGGGCGAACCGGCGAGCGGGAGGCGCCCTGATGGGCGTGGCCTGGCCGGAACGGACCGGCGGAAGACGCGAAGCCCCTGAAGAGAGAGGGGGGCGAGCAGGACCGAGCGGCACGAAGACCGAGGGCCGAGAGCCGAAGGCCGATGTGTGATGTCCGAAGCGTGACACAGGAAGGGAAGGGAAGCACGATGACCATGACGGCCATGCAGACCATGACGGACTCGAGCTCGACTACGCCGCGCCCCCGCCCCGTTGGCACTTCGGCACGCCAGGACCCGCGGCAGAGGCGACCGGCCCGGTCCCGGCACACCACCCCGACCGGTCTTCCCCGCCCCGTCGGCACTTCGGCACGCCAGGCCCGGCGGCAGAGGCGACCGGCCCGGCCCCGGCACACCACCCCGACCGGTCTTCCCCGTCCCGCCGTCGCTGCGAGCCTGAACGGCAACGGAAATGCCACCCATCCCCGGCAGCGCACCGGCAACCGCATTGCCACCGCTTCATCGCTGACGGCTTGAACACCGACCGAAGGCCGACCCGACCCCGGCAACGCACCCGGGACCGGCCCACCGCAACTACTTCGCTGATTGTTTGAACCGCAAGGGAAACGCTGCCGGTCGCTGCAACTCACCGCCGACAGACCCGCCACCTTGCCATCGCTGAGGGTCCGAACTCCACTCGAACCGCTGCCCGGCACGAACCACCGCTCTCACCGAACGCCGTTGCGACTGAGCCGGTCGGTCACGAACCCGCCTGACCCGCGCCTCCCGAGAGCACTTGGCCGATCGCCAGAGGCAAGGCCCTGGCCACGTCCGTCGAAGTGATGGTTCGGTGCCCGGCCGATGCGATACCGCCGGCTTTTCCGTGCAGGTACGCCGCGGCGACCGCGGCCCGCACGCCGTCCATGCCCGAAGCCATGAGCGAGGTCAGCAGCCCGGCGAGGACGTCTCCCGATCCGGCGGTGGCGAGCGCGGGGCGCCCGGTCGGGTTCGCCCAGACGGTGCCGTCGGCGTCGGCTACGACCGTGTGGTGGCCCTTCAGCAGCACGGTGCAGTTGAGTCGTTTCGCAAGTGCCGCAGCGCTTCCGGCCCGGTCGAGGCTGGGCGCGGAGCCGTAGAGGCGTTCGAATTCGCGGTCGTGTGGCGTGAGCACCACGGGGGCCTCGCATCCGGCCAGAATGGACGGATATTCGCCGATGAGGGTCAGGGCGTCGGCGTCGATGACGGCGGGGGCGGCCCCGGCGAGGACGTCGCGCACGGCGCTGAGCGCGGATTCGTCGGCGCCGATGCCGGGCCCGACGAGCCAGGCCTGGACACGGCCGGCCTCCTTGACGGTGTCGGTGCAGACGGCCTCGGCGTAGCGGCGCCGCACCTGGTCGGCGGCGGACCCGGCGTAGCGGACGTAGCCGGTGGGTCCTGCCAGCGCGCCGGAGACGGCGAGGACGGCGGCGCCCGGGTACTTGGCCGATCCGGCGGCGATGCCGGCGACGCCGCGGGTGTACTTGTCGTCGTCGGGGCCGGGGGTGTGCCACCACTCGACGAGGTCGCCGGCTTCGGCGATGCGCACCATCGGATGTGGGTCGAGGTGGCCTGAGAGTCCGATGTCCACGAGGTGGACGCGTCCGGACAGGAGGGCTGCGGCGCCGAGGACGTGGCAGGGCTTGCGGACGCCGAAGGTCACGGTGTGGTCGGCGGCGACGGCGGAGGCGGGGACCGAACCGGTGTCGACGTCGACGCCCGAAGGCACGTCGACCGCGACCGTGATTCGAGACTTGATGCGCCCCAACAGTTCCACGGCCCGATCGGGGAGGCCGGGGCGTCCGCCGATGCCGAGGATGCCGTCCAGGAGCAGGTCGCAGCTGGGGGGCGGTTCGCTGGTGAGACGGCCGCCGGCCTGGGTGAGCGCGGCGGCGGCGAGCGGGTGGACGCGGGAGCGCATGACGGGCACGGCGAAGACGCGGGCGCCGCGCCGGGCGAGGCGCGCGGCGGCGTAGAGGGCGTCGCCCCCGTTGTCGCCGGGACCGGCTAGGACGATGACGGTGGAGCCGTAGACCCCTTGTCCCCCTTGATCAGAGCGCAAGGTCTTCAACATCCGGGCGCAGGCCGCGGCGAGGCCGGCGGCGGCACGCTGCATGAGGGTGCCGGGCGGGAGCTGGGGCATGAGTTCGGCTTCGGCGCGGCGGACCGCCGCGGATGACCAGGCACCGTTCATGACATCTACCTTCGCTCCTTCGTCACGCCGTTTCGGCGATCACCACCGCTGTCGCGATACCGCCATCATGCGACAGCGACACATGCCAACGCGAGACGCCACGCTGCGCGGCGGCCGCGGCCACCGATCCGGTGATGGAAAGTGAGGGGCGTCCGTCGGACTCGGAGAGGATTTCGCAGTCGCTCCAATGCATTCCGCCGGGAGCGCCGAGGGCCTTGGCGACGGCTTCCTTCGCGGCGAAGCGGGCGGCGAGCGATTCGGTCCGGCGCGCGCGTCCGTCGGGGGTGGAGCGTTCAGCGGCGGTGAAGAGTTTGTCGGCCACATGGGGCGTCCGCTCCAGGACACGCTCGAAGCGATCCACTGCCACCACGTCTATACCTACCGCCACGATCACCAGTCAAGAGTGCCACGGGATCGGCCCGCCTGCCCCCTTTGGGCCGAGTTCATGCGAAGCGGTGAACAACCGTGTGCCGCCCTCACATTCAAGGCAGCGGCCACGGGCCGGCAGCGCGATGCATTGCGAGGAACGGAACTGCCGGGCGCCTGCCCGGCCGTCGGTCTATGCGAGGGTGACCGTGAGGGTCACCGTCTGGTTTCTGCGGCGGTCGGCTTCCGTGTTGTTGGGGTAGGGCGGGTCGTCGTCGCCGCTGGTCGCGATGTGGATCTCGGGGAGTTGGAGCTCGCCCGCAGCGGCGAGGGACTCGGCGGCGGCCAGGGCTCGGGCCAGTCCGAGTTCGGTGTTGTCCTCGTATCGGCTGCCGTCCCCGGTTGGTATGTCGTTGGTGTGTCCGACGACGGTGACCGAAGCGCCTTCGAGGCTGCCGATGCGTGCGGCGGCGTCGGCCAGCAGGTCGTCACCGGAGTCCGGCAGGTCGGTTCCGCCATCAGGGAAGAGCGAGTCGTCGAAGGTGACCGCGATGCTTCGCCCCTGGATCTCGGCGGTCCAGCGGGGGTCCACCAGTGCCTGCTGCGCTGTCTGCAGGGCCGCTTCGGTGTCCTCGGTCGATTCGGTCTCGGGAGCCGCCTCGGGTTCCAATGCGTCGACCGCTCCGGCGAGCCGGTCGAGTTCGTCGGCGACGCCCTGGTCCGCCGGGCGATCCTCCGGTTCGGACATGAGCGCCTGCCCGGCGACCGCACCGGCACCGACGAGGATGAGCACCGCCACGCCGACGCCGATGCTCCGGGCGCTGCCGTTCCGGGTCCCCGACCAGATCCGGTGGATGCGGCGGCGGCCCTCGCTCGCGCCGGTGTGGCCGGTGTCGAGTGCTTGGACGCGGGCCCAGCAGTCGTCGGCCGCCGCGAGGTCACCCTGCTGGGTGTGGATCCGCGCGAGCAGGTCGAGCGCCTCGGCGTCCTCGCCGAGGTCGGCGAGGTCGGCGAGAGCACGGCGCGCGTCGTCGTAGCGTCCGGCGCGGGCGTGGCCCGTCGCCTCGGCCAGGATCGTCTGGGCGGCATGGTCACTCATCGCCGGTCACCGCCTCGGACAGTGCTGGTCTGGTTCTCCAGGTCGAGTCCGGCCCCGAGATCGGGCAGGAACGGGCGCAGCTTCGCGTTCACGGCCGCCAGCCGGTGGACGGCGCCGTCGTTGATCGCCCCTCGGCCCTCGGCGAGCAGCCGCTGCACCTGCGCGCTCGGGTGGTCGGCCAGCTCCTGCTCCAGGGCGCCGAAGATCACCACCGGAAGCCGCCCGGTCTCGTCCAGGACCCGCACGGCGATCGACCGGACCTCGTCGGCCTGCCTGCGAATGAGCACCGGGTCGCGCTCCTTGATCGCCGCCTCCATCTCGGACTCGGCCCGGCGCAGGGCCGTCCGGTGCTCGGCCTGGCCGGCCTGCTGAACGACCTCCTTGGCCGCGCTCTGCGTGGCCCTTGCCTCCTCCACGATCTGCGGCAGCTCCAGGCGCTCCTCGACCTCGTCGAGCACGGTGTGCGCGTCGCGCAGCCGGACCTGGCAGGTCGCGGTGGCGTCGGGGTCGACCTCGGCCTGCCGCAGCAGTTGGTCCACGTCCGACAGGGTGTCCTGCGAGTCGAACCGGTCCAGCAGCCCGCGCGCCTCCGGTGCTTCGACGTCGGAGGCGCGGTCGCGCAGGTCGTCGTAGCGCTGTTCGAGCTTGAAGCGGTCGGCGCGCAGGTCGGCGAGGCTCGGCGCGGTCGATCTGGCGAGGTCGACGTCGATCTCGAACTCCTCGTCGAGGATCGGCACGTAGGCCTCGGCGGTGGCCCGGAAGCTGGTGTCGACGCTGACCTCCACCTCGACTTCGCTGCCTGCCGGGACGTCGCGCCGCACTTCGCCGGGCCGCAGTTCGAGCTGGCCGATCACGGTGTTGCGGTCGACCCTCGGACGCTCCCCGGACACCAGCGGCACCCGGATGAGGCCGGTCCCGGCGTTCTTGTTCACGGCCACGGTGGTGAAGACGGACTGGCGTTTGCGGGCCGTCAGCTCGGTTCCCTTCCCCAGCAGCGGCAGCAGCGAGTTGTCGGAGAGGCCGATGCTGATGGAGTGGCTCAGGGTCGGGGCCGCGCCGATCAGGTCGGCGTGGCGGTAGGTCAGGCTCGGCGGGTCGGTCGCCACGGTTGTGCCCTGCCGATCGCGAAGCGTGATCGTGAAGGTGTTCCGGGTGTTCTCCTGGGCGCGCAGCCGCGTGCTGAACGCGCCGTTCGGACGGAGCGCGACTTTGCCGCTGCTCCAAGGCGGTTGGAACGCGAGGTTGTCGAGTTCGACGGTGTAGCCGGTCCAGTCCTGGACGGTGTCGTCGTGCGCGCGGCCGCCCACGAGCGGGTCGACGTCCTGTCCGGCCGCCGCGAACTCCAATACGAGGGCCGCCAGGCCCGGAGTCGTGGCCTGCTTCGTCTTGGTGGACTTCGGAATGCGCTGTGTGCCCGCGAAGATCGCCGCGCCCTGGGCGACGACGGTGACGGGGTTGAGGGAGTGGTCGATGCGAATGCCGAGGCCTTCGTTCGGATCGGCGAGCATCGCCCGCAGCACCGGCGCCTGGGACATGCCGCCCACGAGCAGGACCCGCTCGATGTCGGAGGGCTTGGTGCGGCTCTCGGCGAGCGCCGTGCGGCACATCCCGATCGAGCGCTCCACGAGAGGCCGGGTGACGCGCTCGACGTCGGCTCGGGTGAGCTCGCACTGGAATGCGACCTGCTCGCCGGAGTCGCCGGTGAGGTCCAACTCGATGTCCACCGCCTCGGCCTGCGACAGCTCGATCTTGGCGTTCTCGGCGGCGGCCTTCAGCTTGGCGAGGTTGCCGGCGGCGCGGCCGTTGTCGCGGCTCATGGAGGCGAGCCCGAAATCGCGCCGCGCCACCGGGATCAGGTGCTCCTCGACCAGGGCCCAGTCGACCAGCTTGCCGCCGAGGAAGTTGTCGCCCGCGTGGTTGACCACGGTGAACTCGCCGTCCTCGATCTTCACCACGGCCGCGTCGAAGGTGCCGCCGCCGAAGTCGTAGACGAGCCAGAACGCCTTGGAGGGCGCATCCCGCACACTGTAGGCCCAGGCCGCGGCGGTCGGCTCCTGGAGCAGTGGCGCGAACTCCAGCCCGGCGAGCCCGGCTGCCCGGCGGGTGGCGTCGCACTGGTCGAGTGAGAAGGCGGCGGGGACGGTGATCACCGCGGCCTCGATCCGCTCGCCGGTCGACCGTTCGACGTCGCCTCGCAGCGACTTCAGCACCTCGGCCGACAACTCCTCCGGTGTCATGGCGACCCCGGAGTCTTCGAACGTCTTGTGATTGCCGCGCGTGCCCATCTGAATCTTGAACTCGGAGCAGGCGTTCTTCGGGTCGGACTCGACGCGGTCCCGGGCACGCTCGCCGACGACGATGTTGCCGCCTCGCCTGACGTGGACTGCCGAAGGCGTGAACTCTCGTTGGAGGTTGTTGCGGATGACCTCGGCGTCGGCGGCCTCGGCCTTCGCGATGGCGCTATTGGTGGTACCCAGGTCGATGCCGAAATCAACGGTTTCGCGGTGCATCGGCTTGTCCCCTCTCCTTCTCCGGCATTGCGACGATCACTTGTCCTATTTGGATGTGTCGACCGTCTCGGTACACCGAGGGCCGGATGGTCTCCAGGACCGTCTCCTCGACGGCCTCCGGGTCGGCCTGATAGGCCAGGACGTCCAGGTTCAAGCCCACGTCGAACCGCAGCCCCTCGTGCGACTGCGCCTCGATCCCCGCCTCCGCCAAGTGGTCCCAGGCGGCGCGCAGATGCCGGTTGGCCTGCCGCTGCGGCCGGGGGACCTCGCGCTCGCCGCCCGCGTCGTCGATCTTCCGGCTGGTGCGCCAGAGTTCGGTGACGATCTCGGCCACGGCCCGGTCGGTGAGGCCGGTCGGGTCCGGGGGCAGTTGCATTGCGGGCATAGGGGGTTCGGCGATCGCGGTGACCGGTGCCGGTGGTCCGATGCGGAACTCGGCGGGGAACCGGCGCTGCCGCAGCCGCGCCCCGATCCCGATCTCTCGCGTGGTCACGCTGACTCCTCTCGTTTCTTCGCCCAGGCGCGGAGGTACTCCTGGCGCAGGACCAGGCACACCGCCGCGATCGAGGCGCCGAGGGCCGCCGTGTACAGGGCGGCGAAGGCCCCGGCCGTCCAGGCGGCGAACAGGACGGGAAGCGCGACCAGCGCGAAGACCCGGTACCGCCGGGCGGCCTCGCTGAGCGGGACCCTGCCGCCGATGATCCGTTCCCCGGTGGCGGTGTCGTGCCCGACGATGTTCGCGGTCAACGGCACCAACGGGATCCACAGGAACGTCAGGTACAGGGTCGTGACGTGGGTGTTGACCGCGGTTCCAGGTTCGGCCCGCGAGTCTCTCATGCCGTACTGGTGTGCCCCGAGGAAGAAGACGCAGCCCGGATTGTTGTTGTGCGGCTTGGAGGCCAGCCGTCGGGGGTCGACGAGGATCTGCTCCAGGGCCGCCTCCCGGTCGGGGTCGGTGGTCAACCGGTGCCAGGCCCGCAGTCTCGCGGCGGCCGCGTCGATCTGGCCGCTGTCGAGCAGTGGTTCCACCTCTCTGAGCAGCGGCTCGGTGGCGACCACCGCCAGGTTCTGGTCGATGAGTTCGATGGTGGACTCCGAGACGGCCACCGCGCGCGCTCGCTGCAGGACCCGCGCGACACCGGTGCCCCGGCGCCGCTTGTTGAAGTAGCCGACGGCGCAGCGGTTGGCGGTGATCGCGGCCTCGTCGCGGCAGGAGCGGGTGAGCGGGTCGGCGCCGCCCAGCAGCGCCTCGATGACGCGCAGCGGCTCGGCCGTGTCGGACAGCAGGGTCCTGGCCGCTTTGAGGCCGCCGGAGTCGGCCTGGTCCTCGGCGGTCTCGCAGGCCGTCTTGACGCGGGCCTCGGCGCCGCGGACCGCGTTCCGCGCGGCCTTGCGCACCAGGGCTTCCGTGAAGGGCGATGCGTTCAGCAGTCGCAGGTGGCGCTCGGCCGCCGGGGTGTCGCCGTCGGCGGCAGCGGTCGCGGCGAGGGCGAGGCTCACCCCCACGAGGTGCTCGGGGAGGCGTTCGCGGAGCGCCCGGACGGCGGCCAGGGTCAGGCGCGGGTCGTCGATCGCCCGCACTCGCGCTTTGGCCCACGTCCAGGTCTCTCCCGAGTCGAGGACCGCCGACCAGGTGCGGAGCGCGGTCGCCCACATCGCCGGGTCCGGCTGGCCCGAGTCCTCGGATTCCAATGCGGCGCAATGGGTTCGCACGGCGGTGTTGTGCGGGTGGTCGGCTTCGACGTCGGGGCGCAGCCACAGCAGCTCGTGGGCGAGGCGCAGCAGCGGGTCGCGCAGTCCCTCGAAGGCGTGGTGCAGCGCGTCGGGGTCGGCCGAGGGCGGCAGCGGCGCGGCGCCGGATTCGGCGGACGGCTCGTAGTACGGGTTCATTCGCTCCTCGCGGCCGCGCCGCACCTGGCGGGGCGAGGCGTCAGCGGGCAGTCCGGTGACCCTGAAGGCGTTGTCGCGGTATAGGACCCGGCCGGTGAGCGATTCCAGGACGCGGTCCAGCTCGCTCGCGACGGCCTCGGTCGACACCGGGTTGGACGTGACCATGTCTATTGCCTCGCGTTTCCGTTGTGCCACTGGCGCAGTCGCTCGCCCATCCGAGCGGCGTCGGGGGTGCGGTGGCGCAGGTTCGGTTCCAGGGCACCGAGGACGATGCCCGCCAGTTCGTCGTCGACCTCGGGGTTGCGCAGCTGCGGGGAGGGCGGGGGCTCGTTCCTCGGGGTGCCGAAGAAGGCGACGGGGGAGCTCACGTCGTGAAAGGGCAGGGTGTCGGTGAGCATGAGGTAGGCGATGACGCCGACGGCCCACACGTCCCCCGCGGTCGAGTCGCCCTTCCGGTAGCGCAGGGCCTCCGGGGATTTGAACGCGAGCGTCCCCCTCGCGCTCGCGAGCCCGGTCAGGAGGTCCGTGCGCTTCGCCAGGCCGAAGTCGCTGATGCGGACGCGCAGCTCGTCGCGGTCGTAGCCGACGAGGATGTTCTGCGGGGTGAGGTCGCGGTGGACGATCGGCGGGCGCTCTCCGTGCGCGACGGCGAGGCCCTCGCAGATCTGCCGGAGGATCTGGACGGCCTCCCCGATGCGGGTGAACCGGTCCCCATGCGAATGCCAGAAGTCGGCGAGGTTCCCGCCGGGGACGTACTCCATGGTGAAGAACCCGTACCGACCCGAGCCGGTCTCGACGATGTCGGCGTTGAAGACCCGCACGATGTTCGGGTGTCCGATCCTGGACAGCAGGATCGCCTCGCCGAGCAGCTCCTCGGTCGCCTCGCGGCTGCCGATGTGCTTGAAGACCTTCATGGCCTGACGGCCGAGGAAGCGATGCCGGACGCGGTAGACCTCGGCGAAGGCGCCCTGCCCGAGGAACCGCTCGACCTCGTAGTGGTCCCCGATCCGCTGACCTTCGCTGAGCATGCCCACGGGGACTCCTTCCGTTCCGGTCCCGGCCGTGGGCTCATGTCTAACCCGGACGGCGCGGGAGGGGTCCCGGAAGCCGCCTTGCCGTCCGCGCGGTCGTTTGATTACATTGACCTTGCTCCGGGGGGAAGCGGCTCCGACCGTCTTCGGCGTTCAGGATGTGCTCCTCCCCCTAAGGACTCCTCAATGGACGACACGACCGATCCGAACCTCCCTCCCGAGGACGAACTGGCGCGCCTGCTGCCCGGCTACCGGTTCGACTCCACACCCTTGAGCTCGACCGGCATGAGCCAGGTCCTGCTCGCGACCGACACGAGACTGCACCACCGCAAGGTCGCGGTGAAACTCATGGCCGGCTACCTGTCCGTGCATCCGGGCTACCGCAAGCGGTTCCTCCGCGAAATCCAGCTGATGGCCGGCCTGGAGCATCCGAACATCATGTACGTGATCACCGCGGCCTCGGCCCAGGACCGGCTGCTGTACCTGGTCATGCCGCGCGCCGAAGGCGACTTGAAGGTGCGCCTCGCGCCGGGCCCGCTCGACCTCGCCGAGACCGTCGACACGGTCGTCCAGGTCGCCGATGCCCTCGACTTCGCCCACGACCACGGTGTGGCCCACCGCGACGTGAAGCCGGGGAACATCCTCTTCGGACCTGGCGGCCATGTCTACCTGAGCGACTTCGGGGTCGCGAAGGACCACTTCGGCGAGGACCTCACCGCGTTCGGCGAGACGATCGGCACGCGCCGCTACACCGCCCCGGAGGTCTTCAGCAGGGCCACAGCGGATCAGATCGATCCCGAACGGGACGCGGCCCCGCCGGCGCGGCTGCTCCCGGCCACTCCGAGGGAGCGCGCGGGCGACGTCTACTCGCTCGGCGCGGTGCTCTACCACTGCCTGACCGGCCGCAGGCCCTTCGACCACCTCGACGACAGCGCGGCCGAGGCGGCGCAGCGCCGGGGCGACCTGACCCCGGCGAGCGAGCTGCGACCCGAACTGCCCTCGACGCTCGATGCCGTGGTGGCCAAGGCGATGCACCTCGACCCGGCCCAGCGCCACCGCACCTGCGGCGAGCTGGCGACCGCCCTCGGACAGGCCGTCGGCCTCACCGAGGCGGGTTCGGCGCTGCCGATCCTGCGGGACATCCAGGATCGGATCCGCTCGGGGGCGCAGGACCAGACCACGGCCGCGCCGGTGGCGGCCGGGGCGGCTCCGCGCACCAGGTCCCGGCTGTTCGACGCCTTGACTCCGGTGATCGCGCTGGCCCTGCTCGCGGGGGTGCTGCTGTACACGGCGTTCGGCCCCAGTGCAGATGAGGGCGCGGTCGGGGACGACGCCGCGATCGAGGACAGCGACGACGCCCCGAGCGCCGAGGGCGAAGACCCGACCGCCGGGTCATCGACGCCGACGCCGACGCCGGTGACCGGTGAGGACCGGGTCGAGCGGCACCCGGTCGCGGGCGAATGCCTGGACGGCGAGGCCGACGACTACGTCGTCGTCTCCTGCGACTCCGAGCAGGCCACCGAGCGGGTCTTCAAGGTCGTGGCGCTGCCGGACGACCCGAACCCCTCGCAGCCGGACCACGACGATGCCGCCTTTCTGGCCTGCGGGGGCGGTTCGGTGACCGACGTCAATTACTACTGGAAGGATTCGGTCACCGGTTCCGATGACCCCTGGGACCCCGAGACGGGACTGATCTACTACATCATCTGCTACGAGGACCTGTGAGACCTCACTTGTCGCCGAGATCGAGCCGGTCCAGATAGGTCGGGTCCAAAGTGGTGCTCTGGAGCAGTGCCCGGATCAGGTTGTCGTTCAGCGCGTTGCCGAGCGGCTCGCCGAACACCTCGTCGCGCAGCAGTCCGGCGACCCTGGGCCGGTACTCGGGGTGGGACAGCCGCTCGCGCACGGCGGCGACGACGCGCGCGGCGGTGCCGTCGTTCCAGTTCCGCTCGTCGCGGGCGTTCGACCGCCGCATGTCGTCGGCGACCTGGCGCCAGGCCACCGGCTGCGGGTGCGGCAGTCCGCGAAGGTATCGCTGCGCGAGCGAGGTGAGCACGAGGCACTCGACCTCGCTCAACGGATGCTTGTTCGGCGGGACGGTCTCGTCGTCGGCGCCCGCGTCGTCGGGGTCGCGCCTGCCGCCGATCAGTCGGATCTCCAAGCAGTGCACCGCCTCTGAGAGGTCGCCGATGTACACCGGCGTGTAGGCGTCCTCGATGAGACGCTCCTGGCCCGAGAGCAGCATGGCGTCGCCGGGGAACAGCATCGGCAGCTGCCCCTCGTTGCGCATCGTCCATTCCGTGCCGTGGCAGACGATCCGGCCGTGAACTCGGCTGATGCGCTTGTCCCGTACCCCGAGCGGGATATTGACGTTGTCCTCGTCGCGTCCGAAGAGGAGCTCGAACGGGCGCGGCGGCACCGCCCACCCGAGTTCCTCGCCGAGGGCGAACATCGTGCCCGTCGGCGCGGGCGGCAGCGGCGACTCGTTCTCGGGAGCCTCCGGGACGCCGGCGGCGAGGCTGCGCACCCACGGCGGCAGGATCTGCGGGGGAAAGGTCGGTGTGTTCATCGCGAACGGTCCTCTCTGGCGGCGGAGCTCCAGACTTGATCATGCACGCCCGCTCGCGGGACCCCTCTCGCCGCCCGCATCGGGCCCCGACCGCACAACGGCTAGGGGGTGGTTACGGACCCCCGGCGAGTCGATATCCGAGTCCATTTGTTCGCTCGCAAGGCGGAAGGGCCTCCAGATCCCGGTGTTGGATCTGGAGGCCCGACAACGAAGCGAGCGGGCAAATGGGCCGGATAGCGGCCGTCAGGGGTCCGTAACCACCCCCTAGGGCCCGGCGTCATCGCCTATCGCCGACTAGCAGACGGCCGGTTCGACCCAGGAGCATTCGAGGTCGGCCGGGGCGGCGTCCTCCGCGGGCTCCTCGATCTCGTCGAGGTTCGAGAACGTCTCGATCTCGGCCTCGGTCGCGGCGCCGCTGTGTCCGGCGACGGCCGCGGCGATCTTGTCCTCGATGTCCTTGACCGACGAGGACAGATAGTCGTTGGTCACGACGCTGAACACCAGTTCGCGTCCGTCGGCGTCGGTGGCGTAGCCCGAGAGCGCCGAGACGCCCGTCATCGAGCCGGTCTTGGCGTGCACATTGGACGCGGCCGGGGTGTCGCACATGCGGCTCGACAGGGTGCCGCCGACCATCGGGTCGGATTCGCACGCGATCGGCAGGGCCTCGTACCAGGTGTCGAACCAGGACGCGTCCTTCGCGCCGACGAGCAGGTCGGTGATCAGGTCGGCGCTCAGGAAGGTCTGGCGCGACAGGCCGGAGCCGTCGACCACGCGGACCGGTTCGGTGTCGACCCCGTACTTCTCGATCGCGCCGTAGACGGCGGCCTTGCCCGACGCGAACGTGCCCTCGCCGGTGGCCTCGTAGCCCATGGTCTTGTACAGCGCTTCGGCGTGGGAGCTGTTGGAGCGCTTGAGGAAGTGCACGATGAGTTCCGACAGCGGCATCGACTCGTGCGAGGCCAGGGCGTCGGCGCCCTCGGGGGTCTCCTCGCCGAGGCGGACCTCCCCGTCGAAGGCGATGCCGTGGTCGGCCAGGGCGGCCTCGAACACGTTGGCGGCCAGCGCGGTCGGCTCGATGACGGCGCGGGTGCCGAAGGTCTCCGCGGCGTCGGCGGCGATGGAGCCGGAGACGGTGATCTCGTTGCTGTACTCGTCGCGGTCGATCGACACGGAGGTGTCCAATCCGGCTGCGCCGGTGGTGATCGCGGATTCGATGGTCACGTAGTCGTTGGCGGGGACCATCGAGATCTCGGCGTCGTCGCCTTCGGCCGCACCGGGTTCGACGAAGACGCGGACGGTTCCGGCGTCGAGGTCGGTGCTGGAGGCGACGGTCAGGGCCGAGATCTGGGAGGCGTAAAGGTACTGGAGGTCGCCTCGCTCCCAGCTGGAGCCGGCGCGGTCG
Organism: Glycomyces buryatensis; assembly: GCF_004912275.1. Taxonomy (GTDB): domain Bacteria; phylum Actinomycetota; class Actinomycetes; order Mycobacteriales; family Micromonosporaceae; genus Glycomyces; species Glycomyces buryatensis. The sequence continues at coordinate 156,979 of NZ_STGY01000004.1, forward strand.
TCGTCGAAGGCGGTGTCGTCGGCGACGAGGTCGCCGTCGATCGCGGTCACTCCGGCCTCGGCGAGGTCGGCGGCGAGGGCGTCGTAGTCCTCGGCGAGCATGGTCGGGTCGCCGGTGCCGCGGAGGTAGAGGTCGCCGGCGAGGGTGCCGCCGTCGGGCTGGGCCTCGGCGGCGACGTCGGTGGTGAACGTGTAGTCCGCACCGAGGGTCTCCAGGGCGGCGGCCGAGGTGAGGAGCTTGTTGTTGGAGGCGGGGATGGCGCGGGCGTTGCCCTCGTGGTCGTAAAGGACCTCGCCGGTGTTCGCGTCGGCGACAACGACATCGGCTTGGGAGTCGGTGAGGCGTGCGTCGGCCAGGATCGCGTCGATGGCTCCGGCCAAGGCCTCGTCGCCGGTCTCTTCTGCTTGGGCCACAACGGTTCCGGCGATTCCGATGGTGGCTGCGGCGGCGACGGCGACCGCGCTGCTGATGAGGGTACGTCTCTTCACCCGGCGAGTGTATACGCGGTGGTCTCAGATCATTTGCGGTGATTGCGTGAGATGGGCAGCGGCTCTGCGATGTCCAGGACGGCAATGGGGCGCGCGGCCGAATGGCCGCGCGCCCCGCGCTGCTTGACGTTCGAGGTCCCACTATTCCACATTGACTTTCGGCCTCCCGAAAGGAGGCGGCGTCGCGGCTCGAACCTGCCTCGAGCAGTGGTCGGACCCGGTTCCCGGGCGGCGCTGCGCCGCGAACGGGCCCGGCTCTCGCGCCGCTATTCCACAGTGACCGATTTGGCGAGGTTGCGGGGTTGGTCGATGTCCTTGTCGAGCGCCGTCGCCAGCTCGGCCGCGAACTCCTGCAAGGGAACCGCGGTCAGCAGCGGCGCCAGCAGCGTCGGCGACGCGGGCGTCTCGATGACATGGTCGGCGTGGACGCGGGTGATGTCGTCGCCCTCCTCGCACACGGCGATGACCTTGGCGCCGCGCGCCTTGACCTCCTGAATATTGGAGATGATCTTGTCGTGCAGGAGGGACCGGCCCCGGGGGCTGGGCACGATCGCGATCACCGGCGTGCCGTCGTCGATCAGGGAGATCGGGCCGTGCTTGAGCTCGCCCGCGGCGAAGCCCTCGGCGTGGATGTACGCCAGTTCCTTGAGTTTCAGGGCGCCTTCGAGGGCGACCGGGTAGCCGACGTGGCGGCCGATGAACAGCACCCGCTGCTCGGTCCGGGTGGCGACCTCGCGGGCGAGCGCGCGCACCGGCTCCATGTCCTGGAGGAGCTTGGTGATCTTGTCGGGGGTGGCGACGAGCTCTGAGAGCACGGCCGAGACCTCGTCGGCGTACTTGATGCCGCGGATCTGCGCCAGGTGCAGGCCCACCAGGTAGCAGGCGGCCAACTGGGTGAGGAACGCCTTGGTGGAGGCGACGGCGACCTCGATGCCCGCACGGGTGTACAGCACCGCGTCGGACTCGCGCGGGATGGTGGAACCGACGGTATTGGAGATCGAGAGGACGCGGGCCTTCTGGTCCTTGGCGTGGCGCAGCGCCATGAGCGTGTCCATGGTCTCGCCGGACTGGGAGATCGCGATGACCAGTGTGGACCGGTCCAGAACCGGGTCGCGGTAGCGGAACTCGCTGGAGAGCTCGACCTCGCAGGGGATGCGGGTCCAGTGCTCGATGGCGTACTTGGTGACGAGTCCGGCGTGGTACGAAGTGCCGCAGGCGATGATGAAGACCTTGTCGATGTCGCGGAAGTCCTGATCGGACATGCGGACCTCGTCGAGGACGATCTGTCCATTGCCGTCGATGCGCCCGCGCAACGTGTCGGCCACGGCCTGGGGTTGCTCGTTGATCTCCTTGCGCATGAACGTGTCCCAGCCGCCCTTCTCGGCGGCGGAGATGTCCCAGTCCACCGAGAACGGGTTCCCCTCGGAGGGCTTGCCGTCGAAGCCCGAGATGGCGATGCCGTCGCGCGAGATCGTCACGATCTGGTCCTGGCCCAGCTCGATGGCCTCGGTGGTGTAGGCGATGAACGCGGCCACGTCGGAGGCGAGGAAGTACTCGCCCTCGCCGACGCCCACGACCAGCGGGGAGTTGCGGCGGGCGCCCACCACGGTGTCGGGGTCGTCTGCGGCGACGGCCAGGAGCGTGAACGCGCCTTCGAGGCGCGCGCACACGCGCGTCATGGCCTCGGTCAGGTTCCCGCAGGCGGCGTATTCGCGGCCGAGCAGGTGGGCGGCGACCTCGGTGTCGGTCTCGGAGAGGAACTCGACCCCGCCCGATTCGAGCTCGCCGCGCAGCTGCGAGAAGTTCTCGATGATGCCGTTGTGGATGAGCGCGATCTTCCCGTCGGCCGAGACGTGCGGGTGCGCGTTGCGGTCGGAGGGGACGCCGTGGGTGGCCCAGCGGGTGTGCCCGATGCCGCAGTGGGCGACGGGACGATCGATCCCGTCCAGGACCGCTTCGAGATTGGCGAGCTTGCCGGCCTTCTTCTCGATCTCCATGACCGGATCGCCCTCACCGGGGGCGTCGAAGACGAGCGCGACGCCCGCCGAGTCATAGCCCCGGTATTCGAGGCGCCGCAGCCCGTCGATGACGACGTCCACGGCCGAGCGCTGGCCTACGTATCCCACGATTCCACACATGCGAAGAACCCTACCGCAGTTTCGAGCATCACATATGCGCGGATCCCAGGCTTTCAATCACACCCATTGATCATTATGGGTGTTACCTGGCCGTTCACCCCGCGCTCGGCCACCGTTCACCCGCACCAGGGGTTGCAGCCGCGCCGCGCAAAACCGCCGCGGCGGATCCCTGGGGTGCCCGATCAGTGCTCGGGCGCCCGAATCCAATCACGGGACGAGCGCGATCCCCCGCGTCCCGTCCGACTTGACGAAACTGATCGCCGCGCCCGAAGCGACCGTCGTCAACTGCGCCTCCTGGCACCAGTTCTCCGGCATCGACTCCGACTCGAACTCGATCTCCTCGGCGTCGCCCTTCGTGATCTCGAAGAGCCGGCACTTCGGGGCGGTCTGGTCGAGCGACAGGTCCACGGCCAGCAGCGCCCGGTTGTCCGGCAGCACCGTCGCCCACCCGCGCGCGACCTCCGGGTCAAGCGGCGTGAACCCGAGCCTGACCGACTTGCGGTACTGGCGCTCGCCCGTGTCCAGGTCGTATGCCATGACGCCCAGCCACGAGCCCTCGCGGTGCTTGGCCGTATAGCACTCCACCAACTGCACCGTGCGGGAACTCGAGGCGACCTTCGCGGTCGAACGGTCCGAGGCAGCCCCGGCCGCGGTCGACTCCGGCGTCGGCTGCGACAGGTACAGCGTCCCCCCGCACGCCGAGGAGTTCGTCGACCCGAACTGCTCACCCTTGTTGTGCCACAGCTCCTCGCCGTCCGCGATGTCGTAGGCCAGCAGCTTGTGGTCGAAGCGGCGCGCCGAGAACGGCCCGTCCGTCACCCGCTGCTCGATACGGCTGTCGATGATGACCGCCTTCTCGGTGACCAGGAAACTGCCCGGCGCGACCTGGGCGCGCCAGTCGATCTCCTGCGTCCACACCGACTCGCCGTCGTTCAGATCGAACGCCAGGATGTAGTCGCGCGCGACCGGCCGGTCCGGCGCCGGCACGCAGTCGGCCAGCATGAGCAGCCGGTCCCCGGTGATCTGCGCGGCCGTGCCCTCGCAGCCGTCCGGCATGAACGCCTGCCACAGCTGCTCACCCTCGAAGTCGTACGCGGTGAAGGCCTCCCCGCGCTCACCCGCGTACAGGAGGCGGTCGTCCGACAGAGCCAGCAGCAGCCCCGGCGACCCGTTGAAGTCCGCCGTGGCGACCTCCTCGCCGGTCTGGGTGCGCAGCACACGAGTCTGGTAGTCGTCCGGATTGTCCGCGCGCGGACCCGACAGCCCCACCAGCGTTTCGCTCTGCGACAGCGTCGGCGACTGGGACGAACGCCAGTTCCAGCGGCGGTGATACCAGACCGCCTCCCCGGTCGCCGGGTCGACCAGCGTCACCGCCTGCGGCATCGGATTCGTCGGATGGTCGACGCGCAGCAGCCCGTACGGGGTCTCCACGAACCGCTCCACCCCCGCCAACTCCGTCAACGAGTCGACGGTGGTCTCCCAGCCGCCCGCGGCCGTCGCGTCCCCGACCCGCACATCCTGATTGGCCAGCTCGGCCCAACGCTGCATCGCCGGGGCCAGCGCGGCCGCGGCCAGCAGCACGATCGCCGCCGCCAGCACCGAAATCTTGCGACTCATCCGCTTCGGGGCGCCGCGGCGCCCTCCCGCGTAGCCCTCGACCACGAACTCGCTCAAGGCGAGCAGGCCGCCGCCGACGACGCCGAAGCCGTACGCGAGCGCCGCGACCCCGGCCCGGTGGGTGATGAACTCGTCCGGCCCGGCCTCGGGCATCGCCGAATAGACCGCCCAACCGGCGGCCGCCGCGAACAGCGCGGCGACCAGGGCGACGACAATGGTGTGCAGGCCCGGATGGGAGGCGGCCGTCGCGATCACGATGGCGACCAGCGCAACCGAGGCGACCGTCCCGATGATCATGTAGACGCCCGAGGACCCGGTCGAGGCGGCGGTGCCGAAGGACGCCCAGACCAGCAGGGCGGCCCAGGCGACCAGCGCGGTGAGTCCGGCGGTGCGCAGGAAGACGCGGGCGAGCGGGCGACCCACTGACGCAGCGGGATCGCTCGGACGCGCATCGGTGCGGTGCCGACCTGGCGTGGAGGCGCTGTGGGACATGCACTCTTTCTACCGGCAGGGCGGCTTGCGAGCGCGTCTTTCGCCTATTTCACGAGGCGGGTTCTCTCTTTCGTGGCGCTTACGCGCGTCCGAGGGGAACGGTGGAGACGACCGTGTAGTTCGGCTGCTCGCCACCGCGAACGCTGGTGAAGTCGGAACGGTACAGGACGGCCTCGCCGGCGGTCCAACTCGGACCGTAATAGCGGCGCAGCGTCAACAGGTCCTGGGCCGCTTGCTGGTTGGTGACGCGGTCGCCGGGGCGGGCGAGCGTGACATGGGGCCGGTACTGCTTCTGGTCGACCGGGAGACCGGAGGCGATGAGGCCGGCGCGGATGGTGTGGACGAGGTCGACCAGGGCGGCTACGTCGCCGTCGAGTCCGGCGTAGACCACCGAGTAGCGGCCGCGGCCGAAGCGGCCACCGCCGGAGACGCACAGCCGCAGCGGATCACAGGTGGCGCTGGCCTCTGCGAGGACGTGGGAGGCGTCGGCGAGGCGGTTCGCGGGGACCTCGCCGAGGTAGGCGAGGGTCAGGTGCCAGTTCTCCGAGCGGACCAGGCGGCCGGTGGAGGGGCGGGTATTCGAGGCGCCCGGACGTGAAGGGGCGCCTCTGCGGGCGATATTGAGGTCAGAGACCACTTCAGCGAGATCGGACACGGCGTTCTCGGGGAGCGGGAGCGCGGCGAAAAGGCGCTCGGTCCGCGTTTCGGTCAGGTTTTCGGCGACCGCGGCGGCTGTGGCACTCACTGGATTCCCTCCAGGGGCTCTGTGAGGATGGTTAGCGCTCACGCCGTCTCGAATGGAGGTGGGAGACGGGTGGGCCGTATTACGCGTCGCCTGCGATGGATGTGTCGACGGGACGCGAGAGGGTTGTCACGATGTGATCCATCCTCGCAGCACCGCACACTGTTAATTCAGTGAAATCCCACTGGACGAGACAGTAATTTCGCGGAGGTAACAGCGGATGACCCGACAATGTGGCCTTGACCTGGAGTTGCATCCGAATGAAGCGGAGCGGGACCGAACGCTGACCGACCGTTGCCGACGAGTCGCGCCACGAGATCCTATAGGATATAGGTTTCGCCGCATCGCCGCATCCAAGATGTCGTACCACCCGGGCACGCTTGCAAACGGGGGGTCGTCATTCGCGACACGCCCGACCCCGGGAATCACAAAAACGACGACCGAACCGTGGTTTAGGGCATCGCCTTGCCGGGGAGGACGGCGAGCTGACGGCGCAGGCGGGCCCGCTTGCCGAGCCAGGCCGCCGTAGTCGCCAGGATCGCGACGACCCCGCCGAGCCACAGGCCGGACCGGGCGCCGAACTCCTCGCACACCCAACCCACGAGCGGCGCGAAGATCGCGGTCGAACCGAGGAACACCAGCAGGTAGAGGCTGAGAATGCGGCCGCGGAAGTCGCCGGGCGCACCCATCTGCACCCGCTGGTTCGCGGCCTGGGCGAAGTAGACCATAGCGAAACCGGTGGGCACCAGCAGGATCATCGCGGTCGTCAGGTTCGGCGCGAAGCCGACGACGGTGGTGGTGATGCCGAGAGCCATGCCCGCGCCGAGCACCGTGTACACCCCGGGACGCCCGGAGCGCCGGCCCGAGGCCAGGGCCCCGGCCAAAGCGCCGACTGCCAGAGCGGTCAGGAGCAGGCCGAACGTGTCGGCGCCGGTTGCGAACTCGGTCTTGGCCAGCAGGGAAAGCGTCACCGGGAAGTTGAAGGCGAAGCCGCCGACGAACAGGGTCACGATCAGCACGCCGAGCAGATCGGGCCGGCCGGCGACGTATCGCAACGATTCGCGGATGCCGCCCTCGGTGCCCGCCGAGCGTTTGACCGGGTTGGAGAGTTTGCGTCGCAGCAGGACGATGCAGGCGGCGGCCGGGCCGAGGAACGCGGCGGCGTTGAGGGCCAGGACGGTGCCGGTGGAGGTCACGGCGATGAGGAGCCCGGCGATCGCGGGGCCGGCGATCCGACTGACGTTGAAGATGGCCGATCCCAGGGAAACGGCGTTCGGCAGCGCCTCGGGCTCGACGATCTCGGAGTAGAACGCCTGACGGGCGGGTCCCTCGAGGACGGAGACGCAGCCGAAGACGAAGACGGCGAGGTAGACCATCCACACCTCGGCCGACCCGGCGAGCACGACCACGGCGAGGACGCCCGCGACGGCGGCCGATGCGAGCGAGCAGGCCATGAGGATGAGGCGCTTGTCGACCGCGTCGGCGATCTTGCCGCCCTGGAGGCTGAAGAACAGGTATGGGCCGAACTGAATGGCGAGCGAGAGCCCGAGCGCGGAGCCGGAGTCGCCGGTCAGTTCGAGGACCAGCCAGTTGACGGCGGTGGTCTGGAGCCAGAACCCGAGGGTGCCCAGCAGCTGTCCCGTCGCGAAAATGCGGTACGCGGGGACGGACAGAGCGCGGAACGTCTGTTGCAGCTGACGAGCGATCACGGGGGACATATCATTGACAATTGTATTCACTTACCGGTCGGCAAGCTAGTAACCGTGACCGACTTCTCGTCCCATCACCGCCGCCCACGGCCGCAGCAACCCCGCCGCGCCCCGAACACGCTACGGCGCATCTCGATCGAAGCGCGAAAAAGACCGGACCGACCCATTCGGGTCGACCCGGTCGAGCGAACAATGGTTTCGCGGAGTTTCCGGTCGCCGGAGCAGCTTTGCTTTCTGTCGGCAGAGCCGCGCTACTTCCGGTCGGCCGAGCCGAACAGCACATCGTCCCAGCCCGGGAGCTGGTTGCGCGGCTTCGAACCGGCCGTAGCGAGCGGCGGTGTGTTCAGGTCGTCCTCCGCCGCCGAGCGCTTGCCCGGACGCAGAACCGCCAGGCTCGGCACCTCGGGCGTCTCGCGCTGATCCGGCGCCGTCGTCCCCGGCAGACCCAGCTGCGTACCGCGGCCACCACGGCCGCGTCCCGCCGGCTCGTCCAGCGGACGCTCCAGCACCTCGCGGAGCCGGTCGCGCCGGAGCGGATCCGAGTGCGACGAGTCGTCGGACTGGTCGAGCCCGTGCATCGGGTCGCGCGAGGGCCGAGCCGGATCGCCGGGCCGGATGCCCGACTCCGACGGCACGTCCATCGCGCCGTTCACCTGCTGCGGGGCCGGCGTCGAGAGGAACTGCGCCATCTCGTCGTCCGGCGTCACCGTCTGGCGGGCCCGGTCGAGCTTCCAGCGCGCCTTCGCCGTCGTCTTGCCCGACGACCACGACGCCTGGACCAGCCAAGTCCCGTCCTCGGTGCGCCACGCATCCCAGGAGACCGCCTCGGGGTCCACCCCGTGTGCTCCCAGCTTCAGGTCGACCACATTCGACATGTGCTCGCCGCGCTCCGAAGTGGCCAGACGCGAACGACGGGCCGCCTGCGCGAGCATCGCCCGCTCCTGCAGGACCGGACCGGCGTACCGCAGCACCCGGTCGACGGCGACCTGCGCCGACGCGGCGATGTCCTCCGCGCTCTCGCCGGAGCGGATGCGGGTCTGGATATCGCGGGGCGAGAGATTGACGTGGGCCTGGGGCCGCGGCGCGGGGGTGCGAGGCGCCTTGTCCGACTTGCCCGACGCGGCACCGTTCTCCTTGGACCGCACGGACTTCCCGCTCTCGGGCACGTCGACGGCCGAAGCGACCCGCTCATCCAGCGGCAGCGCCAACAGTCGGCCGAGCTCGTCGGCGAGCACCAGCGCATGACCGTCCTCTGAGAGGGCTACGAACCGTACCGGCCTCATGCCTTCCACCCCTCGTGTCTCTTCGTCAGCGCTGCCAGGCCGCTCATCCTCGGCCCGGAGTAGTCCCGTTCCCGCTCGGGAGCAGCGCAAGCGGCACATCCGAGCGTACGCCCAACCCTACCGGCGGACCACCACCGGCGGGGGACGATATAGCGAAGGATTCGTCCCTTCGAGGCGCTATTGCGGCATTACCGATTGTCGCTACGCCCGCCGCAGAGTACATTGGCGAACGTGCCGTCCGACGAAGATTCCGAAACCTCGCCCGCGGCTTCGGGAACGCCCAAAGAAGCGTTCCAGCGGGTCAAACGCTCGCCGGAGCTTCCCGCACCCGAAGCGGTGCGGCTGCGCATGACCCCGATCGCGGCCACCGGGACTCTGCTGTGGACGATCGCACTGATTTTGACGCAACTCTTCCAGAGCGAATTGGCCGATTCGGGGAGGGCATGGTGGGGTGCTTGCGCGCTCGCCGGTGTGGCCCTCGGCATCTTCGGCACCGCCGTGATGGCGGTCTTCGATCGCAGGCACTTCCGTTCGTCCGATGAAGAACCGGAAGCGACCGACGGTTCCGACGCCGGGGACGCGCAGCACGCCTGAGCGCCGCTCGGACCGGACCGAACAGGCAAGTGTTCACTCGGGTTCGGGTGGTGGTGGGCGACGGACGGGCTAGAGGACCTCGGAGCCCTCATCGTCGTAGACCGTCTCGGACTGGACCACGCCCTGCGGGGTGGTGTCCACGAACTCGGCGATCTGGGAGTGGGCGCCGCAGCCGTGGTCGGCCGAGACGACCCGCGCGTCTTCGGAGGAGTACAGGTTCGCGCAGGCGCCGAAGGCGGATCGCATCGAGCCGGCCAGCGGCAGGAAGAACCCGCAGGTGCCGCAGCGGGCCGACGCGGGCGCGGCCTCGGCAATCGGCGCGGTCGGGCCGCGGTCGCCCTCGTACCAGCGCTGCGCGGCCTCGGTGCGACCGAAGCGGTTCATGACGCGCTCGCGACCGACGCCCAGCTCGTAGGCGATGTCCTCGACCGCGTCGTCCTCGGAGTAGGTGTACGCGGGCATGAGGCGGTCGTCGTCCTCGTCGGTCGGCAGGACCTCGCCGGTGCCGACCTCGCCGGCCTCCAGGCGGTCGGCCCACGGGACCCACGCGGGTGCGCGGAGCGCGTCGGGGCCCGGCAGGAGCGCGGTCTCGGAGACGGTGGCGACGCGGGCGCGGGGGACGCGGCTGAGCACGACGGCCCAGCGCCAGCCCCGGTAGCCCGGGAGGGTGCATTCGAAGTAGTGGGTGACGACTCGCTCGTCCTCGGCCTCCACCGAAAGGTGCTCGCCGATGCCGTCTCCGGCCTCCTCGGCGGCCTCGCGGGCGAGCTCGTCGGCGTCCGCGCAGACCTTGTCGAGTCGCGGTTTGCGCGTCCGGGTCTTCGCGATGGCGGTGGCAGTAGAGCTCTCAGGCACGTTTCCAAGGATAGGCCAGTGGATCGGGCGCATCGAGCGACGGTGCCGGGTGTGCGCAAGGCGACGCCCGCCCAGGCCTGCGGCGTCTTCACACCCGGTACGTTTAAGTCCATGCGAATACTCGTCGTGTGCGCCGTCCCCGAGGAGGCCGAGGCCGTCGAGGCCGGCCGGACGCTCCAGCACGAACTCGACGTCCTCGTCTGCGGGGTCGGGCCCGCCGCCGCGGCCGCGTCCACCGCGCGGACCATCGCCGAGAACAACACCATGGGGCGCGCCTACGACGTGGTCGTCAACGCCGGGATCTGCGGGGCCTTCGAAGGGCGCGCCAAGATCGGCGACGTCCTCATCGGCACTGACTCGGTCGCCGCGGAACTGGGCGTGGCGCTGCCGTGGCGGTTCCAGCCGATCGACGAGCTCGGCTTCGGCACGAACCGGATCGGTTGCAATACGGTCCTGACCGTCGCGGTCGAGGGCGTGCGCGGGGAGATCCTGACGCTCGCGTCGATCACCGGCTCCGACGGGCTGGCCGCGAACCTGGCCCACCGCTACCCCGAGGCGATCGGCGAGGCGATGGAGGGCTTCGGCGTGGCCACGGCCGCCCAGCAGGCCGGACTGCCGTTCGCCGAGATCCGCACCGTGTCGAACTTCGTCGGCGACCGCGACGTCGCGGGCTGGGACTGGCCCTCGGCGCTGAAGTCGCTGACCGGCGCGATCCGGGAACTGTGAGCCGAGAACCGTGAACGGGAGTTTCGATCAAGTGTCAGCAATCCACTTGGCGCATTCGCCGTGCCCGAACGACACGTTCATCTACCACGCTTGGACCTCCGGGCTGGTCGACGGACCGGCGACGCGGCTGACGTTCGCGGACATCGACGTCACCAACACCGCCTGCGCGCGGGGCGAGTTCGACGTCGCAAAGGTCTCCTACGCGGCGCTGCCGTACCTCGGCGAGGAGTGGCGACTGCTGCCGGCCGGCGGGGCGCTGGGGCGCGGATGCGGGCCGCTGGTGATTTCGAGCGGCCGACGGAAACTCGACGGCGCGCGGATCGCGGTCCCCTCGGACCGCAGCACCGCGTTCCTGCTGCTGCGGCTCTGGATGGACGAGCTGGGAACCGAGGACGTCGAGATCGAGGTCGTCCCGTTCGACCAGATCATGCCGGCAGTGCGCGAGGGTCGCTACGACCTGGGCCTGGTCATCCACGAAGCGCGGTTCACCTACCGCGACATGGGGCTGGAGAGCCTGGTGGACCTCGGCGAATGGTGGGAGGGCACCACCGGCTTCCCGATCCCGCTGGGCGCGATCGTGGCGAAGGCCGGGCTGGACGGCGCGGCGATCACGGAGACGATCCGGGCCTCGCTGGACTACGCATGGGCTCACCCGGAAGCGAGCCGGGAATATGTGGCCGAACACGCGCAGGAGATGTCGGAAGAAGTGTGCCGCAAGCACATCGAGCTGTATGTCAACGAGTTCTCGCGCGATCTGGGCGAGGACGGCCGGTCCGCGGTCGAACGCCTGCTCGGCGGCGCGGCCGGACTGGGACTGGTTCCGAAAGCGACGATCGAGTACCTGTGAGGCGAGGCGGCGCCGACTTAGCGGGATTTTCCGGATATGCGCGGCCCGAGGACCCCCCGTCGCAAACGTACGCCGGGGTTATGACGAGCAGTGGTCACCGCTCGCGCCGGCGGCCTCACCAGGATGGACCATTTGGCGCGATGCGCCTCAAGCTAGGCTTGACGGAACCCAGCAGTGCACAGACGGAGAGAAGTTCGAGGTTCAGCGGTGCCCAGTGGTCGAGTGAAATGGTTCGACGCCGAGAAGGGATTCGGTTTCGTCTCCAGAGACGATGGCGGCAAGGACGTGTTCGTCCACCGCGACGCGCTCCCTGACGACGTCGAAGAGCTCGCGAAGGGCCAGAAGGTCGAGTACAGCATCATCGACACCCGCCGTGGCGTGCAGGCGATGGGCCTCCACCTCGTGGCCGGGCCCGCGACGCCCCCCGGCGCGGCGGCGGCTCCGGAGAAACCCAAACGCTCGCCCGAAGAACTCAACTCCCTGCTGCAGGACATGATCGGCGTCCTCGAACAGCAGGTCATGCCCCCGCTCTCCCGCGGAAGGCGCCCAGACCGCAAGACCAGCGCGAAGATCGCGGAACTGCTGCGAGCAGTAGCGGACGACCTCGCCTGAGACTCCGCGGTGCGGCGGCCGAGAACCTCGGTTGCCGCTGGGCACTCGGCCGTGTGAAGTCCGACTTCCTCGACTCGAAGCCGTCCGGCCCCTCGCGCACCTTCGGTCACGCGCGGGGCACCCTTCCCAGTTGTCGATCTCGCTGTCGGCCGTGGAGGCAGCTTCGGTCGCACGCGGGGGCGTCCCGCATCCGGCAGCTTCCATCGCGTCCGACTCTCGTTCGCGCGCTTGCGGATGCCCTCGCCGAAATCCGGCGTTCGTGTCGGACCCTCGACATAGGTTTGTGATGGGGGAGCTTCCGATTCGCATATCCGGAATATCCCTCCAAATCATCCCGGGGCCCGGACCGGGCTAGTCTCGGTGGGGTGACCTCACAGGCTTCCCGCGCCACCACCGGCATCGACGCGCTGCTCGACCGACTCGCCTCGCTTCCCTCACTCCTGGTCGCCTTCTCCGGCGGCGCCGACTCGGCGTTCCTGCTGGCCGCCGCCGTCCGCGCGCTCGGACCGATCCGGGTCGAGGCCGCCACCGCGATCTCGCCCTCCCTGCCGCGCACCGAACTCGAACTCGCGCGGGACTTCGCCGCCGAACTCGGGGTCGCCCACCACTCGCCGACCACCGACGAGCTCTCCCGAGAGGGCTACCGCCGCAACGCCGGCGACCGCTGCTTCTTCTGCAAGACCGAGCTCATGAGCGTGCTGGGCCCGCTGGCCGAATCGCGCGGGATCGCGAACGTCGCGACCGGCACCAACGCCGATGACACCGTGGCCGGGTTCCGGCCCGGCATCCGCGCCGCCTCCCGGGCCGGAGCCATCACGCCGCTGGCCGACGCGGGCCTGACCAAGGCCGAGATCCGCGCGACCTCCAAGACGTGGAATTTGTCCACTTGGGATAAACCGGCGGCGGCGTGCCTGTCCAGTCGGATCGCTTACGGCACCGAGGTGACGGCGGACGGGCTGCATCGCGTGTCCGAGGCCGAGGCGGCGTTGCGCGCCGCCCTCGCGGGCGCGGGCCTGCCGGTGCGGAACCTGCGGGTGCGGGATCTGGGCGGTGAGGTGGCGAAGGTCGAGATCGACGCCGAACTGGTGGAGACGGTCGCCGCCCGAAAGGATCTGCTCGGCGCGGTGAAGGGCTTCGCCGAGGTGCGCCTCGACGAGCGCGGCTTTCGCTCCGGGGCGATGAACGAGCTGCTGCCGAACCCCGAGCGGTACCGCTGAACCCGAGGGCTCATCGCAGCGAGAGGGACTCGCGGAGGAATGCCCGCTTTGCACGACGGGAGGTCCCCCGTTTCCAAACGTACGCGGAGGGTCCGACCCTGCATATCCGGAGGGTCCGACCCTCGGTCGGATTTTGCCCGGTGAGACGGGCCAGCGGCGATCGTCAGTGGAGGATGAGTCCGAAAGACCGCCTCACCGGGTCCATAACCCCTCGGGAACCCCTCATTCCCCGAGGTGTACACCGTCGAATACGAGACTGGACGGCCCCTGAGCCGGACCTGACAATTCCCTGATAATGGTGTATTTGTTCCATAACCGTATGAAAGGAGCAATGTGGACCCGTCGGCCTTCTCCAGCGCCGCTCAATCGGGTTGCTCGACCGGATGCGGTACCCCGCTGGAGGCCTCATGCAATCCCGGCGGCCCCTGCAACACCTGCTCGGCGGCCTGCGGCGGCACCTCCGACCCCGGGCCGTTCCACGCCCTCGCCGCCGGAGTGTTCGGCTTCGCCCGCCTCACCCCCGAGCGGCTCGACCGTGCCCACCGTAGTCACCGCCCGCTACCGAGACGCTTCGGTCTGAGGGCCATCGCCGCCTACCGTCGCTGGCTATCCCCCCGAGTCTCGGTGCAGTGCAGGTACGTCCCCAGCTGCTCGGGCTACGGCTACCGCGCCGTCGCCCGCTACGGACTGTGGACCGGCACCCGACTCGCGACCGCCCGCGTGCTGCGCTGCCGTCCCGGCGTGACCCCGGGCACCCATGATCCGGTGCCCGCTCCCAGAGCCGCCCGTTAAGATCCGGGTCATGAGTGACGCGAAGCGAATCGACCAGGCCACGAACGGCAAGAAGCAGGTCGAGCAGAAGACCCGCAGCCGCACCGTCAAGCCCGGCCACCTGGAGGTCGGCGAGTTCACCTCCGGCCGCATCGGCGGCCCTTCCCCCTTCGGCAATTCCAACTTCCCGCTGCCGGTGTCGAGCCTGTACTTCGAGTCTTCGAAGCCGGTCGCCCCGCGCATCCTGGACGACGAGCGCCACTAGGAACCTCTAGGCGTCGCCGCAAGTCCTTTCTGAAATCTTGTAAGAACATTTCACAATTTGTACGTTCTTGCGCACATGAGGATTCCCCCCTCATGTCCTCATCACTGCCCTGTGGAGGATCCGCAATGCGGCGCAGAACCATGCTCGCAGCGGGTGCGGCGGCGTCCGCCGCCGCGCTCACCGCCTGCGAGGACACCGACCGGCCCGCCGCCCTCGAACCCACCGACGACGAGCTCGCCTCCCGGGCCTCGCGGCCCGGTCGGCGGCGCCCGTCTTCGGGAATGATCAAGGTCGGCGAACAGGTCAGTCACGGTTGTGACCTTGACAAGCCGGGAATACTAAGGGGTAGTTTGAGATCCCTGGATCCGGGGCGGGCGCGGCACCCGTCCCGGCTTAGTTGAGAGTTTTCTCAGCAAAGCGGACGACGACAGCCCTCGTCCATGCCGGATACGATCGGTTCATGACATACCCCCCGCAGGGCACTCCCGACGGCCAGTACGGCCCTTCGCAGCCAGGCTCGCAGCAGCCGCCCGCGGGCGGCTACGTCCCGGGCCAGGCGGGCGCGGACCACGGCCCCCAGCCGACCGCGCCGCAGTACACGCAACCAGCGCAGACGCAGGCCTATCCCGGCCAGCCGGGCTTCGACCCGGCACAGGGCTACGGCCAGCAGCAAGGCTACGGCCCACAGCAGGGCTTCGACCCTTACGGCGGCCAGTTCGGTCCACCACCGGTGCAGGCGCAGTCCAAGGGCGGCAAGGGCACCCTTCTCCTCGTGGGCATCGTCGTCGTATTGATGGCAGCCGGCGCGATCGGCGGCTACTTCCTGCTCGGCGACCCCGAGCAGGGCACCACGACCGCCGGCGAGGACTCCACGTCGCAGGCGGAGCCCGACCAGGACGGCGAAGGCGAGGAGCCGACCGGCGAGGACGAGCAGGCGGAGCCGCCGCCTTCGGACGGGGAGAACCTGACCGTAGGCTCGCTGGGCGCCTTGACGCCGATTCCGGGCGATGAATGGGAGCTGTATCTCGAGGCCGGCTCGGCCGCGGACCCGATGGGCGACGCGGAGGCCTACGCCCTCCAGCACACCGACGACTGGATCTCGTTCTTCGGCGTCGGGGTCTATTCGAGTGCTTACGCCGTCTACGACCCGGCCGACCTGGAGACCAGCGCCATCGAGGCGATGTCGGTATGGGCGTCGACGTCGTTCACCGGCGCCACCGGCTACGAGGCGGGCGATGCGACGTTGACCGAGACCGAGGTCGACGGACACCCCGCGATGCTGGTGGAGATGCGCAACTCGTGGGAGTCGGTCGAAGGAGTCGATGACTCCTATGAGGACACCGCGATTCTGGTGGTCGACGTCGACGGCGTGAACGGCTTCATCGGGGTCGCCAGCGTCGCCGAGTCGGGCACGGACTCCTACGACGCGGCCGTCGAAGCGCTCCTGGCCACCGTCTTCGACGCCGAGTCGGCCTAAAGGGTGTTCAAGAACCCCTAGGGCACTGAGTTTTCGGGCCCGGACTCGGCAACGGGTCCGGGCCCGCCGTCTTCACCTACACCGCCACCCGTACGTCCCGAGTAGACGGACACAATGCCGAGCACGAAGGCCTTCGCCCACGCTTCGCCGTGCTGCTCGGCCAGCGCCACCGCACGGTCGATGCGCTTGCTCGCGGCAGCTTCCTCTCCCATGAGCCGCAGCGCCCCGGCCAGATAGCCGAGCGAGACGACCTCGGCGCGCACGTTCCCGACCCGCCTGGCCGCATTCAGCGCCGCCGACTGGGCCGCCATCAGGTCGTCGCCGCGGTGCCTGACCATCATGTATTCGGCCAGGCACCAGGCGAGCTGCCAGATCCGCTCGTCGAGCTCGGGATCGGAATCGGGTTCGTGCTCAAGGTCCGCCTCGTCGGACCGGAGCTGGACGAGCCCGCGCAGGACCTGGTACTCGGCCGCGAACCACGATCGCGCGGCGCGCGCGTCCCGGACGGTCTCCATCCGCACCCCGCCCGCGGGTTCGCCGAAGTCGAGGCTCTCGCGGTAGAGGGCGAGCAGGCGGCCGGCTTCGGCCGCGGTGTGCGTGTAATGCTCGACCATCCGCCGCGCGGCGATACTCCGCTCCGCCTGGGCGACTCCGGTTTCGAGCCGGTCGACGGCGTAGGCGCGCAGCAGATCGTGCATGGTGTAGCGGCCGGGCCGGTGCTCCTCGACCAAATGGGCGTCGGCAAGTTCGCGCAGGGTCTCGGCGGCCTGATCGGGCGCGATCGCAGCCAGACTCGCCATTGCGGACGCGGTGATGTCGGGCCCGGGGTGGAGCCCAAGCAGCCGGAACGCGGCGGCGGCGCGAGGCCCCAGTTCCTGGTAGGAGCAGGCGAACACGGTCCGCAGATCGAGGGAGGATCCCTTGTCGGAGAAGACGTTAAGAATATTGCTGGTCGATTCGAGCCGCTCGGCCAGCGACACCAGCGAAGCGCTCGGATGGGCGGCTGCCCAGGCGCCGACCAGGGACAACGCCAGCGGAAGCCCACCGCAGATCCGCAAGATCCGCCCCGCGGTGCGGGAGCCGGCATCGATCTTCCCGCCCGGGAGGAATCCCGACAGCAGCTGCTGCGACTCGTCCGACGTCAACTCCTGCAACGGGATCGGCGCGGCCCCACCCATGATGAGGCCGACCAGCGGGTCGCGCGAGGTGATGACAGTGAAACTGCCGGGCGAAGCCGGCAGGAGCGGACGCGCCTGGCGGGTGTCGCGCACATTGTCGAGCACGACCAGGACCTTCCGTCCCTCCAGGAGGGTCCGGTAGAGCCCGGTCTGGTCCTCGACGTCGGCGGGAATCCGGTGCTGCTCGACGCCGAGCGCGCGCAGCGCGGCACCGAGCGCCGGGCCAGGGCCGGTCTCGGGCGCGGACGGGTCGAAGCCGCGCAGGTTGAAATAGAGGCGTCCGTCGGGGAACTCGGCGGCGACGCGGTGCGCCCAGTGCACGGCCAGCGTGGTCTTCCCGACCCCGCCCATGCCCGAGATGACGGCGGAACCGGCGGCACTGGCACTGGCGTCGAGGGCCTGGTCGAGCGCGCGGATCTGCTCGTCGCGGCCGGTGAAGCGGGCGGTGGTGGGCGGGAGCGTGGAGGGGGCGATGGCGATCCCGCCCGCGGGAGTCGCCTCGCCCGCGTCGGGCTCGGCGGAGCTGTCGGCCCTGAGGATCTCGAGGTGGACGGCGCGCAGTTCGGGGTCGGGGTCGACGCCGAGGCTGTCGGCCAGGTGCTCCCTCACGGACTCATAGTGTTCGAGGGCCTCGACGGAACGGCCACAGGCATGGAGGGAGCGCATGAGCTGGGCGGCGAAACGCTGGCGGGTCGCGTGCTTGGCGACGACCCCGCGCAGCTCGGGGAGCACGTCTTGGTGGCGGCCGAGTTCGATCTCGACGTCGAAGAACTGCTCGAGCAGGGCGAGCTTGTCCCCGTCGAGGCCGCGCGCAATGGCTTCGACCAGGCGACCGGGGACGCCGGAGAGGGCCCGTCCGCGCCATGCGGCGAGGGCGGCGCGCAGCTCCTGGGCGGCCCCGTCGAGGTCGCCGGTGGCTCGGAGCGCGGCGGCGCGGCGCTGGTGTTCCTTGCAGCGCAGCACGTCGAGCTCGCCGGGGTCGATGCGGCAGACGTAGGCTTCGCCGCCGTCGGTGATGGCGATGCGGTCGCCGAACGGGCGCAGGTCCCTTCGGAGGTCGGACACGAGGTTGCGGGCGGCGCGGATGGGCCGCTCGGGGAACTCGTCCTCCCAAACGCCCCGAACGATCCCGTCGATGGGGACCGACCGGTTCGCCTCGTCGAGGAGGATCGCGAGGAGCTTGCGGGCGTTGTTCCCGTGGATGGCCGCCGGTTCGCCGTCGATCCGGACCTCCAGGGGCCCGAGGAGCCGCACGTCGAGGGTCGTCATAGTGGGTCGGCTTTCTGACGGGGGGAGCACGGGCTTCCAGTGTCCCACAAGGGGGAGCGGTCGGTGGTGTACGCGCTTTGGGCGGCCCGTGACCGATCGGGGACGGATCGGGGAGGGGCAGAGCGACAGTTTCCTGGATCGCTTTCGCGCGCAGGAGAGGAAGACCGATGGACCGTTCCCCCGTCCCCGACGACTACGAGAACCGCCTCGCCGACAGCCGCGCCGCGGCCGGGCGGTTGCCCGCGTCCGGTGCGCGGGACTCGGCCCTGCGCGCGCTGGAGGCGGCGCCGAACCGCGAGGCGCACGAGGCGGCGCAACGGCGGGCCGAGCGCGCGGGCGCGCTCATCGAGGAGCTGACCCAGACCGGCTACGACGGCACCGACCCGGAGCGGATCGCGTGGGTGCGCTTGGATCACACCGGTGGGCTGGTGGCGCTGGCTTTCAGTCCGACGATCGACCGTCTGAGCAATCCCATTGTGGGCGAAGCAATCGGCGAGGCCTGGGCGGCGGCGGACACCGCCCGCGCCGAAGCGGCCCGCAGCTTGGAACGCGCGGCCGCCGATTTGAACCCGGGCGCGGTCCCGGACCCACTGGTCGCCGAGTTCCGCCGGCAGCTCGCGCCGCTCGCCGACGAACGGTTCGAGCACACCACGGACGACGACCTGTGCTCGGCGGAGGTGACCGTCGAGTGCCGCTTGACGGTCTTCAAGTTCCTGGTCCCCAACGCCACCTTGGACAACGACTGCGAATCTCTCGCCGAAGAAGCCACGGCGACGATCAAGAAGGCCCAGGAACGGGCCGCCACCCGTCTGTCCGAGCTGGCCGAGCGGGTCTTCGGCTAGGCGAGACCGGACGGTGCCGGCAGCTCACTGCAACCGGCGGGAGGTGTCGGTGGCGGCCTTCGACGCCGTGTCGATCGAAGCCATCGCCATGGCGACGATCTCAACCTCGAAGCCGTCCTGGTTCTCCAGGTAGGCGGCGTAGTGCTTGTCGCCGCCGGCGAACGGATGCGAATCGGCGAACATCAGCGTCCAACCATGACCGGTGGCCTCGACGGCCAGCTGTTCCACCTTGGTGTCGTCACCAACATGGAACGCGAGATGGTTCAGTCCCGGTGCGCACCGGTCGTGCCGGTCACCGGTTAGGGCGGGAGACTGCTCCACCACCAGGTAGGTGGGCCCGAGCCGCCAGCTGCGTCCGGCTTCCCAGTCTTGATGGCGCACATAGCCCATGCGCTCAAGCAACCATCCGAGAGAAGCGACAGCCCGATCGAGATCGGGCACCCACAGCTCAACATGATGCAAGGTCCCACTGACCGGAGTCTCCATGCCCGCGACGCTACCGCCTATAGCTCGCCTCCTATGAGAGCGTCAACTCGCATCGGGGTTATCCACAGGACGAATCGATTCCCGTCGGAGTTATCCACAGGTGGAAAGTTTTTGTTGGTGGGCTTGTGGTGTGCGTGATGTGCT